>NZ_JBITZL010000007.1:0-500688 GCF_044546845.1 Streptomyces sp. NPDC053076 | reverse complement strand
GCCTGCGTCGAGCAGTGCCCGGTCGACATCGAGCACATCGACCACATCGTCGACATGCGCCGCTACCAGGTCATGATCGAGTCCGCGTTCCCCTCCGAGGCGGGCACGATGCTCAAGAACCTGGAGAAGAAGGGCAACCCCTGGGGCCTGGCCAAGAAGCAGCGCCTGGAGTGGACCAAGGAGGTCGACTTCGACATCCCGGTCGTCGGCCGTGACATCGAGGACCTCACCGAGGTCGACTACCTGTACTGGGTCGGCTGCGCCGGCGCCCTGGAGGACCGCGCCAAGAAGACCACCAAGGCATTCGCCGAACTCCTGCACATCGCGGGCGTCAAGTTCGCGATCATGGGCGGCGACGAGAAGTGCACCGGCGACTCCGCCCGCCGCCTGGGCAACGAGCCCCTGTTCCAGGAACTCGGCATGGAGAACGTCGCCGCGCTGAACATGGCCTTCGGCGAGGAGACCGACGACGAGGGCAAGGTCGTTCCCGAGTCCGCGAAGCCGAAGTCCGCGAAGAAGATCGTCGCGACCTGCCCGCACTGCCTGAACACCCTCGGCAACGAGTACCCGCAGCTCGGCGGCGACTACGAGGTCATTCACCACACCCAGCTGCTCCAGCACCTCGTCGACGAGGGCAAGCTGATCCCCGTCACCCCCGTCGAGGGCATCATCACCTACCACGACCCCTGCTACCTGGGCCGCCACAACAAGATCTACACGCCCCCGCGCGAGATCATCGGCAAGGTCCCGGGCCTCAGGAACGAGGAGATGCACCGCCACAAGGAACGCGGCTTCTGCTGCGGCGCCGGCGGCGCCCGGATGTGGATGGAAGAGCGCATCGGCAAGCGCATCAACAACGAGCGCGTCGACGAGGCCCTCGCCCTCAACCCCGACATCGTCTCCACCGCCTGCCCCTTCTGCCTGGTCATGCTCACCGACTCCGTCAACGGCAAGAAGAACGAAGGCCAGGCGAAGGAGTCCATCCAGGTCGTCGACGTCGCCCAGCTGCTGCTCGACTCCGTCCGGACCCCGCTCGACCCGGCGGGCGAACCCCGGACCGAGAGCGAACCGGAACCCGAACCCGCGAAGTAACCGCTCACTGAAAGACCCGACGGCGCCCCCTGACCCGCACAGGCAGGGGGCGCCGTCGTTCACGTGACAGGGGAGCGCCATCGTGTACGTGACACGGTGGCGCCGCCGTGTACGTGCCAGGGGGCGCCGCCGTGTACGCGGCAACGGGGCGCCGCCGGATACGCGGCAACGGGGCGCCGCAGTCTCATACTTCCGGGCTAGGCGCCCTTCGGCGCCGCCTGCTGCACCACGTCGAAGGACCACAGGGTGGAGCCGGAGGCCGCCGGCTTCGGGCGCTCGCCTCCCTCGCCGCCACCCTGGTGCGCGGACTTCATCGGGCCCTCCATCCACGCCTGGAAGGACTCCTCGTCCCGCCAGCGCGTGTACACGAGGTACTGGTCGGTGCCCTCGACGGGACGCAGCAGCTCGAACCACTCGAAGCCGTCGGAGTTCTCCACCGCGTGGGCCCGCGCGGCGAACCGCTTCTCCAGCGTCTCCCGCTGCTCGGCGGGGACGGTCAGCACGTTGATCTTCACTACGCTCATGGACCCATCCTGGACCATGCCCCCCGGCCGGCCTCAGAAGGCGGTCGGAACGGCGTACGCCAACAGGCCGAGTACGAAGCCGCTCCCCGGCGAACCGGTACGACAGCACGCCCGGGCGAACCGGTACGACAGCACGCCCCGGCGAACCGGTACGACAGCACGCCCGGGCGAACCTGTACGACGGGTTCGCGCGCCTTCGGCGTGACCACCGTGGGCGTCTCCACCAGCGGCACCCCGCAGTTCGGCGGGGTCCTCGCGGACTGAGACGGCCCCGGACCGGGACGGGCCGGTTCAGCCCGGGACGGACCGAGACGGCCGCGGCAGACCGAAACGGCCGGGACAGACCCGAGACAGAGCGCGGCAGACCCGAGACGGACCGGGTCACACCCGGGACGGACCGGGTCACACCCGGGACGGAGCGCGGCAGACCCGGAAGGAACCCCTGAGGACCCTGCTCCCCCGGGGAAACCCCCTGAGGCCCTGGCGCCCCCGGAACCCCGAGGAACCCCCGGTGCCGGGCCTGACGGTCCCTTAGGGGATGTCACAGGTCGGCCGCAAAGCCGGGCCCGGACCACCGGGCCCGGCCCGTCGGCCGCCGGCACCAGGTACGTTCGATGACGTGGCTGGATTCAGGATCGGACGCGGGGGCCGGGACAACCGCACCCCCCAAGGACAGCAGGCGCCCCAGGGAGCGCCGTACGGGCACGGGCGCGGAAACGGCCCCGCTCAGCCCGGGGGACACGCGCAGCCCGGGGGGCACGCGCAGCCCGGGGGGCACGCGCAGCCCGGGGGAGCGCCGTACGGTCAGCCCTCGCACGGGCGGTCGCGCCCGTCGGGCCCCTCGTACGGCTACCCGTCGGCGCCACAGCCGTCGTACCCGCAGCAGGGACAGCAGCCCTCGTACCCGCAGCAGAGACAGCAGTACGGCTACCCGGGGCCGGCCGACGACGGACCGGAGTACTTCGGCGACGGCGGTTACGCGGATCCCGGACCGGCCGGGCACGACCCGTACGCGGCCAACAACCCGGGGCACACGCAGGCGTTCTCGGTCGACGAGGCGGCCGGCTACACCCAGGGCGCGACCTATCACTCCGGCTCGGCCGCCGCGCCCGCCGGACCGGTCGGGCCGCCCCTGCACTGGAAGGAACTGCTGAAGGGGATCATCCTCTCCCCCGACCAGACGTTCCTGCGCATGCGGGACTACACGATGTGGGTCCCGGCCCTCGTCGTGACCTTCCTCTACGGCCTGCTGGCCGTCTTCGGCTTCGACGACGCCCGCAAGGACGCGATCGACTCCTCGTTCTCCACCACGGTGCCGATGGTGCTGTTCGCCGCGGTCGCGATGGTGCTGGGCCTGTTCGTCCTGGGCGTGGTCACCCACACCCTGGCCCGCCAGCTCGGCGGTGACGGCGCCTGGCAGCCCACGGTGGGCCTGTCCATGCTGATCACGGCCCTCACGGACACGCCCCGTCTGGTCTTCGCCATGTTCTTCGGCGGCGACGCCGGCTTCGTGCAGATCCTCGGCTGGGCCACCTGGATCGGCGCGGGCGCCCTGCTGACCCTGATGGTCTCCCGCTCGCACGACCTGCCCTGGCCGAAGGCGCTGGGCGCGGCGGCGATCCAGCTGGTGGCGCTGCTGTCGATAGTGAAGCTCGGCACGTTCTGAGCAGCCTCGCGCACGGAAAGGGCCCCCGGCAGTCGGCCGCCGGGGGCCCTTTCCCCTGTGCGTGCCGTGGGGCTAGGCGTCGAGAACCTGTCCGGCCCGCTGCACCACGGGCGGCTCGACACTCCACGGGAAGTTGATCCAGTCATCGGTCCGCTTCCACACGTACTCGCACTTCACGAGGGAGTGGGACTTCTCGTAGACCACCGCGGAGCGCACCTCGGCGACGGTGTCGAGGCAGAAGTCACGGACGAGCTTCAGGGTCTTGCCGGTGTCCGCGACGTCGTCGGTGATCAGCACCTTCTTGTCGGAGAAGTCGATCACGTTCGGCACGGGCGCGAGCATGACCGGCATTTCCAGGGTGGTCCCGACGCCGGTGTAGAACTCCACGTTCACCAGGTGGATGTTCTTGCAATCAAGGGCATAGGCGAGGCCGCCGGCGACGAACACCCCGCCACGCGCGATGCTCAGCACGATGTCGGGCTCGTAGCCGTCGTCGGCGATGGTCTGCGCCAGCTCCCGGATGGCGAGCCCGAACCGCTCGTAGGTCAGGTTCTCCCGCACGTCTGCGTCGCTCATGTCGTCGTAGCCCTCACACCTGGGTCCGATGGAAATTGAGATAGGACCGCGAGGCGGTCGGCCCGCGCTGCCCCTGGTACCGGGAGCCGTACCGCTCACTGCCGTACGGGGACTCGGCGGGCGAGGTCAGCCGGAACATGCACAGCTGTCCGATCTTCATGCCCGGCCACAGCTTGATGGGGAGCGTGGCGAGGTTGGACAGCTCAAGGGTGACGTGTCCGCTGAAGCCGGGGTCGATGAACCCGGCGGTGGAGTGGGTGACCAGTCCGAGCCGACCGAGCGAGCTCTTCCCCTCGAGCCGCGAGGCGAGATCGTCGGGCAGCGTGATGACCTCGTAGGTGGAGGCGAGCACGAACTCCCCGGGGTGCAGGATGAACGGCTCGTCGCCCTCGGGCTCGACCAGCCGGGTCAGATCGGCCTGCTCGACGGAGGGGTCGATGTGCGGGTACCGGTGATTCTCGAACACCCGGAAATACCGGTCCAGCCGCACGTCGATGCTCGACGGCTGCACCATGGATTCGTCATAGGGATCGATCCGTACCCGCCCGGCGTCGATCTCGGCCCGGATGTCCTTGTCTGAGAGAAGCACGTAGCGAGGATACGCAAGGCGCGCGGAGCCCTGACAATCGCAACGGCTCCGCGCGCCCGCTGTCACGCTCCGGCTACAGCCGGTCTGCTGACCTTCCCGTTTACCGCTTCTCCATGACCACGGGCACCGCACTGCGGAGCCGGGCGCATCGCGGACACCGCACGAGCCGGCCGGGGCCGAGCCGCCCGGCCTGCTGCATCGGGAACGAAGCGGTGCTGAAGACGTGCCCGTCCGCGCAACGGACGACGGTGCGTTCCATCAAGTCACTCAAGTCCCTCAAGTCCCTTCCCCAAGAGCCTCGTCCGGCGATTCTGCCCGGACGACAAATGCCACATTACGGGATCAAAGAGAGGACTCTCCAGGCGGCACTCCGGCCTCCACGGTACGCCCCAACTCCAGCCACCCGCAGTCGGATCCCACCCTGAAACAGCCTCAAACCTCCGGGGTCCCGGCACCCGGGGTCGGCGATGATGTACAGTGAGCAAGCGTCCGGGCCAGGGATCTGCGGAGACCATGTCCTGACATACGCGGGTGTAGTTTAATGGTAGAACATCAGCTTCCCAAGCTGAGAGCGCGAGTTCGATTCTCGTCACCCGCTCCAAAAGAAACCCCAGGTCGCCGACCTGGGGTTCACTTGTCGTCTAGACCATTTTGAGGGCGGCGTGCCCTCCGCGTGCCCTAAGTCGAGGCCAAGCGACCTCTCAAGGGGCGCGCGAGCGCCAATTTCGGCGAGCCATCCTTGATCGCCTCACATGGCGAGACGCATTTGGGGGACACCTTGCGCAGGCCGGTCAGAGCCGCCCGCTGGTGCTGACGCTCTGCCGTGTCTGTGAGGTCCCGGATCTGATGAACCAGCTGGGGTGTGTATGCGAGCTCGACGAGATCCGCCATCCAGCCGGCTTTCCTGGGCGCGGGATTCCTCCGCGTCGGCTGTGTCAGCGAGGCCGCGCAGATCGGCGAACACTCCATGGTCGACCGTCACCACTAGGAGCGCATCGCTCTCCATTTCCGTGAACAGGTCCGGATGGGCAAGGTCTAACCACCATCCATCAGGATCTCGCCGTCACGGCCCCGCCCTCGGACCTCGCCGTCCGGGACGAAGCCCAGACTCCTCCCCATCCCGCTCAGGTTGTAGTCCCGCCGGCACTTGGCCTTGATCCCGAGTCGTTGCGGGTACCGCTTTTCCGTCCGGCCGGACTCCGTCGGTAATAGGACCACTCAGCAGGGGCGACCATGCCGGACTCCGGCAGTGTTGAGTGCGCCCTTCTGCACGACACCCGAAGCGGCCCGCGCGCCGTACAAGTCCTGCGGCTTGTACAGCATCCGTGCGCCCGTCGCGCGGTAGCGTCTTCGTGAGGCCGAGCGAGAGGGAGCACGCAGCATGCCGCAGCCCGTGGACACCGCGGACCGCCAAGCCAAGCAAGGGCTCATCCTGGACTTCGCCGGGGTGCTGACCGCCGATCCGCTCGCCGTGCACCGCGCCTGGTGCGAGTCGGAAGGGCTTCCCCCGGAAGCGTGGCGCGCCACCCTGAACGACGACCCTGAAGGCCGACGGCTCTACACGGCACTGGAGATCGGTGAGATCGGCCAGGAGGAGTGGAACAAGCGCACCGCAGCCCTTCTCGGTGCACATGTCGCACCGGACAACCTGATGGGGCGCGCCTGGGCCGCGGTGCCCCCAGCTCGGCGCATGGTCGCGCTCGCACGAGCTGCCAAGAGCGCGGGGTACCGTCTCGCTCTCCTGTCGAACAGTTTCGGCACGGACCCCTTCAACCCGTACGAGCATGCTGGGATTTGGGACCTTTTCGATGTGCGCGTCATCTCGGAGCAGGTCCGCATGGCAAAACCCGAGCCTGCCATCTATGAGCTGACGTTGAAGCGTCTCGGGCTTCCTGGGCAGGCGTGCGTGTTCGTCGACGACCACCCTCGAAACCTGCCACCTGCCGAGGCCCTGGGCGTCACTACCGTCCTGGCGACGGATGAAGCCGCCACGGTGGCCGATCTTGAGGCATTGCTTGGAGTGAGCGCCACACTTTCCGTCTAGCAGTGACTTCCAGCCAACTCACCGTGCCGACGGTACCCATGGGTGTTGCCCGTCGTAAAGCAGTGGGTACGGTCCGTGCCTGGTCGGTCGGGGAGGAGTTGCTGCGATGCAGTGGTCCGAGTACAGCACCGCTGAACGGCTCAAGACGCTGCGCGGTGCCATGACGCAGGAGCAGTTGGCTGAAGCGGCCAACGTCTCTGTGGGTGTTGTGCGGAAACTGGAGCGGGGCGGCACCGCTTCCCTTCCTTCGCTTCTGTCCATTGCCTCTGCGCTTGGGACGGACATCGCCGTGCTCCTCGGCCAGCAGGCGCCGCGTCGATCCATGGACCGCGACGAGCGTGCAGCACTGCGCGCGCTGTCCGCTGCCACCCACGATGCCGCGATCGGCATCCCCACCGGCACTGAGCCGGGCACCGTCGAAGAACTCCGCGGTGTCGTTCGGCGTGCTGACGCGGCCTATTGGGCGGGCCGCTACACCGAGCTCGGTGCGCTGATCGGCGCCTTGCTGCCCGAAGCTCGCGCCCGATACGACGCTGCGGACGCCGACGAGCGGGAGGCCGCGGCCGGCGTCCTGGCCGATGTCTTCCAGACTGCCGGTATGGCCGCGAACGTGTGGGGTTCACGGGACCTGGCCTATGCGGCGCTCACCTACGGCCGACAGATCGCCGTGCAGGCCAGCGACGACCTGCGGGATGCCCACCTGGCCGCCACCACGGCGTGGGTGAATCTCCGCGACGGGCGGACCGCGCAGGGGTTTGCGCTCGCTGCGGCTCAGGCCAACCGGATCGAGCCGAAGATGTCCGAGCACGATCCAGACCGGCTGTCGGTGTACGGGCAGCTCGTCACGAACGCTGCTGTGGCCGCGTCCCGGGGTGGCGCCTCGCCGGACACGGCGCGGGAATACCTTTCGCAGGCGCATGCGGTCGGTGCCCGCCTCGGGGCGGAGCATGCTCGTGGTCGGCATGCGCAGCCCTTCGGGCCGCTCTACGCCGCCACGCAGGCGATGAGTATCGCCGTCGCCCTCGGCGACACCGGCGGTGCGCTCCGGCTCATTGAAACCCCAGGTCAGCAGCCTGGGGTTTTCTTGTTGTCCAGACCTTTTATCACCCCTCGCGCTCCGGACACGACTCGAGATAGGGCACGCGGAGGGCACGGAGCCCCTCGGCGTATCCGGTCGCCACCAACCCTCTCCTCAACTGCGCCGCCTGGCACGCCCCTTGGCGCGCGGGGCCATGGCACGACACGAGCCAAAGCCATCAGCGTGCCGTTCTCTTGGCGAAGGGCGACGACACCGCACATGAGACCCCGGTGCAGCAGGTCCTCTTCAGCGCCCTTGTGCGGCCTGCCCGCGACGGTGTCAGGTAGCCGCTGTCCGTGGTTACACCGAAGAACGTCGTGGTCGTTGGTCACGGAAGCGCGACGCCGGCTGACCATTCTGTCCAGGTCGACCACCTGGTCATGTATCGCTTGAGATATCATTGATGGCGTTTGCGATATCCACGCAGGAGGTGGACGGTGTGAGTCGAACCGTGATCGACCTCGACGACCAGCTGGTGGCAGACGTGGCCAAGGCCCTCGGCACCAGCACCAAGAAAGAGACGGTCAACACCGCTCTCCGCGAGGTCCTCGAGAACCGGCGGCGCGCTCTGGCGCTCACCCGCCTGCGCGCCGCGGCGGAGGAGGGCGCCTTCGACCTGGACCTCTTCGAGGACAAGGGGAACTACCGCCGGTGAACGCCGCGCAATTCCTCATCGACACCAGCGCACTCGCCCGGCTGCTGCGTGGCGATGCCGAGCAGTACGGATGGGACCAGGCGGCAGCAGCCGGGCTGATCGCCACCTGTCCCATCACCGAGCTGGAGTTCTTCTACAGCATGCGGTCCGCCGCCGACCGCACACAGGGCATCGAGGACATGCGTGTGCTCTTCGGCTGGGTACCGGTCGACGATCGCGCCTACGACCGCGCCTGGCAGGTCCAGGAGATTCTCACGCAGCGTGGACAGCACCGCAGCGCCGGAGCCGTCGACCTGGTGGTGGCCGCCACGGCCGAGCTGCAGGGACTGACCCTCCTGCATCGCGACCGGGACTTCGAGTGCATCGCCGCCGTCACCGGCCAGGCGCTCCAGTGGTACGGCCCGGAAGCCGGCAAGTGAGCTGAGTCGAGCATTGTTCCGAGGAAGCACGAGAGCCGACCCCGTCATGGGGGCGCACGACACCGGAAGGCGTGTGCACGAGCGAAGGCATCCCCGACGAAAACGGAACGGGCTCTGCGCTTGACTCAGCAGGGCGTCCGGGTCCACGCAACACCGTCGGCGCGACAGATCAACGCAGGTCAGAAAGGTTGCGGCCGCAGGTCAGACCCACCGCCTCGGCTCCGTCGGAAGGCACGGACGGCCTCGCCGCCACCGCCGCCATCTGCGCCGACCCGGAGCTGGTCACCACCCGCGTCCTCATCCCGACCACCCGGCCTGGCCTGCTCCAACGGGTCGTGCTGGCGTCGGTGAGGTCGTTGGCCTCGACCTTGTAGGTGACGGTCGCTTAAGCCGTCGTACCGTCCTTGCTGACCGCCTTCGCCCGGAACGGGTCGGCGGCACTCGCCACCTGCGTGCCGTCGGCCGGCTCGGCGACGGCCTTCTCGACGGCCCGCCTGTGCCCGCTCACGGTCACCTTCTCACCGCTCGGCGCGACGAAGACGACACGGGCGGTCGCACCGTCGGCCGTGGTCCCCGGGAAGCGCTCCTCCAGCAGGTCGAACGCCTTCTGGGACTCGATGCCCGGCATGGAGAACTCCTCGTCGGAGGCGCCCGGGGCGTTGAGGGCGCCCAACCCGACGGCGGCCAGGACGGCCGCCCGCACCAGGGCGACGTACCAGCGTCGCCGGAAGGCCAGACGGCCCACTCGATACAGGAAAGTAGCAACGGCACTCCACATCTGGTGCCGACTGTCCGTCCAGGCTCTCCGGGACCGGCCCGTCGTGTCGTCGTGCGCCTGCCGACGATCCCCGCTACTGCAGCCGCCGAGCGCCGGGGCGGACCTGACCGTGGTCATCGCACTGGGAAAACGCAGTAGGGACCGGCCGACAGGTCCACCGTGGGTACTACAGGGGCACTCCCTGCCTCAGGTCGAAGGCACCCCGCGTTCAGACATCGACGTCTCGGCATTCGATGAGCGGGCGGGATGGCCGCGGGGGCCGGTTCTCGGGGGCCTCGGCTGTCTGGACCGGGGAGTGCGAGCGATAGTGGAGTAACTCATTCCGCTGCCAGTTCCGGGAGGACCGTTGGCCGAAGTGGTCGGCGGTTCGCGCGTGGTGATCGTGATGGGTGTGTCCGGGTCCGGCAAGTCCACCGTGGGCGTCCGGCTCGCGGACCTGCTCGGTGTGCCGTTCCTGGAGGGGGACGACCTCCACTCCGCGTCGAACCGCGTCAAGATGGCGTCCGGACACCCGTTGGACGACGCTGACCGGCGGTCCTGGCTGGCGGCGGTCACGGAGTGGATCCGGACCACCGGGTCGAGTGGACACGGAGGTGTTGCCGCCTGTTCCGCGCTCAAGCGCGCGTATCGCGACCAGTTCCGCCGTGCGGCAGCGAACGTGTGGTTCGTGTATCTGGCCCTCGACCGTGAGGTGGCCGCGCAGCGCATGACACGGCGCAGGGGCCATTTCATGCCGCCGGGGCTGCTCGACTCCCAGTACGCGACGCTGGATCCGCTGCACGCCGACGAACCGGGCGTCACCATCGACGTCAACGACTCGGAGAGCCCGGCGGAGGTTCTGGCGGCTGTGGTGCGGGCGGTGTCCGCGCCGGAGCGGTGACCGCTCCCGGCCGACCGAGTGGCACAACCCGTGACGAGGGACCCGCGGCTGTCCCGCCCGGCCCGGTGCCGTCCGTGACCGCGTCGGTCCGGGCCCACAACAGGTCCGGATGGATCTGATCCACCTCCGTATGGTCATGCCGTCCGCACTCACCGAGGTGACCGTCGGACTGCTCGCCCCGCACCCCGCGTCTGCAGCGGCGCCGTGGCACCGCGCCGCTCGCCGTGCCGGAGCGACGGGGTCGCGGGGGTAGGGCACGACGAGCCGGAGCCGGAGCTCCGGCATAGCCTGATCGAGGGGGCATTCGGGTGAATCGCACACCGGAAGGGGCGCCCCGATGGACGACTACCCGCTGATCGAGAACCACGGGCTGATCGGTGATCTGCAGACCGCGGCGCTGGTGACCACCGAGGGAGTGATCGACTGGTTCTGCTCCCCGCGGTTCGACTCGCCGAGTGTGTTCGGGGCGCTTCTGGACCAGGAGAAGGGCGGACACTGCTCGGTTCGGCCGGCGCACCCGACCCATGCGACCAAGCAGCTGTACCTGCCCGACACAGCGATCCTGGTGACCCGGTTCATGACCGAGGCGGGCGCCGGTGAGGTCGTCGACTTCATGCCCGTGACCGGTACGACGGCCACGCACCGTCACCGCCTGGTCCGCCTGGTCCGCTGTGTACGCGGCACCATGAGGTTCGATGTGGAGGTCGCCCCACGGTTCGACTACGGGCGCAGCAAACACCAGTTGCACACCACCCCGCACGGAGCGGTCTTCGTCGCGGAGGACGGCACGGAACTCACCGTGCACCCCGTCCGGGAGCCGGAGGACGACCGGATCGCCGACGTTCTCACGGACCGGGATGCCGACCTCCAGGTTTCGCTGACCCTGGAGGCGGGCCAGCAGCGCGGGCTGATTCTGGAGATGGGCGCCGAGGGGCCGCCCAGGGAGATCCGCCGCGCCGAACACGAACGGCTATTCGAGGAGGCGGCGGCGTTCTGGCGCTCCTGGCTGGCCCAGTCCCGCTACACCGGGCGCTGGCGGGAGGTGGTGGAGCGTTCCGCGATCACGCTCAAGCTCATGACCTTCGCCCCCAGCGGCGCCGTGGTGGCCGCTCCGACGGCGGCCCTCCCGGAGCAGCTGGGCGGCGAGCGCAACTGGGACTACCGCTTCACCTGGATCCGGGATGCCTCCTTCTCCGTGTACGCCCTGCTGGGACTGGGCTTCACGGAGGAGGCCAGGGCGTTCATCGCCTGGCTGGGCGACCGGGTCAGGGAGGGGGCCGGCGGGGACGGGAACGCGGGCCCGCTCAACATCATGTACAAGGTCGACGGCGCCTCCGACCTGAGCGAGCTGATCCTCGACCACTGGGAGGGCTATGCGGGTTCCGCCCCGGTGCGGATCGGCAACGGCGCCGCCACCCAGCTCCAGCTGGACATCTACGGCGAGGCGCTGGACAGCATCTACTTCGCGCACCGGCACGGTTTCGAGGTCGGGCACGAGGGCTGGACCTCGCTGCGGACGGACCTGGACTGGCTGGCCGACCACTGGGACCAGGCGGAGGAGGGAATCTGGGAGACCCGCGGCGGTCGCCAGGACTTCACGTACGGCCGGGTGATGTCGTGGGTGGCGTTCGACCGCGCGTTGCGACTCGCCCAGGCGAAGGGGTGGCCGTCCGCGGCCGGACGCTGGCAGACCGAGCGGGACGCCGTCTACGAGCAGGTCATGGCCGAAGGGTGGAGCAGGGACCGGCGGGCCTTCGTCCAGCACTACGGCAGTGAGGTCCTGGACTCCTCGCTGTTGCGCATGGCGACGGTCGGGTTCCTCACTCCCGGGGACCCGATGTGGGCGGCGACCCTGGACGCCATGGAGGAGGAACTGGTCAGCGACAGCTTGGTCTACCGCTACAACCCCGATGCCTCGCCCGACGGCCTGCGCGGCTCGGAGGGCACCTTCTCGCTGTGCACGTTCATGTACGTCGACGCCCTGGCACGCGCGGGACGGACCGACCGGGCGAGGCTGGTGTTCGAGAAGATGATGGGGTATGCCAACCACCTGGGCCTGTACGCCGAGGAGATCGACCCGACGGGCCGTCAGCTCGGCAACTTCCCCCAGGCGTTCACCCATCTCGCCCTCATCGACTCGGCCATCACCCTGAACGAGGCGCTCGACAAGAAGTAGTCGGGCCGAGGTTCAGCCCTCGTCACCGGAGCTGCCGCGCCACAGGTCGGCGTCGGTGAGGCGCTCCCAGCTCGCCGTGGGTGTCCAGCCAGTACAGCAGGGCGACCGCCGGGACGAGGTCAGCCGCCAGTGGTCAGCCGCAGTGGTCAGCCGCCGGTGGCGAAGCCCGGGAAGAGCGTCATCCCGCCGTCGACGTAGAGGGTGGTGCCGACGACGTAGTCCATGAGGTCGGAGGCGAGGCCCACGGCCGCGTAGCCGATGTCCTCGGGGTCGCCGATGCGGTCGTAGGGGATCAGCCGCAGCAGGTCCTCCCGGGCCTGAGGGGTCTCCCAGGCGCTGCGGTTGATGGGGGTCCTGATGGCCCCGGGGGCGATCGCGTTCACGCGGATCTTCTTCGGGGCGAGTTCCTGGGCCAGGGTCTCCATCATCATCTGCACCCCGCCCTTGGAGGAGGCGTAATTGACGTGCCCGGCCCACGGGATGATCTGGTGCACCGAGCTCATGCAGATGATCTTCCCGGCCGCGCGCGACACCTCGGGCACGACACCGCGGCGCAGGAACTCCTTCGTCGCCTCACGGGCGCACAGGAACTGCCCGGTGAGATTGACGTCCAGGACCTTCTGCCACTGGGCGAGGGTCATGTCCGTGAACGGGGCGTCCCGCTGGAGGCCCGCGTTGGCGACCAGGATGTCGATCGTGCCGAACTCCCGGACCATCCGGTCCATCATGGCGACGACCTGCTGCTCGTCGGAGACGTCCGCCTCGTAGGCGGCCGCCCGGACACCGAGGGCGGCGATCTCCTCGACCACCTCCTCGGCCTCCTCGCCGCCGGCCACATAGTTGACCACGACATCGGCCCCCGCCCGGCCCAGAGCCACGGCCGTCGCCCTGCCGATCCCGGAGTTCGCGCCGGTCACGAGTGCCTTCTGCCCGCGCAGCAGGTGGGCGGGGATCACGCCCTGGGATGTCCCCTCGGTCGAACTCACGGTGGAACTCACGATGTCCTGCTCCTCCACTGCGTGGCCGGTTCTGCCGGGTCCGCAGCCCGGAGGTCCTGGCATCAGACAAGCACCGGGGAGGGACGGCGGCATGCCATGGTGGAGTGCGTTGCGCTGCCCGGCGGAGAATTTTCGCCCGGTCGGGGTCCGGCCCCGGCGCAGGCTCAGACCAGCCGCTCCAGCAGGTGGTCGCCGACCCGGAGGGCGTTGGCTCGGGGTGCGGGTGATGCGTGCGCGGCATAGGCTGATCGGGCCAAACAGCAGGATTTCCAGGCGGTCCCACGGACGCCGGTCGCCTCGTGGGTGATGGCCGATTCCTTCTGCGGAGACCCGACAAGCGCGGTGTGCCACCTCCCAGTTCGCCGAGGTGGGCAGGCAACGGCCGAACCCCTTTCTCTCCGGCCCTCCCGCACTTCGCACGCCGGAAGGGCGGCGGCTTCGGGGTCCGCGCCTCGCAGTCCCTGTGGAGGTCGGGATGAGAGTTGTCGTTGATCTTTCCCGCTGTGAAGGGTATGCGCAGTGCGCGTTCCTGGCTCCTGACGCGTTCCGGATGCACGGCGAGGAAGCGCTGATGTACGCCTCGAACCCTGACGACGCCCAGCGCGACCGGGTGCTGCGCGCCGCGGCGGCCTGCCCGGTCCAGGCGATCCTGGTCGACCGGCTGGAGGAGCGGCCGGAGGGGCGGGACGTACCGGTGGAGGCAACGAGGCCATGACCAGCGCCGACAACCTGCGAGCGTTCAAGCGCGAGGGCCGCATCGTGATCGTCGGGGCGTCCCTGGCGGGACTGCGGGCCGCGGAGTCCCTGCGCGACGAGGGGTTCACCGGATCGTTGACCATGATCGGTGACGAGCTGGGCGAGCCCTACGACCGGCCTCCCCTGTCCAAGCAGGTGCTGACGGGGTGGGTGCCCGCCGACGGCACCGTGCTGCCGCGCCGGCGTGACATCGACGCGGAGTGGCTGCTGGGCGTGCCCGCCGACGGGCTGGACCTGGCCACCAACCACGTGCGTCTCGCCGACGGACGCGAGATCCCCTTCGACCGGGTGCTGATCTCCACCGGGGTACGGGCCCGGCCCTGGTTCGTCGAGTCCGAGGCGGCCCTGGACGGAGTGTTCGTCGTACGTACCCGTGAGCACGCCGAAGGTCTGCAGCGGGCCCTCGCCGCCGGACCCTCCCGCGTGCTGGTCATCGGTGCCGGATTCACCGGCTCCGAGATCGCCTCCATCTGCCGCGAGCGGGACATCCCGGTGACCGTCGCCGAACTCGCGCCGGCCCCGCTGGTCGGCGCGCTCGGCGCCATGATCGGCGAGGTGGCATCGGACATGCAGCGCGCCCACGGTGTCGACCTGCGGTGCGGTGTCAAGGTCACCCAGCTGGAGGGCGACGCACAGGGGCGGCTCCGCCGCGCCCACTTCGACGACGGCAGCACGCTCGACGCCGACGTGGCGGTGGTGGCACTCGGCGGCATCCGCAACACCGAGTGGCTGCGCGGCTCGGGACTGGCGGCGGGGGTCTGGGGCATCGCCTGCGACACGGGCTGCCGCGCCATGGACCTCAACGGCCTGATCACCGACGACATCTTCGTCGCCGGGGACGTGGCACGCTGCCCGAACCCGATCTACGAATACCGGCTCATCTCGCTGGAGCACTGGGCCAACGCCGTGGAGCAGGCCCGGGTCGCGGCCCACAACATGGTCAACGGCCAGGCGGACCGCTGGCCCCACCTGTCCGTCCCGCTGTTCTGGTCGATCCAGTTCGGCGTCAACATCAAGTCCGTCGGCGTGCCGACCTTCGCCGACGAGGTGGTCGTCACCCAGGGATCGGTGCCCGACCACCGCTTCGTCGCCGCCTACGGCTACCGGGGCCGGGTCACCGCCGCGGTGAGCTTCAACAACGCGAAGTGGCTGGACCACTACCGCCGTCTCATCGAGACGGCCGCGCCCTTCCCGCCGCCCTGCCCCATGCCCGACCAGCCCGTCGACTTCCCCGGCCCCTCCCTGCTCGCCCAGGGCGCCACCGTGGTCGTCACCGGACACGACCCCGGCGAGCGGCGGGTCACGGCCGCGCAGTACCGCCGGTAGGAGGGAGAGCGAGATGACCACGGCCGAGTCACCCGACATGCTGCACCGGATCCTCGACTACTCCTCCCGGCCCGACCCGTACCCCCTCTACGCCGAGCTGCGCAGGACACCGGTGGCCCGGCAGGAGGACGGCAGCTACGTCATCAGCACGTACCGCGAGCTCACGGACGTCCTGCACAATCCGCACCTGAGCTCCGACGTCCGCCATCTGTCGCATCCGATGCCCTCGGTCGAGGGAACGACCACGCCGCCCTTCATCAACCTCGACCCGCCCGACCACGACCGGCTGCGGCGGATGGCGATGCGCCACTTCGGCCCCCCGCACACCCCCGGGCTGGTGACCGGCCTGGAACCCGACCTGACCGCCACGGTCGGCCGCCTGATCGACGACTTCGCGGACAAGGAGCAGATCGACATCGTCGACGACCTCGCCTACCCGTTCCCCGTCACCGTGATCTGCCACCTGCTCGGCGTGCCCCGCGAGGACGAACCGAGGTTCCGTCTGTGGGTGAACGACATCATCGACTCGATCGACTACGACCCCAGGACCGACCCCAGGGAAAAACTCGACAACGGCGTACGGGCCCGCGGCGAACTGCGCCAGTACCTCGGCGGGTTGCTGGAACAACGCCACGGCCGCCCGGGCGACGACCTGTTGTCCCGCCTCGCCAACGACGACGGGCCGGACGGACGGATGACCGACGAGGAGATCATCAGCACCGCCAACCTGCTGCTGATCGCCGGCCACGAGACCACCGTCAACCTCATCACCAACGGCATGCTGACTCTGCTGCGCAACCCTCAGGTGCTGCAACGACTACGCCACGAACCGGATCTGATCGTGCCGCTGGTCGAGGAACTGCTGCGCTACGAGCCGCCCGTGCACATCATTCCCTGGCGGGCGGCGTACAGCGACATCACCGTCGCCGACACCGTCATTCCCCAAGGCTCGCAGATCATGCTGATGCTGGCCGCGGGCAGCCGCGATCCGGATCGCTTCCACGATCCCGACCGCTTCGACCCCGACCGGCAGGACAACCAGCACCTCGGCTTCGGCAGCGGCATCCACCTGTGCTTCGGCGGCCCGCTGGCCCGACGGGAAGCCCAGATCGCGCTGAGCGAGCTGGTACGCCGCCTCGACCGGCCCAGCCTGATCGCCGACCCGCCACCGTACCGGCGCAGCCCCGTGCTGCGCGGGCCGATCCATCTGCGCATCGAGCGGAGCGGCGGCTAATTCGAGCTCGTGCCCCAGCCGTGCCCTTCAGGGCGGACAGCAAGGCCAGTGGCCTGAGGCTGTTTGTTGTCCAGTCCGATATGGGCATGGTCATACAGGTCGCGCTTCGGCTGCACGGCCGGACGGGTTTTTGCGGCGGATGCGGCTCCCGCGAATCTTCTGCCGTGCGCGTCAACAGCAGAGGACCTGTGCCACTGCCTTGCGGAAGTCGCCGGCCGCGAGCGCTCTGGCCGGGATCGTGAAATACAACGTTCCGGCGTCACCCCAACCCCATCCGAGTTCGGTGTCCTCGGCAAGCTGGAGTAGATGGACGGCTGCGCCGTCGGCGTCGCGAGACGACACCTTCAGCGTGTACGAGGTGTCCGGCCAACCGAAGGCGCAGTGACTGCCGGCGGTGTTTCCATCGAGATCTCCCATCTCGCTGAGGATCAGCGATGCCGCTCCCCAGTGTTGGCCCCTGTCGAACTCCACGTCATCGTCCTCGACGTCCCAGCAGTCCGGGAGCATGGTCACCTCAGCCGCGTGGACCGGCATCGCCGCGTAGCTTCTCGCTGGTTCGGGGGCTGTCACCATGACTGCCTGTGTCGGGTCGGCGGGGATGACGCGGCATACCCCGGGTTCGGACACGTCCAGTTTGCGGTACTCCTCGTACGGCAGGTCTGGATCCAGGTAGAAGAAGTTGAGCAGGCCAGGTCGTACGGGCAGTTCCGTGCCCAGCCAGCTAGCGAGAGCATCCGTGTCCAGTACGGCGTGCAGGGACAGCGGAACACCGTTGTGTTCGGGCCAGAGGGTCTCCGGTTCGAGGAGGGCAGGACCCCCAAGCCGACATTGACCGGTTGCCCGGGACCTTTCGGTTGAGCGGATCAGCCGAAAGCCGCGGCGGCCCATGGCAGCAAACTGCCGACCGGCCCTCTCACCGAGCCGCTGGGTGCACACCTCGTACAGGCTGCCAGGATCGTCGAATTGCATGCCAGGATCTTGCCAACCTCCGCCTGACCTCGGCCACCTTGAAGCAACAACTGCGCCAGGGGCGGGATGATGGCCGTCATGCGCATCCGCATCGACGCCTTCGACCTGCCCGGCCTCACTCGTCCCGCCTCTGTCGACGGCAAAGTGCCCGCCTACGGCAACATCCACGTCGCGGTGCAACGCCGCGACCGTCCGGCCGAACTCCTCGAGCCCCAGCCCGGCGACGCGCCGTCCGCGACCTGGACCCTGGAGTGCGCCACGAGCGCCTCGCCGGCCGGCACCGAGGTCAAAGGGCCCTACGTGCAGGATCGTCTGGGCCGACGGTTCATCTACCTGTCGTGGGGCACGGTCGACGAGTCGGGCACCTTCACGATGTTCCGCCGCGCCAAGCTCATGCTCGATGTCATCCCCGCCGACGTACTCGCCGCCGCCGCACGCGAAGGGCTGCTGATCGGACGCCTCGGCCTGACCGACGCGCAGGGCGGGCCCCTGTGCGCACGGGTCGAGCCCCCGCACATCACCTGGACCGCCGCTCGCGCCGGCTAGGAGGGCCCCCGGACCACGACTCCGTTGGCTGCCTTCACCCTCATGATGCCCATGGTGCCGTCCGAGGACGAGCGGGTGACGAGAACCGAAATCGTTCGGTGGAGGCGCCATGTGGTCTTCGTCTCGCTTCCGGGGTTCCGCCGTTTTCGTCGGCATCTCGTCCGCCGAGGACTCCGGCGGCCGTGGACGAGCCGTCGTCGGAGGTCACAGCGCTGTGAGCGGAGACGCTCGGCGGCGACACCGCGGCCCGGGAGACAATATCTGTGGTCGCAACGTAAGAAATCGACGCGGCGCACGAGGAATATTCCTGAGGCGACAGGCGGGGCGTATTTACTTATCGGGCGGCGGCGATATCGGCGTGCTACTGTCGACGTCAGTTGCAGTTGTGGTTGCCAGAAGATTTTTCCGACGGCTGATCATCACGGCGACACGGAATCCGCACAGGGCGGCATTCCTGACACCGTCTCCGAAGGAGAAATAAAATGGCTACTGGCACTGTGAAGTGGTTCAACGCGGAAAAGGGCTTCGGCTTCATCGAGCAGGACGGCGGCGGCGCCGACGTCTTCGCCCACTACTCGAACATCGCCGCCCAGGGCTTCCGTGAGCTGCAGGAAGGCCAGAAGGTGTCGTTCGACATCGCGCAGGGGCAGAAGGGCCCGACCGCCGAGAACATCGTTCCCGCCTGACGCACCGGCGCTGACGCATACTTCGCCGCCGGAGCCCGCACCTTGGGGTGCGGGCTCCGGCTCGCTTTATTTTCAGGGTAGTTCAACCCTGTCATTTCCGGCTCGTTCTCGCGATTCTCTGCGCCGCTCAATTCGCTGCGGAATTTCCTTGATACGTGCCCACGTCGAGGAAGGTTCCGCATGGACCGCGCCCGCACCACTCGCGCACGCACGACCCGCACATACGACCGCTTCGGAGGAAGCTCCGCCGCAGGCCGCTCCGGCGCTCCGCGCCGTTCCGGCGGTTACGGAAACCGCCAGGCCCCGCAGGGCGAGTTCGCGCTGCCGAAGACGGTCACACCGGCGTTGCCCGCTGTCGCGTCGTTCGCCGATCTCGGCATGCCGGCGCCCTTGCTGACCACGCTCGGCCAGGAAGGCGTGACCGTACCGTTCCCGATCCAGGGGGCGACCCTGCCGAACTCGCTGGCCGGCCGTGACGTACTCGGCCGCGGTCGCACCGGGTCGGGCAAGACCCTCGCCTTCGGCCTCGCCGTACTGGCCCGTACGGCGGGCCGCCGCGCGGAGCCGCGCCGGCCGCTGGCCCTGGTCCTCGTCCCCACCCGTGAGCTGGCCCAGCAGGTCACCGACGCGCTCGCGCCCTACGCCCGCTCCGTACGCCTGCGGATCGCCACCGTCGTCGGCGGCATGTCCATCGGCAGGCAGGCCGGGGCGCTGCGCGGAGGTGCGGAGGTGGTCGTCGCGACGCCCGGTCGCCTCAAGGACCTCATCGACCGGGGCGACTGCCTGCTCGCCGACGTCGGCATCACGGTTCTCGACGAGGCCGACCAGATGACCGACATGGGCTTCATGCCCCAGGTCACCGCCCTGCTCGACCAGGTGCGCCCCGAGGGCCAGCGACTGCTCTTCTCAGCCACCCTGGACCGCAACGTCGACCTGCTGGTCCGCCGCTACCTGACCGACCCGGTGGTGCACTCCGTCGACCCGTCGGCCGGTGCCGTCACCACGATGGAGCACCACGTACTCCACGTGCGCGACGCGGACAAGCACCGCACGACCACCGAGATCGCGGCCCGGGACGGCCGGGTCATCATGTTCCTGGACACCAAGCACGCCGTGGACCGGCTGACCGAGCACCTGCTGAACAGCGGTGTCCGCGCCGCGGCCCTGCACGGTGGCAGGTCCCAGCCGCAGCGCACCCGGACCCTGGCGCAGTTCAAGGACGGTCACGTCACGGTCCTGGTGGCCACCAACGTCGCGGCCCGCGGCATCCACGTCGACAGCCTCGACCTGGTCGTCAACGTGGATCCGCCCAGCGACCACAAGGACTACCTGCACCGTGGCGGCCGTACGGCCCGCGCCGGCGAGTCCGGCAGCGTCGTCACCCTCGTGACGCCCGACCAGCGCCGCGGCATGAGCCGGCTGATGGCTTCGGCCGGCATCACCCCGCACATCACACCGGTGCGCTCGGGCGAGGCGGAACTGAGCCGCATCACCGGCGCCCAGGCTCCCTCCGGCGTCCCGGTGGTCATCACCGCGCCGGTCGTGGAACGCCCCCGCCGCGCGTCCTCGCCGTCCCGGAGCCGCCGGGGCCGCACCGGCCAGGGCCGACCCGTCGGCGCGGGGGTGCGTCGCAGGGCACAGCTGCGGCCCGGCAACGAATCGGCTGCCTGAGCCCGGCGCGGTGCCCGGGCCGATGCCCGGGCACCGCGGTCTCCCCGGGACCGCCCGGTCACCGAACCGACCAGCCCTTACCGCAGGAGGCACCCCTTGACGTCGATCCGGACGCAGTACTCCATGCCGGACCCCGCCCCCCAGACGCAGTACCGCATGCCGGACCCGGCCCCCGTGACCGTGGCCGACGACATCGAAGCGTACGGGCCCCGGGTGTGGGACGACATGACCGTCGAGGTGGCGCTGGCCGTCATGGCGGGCGCCCGTGTCGAGTACCTGACGGTGTGCGACGGGGACGACCGGAGCACAAACTTGATCACTCTGGTCCGGCTCGCCGTTCTCCGCGACAGTCCCACGTACACGGACCGGATCCGTCTGCGGGACGTCCTCGAAGGATCGCTGCCCTCGCCCGGCGCCGGTCCCGGCGCCATCGGTGAGTACGGCCGAGTCGCGGGCGTCCCCGCTCTCTGCCACTGATCCGCCTCGCCCCTCTGCCGCTGACCCGCCTCGCCGCGGACAGCCCCGTTTCCTTCCCCCCGCGACTTCTCCCCTGGGAGGCATCATGCGCTGCGTCATCGCCCGGTACCCGTTCGACCTGACCAAGACGGGGGTGCTGGCCACGATGAAGGGCGTCAGGCCCGAGATCGTCACGGGAGAGTCCGTGACCATCGGGCGCCGCCGCTACCCCGTCAAGCAGGTGGGCCAGGTCATCACGCGCCAGGACCGCCGTGACTTCACCGCCGGCGAGGTCACCCGGGCCATGGCCCGCCTCGGGTTCATCTGCCACGACGGCCCCGAGGCGGCGCCCATGGGTGTTCCGACCGCGCTTGGGACCGCGTCGGCACTGCTCGGCGGAGCCGGCCCCGTGAACGTATGAGGACGGGCGGGAAACCGCCCTCAGGATCCCGGTGGGGGCCTTGCCGACGCGCGTCGGCAAGGCCCCCATCGCTGTGTCGTCATCCGCGTGGAAACTCTGGCCGTGCAACGGGGCGCAGACGGCGTCGCACCGGTCGAAGTGGCTGAGACCGCGCACGGTCCATGAACGCCGGCACGCCGCCACGCCGCCACGCCCGACGGCTCACGGCTCACGGCTCACGGCTCACGGCTCACGGCTCACGGCTCACGGCTCACGAGGGCCAAGCCGCAGGTGGCAGGTTTCTTCCTCCCCCAGAAAGGTGAAATCTGCCTTTGCCAGAGTAGACATTCGCCCCTGGCGTGGTTACGCTTCAACTCGTAGAGACGGTCGAACGCGACCCGCCAGACACGAACTGGCGGGTGGATGAAACGAAGTTCGCAGGTCAGTGCGGCTCTCGAGCCTCGAAGCCAAAGTGTTCCCAGGACGGTGACGAGACTGGGAGCCGCACTGGGCGGCTCGCACGTCGAGGAGCTGCCGACAGCAGTACCGGTTCCCACAGTGGTTGGTTCAGAGAGGAATGGAGGAGCAGACGCCATCAGGATCGCCCGGCCCGAGAAGCACTCGGCCCGGGTACCGCAAGACCCCGGAATGGATGGTGGTCCCCGGTCACGCAGCTGCGATCCCCCGCTCCCCCCTGTCGGGCCGGGTAGCGGAAACAGAAGGTCGGCACAGCAGTAAGGCCGACAGATGGTGTTGAATTTCCTTCGGGGCCCTGGTGCCGTACGGCGCCAGGGCCCCTCGACGCGTTGCACAGCGAGGTGACATGACAGCGGACAACCCTCTTGGTGATCGTCTGGACGACGACGACTACCCCGCCTACACGATGGGCCGGGCAGCCGAGATGCTCGGCGCCACCCCGGGCTTCCTCCGAGCCATCGGCGAGGCTCGGCTGATCACCCCCCTCCGCTCGGAGGGAGGACATCGCCGGTACTCCCGCTACCAACTGCGGATCGCCGCCCGCGCCCGCGAGCTCGTGGACAGGGGCACTCCGATCGAAGCCGCCTGCCGCATCGTCATCCTTGAGGATCAGCTGGAGGAGGCTCAGCGCATCAACGAGGAGTACCGCCGTGCCGCGAGTGAGGCGGCGGGCAGTTCCGGTACCGGCTCCGGCTGATCACGCGGGCGGGCCGTATCCACCCACACCGTGAGGAAATGGCCACCCTCGCCGGCATCACCGTGGGCCACTCGTCCTCGTCGAACGCGTCAGCCACCAGCCTGTGCACCTCCGGCAGCCGACCGCGCCGCTCCACTGTCCTGTTCGCGGAAACTCCCTAGGCGACGGCCGGCCGGAGACCGGACACGACGCTCGCGAATTTCCGCGCCGCGAACTCCGCCTCCTCCGTGGTCATCGTCAGGGGAGGCATCAGCACGACGGTGTCGGGCGTGTAGTGGACCAGCACGCCTTCCCGCCGGCACGCCGCCTCCAGGTACCGGCGGTCCTGCATCGAGAGCGGACTGCCGTCGTGATCCACCAGGTCGATCGCCACATATGCGCCGACAGCCCGGACACCCCCGAACGCGGGTACCCCATCGAGCAGGCCGTTCAGCCGGTCGCACAGGAGCCGGCCGAGTGCCCGGCCGTTGGCCACCAGGTCCTCCGATGTGTACGCCCGGATCGCGGCGAGCGCCGCGGCGCAGGCCACCGGGTGGCCGTCCGTGGTCGACGCGTGAGCGAACACGGTGCTGCCGGTGTCGAACGCCTGGTGGATCCGGTCGCTCGCCAGGACCGCCCCGAGCGCCGCGTAGCCGGCGGTGATGCCCTTCGCAAGGCACATGATGTCCGGCGAGACCCCGGATATGTCGGCCGCGAACATTTCCCCCATCCGCCCGAACCCCGTGAACGCCTCATCGAAGATCAGGAGAATGTTGTTCTTCGTGCAGTATTCACGTGCGGCTCGAATGTACGGGTCAGGGAGTGGCTGTCCGTTCCGTCCCTTGACCGGCTCGAGTATCAGCGCCGCGATGCGCTCCGGCCCCAGCGCGTCCAGTTGCTCCGCGAGTTCCGTACCCGCTTCGTCGGCCGGCTCCGGAAGGTGGCAGAAGCCGTCCGGCATCGGACCGAAGAGCCAGTGCATGATGCGCTGCCCGCTCGCCGCCATGGCTGCCATCGGGCTGCCGTGGTAACTGTCGCGCAGACCTACGATGAGACGCTTGTCCGGCCGACCCGTGTTCCGGTGATAGGAGCGGGCCATCAGTATCGCGCTCTCGACCGCTGCGCCGCCGGTATGGCAGAACCGCACCCGGCTGAGGCCGGAAGGGGCGATCTCGGTGAGTGCCCGCGCCAGTTCGACGACCACAGGAGCCGGCAGTTCCCACCGGACCATGCAGACATAGGGCAGCTCGCGTGCCTGACGGCACATCGCTTCCACGATGTCGGTCCTGCCGTAACCGAGCATCATGTTGCCGACCCCCGCGCGGGCGTCGAGGGCGCGATGTCCCGCTGCGTCGATCAGCCAGGACCCCTCGCCCTTGACCCAGATGTCCTGGGGTCCGTGCTGGTCGAGAATCGCTGACGTGGGAACAGTCCCGTGCCAGAGGGGATATGTCGCAGGATCCCATGTACTCGGCGTCGTGGCCATGATCTCCCCGGTTTCCGCGTTACTTCACGGGCGCCTGGACCACGGCACACGTGAAGGTGTATCCGCCGGATCCCTGGATGAGCATCCCGTATTCGCCCGGGTTGAGGCTGTCCTCGATGTCCGCCAGGTTCCCGAGGAGGTCTCCGGCGCCGAGGCACCCGGTGCCGCATTCGAGGTAGCGGGGGTTTCCTCCGATGACCTCGCTGATGGCGGGCTTGAACATGCCCTCGCGCATCGTCCGGCTGAGACGCGGTAGCGCGATGCAGCTGAGATCCTTGGGTTCGATGTTCGCTGCGCGCAGAGACCGCAGGACGAAGTCGTGCAGCTTCGGAACGGCGATCTTGACCATTCGCGCTGCCGCACCGGATTCCCTGAACACCTTGTTGGCGCGCCGGAGGTCGATCGGAGTGCCGTGCCCCAGCGGTACGGAGGTGAACTCGTCATCGCCGCGCATCTGGACTTCCCACTCGGTGTCCGTCAGCATCTCCAGCGAAAGCAGGTGGAGGAAGTCGCTGCCCTCTCCGGTCCGGCCGAGCAGGACCGCGGTCGCCGAGTCCGAGTAGGCCGCATCGTCGTCACTCGCCCATCGGTTGAATCCCGGAGGGCAGAACCGGTCGGCAGTCGTGACGAGGGCCGCGCTCGCGTCAGGTGTGGCGACCAGCCACTTCGCCGCGAGGTGCAGCGCTACGGCGCCACCGTTGCAGAGTTGCTGAACGTTGACGGGCAGCGCGTCGATGATCCCGGCCTGATAAGCGATGTAGTGCGCCGGCGACCACATGTCAAAGCCCTGGTGGTAACTGAAGGAATGAACCACGCAGCCAATGGAAGCCGGCTCGATTCCGCTTGCCTCCAGAGCGTTCCCCGCGGCCAGCACAGCCATCTGCGGCGGCGCTATGTCGTCCGGAGCGACATACAGTTCCGAGACACCGATGCGTTCGAAATCGGCTGCGTTCAGCTCACCCTCAGCGGGGCCTTCTTTTCCTGGCGGAAGCCAGAGGTTCGCCGCCTTGATGCTCAGCCCGGTCGCTGTCACTGGATCCATGCCCTTCTGTCGTCTTCATTCAGGATTCCCGCAGGTCAAGCACGTGCGCTCGGTGCCCGAACACCGCACCGGTCACTGCGACTCAGCAGCCGCCTGGTCATTCCGTCGGGACAGGAGCACCCTTCGGTCCACCTTGCCCGAGCCCGTCAGCGGCAGGCTGTCGCACACATGGATTTCCCCGGGCAGCATGTAGCTGGGAACTTTCTTGACGAGGTGGTCGTGGCACGCCTGGGGCGTACACGCCTCGTCGGCCGGCACCACGAACGCCACCACGACCTTCTCGCCGGACTCCTTCTCACTCGTGGTGACGTAGCTTTGCTTGACGTGCGGCACCTCGTTCATGAAGTGCGCGATCTCTCCGAGCTCGATCCGGAAACCATTGACCTTCACCTGGTCGTCCAGGCGTCCCTGGAAGACGACATTGCCATCCTCCCGGACATACCCGCGGTCGCCGGTGTGGTAGAGCCTTACCTTTTCGCCGTCGATGTCGTACTCGACATACTTCTCTGCCGTCAGCTCATGCATTCCCAGATAGCCCGGCGAGAGACCAGGTCCCGCCAGGCACACCTCTCCGGCCTCGCCCGGGGCGCACAGCGCACCGTCGCGGACGACGTACAGGGTCGTGTTCTGGATGGGCAGGCCGATCGGCAACGCGGGCTCACCCTCGACGGAACCGCGCACGGGGTAATACGTGGCGAAGACCGAACACTCGGTCGGCCCGTAGACACTGACGACCTTGTCGTCCCCGTAATGTTTGCGCGCCCGCTCGATATGCCGCAGGGAATGCGCCTCGCCACCCGTGAGAATGGTCTGCACGCTATCGAGCGTGCCGGGGGCCTCATCCACAATCACATTGAAGAGCGCCGTCGTCACGAAAACGGCCGTGACGCCATTCTGCTGTACGACCCGCTTCAGCTCCGACAACCGCACGTGGTCCGACGGGTAGAGCACGCATGTCCCGCCGTTCAGCAACGCTCCCCAGATCTCGAACACCGCGGCATCGAAGAATATCGACGCAAGCTGCGGAATGACGGAGTTCTCGTCGAGGGCAACGAAACAGGCATGGGAAACGAGGCGGACGACGCCCTGATGCCGGATCGGCACGCCCTTGGGGGATCCTGTGGATCCGGACGTGAAGACGATGTAGGCGATGGAGTCCGGCTGGACCCGCAGGGAAGGGTTCTTCTCGTCCTCGTGCAGCGCGGACAGGTCGACGGGCACCACCCGCATGCGCCCGAAACGGACCGTCATCTCGTCGGACGCGTCGGTCAGCAGCGCTGCGCAGCCCGCCTGGCCGAAGATCCCGTGGAGGCGTTCATCCGGCCAGGTGCGGTCGAACGGCAGGTACGTGGCGCCGCACTTGATGATCGCCAGCATCGCGACGATCATCTCCGGCGAGCGCTTGACGCTCAGCCCCACGACATGGCCGGGGTTCACCCCGGCCGCGCGGAGCCGCACGCTCAGGCTGTTCGCCAGGCCGTTGAGCTCACGGTACGTGAGCCTGCGCTCCCGATGGACGACCGCGACGGCGTCCGGACGACGGCCGGCAACACCCTCGAAGAGTTCCTTCAAGCTCTCCGCCGGATAGCCGGCATCAGTCCTGTTGATCCGCTGATGAATAGATAGAGCCTCTTTCGAAAGGGCAATCTTATCCATTCACATTCCCCAGACGTGTGTTGACGATTCTTGTTACGTACTCTGGGTGGCTGTCCACGAAGAAATGTCCGCCAGGAACGTCGATCAGTTCGCAAGACCGCTCGGTGAACTTCTGCCAGCCGCGCATCGTCGCCCAGCCGTCGATCGGATCATCCGGGCTGTACAGGGCAGTGATGGGAACATCTACGCCAGAAGCGTGGCGGTGGTCCCATATCTCGGCAAGCCGAATCTCGCTTCGCACCGTCGGCAGGACCAGGCGCAGCAGCCTCTCGTGTTCGAAGAGCTCCGCCGGCGTGCCACCCATCTTCTCCACCGCACCCCGGAAGTCACTCTCCGTCATCTGGTGCATGTACGGCCGCCGCTGCGGCGTGTCCGGGCTCCGGCAGCCGGAGACGAACAGCCGGCTCGTCCTTCCCGGGTACTCCGCCGAAGCCAGATGAGACAGCTCGTACGCCAGCCGTCCACCGAAACTGTGACCATAGAAGGCGTGGCGGCGGTTCAGGTACGGCGACAGTGCCTCGAAGACGTCGTCCACCAGGGGCTGCCACCGGTCGTAGCGAGCTTCCTTGAGACGGCGTCCCCGGCCAGGCAATATCACGCACAACAACTCGATGTCGTCCGCGATCCCGTCGCACCAGCCACGGAACGTCTCGGGGCTCCCACCCGCGTAAGGGAAGCAGAACAACGTGCTGGCAGGCTCTGCCACCGCCGCCTTGAGGGTCATCACCCACTTGCCGTCCGATGCCGCCACGCCGACCCTCTAGTCCGACACCGCGTCAGCGTGTTTGCCGTTCCGCTGGATGCTGGCCACGATCTCCACGAGCCGGCTGTCGGTGAACAGTTCGTCCGCGGGAAGCGAGTCGTCGCCGAACTCTCGTTCGGCCCGCTCGATCAGCTTCACCGCGGTGAGCGACGTGCCTCCGGCTTCGAAGAAGTCGTCCTCGCCGCCCGTCACCCGCAGACCGAGCTGCTTGCACTCGTCGACGACCCAGGCCAGCAGTGTGTCCGGTGCCATTCGGTTGTCCGTCTCGCTCATTTGCCATCTCTCCTAGTGCACGGGGAATCGGAAACCATTGACAGTGGTCTCAACAAAGCGATTGTGGCCGTAGCGGTCCTCGCCGGACGTCAGCACACAGCCATATTTCTTGAGGCTTGCCCGCGCTCCGAATTCCAGGAGCTCGTCGGAGTACGGGTAGACCTGGACCTGTGTCGGAAGGTAGCGAGAGGCGAAGCCAAGCCGCATCTGATCGGTTTCGCCGCTGTGCGGATGAGATGCGTGCATGAGCGTCGACCAGAAGAGGATGAACTGCCCCTGGCGCATGACCTGGGAGACGGCCTTGGACTCGTCGGGGCTCCAGTCCGGGTCCTTCTGCAGCTGCCGGTAGTCGTAACCGAAGAGCCCGCGCTTCACACCGTCCTTCTCCACCTGGTTGATGATCTCCGGGTTGTATTCCATGATCTTTGATTCGTCATAGTTCATCGACGTGTGAGTGCCCGGGATGAACTGAAGGCAGCCATTCTTGACCGATGCCTCCGTGAAGGCGGTCCAGGCCGTTATGGTGCCGCCGAACTCCGCGTCCTCCGGCCACACGATGTGCGGGTGCTTCGCCCCGTCGACGCTGGAGAAGTTGTCCGCCTGGTGCCAGTCCGTTCCCTCGTCACCCGGGTACTTCGGGAAGAGTTCGGTACGCCAGCAGAGGGTGTCCGGACCGAGGATGCTCGACACCCTGTCCACGATCTCCGGCCTGGCGATGTGCTCGGCGAGGAAGTCGACGTCGAGATGGCGGTCATAGCTGGCCGCCAGGTTCGTGTTGCCGGATTCCGTCTGCCCCTCGCTGTATATGGACGTCTTGGTCCTGAGCAGCTTCGGCCTGAGCGCCTTGAGATGCCCTTCCATCTCGTCTTCGGTGTAGAGATCGAAAGGACCGATGTAGCCATCACGAGCGAACTTCTCGAGCTCTTCGGCGGTCAGCGCGAACGTTTTCGTACGAGCCATGATTTCTCCTTGGTCCTAATCGCGCCCGAAGACATCACTTGGAGCGGCATAAGGTTGGATACCGCGGCCGCCGGCGACTCGGTGGCCGAAGCACCGGAAAATAAGACGAAGAACCGAGAAAAAAGCTACCCGCGGAATAGTTCATGGACAACCCCTATCGGAAACCCCTATCGGCAACCCCTATTCAGTGGCCGGGACCCCCTGATGAGCCAGCACCCGGCTGTCGACCGAACGGGAATCGCTCCGGGCGCGGAGCCGTGCCACCGCGCGCCACACGCCACGGCGCCCCGCTCCCGCCGGGTGTCGGCGAGCACGGGGCGCTGGGTTGTGGGGCTCCAGGGACCGGTGGCGAGAAGACGGCCTCGAGGGCGCTGGTTCCGGCGCACGCACGCTGATCGTGAGCCGGCCGGGCCGCGGGCTTGCCGGCCGACGGCAGGCGGACGGGCGCTGAAGACCACGGCAGGCGGGTGCTGAAGGCCGCGGTGGAAAACGCGAGGACCGGCTGACGCGGTCCGCTCCGAGCACTGCCGCCCGAACGAGCCCTGCCGCACGGCCTGTGACAGCCGAGCGGCAGAGTGGGGGACGGACGCACGGAATGCGGGCTGCCTGTCCGAACCCACGCGGCACGGCCGCTCTCCACCGCACAGGTCACCATTGGGCATGCGTTCAAACGCGCGGCGGGTGGGGGTGCGCCCCGCCGCATCGCCGTGTCGTCGCGTCGTCGCCCGGTAAGGCACGCCGAGGTGGGCCCCGCCGGAGGGGCGCTGGTGTCAGGAGACGCGGGAAAACCTGTCCCGGGCACTCCACATCTCCGGGTGTGCCGGCGATAGGGTTGTGACACCAGAACAGAGGGTGCCGATTCTTCGGTGCACGGGTGTCGCGCCCGCCCGGATCCCTCGCCGCGTCTCCCCAGCGAAGGTGCTATGCCCGCCGAGAACCCTCACGTCGCCGGCCACCTCGACGACGACGACTATCCCGCCTACACCATGGGACGGGCGGCCGACGTTCTCGGCACCACCCCGGGCTTCCTGCGGGCCGTCGGCGAGGCCGAGCTGATCACCCCGCTGCGCTCGGAAGGCGGACATCGCCGTTACTCCCGCCGCCAGCTGCGCATCGCCGCCCGCGTCCGTGAACTCGTCGACCAGGGGACCCCCGTCGAGGCCGCGTGCCGCATCGTCTCCCTGGAGGAGCGGCTCGGCGACGCGCTGCGGCTGAACGAGGAAATGCACCGTAAGCTGGTTGAGTGCGGGCTGAATATCTAGTACCGCCGGTGCAGAAATCCCCTCTCGGTCGGCCGAGGGGTGCTGCGACACTTTCCAGGTGCCTGCATTTTTTCCCCGACCTGTGTTAGCGTGATAGCAGTTGCAGTTTTGGTTACCAGAGACTTGTTTCTTTGCAAAGCTTTCCGGTTTCTTTTCCGGAGGGGTGATCATCGCGGCGACTCGGTTCCGTAAAGTGCGGAATCCGGCACTGCCCCTCAAGGGAGATTAACTATGGCATCTGGCACCGTGAAGTGGTTCAACGCGGAAAAGGGCTTCGGCTTCATCGAGCAGGACGGCGGCGGCGCTGACGTGTTCGCCCACTACTCGAACATCGCCACCCAGGGCTTCCGCGAGCTTCAGGAAGGCCAGAAGGTTACCTTCGACGTCACGCAGGGCCAGAAGGGCCCGCAGGCCGAGAACATCGTTCCCGCCTGACACCGACGCGAATCGTCGCGAGCCCCAGGGCTCGCGCATCACGTGGCTGGGGCCCGCACTCTCGGGGTGCGGGCCCCAGCCGCGTTTTCGCTTCCACTCGGCTCCTTCCTCCGAGTCCCCGAGCGATTCCGTACTGCCGCAGGCACTCCCCGACACTCGTCAGGTCGAGTCCCGGCAGTCCAGGCCATCTGTCACCGGCCCCACCGCGCCCGGCGAAGAGACACCACCGTCGTCCTCGAAGAGGAGAAGCCTTTGACGTCGTTTCCGTCCTGCTCCCCGCAGGTGTCGTCCCGCCCCCGACAGGTCCCGTCCCGCGCGCACCCGACCGGGAGGGTCTACAGCACCGGTCTGACCGCCCGTGACGTCATGCATGCCCCCGGGCCACAGGTGGACGAGCACATGACGGTCGACGTCGCCCTGTCCGTCCTCATCGGCGCCCGCGTTGCGCATCTGCTGCTCCAGGACGAGGACGGCCGGTGCACGGGTCTGGTGACCCGGGCGCAGCTCGCTGCGCACCGCGGCGGCCACTGGTACACCGACCGGACCCGGGTGCGGGACATCCCGCTCGACCGCGGCCCGTTCACCTCGTCCGCGACCATCCTCGACGACGCGGAAGCCGCCATGCGGATCCGGACGCTGGACGTTTCCCCCGTCGTCGACGACCAGGGGTACGCCTTGGGCGTCCTCGCTCTCCCCAGCTGACCGTCGCCCGTCCGACAGGGCGGTCGTCCGGGTGGCTCCTCGTCCTCAGCCGGCGAGAGCGCCCATCGGGTCCCAGGCGGGGAGGACGATCGGAGGGCGGTCGAGGGCGGTGGCCAGGTCCGCGGGCAGGGCGGAGCGGCGGACCGCGATCTCGAAGACGTGCTCGCCGAACCACGAGTCGTTCATGGTCCAGAAGCCCTTGTCGGCCTTCTCCTCACCCCAGCTGTTCTCCACCCGCCAGCGGCGCGGGCCGCCGTCCACCACGTCGACACCGGTGAACAGCATCGCGTGGGTCATCTGCGTGTCGTGGTGCAGCAGCCGGTCGGCCTTGTCCATGGTGAAGGGGGCGTCGTAGACGGCGGCGTAGTCGTAGAGCCCGGCGTCCCAGACGCCGGCGTCCGCGCGCATCATCTTGGCGACGTCACAGCCGAACCACACCGGCTCCCCGCCGACGATCGTGTCCATGGCCAGCCGCTTCAGCAGCTCCATCGGCACGTTCAGGTAGACCACCGGCGGGGCGTCCACGACGTTGCCCAGGTACTCGACGGTGAAGGTGCGGCCGACCGGGCTCGACTCGCGGGGGTCGTGCACCAGGCAGACGTACTCGTCCAGCGGGAGCCGCACGTACGAGGCGGCGAACTCCGCCGGGGTGAGCCAGCCGTCGCGGTGGAACTGCTTGTCCTTGTCCTCCCACTGCCACAGGAACCGCCGCGGCGGAGTGCCGAGGTGGATGCTGAGCACCCGGTGGACGGCGGCCAGTACCTCCCGCTTGCGCTCCCGCTGGGCACCGGCTCCCTCCCCGGCCAGCCCGCGCAGGTCGCGTGCCCCCTGGCGGAGCAGGGTCTGCAGGGAGCGGTTCATCGCCCTCGTCGCGGAGGAGCTGTCGGTCTCCGGCATCGCCGACTTCGGTACCAGGCCGTGCTTGGCGACCAGGGCCACGAACATGTTCCACTGGCCGCCGTCACCGATCGGGTCCGCCAGCAGATGCGCGACCGTACGGTCGTCCACCTCCCGGTCCGAGGTGTCGATGACCGCCTCGAGGAAGTGGTTCGCACGCTCGAACTTGTCCCACCAGAGCAGGTAGTTCTGGGAGAACTCGAAGTCCCGCACGCCCAGTTCGCGCGCGGCGCCGACCCGGAGCAGGTTGAGCCCGGCGAACATCCAGCAGCGTCCGCTCTGCTTCTGGTCGGTGGCCTTCCAGTCGTCCAGGTGGTGGGAGACCGAGTGGTCGATGCCGGTGAGGATCCGCCGGTCCAGGGCGACATCGTCCACCGGGGTCTGGGTGACCGCGTTCTGCATCAGCCGGTTCGCGGGACGGGACGCGAACTCCTTCTCGAACGACTCCAGCTGATCCGGGGTCAGGCTGCGGTCCATGGCGGGGCGGGAGTCGTCGTTTCCGAAGGGCACAGCGGTTTGCCTCCAGTTTCCCCATGCTTCCCGGGACGAGCGCGTTCTCACCGTCGCACGGCCGTTCAGCCGGAGTCAACGGAGTCGGCGCCACCCCGCGGGCTCCGGCGGCTCAGTCCGTGAAGAACCGCTTGTCGAGCGCGATGCCCAGCAGCCGGTCCATGCCCAGCGCGGGCCGGGAGCGGGTCACCGGGGCGCTCTCGGCGAAGGAGTTGACCTCCCGGGCCACCACCCGCCGGCCGTCCGGGTACAGGGTGTCGACCAGCCACACCTGGGCCGAGCCGCCCTTCTCCGACGTTCCCCGGACCTTCTTGACCCGGGTGCCGTCGTCCAGCGTCGTGGCCTCGCAGTGACCGGTGACACCGGCGCACCCCATGTGCCCGGCCAGGTCGGTGGTCATGCCGTACTGCACGTCGACCTCCACCATGTTCTTCCCGTGGCCGTCGTCGTACACGAGCTGCACCAGCCCGTCAGCGGCGTTCTCGTCGGAGACGGTCCCGCCCCGGGGCAGGTGTGCCTTCAGTACCTGGCTCAGCCGTGTGCCGGGTGCGTGCTGCCGGCCGGAGGAGGCGGCGGTCGTGGGAGTCGGCTCCGGCGCCGGCAGCGCGGCGATCGCCTTCTCCCACGCCGGGCTGCGCACGATCGAGGTCAGCTGGGCGATGGACAGCGGCGGATCGGTGTCATCGGCCGACGCCTTCTCGCCGCCTCCGCCGAACTCCTGCACCGTCAGCTGGGCGCCTTCGGCGGTGGTGAGCACCACGTACCAGCGCTTCTGGCCGGTGTCGCCGTTGGGGTAGGTGAACGACTTGGTGGTGTTGAGCACCGCCCCGCCGGGGAGCTTCTCGGTGGTGCACTTGTCGTAGGGGCGCACCTCCACCGGCAGACAGCCGCCGTCGCCCTGCTGTTCGCCGGGGATTCGGGGGTCCAGCCGGGCGAGGGTGATGTCGATGCCGGAGGAACCCCGCGCGGTGGTGTAGGTCAGCTCGGCCGCGGGCCGGACGCCGGGGCCGCCGTCCTGGGTGCCCGTGCCCGAGGCCGCGGAGACGGTACCGCCCGGCGGCAGCAGGCTCTTGAGTGTGCGGACCATCTCCTCGCCGCTGACCGGCGAGGCCGCCCGGGGGGCCGGCTGCTCGGTGGCACGGCCCCGGGTGGCGGTCCGCAGCTGATCGGTGGTGCCGTCGCCTTGGCCGCCGAGGGCGCCCGTGGCCAGCAGGCCGCCTCCCGCGGTGACCACCGCGGCAGCCGCGGCGGTGATCCGGGCGGCGGCGAACAGCCGCATACGTCGGCCCCGGCCGACGGAACGCCGTACCAGGTCGGCGGAGTGGGGCGGGAACTCGACCGTGGCCCGGCTCATGGCGCGGGCCACCCGGGCCTCGAACTCCTCGTCGAGGGACATGGCGGGTCTCCGTTCTTCTGGGATCGGCCGCGGCGCCGAGCACCGTCGGGCCACGCTCGTCATACGGTCAGGTCGGGCCGAGTCGGCTCATCCGGTCGGGGCGGCGGACTCGGCCTCGTACGGTCAGGTCGGCCGGCCCTGTCCGTGCGGTCAGGCCGGCCGGCGCCGTTCATGCGGTCAGGTCGGCCAACTCGGTGCCCAGCAGGGCGCGCAGCCGTTGCAGGGCGCGCATGCTCCGGGCCCGGACGGCGCCCGGCGACTGCTTCAGTACCCGGGCGGTCTCCTCCACCGAGCGGTCCTCCCAGTAGCGCAGCACCAGCACGGCGCGGTCCTTGGCCGTCAGCTGCGCCAGGCCGTCCAGCAAGGCCATCCGCAGTTCCGCGTCCGGTGCCGGTCCGGCGGCGTCGGGCAGCCGGTCGCTGGGGCGCTCGGTGGAGCTGCGGCGGCGACGCTGGGAGATGTAGGTGCGCACCAGCACGGTGTTGGCGTACGCCACGGGGGATTCCGCGCGGTTGATCCGCCGCCAGGACCGGTACATCTTGGCGAGGGTCTCCTGCACCAGGTCCTCGGCGAGGTGCCAGTCGCCCGTGAGCAGGCAGGCGGTCCGGAACAACGGACCGCTGCGGGCGACTGCGAACTCCAGGTAGTCCGCGGGTGCTTCCCTCACCGTGTGTCCTCTCGTGGTCGACGTCACCTCTTGCACGCGGTGGGGGTCCCTGCGCGTTACGGCCTTCGGCGACCGATTCTCGCGGGCGGCACTTCCGGCGGTGTCCACCGCTCCCGCGGCCGGGGAGGGCCACGACGGCCGGACCCCTCGCCTCCCGCGGCACGAGGCAGGGCGGCCGGCCGTGCTGTGCCCCGCTTCGCTGCTCCGTCCGGGTGCATCCGTCATCCGGACGGCCGCGCGTCGGCCGCTCAGGCTGTCGGGGCCGCCCTCGCACGGTGAGGATGGCGGATGACTGACGTGGCGCGGGCGCACGGCGAGCATCGGGAGACGGACGACTGGTGAGCATCCTCAACGAACCCCAGGACGGTGCCGAGGCAGCCGAGGACTCGTACGAGAGCGAGCTGCCGGTCCGGCGCAAACAGCCCGGCAATGTCGTGGTGAAGTGGCTGACGACCACCGACCACAAGACGATCGGCACGCTCTATCTGTCGACGTCGTTCGGGTTCTTCCTGTTCGGCGGAGTGATGGCGCTGATCATGCGCGCCGAGCTGGCCCGGCCGGGCATCCAGATGATCTCGAACGAGCAGTACAACCAGCTGTTCACGATGCACGGCACCGTGATGCTGCTGATGTTCGCGACCCCGCTGTTCGCCGGGTTCACGAACTGGATCATGCCGTTGCAGATCGGTGCGCCCGACGTGGCGTTCCCGCGGCTGAACATGTTCGCCTACTGGCTGTACCTGTTCGGCTCGCTCATCGCGGTGGGCGGTTTCCTCACCCCGGACGGCGCGGCCGACTTCGGCTGGTTCGCCTACACCCCGCTGTCCTCGGCCATGCGCACCCCGGGTCCCGGGGGCGACATGTGGGTCATGGGTCTGGCCTTCTCCGGCTTCGGCACCATCCTCGGCGCGGTCAACTTCATCACCACGATCATCTGCATGCGCGCCCCGGGCATGACCATGTTCCGCATGCCGATCTTCACCTGGAACGTGCTGCTGACCGGTGTGCTGGTCCTGCTGGCCTTCCCGTGCCTGGCCGCGGCGCTGTTCGCCCTGGAGGCGGACCGGCAGTTCGGCGCCCACGTGTATGACGCGGCCAACGGCGGGCCCCTGTTGTGGCAACACCTCTTCTGGTTCTTCGGCCATCCCGAGGTGTACATCATCGCCCTGCCGTTCTTCGGGATCGTCACAGAGATCATCCCGGTCTTCGCCCGCAAGCCGATCTTCGGCTACATGGGCCTGGTCGCCGCGACCATCGCGATCGCGGGTCTGTCGGTGACGGTGTGGGCGCACCACATGTACGTCACCGGTGGGGTGCTGCTGCCGTTCTTCTCCTTCATGACGTTTTTGATCGCCGTCCCGACCGGCGTGAAGTTCTTCAACTGGATCGGCACGATGTGGAAGGGCTCGTTGTCCTTCGAGACGCCGATGCTGTGGGCCGCCGGCTTCCTCGTGACGTTCCTCTTCGGTGGCCTGACCGGTGTCATCCTGGCCTCGCCCCCGATGGACTTCCACGTCTCCGACTCGTACTTCGTGGTCGCCCACTTCCACTACGTGGTCTTCGGCACGGTCGTGTTCGCGATGTTCGCCGGCTTCCACTTCTGGTGGCCCAAGTTCACGGGCAAGATGCTGGACGAGCGGCTCGGCAAGATCACCTTCTGGACGCTCTTCGTCGGGTTCCACACCACCTTCCTGGTGCAGCACTGGCTGGGCGCCGAGGGCATGCCGCGCCGGTACGTCGACTATCTGGCGAGCGACGGATTCACCGCCCTGAACACGCTCTCGACCATCGGTTCCTTCCTGCTCGGTCTGTCGATGCTGCCGTTCCTGTACAACGTGTGGAAGACGGCCAAGTACGGCGAGCGGGTCGGCGTGGACGACCCGTGGGGCTTCGGCCGCTCGCTGGAGTGGGCGACCTCCTGCCCGCCGCCCCGGCACAACTTCGTCACCCTGCCGCGGGTGCGCAGCGAGTCCCCGGCGTTCGACCTGCACCACCCGGACATCGCGATGCAGGAATTCGAGGCTCACGGGTTCCCGGCCGCGACCGACCGAGGGCACGGGTGAGCGGTCCGCCCCAGCAGGGAGCCGGAGTGGGCGGCGACCTCGGCAACGAGGTGGAGGGCTACCTGCTGTGGCAGGCCCGGATCGCCGAGGCGGAGCGGCGTGCGCGGGAGTTCACGGAGCCCCTGGAATGGCTGACGACGGCGCAGCGCGAGGAGATCGAGCGGAGGTACGTCGCCGACGGTCTGCGGCGGGCCAGGGCGGACCTGGAACGCGTCGCGGCCCGGTGCGTGTCGCTGCGGGCCGAGTACGAGCACCGGTACGAGGTGTTGCGGCGGCGCTGCGTGGGCGTGGTGGTCGCGGTGTGCGCCGGCTTCACCGCCGTGGCCACGCTGCTGCTGGTGCTGTGACGACGGTGGGTCACCGTACGGTCCAGGTGAGCGAGTCGGTGGCCTGAGCGCGCAGGGCCGGGTCGCGCAGGGCCGCGGTCCGGTCGGTCACGGTCGCGGTGATCCGGTGGCCGTGGCCGCGGACGCCCAGCGCGTGGGGGGTCGTCGTCCGGGCGCCGGCCGCCCACGGGACCTGCCTGCCGTCGACGTACCAGGTGAGGCGGAGGTCGGCGAGGCCGCTCAGCGGGGCGAGGCGCACCGTGATCGCCCGGCTCGGGCGGACGGGGCGTGCGGTGGGGACGGAGGAAGTCAGCGCGTCCGCGTCGGCGTAGAAGCCGGCGATCATCGCTTCGCGTCCGACGACGTTGAACTCGGGCGATTCCAGGCTGCGCATGAGGGACGTGGCGGTCGGGCGGTGGATGCCGGTCTCGTAGTAGCCGCCGCCCTCGTACGTGCCGACGACCGATCCGGTCGGGTCCTGGACCCCGGCCCAGCGGCGCCACTTGGCCTCGGCCGGGTCGCGGTGGAGGGTGAGGTTGGCCGCGGCGGGCTCCTCGGGGGAGGGGTAGGCGCCGTAGCCCGGGTACTGGTACTCGTCGGCCAGGCCGCCTATGGAGTGGCCGAGTTCATGGGCCCCTATGAGGTACGAGCGTTCGTTGCCGGACGACATCGTGGCCACGCCGTGGAAGGGGGAGCCCGGCGGCAGGTCGGGGGCGGAGTAGCCGGCGCCGCCGTACTTGGCGGAGTGGGCGACGACGAAGACGACGTCGGCGTCCGGGGCCAGGGCGGCGTACCGCGTGACCGCGCCGGTGTCGACGCACAGCAGGCGTTCGAGGCCGTCGCAGAAGAAGGAGGAGCCCAGCGCGGTGTCCTTCACGTCGTCGGCCGTCGGGTCGCCGGAGACGCCGGACTCGGTGGAGACGGCGTTCACCAGCCAGACGTTGAAGAGCCCGCGGTAGCTCCGGTAGGGCTCGATGCCGAAGATCGCGTCCAGTTTCTCCTCGGCGTCCGCGGCGAACTCGTCCTGCTCGTCGGCGGTGTAGCCGTCCCCCATCACCACGAGGTCGAGCCGCGCGGACACCGGCCCGGTGCGCTGGAGGGGCCGCACCGCCGGTCCGGTACCCCCCGGGCCCGGCGCGCGGCGGGCCGTCCCGGCTGCCGGGGCGTCCGCCGGCGTGTCCACCGGGACGGTCACCTGCCGGGGTTCCGCCCCGGGGCCGGGGAAGTACTCGACGAGCCGGGTGCGTTCCGCGAGGGCAGCCGCCTGGGCCGGCCCCGAGTCCGCCGCGCCCACCAGCGCCGCCACGGCGAGGAGAGCGGCTCCGGCAGCGCTGATCGGACGGGTACGCGGTCCTGCGCGGTACGGCACGACACCCTCACTCAAGTAGCCGGTTAAGTTCACTTAACAGCGCGCTTAACTTAGAGGTGCCGGCGCCAACGGGCAAGAGCGAAGGGCCCGTTGATGTCGCCGGCGGGCATGTCCGGAGCCGTGCGGCGCGCAAGCCCCCCGAGTGTTACGACCGTGTCGAGGGGCCGGTGCCGCCCTTCCGGGTCGCGCTGTGGGCCAGCCATTGGGACCAGGTGAGGTTCCAGTCGCCGTAGCCGTTGCCGGCGGCGACCGTCTCCTTGGAACCGGTGACGCGGATGACGTCGCCGGGGATGACGCGCCGGTAGAACCGTTCGGCCGTGCCGTCGGTGGCGAGGCCGACACAGCCGTGGGTGACGTTGGACCGGCCGGCGTAGGTGTTCGCGTTGGGGTTCTGGTGGACGTAGGTGCCGGACGTGGTGACGTGCACGGCCCAGGCGTAGTAGCCGTGGTAGGCGTCCCCGAGACCGACGGTCTGTGAGTCCATGTAGACCCTGGGCTGCTTGTCCAGCACCACCATGGTCCCGTTCCAGGTGTCCAGGCCGGGCCGGCCGGCGGTGACCGGGATGCGGGTGGTGGGCTCGCCGTCCTGCGTGACGGTCATCGTGTGGCTGCGTACGTCGACGGTCGCGGTCAGCAAGCGGCCGACGGTGAAGTGCCGCACGGCGTGGGTGCCGACGCGCAGGGTGACGCGGGTGCCGGGCTTCCAGTAGGCCGGGGGCCGGTAGTCGACGCGCTGTCCGTCGAGCAGATCGCGGTCCTTGACCCAGCTCCAGGCGCCCGTGACCGACGGCTCGGTGCCGACGGTGAGCCAGTGCTCGACCGCCGCCCGCTGGGCCTCGGGGACCGGACGCGGGAAGGTGACGGATATCGGCATGCCCACGCCGACGGTGGCGCCCTCGCCGACATTGACCCGGGCGCCGGCGAGGGCGGCCGGCTCGGGGACGGCGGGCGCGGTCCGGCCGGGCGCGGGGGTGGTCCGGCGCGCGCCGGTTGCGGCCGGGCCGGTGGGCTCGGTGGCGGCCGACGAGGTGGTGGTGGCGCAGCCGGTCGCCGAGAGGACGATCGCGCAGGCCGCCGCGAGGGCGGCGGCGACGGAGCACAGGCGGCGCGGGCGGTGGCTGGTCGAGTCGAGCGTGGACACGGAAATCCCCCTGAGTTGTGTACGGACATCGCCTGTACGCACCGCAGGGGGCCCGGGTTGCATGCGTTCCCGGGGAAATCCGCGGTTCCCGACGGCATGGGCCGCACACCCCGGACGCCCCGTAGGATCGCCTCTCCGGAACGGGGGACACGGGGGAGACCGGATGACGGAGGAGGAGTTCGACGCCTTCTACACCGCTGCCTTCCCTCGCCTGGTGGGCCAGTTGTACGCCTTCACCGGTGATCACGCCGAGGCACAGGACGTGGTGCAGGAGGCGTTCGTCCGGGCCTGGGACCGGCGGACGTCGTTCGACGCGGCCCAGGCGCCGGAGGCGTGGATCCGCACGGTCGCCACCCGGCTCGCGGTCAGCCGCTTCCGGCGGGCCCGGCGCTGGCTGGAACTCGTCCGCAAGGACACTGCGCCGGAGCAGGCCCCGGGCCCCGGACCCGAACACGTGGCCCTGGTCGCCGCCCTGCGCGAACTGCCCCCCGCACAACGGCTGGCCGTGGTTCTCTACCACGTGTGCGACCTGAGCGTGGATCAGGTCGCCGCGGAGACCGGCTCGCCCGTCGGCACGGTCAAGGCACGTCTGGCCCGTGGCCGCGCCGCGCTCGCCCGCCATCTGTCGCCCGAGGAGGCCGAGACCGTGACCGGGACGAAGGAGGCCACCCATGCCCCATGACCCGTCGGGCCCGTCCGCGCCCGAGGAACTCTCCGACCGGCTCACGGAGGCGTTGCGCGAGGTGGCCGGCCAGGGCCGGCGCTTCGCCCCGGCCCCGGGCGCGGTCGTACGACGGCGGGCCGTGCGGCGCCGCCGTACCCGCCGGGCCGCGCTGGTGGCGGCCGGGCTCGTCGCCGCGGGCACGGCCGTCCTCGCCGGCACGGTCCTGCTGGACCCCGCCGACCGGCCGGCCCACCCGCCCGCGGCCACCGCCTCCACCACCGCTCCGGCACCGCCCCCGCCCTCCGGCGACACGACCGTCCACGACATCGCGATCGATCTGACCACCCTCGAACTGCGCGCCGGGGGACGGACGTTCCCGGTCTCCGCGCCCGGCATGAGCCACCCGTTCCGCGACGACGCGGTCGCCCGGGTCACCGAGCGGCTGCGCCACGTGCGGTTCAGCTCCGCGCCGTCGGGCGTGGTGGAGAAGCACGACTGGGTGCTGGCCTTCCTCGGCCGGCCGGGCGACCGGCACTTCCTCTACGGCGCCGGCTCCACGGTGGACGTCCCCGGCCGCCGCCCGTCCACGCTGGGGCTGATCGCTCTGCGCACCGCCGACGCCCGCTGGCTGTACGAGCACACCGTCGTCGGCGCCAAGGTCACGATCACCGGGGACGGAACGGCCTCCCCACGCTGACCCGGGCCGGCCCCGGCACCGGCGCCCGAGCCACGAGGGGAGACCGGGCCCCGGCGCGCCCCGCAGCGGTTCGGCGCGGGCCCGGGTGCCGTGCTGTCAGGGGCGCCCGCCGGGGTCACTCCTCGTCGCTGGTGTGGACCGGGGTCGAACGGCCGGGCGGGGGCGGTTCGGACATTTGGGACCGGACGATCAGGACGTCACCGATGAAGAGGTCGTAGACCAGGATGCCGATGGCGCCGCCGACCAGCGGCCCGACGATCGGGATCCACCAGTAGGCGCTGAAGGCCCCGGACACGCTCCCCGGGAACGCCAGGCTGTCCCAGCCCGCCGCGTACGTGAACAGGCGCGGTCCGAAGTCGCGGGCCGGGTTGATGGCGTAGCCCGCGTTGGCGCCGTAGGACATACCGATGGCGGCGACGGCGAACCCCACGACCAGCGGTCCGAGGTTGGCCTTCACGGCCTGGTTGCGCAGATCGATGACGGCGGCGATCAGCATGAGCAGGAAGGCCGTACCGACGATCTGGTCGACCAGCGGCCCCCAGACGCCGCCGTGGAAGTACGGGGCCGGGAAGGTCGCGAAGATGGAGAAGGTGGTGTTCGTGTGCCCGTTCACCTTCGGCCCCGGCACGGTGCGGTCGAAGGTGTTGATCGCGTCGTGGTAGACGAGGTAGACCAGCGCGGCCCCGGTGAGGGCGCCGACGACCTGCGCGAACCAGTAGGGCACGACCTTGGCCCAGGAGAACCCGCGGCGCAGGGCCATCGCCAGGGTCACCGCCGGGTTCAGGTGGGCGCCGCTGACGCCGCCGGCGACGTAGACGCCGAACACGACGGCGAAGGCCCAGCCCCAGGTGATGAGCAGCCAGTCGCCCGCCGCGAGGAAGATCGTGGTGGGGGTGGCGGCCCGGCCCGAACCGGGCAGCGCGGCCACCGCCATCGCGACCACACCGCAGCCGAAGGCGATGAGGACAAAGGTTCCGAGGAACTCCGCCAGGCACTCGCCCAGCAGCCCGCCCCGGCTCCTGAGTCGGGACGTCTTGACGAGCGCAGGGATTTCCACAGCCATGGAGGCCCCCTTTGAAGAGAGCGATGCGGCCAATATCCCCATATTGGCCCACAAAGTCACTCCCCGCAGGGTGACCGTTCCCCGCGCCCGCTCAGCCCTGCACGGGCAGGTCGGGATGCGTGCCGAGAAAGACCGGATGGGCGACCGCGGCGGCCGTACCGACCAGCGACAGCAGCCCGCCGGCGACCACCCGGCCCCGGGCCCGGCCCGCACGGTGCTCGACGACGCACCGCACCAGCCCCGCCGGGCCGGCCGGCAGCGCGACGACCGACACCAGGGCCCAGAACGGACAGCACAGCCAGCAGCCGGCGGACACCGCGCCCAGCCAGACGGAGATCTCCCGCCCCTCGCGTCACCGCCCGGACGCTTCCGTGCCCACCATGCCGGAGATCCGACCAGGGGCGGGCCGCCCCCTCCGCGGCCGGGGTCAGCTGTCGAGGTCGTCGGCGTAGTGCCGGAACCCGTGCCGTTCCCGGTGCATGGACCACAGGGTCCGCGCGAGCACGTCCGGGTCCTTGCGCGCGTGCCCCGCCGTGATCGCCCCCGGGATCACCAGCTGCGCGACATGGATCCCCTCCGCCGCCAGCCGCTCGTGCAACAGATGGCCGTACGCGCTCTCCGCGGCGAAGGCGATCGAGGTCCCGGCCCGCTCGGGGTGCGGTACGGCGGCGCTCCCGCCGTTGACGAACAGGATCGTCCCGCGCCCGAGCCGCCGCATGCCCGGCAGCACCTGCTGGACGGCGGCCACCGGTCCGTAGACGGAGAACTCGATCGGCCCCACCAGGTCCCGGGGTCCGGTGTCCAGCACCGGCCGCATGAAGTCCCGGTGCGGCACCGGGCTGTACTGCAGCACCTCGATGACCCCGAGGGCGTCGGCGAGCTCCCTCAGCGCCACGGCCAGCTGCTCCGGCCGGCGCACGTCGGCGGCGAACCCGCGGGCGGCGATCCCCTCGTCCGCGAGGCCGTCGACGATCACGTCCAGCCGGCCGCGGTCCCGGGCGACGAGTCCGACACCGAACCCCTCCCGCCCGAACCGCCGCGCGACGGCGGCCCCGAGTCCCGGCCCGGCTCCCACGATGGCGACACTGCTCATGCCCACCATCCGTACCGCACGCGCGTCCGCCTCACACCGGCTACGACAGGCCCGGTGGCGTCCCGGTCAGCCCGGCCGGCGCCTCCCGGACCCGGCGGACGCGCTCCACCTGCGCGGCGGTGACGGCCCGGACCGCGAACACCCCGGCGACGGCCGCCCCGACGACGGCAGCGTCACTGGCGAGCAGCGGCCAGACCTCGGTGTACGCACGGGCGATGATCTCGTCGGTGGAGTCTCGGGACACGATCCCCACCCCGCTGAGCATGCCGATCAGCCACAGTCCCCACCACACGTCGACGGAGACGGGCAGCCTGCGCTCCGGGACGGTGCGCCGGTAGGCGTCGGCGACGATCCCGCGCGGGAACCACAGGTTGACGAAGGGAACGATCCAGCCCAGGTACACCCAGATCCCCGCGTACTTGGGGGCCTCTCCCGACATGGCGCGCGCGTTGTCCCGCAGCCGCACCAGCCAGGAGATGAACAGCAGCGCGCAGAGCAGGGCGGCGCCGCCGCCGAGGGAGGTGACGAAGTGGTAGGAGTCCTCCAGACCGTTGAGCGGCCGGTGCACCCCGTCCCCCTGGTCCGGCGGCCCGGACGCCGGCTCCCCCGCCATCGCCAGCCGGGCTTCCCATACCCCCCGCGCCACCCAGGCGAGCCCCGCGAGGACCAGCCCCCCGGCGGCCAGCCGGCCCGCCGTCCGAACGGGCCGGTACTCGAGCGAAGGCCCGGGGACATGATCCAGTATCTGTGCAGTCACGCCCTCATCCTGACTCACCCGCCCGGCTCATGCCATCCAGAAGAAGACCGCCGTCATGCGTTTCTCCTCCAGCGTCCGGCCGGTGTAACCGGTCGCGCTGTGCACCAGGTTGGCGTGGTAGAGGAGCAGACGGTTGTACGTGTGCGGGACCCGTACGTCCTCCTCGAAGTGGTCCGCCGGGACGAACCGCGTGCCGAGGGCCTCGACGAGGTTGTGGTGCGGGGCCTGGACCAGGTTGCCGCCGAGCCGGCCGCCGGGGAGCGACTGGCGGTAGAAGGCGGTCCCGCAGTCCTTGGGGGCGGCCGGGTTGAGGTAGAGCACGGCCGCGTACCGGCACAGGGCGCGGGAGTCGGTGTGCGGACGGGGCCGGCTCTCGCCCTCGCCGACCACCTGGACGCAGTTGTGGTTGAGGGTGCCGCCGCCGGGCGTCCGCTGCACCCACAGTTCCTCCGCCCCGGTCGCCTTCTTCACGAGCCTTTCGACGCGGGCCAGTTCGGCGGGTTCCAGGCCCGGCATCGCGCGCAGGCCCGGCCATGTCTCGGAGGTGTACGGGTACCCCTCGACCCAGTCGTCCTTGGCCAGGCACCGCTGCCGTACGGCGTCGACGTCGGGCAGGACGTCGTCCAGCACCCAGTAGTCACGGCCCTGGGTGGGCTTGCGGTAGGGCAGGACGGGCAGCGCGGCGGGCGGACGGGGCGGGGACGACGGAGGCATGCGGCGAATCTAGGACCGCGTCGGCCCCGCCTTCTCCCGGTCGATGGTCAACGTTTCGGCAACCGTTTGTCATGGACACCAATGGAAGGCAATCGACGGACTCCGGAGGCCGTTCACAATTTTTACCCGCTCGGCAGAGACGAATCGCTCTCCCGTCCGTACTGCTGTGTGTCCGAACCGCCCACGCAGTCATCGTGGGCGGGATCCACGACCGGGCAGGAGGCACGGTGCGCTTTTCGCGGAACGCGACGGGAACTCTCTTCGTGGGCGGTGCGATGGCCCTCACCCTCGCGGCACTCGCCTACCCGGGCATGCTCGGGCTGGACACCGTCTCCAGCTCGCAGACGCGGATCATCGCGCAGACCCAGTGGGGGCCGCTCACCGAGGGCGACCGGGACTTCGTGGTCAAGGTGCGGGCGGCCGGCCTGTGGGAGTACCCGCTCGGGCAGATCGGGCTCCAGAAGGGCTCCTCCCAGGGGGTCAAGACGGCCAGCGCGCACCTGGTCGACGGGCACGCCGCGCTGGACTCCTCCTGCCGCAAGATCGCCCCCATGCTGAACATCACGCTGCCCAACGTGGCGAGCCCGCAACAGCAGGGGTTCGTCAACCAGCTGAAGGGCGAGAGCGGCAACCAGTTCGACACGGACTTCGCCAACATCCTGCGGATGACCCACGGCTCGATCTTCAACACCATCGCGAAGATCCGCTCCACCACCAAGAACTCCCTGGTCCGCGCCCTCGCCGACCAGGCCAACGACACCGTGCTGGACCACATCACGGTGATGGAGAAGACCGGTCTGGTGGACTTCGACCAGACCATCTTCAACCAGACCACCCCGCCGAAGCTGCCCTCGTCCGACCTGACTCCGCCGCCGCCGGCCGCGGGCCAGCCGGAGGTGGTGCTGACCCCGCCGCCGACCGCCACCTCCACGCCGCTCGACCTGGGCGGCGTCGGCGACGGCGGCGGGACCGCGAGCGGCACCGCCCCCGGCCCGAGCCCGTCGGCGGGTTAGCCCAGCCAGACCGTCGTGTCGGACGGCAGTACCTTCCCGTCCGGCAGTGGCGCGCTGCTCAGCAGGATCTCACCGGGCGGGAGCGGCACCGGCTCCGAGCCCAGGTTGGTGACGCTGCGCCAGGCCCCGGTACGGGAGAAGTCCAGCACGTCGGCGGGCGTGTCCGGGGTCCAGGTCAGCGTCTCGCCCTCCAGCAGCTTGCGGCGCAGCCGCAGGGCGGTGCGGTACAGCTCCAGCGTGGAACCCTCGGTACCGGCCTGCGCCTCCACCGCGCAGGCCGCGAAGCCCGACGGCTGCGGCAGCCAGCCGGCCCCGGGCCCGAAGCCGTACGACGGTCCGCTCGTCGTCCACGGCAGTGGCACCCGGCAGCCGTCGCGGCCCTTGCGGACATGGCCGGTCTGCTCCCAGATCGGGTCCTGGAGCACCTCCGTGGGCAGGTCGGCGACCTCGGGCAGGCCGAGTTCCTCGCCCTGGTAGAGATACGCCGAGCCGGGCAGCGCCAGCATCAGCAGGGTCGCCGCCCGGGCCCGGCGCAGGCCGGCCGCCGTGTCGATCGCGGGCGCCGCGCCGCCGGACAGCAGCCAGGCGGCCGGGTCGGTGCCGGGCGGCAGCATGAGCCGGGAGGCGTGCCGGACGACGTCGTGGTTGGACAGCACCCAGGTGGCGGAGGCCCCGGCGGCCCGGGCCGTGGCCAGCGAGCCGGTGATGACCTCACGCAGTTCCGCTGCGTCCCACCGCGCCTCCAGGTACTCGAAGTTGAACGCCTGGCCCAGTTCGTCGGGACGGGCGTACCGGGCTCGGCGGTCGCCCGGGACCCATGCCTCGGCGACGGCCATGCGCGGCGGGCTGTAGGCGTCGAAGATCTTGCGCCAGTCGCGGTAGATCTCGTGGACCTCGTCACGGTCCCAGTACGGGTGGCTGCCCGGCGGCACCTTCGGCAGGGCGTCCTCGCCGGTCGCGCCGATGTCGCCGACGTCCCGCAGCGGCTCCGCCAGGTCCTTGGCCAGGCCGTGCGCGACATCGACGCGGAAGCCGTCGACGCCCCGGTCGGACCAGAAGCGCAGGGTGGTGCGGAAGTCGGCCCGGACCTCCTCGTTCTCCCAGTTCAGATCGGGTTGTTCGGGCGCGAACAGGTGGAGGTACCACTCGCCGTCCGCAACCCGCCGCCAGGCGCTGCCGCCGAACACCGACTGCCAGTCCGTCGGCGGGAGTTCGCCGTGCGCTCCCCGGCCCGGCCGGAAGACGTAGCGGTCCCGGGCCGGGGAGCCGGGGGCGGCGCGCAGCGCCTCCTGGAACCAGGGGTGCAGCCGGGAGGTGTGGTTGGGGACGACGTCCACGACGACCTTGAGGCCGAGCCGGTGCGCCTCGGCGACCAGGGCGTCGAAGTCCTCCAGGGTGCCCAGGCGCTCGTCGACCCCGCGCGGATCGATGACGTCGTAGCCGCCGTCGGCGAGTTCGGAGGGGTAGAAGGGGCTCAGCCACACGGCGTCCGCGCCGAGCGTGGCCAGGTGGTTCAGTCGCTCGGTGATGCCCCGGAGGTCGCCGAGGCCGTCCCCGTCGGCGTCGGCGAAGCTGCGCGGATAGACCTGGTAGATGACGGCCTGCCGCCACCAGTCGGGGTTCCTGGACGAGAGGTCCGGCGAGAGGTCTGCCATACGGGCTCCGTTCGGGCGGTACGACGGTCGCTGTGCCGTTCGGTCGACACTACAGACTCTGTCCGCATTGCCCGGAAAAGGAACAAGGACTAGCGTTCGACCGTTTCCAGGTACAGCTTGACGTAACGGTCGACGTCCACCTCCAACGCGACGTCCACCAGGGCCCGTTCGCGGCCACCCTCGTGGATCTCGGACTCACCCGGCCGGGGACGGCGGTCCACGACGGTCTGGCCGCGGGCCGGACCGGGGGCCAGGCAGACCTCGACCGGCAGCAGCCGGGTGGTGATGCCCTGCGGGTCGGCGACCGCGCACACCGCGCCCGCGTCGCCGAGACCGCCCGCCTCCTCCGCCTCCGGCTCCTCGCCCTGGGTGGTCGGCCGGTGCGCGAGGAGGTCACCGGCCAGGCGGGTGCCGGGTTCGCCGCTCGTGCGCAGCCGGTGCACCTCGTCGGAGGGGACCACGACCCGCATGAACACGTCCAGGCCGTACATCGTGATCGGCACCCCGGCCGTGAGCAGGATCGCCGCCGCCTCCGGGTCGTGCCACACGTTGAACTCCGCGACCGGCGTGGCGTTCCCGGTGGTCACGGCACCGCCCATGAACACGATCCGCTCGATGTGCGAGGTCACCTCCGGGTGGGTGCGCAGCAGCAGGGCGATGTTCGTCAGCGGGGCGGTCGGGATCAGGGTCACCGGGCGCGGGGACGCGAGGATCTCCCGGCGCAGCAGGGTGACGGCGTCGACGTCCGCCGGGGCCCGGGTGGGCGCGGGCAGGCCCAGGTCGCCCATGCCGTCGGCGCCGTGCACATGCTGGGCCGGGCGGGCCGGCTCCAGCAGCGGGCGCTCGGCACCCCGGCCCACCGGGATGTCGGGGGCGCCCGCCCGCTCCAGCACGGTGAGCGTGTTGCGGACCACGCCGTCGACGTCGGTGTTCCCGGCCACGCAGGTCACCGCCCGCAGGTCGAGTCCCGGGTGGCGTACGGCGAACAGCAGGGCCAGGGCGTCATCGACGCCGGTGTCGCAGTCGATGATCACGGGAATGGGCTGACCGGTCACGGCGGACTCCTTCCGTCGTGCCGACCTTAGATCAGGCCGGCCGGTCGTGACCGGCACCGGCCGGGCCGTCCCAGAGGGTGGTCCCGCGTGCCGCCACCCGTTCGGTGATCCGGTGCAGCACGTCGGGCACCGGGAACGCGCCGGGCCGCCGCCCGTCCCGCAGCCGTACGGCGGCCAGCCCGGCGCCGGCCTCGCGGGCGCCGATCACCGCCTGGTACGGCACCAGGCGGGCGGCGCGGACCCTGGCACCCAGGGTGCCGTCCCCGGGCCCGGCGAGTTCGGCGCGCAGTCCGCGGGCGACCGCCTCGCGGACCACCGCCGCCGCCTGCTCCACCTGCTCCTCGGCGACCGGCAGCACGACCAGCTGGATCGGGGCCAGCCAGGCCGGGAACGCGCCGCCGTGCACCTCGATGAGGTGGGCGACCGCCCGCTCGACGCTGCCGATGATGCTGCGGTGCACCATCACCGGCCGGTGCTTCGCGCCGTCGGCGCCGGTGTAGTGCAGGTCGAAGCGGGCGGGCTGGTGGAGGTCGATCTGCACGGTGGACAGGGTGGACTCGCGGCCCGCCGGGTCCGCGATCTGCACGTCGATCTTCGGGCCGTAGAACGCCGCCTCGCCCTCCGCCTCCTCGTAGGCCACCCCCGCCTCGGCGAGGACCTCCCGCAGCATCGCGGTGGCCCGGCGCCACAGCTCCGGGTCGGCGACGTACTTGCCGCCCTCCCCGGGCAGGGAGAGGCGGTGGCGTACGGCCTCGATGCCGAGGTCGGCGTGGGCGCGGGCGATCAGCGCCAGGGCGGCGGCCGCCTCCGCCACCGCCTGGTCCGGGGTGCAGAAGACGTGGGCGTCGTTGAGGTGGATGGCGCGTACCCGGGTGAGGCCGCCCAGGACACCGGACAGCTCGGCGCGGTGCATGGTGCCCAGCTCGGCGAAGCGGAGAGGCAGTTCGCGGTAACTGTGGGAGCGCGAGCGGTAGATCAGGGCGTGGTGGGGGCAGAGGCTGGGCCGCAGCACGACCTCCTCGGCGCCGAGCCTCATCGGCGGGTACATGTCGTCGCGGTAGTGGTCCCAGTGCCCCGAGATCTCGTACAGCTCCCGCTTGCCGAGCGCGGGCGAGTACACGTGCCGGTAGCCGGCCCGGCGTTCGGCGTCCCGGATGTACTCCTCCAGGGTGTGCCGGACGACCGCGCCGTCGGGCAGCCAGTACGGCAGGCCGGCGCCCATCAGCGGGTCGGTGTCGAAGATGCCGAGTTCCCGGCCGAGGCGGCGGTGGTCGGGAAGCCGGGCCTGGTCGTCGCCGGCGCTCCGGTCGTTCATGGGGTCTCCTCCGTGGGTCGGCAAGGGGACACCCCGTGACATGCCGAAGCCCCGGGGCGTGCGCCCCGGGGCTTCGATGCTGGTCAGGTGTCAGCGCGCCGGGACGGTCTCCGGCGTCGTCGTGCTCGACGGGCACTGCTGGGCGCGCTGCATGGGCGGGACCGTAACAGCTCGGCACGGCCCCCACCACGGATTTACCGCCGGCCCCTCACCCGTACGGACCGGAGCGCTGGTGAGCGGGTCGGGCCGGTGGTGCCGTGAGATCAGGCATCCCACCGGCCGCACGCAGCCCAGGAGGCATCGATGTCCCCCGCGATACGCCCCCAGATACCCCGTGCCGTCCTCCTTCCCCTGCTCGCCACCGGTCTCCTCGTCGGCGGCGGCTGCGCGGCCCTCGGCCTGCACCACCCGGAGAGCGCGCCGCACCCCCTGCCCACGGTCGACCGGCCGGCGCCGACGTCCAGGACCTCCGCGCGGGCCGACGGTTCCACGCTCACCGACGACCAGGCGCAGGCAGCGCTGATCACCCAGACGGACCTCGGCGCCCCCTGGACCGCCACGCGCGGCGCGGCCACCTGGCGGGACGGACTGCTGAAGACGCACACCACGGCCGGGGAGTGCCAGCGGCTGCTGGACGCCCTCTACAGCGACGAACTCCTCGGCGCCCCGGCGCGTGTCGCCATCGGCCTGGACGACGCCGACACCGACGCCCAGATCCGCTACCAGCTCGGCGCCCGCCGCCCGGCGGACGTCGACGCCGCGCTGGCGTGGCTGGGGACGATGCCGGTGCAGTGCGCGCGGTTCACGGCCACCACGGATCTCGGGCTCGTGGAGGACGTCCAGGTCACGAACGCCCCGCTGCCGGAGGTCGGGGACCTGCGCCAGGGCCTGCGGATCACCTTCGCCGGTACGGCGTCCGACGGGCAGGAGTTCCTGCTCACGCTGGACGTGGCCGCCGTACGGGTGGGTGAGGACGCCTTCGCCCTCACCAACGGCGGTCTCGGCGACGTACCGAACGACGCGACGCAGGCCGCCGTCCAGGTCGGCGCCCTCCGCCTGGCCGACATCCGCAGACAGGGCCGGGTGCAGGTGTGAGACCGGCCCGGCCCCGGCTCACAGCGGTGGCTGGGCCGGGGCCGGCCCCAGGGTGGTGGTACCGGGAGTGGTGCGGTGGCCCAGGCCGGTGCGGTAGGCGTCCAGGGCGGCCTCGATGCGGCCGGTGCGGCGCAGCAGGTCGCCCAGCAGGCGGCACAGGTCGGCGAGGTCACCGGCCGCGCCCGCGCGTTCCAGCAGGCTGAGGGCGCGCACGTAGTGCTCCTCCGCGGCCTCGGTGTCCCGGGTGTCCTCGGCGATGATGCCGAGCAGGCGGTGTGCGGCGGCGGCGTGGACGGCGCCGCGCTCGGAGGAGAAGTCCCCGAGGACACCCTGCAGCAGCTCGGCGGCCTCCTCGGACTTGCCCCGGCGGTGCAGGACGTCGGCGAGTTCGACGGCGGCCTGGCTGCGGTACAGGGCGGCCCGGGTCCGCGCCAGCATGGTGTGCGCCTGCCGCAACTCCGCCTCGGCGCGATCCAGTTCGTCGTTCTGGGCGTAGACGTAGCCGCGCATCCAGTGGCAGTTGGCCAGCTCGGTGCGCAGGCGCAGCTGGCGGTACAGCTCGGCCGCCTTCGCCAGGGAGACGTCGGCCTCGGCGACCCGGCCCTCGGCGAGCAGGGTGCGGGCCACCGAGCGGTGCATACGGGCGATCAGCGCGGGGTCGCCGGCCTGCGGGGCGAGGGCGAGGGCGAACTCGGCGGCCTGGGCGGCACGGGCATGGGCGCCCATGTCCATGTACGGGCCGATGACACTGGCGTAGAGCAGCAGGAGCGCGTCGGGGTCGTGCAGCCCGCCGCGGTTCAGCTCGTCGAGGGTGGACTCCAGGAGGTAGACCGCGTACCGGAGTTCACCGGCGAGGTAGTGCGCCACCGCCCGGCCGCGTACGGCGGGCACGCGCATCGGCAGCGCCTCCCCGGTCATCTGCTCCTCGGCCCGCTCGAAGTACTCGCGCGCCTCGGTCAGCCGCCCGGTCTCCAGGGCGCATTCCCCGAGTCCGAGCAGGGCGGCGGCCTGCTCGGAGCCGAGTCCGTGGGCCTCCGCCTCGGCGCGCAGTACGGCGTACTGGGCGGCGGCCTCCTCGGCCCGGCCGTCGGCGAGGACACGCTGGGCCTCGGTGAGCCGCAGCCGCACACCGGTGGCGAGATGGGCGGGGCGGCCGACGGACAGCTCCTCGAAAGCGACCCCGAGCCGGTCCGCGATGTGCCGCAACGCCTCGTCCGAGGCGCGGACCCGCCCCGCCTCCAGGGTGGAGATGTAGGCGGGCGTGTACGCCGGCTCCGCCAACTGCCGCTGGGTGAGTCCGCGTTCGGCGCGCAGCCGTTGCACACGGCGCCCGATGACCTCCGGATCGTCCCGCTCCCGCATGCCCCTGCTCCCCCCAAGTGCCCTGTCACCTCTTGCCGTTGGAATCCGACAACCCCTAGGTTAAATGGCGGATTAAGCACGCTTGATACGCCGCTGTTGTGTTGCGAGGTCGCCGTGCCCGGACGTACATCCGCACCTTACGCACCCCCCACCGCCCTCCCGTACTCCCGCAGACGAGCGACCGGGCGAACCTCCGCCGCCCGGGGCGTCGTCGCGGCCGTCATCGCCACCTCGGCCCTGGTCCTCGCGGCCAACGCCGGCCCGGCCCGAGCGGCCGACACCCCACCGGCGCCGATCGCGGCCCGGCAGGCGGACCACTGACGGCCGGGTGAGCACGACCGCTCCCGCGGCCCGGCCCCCCGCCCCCGGGCCGCGCCCCGCTGCGGACGTCGTCGGCCAGGGCCTACCCTGACCGCGTGACCTCCGCCGCCGGCCGCGTCGCCAGGGAACTGACCGTTCGGCACGGGCACGGTCTTCGACCCGGGCCCGGCGATGGGCAGCGAGGACTTCCCCGAGCTGGCGCTCGGCTCGATCCCGTACGCCTACTGGTTCGTCACCACCACCCCCGCCGAGGTGTGGGAGCAGGCGCCCGGCGACACCCTGCCCGAGAAGTTCTCGGCGGTGCCGAGCAACCACAGCCCCCGGTTCGCGCCCGACCTGTCCACGGTCGCCCCAGGTGTCCGCACGCTCGTCTCCGGGGCACTGGCGCTGTTGTCGGTGACATGACCTAGTCTTTGCGCACTCGCCGCACGAGGCACACACGGCTCATGCACAGGGGGCTCACGCAACGCCGTGCCCGGTGGCACCCCATGCCTTTCCTTCGTTCCGGGGGGTTCGAATCAGCGTGCGCAAGCGCTCTCTCACGGCCGCCACCACTCTGGCGGTCCTCTTCAGCTCGGCGGCCCTCGCCGTCACTCCGGCCTTCGCCGACTCCAGTCACAGCCTGCCGGTCAGGCAGACCGGTGACATCGTCGTCGACGCCGTCCACCAGCAGGTCTTCGTCAGCGACCCGCTGAACGGCAAGATCGTCATCACCGACTTCGCCGGCACGGTCGTCAAGCAGCTCACCACCAGCCTCTCCGGCGTCCACGGCCTGGAGCTGTCCGCCGACTCCGGCACGCTCTACGCGGCCGTGCAGGACCTGGACGCCATCGCCGTCATCGACACCGCGACCGACACCGAGACCACCCGGTACACGGTCGGCGACAAGCCGCTCAGCGTCGCCCTGGCGGGCGGCAGGCTCTGGTTCGGCTACGGCGGCGCCGCCAATGGCAACATCGGCTCCGTCGACCTGACGAGCGAGACGCACGACGTCACGCTCGGCCAGGACAACAGCTGGTACGCGGCCCCGCTGCTGGACGCCGCGCCCGGCTCCGGCACCCTCGTCGCGGGCGCGCTCGGGCAGAGCCCGGTCGAACTGGCGTCGTACGACGTCTCGTCGGGCACCGCCACGAAGCTGGCGAGCACCCGCGAGGCCGGCAGCAACCTCGGCGACCTCCAGGTCACCCCCGACGGCAAGGACGTCGTGGTGGCCAGCGGCGCGCCCTACGTCCAGCAGGTGTTCCGGACCTCCGACCTCAACGAGGACGGCAAGTACGTCACCAACGCCTACCCCAACTCCGTGGTCATCGCGCCCGACGGCACGGTCGCGGCGGGCATCAGCGGCTCCTACGACCCGGACGTGTACATCTTCCGGCCCGGCAGCGGCGAGGCCGTCCGCACCTACGACTTCCCGAACACCGGCACCAGCAGCGGTTCCGACCTGCTGGCCGCCTCCGGGCTGGCCTGGGCCCCGGACGGCTCCCGGCTGTTCGCCGTGACCAGCAACAACGTGGGCACCTACGCACTGCGCGTCCTCACCGCGCCCACCAAGGCGGTCACCGCCGTCACCGTGGACGCGCCGGCCACGGCCACCCGCGCCAAGAAGCTCACCGTCAAGGGCAAGGTCACCTCCAAGGTGGCCGTCCGCGCCGGCACCAAGCTGACCGTCACCCGCACCGACCTGGACTCCCCGAAGGGCAGGACGCTGCCCGCGGCGACCGTCAAGGCCGACGGCACCTACTCCTTCACCGACACCCCGCCGGCCGGCGGCAAGGTGACGTACACGGTGGCCTTCGCCGGCGACGCCGAGCACGCGGCCGGCTCCGGCTCGGACTCCGTCACCGTCTCCCGCGCCAAGCCGAAGCTGACGGTCGACAACAACGGCAAGGTGTACGCGTACGGCAAGGACGTCAAGTTCACCGCGCACCTCGGCGCGACGTACAAGAACCGTACGGTGGAGATCTGGGCCGACCCGTTCGGCGGCGACAAGCCGAACAAGCGGGTCAGGACCGGGAAGGTCAACTCCCACGGGGACCTGTCGGTCACGCTGGACCTGAGGCGGGACACCAAGGTCACCGCGAAGTTCGCGGGCGACGCCCGCTACACGTCCGCCTCCGCCTCGGCCACGGTCGGCGCCAAGGTCAGCGTGTCCACGTCGGTCTCCGGCCACTACAAGGCGCAGTCCACGTGGGGCCACACGTACTACTTCTTCCACAAGACCAAGGACCCCCTGGTCACGACGAAGATGCCCTACTACCCGAACCGGGCGCAGAAGTTCGAGTTCGAGGTGTACTACCAGGGCCGCTGGTACCCGGGTGACCCCGCGTACTTCAAGCTGGGCTCCGACGGCGTCTCCAAGGTCCGCATCAACGGCGACCACGGCGAGGACGTCGGCTGGCGCTTCCGGGTCCGCTCCTCGTACATCAACGCCTCCTCCGGTGACAGCGTGAACTCCACCACGCACGGCGCCTGGAGGTACTTCACCTTCACCAGGTAAGACCGCGGCGGGGGCTACTGGGCGGCCTGGAGCCGGCCCAGCTGCCGCTGGACGTTCTCCAGCGCGCCACGCCGGCGCCCCGGCACCCTGAGCCGCAACTGCGCGAGCGCGGGCCCGAGTTCACGGGCCCGCGCCGCGTCCTTGATACGGCCCCACTGGTGGTGCGCGCGGTCCACGGCCGCCTCCACGGCGGGCGCGTCCACCGCCTGCCCGGCGCCCAGCCGCGCCTCGGCCACCGCCAGCCAGGCCCGGCAACTGCGCACCGGGTCCCCCGCGAACATCGCCAGATCGGCCCGTACCTCGCCCCAGTGCAGCGCCTGCTCGGAGCCGGCACCGTGGGCCCGCACGGCATCCTGCTCGTACCGAGCGGCGAGCCCGTCGGCCTCCCCGTGCCGCCCGCCCCGCACGGCAGCGCTGATGGCGGTGTGCGGATCCGCGGGAACGGCCCCGCCGACCCGGGAACCGGGCACGGCCGCGACCGGCGGGGGCCCCGGCACGAAGCCCGCGGCCGCGGCACCGGGCAGCAGGTCACCGGTCACCGCGCCCGGCGCCGGGCCGCCGTACACAGGGTGCCGGGGCGTGCCGGCGGCCGTCGGGAAGCCCGGAGCGTATCCCCCGGCGTGGGCCAGGAGCAGATTGCCCGTGGTCTCCTCCGGAATGCGGGACATGGCCTGTTGGTGCAGGGCGGCGAGGGGCGGCCGGTGGCCGCTTCTCAGGAGGGTGGCCACCGTCTTCATGTACGCCGGCTCGGCGAGGCCCCGCCGCGCGGCGGGCGGGGCCACACGGCCGTACACGGCGGTGTGCGGGCCGGAGTCGAGGCCGCGCTGGCCGAGGTGCCGCCAGGTCTCCGTGTCCGCGTGCAGATCGAGGACGAGCGCGGTGTCCGAAGCCGAGCGCAGCCGCAGTTCCTCGCGGATCCAGTGCCAGGGCAGCGCGGTGTAGCGGATCGTGGCCGGGGTGGTGCGGGCCAGGGCCAGATGCAGCTGGTGCTGACGGCGGTCCAGGTGCAGCTGCCCGGTGAGATACACGGTGAGAGGTCCGGGGGCCGCGGCGGCGGCCCGCAGCCGGGTGAGGACGGCCTGCGGCTCCAGCGGGTCGGCGAGTTCGACGACGTTCGCGGTGTCGGTGCCGGACAGCACGGCGGGGGCGACGGCGGCCAGCACCGGCAGGACACCGGCCGCGTCCACCAGCCGCCCGCGGCCCAGCGGCGCGGCCGCGAGCAGCAGCACGGTTCCGGGCATCGTGCCTCCCCCTGTCACCCTGCGGACGCCGTGGACCCTCCGGACCCGAGGACCCCGTAGATCCGCTCTCCAGCCAGCACCGTAACCGCTGCCGGTGCACACCGGTGGCTCAGGACCGCAAACGTCCCTGTTCGGGCTCTTCGCTCCGGCCGCCCCCGGCACCCGCCAGCCGCCGCACCGCGAAGATCGTGGTGTCGTCCTCCAGCCGCCCTCCGCTGTGCCGCAGAACGCCGTCGCGGACCTGGCGGACCAGGCCGCGGGGCTCGGCACGGCGCGGGTCGGCGGTGACCGCCCGGTCGACCTCGCGGGCCAGCGTGTAGAACGTGCCGAGCCCGTCGCGGGCCTCGGTCACCCCGTCGGTGACCAGCAGCAGGGTTTCGTCGGCGGCCAGCGGCACCCGGTGCACGGGGGGCAGCCGGCCCGCGAGGTCACCGAAGCCGAGCGGCACCCCGTCACCGCTGGGCAGCTCACGGACCCCGCGCGGGCCGACGGCGAGCGGGGGTTCGTGGCCGAAGTTCGCCACGTCGATCGTCTCCGGGGTGTCGTCGGCGAAGGCGATGAGGACGGCGGTGGCGAAGCGGTCGCCGTCGTCCCGGCCGAGCGCGGCGGTGTGGGAGCGGTGCCGGATCATCCGGGTCTCCAGGCGTTCGGCGACGGTCGTGAGGTCCTTCTCGTGGTAACCGGCCTCGCGGAAGGTGCCGAGCAGCGCGGCGGCGGTCTCCACGGCCCCCAGGCCCTTGCCCTGCACATCACCGACGAGGACCCGGGTGCCGTACGGGCCGGGCTGGATGTCGTAGAAGTCACCGCCGACCCGGGCGTCGACGTCGGCGGCCAGGTACACCCCCGCGTGCTCCAGACCGGCCCAGCGCGGCGGCAGCGGGCGCAGCACGGTACGCCGGGTGGTCTCGGCGATGTCCCGGATGTGCAGGATCTGCCGTTCATGGCGCACACGTACGACGGCCGCGAGGGTGGCCAGGGTGCCGCCGAGGGCGACCAGGAGGAAATCGCCGAATCCGGCCTTGTACTGGTCGGGCCAGGCGCTGTCCACGACGACGTACGTCACCACCGACAGCACGCTGTACGCGGCCGTCGTCCACACGCCGCAGATGGCGGCGGCGATGCCCGGGACCAGGACGATCCAGGAGATGATCCGGAACTGTTCCCCCGTGGTGAAGTCCAGCAGGATGATGCCGACGAGCAGCAGCAGGGGCGGTAGCCACGCGATGCTCCGCCCGTGGAGCTTCAGCAACGGGCTCCCCCGCCCGTACTCCATCTCCGTCACGGCCGGCAGCCCTCCATGCCTTCAGAGAATCACGGGCGAGAAGCGCACGCATCCGGGCGATCACCGCCTTTCCGGCCGACTTGCCAGGCCGTGCCCCCCGGTGTGCCCTGGAACCGGGGGCAGAGCGGGGGCGAGGAGAGAGAGGAGTGCTCTCATGGCTCAAGCGGCACCCGCACCCGGCGGTATGTCCCGGCCCGGCCGCACACCCGAGGTGGAGGGCCGGTCGACCGACGTGCGCGCCCGTCCGCCCGACGTCCTCGACGCCCGCACCCACGCGATGGCACGGATCGGCGTGCCGGTCGTGCTGGGCCTGGTCTACGGCTACTGGGTGGCGGCCAACAACCGTGCCGGCGGTGAGATCACCGGCTGGAACCTGCTGCTCGGCTTCGTCAGCGCGGTGGTGTTCGCGGTGGTGTGCATGGCGCTGCTGGTGCTGGCTCCGCGCATGCCGCGGGAGCTGCACGCACTGCTGTGGTCGGCGTTCGTCGGCTGCGCGTTCGGGTTCCTCTACAGCCAGAGCGGCAGCATCATGGCCACCCAGGGCGCCGGCCAGGGCCGCCACGACGACGTGGTGCGGTCGATGCTGATGTCCCTGGCGGTGTCGGCGGTCACCTTCGCCGTGCTCTTCTACCGCTACTACACGCGGGAGGACGCCTCCGGGCGCCGGATCCGCTGAGATCTCCGGGCGCCGGTTCCGCTGGGATCCGGCGGACGCACCGGCGACACGCGTGGGTCCCGGCCGGTCGGCCGGGACCCACACATTCCCCTGCGTCCCCCTCCTCCTCACCGGAGCGAGGTTCCGGACACGGTCCGGCCCCCACGACCCTGAGAAGCCGGACTCGCCGGAACCCCTCCAGCACCAGGAAACACCCGTTCGGGTGAGCCCTCCACCGGGGAGCGGAAACCCCCGTTCCGCCAGAGGGGTCCTCCTGCCGCCCTAATGCAGTCCTCCCGCTCGCGCGCCGGCCCCCGGAGCCCTTGCCTGGAGGTGTGCCCTCACGACGCCTCAGGAGCGCCCTGTCGGCCCTGCTGATCGCCCTGTCCTGCCTCCTCGCACCGTTCGGCGCGCTGGCGGCCTGGGCGGCGTACGGGCTGGCCGACACGGGCCGCTACGTCACCACGATGGCGCCGCTCGCCGCCGATCCGGCCGTGCGGGAGGCCGTCGTGGACACGGTCGGTGACGGCATCCTGCGCGCCGTGGACGAGCACCTGGACATCCGCCCGATGCGCGGCTCGGTCCGCCCGTTCGTGCATGACGCGGTGCGCTCCTTCACCCACACGCGGGCCTTCCGGCTGGCCTGGGACACCGGCAACCGGGTCACCCACGACGCCGTCCTGCGCGCCCTGCGCGAGGAGGACGAGCACGCCGTCATGGTCGACCTGGCCCCCGTCACCGCCCAGGTCAAGCGCCAGCTCACCCGCGACCACGTGCCGTTCGCCGCGCGCATCCCGGTGGAGCACACCGCGGTCGCCGTGCTTCCGGCGGGCCAACTGACCGTGCTCCGGAAGGGGTTCCACGTGCTCGAAGTCGCCGGATTCTGGCTGCCGGTGGCGTCCGTCGCCTTCGCCGTCGCCGGGATCGCGCTCGCCGTCCGCCGGCGCCGGGCCGTCGTCGCCACCGCCCTGGGTACGGCCCTGGGCGGCGCCCTGCTCGCCCTCGCCCTCTGCGTCGGCCGCGGCCTGACCCTGGCCGACCTGCCCGCCGGCGTGTCCCACCCGGCCGCGGGCGCGGTCTACGACGCCCTCACCGGCACCCTGCGCACGGCCGCCTGGCTGCTGCTGGGCCTCGGTCTCACGGTGGCCCTGCTCACCTGGCTCACCCGGTATCTGCGGCTGCCCCGTCCCGCGCGACGCCGGCGAGGGTCGCCAGCGCCCGCGCCAGCCGCGGCTCCGGCACCGACGCGAGCCCGAGCCTGACCGCGTCCGGTGTGCGGCCGGGGTCCACGCAGAAGGCCGTGCCCGGGGTGACGGCGATCCCGTGCGCCCGCGCGGCGGCCGTGAAGGTGTCCGCCCGCCATGGCGCGGGCAGCTCCCACCAGGCGAAGTAGGCGGCCGGATCGGACCGTACGGCGAACCCGGCCAGCTTCTCGGCGACCAGCCGCTGCCGCCGCCGCGCGTCCTGCCGCTTGGCGGCCACCAGCCGGTCCACGGTGCCGTCACCGAGCCAGCGCACGGCCGCCTCCAGCGCGAAGGCGCCCGCGCTCCACCCGCCGGACCGGACGGCCCGGGCCACCGCCTCGACGCGGTCCTCCGGTACGGCGACGAAGCCCACGGTGAGGCCCGGCGCGACCCGTTTGGACAGGCCGTCGACGAGGTGCACCAGCCCCGGCGCCAGCGCGGCGAGCGGCGGTGTGCCGCCCGGGTGCAGAAAGGACCAGATGCGGTCCTCGACCACGGGTATCCCCAGCCTGTGGACAGCGTCGGCCAGCTGCCGCAGCCGTCCGGGGCTCGTCGTCCGCGAGGTGGGGTTGTGCAGGGTCGGCTGGAGGTAGAGCGCGGACAGCGGCGCACCGCGGTGGGCGGCGGCGACGGACTCCGGCAGGGGCCCCTCCGCGTCCGTGGCGAGCGGGACGAGGATCAGGCCGAGGCGCGCCGCGACCTCCTTCACCAGCGGATACGTCAGCGGTTCCACGCCGACCCGGCCGCCGGGCCGGACCAGGGAGGCGAGGGTGGCGGCGATCGCCTGGCGGGCGTTGCCGGTGAACAGGATCCGCTCCGGCCGGACCCTCGAGCCGCCCCGGGTGAGCAGGGCGGCGACCGCCTCCCGGGCCGCCGGGGTGCCCGCGGCGGCGGCCGGCCGCAGCGCCTGACCGAGCGCGTCCGGCCGCAGCAGCGGGGCCAGGGCCGGGGCCAGCAGCTCCGACTGGCCGGGAGCGGTGGGGTAGTTCAGCTCCAGGTTCACGGGCGGGGCGCCGCCCGCCTCGGTCAGGGTGTGCCCCGGCTGCCCGTCCGGCGCGGTGGCCCGCACGAAGGTGCCGCGCCCGACCTCGCCCACCACCAGTCCCCGGCGCACGAGTTCGGCGTAGACCCGGCCGGCCGTCGAGGGCGCGATGCCGTGCCGGCGGGCGAACGCGCGCTGGGGCGGCAGCCGTTGGCCGGGCAGGAGCCGTCCGCCGGTGATGTCGGCCGCGATCCGGTCGGCGATGCGCCGGTAGTCGTCCACAAGTCCCCCTGGGCAGCGAGCCGTTGATTGCACCGAGAGCAAAGATTTTATTGCACCGATCGCCGGGGCGGCCCTAGGGTCGTCGCATGCCCCCTTTCCTCGCATTCGAGGACAAAGACCCCGGAGTACCCTCCCGGGTTCCCCTCGTCCTCATCCACGGCCACCCCTTCGACCGCACGATGTGGCACCCGCAGCTGACGGAGTTCGCCACCGCCCGCCGGGTGATCGCCCCCGATCTGCGCGGCTACGGCGCCTCCCCCGTGACCCCCGGCACGGTCCCGCTCTCCCGCCACGCCCGCGACATCGCCGGCCTGCTGGACCACCTGGGCGTGGACACCTTCGCCCTCGCCGGCCTGTCCATGGGCGGCCAGATCGCCATGGAGTGCGCCGCCCGCTTCGGCGACCGGATCCGGGGCCTCGTCCTCGCCGACACCTTCCCCGCCGCCGAGACCACCGAGGGCAGGCACAGCCGCAACGCCATGGCCGACCGGCTGCTCACCGAGGGCATGGGGGGCTACGCCGACGAGGTACTGGAGAAGATGGTCGCCCCGTACGCCGATCCCGAGGTCAAGGCCCACGTGTACCGCATGATGACGGCCACCTCACCGGAGGGCGCCGCGGCGGCCCTGCGCGGCCGGGCCGAACGCCCGGACTACCGCGAACTGTTGACCAAGCTGCCCGTACCGGCCCTCGTCCTGGTCGGCACCGACGACACCTACACCCCCGTCGCCGACGCCGAGGCGATGCACGCGGCCCTCCCCGACTCCGTCCTGCACGTCGTCGAGGGCGCCGCCCACCTGCCCAACCTGGAACGACCCCGGGAGTTCAACCGGGCGCTGGGTGATTTCCTGGCGCGGCTGGACGGTTGATCGTAGGCTCGCACCCGTGACCCAGCGCCGCGGACGCAGGCTCGGCGCCTGGTGCGCCGGTCTGCTGCTCGCCGGGGTGAGCGTGGTCGCCGGCTGCCGGGCCGCCGACACCGACGGCATCACTCCCGTACCCCAGCTCCTCGCCTTCCTGCCCTGGCTGCTGCTGCCGGCCGGCTTCGCGCTGCTGTGCGCACTGCTCGCCCGCTGGTGGGCGGGGCTGGTGTGGGCGGTCGTCGTCCTCGGCCTGCTCGCCTGGTACCTGGAGCCGTACGGCAGGACCGGCGGGCCCGACGGGCCGCCCCTCGCCGCGTTCCGCGTGCTGACCTCGAACGTCGAGTTCGGCCGCGGCACCCCCGCCCTCGTCCGGGTGGTGCGGGAGCGGCGCCCGGACGTGGTCTTCGTACAAGAGTGCGACTCCGGCTGCCGGGCCGCCCTGGAACGCGAGGTCGGCTATCCGTACCGCCGGGCCGTCGAGGCGGACGGCTCCAAGGGCTCCCTCATCCTGAGCCGCTTCCCGCTGACACCGGCCGCGGGCGTCGCCGGCACCATGGGCATGCCCGGCGCCGTGGCCGACGTGCGTGGTCACGCCGTACGCCTCCAGCTCGCCCACCCCATGCCCCCGCTGCCGGGACAGGTCGGCCTGTGGCGCCGCGAACTCGGCCGGCTCCGCGCCTTCGCCGCCGCCGGCCCCGGCACGCCGACCGTCCTCGCCGGCGACTTCAACGCCTCCCAGGACCACGCGGCCTTCCGGCACATCCTCGACACCGGCCTGTCCGACGCGGCCCGCCTCGCCGACCACGACCGCACCCCGAGCTGGCCCTCCCGCACCGCCTCCGTCATCGGGGCCCAGATCGACCACGTCCTGCTCTCCCAGGACTTCACCGTGACCGACGCCCACGTCCTCCCCGTCTCCGGCACAGACCACCGCGCCCTCCTGACCGACCTCATACTGCACACCCGAAAGTGACAGCACCCGAAGGTGACAGCGTGCGAAGCGGACGGCGCTCACCTCCACCCACCCCAGCCCGCCCAAGGCCGACCACTCCTATCCGGCCATAATGGGCACATGCTCCGAGAGTTCCCCATCGGCCTCACTCCTCCCGACTGGCTGGTCCGGAACCTCAAACCCCAGCAGGCGCCCGCCAACCGGTCCGCCATGGCCCGCGCCGCCCTCGGCATGGCCCTCCCCCTGGCGATCGGCCTCGCCGTCGGCCGCCCGGCCTACGGTGCCCTCGCCGCCATGGGTGCCCTGTCCGGCGTCATCGGCGACACCGCCGACGCCTACCGCATGCGCATCCTCAACATCGCCGTCCCCCAGTTGTTCGGCGCGGTCGGCGTGACCCTGGGCACCCTGGTGTACGGCCACGGCTGGCACGCCGTGGTCGCCGTCACCGGCGTCGCCCTGATCTCGGGCATGATCTCCACGATCGGCGTGGTGGCCTCCGTCTCCGGCCTGCTCCTGCTCCTCAACTGCGTGATCGGCGCGGGCCTCCCGCTGCCGTCCCCCTGGTGGCTGGCCCCCGTCCTGATGACCGGCGGCGGCCTCCTGGTCCTCCTGCTGGCCCTGCTGGCCTGGCCGCTGCGCGCGGGCGTCCCCGAACGAACCGCCGTCGCGGCCACGTACCGCACGGTCGCCGACCTGCTCACCATCGCCGGCACGGACCGCACCGAGGAGTACGAGGAGGCCCGCCGCACCGTCACCCAGTCCCTGAACCAGTCGTACGACCTGATCCTGGCCCGGCGCGCCCGCCACCACGGCCGAAGCCGCGAACTCACCCGGATGCTGGCCCGGTTGAACGCCATCACTCCGGTGATCGAGGCGGCCCCCGCCGCCCACCTGGCGGCCCGCCCGCTCCCGCCGCAGATCCCCGAGGCGCTCCACCACCTGGCCCGGGCCGTGGAGAGGGACGACGCGCCCCCGCCGCCCCTCCGGCTCCCCCTTCCCACCACGGAGACGGCCCGGGCGGTGGACCACGCCCTGCGCCACACCGCCGAGGTCGTCACCGCGCCCGACGTCGACCCCCGGGGCATCGACGACCGCCTGGGCCGGCCGGCCGCGCTCGGCATCCGTACGGCCCGTACCGCGCGCAACGTCGTCCTGTCCGCCAACTCCTGGCGCTACGGCGTACGGCTGGCGGTCTGCATCGGCATCGCCCAGGCCCTGGTCTCCCTGGTCCCCGTCGCCCGCTCGTACTGGGTCGCGCTGACGGTCACCTTCATCCTCAAGCCGGACTTCGGCTCGGTCTTCTCCCGCGCCCTGTTGCGCGCCCTGGGCACGGTGGCCGGTCTGGTGCTGGCGGCGGTGGTGCTGGCCGAGGTGCCGCTGGGCTGGTGGGACGTCCCCGTGCTCTTCGTCCTGGCCCCGCTCATCCCGGCCCTCACCCCGCGGGGCTACGGCTACCAGACGGCGGCCATCACCCCGGTGATCCTGCTCCTCTCCGACATCCTCAACCACCAGGGCACGGCCCTGCTGCTGCCGCGGCTGAACGACTCGCTCCTGGGCTGCGCGATCGTGCTGACCGCCGGCTACCTCCTCTGGCCCGAGAGCTGGCACACCCGCGTGGGCGACCGCCTGGCCGACGCGGTGGCCGACACGGCGGCCTACGTCGAGGCGGCGTTCGGCGACGGCACCGACCCGTCCGCCCGTGCGCGTATGCGCCGCCGCCTCTACCGCGACCTGTCCGTCATCCGCACGGAATTCCAGCGGGCCCTGACCGAGCCGCCGCCGACCGGCCGGCGCGCCGCCGCGTGGTGGCCGCTGGTCGTGGCCGTGGAACGCATCGTGGACGCCACGACGGCGGCCCGCGTCCGCGTCCGCCATGGGGCGCCGCCCCCGTCCGCCGGCGAGATCGCCCAGGTGACCCTGCAACTCCGGGAGCTGTCGGAGGGCGTACGGCGTGCGGAAACCCTGATCGCCGTCCGCACCGACCTCACCGGCCCCGCCGGCAGCGTCCTCGAACCCCTCCGCCAGGAGGTCGCCGCCGCCCGCGCGATCACGTCCCCGCACTGACGCGGGGCGGCAACGCGGGGCCGCTAACCTTACGTGTCCGTCCTGGCCAGTGATTGACGGGCTACAACTCACACGAAGGGTTGCGCACATGGGCATTCTCACTCTCCTGCGGAACGCATTCGGCCGCTCACGCAAGTCACGAGCCACCGAGGCGGAGGGTGCGGACCGGACCCCGGCGCAGACCCCGCCCGCGGCCGGGTCGTCGGCCGCCACTCTGCCCGAGCCCCGCCAGTCCTCCTCGGCGGAACACGAACTGGTGGCGGCGGCCTTCGACCACATCAAGGTCCCCCACCCGTCCCAGTCACCGGAGGGCCCGACCACCGAGCCCACGGCCACGCCCGACGAGCCGAAGACCGCCCCCACCCCCCAGGCCGACCAAACGACTCCGGCCAAGACCGAGGAAACGCCTGCGGCCAAGACCGAGCAGACGGCTCCGGCCAACGCCGAGGAAACGCCTGCGGCCAACGCCGAGGAGACGGCTCCGGCCAAGGCCGAGGAAACGCCTGCGACCAAGACCGAGCAGACGGCTCCGGCCAAGGCCGAGGAAACGCCTGAGAACAGCCCCGAGGAACCGACCCCGGCCGCGGCTGAGCAGAGCGCCGAGGAAGAGGCCGCCCAGCCGACCCCTCCGAGCACCGAGGCCGCAACGAAGCCCGAGGAGAAGAGTCAGGTCACGGAGGCGGCTACCGCGGAGCCGAACCCCGAGGCGAACACGCCCGTGGAGGCTGAGCCGGAGACGGAACCGGAACCGACGACCACGACGGTGGAAGCAGAGCCGAGCACGGAACGGCAGGCTTCCACGGAACCCGATCCGGCCAGCGCCGAGGCAGTCGAGACGGTGCCCGCGGAGGCGCCCGAGCCCGAGCCCCAGACCGACACGGCACCGGAGACAGCAGAGCACCGGGAACCGGCCGGCGCCGAGGCGACCGAGGCGGAAACCGCGAACGCGGCGGAGCCCGAGCCCCAGACCGACACGGAGCGGAAGGCAGCCCCGGAAGCGGAAGCAGCAGCCCAGACCACGCCGGAAGCGGAAGGCGAAGCGGCGGCGGAAGGCAAAGCTGCGGCAGAACCGGAAGCTGCGGAAGCGGAAGCTGCGGCCGAAGCCGAAGCCGAAGCTGCGGCGGAAGCCGAAGGTGAAGCGGCAGCGGAGGTGGAGGTGGAGGCCGGCGAGACGACCGCCGCCCCGTCACCCGCCGACGGCGAGGACACCCCACAGGGGCCACCCGCACCCGACAACGAAACCCGCACGGGTGGTGCGGGTGGGACCACGGACGCCGAAGGCGAAGCCGAGGCGGAAGCCGAAGCTGCGGCGGAAGCCGAAGGTGAAGCGGCAGCGGAAGCGGAGGTGGAGGCCGGCGAGACGACCGCCGCCCCGTCACCCGCCGACGGCGAGGACACCCCACAGGGGCCACCCGCACCCGACAACGAGACCCGCACGGGTGGTGCGGGTGGGAGCACGGACGCCGAAGGCGAAGCCGAGGCGGTCGGCAGGGCCACCCCCGCCACCCCGCTCACCCACGTCCGCACCCACACCCCCGCCCTCACCACCGCCTACAAGGCCGCCACAGCCACCCTCGAGAAGGCGAACCTCACCGGCACCCGAGCGAAGCTCTACCTCGTGCTGGACCGCTCCGCGAGCATGCGCCCGTACTACAAGGACGGCTCCGCCCAGGCCCTCGCCGACCAGACCCTCGCCCTCGCCGCCCACCTCGACCCCGAGGCCACGGTCCCCGTCGTCTTCTTCTCCACCGAGGTCGACGGCACCACCGACCTCACCCTGTCCCCGGACCACGAAACCAAGATCGACGACGTGCACGCCGAACTCGGCCGCATGGGCCGTACCAGCTACCACGCCGCCGTGGAGGCCGTACTCGCCCACTACGAGAAGACCGCGGCCCCCGGCACCCCCGCCCTCGTCGTCTTCCAGACCGACGGCGCCCCGGACGCCAAGACCCCCGCCACCCAGGCGCTCACCGCGGCGGCGGAGTCCCACCCGACCCTGTTCTTCTCCTTCGTCGCCTTCGGCGAGCACGACAACAAGGCGTTCGACTACCTCCGCAAGCTGAAGACCGGCAACACGTCCTTCTTCCACGCGGGCCCCACTCCCCGCGAGCTGACGGACACCGAGCTGTACGAGGGCGTCCTCGCCACCTGGCGCCCGTAGGCACCCGTAGGCGGTCGTAGGCGCCCGCGCGCCGGACACCGCACCGTCACTGTCGGTGAAGCCCGGGCCGCCCCTTCCCACCCTGCAAAACGGGAAGCGGGCGGCCCACCCATGTCGGCTACGATTTCAAGGTTCGAAACCGCAGAAAAGCAGCGACCTGGGAGCAGCCACGATGGCTCGACACCTCATCACCAGCGCCCTTCCGTACATCAACGGGATCAAGCACCTGGGCAACATGGTGGGGTCCATGCTCCCGGCGGACGTGTACTCCCGGTACCTCCGCCAGCGCGGCCACGACGTCCTCTACATCTGCGCGACGGACGAGCACGGCACCCCCGCCGAGCTGGCCGCCAAGGAGCAGGGCCTGCCCGTGGCCGAGTTCTGCGCGCAGGCGCACGACGCGCAGAAGGCGGTTTACGACGGCTTCGCGCTGGCCTTCGACTACTTCGGCCGCAGCTCCTCCCCGGAGAACCGCGAGATCACCCAGCACTTCGCCCGCAAGCTGAACGAGAACGGCTTCATCGAGGAGCGGGCGATCCGCCAGGTCTACAGCCCGGCCGACGGCCGCTTCCTGCCGGACCGCTATGTCGAGGGCACCTGCCCGCACTGCGGCTACGACAAGGCCCGCGGCGACCAGTGCGAGAACTGCACGCGCGTGCTGGACCCGACCGACCTGATCAACCCGCGCTCGGCGATCTCCGGCTCCACCGACCTGGAGGTCCGCGAGACCAAGCACCTCTTCCTGCTCCAGTCCAAGCTGCAGCACGAGGTCGAGGCATGGGTCGCCCGGCACGAGGAGGACTGGCCGCAGCTGGCCTCCTCCATCGCCCGCAAGTGGCTGAACGAGGGCCTGCACGACCGGGCGATCACCCGTGACCTGGACTGGGGCGTCCCGGTCCCGGCGGACACCTGGCCGGAGCTGGCGGCCGAGGGCAAGGTCTTCTACGTCTGGTTCGACGCCCCGATCGAGTACATCGGCGCGACCAAGGAGTGGTCCGACCAGGACCCGGAGAACCGCGACTGGAAGTCCTGGTGGTACGAGGCGGACGACACCGTCCGCTACACCGAGTTCATGGCCAAGGACAACGTCCCCTTCCACACCGTGATGTTCCCGGCCACCGAGCTGGGCGTGCGCGAGCCGTGGAAGAAGGTCGACTACGTCAAGGCGTTCAACTGGCTGACGTACTACGGCGGAAAGTTCTCCACCTCGCAGAAGCGGGGCGTCTTCACCGACCAGGCCCTGGCCATCCTGCCCGCCGACTACTGGCGCTACTTCCTGATCGCCAACGCCCCGGAGTCGGACGACTCGTCCTTCACCTGGGAGCACTTCACCGCCACGGTGAACAAGGACCTGGCCGACACCCTCGGCAACTTCGTCAACCGCGTGCTGTCCTTCAGCAAGAAGCGCTTCGGCGAGGAGGTCCCGGCCGGCGGCGAGCCTGGCGAGGCGGAGGCGAAGCTCGGCGAGGAGATCGCGGCGCTCCTCGCGGAGTACGAGTCGCACATGGAGTCCCTCCAGTTCCGCAAGGCCGCCGCGGCCCTGCGCGCCCTGTGGTCGGCCGGCAACTCCTACCTGGAGGAGAAGGCCCCCTGGCTGGAGATCAAGACGAACAAGGAGGGCGCGGCCCTCACCCTGCGTACGGCGATGAACCTCATCCACCTGTACGCGGTGGTCTCCGAGCCGCTGATCCCGGCCAGCTCGGCGGCGATGCGCGGTGCCTTCACCCTGCCGGACGACACCGCCGTCTGGGTCACGGCCGACGAGGCGAAGGCCCTGTCCTCCGTACCGTCCGGGACTCCGTTCACGGTCCCGCCGGTGCTCTTCGCCAAGCTGACGGACGAGGACCTGGAGACGTACAAGGAGCGCTTCGGCGGCGAGGAAGGCTGACCGCGCGCGTCTGATGCACCGAGGGGCGCCGGGCCGTTGGGCTCGGCGCCCTTGACCGGCCCCAGCAGGGTCCACCACGAGCGCGGCATCCGGTGGTCGGTCAGTGCCTGCACGATCCACTGCACCCGCATCAGCAGCAGCACTGCGGAGAACCCGGCCATGAACGCGGCGCCCGAGGTGACGACGATCCGGGCGGTACGCATGAGAGGCTCCTGAAGAGTGTTCCGCGTGCTCCGGACACCTCTTTGAACCCCGTCGTCGCGCGTGTGACAGGAAGCCGGAAAGATCTTCCCGTGGACATCCCCGAACCCCATCGCCGGCTCCTGGCGGACGCCGTCTCGGCGGGCGGCCCCTACGGTCTGGTCCTGGCCGGCGGATACGCCCTCCAGGCCCACGGACTGCTCCGGCGTCCACACGCCAACCTCGACTTCGCCACCGAGAGCGCCGAGCGCATGGCGGTGATCTCCGGTGCCGTCGGCGCGACGCTGGAGGCTCGCGGGCGGCACGTCCGGGCCGGGGCCGTCAGCGCGCTCACCGCGCAGTTGACGGTCACCGACCCGGCGAGCGGCGATACCTGCGCCCTCGTGCTGCACAAGGAGGCGTTCTGGCAGCCCCCGGAGCTCACCGGGTACGGGCCGGCCCTCTCCCTGGAGGACGCCGTCGGGACGAAGATCCGGGCCCTGTACGACCGGGGCGCGGCCGTCGACCTCATCGACGCCCGGGCGGCAGCGGACCGCTTCACCCTGCCTGACCTGGAGGAACTGGGCCGCCGCCACGCCCACGACCCGTTCGACCTGCCCACCCTTCAGTCCCGGCTGACAGGCACGGACTTCTACTCAGACCGGGACTTCGTCCGGTACGGGCTGGACGAGCAGGAGGTCACCGCCCTGCGTGCCTGGGCCCAGCAATGGTCCGACGACATCGCCGAGCGGCTCCTGGAGGACGGCGCGTCCCCGGACACCGACGCCGACGAGCAGGAGCAGGACGGCTGACCTCGGCTGTCAGGTGCCGTCGTGCGTCTCGTCCGGGGCCACGCCCAGGGTGAGGCGGGCCCGGACACCGCGCGCGATGTGCTTCCTGTCGTACTTCAGGCGGAGCAGGCCGCCCGCGTGCCCGTTGCCCGGGTAGACCGTGTCCTGGTCGAGCGGGGTCCGGGGGGTGGTGTTGGTGGAGTACGGCTCGACGTCCTCCGTCAGCAGCACTGAGGGTGAGCGTGAGCGGGATGCCGGCCTGGTCCTCGGTGACGTCCCGCCGGAGCTTGTCGGCGTCGATGTAGTAGGGACCCTCGACGGTCTCGGAGGTCAGCTTGCAGCAGGTGTCCGCCGTGGTGTCGTCGTCCGCGGACGCGTCGACGGCCAGCGCGCCGCCCAGCCCCAGGGCGACGGCGGTGGCGCCGCCCGCCACGATCACGGCACGACGGGTCGGCTCGCGGTCTCTGCCGGATGCACGAGTGGTATCCGGTCATGGGCCGGGACGGTAGGGACGCAAGCTGTCACCCGGCCCGGAGACGGCTGTGCGCGCCGATCGTCAAGAGCGAGTCAGGACAGATGCCGCGCGCACAGGCCGAGCGTACCGCTTACTTCGGCTGCGGCTTGCGGATGCTCAGGTGCAGCTCGCGCAGGCGGGCCTCCTCCAGCTCGGTCGGAGCGCCCATCATCAGGTCCTGGGCGTTGCCGTTGAGCGGGAAGGCGATCGTCTCGCGGATGTTGGGCTCGTCCGCGAGGAGCATGACGATACGGTCCACACCCGGGGCGATGCCGCCGTGCGGCGGGGCGCCGAAGCGGAAGGCGCGCAGCATGCCGGCGAACTTCTCCTCGACGGTCTCATGGTCGTAGCCCGCGATCTCGAAGGCCTTGAGCATGATGTCCGGCTCGTGGTTCCGGATCGCACCGGAGGACAGCTCGACGCCGTTGCAGACGATGTCGTACTGCCAGCCCAGGATGTCCAGCGGGTCCTGGGTCTCCAGGGCCTCCAGGCCGCCCTGCGGCATGGAGAAGGGGTTGTGCGAGAAGTCGATCGCGCCGGTCTCCTCGTCCTTCTCGTACATCGGGAAGTCGACGATCCAGCAGAAGCGGAAGACGTTCTCCTCGAACTGGCCGGCCCGCTTGGCGGCCTCGACGCGGACGGCGCCCATGATCTTGGAGACCTCGTCGAACTCGCCCGCGCCGAAGAAGATCGCGTGGCCGGGGGCGAGGGAGAGCCGCTTGGTCAGCTCGGCGACGTTCTCCTCGGTGAGGAACTTCGCGATCGGGCCGGACAGCGCACCGTCCTCGCCGACGCGGACCCAGGCCAGCCCCTTCGCGCCCAGGGACACGGCGAAGTCGCCGAGCTGGTCGAAGAACTTGCGCGGCTGGTCCTGGACGGCCGGGACGGGCAGGGCGCGCACGTGCTTGCCGGCGAACGCCTTGAACTCCGAGCCCTCGAAGACATCGGTGATGTCCACCAGCTCCAGCTTGGCGCGCAGGTCCGGCTTGTCGGAGCCGTACTTGAGCATCGCCTCGCGGAACGGGATCCGCGGGAAGGGGGAGGTCACATGGCGGCCGTTGCCGAACTCCTCGAACAGCTCGGTCATCAGCTGCTCGATCGGCTGGAAGACGTCCTCCTGCTCGACGAAGCTCATCTCGACGTCGAGCTGGTAGAACTCACCCGGCGAGCGGTCGGCACGGGCGTCCTCGTCGCGGAAGCAGGGTGCGATCTGGAAGTAGCGGTCGAAGCCGGAGATCATCAGCAGCTGCTTGAACTGCTGCGGGGCCTGCGGCAGGGCGTAGAACTTGCCCGGGTTCAGCCGGGAGGGCACCACGAAGTCGCGGGCACCCTCGGGCGAGGTGGCGGACAGGATGGGCGTCGCCATCTCGTTGAAGCCCAGCGCCGTCATCTTGTGCCGGATCGCCGAGATGACCGCCGTACGCAGCATGATGTTGCGGTGCATGCGCTCGCGGCGCAGGTCCAGGAAGCGGTACTCCAGACGCCGCTCCTCGTTGACCCCGTCCTCGGTGTTGATGGTGAAGGGCAGGGGCTGCGCCGCGCCGAGCAGCTCGACCTCGGCGACCTCGACCTCGATCTCGCCGGTGGGCAGGTCGGGGTTCACGTTCTCGGTTCCACGTGAAACAACGCGGCCGTCGACGCGGACCGTGGACTCCTTGGAGACCTTGTCCAGAGCCTCGTACGCGGGGGTGCCGGGGCGGGCGACCAGCTGCGTGATGCCGTAGTGGTCACGCAGATCGATGAAGAGGATGCCGCCCAGGTCGCGCCGATTGTGCAGCCAGCCGCTCAGCCGGACGTCGGTGCCGACGTCAGAGGCGCGGAGCTGGCCGCAGGTGTGGGACCTGTACCGATGCATCGTCGTTCATCGTCCTTCGTGGTGGGGTTCTCTCCTGCCGGCCCTGCGACCGGCGGGAACGGGCACGGGGCCCGGACCCATCAAGGGTACCGGGCACGCCAAGATCGGCTCCCCACCATTTTCCCCGCACGCCCGGCATCCGGCTCCCTTCCTTCGGCGGCACCTCCAAAGGCGGCTCGTCCCCCTCAGGTCTTCTTACAGTGGCACTTATCTAGCTGATCTTCTTAAAGTGGGGCAATGCGCACAGGTGAGCCGTTGCCGTCCGTCGAGGACGTCCTCGGCGCCCTCGCAACCGGACTGTGGCACTGGGACACCGCCGCCGGGCTGGTCACCGTGGACGCGGAGGCGGCACGGCTGCTCGGCCTGCCCGTGGAGCCGGCCACCCTCACGGAGGCGCAGGCCCGGGCCCGGCTGCACCCGGTCGACTGGAACGAGATCACCGGCGTGGTGCGGCTGGCGGTCGCCGAGAACACCCTCGCCGAGGTGCGCATCCGGATCATGGACGGGGACGGCAGCATCCTGCGGGTCGTCCGCAGCCGGTCCAAGCCGTCCTACGACTCCGAACGGCAGGCGTACGAGCTGATCGGCACCCTCCAGGAGGTGACCGAGCCGACCCCGGGCACGGCAGCCGCCCGCAGCGCGGTCACCGGGGACTGGCGGCGCTCCCGGGAGGCGTTCCTGCTGGACGCGGGCCGGGCGCTGGCGGAGGCGCGGTCCACCGCCGAGGTGCTGCGGGTGGCAGGGGGCCTGTCGATGCCGGGGTTCTCCCCGGACGGGCTCGTGGTGTTCGGGGTCGAGGGCGACCGGCTGACGATCACCGGCCAGCACGGCCATCAGCCCGGCGACATGAACCCCTTCTCCCACATGCCGCTGAACACCGACTACCCGGCCGCCGAGGTCGTCCGCACCGGCCGGGCCGTCTACCTGTCCTCCCCGGCGGAGTACAAGGAGCGCTACCCGGTCACCTGGCCGCTCGCCCAGGTCTTCGGCCGCAGCTCATGGGCGTTCCTGCCGCTGACGGTCGCCGGGCGCACGATGGGCGCCTGGATGGCCGCCTTCACCTACCCGGTGGCGTTCACGCCCGACGAACGCGCGGTCCTGACCACGGTCGCCCGGATGCTCGCCCAGGCACTGTCCCGGGCCGGTGCCGCCGAGACCGCGCGTGAACTGACGGACGGCCTCCAGCGCTCCATGCTGCCCTCGCTCGGCCCCGACATCCCGGGGATACAGGTGGCCGCCCGGTACATCCCGACCGGCGGCGGACTCCAGGTCGGCGGCGACTGGTACGACATGATCCCGCTGCCCTCCGGCCGCTTCGCGCTGGTCATCGGGGACGTCCAGGGCCATGACGTGCGCGCTGCCGGGCTCATGGGCCAGCTGCGGATCGCGCTGCGCGCCTACGCCGCCGAGGGGCACCGCCCGGACGCCGTCCTCTCCCGCGCCTCCCGCTTCCTGCACGGTGTCACGCTCGGCTCCGACGAGGACCCCCTGGCCGGCCTGCGCTTCGCGACCTGTCTGTACGTGGAGACCGACCCGGCGACGGGCGGGCTGGAGATCGCCCGCGCCGGGCACCCGGACCCGGTGATCCGGATGGCGGACGGCACGGTGATGCTGCGGCCGACGGCGGGCGGTCTGCCGCTGGGCATCGACCCGGACGCCGACTATCCGACGACCCGGTTCACCCTCGAACCCGACGAGACGCTGATGCTGTGCACCGACGGCCTGATCGAGACCGGCGGGCACGACATGGAGAGCGGCTGGCGCCGGCTGCGCGCGACGCTGGAGGACCACCAGGGTGACCTGGAGTCCCTGGCCGACGTGCTGGTGCAGGCGGTGCACGGGCCGTCCTCGCACCACACCACCGGCCCGCTGGCCGACCGCCGCGAGGACGACATCGCGCTGCTGTTGCTGTGCCGGCCGGGGGAGGACCGCGACTGCGGCGGCACGGTACGCACGGTGCGGCGCACTCTGCTGTCGGTGGCGCAGGACGAGCCCGACCGGATTGCCGAGGCCCGCCGGCACCTGCGCGACCTGCTGCACGACTGGGCCTCGGTCGAGCAGGTGGACTCGGCGGTGCTGCTGGTCTCCGAGATGGTCACCAACGTGCTGGTGCACACCGACGCCGACGCGCTGCTGCTCGCCCAGGTCACCGGCGAGGGGGCCGCGCGGCGGCTGCGGGTGGAGGTCTTCGACACGGGCGACGACCTGCCGCACCGGCGCCGCCCCGGTGAACTGGCCTCCTCCGGCCGTGGCCTGATACTGGTCGAACTCCTCGCGGACGCGTGGGGGGTGGACCCGCGGGGCGAGGGCAAGAGCATCTGGTTCGAACTCTGCGAACCGACGGGCGCGCCGGGGGGCGCGTAGGCGGTCGCGCCGGGAGGGCGTAGGCGGGCGTGCGGGAAGGGCGCAGGCGGTCGCACCGCGGAATGCGCAGGCGGTCGCACCGGGAAGTGTGCAGGCGGTACGGAGTCGGCGGGCGCGCGGGCCTACGGCTCACGGGGTGTGGCGCCAGGGGGCGCGTCGGGCGGGGTGCCGGGCGTCGCTCCGGTGGCGGAGTCGGCCGCTCCTCCGTAGCGGCCCCGCAGCTCCGCTCCGACGCCGAAGGCCGCCGCGGTCAGCGGGACCGCGAGAAGCATGCCGAGGATGCCCGCGACGGAGGCGCCCGCGGTGATCGCCAGCAGCACGACGGCCGGGTGCATCTGCACGGTCCGGCTCTGGATCGCCGGTTGCAGCACATGCCCCTCCAGCACCTGTACCGCGAGCACCACCCCGAGCGCCCAGAGCGCGATCACGACCCCCCGGTCGGCGAAGGCGACCAGCACGGCCACCGCGCCGGAGATGAAGGCGCCGAGGTAGGGGATGTACGCGCCGACGAAGACGAGCGCCCCGAGCCCCACCGCGCCGGGCACCCGGAGGACCAGCAGGCCGACGGTGATGCACAGGGCGTCGATGAGGGCGATGACGGTCGTCCCGCGCATGAACCCCTCCACCCCGGCGAAGGCCCGCCGGGCGACGGCCTCCACGGTGTCGGCGGTGCCGCCGGGCGCGAGGGAGCGGAGGGCCGCCACGGCCCGTTGGGAGTCCCGCAGGAAAAAGAAGACGAGCAGCAGCGTCAGCACGGCCATGGCGATGCTCTCGGCGACGACGCTGACGCCGCTGACGACGTTGGACACGGCCGTCCCGGCGAACTTGCCCAGCAGCTCTCGTGCCTTGCCGGCGAGGTCGTCCAGCCCGTTTCCGGCGACCCCGAAGTGCCGTGCGACCCCCTTGGCGGCTTGCCGCAGCGAGGCGGCGATCTGTCCGCCGGTGTCGATGAGCGCGGCGACGATGATGTAGACGGCACCGCCGACGACGGCCAGGACGGCGGCACAGGTGAGCCCGGCCGCCACCGAACGCTGCACCCCCGCCCGCACCAGCCGCCGGTACAGCGGCCCCAGCAAAGCGGTGCCGAGCAGGGCCAGCAGCACCGGCGTGACGGCCGTACGCAGCTCCCCGCACAGCCGCACCCCGACCCAGCCGACCCCCGCGACGAGCAGCAGCACGACGCACCAGGCGGCGAGCCGGCGAACGGGTTCGGGCAACAGGCGCACGGCTCCAGCCGATCATGAACCCCACCGGCTGTCCTGCGGTGCGAGGCCGGCCGGGTGAGAACGGGGCGGCGGGCCGTCGAGGTACCGGCCCGCCGCCCCCGCTTCATGATCCGGCCGGTGCGCCGACCGACCGGGCGCCGACGGGTCAGAGTCCGCCCTCGGACATCCCGTGCACCGCCGGGACCGTGCCCAGCCGGCCCTTCTGGAAGTCCTCGAAGGCCCGCATCAGCTCGTCCTTGGTGTTCATGACGAACGGGCCGTAGTGGGCCATCGGCTCACGGATGGGCTGTCCGCCGAGGAGGACGACCTCCAGGTCCGGGGTGTGCGAGTCCTGCTTCCCGTCCGCGCGGACGGTCAGCGAGGAGCCGGCGCCGAAGACGGCCGTCTGCCCCATGTGGACCGGGCGACGCTCGGTACCGACACTGCCGCGGCCCGCGAGGACGTACGCCAGACCGTTGAAGTCCTCACGCCAGGGGAGCGTGATCTCGGCGCCCGGGGCGAGCGTCGCGTGGATCATCGTGATGGGCGTGTGCGTGATGCCGGGACCCTCGTGGCCGTCCAGCTCGCCGGCGATGACGCGCAGGAGCGCGCCGCCGTCGGGAGTGGTGAGCAGCTGGACGTTGCCGCCGCGGATGTCCTGGTAGCGCGGGGCCATCATCTTGTCCTTGGCGGGCAGGTTCACCCACAGCTGGAGGCCGTGGAAGAGACCGCCGGACATGACGAGGGACTCCGGCGGGGCCTCGATGTGCAGCAGGCCCGAACCTGCCGTCATCCACTGGGTGTCGCCGTTGGTGATGGTGCCACCGCCACCGTTGGAGTCCTGGTGGTCGAAGATCCCGTCGATGATGTAGGTGACGGTCTCGAAGCCACGGTGGGGGTGCCAGGGGGTGCCCTTGGGCTCACCCGGCGCGTACTCCACCTCGCCCATCTGGTCCATCATGATGAACGGGTCGAGATGGCGGTAGTTGATCCCGGCGAACGCCCGGCGCACCGGGAAGCCCTCACCCTCGAAACCGCTCGGGGCGGTCGTGACGGCGAGCACGGGGCGTGCCACGGCGTCGGCGGGAGCGGTCACGCGGGGCAGCGTCAACGGGTTCTCGACGGTCACTGCAGGCATGGTGGGTACCTCCTTGGTACGCCCACTTTAGTTGAGCGTTGAACTTCTTGCCACCAGGAACGCGCGAACCCCGGAGGGAATTCCCTCCGGGGTGGAGCGCGCCGAGCGGCAACGGAAAAGCCGCCGGCCCGGCAGGGCCAGCGGCGAGGTGTCGGCCGGAGTCACGGCGGCGGCACCATGGGCCGACTCCGCCACCGGAAGGAATGGTTCAGCCGCCGTACATCCGGCGCATCGCGAAGTCCACCATCTGCTCGACCGCCTTCGCGTCGAACACCATCCGGTGCTCGCCCTCCATGTCCAGGACGAAGCCGTAGCCGGTCGGCAGCAGGTCGATCACCTCCGCGCCGGTGATGACGAAGTACTTGGACTCCTTGCCCGCGTACCGGCGCAGCTCCTTGAGCGAGGTGAACATCGGGATCACCGGCTGCTGGGTGTTGTGCAGGGCGAGGAAGCCGGGGGTGTCGCCGCGCGGGCAGTACACCTTCGACGTGGCGAAGATCTGCTGGAAGTCCTCGGCGGCCATCTGACCCGTGGTGAAGGCGCGCACGGCGTCCGCGAGGGAGGGCGGGGACGGCTCCGGGTAGAGCGGCGGCTGCTGGCCGTACCCGCCGGCACCGCCCGGCATCTGCTGCTGCGGTGAGGCGTACTGCTGCTGAGCGCCCACGTTCTGGTCGTAGCCGTACATGGGCGCAAGCGTACCGACGCGGGACCTCCGCAGGGGCGGCGGGGAAATCAATCCAGCGGGCGCCGAAGAAATGGGGGCCATCGTTCCGGATCGCCACGCCGTGCCGACGACTCGGTCGAGGCGGGCGGGCGTCCTCGCACACACGCGCGCGCAGGGGAGTAGACCCTTCTCACACTTGACCCGACAGGGGTTGCTTCTTATTACCGACGGGTAGCATCATCGGAGCTACTTGTTGGTACGTGAACTAGGTGCGAGGAGCCAGTGCCTCGCCGATCCCTCTACGGAGCCGTCGCCATGGGGCACTACAAGTCCAATCTCCGCGACATCGAGTTCAACCTCTTCGAAGTACTGGGGCGCGACAAGGTGTACGGCACCGGCCCCTTCGAGGAGATGGACGTCGAGACCGCCAAGAGCGTCCTGGAGGAGCTGACCCGCCTCTCCGAGAACGAGCTGGCCGAGTCCTTCGCCGACGCCGACCGCAACCCGCCGGTCTTCGACCCGGAGACCAACACCGCGCCGGTCCCCGCGTCCTTCAAGAAGAGCTACCAGGCCTTCATGGACTCCGAGTACTGGCGGCTCGGCCTGCCGGAGGAGATCGGCGGCACCACCTCGCCGCGCTCCCTGATCTGGGCCTACGCCGAGCTGATCCTGGGCGCCAACCCGGCCGTGTGGATGTACTCCTCCGGCCCGGCGTTCGCCGGCATCCTCTTCGAGGAGGGCAACGAGGTCCAGAAGCACATCGCCACGATCGCCACCGAGAAGCAGTGGGGCTCCACCATGGTGCTCACCGAGCCGGACGCCGGCTCGGACGTGGGCGCCGGCCGCACCAAGGCGGTCCAGCAGGAGGACGGCTCCTGGCACATCGAGGGCGTGAAGCGCTTCATCACCTCGGGTGAGCACGACATGTCGGAGAACATCCTCCACTACGTGCTCGCGCGTCCCGAGGGCGCCGGCCCCGGCACCAAGGGCCTGTCCCTCTTCCTCGTCCCGAAGTACCTCTTCGACTTCGAGACCGGCGAGCTGGGCGAGCGCAACGGCGTCTACGCCACCAACGTCGAGCACAAGATGGGCCTGAAGGCGTCCAACACGTGCGAGATGACCTTCGGCGACCAGCACCCCGCCAAGGGCTGGCTGATCGGCGACAAGCACGACGGCATCCGCCAGATGTTCCGCATCATCGAGTTCGCCCGCATGATGGTCGGCACGAAGGCGATCTCCACGCTGTCCACCGGCTACCTGAACGCGCTGGAGTACGCCAAGGAGCGCGTCCAGGGCCCGGACCTGGCCAACTTCATGGACAAGACCGCGCCCAAGGTCACCATCACCCACCACCCCGACGTGCGCCGCTCGCTCATGACGCAGAAGGCGTACGCGGAGGGCATGCGCGCCCTGGTGCTGTACACCGCCTCGATCCAGGACGCGATCCAGATCAAGGAGGCGAACGGTGAGGACGCCTCCGCCGAGGAAGCGCTGAACGACCTGCTGCTGCCGATCGTCAAGGGCTACGGCTCCGAGAAGGGCTATGAGCAGCTCGCCCAGTCGCTGCAGACCTTCGGCGGCTCCGGCTTCCTCCAGGAGTACCCGATCGAGCAGTACATCCGGGACTCCAAGATCGACACCCTGTACGAGGGCACCACGGCCATCCAGGGCCAGGACTTCTTCTTCCGGAAGATCGTCCGCAACCAGGGCGCCGCGCTGAACTCCCTCGCCGAGGACATCAAGAAGTTCCTGGCGCTCGGCACCGGCGGCGAGGAGCTGGCCGGCGCCCGCGAGCACCTGGCCAAGGCGGCCGTAGAGCTGGAGGCGATCGTCGGCCTGATGCTGACCGACCTCGCCGCCACCGAGCAGGACACCAAGAACATCTACAAGGTCGGCCTCAACACCACCCGCCTGCTGCTGGCCTCCGGTGACGTGGTCGTCGGCTACCTGCTCCTCAAGGGCGCCGCGATAGCCGCCGAGAAGCTGACCACGGCCTCGGCGAAGGACAAGGCGTTCTACACCGGCAAGATCGCCGCGGCGAAGTTCTTCGCCGCGAACGTCCTGCCGGGCGTCACGCTCGCCCGCAAGATCGCCTCGGGCGTCGAGCTGGACCTCATGGAGCTGGACGAGTCGGCCTTCTAGACGTTCCGGACGTCCCCGACGATTCCTCGCACGGGCCCGCTCCTTTCCGGGAGCGGGCCCGTGCACGTCGTTAAGGTGAATCCCATGAGCGCAGCAGCCCGCTTCGACCGCGGCCACACCGACGACCTGATGTCCTTCCTGGCGGCCGGCCCGTCGCCGTACCACGCCGTGGCGAACACCGCTGAGCGGCTGGAGAAGGCCGGGTTCCGTCAGGTGGCGGAGACGGACGCCTGGGACGGGACGCACGGCGGCCGGTACGTGCTGCGCGGCGGCGCGATCGTGGCCTGGTACGTGCCCGAGGGCGCCGAGCCGCACACGCCGTTCCACATCATCGGCGCCCACACCGACTCGCCGAGCCTGCGGGTCAAGCCGCGCCCGGACAGCGGGGCGCACGGCTGGCGCCAGGTCGCCGTGGAGATCTACGGCGGCCCGCTGCTCAACTCATGGCTGGACCGGGATCTGGGCCTGGCCGGCCGGCTGACCCTGCGCGACGGCTCCTCGGTCCTGGTCAACGTGGACCGGCCGCTGCTGCGGGTGCCGCAGCTCGCCATCCACCTGGACCGTTCGGTCAGCGCCGAGGGACTCAAGCTCGACAAGCAGCGGCACATGCAGCCGGTGTGGGGGCTGGGCAACGACGTGCTGGAGGGCGATCTCATCGCCTTCCTGGAGCAGGAGGCCGGGCTGGCGGCGGGCTCGGTGGCCGGCTGGGACCTGATGGCGCACCCCGTGGAGCCGCCGGCCTACCTCGGCCGGGACCGGGAGCTGGTCGCCGGTCCGCGCATGGACAACCTGCTGTCCGTGCACGCCGGCGCCGCCGCCCTCGCCGCCGTGGCGGCCTCCGGCGCCCCGCTGACCCGCATCCCCGTGCTGGCCGCCTTCGACCACGAGGAGAACGGCTCCCAGTCGGACACCGGCGCGGACGGCCCGCTGCTCGGCACGGTGCTGGAACGCTCAATCTTCGCGCGCGGGGGGTCGTACGAGGACCGGGCCCGCTCCCTCGCCGACTCGGTCTGTCTGTCCTCCGACACGGGTCACGCCGTGCACCCCAACTACGGCGAGCGGCACGACCCGACGCACCACCCGCGGGTCAACGGCGGGCCGATCCTCAAGGTCAACGTCAACAACCGCTACGCCACGGACGGTTCGGGCCGTGCGGTGTTCGCCGCGGCCTGCGAGAAGGCGAACGTCCCCTTCCAGAGCTTCGTCTCGAACAACTCCATGCCGTGCGGCACCACCATCGGCCCGATCACCGCGGCCCGGCACGGTATCCGCACGGTCGACATCGGCGTCGCGATCCTCTCCATGCACAGCGTCCGTGAACTGTGCGGCGCCGACGACCCCTTCCTGCTGGCGAACGCGCTGACGGCTTTTCTGGAGGGCTAGTCCGGATCCCGCCGGGTACCCGAACGGCACCGGAGATTCCGGAACCGGAAGGGGAGGCGAAGCCTCATGGGGCTCGGCGGATGCATCATCCTCATAGCCGTGGGGGCCATTCTCACGTTCGCGACGGACTGGCACATGCACGGCGTCAACCTCACCGTCGTCGGCCTGATCCTGATGGCCGTGGGCCTGATCGGCGTCGCGACGTTCAGCGGGATCGCGCGACGCCGCCGTGTGGTGGTGCCGCCGACGACACAGGTCGTCGAAGAGGAACCGCACCACCATCACCACCGCGTCGACGGCGGCTACTCCGACGGCTACGGCGTCTGAGGCGCCGCCTCCCGCTCGTCCAAGGCCACCGGCACGAGTGACAGGCGGTCCGCTCGGCCCTGAGCGGCGGCTCGGGCGCGCCGGGCAGCGGAACCGGTCGTGACTCAAGGGTGCCATCCGGCGTCCACAGCGCGTCCGGCACCTGTGGAAGACCCGGGCGGGGCCGTCAGTCCTGGTGGACCACGTTCCGGCCGGGGCCGCCGGAGAGGGTGTCCCGGCCGGGGCCGCCGTACAGCTTGTCGTTCCCGCTGTTGCCGTACAGCCTGTCGTTGCCGCTGTTGCCGTACAGGACGTCGTTGCCCTTGCCGCCGTACAGGGTGTCGGCGCCGGTCCCGCCGTAGATCGTGTCGTTGCCGTCGTCGCCGGCGAGGTCCTGGCCCGCGGCGCCGCCACGCAGGACGTCGTCGCCCCTGCCGCCCTTCGCGATGTTGTCGCCGCCGCCCGCGTTGATCGTGTCCTTGCCGTCGCCGCCCCAGGCCAGGCCCTCCGCACCGACCGTGAGGGTGTCGTCGCCCGCGTCGCCCGAGACGTAGGCACCGTCGAGGCGGCCCGAGTCCGTCGCCTTGTCGTCGCCCGTACCGAGGGAGATCTCGGCGTAGGAGTAGATCTGGTCGGTGGCGTTCTTGTACGCGACGGTGTCATTGCGGTCGCCGAGGTTCATGACCAGGGCGGCATAGGGGTCCTGGCTGTCCACGCCGGTGACCGTGCAGGCGACCTTGGTGTGATCGGCACTGTTCGGGTAGGCGCAGTCGTGGCCCGCCGTGATCGTGACGACGTCGTCGATGACGTAGGTGATGCCGGACCGGTCACCGGTGAGGGACGCGGTGACCGTCGCCTTGTTCGTCTGGCCGACCGCGGCCTTGTAGGTGAGCTGCCAGTCGTACCGGTTGACCTCGGCGGTGGCCGACGGCGTCGCGGCACCGGCGGTGCCGGTCAGGGCGAACGGCACCGCCAGGGCGGCGGTGCCGACGGCCAGGGCGAGCGCGCGCACCGGCCGACGGCGGTGAGGACGAGCGGACATGGTGGACCTCCGGGAGGAACGGACGGGCGAGTGTTCCGACTTCCGTACCGTTCGACACGGGCGGCGGCCCACCGGTTGGCCAACTCCCTTGCCTGACCTAAGAGTTCACTTCGCGAACACCTGGCGTACCGGTGGAGCACGGCGCCCGGTCAGGTCAGCGCGTGGCCCGTGGTCGCGTCCACGTGGTCCCGGACCTCCTCGTGCCGGTCGCCGACGGTCAGGGTCCCGGTGGGTTCCGGGCCGCGGCGGGATACGGGGCCGAGCCCGTCGGCGGACCGCAAGCGGTTCGCGGGGGTGCCCTGATCGGCCGGTCCGGCCGTCACCGCGGCATTTCCCCGCTTCCGTGACGATCGGCCCGCCCCGGGGAAGCATGCTCCGTATGAGATTCCTCGTACGCGACCGGATCCTCGGCATCGGTGACGACTGGTGGATCGAGGACGAGCAGGGCCGGAAGGTGTTCCTCGTCGACGGCAAGGCGATGCGCCTGCGGGACACCTTCGAGCTGAAGGACGCCCAGGGGCGGGTCCTGATCGACATCCACCAGAAGATGCTCGCCCTGCGCGACACCATGGTGATCGAACGGGACGGCGAGCCCCTGGCCAGGATCAAGCGCAAGCGGCTGTCCCTGCTGCGCAACCACTACCGGGTCTCCCTGGTGGACGGCACAGAGCTGGACGTCAGCGGCAAGATCATGGACCGCGAGTTCGCCGTCGAGTACGACGGCGAACTCCTCGCGGTGATCTCCCGCCGCTGGCTGACCGTCCGCGACACGTACGGCGTCGACGTCGTACGGGAGGACGCCGACCCGGCGCTGCTCATCGCGGTGGCGGTGTGCGTCATCCACCTCGCCGAGAAGGAGGGCGAGGAGGACTGAGCCGGGGCGGGTGCGAAAGCGCTAACCCCGGTGCCGGGGTGGTTCCAGGCCCAGGACCCGGTCCTTCAGCGCCGGGAACTGCTCGCGGGTCGCGGCCACCTTCGCCGGGTCGATGTCGACCGTGAGGACCTCCTCGCCGGCGCCGGCCTCCGCGAGCACCTCGCCCCACGGATCCACCACGATCGAGTGACCCGCCTGCGGAACTCCGGCGTGGGTGCCGGCCGTTCCACATGCGAGCACGAACGCCTGGTTCTCCACCGCCCGCGCCTGAGCCAGCAGCGTCCAGTGCGCGCGTCGCCGCTCGGGCCAGCCCGCCGGGATCACCAGCGTCTCGGCGCCGGCGTCGACCAGTCCGCGGAAGAGTTCGGGGAAACGGAGGTCGTAACAGGTGGCCACGCCGAGCGTGGTCCCGGGCAGCCGGACCGTCACCAGGTCCCGGCCCGCCCCCATCAGCACGGCCTCGCCCTTGTCGAAGCCGAAGCGATGGATCTTGCGATAGACCGCGGCCAGTTCACCGGAGGGGGAGAAGACGAGAGACGTGTTGTAGAGGGGGCCCTCGCCCGGGGCGGAGCCGCTGTCGGACGCTGCCCGTTCGGGGATGGAGCCGGCGTGCAGCCACACACCCGCGTCGCTCGCCGCCTTGGCCATCGCCTCGTACGTCGGCCCTTCGAGCGGCTCGGCCTCGCGGCCGAACTCCTCGTAGGCGAAGGCGCCGGTGGTCCACAGCTCGGGCAGTACGACGAGGTCGGCCCCGCTCTGCTCCCGCACCAGCGCGGCCACGCGCCGCCTCCGGGAGCCGGCCGGTTCACCCTCGTCCACGTCGATCTGGATCAGCGAGGCGCGCACACTACCACCGTCCTGGCATTCGAGCCGTCCACACGGGCCTACGATCGTCACACGAAAGCACTGCCGGGGTGCCTTTCAGCAGCGTAACTTAGCCTCTCAAGACACCCGCCGAAGTGCAGCCGCCGCCCGCTGGCAATGCCGCCACAACCTGCCCGTGTACCGACCGCCGAGGGGTCCCGTTCCGTGAGTCTGCATCCCACCCTCCAGCCCTACGCCGACGCCTGGACGCACTCCATCGAAGCGATATCCGAGATGGTGCAGTCGCTCGTCGAGGGCGAGTGGAACCGGCGGACACCCTGCCCCGGCTGGTCGGTCAGGGACATCGTGTCCCATGTCATCGGCGTGGACTGCGAGATGCTGGGCGATCCGCGCCCCATCCACGCCCTGCCGCGCGACCTGTTCCACGTCACCACCGAGCACCAGCGCTACATGGAGATGCAGGTCGACGTCCGCCGCCACCACACGGCGCCGGAGATGACGGCCGAGCTGGAGTACACGGTCATCCGGCGCAACCGCCAGCTGCGCAACGAGTCCCGGGACCCCGGCACCCTGGTACGCGGGCCGCTGAGCACGGAGATCACCCTGGAACAGGCATACCGGGCGCGAGCGTTCGACGTCTGGGTGCATGAGCAGGACCTGCGCACGGCCCTCGGCCGCCCCGGCAACCTGGACTCGCCGGGCGCCCACATCACCCGGGACGTCCTGCTGGAGGCGCTGCCCGGGGTCGTCGCGCGGGACGCGGGCGCGCCGCGCAGCTCGGCGATCGTGTTCGACGTGCACGGACCGGTCGAGTTCCTGCGCACCGTCCGCGTCGACATCCAGGGCCGCGGCACGGTGGAGACCGCCCCCGCCCTCGGCCCCGCCGCCGCCCTCGTCCTGGACTGGGAGACCTACGTCCGCCTGGCCTGCGGCCGTGTCACCCCCGAGGCGGTGGCGGACCGGGTGAAGACGGAGGGCGACCAGGACCTGGCGTCGGCGATCCTGCACAACTTCACGGTGACGCCGTAGCCCCCCGGACACCCACCCCCGAAACAAACAGCCGCCAACGCCGGGGCCGGGCCACCCCCACGGCCGGCCCCTCCCGGAACGGGCAGCCGCCGACGGCGGAGATCCCACGGGGCCACCTCCCTCGCCCGACCCCTCCCGGAACGGGTAGCCACCGACGACGGGGACCGGGCCACCTCCCTCGGCCGACCCCTCCCGGAACGGGCAGCCACCGACGGCGAGGACCGGGTCGCCCCCCCTCGCCCGACCCCTCCCGGAACGGGCAGCCGCCGACGGTGGGGGCGCCGGCGGGTCGGCCCGCCTTCCAGCGGACTGGAAACGGGTGGCGCGTGGGTGGGCGGGGACGGCCTCAAGCCGCAGGCACGTGCACCGTCTCCACCCGGCTGGCGACCAACCGCTCACGCTCCCGCCGAGCCGCCCGCCCCCGCAGCCGCAGAATCTGACTGACGCCGAGCGCCTGGAGGACGAACACCGCCGAGAAGGCCACGGTGTAGTCGTCCCCGGTCGCATCCAGCAGCACGCCGATCGCGAACAACGTGGTCATGGAGGCGATGAAGCCGCCCATGTTGGTGATGCCGGACGCCGTACCCTGCCGCTCGGGCGGGTTGGCCGGCCGGGCGAAGTCGAAGCCGAGCATCGACGCCGGCCCGCACGCGCCGAGCACCGCGCACAGCACCAGCAGGAGCCACATCGGGGCACGCTCCCCGGGGTAGGCCAGCGTCACCGCCCACAGCAGCGCGGTGGCACCCACCGTGCCCAGAGCCAACGGCAGCCGCGCCGCGTGGTGCCGGGCGACGATCTGGCCGTAGACCAGACCGATCACCATGTTGGACAGGACGACGAGGGTGAGCAGTTCGCCGGCCGTGGCGCGGCTGAGGCCCTGCGCCTCGACCAGGAACGGCAGACCCCACAGCAGCAGGAACACCATCGCCGGGAACTGGGTGGTGAAGTGCACCCACAGACCCAGCCGGGTGCCCGGCTCCCGCCAGGAGGCGGCGATCTGCCGGCGGACGTAGGCCGCACCCTGGTGCGGGGACAGCTCCGGTTCCTGCCCCTCGGGGTGGTCCCTGAGGAACAGCAGGGTCAGGACCAGGACGACGGCACCCGCCAGCGCGCTGCCCGCGAACGCGGGGGTCCAGCCGACACTGTGCAGCAGCCGGGCCAGGACCAGCGTCGAGATCAGGTTGCCCGCCATGCCGACCAGTCCCGCGAGCTGCGCGACCAGCGGCCCGCGCCGGGCGGGGAACCAGCGGGTGCCGAGCCGCAGGACGCTGATGAAGGTCATCGCGTCGCCGCAGCCCAGCAGCGCCCGGGAGGCGAGCGCGGTGCCGTACGACGGGGAGAAGGCGAAGCCCAGCTGCCCGGCGGTGAACAGCACCGCCCCGATGCTCAGCACCTTCTTGGTGCCCAGGCGGTCGACCAGCAGGCCGACGGGTATCTGCATGCCCGCGTAGACCAGCAGCTGGAGGATGGAGAACGTCGAGAGGGCGGAGGCGCCCACGTGGAAGCGGTCGGCCGCGTCGAGGCCGGCCACCCCCAGCGACGTACGGAAGATGACGGCGACGAAGTAGACGGCCACGCCTATGGACCACACGGCGACGGCCCGGCGCCCACCTGGCGGGTCACCCGGAAGGGTGGCGTTGGGCCCGGGAGCGCTCATCGGACCTCACCCCGCGCGAGGTGCGAGAACCAGCCCACATGCCGGTGCACGACACCGACGGCCGCCGCCGCGTCCCCGGCGCGCAGCGCGTCCAGGATCTCCTCGTGCTCGGCGAGCGTCTTGGCGATCCGGTCGGGATGGGAGTGCATGACGGCGACGCCCATCCGCAGCTGGCGGTCGCGCAGCTGGTCGTAGAGCCGGGAGAGGATCTCGTTGCCGCCGCTGCGCACGATCTCGGCGTGGAAGCAGCGGTCGGTGACCGCGGCGGCGGCCAGGTCGCCGGCCGCGGCCTGCGCCTTCTGCTGCTCCAGCAGCTCGGTCAGCCGCTCCAGCAGTCCCGGCGGGGCGGGTACGGCCTTGCGGGCCGCGTGCTCCTCCACCAGCAGCCGGGTCTCCACCACGTCGGCGATCTCCTGCGCGGAGACCGGCAGGACCAGGGCGCCCTTCTTCGGGTAGAGGCGGATGAGACCTTCGGCCTCCAGCCGCAGCAGCGCCTCCCGGACGGGGGTGCGCGAGACCCCCACGGCCTCCGCCAGCTCGCCCTCGGTGAGCAGGGTGCCGCCTTCGTAGCGGCGGTCGAGCACCCCCTGCTTGACATGGGCGTACACGCGGTCGGCGGCGGGTGGCGGCTTCAGGGACTGCGGTGCGGGCTGCTCGACGGCCGTTTTCATGCCCACAGGATAGATACAACACGTACGCAAGCGGCAGCCCCGTCCATCATGCGGACGTGATGAGCGCCTCTCGCAGCGGCCGCACAACCTTCTGTGCTACTTACGTGTCACACACATGCGGCTCCCTTCCGCTCCCACGTCAACTCGGCCGCATATCAGGGGCATTCAACACATCCGAGGTACATCACATTGATTACCGGCATTACGGGCACCCGCTTCCGCACAGCCGCCGCCGTCGCTGTCACCTCCGGCGCGCTGCTCGCCACCGGTGCCCTCACCGCAGCGCCCGCACAGGCCGTCGCCACGCCCTCGATCGTGGCCAAGGGCGGGTACCTCATGAACAACTCCAACAGCGCGACGCTGTTCGGGAAGAACGCGGACAAGCCGCTCTCCACCGGCTCCACCACAAAGATCATGACCGCCAAGGTCGTGCTCGCGCAGCCGAACCTCGACCTGAACGCCACGGTGACGATCGACAAGGCGTACAGCGACTACGTCGTCAAGAACAACGCCTCCCTGGCGCACCTGATCGTCGGTGACAAGGTGACGGTGCGTCAGCTGCTGTACGGTCTGATGCTGCCGTCCGGCTGCGACGCCGCTTACGCGCTCGCCGACAAGTTCGGTACCGGTTCCACCCGCGCGGCCCGCGTGAAGAGCTTCATCGGAAAGATGAACACCGCCGCCAAGAACCTGCATCTGACCAACACCCACTTCGATTCCTTCGACGGCATCGGCAGCGGCAACAACTACTCGACACCGCGCGACCTGACGAAGATCGCCAGCAGCGCGATGAAGAACTCCACGTTCCGCACGGTCGTGAAGACGAAGTCGTACACCGCCAAGACGAAGACCAAGTCGGGCGGCACCCGCACGATGGCCCCGTGGAAGAACACCAACGGGCTGCTCAGCAGCTACAGCGGCACCATCGGGGTGAAGACCGGCTCCGGTCCGGAGGCCAAGTACTGCCTGGTGTTCGCCGCGACCCGGAACGGCAAGACGGTCATCGGCACCGTCCTCGCCTCCTCCTCCATCGCCCAGCGCGAGGCCGACGCCAAGAAGCTCCTCGGCTACGGCTTCGCCAAGCTCGGCTGACACACCGCTCGACCCCGAGGGCCCGTCGCGTACCGCGGCGGGCCCTTCTCGTTGCTCCCCCCTTCACGATGGCACCCATGGTGCTAGTGTCATTAGCACCATGCTGCTACGTCTGGACACGGCCGACACCCGCGCGCTGCACGAACAGGTCGCCGCGGCGATCCGACGGGCCATCGCCGAGGGCGAGTGCCGCGCGGGCGACCGGCTGCCCTCGGCCCGCGCTCTCTCCACGGCCCTGGACATCAATGTCAACACCGTCCTGCGCGGTCTGCGCGAACTGCGGGACGAGGGCCTGCTGGAGTTCCGGCGGGGCCGGGGGATCACGGTCGCCGAGGGCGCGGCCCGCCGCTCCGGGCTGCAGATCAAGGTGCGGGAGCTGGTGGCGGAGGCGTCCCGGCTGGGTTACAGCCCAAGCGACCTCATCGACATGATCCGGGGGCCGGCATGACGGGGAAGGACACAGGGGCCGAGCCCCACGGTCACACGGCGCGCCGGTGGCTCGTCGCCTCGACGGCGACCGTCACCGCCGTGCTCGCCGGGGTGCCCTGGGCCGCGCACGACCGGCTCCCCGGCCGGCTGGCCACCCACTGGAGCGGCGGTGACACCCCCGACGGCTCGATGCCGCTGTGGGCGGCCTCCCTGTTCCCGGCGGCCGTCTGGCTGCTGGTCGCCCTCCCGGTGAGCCTCCGATGGCGCCGCTCCCGGCCCGCCGCACGCCCCTGGCGGGCGATGGCGCTCGCACCCACGGGGGCTGTTCTCGTCGGCGCGCAGGTGTCCGTGGTCCGGGCGAACCTCGACCGCGCGGACTGGCACGAGGCCCGGATGTCCGTCCTCGGCGTGGTGCTGCCCATGGCCCTGGCGGCGGTGGCCGGCGCGATCACATGGCGGCTGACCACCCTGCCCACCGCCGCACCCGCCGCCACCGCCCGCGCACTGGACCTGCCCGAGGGCGAACGGCTGGTGTGGTTCTCCCGTACGGCCAACCCGGCCTTGCGGCTGCTGGCGGCGGTGGCGGGTCTGCTCGCCGCCGCCGCGCTGGTCACCCTGGCCGCCGGTCTGGTGAACCCCGCCGGGCTGTGGCCCGTGTGCGTGGTCTGCACGGTCACCGCGCTCACCGTCACCGCCTTCTCCTCGGTCCAGGCCAAGGTGTCGGAGGCCGGTCTGGAGGTGTCGTTCGGCCCGCTCGGCTGGCCCGCCCGCCGCTGGGCCCCGGCCGCCATCGAGTCCGCCCGCGCCGAGCGGCGGCTGCCCTCCCAGGTCGGCGGCTGGGGCTACCGCTTCAGCGGCCTCGGCACGACGGTCATGCTCCGCGCCGGCGACTGCCTGGTCATACGCCCCCGGGGGCGGCGTACCGACTTCGCGGTGAGCGTGGACGACGCCGAGCGGGGCGCGGCCCTGCTGAACGCGCTCCGGACCCACCGGCCCGGCTGACCGCGCCCCGAGCCGGGCACCGACTCACCGCACACCGGCACTCCGCCGCAGCGGAGCCGAGGACGGCGTGCCGGTGTGCGTGCTCGACCGGGGCTGAAAGAGAGAGGGGGCGGTCGCAACCCAAACGGGCGGCCGCCCCCTCTCTCATCCCGGACGTTACCCACCAGGGGCCTCATGCCCAGGTGATGAGCCTCTTCGGCTGTTCCAGGATCGCCGCGACGTCCGCGAGGACCTTGGAGCCCAGCTCGCCGTCGACCAGCCGGTGGTCGAAGCTCAGGGCCAGGGTGGTGACCTGACGCGGCTTCACCTTCCCCTTGTGGACCCAGGGCTGGAGCTTGATCGCACCGACCGCGAGGATCGCCGACTCTCCCGGGTTGAGGATCGGGGTGCCCGTGTCGACGCCGAAGACACCGACGTTGGTGATGGTCACCGTGCCGCCCTGCATGGCGGCGGGCGAGGTCTTGCCCTCGCGGGCCGTCGCCACCAGCTCGCCCAGCGCCTCCGCCAGCTGCGGCAGCGTCTTGTCGTGCGCGTCCTTGATGTTCGGGACGATCAGGCCACGGGGGGTGGCCGCCGCGATGCCCAGGTTGACGTAGTGCTTGAGCACGATCTCCTGGTTGGCCTCGTCCCAGGAGGCGTTGACGTCCGGGTTGCGCTTGATGGCGACCAGCAGGGCCTTGGCGATCAGCAGGAGCGGGTTGACCCGCAGGCCCTGCATGTCCTTGTCCTGCTTCAGCTCCTCGACCAGCTTCATCGTGCGGGTCACGTCCACCGTCACGAACTCGGTGACGTGCGGGGCCGTGAAGGCCGAACCGACCATCGCCTGCGCGGTGGCCTTGCGGACACCCTTGACCGGGACACGGGTCTCGCGCCCGGTGTCGTACGACGTCACGGGCGCCGCGGCCACGGGGGCGGCGGCCGGGGCCTGGGCGACCTGCTCGACGGTCTGGGGCGCGGCCGCCGCGTGGACGTCCTCGCGGGTGATGATCCCGTCCGGGCCGGACGGGACGATCACAGCCAGGTCGACGCCCAGATCCTTGGCCAGCTTGCGCACGGGCGGCTTGGCCAGCGGGCGGGCCTTGTCGGTGACCGCGCCGCCGTGGCCGTTCAGCTCCGCCTGGATCGCCTGCGCCGGGACCGTGACCTCCGGGCCCTTGCGGGGGCGTCGCTTGGTGGAGGAGGTCGCCACGCCGTAGCCGACGAGGACCGGCTGTCGGCCTTCCGGCTTCGGCTCGTCCTTCGGCTGGGCGGGCTCCGTCCGCGGCTGCTCGGCGGGCGCCTCCGGTGCGGCACCGCCGGCCCCCGCGACGGCCACCGCGATGATGGACGTGCCCACGTCCACCGTGGTGCCCTCGGGGAAGTGCAGTTCGCGGACCACGCCGTCGTAGGGGATGGGGAGTTCCACCGCCGCCTTGGCGGTCTCCACCTCGCAGACCACCTGGCCGTCGGTGACCGTGTCACCCGGCTGGACGTACCACTTGAGGATCTCCGCCTCGGTGAGTCCCTCGCCCACGTCGGGCATCTTGAACTCGCGTACGGACGCTTCCGTCATCGTCGTCACGACCCTCTCCTCAGTACGCCAGCGAGCGGTCGACGGCGTCGAGCACGCGATCCAGGTCGGGCAGGTACTCCTCCTCCAGGCGGGCCGGCGGGTACGGGGCGTGATAGCCGCCGACCCGCAGGACCGGTGCCTCCAGGTGGTAGAAGCAGCGCTCGGTGATCCGGGCGGCGATCTCCGCGCCGGAGCCGAAGAACACCGGCGCCTCGTGGACCACGACCAGGCGGCGGGTCTTCTCCACCGAGGACTGCACGGCGTCGAAGTCGAGGGGGCTGACCGAGCGCAGGTCCAGGACCTCCAGGGACTTGCCCTCCTCGGCCGCCGCGTCGGCGGCCTCCTGGCAGAGCTTCACCATCGGGCCGTAGGCCGCCAGGGTGAGGTCGGTGCCCTCGCGGACCACGCGGGCCTTGTGCAGCGGGGCCGGGATCGCCTCGAAGTCGACCTCGGCCTTGTCCCAGTAGCGCCGCTTGGGCTCGAAGTAGATCACCGGGTCGTCGCTCTGGATGGCCTGCTGCATCATCCAGTACGCGTCGGAGGAGTTGGAGGGGCTGACGACCTTCAGGCCCGCCACGTGCGCGAACAGCGCCTCGGGGGACTCGGAGTGGTGCTCGACCGCGCCGATGCCGCCGCCGTAGGGGATGCGGACGACGACCGGCAGCTTGACCTTGCCCAGGGAGCGGGCGTGCATCTTGGCGAGCTGGGTGACGATCTGGTCGTAGGCCGGGAAGACGAAGCCGTCGAACTGGATCTCCACCACCGGGCGGTAGCCGCGCAGGGCCAGGCCGATCGCGGTGCCGACGATGCCGGACTCGGCGAGCGGGGTGTCGATGACCCGGCTCTCGCCGAAGTCCTTCTGCAGGCCGTCCGTCACCCGGAAGACGCCGCCGAGCTTGCCGACGTCCTCGCCCATGACGAGGACCTTGGGGTCGGTGTCCAGGGCACGGCGCAGCGACTCGTTGATGGCCTTGGCCATCGCCATCTTCTCGGCCATCTCAGTGACCCCCTTCATCGGCGAACGACGCCTGGTAGGCGGCGAACTGGGCGCGCTCCTCGTCGACGAGCGCGTGCCCGTCCGCGTACGCGTTCTCGAAGATGGCGAAGTGGTCCGGGTCGGGCATGGCGCGGACCGCTTCGCGCACCCGCTTGCCCAACGCCTCGGACTCGGTCTCGAGTTCCGCGAAGAATTGCTCGTCCGCGTGGTGGGAGGTCTCCAGGTACCGGCGAAGGCGCAGGATCGGGTCCTTCGCCTCCCAGGCCAGCCGCTCCTCGTCGCCCCGGTAGCGGGTGGGGTCGTCGGAGGTGGTGTGCGCGCCCATGCGGTAGGTGTACGCCTCCACCAGGGTGGGGCCCTCGCCGCTGCGGGCGCGCTCCAGCGCCCACTTGGTGACCGCGAGGCAGGCCAGCACGTCGTTGCCGTCGACGCGGACGCCGGGGAAGCCGTAGCCCTGGGCGCGCTGGTAGAGCGGGACGCGGGTCTGGCGCTCGGTCGGCTCGGAGATCGCCCACTGGTTGTTCTGGCAGAAGAACACCACCGGGGCGTTGTAGACCGCGGAGAAGGTGAACGATTCGGCGACGTCGCCCTGGCTGGAGGCGCCGTCGCCGAAGTAGGCGATGACCGCCGAGTCCGCGCCGTCCTTGGCGATGCCCATCGCGTAGCCGGTGGCGTGCAGGGTCTGGGAGCCGATGACGATCGTGTACAGGTGGAAGTTGTTGCTGTTCGGGTCCCAGCCGCCGTTGTTCACGCCGCGGAACATGCCGAGCAGGTTGGTCGGGTCGACACCGCGGCACCAGGCGACGCCGTGCTCGCGGTAGGTCGGGAAGACGTAGTCGTCCTCGCGGGTGGCCCGGCCGGAGCCGATCTGGGCGGCCTCCTGGCCCAGCAGGGAGGCCCACAGGCCCAGTTCGCCCTGGCGCTGCAGGGCGGTGGCCTCGGCGTCGAAGCGGCGGGTGAGCACCATGTCGCGGTACAGGCCGCGCAGCTCTTCGGGGGTGATGCCGGCGACGTAGGCGTCGTACTCGGCGTTCTTGACCCGCTTGCCCTCCGGGGTCAAGAGCTGCACGAGTTCGGGGTCGGTGCCCTGCTCGGCGGTACTGCGGGTGGTGCGCCTGGTGCCGGTGGCCCCGGTTTTGGTACCGGTGGTGCCGGCCTTGCCTGCGGCGCTGCGTCGCGGCTTGCGCGCGGCACTGCTCTCCACGGTCACGTGTGCTCCTCCGTCGTTCCGGCCCCCGGGGTTGCCGGTAGGCCAGTGCGGCTCACCTGTTTCGACCACCGGGGCACGGGGTGGGTGCCACTCGGCCGGGAACAGGCGTGACAGGTGCCCCGGCGAGCGCCCTGCAACCATTACGTTACCCAGTGCCTCACATTTCTGTGAAACCCCGTTTGACCTGCGATTTTGCTTGGATTTCCAAGTAAATCGAGGCGATAGGAAAGCGCGCTGGTCACAGCCTTGCGGTAGTCCGGAGCAACCGCACGTTATCCCGCCCACCCAGGTCACGGGAAGAGTTTCCTGTGAGTCTTACCTCGTGCATGAAAGAGGAAAAATACTGCTATTTCTGCCCGATGGCCATGAGATCGGCCGTCATGGTGTCCGCGAGTCGCCCTCCGGCGAGCCGGATATCGAGAGGGACGGCGGGCTTCGGACGCCCTCGTGCGACTGATCGGCGAACGGGCCGGGTGATCGCCGGATCCGTGAACGACCGCACCCGACGGAAAAGGCGATCAAGAATTCCGTCCGCGGTCCGTTCGCCGAACCCGGAATGCGACGCCCCGGGCAGCTGCCTCCGCCGGCCGCATGCAGCGGAAAAGCCCGTACCATGACCGAAAGCGACCGTCGACGACTGTCTGTGACAAGGCCCAGCTCACAGGGGCCGCGCGTGCCCTACCATCTGGCGCGTGCCGCGCTCATGTGTACCCCCCCTTGTGCCCCATGCGCCCCCTCTGGGCGCCCTGCTCCGCCTGTACGCCGCGGGTACCGCCCTCACCTGTGAGCCGGTCGACCAGGGCCTGCTCAACCGCGGCTACCGGCTGTGCACCACACGCGGCCGTTACTTCCTCAAACACCACTTCGACCCGGACACCGCCGACCCGGCCGCCATCGAACACCGGCATCGCGCCACCCAGCGCCTCGCCGACCTCGGCGTCCCGGTCGCCCCGCCGCTCGCGCACCGGGAGGGCCGCACGGTCGCCGTCGTCGGCGGCCACGCCTACGCCCTGCACCCCTGGATCGACGGCAGGCACCGCCACGGCGGTCAGCTCACGCGCGGGGAGAGCGCACGCCTGGGAGCGCTCCTGGGGGCCGTACACGCCTGTCTGGAGCGCGTGATGCCCCCCAAGGGGCGCACCCGCCCGGCGACGAGCCCGCACCCCGTGGAGAGCGCCGACCCGGCCGACACCTTCGCCCTCATCGACGACCTGCTCGCGCACGTGCGCCGGCACCGCCCCGCCGACGCCTTCGACGAACTCGCCCGGCACCGGCTGCTCGAACGCCGCGCGCTCCTGGAGCAGCACGCCGACCGGCGCCCGCCCCGCGGCGGCTCGGTCGGCTGGGTGCACGGCGACTTCCACCCGTACAACCTGCTCTACAAGGACGACGCCCCGGCCGCCATCGTGGACTGGGACCGGCTCGGCGTGCAGCCGCGCGCGGAGGAGGCCGTCCGGGCCGCCGTGATCTTCTTCGTCCGGCCCGGCGGGACGCTGGACCTGCCGAAAGTGCGTGCCTACGCGCGCACGTACCGCCGCGCGGCCGGCGCCACGCCCTCGGAGCTGGCGGCGGCCGTGCACCGGGTGTGGTGGGAACGGCTGAACGACTTCTGGATGCTGCGCTGGCACTACGAGCGCGGCGACACGCGCGCGGACTGCCAGTTCCCGGCCGCGTCGGCACTCGCGGTGTGGTGGACACGCGAGTACGACGCGGTGTGCGACGCGTTCGTGCAGTGAGCCGGACGGCCCGCTTCGGACTCAGGTCAGGCCAGGCCGGGCGACGCCGTCCCGGCCGCCGTGGGCGTCCTTCAACCGGCGGTGTCGCCCGAGACGCCGTCCGTCGTGGTCCCGTCGGTGGTGGTGCCGCCGCCCTCCGTGGTCCCGCCGTCGGTGGTCTCCCCCTCGGTGGTCCCCCCGTCGGTGGTCCCGTCGGTCGTGTCGCCGCCGACCGTGGTCCCGCCGTCCGTCGGGTCCGTGGGCTGCGACTGCGAGGGCTGCGGGTCCGACGGCTCGTCGCTCGGGGTGGAACTGGCCGACTGCGACTGGCTGTACGACGGCGTGGTGGCCGGCGGCCAGCCCGACCCGGTGCCCGGGTCCGAGCCGGTGTCCGTGGAGGAATCGGTGGGCTGGCCGGTGTCCTCGTCGGACGGGGTCGCGGAGGGCGACTTGTGCTTCGTGCTCTTGGAGTGCGTCGTCGTCGGTTTGGTGTCGGTGCCGCTGCCGCCGTTGCCGCCCGCGCCCTTCAGCGCCAGCGCGACGCCCGCCGCGATCGCGATGACGGCGAAAACGGCGAGGATCCACAGCTTGCCGCGTCCGCTCCCCCTGTTGCCGTTCCCCTCGAAACCGCCGTCGTCGCCGTTGCCGTAGCCCGCGGGCAGGATCGGCTGCGGGATCTGCGCGGTGCCCGCCCCCTCCATCGGGTGCGGCATGACGGTCGTCCCGGCGAAGCCGGCCGCCGGGGTGTGCCGGCCGTCGTGCGCCTCGACCGGGCCGGTGTTCCAGGTGCCGGTGTGGGCGCCCTGCTCGTACAGCATCTGCAGGCCGTACTGGACCAGGCCGCGCATCTCCTCGGCCGTCTGGAACCGGTCGTCGGGCTCCTTGGCGAGGGACCGCATGACCAGGCCGTCCAGCTCGGGCGGGCAGGTCCCGTCGGCGACCTGCGACGGCGGCACCGGCACGTCCTGGACGTGCTGGTAGACCACCGACAGCGGGGTCTCACCGGTGAACGGGGGCCGCAGCGAGAGGAGTTCGTAGAGCAGGCAGCCGGTCGCGTACAGGTCGGAGCGGTGGTCGACGGCCTTGCCGAGGGCCTGCTCCGGGGAGAGGTACTGCGGGGTGCCCATGACCATGCCGGTCTGCGTCATCGTCGTGGACGCGCCGTGCAGGGCGCGGGCGATGCCGAAGTCCATCACCTTGACGGCACCGCTGTCGGTGATGATGACGTTCGCCGGCTTGATGTCACGGTGCACGATGCCGTGCTGGTGCGAGTAGGCAAGCGCCTCCAGCACCCCGGAGACGATGATCAGCGCCTGCTCGGGGCCCGGCGCCTCGGCGTTCAGCAGCAGGTCGCGGATGGTGCGGCCCTCGACCAGCTCCATGACGATGTACGGCACGGACTGGCCGCCCACCGCATCCTCGCCGGAGTCGTACACGGCGACGATCGCGTGGTGGTTGAGGCCCGCGACCGACTGCGCCTCGCGAGTGAAACGGGCCTTGGAGACCGGGTCCTCGGCCAGGTCCGCGCGGAGCAGCTTGACCGCGACCGTGCGGCCCAGGCGGACGTCCTCGGCCGCGAACACCTCGGCCATGCCGCCCCGGCCCAGCCGGTGCGTGAGCCGGTACCGGCCGTCGCCGACGAGCCCGCCGTTGCCCCACATCTCCGGCCCGTCTGACATGCCGCCGCCAGTCGCCTCGGGGTCGGACGGGCCCTGAGAGCGCTGCGTCTGTGCCATCAGTCCTCGCCGTCGTTTCTGCCCGCGGTGCGCGCGGTGTTGTCACGGGTCTCCGTCGGCCACGCTACAGCCTCCGTGGGGGCCGCCGGTTCGGAACGGCAACCGGGACCGAGCCGAGACGGACCGGCCATGAAACCTCTAGCACGCGCTCTCGTGCAAATTCTGTGTGCCGGTCGCACATCCCCTGTAACGCTTGCGCGACGCTTCTTGCCCGTACGGTCACGGAACGGGCACCGAGCTTGACGTGTCTGTGCCCTCGGGCAGACTTGGCCGGGAATGACACATTCGATCAAGGCCAGTTCGCTGGGCGACGGCGCCGGACGGCCAGTGGGGGACGCGGAGAGATGAGCCAGGACGGCGCACACGGCCGGTACGCGGGGCAGGCCCTGGCCGGCGGCCGCTACCAGCTGCGCGACTTGCTCGGCGAAGGCGGCATGGCCTCGGTGCACCTGGCGTACGACACGGTGCTGGACCGCCAGGTCGCGATCAAGACGCTCCACACCGAGCTGGGCCGGGAACAGGCGTTCCGCGAGCGCTTCCGCCGCGAGGCCCAGGCCGTGGCCAAGCTCACGCACACCAACATCGTCTCCGTCTTCGACACGGGCGAGGACGAACTGACCGGCACGGCGACGCCGTACATCGTCATGGAGTACATCGAGGGCCGGCCGCTGGGCTCGGTCCTCGAGGAGGACATGCGGCAGTACGGCGCGATGCCCGCCGACAAGGCGCTGAAGATCACCGCCGATGTGCTCGCGGCCCTGGAGATCAGCCACGAGATGGGGCTGGTCCACCGCGACATCAAGCCGGGCAACGTGATGACGACCAAGCGCGGCGTGGTCAAGGTGATGGACTTCGGCATCGCCCGCGCCATGCAGTCCGGTGTCACCTCGATGACGCAGACCGGCATGGTCGTCGGCACCCCGCAGTACCTCTCGCCCGAGCAGGCCCTCGGCCGGAGCGTGGACGCCCGCTCCGACCTGTACTCGGTCGGCATCATGCTGTTCCAGCTCGTCACCGGGCGGCTGCCGTTCGACGCCGACTCGCCGCTGGCGATCGCGTACGCGCACGTGCAGGAGGAGCCGGTGGCGCCCTCCTCGATCAACCGCTCGCTGCCGCCCGCCGTGGACGCGCTGGTCGCCCGCGCGCTGAAGAAGAACCCGAACGAGCGCTTCCCGACCGCCGAGTCCATGCGTGCCGAGTGCCTGCGCGTCGCGGCCTCCTTCCAGGCGGCGCCGCCCAGCATCGTGCCGGGCGCCGGACCGCAGCAGAGCGGCTCGGGTGTCGGCTCCGCGGTGTTCCCGCCGGTCGGCCAGGCGCCCTCGGCGCCGCAGGGGCAGGTGCAGACGCCGTACCAGCCGGCTCCGGTCCAGAACCCGGTCCCGAACCCGTACGGCCACCCGACGCCCGCACCGGCCTACGGCTACCCGCAGCAGGGCGGCTACCAGACGCCTCCCGTGGGCTACGGCCCGCAGACCGCGCCCCAGACCCCGCCGCCGTACTCGATCTCGCCGCACCCGGCCGGGCAGCCCGCAGGCGGTGGCGGCAACAGGCGCCCGGTGATCATCGGCTCCGTCGCGGTGGCGGCCGTCGTGACCGTCGGGCTGATCGTCGCCCTGACACTGAAGAACGGCGACGACACCAAGGGCGGTACCGGTGGCTCCGGCGCCTCGGCGTCCGCGTCCCACCGGGCGGGTTATCGCGGGCCGGACCGCACCCGGCGGATCGACAAGACCAAGTGCACCGATCCGCGGGAGTCCTATACGGACCCGGAGAAGGCCGAGATGCCCGACTTCCGGTACAAGGACATCAACTCCGTGAAGGAGTGCCTCCAGGCCGCGGGCTGGAAGTGGGACATCAAGGCCCAGGACGACAACACCTGGGGCGACGGAACCGTTCTGAACCAGTTCCCCGCCCAGGGCACCGACATCGACCCGAACGACCTGGACAGCATCCAGCTGAGCGTGTCGACGGGCAATCCCCCGCAGTGATCCGCACCAGGGCGGTCAGGGCATAGCTCAGGCGCCCCGGCGGTTCGGCACATGGATCGGGCCCGGCGGTCGTCCGCCGGGCCCTTCGTGTGTCGTGGCCGAGTCGGGTGCGGGGCCTTGCGGGGCGGGTGCGGCCCTCCGGGGCCTGCCGGGGCGGCCCGGTGGACCGCCTACGGGTACCGCGGTGGACCGCCTACGCCGTGCCGCGGTGGACCGCCTACGCCGTGCCGTGGTGGACCGCCTACAGGTGCCGCGGTGGACCGCCTACGGTTACGGCGGTCGATCGCCTACAGGTACGGCCCGCCCGAACGGCCGCCCGCGAGATGGTCGTCGCCCTCCTGACCGGAGACGCCCGGCGGGAGCGCGCGACGCATCTGCTCCAGCTGGGCCCGCGCGGCCATCTGCTGGGCGAACAGTGTCGTCTGGATCCCGTGGAAGAGGCCCTCCAGCCAGCCCACCAACTGCGCTTGAGCGATCCGCAGTTCCGCGTCGCTCGGGGTGGTCTCGTCGGTGAACGGCAGGGAGAGCCGCTCCAGTTCCTCGACCAGTTCCGGGGCCAGCCCGTCCTCCAGCTCCTTCACCGAGCTGGCGTGGATCTCCTTGAGCCGGACCCGGCTGGCCTCGTCGAGGGGAGCCGCCCGCACCTCCTCCAGCAGCTGCTTGATCATGCTGCCGATCCGCATGACCTTGGCCGGCTGTTCGACCTGCTCCGTCACCGGGGTCTCACGGGGGTCGTCGCCCCCGCCGCCGAGCGCCATCCCGTCCTGGCCCACGACCAGGATCTGAGGATTCTCGGACGACCGTTCGTTCCTCGGCATCTCCATGCCGCCATTCTCTCGCACGCCAACACCTCATCACCGTGCTGCCCCCTCGTGAGGTTGATCCACCGTGTAGACCCGTCGGCTCAATCCGAAATGCCCAATCAAGCGGCGAATGTGAGGCTGGTTTCCGTTGGTTATCCATAGGTCTTGACACCAGGGCTCCAGGAGGTCACCGACGTGACTCCACGCCTGCGACTCACGCTCCGCTGGCTCCGGCTGCTGGCCGTCCTGACGGCGGCGGCTCTGCCGGTGTACGGCGCCGCCGTCGCGTACGGCAGCACGGCCGCGTACACCGCCGAGCCGGGCCCCGCCCGTGCGTCCGCCACGGGACACGGGGAGGGGCAGCGAGGGCCGACGCGGCACCCGTCCCCGAAGCACTCCCCTCCAGAGCACGCCGCCCCAGAGCACTCCGCTCCGGTCCGCGGGCACCCGGAGCAGGAACGGCCGGGCGACGACAGCCCGAGCCCGGGGCCGTCCGCCGCCGGCTTCACGCACCTGGACTCGCCCGCGCCCGTCCCCATGCCGTCCGACTCGGCCTCGGCGTCGGTCCGCCCCTATCCCCCACTCGCCTCCGCATCACCGTCCCGGGCGGGCAGCCTGGCCGGTGAGGGGCGGATGCGGCCGGGCCGGCCGGAGGGACCCGCGATCGAGGTGGAGGGCGACGACGACCCCGCTGTCGCCACTCCCGCCGCACAGCCGGCGGAGCCGGAGACCACATACCTGCCGACCGCCTCCGCACCGCCCGAGAAATCCGGACGCCACTCCGCCACGCCTTCACCGCGGTCCGCTGCCCAGCAGGCGACCCCCGCCGAACCGGTCCTGCGGATCCTCCCGCTGGGCAGCGGCCTGGTCCTCATAGGTCTGGGCCTGGGGCTGGCGCTCCTGGGCCTGCGACTCCGCAGGACCTGACCGCCCGGCACCGGCCCAGTCGCTACGGCGCCACCAGCAGCACCTTGCCGATGTGACCGCTCGCCTCCACCAGCCGGTGTGCCTCCGCCGCCTCCCGCATCGGCAGCTCACGATCCACCACCGGGCGGACCTGCCCGGCGGCGAGCAGGGGCCACACGTGCTCGCGCACGGCGGCGACGATGGCCGCCTTCTCACTCAGCGGCCGGGCGCGCAGCGAGGTCGCGCTGATCGCGGCCCGCTTGCCCAGCAACGCGCCGATGTTCAGCTCGCCCTTCGCGCCGCCCTGCATGCCGATGATCGCGAGCCGCCCGTTGACGGCGAGGGCCTGGACGTTGCGGTCCAGGTACTTGGCGCCCATGTTGTCGAGGATGACGTCGGCACCCGCGCCGTCGGTTGCCTGCCTGATCTCGGCGACGAAATCCTGCTCGCGGTAGTTGATGAGCACGTCCGCGCCCAGCTCGGCGCAGTAGTCCAGCTTCTCCTTGGTGCCGGCGGTCACCGCGACCTCGGTGCCGAGGGCCTTGGCGAGCTGGATCGCCATCGTGCCGATGCCGCTGGAGCCGCCGTGCACCAGCAGCGTCTCGCCGGGACGCAGGTGGGCGACCATGAACACGTTGGACCAGACGGTGCACACCACCTCGGGCAGCGCCGCCGCCTGCCTGAGGTCGACGCCCTCGGGCACGGGCAGCAGCTGCCCGGCCGGTACGGCCACCTTCTCGGCGTAGCCGCCGCCCGCGAGCAGCGCGCACACCTCGTCGCCGACGGACCAGCCGGTGACGCCGGGGCCGAGCGCGGCGATCCTGCCGGAGCACTCCAGGCCGGGATAGGGGGAGGCGCCGGGCGGGGGGTTGTAGAAACCTTGGCGTTGCAGGATGTCGGCGCGGTTGACGGCGCTGGCCACCACCTCGACCAGCACCTCGCCCTCGCCGGGTACCGGATCGGGGACCTCGTCCCACACCAGTGCCTCGGGACCACCAGGTTCGGGAATCGTGATCGCATGCATGCCGACGACGCTACCCCCCACCGGTCCTGTCACCCGTGTGGCAGGGGGCGGGTGTCCGGGGTGACCTGGTTGCCCGGGGTGGCCCGGACGATGGCGATCAGCCGGTCGGTCAGCTGGAGGGTGCCGAGGGACGGATCGTCGTAACCGAGCACCCGGTGTCCGCGCACGACGCTCACCACGAGGTCGTCCGTCTCGCGCGGCTTCTTGCCCACCTCGCCGCGGACCACCGGGCGTTCGATCAGGTCCAGGCCGCTGCCCTGCTGGATGAGGTCCTCCATCACCATGCCGGCGGCGGGGCTGAGCACGGACAGGCCGAGCAGCCGGCCGGCCGCACCGGAGCTGGTGATGACGGCGTCGGCGCCGGACTGCTTGAGCAGCGGTGCGTTCTCCTCCTCGCGGACGGCGGCCACGATCTTGGCGTTGCGGTTGAGCTGGCGGGCGGTCAGGGTGACGAGCACCGAGGTGTCGTCGCGCTGCGGGGCGATGATGATCTGCCGGGCCTTGTGGACCTCGGCGCGCTTGAGCACCTCACTGCGGGTGGCGTCGCCCATGACCCCCGCGAAGCCTTCCGCGGTCGCCGCGTCGACCGCCTTGGAGCTGGGGTCGACGACGACCACCTGCTCCTTCTTCAGCCCGGTCGCGCAGACGGTCTGGATGGCCGACCGCCCCTTCGTGCCGAAGCCGATGACGACGGTGTGGTCACGCAAGGTGGACCTCCAGCGGTTCAGGCGCCACTCATCACGGGTGCGCTCGGTGAGGACCTCCAGCGTGGTGCCGACCAGGATGATCAGGAACAGCACGCGCAGGGGCGTGATGACGAAGATGTTGGTGAGCCGGGCACCGTCGCTGACCGGGGTGATGTCGCCGTAACCGGTGGTGGAGAGGGTGACGGTCGCGTAGTAGAAGGAGTCGAGCAGGTCGACGGCGCCGTCGGAGTTGTCGTGGTAGCCGTCGCGGTCGACGTAGACGACGAACGCGGTGGCGACCAGTACCAGCAGGGCCATGATCAGCCGCTTGACGACCTGGCGGACCGGGCGCTCCACCACTTTCCTCGGGAGTTTCACCCGTTGGGTCACCAGGTGTTCGTCCGCTTGGCGGGCGATGGCGTCGTGGCCCGGAAGTTTCACGTGAAACACACCCCGATTCCGGCGGCGGCCCACGGCAGGTCCAGCAGTTCCGCCTCCTCACCCTGGCGGGCCCCGCCCGGCGGTACGACCGCCAGCGCGTCGGCGGCGGCGACGCCCCGGAGCATGGCCGGGCCGTTGTAGTGCAGCGGCACGGCATGGTCACCGCGCAGCACCACGGGGATCAGCCGGGTGTCGTACGGGTGTCCCTGCACCGCCTCCTTGAGCGGCAGCGTGTACGGCTCGGGGGCGGGGCGGGCGGCGAGGGTGCGGAGCAGCGGTTCGGCGAGCGTGAGCAGGCCGGAGACGGCCGCGAGGGGGTTGCCGGGCAGGCCGACGAGGTGCTGGTGGTCCTTGGTGCGGGCCAGCAGCATGGGGTGGCCGGGGCGCACCTTGACACCGTCGACGAGGAGTTCGGCGCCGATGCGTTCCAGGATCGGGTGGACGTGGTCGACGGGTCCGGACGCGGTGCCGCCCGTGGTGACGATCAGGTCGGCTTTGGAACCGGTGACCGCCTTGCGGAGCGCCTGGGCGTCGTCGCCGATCCGGCGGACGGCGATGACGTCGGCGCCGAGCGCGCGCAGCCAGGGCGGCAGCATGGGACCGAGCGCGTCCCTGATCAGCCCGTCGTGCGGCAGGCCCTCGGTCAGCAACTCGTCGCCGAGGACGAGGACTTCGACGCGGGGGCGCGGCACGGCGGTGACCGTGTCGTAGCCGGCCGCCGCGGCGAGGCCCAGGACGGCGGGGGTGACCAGGGTGCCCACGGGCAGCAGCTGGTCGCCGTTGCGGCACTCCTGGCCGCGGGGCCGGATGTCCTGGCCGTGGAACATCTCGCGGGTGGTGTGCAGCCGGCCCTGGGTGTCGATCCGGCCGTGCTCGGTGCGCAGGACGGCGGTGGTGTCGGCGGGGATGCGGGCACCCGTGGCGATACGGACCGCCTCGCCGTCGGTGAGCGGCTCGCCCTGGGCGTGCCCGGCGAGCACCCCCTCGTCCCGTACCTGCCAGGGTCCGGGCCCGGCGACCGCCCAGCCGTCCATCGCGGAGGTGTCGAAGGAGGGCAGGTCGGTGAGCGCATCGAGAGGCGCGGCCAGGACCAGTCCGAGGGCGTCGGCAAGGGAGACGGCGACGGGGGCGCGGCGGGTGCCGGCGGGGGCGCCTCCCGCGCCCTTCGGGCCGTGGGCGCGCCCGGCCCGGGCGGCGATCTCGCGGGCCCGGGGCCAGGCAGTGGCCCGGTGCCGCTCGGCGGGCGGTTCGCCGGCGGGCTGGGGGGACGGTCCGGGCACCTGGCCCGCGCCTTCGCCCGTGCCGTCGTCCCGGGTCTCCCGGTGGCCTTCCCTCACCAGTGCCAGGGCCTCCTCGACGTCGAGGTCGTCGGTCTCCTCGGCGGGCGCGTCGGCCCGGGTGCCGGGGGCGGTCATCCGGCGTCCGGGGCGCTCGGGCCCCCGGTGCTCTCGTTCTTGCCGCTGTCGCTCTCCTCTTCCCAGCCGAGGGCCAGCGCGGCGGCCTTGCGGGCGGCCTCGGCGACGGCCTCGGGGTCGCCCTTGCCCTTCGCCGCCGCGTAGCCGACGAGGAAGGTGGTCAGCGGCGCGGCGGGTCGGGCCACGCCGTGTGCGGCATCACGGGCCAGGTCGAGCAGGACGCCGGTGTCGACGTCCAGGTCGATGCCCAGTTCGTCCTTGACTGCGGAAATCCATTCATCCAACACGTACCCATGCTCCCTGATCCGTGCCCTGGCGTCGGCGATGTCGTCCCAGGTGTCGCAGTCGAACGACGCGAGGGGATCCGGGACGCGGGTGAGGCGGAGGGCGCCGGTCAGCCGGCGCAGGGGCAGCCCGGTGAGGCCGCCGTGTGCGGCGGCGAGGGCGGTCAGCCCGCGGCGCAGGGCCGCGGTGCGGTAGGCGGCCACGAGTGGCTGGTCGCGACCGTCGGCGTCGGTGAGCAGCGCGCCGTCGCTGCCGTGGTCCTCAAGGGCGGTCAGCAGTTCCTGGACCGTGTCCCGCTCGAGGAAGGGCAGGTCGGCGGAGAGCACGACGGTGTGGCCGGCGGTGGCGCACCGCAGGCCGGCCTCCAGCGCGGCGACCGGCCCGCCGCCGGGCGGCTCCTCGCGGGCCCAGCGCACCGGCCGGAGGGTGGGCCGGGGTGCGGCCACGACGACGGTCGTCCGGGCGTCCGCGCAGGCCGCGAGCACCCGGTCGAGCAGCGCGCGGCCCCCGACCCGGACCCCGGGCTTGTCGGCCCCGCCGAGCCGCCGGGCGGCGCCGCCGGCCAGCACGACGGCGTCGTACGGCGTGGGCGCCCCGAAAGCGGCGGGTGCGGTCTCGGTCACCCCCCGAGTATGTCCTGCCGACCCCTCTTTCCGGATCTGCCGTACGTCACGGCGTGGGCACGCTCCTCTCTCACAGGGTGCGCAACAGCACCGCCGGCTGTTCCACGCAGTCCGCCACATACCGCAGGAAGCCGCCCGCCGTGCCGCCGTCGCACACCCGGTGGTCGAAGGTGAGCGAGAGCTGGACGACCTGGCGGACGGCCAGTTCGCCCTCGTGCACCCACGGTTTGGGGACGATGCGGCCGACGCCGAGCATGGCCGCCTCGGGGTGGTTGACGATCGGGGTGGAGCCGTCGACGCCGAAGACGCCGTAGTTGTTCAGCGTGAAGGTTCCGCCGGTGAGTTCCCCGGGTGTGAGCGTCCCGGTGCGGGCGGACTCGGTGAGCCGGGCGAACTCTGCGGTCATGGATTCGGCGTCGCGCGCGTGGGCGTCCCGGACGACCGGCACGACCAGCCCGCGTTCGGTCTGGGCGGCGAACCCGAGGTGGACGTGATCGAGCTGGACGACCTCGCGGGCCTCGGTGTCGACGTAGGAGTTCAGCTCGGGGAACCGGGCCAGAGCGGCCGTGCAGATGCGGGCGAGCAGCGCCAGGAGGGAGATCTTCGGGCCTCCGGCGGCGTTCATCGCGGCCCGGGAACGCATGAGTTCGGTCGCGTCGGCGTCGACCCAGCAGGTCGCGTCCGGGATCTCCCGGCGGCTGCGGGAGAGCTTGTCGGCGATGGCCCCGCGGACGCCCTTGAGCGGGATCCGGACCGCGCCCTCGGCACGGGCGGCGACCGCCGGGGCCGGTACGACCGCCGGGGCCGGTACGGCCTGCTCGTCGGCCGTTCGCAGGCGCGTGGTGCCGGCCCGCAGCGCGTCCTCGACGTCGGCGCGCAGGATGAGCCCGTCCGGCCCGGAGCCGACCAGCTGTCGCAGGTCGACGCCGTTGTCCCGGGCGAGCTTGCGCACGAGGGGGGAGATCACGGGAGCCGGGCCCCCGACCGGCACGGCTGTGGACGCCGGCGGGGTCGCGGGCGTCCGCGGCGTCGCCGGTGCGCCCCCGTGCGCGTGGGGTGCCATGGCGGGCTTCAGTGCCCGCCCGTTGGCGGTGGTCGTACCCGTCGGAGCGGTCCCGGTCTGCCGCGTCCGCCCGTCGGCTGCGGTCGTAGCCGCCCGGACCCGGCGCCGGCGTGCCGCCGGGGCCTGGGTGCCGTATCCCACGAGGACGTTGCCCGAGCCCTCGGGTTCCGCGGTCGCTCCGCCCACGGCGACGGTCAGCAGCGGGGCGCCGACGGGCAGTTCGGTGCCCTCCTCGCCGAAGCGCGCGGTGACCACTCCGCCGTAGGGGCAGGGCACCTCGACCATCGCCTTGGCGGTCTCGACCTCGACCACCGGCTGGTCGACGGTCACCACGTCACCGACCTGGACCAGCCAGCGGACGATCTCCGCCTCGGTGAGTCCCTCACCGAGGTCGGGCAGCTTGAACTCCAGCACCTGAGCCATCAGCCCTCGGCCTCCCACTGCAGCCGGGCCACGGCGTCCAGGATGCGGTCGACGCCGGGCAGGTGGTGCCGCTCCAGCATGGGCGGCGGATACGGGATGTCGAACCCGGCGACCCGCAGCACCGGCGCCTCCAGGTGGTGGAAGCAGCGCTCGGTGATCCGGGCCGCGATCTCGCCGCCCGGTCCGCCGAACCCGGTGGACTCGTGCACGACGACCGCGCGACCGGTGCGCCGGACGGCCGCACAGACCGTCTCGTCGTCGAACGGCACCAGGGAGCGCAGGTCGACGACCTCCAGGTCCCAGCCTTCCGCCTGGGCGGCCTCGGCGGCCTCCAGGCAGACCGGCAGCGACGGCCCGTAGGTGATGAGCGTGGCGCTGCGGCCGGAGCGGCGGACCACGGCCCGGCCGATGGGCTCGACCTCCGTCGGCTGCTCGGGGTTCCAGGTGTCCTTCGACCAGTACAGCCGCTTGGGCTCCAGGAAGACGACCGGGTCGTCGGAGGCGATGGCCCGGCGCAGCAGTCCGTAGGCGTCGGCGACGGTGGCCGGGGTGACGACATGGAGGCCGGGGGTGGCCATGTAGTACGCCTCGGAGGAGTCGCTGTGGTGCTCGACCCCGCCGATGCCGCCGCCGTAGGGGACACGCACGGTGATCGGCAGGGGCATCCTGCCGCGGGTGCGGTTGCGCATCCGGGAGACATGGCTGATCAGCTGCTCGAACGCCGGGTAGGCGAAGGCGTCGAACTGCATCTCCACCACGGGCCGCAGGCCGTACATGGCCATGCCGACCGCGGTGCCGAGGATGCCGGCCTCGGCGAGCGGGGTGTCGGTGCAGCGGTCCTCGCCGAACTCCTTGGCGAGCCCGTCGGTGACGCGGAAGACACCGCCGAGGGTGCCGACGTCCTCACCCATGACGTGCACGGTGGGGTCGGCGGCCAGCGCGTCGCGCATCGCGCGCGTGAGCGCCTGCGCCATGGTGGCGGGCTTGACGGCGACGGTCGTCATCGGGCGCCGCCTTCCCGTGCGCCGGGCTCCTCGCCGTGCTCGCCGTGCTGCTCCTGCTCGGCCGCCAGCTCGGCCCGCAACAGGGCGCGCTGCTCGCGCAGTTGGGCGGTCGTCTCGGCGTAGACGTGGTCGAAGAGGTCCATCGGGTCGAGTTCGGGGTCCCGGTTCATGCGCTCCCGCAAGGAGGCGGCCATCGTCTCGGCGTCCTGCCGGGCCGCCTCGGCACCGGCCTCGTCCAGCAGCCCGCGCGCGGTCAGTTCGCGTTCCAGCAGCTCGATCGGGTCGTGGGCGCGCCATGCCTCGACCTCGGCGTCGCCCCGGTACCGGGTGGCGTCGTCGGCGTTGGTGTGGGCGTCGATGCGGTACGTCACCGCCTCGACCAGGGTCGGTCCGCCGCCCGCCCGCGCGTGCCGTACGGCGTCGGCGAGGACCTCGTGCACGGCCGCGGCGTCGTTGCCGTCGACCAGCCGGCCCGGCATGCCGTACCCGACGGCCTTGTGGGCCAGGGAGGGCGCGGCGGTCTGCTTGGCGAGCGGGACGGAGATGGCGAAGCCGTTGTTCTGCACCAGGAAGACGACCGGTGCCTGCCAGACGGCGGCGAAGTTCAGTGCCTCGTGGAAGTCGCCCTCGCTGGTGCCGCCGTCACCGACCATGGCGAGCGCGACGACGTCGTCGCCCTTGAGGCGGGCGGCGTGGGCGAGGCCGACGGCGTGCGGCAGCTGGGTGGCCAGCGGGGTGCTGAGGGGAGCCACCCGGTGGGCGTAGGGGTCATAGCCGCTGTGCCAGTCGCCGCGCAGCAGGGTGAGTGCCTCGACCGGGTCCACGCCCCGGGCGACGACGGCGAGCGTGTCGCGGTAGCTGGGGAAGAGCCAGTCACGCTCCTCGAGCGCCAGGGCGGCGGCGATCTCGCATGCCTCCTGGCCGGTGCTGGAGGGGTAGACGGCGAGCCGGCCCTGCTTGGTCAGGGCGGTGGCCTGCGTGTTGTAACGGCGCCCGCGCACCAGCTCGGCGTACAGCCGGCGCAGCAGGCCGGGGTCGGCCTTCGCGGCCGACTCGGTGCCGAGGACGCGGTACGGCTCGGCGTCGGGCAGCAGCGGCGCGGGGTCCATACGGGGCTGCCAGGCGGGCGGCGGCGATGGCCGGTACGCGCCCCGCTGCTCCAGAACCGTCATGACGGCACCTCCTCGTGGGAGCGACTACGGGAGACGGGTCGACAGTGACCCGTCTCACCTACCGATTGTTCGGTCGCCGGCACATTTTGGCTACAGGCACCTTCAGGCTGTGGACAAACGGTTCTCCACAGCCTGGAATGAACGCAGGACGTCCACGGCGATGGAGCGGGGGGACATGGAGCCTGAACAAATGGCCGAGGGGCCGCAGGAAAGTGTCCTGCTTCCGCCACCGCGCCCGCTGGACGCCATCGACCAGGACATCCTGCGGATCCTGCAGGCGGACGGCCGCGCCTCGATACGGTCCGTCGCCGAACGCGTCCACGTCTCGCGCGCCAACGCCTACGCGCGCATCAACAGGCTCGTCGAGGACGGCGTGATCCGGGGCTTCAGCGCCCGCGTGGACCACGAGCGGGCGGGCCACGGCACGTCCGCGTACATCACGCTGAAGATCGTGCAGAACAGCTGGCGCACGGTCCGCGAGCAGCTCAGGCTGCTGCCCGGTGCCTCGCACATCGCCCTGGTGGGCGGGGACTTCGATGTGCTGCTGCTGGTGCACACGCCCGACAACAGGGCGCTGCGTGAGCTGGTGCTGACGCGGCTCCAGGCGATCCCCGAGGTGCTCAGCACCCGCACGCTGCTGGTGTTCGAGGAGGAGGACCTGGAGCCGGACAGCTGAGGTCAGTCCTGGCGCAGCCCCGAGAAGACCAGCCGGACGACGGCGTCGGACACCTCCTGGCCGCTCGCCCCCCGCGCGTCCGGCCGGTACCACTCCACGATGGAGTTGATCATTCCGAAGACCAGCCGGGTGGCCAGGCGGACCTCCACGTCGCCGCGCACGTCCCCCTCGGCCGCCGCCGCCTTCAGCAGTTCGGCCACACGGTGGTCGAAGTCGCGGCGGCGCTCCAGCGCCCACCGCTCGGTCTCGGTGTTGCCGCGCACGCGCAGCAGCAGCGTCACATAGGGCAGCTCGGCTATGAGCACCTCGACCATGCGGCGCACGACGTGCTCCAGCCGGTCGGCGGGCCGCCCCACGCGCGCGTGCTCCTCGTCCAGAGTGGCGAACAGGCCGTCCAGGGCGCGGCTGACGGCCCGGCGCAGCAGCTCCTCCTTGCCGCTGACGTGGTGGTAGATCGACGACTTGGAGATGCCGGCCGCCTTGGACAGGTGCTCCATGGAGGTGCCGTCGTAGCCGCGCTCGTTGAAGACCCGCACGGCGACGGAGAGCAGCGTCTCGGGCGTGTAGGTGTCGCGTCTGGCCGTGGTCATACGGAGCCCTCCCGCTTGTCGATGGCGTACGCGTGGCGGTAGAGCGCGAGGGAGGGCGCGTAGCGTCCGGAGGGGTCGCGCTCGTGCATCTCGTCCAGGACGCCGAAGGCGAACTCGCGGCCGAGTCGGCGGTCCCATTCGAAGGGGCCGAGCGGGTAGTTGACGCCCAGGCGCATCGCGGTGTCGATGTCCTCCTCGGTGGCGACGCCCTTGGCGACGGCGTCGTGGGCGAGGTCGACGATCCGGGCGACCGTACGGGCGACGATCATGCCGGGGACGTCACCGATGACGCTCACCTCCTTGCCGAGCGCCTGGAACAGTCCGGTGGCCTCGGCGAGGGTGTGCGGCGAGGTGTCCTGGGAGGCGGACAGGGCGATCCGGGTGGCCGTGCGGTAGTCCAGGGCGAGGTCGAAGTGGACGACGTCCCGGAACTCCGCGGAGGTCTGGCCGTCGGCGAGGACCAGGTGGCCGCCGCTGGGCAGCACCAGCCGGGAGCCGTTGTCCTCGTCCTCCTCGCGGACCTGGATGCCCGCCTCGCGGACCAGGGTGAGCAGCTCGGCCGCGGGGCCCAGGTCGCCCTCGGCGACGACGTAGGCGGGCGGCTTCTCCTTGTCGGCGGTGTGCGGCTCGGGCCGGTCGGCGCCGTCGGCGTAGTCGTACCAGCCGCGCCCGCTCTTGCGGCCGAGCCGGCCGGCCTCCACCAGCCGCCGCTGGGCCAGGGAGGGGGTGAAGCGCACGTCCTGGAAGAAGGACCGCCACACCGAGTGGGTGACGGACTCGTTGACGTCCTGGCCGATCAGGTCGGTCAGTTCGAAGGCGCCCATCCGGAAGCCGCCGCACTCGCGCAGGACCGCGTCGATGGTCGCGGGGTCGGCGGCCTGGGCCTCGTGGACGGCGAACGCCTCGGCGTAGAACGGCCGGGCGATGCGGTTGACGATGAAGCCGGGGGTGTCCGCGCAGGCCACCGGGGTCTTGCCCCAGGCGCGGGCGGTCTCGTACGCGCGCGTGGCCGACGTGACGTCGGTGGCGAACCCGGAGACCACCTCGACCAGCGGCAGCAGCGGCGCCGGGTTGAAGAAGTGCAGGCCGACGAAACGGCCCGGGTGGCGCAGCGGGCCGCCGATGGCCGTCACCGACAGAGAGGAGGTGTTGGTGGCGAGCAGGCAGTCCTCGGAGACGATCTCCTCCAGCTCGCCGAAGAGCTGCTGCTTGACGTCCAGCCGCTCCAGGACGGCCTCCACGACGAGCGCGCAGTCGGCCAGCTCCGTGAGGCTGTCCGCGGCCTTGAGCCGAGCGCGGGCCGCGTCCCGGTCGTCACCGGCGAGCCGGCCCTTCTCCACGAGCCGGTCGAGGCGGGCGCCGATCGCTTCGGCCGCGTCCCCGGCCCGCCCGGGAACGGCGTCGTACAGCCGCACGGGATGGCCGGCGACCAGCGCGACCTGGGCAATTCCCTGACCCATGGTGCCGGTGCCGACGACGGCCACGGGGCTACTGAGGTCGAGTGCTGTCATGTGCGCGATCCTCCCGCACGACGTTTTCCACAGATCCGCCGGACCCCCTTGTCCCGACCGATCGTTCGGTTACTCTATCCCTGACTGGCAGCCTCTGCCCAGGTCACGGACTCGACGAAGAGCTCTCCAGACGAGGAGTTGGTCCCGTATGGCCGCCGAACTGACCACCCACGAGCTGATCGAGAAGCATCGACCCACCCTGGACCAGGCCCTGGAAGCGATCCGCACGCGCGCGTACTGGTCCCCGCACCCCGAACACCCGAAGGCGTACGGCGAGAACGGCAGCCTGGACGCGGCTGCGGGCAAGGCCGCCTTCGACGCCCTGCTGGGCACCCGGCTCGACCTCGGCCAACCCGGCACGGACGACTGGGTGGGCGGCGAGGTCTCGCCGTACGGCGTCGAGCTGGGCGTGACCTACCCGCACGCGGACGTCGACGTGCTGCTTCCGGCCATGCGGGCCGGGCAGCGGGCCTGGCGGGACGCGGGACCGGAGGCCCGGGCGGTGGTCTGCATGGAGATCCTCAAGCGGATCAGCGACCGGACGCACGAGTTCGCACACGCCGTCATGCACACCAGCGGACAGGCGTTCATGATGGCGTTCCAGGCCGGCGGCCCGCACGCCCAGGACCGCGGCCTGGAGGCGGTGGCCTACGCGTACGCGGAGCAGGTCCGCACGCCCGAGACGGCGGAGTGGAGCAAGCCGCAGGGCAAGCGCGACCCGCTGGCCCTCACCAAGCGGTTCACGGCCGTCCCGCGCGGCACCGCCCTGGTCATCGGCTGCAACACCTTCCCGACCTGGAACGGCTACCCGGGCCTGTTCGCCTCCCTGGCCACCGGCAACGCGGTGCTGGTCAAGCCGCACCCGCGCGCGGTGCTCCCGCTCGCACTGACCGTCCAGGTCGCCCGGGACGTGCTGGCCGCGGCCGGCTTCGATGCGAACCTGGTGGCCCTGGCCGCCGAGCGCCCCGGCGAGGGCATCGCCAAGACCCTCGCCACCCGCCCCGATATCCGGATCATCGACTACACCGGGTCGACGTCCTTCGGCGACTGGCTGGAGGCCAACGCCCGCCAGGCGCAGGTCTACACGGAGAAGGCCGGCGTCAACACGGTGCTCGTGCACTCCACGGACGACTACAAGGGCATGCTGTCCAACCTGGCGTTCTCGCTGTCGCTGTACAGCGGCCAGATGTGCACCACCCCGCAGAACCTGCTCGTCCCCCGCGACGGCATCAGCACCGACCAGGGCCCCAAGACCTTCGACGAGGTCACCGCCGACCTCGCCCGCGCGGTCGACGGCCTGCTCGGTGACGACGCGCGCGCGAACGCCCTGCTGGGCGCGATCGTCAACCCGGACGTCAAGGCCCGCCTGGAGGCCGCGGCCGGTCTCGGCGAGGTCGCCCTGGCCTCCCGCGAGATCACCCATCCGGAGTTCCCGGACGCGGTGGTCCGTACCCCGGTCATCGTCAAGCTGGACGGCGCCAAGCCGGACGATGAGGCCGCCTACATGAGCGAGTGCTTCGGCCCGGTCTCCTTCGCGGTCGCCGTCGACTCGGTGACGGACGCGGTGGAGCTGCTGCGCCGTACGGTCCGGGAGAAGGGCGCGATGACGGTCGGCGCGTACACCACGGACGCGGGCACCGAACAGGCCGTCGAGGAGGTCTGCCTGGAGGAGGCCGCCCAGCTCTCCCTGAACCTCACGGGCGGGGTCTACGTCAACCAGACGGCCGCCTTCTCCGACTTCCACGGCTCGGGCGGCAACCCGGCGGCGAACGCGGCCCTCACCGACAGCGCGTTCGTGGCCAACCGCTTCCGGGTGGTGGAGGTGCGGCGGGAGATCTAGGCGGTGGGTGTGCCGCCGGTCGCGCTCCAGTGGTACAGCGTCATCGCCACGCTGGTGGCCAGGTTGTAGCTGGAGACCTGGGGGCGCATCGGGAGGCGCAGCAGGTGGTCGGCGCGGGCGCGGAGCTCCGCCGACAGACCGGTGCGCTCCGAGCCGAAGGCCAGCACGGCGTCGTCGGGCAGCCGGGTGCCGCGGATGTCCTCGCCCTCCGGATCGAGGGCGAACAGCGGTCCGGCGGGCAGCTCGGCGACGCCGAGGCGTTCCACGGCGGTCGCGAAGTGCAGGCCCGCACCGCCGCGCACCACCGTGGGATGCCAGGGGTCGAGCGTGCCCGTGGTGACCACTCCGGTGGCCCCGAAGCCGGCCGCCAGCCGGATCACGGCGCCGGCGTTGCCCAGATTGCGGGGGTTGTCCAGGACCACGACGGGGGCGGTGCGAGGCGTGCGGGCCAGCGTACGCAGGTTGGCCTCGCGCGACGGCCGTACCGCGAGGGCGGCGACGCCGGTCGGATGGGGGCGTGGCACGAGGGCGGCGTACTCCTGCTCGGGCACCTCCGTCAGCAGGCCGTCCAGAGCACCCCGGACGTCCCCGGCCAGCTCCTCGGCGAGCGCCAGTGCGGCCGCCCGGTCGGTGGTGACCGCGACCGGCACCTCGGCGCCGAAGCGCAGCGCGTGCTTCAGGGCGTGAAAGCCGTCGAGCAGGACGGCCCCCTCCGCGTGCGCGCGCCAGCGGGTCAACGGGTCGGTCATGCGGTGAACCCTACGTGGCCGGCCGTGCTCTCCTCCGGGGAGCGCGGCGCCGGGACCGCACCACCGGGGCGCCCGACGAGCCGCCCACGCGCGCGTGCCGCCAGATCGCCGAGCCGGCGCAGGAACGACGTCGGCAGGAAGACCGCGTCGGCGGCGATCATCGCCAGCGAGAAGAACGGCAGGCCGAGGACGACCGCGATCACCGCGTGCTCGGTCATCATCAGCACCAGCAGGACGTTCTTGACCCGCCGGTTGAACAGGGTGAACGGGAAGGCGACCTGCACCATGACCGTCCCGTAGGCCACGATCATCATGATCGTGCCGCTGGAGGACATCAGGTCGGCGAGTGCGGGCCAGGGGGAGAAGTAGTCCAGGTGGAGCGGGTAGTAGACGGCGGTGCCGTCCTGCCAGCGCGAGCCCTGGATCTTGTACCAGCCGGCCGTGGCGTAGATGAGGCACGCCTCCGCCATGATCACGATCAGGGCGCCGTTGTGCAGGATGTTGGCGAGGACGTCCAGCAGGGTCCGGGGCTCGTACCAGGCCGCCCGGCGTTCGACGGCCCACCACAGGCCGAGGACCGCCCAGTACGTCCACAGCAGCGCCGGGATCAGCCAGTCGCCGTCGAACCGCCCGGTCAGCGTCGCCGTGCCGAGCGCCAGGCCGGACACCGCCCACAGCACCGGCCCCGTCCGGTCGGCGGCCACATGCTCCCCACGCGCGCGTGCCGCGGCGGCGCGGGCCGCGCGGCGGGCGTCGAGGGACCACACCTGTCCGCAGCGCGTGAAGACCAGGTAGATGGACATCAGGTGCAGGACGTTGTCGCCGCCGTCGCCGACGAAGACGCTGCGGTTCTGCAGGGACAGCACGCCGACCATGAACAGCACGGAGGCGGTCCGGGTGCGCCAGCCGAGCACCAGCGCCGCGCCGGCGAGGATGGCCAGTGTGTAGCAGCACTCGAACCAGAGCTGTCCGTCGGACCACAGCAGCGCGGTGAAGGCGTGGTTGTCGGAGGTCAGCTCCTTGGCGAGGTTCCAGCCCCACGGCCCGGAGGGGCCGTACAGCTCCTGGCGGTGGGGGAACTCGCGCAGCAGGAACAGCAGCCAGGTACCGGCGAAGCCGATCCGTATCACGGCGCTCTGGTACGGCCCGAGGGCCGCCTCGGTGACCCGCGCGACACCGCGGGACAACGTCGGGGAGAGACTGTTCACCGCACGCCTCCCGCGGCCTCGTCGGACGTCAGGGACCACCAGGGCAGCACGCGGTAGACGGGCTTGGCGGAGATCTGCTCACGGCTCCACGACGGCGGCTGCACATTGGTGGTGCTGGAACGGACCTGCACGCGTTGGATCACGCCTCCCCGGCTCGTCGGATCGTCCCGGTAAAGGCGCATCACCACGATGCGCCGCAGGTACTGCTCGGACAGCGAGCCGCGCATGCCCACCGGACGGTTGTCGGCACCGTGCGTGGAGGCGAAGAAGTCCCAGGCCCGGCGCAGCTCGTTCTGCTGGGTGTGGCTGGGCACCGGATTGCCGTCGATGGCGGCGCCGTCCTGGGCGGACAGGTCCGTCCAGCCGCTGGTGCGCAGGCCGCCGTCGCGCATCCGTACCTCGGCGCGGACCTGTACGGCGATGTTCTGCTGGAGGGGGTTCGGGGCGAACAGTTTCCAGTTCTGCTCGAACTCCGGATACACCCAGTCCTGCACCGCCTGGCCGTGCTGCTTCGTCACCGTGTTCGCGGGCGCCAGGCTGAGGAACACCATCAGCAGGTGCACACCGGCGCCGACGGCGACCACCGCGAGGGCCAGTGCCGCGGCGACCTGGTAGCGCGGGGAGAGCGCGGCGACGCCGGTGCGGGGCGGGGACGGCGGCTGCTGCTCCGGGGGTTCTTCCGGGAGACGCGTCCCGGCCGACCCGGCGGGGGCCTGTGGGCCCCGCGAGTCCTCGTCGTACGCGTCCATTCCGTCCCGTCCCCCGTCTCGGCTCATGCGGTCAGCTCGTCGTTCAGTTCAGTCGTTCGACTCGGCCGTCCGGCTCCGCGGATCGGCTGAGCGGGTCGGACCGGTTGCGCGGCGCCCGTCACAGGCGCCGCAGGCTTATGCGAGCGCCACGTCTCGGCGCTCGCACGGAACGGTACTCAGCCCCGGGCACCGGGCGCAGCCCCGGGTACGGGCCGACGGCGGTGGTCCTCGCCACGCGGCACGGACCGGACGCCGGTTCGCCCGCCCTCCGGCCTGCTTCGAGCATTGTCCACAGGCCGCTCCACCACGTTGCCCGCAGGCCGCTCCGCCGCCTTGTCCACAGGCCGCTGCACCACGTCGTGCACCGGCCGCGCCGCCGAGTTTTCCACAGCGGTTGACACCCCGCGGCGGCCCGGCACACCATGGATGCGCACGGACCGAACGATCGGTCGGGACAGATCGAACGGACCGTGCTCACCGCAGAGCCCGAGGTCAGGGGGACCGCATGGCCACAGCAGCCGCGCAGCGCACGGCCCGCACACCGGCGGACGGCGCACCGGACACCGTCGACACGGCGGCCTACCAGCACGCCTTCGACGCGGCGGTGGCCGCCGACGAACGCATCGAACCGCGCGACTGGATGCCCGACGCCTACCGCGCCACCCTGGTCCGGCAGATCGCCCAGCACGCGCACTCCGAGATCATCGGCATGCAGCCGGAGGCCAACTGGATCACCCGCGCGCCCTCCCTGCGCCGCAAGGCGATCCTGATGGCCAAGGTCCAGGACGAGGCCGGCCACGGCCTGTACCTGTACAGCGCGGCCGAGACCCTCGGCACCGGCCGCGACGAACTGCTCGACAAGCTGCACACCGGCCGCCAGAAGTACTCCTCGATCTTCAACTACCCGACTCTGACCTGGGCCGACGTCGGCGCGATCGGCTGGCTGGTGGACGGTGCCGCGATCACCAACCAGGTCCCCCTGTGCCGCTGCTCCTACGGCCCGTACGCCCGTGCGATGGTGCGGATCTGCAAGGAGGAGTCCTTCCACCAGCGCCAGGGCTATGAACTGCTGCTGGCACTCGGCAAGGGCACGCCCGAGCAGCACGCCATGGCCCAGGACGCGGTCGACCGCTGGTGGTGGCCGTCGCTGATGATGTTCGGCCCGCCCGACGACGAGTCCCAGCACTCCGCGCAGTCGATGGAGTGGAAGATCAAGCGCCACTCCAACGACGAACTGCGCCAGCGCTTCGTGGACATCTGTGTCCCGCAGGCCGAGTCCCTGGGCCTCACCCTCCCCGACCCGGAGCTGAGGTGGAACGAGGAGCGGGGGCACTACGACTTCGGCCCGATCGACTGGACGGAGTTCTGGGAGGTCCTCAAGGGCAACGGCCCCTGCAACGAGCAGCGGATCACCCAGCGCAGGCGCGCCCACGAGGAGGGCGCCTGGGTACGGGAAGCCGCCGCGGCCTACGCGGCAAAGCACACCGGCGACACCGGTGGGACGGGAGCGACGCGAGCATGAGCACCACCGACTGGCCCCTGTGGGAGGTCTTCGTGCGCTCCCGGCGCGGCCTTTCCCACACCCACGCCGGCAGCCTGCACGCGCCCGACGCCGAACTGGCCCTGCGCAACGCCCGCGACCTGTACACCCGGCGCGGCGAGGGCGTCTCCATCTGGGTCGTCCCGGCCGCCGTGATCACCGCCTCCTCGCCGGACGAGAAGGACCCCTTCTTCGAGCCGGCCGCCGACAAGCCCTACCGGCACCCGACCTTCTACGAGATCCCGGAAGGGGTGAAGCACCTGTGACCGCCACCGGCCCCGTCACCGTCCCGGTGACCGCCGCGCTCGCCCTCGGCGACGACGCCCTGGTGCTCTCCCACCGCCTCGGGGAGTGGGCGGGGCACGCCCCCGTCCTGGAGGAGGAGGTCGCTCTCGCCAACATCGCCCTGGACCTGCTCGGCCAGGCCCGGGTCCTGCTGTCGCTGGCCGGCGACGAGGACGAGCTGGCCTACCTCCGCGAGGAACGCGCCTTCCGCAACCTCCAGTTGGTCGAGCAGCCGAACGGCGACTTCGCGCACACCATCGCCCGCCAGTTGTACTTCTCCACGTACCAGCACCTGCTCTATGCCGAACTCGCCAGCGGAGACGGCCCGTTCGCCCCGCTTGCCGCGAAGGCGGTGAAGGAGGTCGCCTATCACCGCGACCACGCCGAGCAGTGGACGCTGCGGCTCGGTGACGGCACGGAGACCAGCCACGAGCGGATGCGGCGGGCCACGGACGCGCTGTGGCGCTTCACCGGGGAGATGTTCCAGCCGGTGGAGGGCCTGGACACCGACCGGGCCGGGCTGGAGGCCCGCTGGCTGGAGTCCGTCACCGACGTGCTGGGCCGGGCCGGCCTGACCGTCCCGGAAGGCCCGCGCACCGGCGCCTGGTCGGCGGGCGCCGGCCGGCAGGGCCTGCACACCGAGTCGTTCGGCCGGATGCTCGCCGAGATGCAGCACCTGCACCGCAGTCATCCGGGAGCGACATGGTGACCGCCACCGCCCTGGAGGCGGAACTGCTGCAGCTGGCCGGGGCGGTGCCCGACCCCGAGCTGCCCGTGCTCACCCTGCGCGAGCTGGGCGTGCTCCGCGCGGTGCGGGTGCACGGCACCGACGCGGTGGAGGTCGACCTGACCCCCACCTACACCGGTTGCCCGGCCATCGAGGCGATGAGCCTGGACATCGAGCGGGTACTGCGCGCCCACGGCATGCGCGAGGTCACCGTCCGCACGGTGCTCGCTCCCGCCTGGTCGACCGACGACATCACCCCCGAAGGGCGCGAGAAGCTGCGGGAGTTCGGTATCGCTCCCCCGCGGGTGCGCCAGGACGACGGCCCGGTGCCGCTGTCCCTGGGCCCGACCCGCGCACGGGACACGGAGACCGGGACCGAGCCGGTCCGCTGCCCGCACTGCGGCTCGGCCGAGACCGAGCTGTTGAGCCGGTTCTCCTCCACCGCGTGCAAGGCGCTGCGCCGCTGCCTGGCCTGCCGTGAACCGTTCGACCACTTCAAGGAGTTGTGATGGCGCGCTTCCACCCGCTCCCGGTGGCCGCGGTCGACCGGCTCACGGACGACTCCGTCGCCCTCACCTTCTCCGTCCCGCCCGAGCTGCGTGAGGAGTACCGCCACGCCCCGGGCCAACACCTCGCCCTGCGCCGCCGGACCGACGGCACGGACATCCGGCGCACCTACTCGATCTGCTCGCCCGCCCCCGACCCGGCCGGCGAGGGCCCGGCCGTCCTGCGGGTGGGGGTGCGGCTGGTCGAGGGCGGGGCCTTCTCGACGTACGCGCTGAAGGAGATCGGCCTCGGGGACGAGCTGGAGGTGATGACCCCGGCGGGCCGGTTCACGCTGGAACCGGCGCCCGGCCTGTACGCGGCGGTGGTCGGCGGCAGCGGCATCACCCCGGTCCTGTCCATCGTCGCCACGCTGCTCGCGCGTGAACCCTCGGCCCGCTTCTGCCTGATACGCAGCGACCGTACCGCCGCGTCCACGATGTTCCTGGAGGAGGTCGCCGACCTGAAGGACCGCTATCCGCAGCGGCTTCAGCTGGTGACCGTGCTCTCCCGGGAGGAGCAGCAGGCGGGCCTGCCGTCGGGCCGGCTCGACCGGGAACGGCTCGCCGGGCTGCTGCCCGCGCTGCTGCCGGTGGAGCGGGTGGCGGGCTGGTTCCTGTGCGGGCCCTACGGGCTGGTGCAGGGTGCGGAGCGGACGCTGCGCGAGCTGGGCGTGGCCCGGGACCGGATCCACGAGGAGATCTTCCACGTGGACGGGGGGCCGGCCCCGGCGGCCACGGTCGCGGCGCCCGAGCACAGCACCGTCACCGCACGGCTCGACGGTCGCGGCGGCACCTGGCCGGTGCGGGACGGGGAGTCGCTGCTGGAGACGGTGCTGCGCAACCGGCCCGACGCGCCCTACGCCTGCAAGGGCGGGGTGTGCGGGACGTGCCGGGCCTTCCTGGTCGAGGGCGAGGTGCGCATGGACCGCAACTTCGCGCTGGAGACGGAGGAGACGGAGGCCGGGTATGTGCTGGCCTGCCAGTCGCATCCGCTGACGGAACGGGTGGAGCTGGACTTCGACCGCTGAGAACGGCATGGGGCGAGCCGGGCATCCGAGCGCTCGATGACCGTTCCCTTCTCCTAGAACCTGTTCTATCTTGACGGACCGTCAGATGACTGGACCCGCCGGGAGGACAGGCCGTGGACTTCACCTTCACCGAGGAGCAGCTGGCGGCGGCCGAGGCGGCGCGAGGGGTGTTCGCCGGGGTGGTGCCGGACGCGGTGCCCAGTCCGGCGCTCACCCTCGGCGCCGTGGCCGAGGGCTTCGACCGGGCGCTGTGGTCCCGGCTCGCCGACGCGGACCTGCTGAGTCTGCTGCTGGCCGAGACGCACGGCGGGGCGGGCCTCGACGCGATCGCGCTGTGTCTGGTGCTGCGCGAGGCCGGCAAGGTACTGGCGCGGGTGCCGCTGCTGGAGCACAGCGCCGCCGCCGCGGCCGTGCAGGTCCACGGCGGCCCGGAGCTGGCCGGCCGTCTGCTGGACCGGGCGGGGCGCGGTGAGCTGGTGCTGACCGTCGCGGCGCACGGACGTACCGGCCACGACCCGGCCGAGCCGGCCGTCACCGCGCGGCGGGACGGGCAGGCGTGGCTGCTGGACGGGGTGCAGACGGCGGTGCCGTGGGCGTACGACGCGGACCTGGTCGTCGTACCGGCGCACACCGAGGGCACGGCCCCCGGCCGGACCGTGCTGGCGCTGGTACCGCGCGAGGCGGACGGGGTCGCGCTGGCCGAGCAGGTCTCCACCACCGGTGAGCGGCTGGCCGAACTGCGGCTGCGGTCGGTACGGGTCGAGCCGCACGATGTGATCGAGGCCGACGGCGCCTGGGAGTGGCTGCACGCGCTGCTGGTGACCGGGACGTGCGCGCTGGCGCTCGGGCTGGGTGAACGGGTGCTGCGGATGACCGGCGAGTACACCGGCAAGCGGGAACAGTTCGGGCATCCGATCGCGACGTTCCAGGCGGTGGCGGTGCAGGCCGCGGACCGGTACATCGACCTGCGCGCCATGGAAGCCACCCTGTGGCAGGCCGCGTGGCGGATCGCCTCCGGGGCACCGGGGGCACTGCCCGCCGCCGGGGACGTCGCCGTGGCGAAAATCTGGGCGGCGGAAGGGGTACGACGGGTGGTGCAGACGGCACAGCATCTGCACGGCGGGTTCGGCGCGGACACCGACTACCCGCTGCACCGCTACCACGCCTGGGCCAAGCACCTGGAGCTGGCGCTCGGCCCGGCGGCGGCGTACGAGGAGAGGCTCGGCGACCTGCTGGCCACCCACCCTCTCGGCTGAGGAGGCGGCTCGCCGGCCGTCTCCGGGAGGCTCCGGTTCCGGAAGGCTCCGTCTCCGGAAGGCTCCGGTTCCAGGAGGCTCCGGTTCCGGGAGGCTCCGGTTCGGGGAGGCTCCGGTTCCGGGAGGCTCCGGTTCCGGGAGGCTCCGGTTCCGGGAGGCTCCGGTTCCGGGAGGCTCCGGTTCCGGGAGGCTCCGGCTACAGGACGAAGCCTGGCTTGCCGTCGTCGGTGACGACCGCGCGGCCGGTCTGCTGCCAGTACTGCATGCCGCCGTCGACGTTCACCGCGTCGATGCCCTGCTGCACCAGGTACATGGTGACCTGGGCCGAGCGGCCGCCCGAGCGGCAGATGACGTGGACGCGGCCGTCCTGCGGGGCGGCCTCGGTCAGCTCGCCGTAGCGGGCCACGAAGTCACTCATGGGAATGTGCAGCGCGCGCTCGGCGTGGCCCGCCTGCCACTCGTCGTCCTCGCGGACGTCCAGCAGGAAGTCGCCGTCCTTGAGGTCCGTCACCTGGACCGTGGGCACACCAGCTCCGAGATTCATGGCTCCGACGCTACCCGAACACGGTCGGGCTCAGTCCTGCCCCACCAGCGCGGCCAGTTCCGCCTCCCGCTGGGTGATGTCGGCGCGCAGCCGGCCGGCGATCTCGTCGAGCAGCCCGTCGGGGTCGTCCGGAGCCAGGCGGAGCAGCCCGGCGATCGCGCCCTCCTCCAGCTCACGAGCGACGAGGGCGATCAGTTCCTTGCGCTGGGCGAGCCATTCGAGGCGGGCGTACAGCTCCTCGGCGGGGCTCGGACGACGCTCGGCCGGCACCGGACCGGCGGCCCACTCCGCGGCCAGCTCCGTGAGAAGGGTCTCGTCACCGCGGGCATAGGCGGCGTTGACCCGGCTGAGGAACTCCTCGCGGCGCTTGCGCTCCTCTTCCTCCTGGGCCAGGTCGGGGTGGGCCTTGCGGGCGAGGTCGCGGTAGAGCTTGCGGGCCTCCTCGCTGGGCCGCACCCGTTGCGGGGGTCGTACCGCCTGGCCGGTGAGCATGGCGGTGGCCTCCGGGAACAGGCCGTCGCCGTCCATCCAGCCGTGCAGCAGTTCCTCCACGCCGGGGATCGGCAGCACGTGGGCGCGGGCCTCGGCGGCACGGCGGATGTCCTCGGGGTCACCGGTGCGGGCGGCCTTCGCCTCGGCGATCTCCGCGTCCAGCTCCTCGATGCGGAGGTAGAGCGGGCCGAGTCGCTGCTCGTGCAGGCGGGAGAAGTTCTCGACCTCGACGCGGAACGTCTCCACGGCGATCTCGTACTCGATCAACGCCTGCTCGGCGACCCGTACGGCCTGTTCCAGCCGTTCCTCGGGGCGTGGCGGCTGGGACTGGTCGGCTTCGGGGGTCGTCACCCGCCCAGCGTAGCGCTGCGCTCGGCTTGGGCCGGGATCTGAGGTTCCGGTGCGGTGGAGAGTGTGGTGAGGGAAGCCGTGGAGAGTGTGGTGAGGGGTGCGGTGACGTGTGGTGAGTCGGGGTGGAGATGCGGTGTCCCGCCGCGGGGCTGGGGTTTCGTCGCCGGGTGCGGGATGCGGTGTCCCGCCGCGGGGCTGGGGGTTCGTCGCCGGGTGCGGGATGCGGTGTCCGCCGCTGGGCTGGGGGTTCATCGCCGGGTGCGGGATGCGGTGTCCCGCCGCGGGGCTGGGGGTTCGTCGCCGGGTGCGGGATGCGGTGTCCGCCGCGGGGCTGGGGGTTCGTCGCCGGGTGCGGGATGCGGTGTCCCGCCGCGGGGCTGGGGGTTCATCGCCGGGTGCGGGACCGTCGTGGCCGGTCGCGCAGTTCCCCGCGCCCCCTTACGGAGCTGCGGTGCACGCCGCTCGGCAAGTTCCCCGCGCCCCCTTACGGAGTTCCGGTGCCCGTCGCTCGGCAAGTTCCCCGCGCCCCCTTACGGAGCTGCGGTGTCCGTCGCTCGGCAAGTTCTCCGGGTCCCTTTACGCGGCGCGCGGTCGCTCAGAGTCCCGGCTCGGCTGCTATCCGGCCCGCGCGTATGCCTGTGAGCAGGTCCGCGTGGTCCGCTTCCGTGCGGTCGGCGTAGGTCACGGCGAACGCGGCGATCGCCTCGTCCAGCTCCTCGTTCTTGCCGCAGTACCCGCCGATCAGCCGGGGATCGGCGCTGTGGGAGTGGGCGCGGGCCAGCAGGGCGCCGGTCATGCGGCCGTAGTCGTCGATCTGGTCGGTGGCGAGGGCGGCCGGGTCGACGCTGCCCTTGCGGTTGCGGAACTGGCGCACCTGGTAGGGGCGCCCGTCGACGGTGGTCCAGCCGAGCAGGATGTCGCTGACGACCTGCATCCGCTGCTGCCCGAGGACCACGCGGCGGCCCTCGTGCGCCACCGGCGGGGTGGCGAACCCGGCCGAGGCCAGGTGCGGGACGAGCGCGGAGGGGCGCGCCTCCTTCACCTGGAGGACCAGTGGCTCGTCGCGGTGGTCGAGCAGCAGGACGACGTAGGACCGGGTGCCGACGCTGCCGGTGCCGACCACCCGGAAGGCCACGTCGTGCACGGCGTGCCGGGCGAGCAGGGGGTGGAGGTCCTCGCCGAGCGTGTCGACGTAGGTCTCCAGGGACGATACGACCGCCGCGGCCTCGGCGTCGGGGATGTGGCGCAGCACCGGCGGGGCGGCCACGAACCGGCGTCCGCCGTCCGCCACCGCCTCGGTCGACTTCGCAGCGAACCGGCCGCTGGTGTTGGACCGGGCCTTCTCCGAGACCCGCTGGAGCGTGCCGAGCAGGTCGTGGGCGTCGGTGTGGGAGACCAGTTCCTCGTCCGCGATGGCGTTCCAGGCGTCGAGCGCGGGCAGCTTGGCCAGCAGCCGCATGGTGCGTCGGTAGGCGCCGGCCGCGTCCCGGGCCGCCGCGCGGCAGGTGTCCTCGTCGGCACCCGCCTCCCGGCCGGCGAGCACCAGTGAGGCCGCGAGCCGCTTCAGGTCCCACTCCCAGGGGCCGTGCACGGTCTCGTCGAAGTCGTTGAGGTCGATGACGAGGTCACCGCGGGCGTCGCCGTACAGACCGAAATTGGCCGCGTGCGCGTCCCCGCATATCTGGGTGCCGATCCTGGTCACGGGGGTGCGCGCGAGGTCGTACGCCATCAGTCCGGCCGAGCCGCGCAGGAAGGCGAACGGGCCGGCGGCCATGCGGCCCACGCGGAGCGGGATCAGCTCGGGGATGCGGCCGGCGTTGGACCCGGTCACCGCGCTCACCGCGTCGGGGCGGGCGGCGTCCAGGTCGAGTGTGTGGTGGGCGGAGCGGGGAACGCCCGCCCGGAGCGCCTTGCCCTCCTGCTTCGGCGAGGCCGACGAGTCCTGCGACGGCCTCTGGGCGAATCCGCGCACCCGGGGCAGCCGACGCGCGCCCCGGTCCGTCACATCGGCCACGTCCGCCTCGTCCGCCACCCCGACACCGGTTCCGGTCACCACGACCGCCTCCCCCGTACTGCTCGCGCGCCGTCGACCCGGCGTCGGTAGAACATCAACTCGGGGAGACCGTACAACCGGTGGCCGAAACGCGTCAGACCCTGTGGACGACTCCGCCGGTTCCCACCGGCCCAGCCGCCCTCGGCCGGGCCGCGGTTCCTGACCGGGACCGGCCCCGACGGCGCGCGACGCCGGCCGGCGCAGGGGCGGCCGGCGAGCCAGGGGGCGGCTCAGCGGGCACCGGCCGGCGCCGGTGCAGGGAGGCGCGGCGGTCTGCTGGGCGAGTGGGACGAAGACGGCGAAGCCGTTGTTCCGCACCAGGAAGACGACCGGTGCCTGCCGGACCGGCAAAGGCCCGGTGGACGACGGCGATCGACTCCGCGTCGCCGTGGCCGAGTTCGTCGTACCCCCGCGACATGCCCGGGCAGCCGAGCCCGGCACTCGCGAAGCTCCGGCCCGCACCGCCCGGTGCAAGACCTCTGTCATCACGGCAGCCACTGTGCAACAGGCCGCCCCGCGCTCCCGGCCGGCAGGTCCTTTCGGCTTCGGGGGCGCGGGCGGGCTGCATATGAGGAGACATCCCTTCCGCGATCGAACCCGCCCGGGAACCCGCAGGGGTGAAAAGGGCCAGGGAAAAGGGCTGAGCCAAGGAGGATGTGCACGGCCTCGGGCGCGCCACCGTGCGGCAGGCACCCGGAAAGGGCGCGAACCCGTTCTCACCGGCAGTTCGGCAGTTTGGCCCGCGCCGGATACGCGAAAGCCCGGCGGTCAGGGAAAAGCGCCGGGAGGCGGGACCCACGGGCGGACCGGCGCGGCGCGGCCCGCTCCCGCCACCGCCCGCAGCCGTCGGCTCGTGGGTGAGATAGCTCACCGGCCGGACTGCGCGCAGAGCCATCGAGGTTGTGCGATGTCTCACAAACGAGAAGGAACCGGTAAAACGAAGAACGGGCCCCTGTCGGTGACTTCCGTCACCGGCAGAGACCCGTCACATCGGTTTCTCTGTGCGCGAGGGGGGAGTTGAACCCCCACGCCCTTGCGGGCACTGGAACCTGAATCCAGCGCGTCTGCCTATTCCGCCACCCGCGCATTGGGTGTGTCTTCCGGCTTCTTCCCTTTCGGGCTGGCCCCTTCCGACACCCAGAACATTAGCACGTCGTACGGGGTGGATTCACATCCCTTCCCGGCCGCCCGCTCCCGCCCGCCGGCACCGCGGAGCCCCGCCCGCAGGGCGCGCCCGGGAGCGATGACCGGCTGCCCGTACCGCGGCTCGTCCGTCCCGTACGTATCAAGGAGACACGCCTCACGTATCAACCTCGTACCGGTCCAGGCCATCTCCCCAGGAGGCGGGCCGGGTGCACAGCCGGGTGCGGGACACTGGACTTCGCCCGCCTCTACGATCCATGGCAGCAGGACACGCGCCGAGAGTTCGAAGGGGAGCCGCTGGGGGAACCGGCTGATTGGCGGGCGCGTAGATACGATCAGTAAGCAGTGCCGCAGTACCCGGCACCGCAGCGGCACAGAGCAGGCAAGACGACGGCAGGGACGGAGGAGGTGCCCCATGGGAGTCCTGAAGAAGTTCGAGCAGCGTCTCGAAGGTCTGGTGAACGGCACCTTCGCCAAGGTCTTCAAGTCCGAGGTCCAGCCCGTGGAGATCGCCGGTGCGCTCCAGCGGGAGTGCGACAACAACGCCACGATCTGGAACCGTGAGCGCACCGTCGTACCCAACGACTTCATCGTGGAGCTGAGCACGCCCGACTTCGAGCGGCTGAGCCCCTACTCCGGGCAGCTCGGCGACGAGCTGGCCGGCATGGTGCGCGACTACGCCAAGCAGCAGCGGTACACCTTCATGGGGCCGATCAAGGTCAACCTGGAGAAGGCCGACGACCTGGACACCGGCCTGTACCGGGTGCGCTCGCGCACCCTCGCCTCCTCCAGCAGTCAGCAGGGGGCACCACAGGCCCCCGGCGCACCGGCGGCCGGCCGCCCCGGGCAGGGCGCCCCCGGTGGCTACGGCTATCCGCCGGCCGCCCCCGCGGGTGCGCCGCCGATGCCGTCCGCGCCGCCGCCCGGCGCCCGCCCCGGCGGGTACGGCTACCCGCAACCCGCCACCCAGCGACCCGCCGCCGCCCCGATGAGCGGCGCGCGCACCCGCTACTGGATCGAGATCAACGGCACCCGCCACCAGATCTCCCGCGCGACGCTGGTGCTGGGCCGCAGCACCGACGCCGACGTGCGGATCGACGACCCCGGCGTCTCCCGCCGGCACTGCGAGATCCGGACCGGAACGCCCTCGACGATCCAGGATCTCGGCTCCACCAACGGCATCGTGGTGGACGGGCAGCACACCACCCGCGCTACGCTCCGCGACGGCTCGCGGATCGTCGTGGGCAGCACCACCGTTATCTATAGGCAAGCCGAAGGGTGAAGCGGGGGCAATGTCAGAGCTGACCCTCACGGTCATGCGGCTGGGTTTCCTGGCCGTACTGTGGCTGTTCGTGATCGTGGCCGTGCAGGTCATCCGGAGCGACCTGTTCGGTACGCGCGTCACCCAGCGCGGATCGCGTAGGGAAGCGGCCCGGCCGCAGCAGCCGGGCCGGCAGCAGGCCCGGCAGCAGGCCGCGCCGCCGCCGCAGCGCGCCCAGCAGAGCGGCGGCCGACGTGGCCGCAACGCTCCCTCCAAGCTGGTCGTGACCGAGGGCACGCTGACCGGCACCACCGTCGCGCTCCAGGGCCAGACCATCACCCTGGGCCGGGCGCACGACTCCACGATCGTGCTGGACGACGACTACGCCTCCAGCCGCCATGCCAGGATCTACCCGGACCGCGACGGCCAGTGGATCATCGAGGATCTCGGTTCCACGAACGGCACCTACCTGGACCGGTCCCGGCTGACGACCCCCACACCGATCCCGCTGGGCGCGCCGATCCGCATCGGCAAGACCGCAATCGAGCTGCGGAAGTAGTGCTACGTCATGAGTAAGCGCGAGCGGAGCGAGCACGCAGCGGCAGGCCGCCACCCGGTCTCCGGCGCGCTCCCAACCGGAGGGTGGGCAGTGTGGCTCGACACGACCGGCTGTACCCGGAGCCGACGGGCGAGGTGCGCATGAGTCTGTCACTGCGCTTTGCCGCCGGATCGCACAAAGGCATGATCCGGGAGGGCAACGAGGACTCCGGTTACGCCGGGCCGCGCCTGCTCGCCATCGCCGACGGCATGGGCGGACAGGCGGCCGGCGAGGTCGCCTCCTCCGAGGTCATCTCCACCCTGGTCACGCTCGACGACGACGTACCCGGCTCCGACATCCTCACCTCCCTCAGCGTGGCCGTGCGGCGCGCCAACGACCAGCTGCGCGCCATGGTGGAGGAGGACCCCCAGCTCGAAGGCATGGGGACGACCCTCACCGCGCTGCTGTGGACCGGCCAGCGGCTCGGTCTCGTGCACGTCGGCGACTCCCGCGCGTATCTGCTCCGTGACGGTGTGCTCACCCAGATCACCCAGGACCACACCTGGGTGCAGCGTCTGGTGGACGAGGGCCGGATCACCGAGGAAGAGGCCACCACCCACCCGCAGCGCTCCCTGCTGATGCGCGCGCTGGGCAGCGGTGAGCACGTCGAGCCCGACCTGTCGATCCGCGAGGTCAGGGCCGGTGACCGCTATCTGATCTGCTCCGACGGTCTGTCCGGCGTCGTCTCCCACCAGACGATGGAGGAGACGCTCGCCAGCTACCAGGGTCCGCAGGAGACCGTGCAGGAGCTGATCCAGCTCGCGCTGCGCGGCGGCGGCCCCGACAACATCACCGTGATCGTCGCCGACGTGCTCGACCTGGACACCGGGGACACCCTCGCCGGGCAGCTGTCGGACCAGCCGGTCGTGGTCGGTGCCGTGGCCGAGAACCAGCACCATCTGCACGACAACGGCATCATGCAGACCCCGGCCGGCCGCGCCTCCCACCTGGGCCGTCAGGGCCAGGGCCACGGGGGCGGCGGCGAGTTCGGCCCGCCCGGTTCCGGCGACACCACCGGTTACATCCCGGAGGGCGGTTTCGGCGACTACGCCGACGACGACTTCGGCAAGCCGCGCAAGCGGCGCCGCTGGCTGCGGACCTCGCTCTACGGCGCCCTCGCCCTCGCCGTGATCGGCGGCGGCCTGTACGGCGGCTACCGCTGGACGCAGACGCAGTACTACGTCGGCACCAGGGACGAGCACGTCGCGCTGTACCGGGGGATCAGCCAGGACCTGGCCTGGGTCTCGCTGTCGAAGGTGGAGAAGGACCACCCCGAGATCGAACTCAAGTACCTGCCGCCGTACCAGCAGAAGCAGGTGAAGGCCACGATCCCGGTGGGCGGCCTGGAGGCGGCCCGGACGAAGGTGCAGAACCTGGCCGTGCAGGCTTCCGCCTGCCAGAAGCAGATCGAGCGCAAGGCCGCCGAGGACGCCCGGCGCAATGCCAAGAACGGCCAGGACAAGCCCTCCGGCACCAACGGCTCGCACGGCACCACGGGTGCCGTCACGCACACCGCCTTCACCAAGGTCTCCCCGACGCCGCACTCGTCCCCGAACCCGTCGGCATCGAAGACATCCCCGACGTCCCCTTCGAAGTCTCCGTCCACGACCCCGTCCGCGACCCCCAGCCCCGGCCCCACTCTCTCGGAGGATGAGCAGAAGGTCGTCTCGCTGTGCGGTAAGCAGTAGGCAAGCCGTGAGAGGCCCTGTCACACGATGAGCAGTACTACGAACTCGCCGACGCATCACACGTCCACGATCGGCGCCATCGGCGCACCGAGCCGCCGCAACACCGAGCTGGCCCTCCTGGTCTTCGCCGTGGTCATCCCGGTGTTCGCCTACGCCAACGTGGGCCTGGCCATCGACGACCAGGTGCCCGCGGGCCTGCTGAGCTACGGCCTCGGCCTCGGTCTGCTGGCCGGAGTGGCCCATCTCGGGGTACGGAAGTTCGCGCCGTACGCCGACCCGCTGCTGCTGCCGCTGGCCACCCTGCTGAACGGGCTGGGACTGGTGTGCATCTGGCGGCTGGACCAGTCGAAGCTGCTGCAGTCGCTGCCCAACTTCGTCACGGCCGCGCCCCGCCAGCTGCTGTACACCGCGTTGGGCATCGCGCTGTTCGTGGTGGTGCTGATCTTCCTCAAGGACCACCGCGTCCTCCAGCGCTACACCTACATCTCGATGTTCGGCGCCCTGGTGCTGCTCATCCTGCCGCTGGTGCCGGGCCTCGGCGCCAACATCTACGGCGCCAAGATCTGGATCCGGGTGCCCGGTCTGGGCTCGCTCCAGCCCGGTGAGTTCGCGAAGATCGTCCTCGCCATCTTCTTCGCCGGGTACCTGATGGTGAAGCGGGACGCCCTGGCCCTCGCCAGCCGCCGTTTCATGGGCCTGTACCTGCCGCGCGGCCGTGACCTCGGACCGATCCTGGTGGTCTGGGGGATCTCGATCCTCATCCTGGTCTTCGAGACCGACCTCGGCACCTCGCTGCTGTTCTTCGGAATGTTCATCATCATGCTGTACGTCGCCACCGAGCGGACCAGCTGGATCTTCTTCGGTCTGCTGATGTCCTCGGCCGGCGCCGTCGGCGTGGCGAGCTTCGAGCCGCACGTGAAGATGCGTGTCCAAGCCTGGCTCGACCCGATGAAGGAGTACACCCTCAGCCAGCAGGGCGTGCTCGGCCACTCCGAGCAGGCGATGCAGGCCCTGTGGGCGTTCGGCTCCGGCGGCACCCTCGGCACCGGCTGGGGCCAGGGCCACTCGGACCTGATCAAGTTCGCCGCCAACTCCGACTTCATCCTCGCCACCTTCGGCGAGGAGCTGGGGCTCGCCGGCATCATGGCGATCCTGCTGATCTACGGTCTGATCGTCGAGCGCGGCGTGCGCACCGCACTCGCCGCCCGCGACCCGTTCGGCAAGCTGCTCGCCGTCGGTCTGTCCGGCGCCTTCGCCCTCCAGGTCTTCGTGGTGGCCGGCGGTGTCATGGGCCTCATCCCGCTGACCGGTATGACCATGCCGTTCATGGCGTACGGCGGTTCCTCCGTGCTGGCCAACTGGGCGCTGATCGCCATTCTGATCCGCATCAGCGACACCGCCCGGCGCCCGGCGCCCACCCCCGCCAGCAACCCCGACGCCGAGATGACCCAGGTGGTGCGTCCGTCATGAACAAGCCCCTGCGCCGAATCGCGGTCTTCTGCGGCCTCCTCGTGCTGACCCTGCTCCTGCGGGACAACTGGCTCCAGTACCTCAAGGCGGACAGCCTCAAGGAGGACCCGAAGAACCGCCGCGTCACCATCGCCCGCTACGCCACCCCGCGCGGCGACATCATCGTCGGCGGCAACCCGATCACCGGGTCGTCCGCGAGCAGCAAGACCGGTCTGAACGACCTGAAGTACAAGCGGACGTACAAGAACGGGTCCATGTGGGCGCCGGTCACCGGCTACGCGTCGCAGGCGTTCGGTGCCACCCAGCTGGAGTCGATCGAGGACGGCATCCTCACCGGCGACGACGACCGGCTGTTCTTCCGCAAGACCCTGGACATGATCACCGGCAAGGAGCAGCAGGGCGGCAACGTCGTCACCACGCTCAACTCCGCCGCCCAGAAGGCCGCGTTCGACGGCCTGAAGAAGCAGGGCGGCAAGGGCGCCGTGGTCGCCCTGGAGCCCTCCACCGGCAAGATCCTGGCGCTGGCCTCCTACCCGTCGTACGACCCCTCGTCCTTCGCGGGCAACAGCGACGACGACGCGGCGGCCTGGAAGAAGCTCCAGAAGAAGTACAACCCCAACGACCCGATGCTGAACCGGGCGCTGCGCGAGACCTACCCGCCGGGCTCCACCTTCAAGGTGGTCACGGCCGCGGCGGCGCTGGAGAACGGCAAGTACACCTCGGCCGACGAGAAGACCGACTCGCCGCTGCCGTGGACCATGCCGGGCACCACGACCCAGCTGAAGAACGAGGGCAACATCCCGTGCAAGGACGCGCCCATGCGGGTCGCGCTCCAGTACTCCTGCAACACGGTCTTCGGCAAGATCGGCTCCGACCTCGGCAACGACAAGATGCTCGCCGAGGCGAAGAAGTTCGGCTTCGACGCCGAGCAGTTCACCCCGGTGCGCGCCACCGCGTCGGTGTTCTCCGACGACATGAACCAGTCGCAGACCGCGCTGTCCTCCATCGGCCAGTACAACACCGCCGCGACCCCGCTGCAGATGGCCATGGTCGCCTCGGCGGTCGCCAACGACGGCAAGCTGATGAAGCCGTACATGGTGGACTCGCTGCAGTCCTCGAACCTGGACCCGGTCGCCAAGACGGAGCCGGAGGAGCTGAGCCGGCCGCTGTCGCCGAAGAACGCGCAGATCCTCCAGGACATGATGCAGACGGTGGTCGAGAAGGGCACCGGCACCAACGCGAAGATCGACGGCGTGACGGTCGGCGGCAAGACCGGTACCGCCCAGCACGGTGTGGCGAACAGCGAGAACCCCTACGCCTGGTTCATCTCCTACGCCAAGCAGAGCGACGGCAGCTCGCCGGTCGCCGTGGCCGTGGTGATCGAGGACGACGCGGCCAATCGCGACGACATCTCCGGTGGCGGCCTGGCCGCGCCGATCGCGAAGAACGTCATGGAGGCGGTCATCGACTCCAAGAAGTGACCGCCTGTCGGCCACGACGGGTGATGCCGCTCACAACCCCTTCACATCGTTGCACGTTGCGATACCGGTCCTGTATCGGGTTCCGGGCTTGGCCAGGTCACACAGAACGAGCCGGGTACGGTAGGCCCGGACGGCAGCCTCCGGCCGCGCACGCGGGTGCGCGGCCGAGACCGACGGAGAGGGCTGGTAGGTAGCTATGGAAGAGCCGCGTCGCCTCGGCGGCCGGTACGAGCTGGGCCAGGTGCTCGGCCGCGGTGGCATGGCGGAGGTCTACCTCGCGCATGACACCCGGCTCGGCCGCACCGTGGCGGTGAAGACGCTGCGCGCGGACCTCGCGCGTGATCCGTCCTTCCAGGCCCGGTTCCGCCGGGAGGCCCAGTCGGCCGCCTCGCTCAACCATCCCGCGATCGTCGCGGTCTACGACACGGGCGAGGACTACATCGACGGGGTCTCCATCCCGTACATCGTGATGGAGTACGTCGACGGTTCCACGCTCCGCGAGCTGCTGCACTCCGGCCGCAAGCTGCTGCCCGAGCGCGCGATGGAGATGACCATCGGCATCCTCCAGGGTCTGGAGTACGCGCACCGCAGTGGCATCGTCCACCGCGACATCAAGCCGGCCAACGTCATGCTGACCCGCAACGGTCAGGTCAAGGTGATGGACTTCGGCATCGCCCGCGCCATGGGCGACGCCGGCATGACCATGACCCAGACGGCGGCGGTCATCGGCACGGCCCAGTACCTGTCGCCGGAGCAGGCCAAGGGTGAGCAGGTCGACGCGAGGTCCGACCTCTACTCGACGGGCTGCCTCCTCTACGAACTGCTGACCGTACGGCCGCCCTTCGTGGGCGACTCGCCGGTGGCCGTGGCCTATCAGCACGTGCGTGAGGAACCGCAGGCCCCGTCGGTCTTCGACCCCGAGATCACGCCCGAGATGGACGCGATCGTCCTCAAGGCACTGGTCAAGGACCCGGACTACCGCTACCAGTCGGCCGACGAGATGCGCGCGGACATCGAGGCGTGCCTGGACGGCCAGCCGGTCGCGGCCACGGCCGCCCTGGGCGCGGTGGGTTACGGCGGCTACCCCGACGACCAGCAGACGACCGCCCTGCGCTCGGACGCGGGCGCGGGGGCGACCACCATGCTCCCGCCCATGAGTCCCGACGACGGCGGTTACGGCTACGACGACCGCCCGGACCGCCGGCGCCAGCAGAAGAAGTCCAACACCTCCACGATCCTGCTGGTGGTGGCGGGTCTGCTGGTCCTGGTCGGCGCGATCCTGATCGGCAAGTGGGCTTTCGGCGGCGGGAACAACGACCAGTCCTTCAAGGCGCCGAACTTCGTCGGTCACACCCTCGGCGAAGCCAGGAAGATGGCGGAGAACTCCGACCTGAAGCTGGGCGCGCCCACGCGCCAGGCGTGCGAGGACCAGCCGAAGGGCAACGTCTGTTCCCAGAACCCCGAGGCGGGCACGAACGTCGCGAAGGGTGACACGATCGACCTGGTGATCTCGGCGGGTGCGCCGAAGGTCACCGTGCCGGACGTGCGCGGCATCCAGTTCGACCAGGCGGAGTCCCAGCTCAAGGGCAAGGGCTTCGAGGTCGAGAAGAAGACCGAGGTGTCGGCCCAGACGCCCGGCGTGGTCATCACCCAGGACCCGGACGGCGGTGTCAGCAAGGAGAAGGGCACCACGATCACCCTCACGGTCGCCAAGGCCGAGGAGAAGATCGCCGTTCCCGACGTCACCGGCAAGACGTGTGACGAGGCGAAGGCCGAAATCCAGGCCAAGGGCCTGGTGCCGAGCTCCAGCTGCACCGAGACCCCGGTCACCGACCCCGCCCAGGACGGCAAGGTGCAGAGCACCAACCCGGTCGCGGGCCAGGAGGTCGTCAAGAACACCAGTGTGGTGATCAACGTCGGCAAGGCGCAGCAGCAGCCACAGAAGCCGGTGCCGAACGTCGTCACCAAGCGGGTGGCGGAAGCCAAGCAGATCCTTCAGCAGGCCGGCTTCAACAACATCCAGTTCGCCCCGGGCAGCTCCGACGACGACAACGCGTTCGTCAGCCAGCAGGATCCGCAGCCGAACGGCAATGCCGACCCGAACAGCACGACGATCACGCTGACCACCGTCTCCTTCGACGGTGGCAACGGGAACGGGAACGGCAACAACGACAACGGCGGCACCAACATCTTCGGCGGCACCGACGGCTGACGCCTCCGGCAGACGCACATGGGCCCCGGCCGGGAGATCCCGGCCGGGGCCCACGGCGTCTCACCGGCGGGTCAGCGCAGTTCCTCGGGCGGTGTGCGTGCGCTGTCGACCTTGTCCACGCGGACCAGTTCGCCCCACACCACGTAGCGGTAGCGGGAGGTATAGACGGGGGTGCAGGTCGTCAGGGTGATGTAGTGGCCGGCCTTCTTCGCGCCGGACTCCTTCGGGACCGACGACAGCACCTTGACGTTGTACTTCGAGGTCTCGGGGAGGATCGAGTAGACCTTGTAGACGTACCACTTGTCCCGCGTCTCGAAGACGATCGGGTCGCCCTTCTCCAGCTTGTCGATGTTGTGGAACTTCGCGCCGTGGCCGTCCCGGTGGGCGGCGACGGCGAAGTTGCCGTCCTTGCCGGTCATGGGCAGCGTGGCCTTGACCGGTTCGGCGTAGTAGCCGGCCACACCGTCGTTGAGGACGTCCGTGTCGGTGCCCTTCTCGACCAGCACCTCGCCGTTCTTCATCGCCGGTACGTGCAGGAACCCGATGCCGTCCTCGGTGTCGAGCGCGCCGGGACCGGCGTCCTGTTGCTGCGCCCAGTGCTCGCGCACCTTGTCGGCCTGCCGGTCCGCCTTGCGGTCGGCTAGCACGTTCGTCCACCACAGCGAGTAGACGACGAACAGGCCGAGCAACACGCCTGCCGTGATGAGGAGTTCCCCGAAGACGCTGACCGCCAGCGCGATCCGGCCGGGGCGCCGGGGGCGCGGAGCGGGATCCGGTTCGGACGCGTCCGTGGTCTCTTCGGTCTCGTCGGCGGTCGCTGCCACAGTTCCTCTGCCCTTACTCGATGAGCCCTACTCGATGAGTGCGTCCGGCTTGCCCGCGCTGCGCGGGCGTTCCTGGACCATCTTGCCCCAGACGATCAGCCGGTACTTGCTGGTGAACTCCGGCGTACAGGTGGTGAGGGTGATGTAGCGGCCGGGCTCGGTGAAACCGGAGCCCGGGGGGACCGGGTCCAGCACACCCGTGTTGGACGGCGGGGTCACCGGCAGCATCGAGGTCACCTTGTACACGAAGTAGGTGTCCTGCGTCTCGACGACGACCGCGTCACCGGCCGTGAGCCTGTTGATGTACCGGAACGGCTCACCGTGCGTGTTGCGGTGCGCCGCGAGGCCGAAGTTGCCGGTCCTGTCCTGGGGCATCGCCGTCTTCAGCGGGGCCTCGCCGTAATGCCCGACCATGCCCTTGTCGAGCACCTTCTTGTTGCTGACGCCCTCCGCGATGGGCGCCACGACGTCCAGCTTCGGGATGTGCAGGATGGCGAAGCCCTGCCCCGGCTCGAAGACGCCCGGATTGCGCTTGCCGCTGGCCCAGTCGTCCTGGAGCTGGTGCGTCTCGCTGCCGGCCTGCGCGTGCGCGCGGACGTTGGTCCACCACAGCTGGTAGGTGACGAAGAGCAGCATCAGCACGCCGGTGGTGATGAACACCTCGCCGATGGCCCGGCTCGCGACGGTCGCCGGACTCGGCTTGCGCAGCCGGGCCTGCCGCCGGGCCTCCACCCGGGTCAGGGGCCGCTGCGGGTCCCGCTTTGCCGCGGGAGTCGCCGTCCCCCGGGTGCCGCTGCCGTGCCGGCCCCCGCCACGCCGCTTGGCGGCCTTTCTCCGGGCCGCACGGCCGCCCGGGGCGGCTCCGGTGGCAGGAGAGGCCGAGGGGGCCGCAGAGTCGCGTACGGGCGCGCTCTCCCGGTCGAATCGGTCCGCCCCCGGGAGGCGCAGCGCCATCGTCTCCTCGTCGGCGGGAGCCGGCGCCGTGAAGTCCCCGGCCGGCGAGGGCGACGGCGCCCTCCCTCCGCCCTGAGCGGCCCGCGGCATCGGTGCCGTCAGGTCCTCCTCGGTCAGCCGGGGCATCGGCGCCGTCGGCGGGTCCTGCCGGTGTCCCGGGTAGGGCCGCGCACCGCCGGAGGACTCGTACGGCCGCTGTCCGCCGTACAAGTCCTCGCGCTCGGGGCGCAGCGCGGTCACGCCGTGGCCCTGCCCACCACCGGGGCGAGCCCCGCCGACCTCGCGACGGCACCCTGGTCGCCGCACTCCACCAGCCAGTTGGCCAGCATCCGGTGTCCGTGCTCGGTCAGCACCGACTCGGGGTGGAACTGCACGCCCTCGACCGGGAGTTCCCGGTGGCGCAGGCCCATGATGATGCCGTCGTGCGTGCGGGCGGTCACTTCCAGCTCGGCCGGGACCGTGGCCGGTTCGGCGGCCAGGGAGTGGTAGCGGGTCGCGGTGAACGGCGAGGGCAGGCCCGCGAAGACACCCTTGCCCTCGTGCTCGACCGGCGAGGTCTTGCCGTGCAGCAGCTCGGGCGCCCGGTCGACCACACCGCCGTACGCCACCTGCATCGACTGCATGCCGAGGCACACGCCGAACACCGGGACGCCGGTGGCGGCGCAGTGCCGGACCATCTCCACGCACACGCCGGCCTGCTCGGGGGTGCCGGGGCCGGGCGAGAGCAGTACGCCGTCGAAGCCGTCCTGGGCGTGCGCCGTCGACACCTCGTCGTTGCGCAGCACCTCGCACTCGGCGCCCAGCTGGTACAGGTACTGGACGAGGTTGAAGACGAAGCTGTCGTAGTTGTCGACGACGAGAATCCGCGCACTCACTGGTTGTCCACCGTCACATCGTTGAAGGGCAGCAGCGGTTCCGCCCAGGGGAAGACGTACTGGAAGAGGACGTAGACCACGGCCAGGACCAGTACCAGCGAGACGAGCGCCTTCACCCACGCGTTCCCCGGCAGATGCCGCCAGATCCAGCCGTACATGCCGTCCCTTGCCGTCCCTTCCGTGTCCCTACGGCACCAGACCCACGCCGTACGCCACCAGACTAACGGCGCAGAGCGCTCGGTTCGCCTGCCTCCACGGGCTGTGTGGAATCCAGGTGCGCCCAGACGATCAGCCGGTGACTGTGTCCCCATTCCGGATCGCACGTGGTCAGCGTCAGATAGCGGCCCGGACGCGTATACCCGGACTTACGTGGGACAGGGCCGATCACCTCGACATCGGTCGGCACGGTTTTGTAGGGCCCTTTGTCGATCCGATACGTGAACCAGGTCGTACCCTCCGTGAGCACCACCGCGTCGCCCGGCCGCAGCTTCGGGAAGTCCTTGAGCGGGTCGCCGTAGGTCCGGCGGTGCCCGGCGACCGCGAAGTTGCCCCGCTGCCCGAGCCGCGCGGTCCCCCGGTAGTGGGCGAGTCCCTCGGCCAGCACGTCCCGGCCGGTGCCCTCCAGCACCGGCTTGTTCCACGTGAAACCGAGCCGCGGGATGTACATGATCGCGAACGGGCTGCCGTAGCGGTACGGCTCCGGCTTCGCCATGGACGCCGTCCGCTCGCCCGGGGTGTCCGCCGGCCGCACGTTCCCCTGGGACCACCGCCGGTGCAGCTGGTCGATCTGGTCGCTCATCGCGCCGTCGGCCCGCACGCCCGTCCAGAAGAGCACGTAGGCGACGAAGAGCACGATCAGGGTGCCGAGGGTGATGCACAGTTCGCTGACGGTCCTGACGATCACACGCACCGGCGGCTCCTGACCGGGACCTACCTGGGACCTGCCTACTCCACTGGCTTCGCGTAGTGCAGATCCACTGTGCCGGAGTAGCCGGGAAGAGTCACCGTCCCGTCGTCGGTGACTTTCCAGCCGAGCCCGTAGACGTTGACGTAGACCATGTAGGTCTGGATCGCCTTGCTGTCCGCGAGTGCCTGCTTCAGCCGGTCCGGGTCCCCGACCGCCGTGATCTTGTACGGCGGTGAGTAGACGCGGCCCTGGAGGATCAGCGTGTTGCCGACGCAGCGCACCGCGCTGGTGGAGATCAGCCGCTGGTCCATGACCTTGATGCCCTGGGCGCCGCCCTGCCACAGGGCGTTCACCACGGCCTGCAGATCCTGCTGGTGGATGACCAGGTAGTCGGGCTGCGGCTCGGGGTAGCCGGGGAGCTTGGCGGTGGCGTCGGGCGGGGCGTCGTTCAGGGTGACGGTGACGGCCTTCCCGGTGAGCTTCCGGGTGCCCGCCCGTCCCTCCAGCCCGCCGAGCCTGTCGTCCTCGGCCTTGGTGCTGCCGTCGTCGCTCTCGGCGAGCGACTCCACGCTGTCGCGCAGGGCCGCGTTGGACTCGTCCAGCTCCTTGTTCTTGCGGCTGCGCTGCTGGATCAGGTCGGACAGCTTCAGCAGGGAGCCGTCCTGGCGGATGTCGGTGCCCTTGGCCGTGTTGAAGCTGGTGAAGAAGATGAGCCCGGCGAGGGCGAAGACGGCGGCCGTGAGCACCCGCACGGGCCGGAAACGCGGCCTGCGGACAGGGCCGGAGCCCGTTGATCCCGTCCCGGGGGAGTCGGCAGAATTGCTCAACGTACCCTTATCTCCTTCGGCGCCACGGAAGCACTACGCTAACGGACGCCCGGGGGAGCACACAGAGTCGTCATGTTGGCCCCTTGTACGCTGCCCCCGAGCCCGACCCAGTTACCTGCGCGGCCACGCAGCGCATCGACAGGAGAGACCCTCGTGCCGAAGTCACGTATCCGCAAGAAGGCCGATTTCACGCCGCCGCCGGCCAAGCAGGCGCAGGCCATCAGGCTGACCAATCGGGCCTGGGTCGCGCCGGTCATGCTGGCCATGTTCCTGATCGGCCTGGCCTGGATCGTCGTCTTCTACGTGACCGACGGTTCGCTGCCGATCGACAGCCTGGACAACTGGAACATCGTGGTCGGCTTCGGCTTCATCGCCGCCGGGTTCGGTGTCTCCACGCAGTGGAAGTAGCCGGGCGGCAGGGCTGCGGCGCCTTCGCGACAGCTCTGCCCAGGGCTATCCACTGAGTTATCCACAGCCGTTTTCCACAGTGGGGAAAAAGAACGACGATCTGTGGATAACCCGTCGGATGTTGACGCCGGTGTGACTGGTCAACCGACTCTCAGACATCCGTTCGCCCCCTGTCCGACCTGCGGAAACACATCCGAGCGACAGGGGGCACAGCTGTGCCCGCACCGTATGCACAAGATCCGGCACACGCTGTGGACAACGGTTCGGCCGCAGCGTGTTCCCCCACTCCTCAGGTGAGCTGAGCGGTCCTGACCAGCACGAGGGCCACGGCCACGGCAAGGACGACGGCACAGGTGCCGTACTGCACCAGCGACCGCTTCTCGCGCGGGGCGTGCACCATCGCGTACCCGGTGACGACACCGGCGACGAGCCCTCCGATGTGCCCCTGCCAGGAGATGTTCATGGCCGGGTTGAAGGTGAAGATCAGGTTGATCACCAGCAGCGCGACGATCGGCCGCAGGTCGTAGTTGAGCCGGCGCATCAGCACGGCGGTGGCGCCGAAGAGCCCGTAGATCGCGCCCGAGGCACCGAGCGTGGGGGTCGCGGGCGAGGTGAGCAGGTAGGCCAGCGCGCTGCCGGCCAGCCCGGAGACGAAGTAGACCGCCAGATAACGGGCCCGGCCGAGGGCCGCTTCGAGCGGGCCGCCGAGCCACCACAGGCTCAGCATGTTGAAGCCGATGTGCCAGTACTCCTCGTGCGCGAACATCGACGTCACCAGGCGGTACCACTCGCCCCCGGCGACACCCGAGGTCGGCGGAGACGGCTTCGGGGGCCAGGCGCCGTAGAGCACCACGTGGTCCAGCAGGGAGCGGTCGGCCTGGATCGCGATGAAGACCGCGAGGTTGATCCCGATCAGGATCTTGGTGAGCAGCCGGGGGTCGGCCGTGACCGTGCCGCCGGCGATCGTGCGCGGCCGGGACGCCCGCGGCGCCGGCCCCGTCCCCGTCCCAGAACCGCCGCGGACACAGTCCGGGCACTGGAAACCGACCGAGGCGCTGACCATGCACTCGGGGCAGATGGGCCGTTCACAGCGGGTGCAGCGCACGCCGGTCTCGCGGTCCGGGTGCCGGTAGCACACGGGCACGCTGCGGGCGTCCTGCGCGCTCCCTGCGGCCTGCTCCATCAGATCCCCTTGCTCGTCGTATGCCTGCCTGACAGCACTATCCTGCCCCGCTCAGCCTTACGGTCGAGCGGGGTGTTCGGTTCCCTACGGGAATTTCCGGTACCCGGGACGCCGGAGGGACGGCCTCAGCCCTCGCGCGTCTCGATGACCACCGTCTCGAGGACGACGTCGACGAGGGGCCGGTCGTTGCGCCCGGTCGGCACGCGCGCGATGGCGTCGACGACCTTCCGGCCGACCGGACCGGTGACCTCGCCGAAGATGGTGCGCTTGCCGTTCAGCCAGGTGCTCGGGGTGACGGTGATGAAGAACTGCGAGCCGTTGGTGCCCGGCCCGGCGTTGGCCATCGCCATCAGATACGGGGTGTCGAAGGCCAGGTCCGGGTGGCACTCGTCCTCGAACCCGTAGCCGGGGCCCCCGAGGCCGTTGCCCAGGGGGTCACCGCCCTGGATCATGAAGCCGCCGATGACGGCGTGGAAGACCGTGCCGTCGTACAGCCGGTCTCTGCTGCGCACGCCGGTGCCGGGATGCGTCCACTCCCGTTCGCCGCGGGCCAGTTCCACGAAGTTCCTGACCGTGACGGGAGCGTGCAGCGGGAAGAGCCGGACCTCGATCTCGCCGAGGGTGGTCTTCAGGGTCGCGTACAACTGCTCTGCCACGGTCCGCCTTCCGTTGTCGTCCGCCCGGACACGTCGATCCTTCCACGCCCCCGGCCCCGCGTCGCCGAGCGGCCACGAGTTCCGCCGGGCGGGCGGCGCGTCCGGGCGATTCGTGGCAGTGTCGACGACGGGCCTTGTTGCCCGCCATCAAGCCGAAGAGAGCGACCAGCACCCATATGCCCGTCCGCGCATGCCGCACCGGCCGTCGGCAGGCATGATCCGTAAAAGGGTGGAAAGTCGAAATACCGTACCGCCACCGAGGAGGAGGAAACCCGTGACCCGCATCGACAGCGTGCGCGCCGCGACCGGCTCGGCGAAGGACAGCGTGCTGCACGCCGCGGAAGTGGTGGCGCCCTACGCCGACACGGCCAAGGAGCGTGCCGCGTACTACGCGCAGGAGGCACGCGTACGGCTGGCGCCCGTGGTGTCGCAGGCCGCCGAACAGGCCCGCGAACAGTACGACGCCCGGCTCGCCCCGCGCCTGGAGCAGGCTCGCGCCCACGTACCGCCGAAGGTGGACCTCGCCGCGCACGAGGCCGCCGTCCGTACCCGCAAGGCCGCCCGGCAGGCCGCCGACTACTCGCGCCCCAGGATCGAGCAGGCCGTGGCGGCGACCGCTCCGGTGCGCGACGAGGCCGCCGCGCGCGGCGCCGCCGCCCTGGTCGCGCTGCGCGGTCAGGTATCGGCCCAGGACATCCAGAAGCTGGCCCGGCGCAACCAGCGGCGGTCCCGGGCCGGCCGCGCCGTGAAGATCGCCGCGCTGCTGACCGCCCTGGCGGGCGGCGCCTTCGCGGCCTGGAAGTGGTGGGACAAGCAGGCCAACCCCGACTGGCTGGTCGAACCGCCCGCGGCGACGGAGGTCCCCGACTCGCCCCGCCTCAGCTCCGTGGACGGCACCGGCGCCACGGGCCTGGACCCGGAGGTGCAGGCGAAGCAGGCGGAGGAGGAAGCCGCCCACCGCGACGAGGAGTCCTGAGCCCAGGGGCTCCGGGCCCCGCGCGTGACGTGCCGCCGCCGGCCGGGCGAACCCGGCCGGCGGCGGCACGTCGGTGCCGGCCCGGGCCGGCCCGAGAACCTCATCGCCTGGCGTAGGCGGAGATCGCGGGCTTCATGAAGCGGTTGACCGGGGTCTCGACGAAGCGGTACGAGATCATGGAGACGGCGACGCTGAGCGCGTAGAAGGCCAGGACGAAGAGCACGCCCGCGGCGACCGAGTTGCCCCAGGGGTGCAGATACCGCCGGCACACCAGGATGAGGGCCCACTGGTACATGTAGATGCCGAACGTGTACTTGCCGTAGGCCGAGATGTTCGTGATCACGCGGTTCTCCCGGGCGCCGGGCGTGTTCCAGCGGGCGATCTCCCTGGCCGCCAGCGCGCCGATGAGCAGGACGACCGGGACGATCGTCAGCGCCGTCAGGTCGAGCAGGATCGGCGCCCACAGCTCCTCGACCGCCACCGCGAGCACGAGCAGCACGGTGGGCAGCCAGACGTTCCGCGTCCACCTGCCGCGCAGCACCAGCAGGCAGATCACCATGCCGCACAGCGCCTCCAGGACACGGGTGAGCGGGAAGACGTAGACGAGCCAGTACTTCCACTCCGAGACCCGCACGGCGTGGCCGCGCTCGGTGAACGCCGCGTTCGCGAAGGTCGCCCCGTCCGGGAGGAGTTGCAGCACGAGCGGCAGCAGCACCACGACCGCGATGAGACCGGTCAGCAGGCCGAACCAGAACCGGTCGCCGCGACGGGTCAGGAACCGGTGGACGGCCGGGAACACCGCGTACAGGACGAGTTCGGTCGACAGGGTCCAGGCCGGTGCGTTGGCCGCCCAGTAGACGCCGTGGTCCGGGAACCAGCCCTGGAACAGGGTCAGGGTGGCGAACAGGCCGGTGGCCGGGGAGGTGGCAGCGAAGGCGCACACGACCACGGCCCAGGTCAGGAAGTGCACCGGCAGGATGCGCAGCAGCCGGCGGGCCCGGAAGGCGCGGTCCGGCGGACGTTCCGTCGAGATCCAGGTCAGGATGAAGCCGCTGAGGACGATGAAGAACGACACGGCGTTGAAGCCCGCCGGGTTGAAGAGGCGGTAGTACGTCTGCTGCACCGTGCGGTCCCGGAAGACCTTCTCGAAGGACAGGTGCGAGGCCAGGATGCAGAAGGACGGCAGCAGCCGCGCGGCGGCGATGAAACTGAGCTGTCTCGCCGCCGGGCGGTGCGCCGACTTCTCCGTACCGGCAGGGGCGTCGGGTGAGGCGGATGTCCTCGCATCGGTAGCCACCCTCGCAGCCTCACATCCTCACACTGGTGTGAGGGGCAAGCGGTCGGTGTGTGAGAACGGTCACCGGCGGGATCGGCCGGCCCGCGCGTAGCGGCTGTCGGGGCGCGGCAGGCACAGATGGCCCCGCAGCGTCGTCGCGTCGTAGGCGGTGCGGAACGCCCCGCGCCGCCGCAACTCCGGTACCAGGCCGCGGGTGATCTCCAGCAGGTCGTGCGGCAGCGTGCCGGGGCGCAGCCGGAAACCGTCGAGTCCGGCCTCCCGCCAGTCCAGCAACAGGTCGGCGAGTTCGCCCGGGGTGCCGGTGAACACCTCGGCGTCGGAGGCGAGTTCGGTGCCTGCCAGAGCGTCGAGGTGTGCCTTGCGCCGCGCGGCGGCACCCGGCTCGGCGTCCAGGAGGACGAGCAGTTCGGCGAACCGCAGCAGCGGCCGGGCGCGGGTGTCGCGGCCGACGCGGGCGACGGCCGTGTCCACCTGGGCGAGGGTCGCCGCGGCTCCCGCGCGGTCGTGCGGCGTGATCCACACGGCGTCGCAGGAGCGCGCCGCGAACTCGTAGGGCACGGAGGCGTGCGCCAGGCTCATCACCGGCGGCTGCCCCTGCGGCGGACGCGGGACGGTGGAAGGGCCCCGGACGCTGAAGTGCTCGCCCGCGAAGTCGATGTGGTGCACCTTGTCACGGTCGATGAAGCGGCCGGTGGCCACGTCCCGGATCTCCGCGTCGTCCTCCCAGCTGTCCCACAGCCGCCGGGCGGCCTCCACCGCGTCGGCGGCCTCGCCGAACAGCGGGCGCAGCCGCCGGCCGATCCGTTCCGGGTCGCGCACGTCGTCGTCGGTGAGCTGCGGCGTCGTACGGCGGCCGAAGTGGGTGGCGTCGGCGGCGCGCGAGGCGATCTGCGGGCGCAGACCGGCCCGGCCCGTGCTCACGTGGTCGAGGGTGGCGACGCCGGTGGCCACGTGGAACGGCTCGGTGTGGGTGACGTTCGCGGTCGGGACCAGGCCGATGTGCGTGGTCAGGGGCGCCACGCGGGCCGCGAGCAGGACCGCGTCCAGGTTGCCGCGCACCTGGTCGGTGCGGTCGTCGGGCCGGTGGAAGGCGGCCGACTGCACACCGAGCGCGTCCTCGAAGGTGACGAAGTCGAGCAGGCCGCGCTCGGCCTCGGTGACCAGGTCCGCCCAGTACTCGGCGCTGAACAGCGCGCCGGGCCGGGCGTCCGCGGCCCGCCAGGCCGCCGGGTGCCAGCCGGCGGCGTCGAGGGCTACGGCGAGGTGCAGCGGGGGTACGGTCACGAGACCTCCTCCTCGGCAGTGGGGTCCGCGGTGGCGCGTGCCGTGCGGTGCGGCAGACCCAGGTGGTCACGCAGGGTGGAGCCCGTGTAGTCCTGCCGGAAGACGCCCTTGTCCTGGAGCAGCGGCACGACCCGGGCCACGAAGTCGTCCAGGCCGCCGGGGGTCAGGTGCGGGACGAGGACGAAGCCGTCCGCGCCGTCGGTCCGTACGAAGTGGTCCATCGCGTCGGCGACGGTGTGCGGGGCGCCGACGAAGGTCTGTCCGCCGGTGACCTCGATGACCAGTTCACGGATGCTCAGGCCGCGTTCCTCGGCGAGGGACCGCCAGCGCCGCGCGGTCTCGGCGCGGTCCCGGCGGAACAGCGAATGCCCCTTCAGCATCAGCGAGTCGGGTTCGGGTTCGATGTCCGGCAGCGGGCCGTCGGGGTCGTGACCGGACAGGTCCCGGCCCCAGACGGCCTCCAGGTGCGCGATCGCGGTCTGCGGGCTCACCTGGGCGCGGGTGATCTCGTCGGCGTACGCGGCGGCCTCCGCGTCGCTGTCGGCGACCACCACGGTGGCCGTCGGCAGGATCTTCAGCTCGTCCGGGCCGCGGCCGTACCGGGGCAGGCGGGCCTTGACGTCCCGGTAGAAGGAGCGGGCCTGGTCGAGCCGGTTGTACTTGCTGAAGACGACGTCGGCCTCGGCGGCGGCGAAGTCGCGGCCCGGGCCGGACTCGCCCGCCTGGATGATCACCGGGTGCCCCTGCGGCGGGCGCGGGGTCGTGAAGCGGCCGGAGATGCCGAAGTGCCGGCCGTGGTGCGCGAAGCGGCCGGCGCCGGGCCGGACGAACGTGCCGGCCGCCGCGTCGGCGCGCACGTCGCCGTCGGCCCAGCTGTCCCACAGCTCACGCGCGGTGGCCAGGAACTCCGCCGCGCGCCCGTACCGGTCGGCCTCGGCGAGGAATCCGCCCCGCCGGAAGTTCTCGCCGGTGAAGGCGTCGAAGCTGGTGACCACGTTCCAGGCGGAGCGCCCGCCGCTGAGGTGGTCGAGGGTGGCCAGCCGGCGCGCCACCTCGTAGGGCTCGTTGAAGGTGGCGTTGACGGTGGCGGCGAGGCCCAGCCGGGTGGTGACCGCGGCCAGGGCGCTCAGCTGCGTGAGGTTCTCGGGCCGGCCCACCACGTCGAGGTCGTACAGCCGTCCCTTGTGCTCGCGCGGCCGCAGGCCCTCGGCCAGGAAGAAGAAGTCGAACCGGCCGCGCTCGGCGGTCCGCGCCAGGTGCAGGAACGAGTCGAAGGCGATCTGGCTCTTGGAGCGCGGGTCCGACCAGACGGTCACATTGTGGATGCCGGGCAGCTGGGCCGCGAGGTGCATCTGCTTGCGTCCGGCGGCGGCCGGGCCGCTCATGAGGCGGGGAGCACGGCCGCGGGGGCCGGGGAGACGTACCGCACCGTGTTCTCGAAGCTGACGCCGTGGCTCTTGACGTCGATGCCGATGCGGTCGCCGTCGGCGATCCGGAAGCCGTCGTGGAAGCTGGCCTCGTCGGCGCCCAGCAGCACGTAGTTGACCAGGCCGGGCCGCCGGACCGCCGGGAAGGAGAACAGGTGCTCCGCCATGTCCCGGACCCGGAAGTACAGCGCGTCGCCGCCGCAGTCGAAGCTGCCCTCCCAGGCCGTCGCGCCGTCCCGCACGATGGTGACCCGGCCGGTCGCCGAGCGCGGCGGCGGGCCGAGGAACAGCCAGGGCGCGAGCGCGGTGTCGCACAGCTTGCAGTACGGGTTGTAGCCCGGGTCCTTGCGGTGCAGGCCGATGTCGCACAGGTCGTTGCCGAAGGTGTAGCCGGCGTAGTGGGGGGTGCCGTCGGCGTCGTTGACGTACACGAGCACGACCTCCGGCTCCTCGATGAGGGCGATCGGGGCGGCGGGCACGGTCAGTGGTTCGCCGGGCAGCCGGGCCCAGTCGCCGAAGCCCTTGAAGAACCACTTGGGCGGCGTGAACTCGCCGTCCTCCGGCTGGCTCTGCCCGCCCCACTTCTTCTTGTGCGTGCCCATGAAGCCGCTCAGCAGCGCGGCGCCGGACGCCTGGGGCAGCAGCGGCACCAGGGGGCGCACGGCCGGGTCGCCGGCGGGGACGACGACCGTCTCGGCGCCCTCGGTGACGGCTGCCCGGACGGCGTCCGCGGAGCCGTCGGTGCCGGTGAAGGCGGCGGCCAGGGCGCCCTCGGCGACCCGGTACAGCGTCTGCGGTTCACCCGGTCGGGGCCGGCCGAAGGTGACGTGGCGGCCGTCTTCGTAGGTGACCTCGGTGAGCACGGGCGGCAGGGACTGGGACACGGGGAAGCCTCCAGGCGCGGTCAGAAGCGGGGTGTGGTCAGGGCGGTCAGGGGCGGGGGTCGGTCAGGGGCGTCGGTCGGTCACGGGCGGGGGTCGGTCAGGGGCGGGGGTCGGTCAGGGGGCGGGGGTCGGTCAGGGGGCGGGGGCGGTCAGGGGCGGGGGGCGGTCAGGTCGGTCAGGGCCTCGCCGAGGTGGTCGAGGCCCTCGCGGACCCACGGCAGGACGAGCGGGTCGGGCGCGGTCAGCGCGGTGGTGCGCCGCTCGTCGGTGTCGCCGTACAGGCGGCTGGTGGCGGCGCGGATCCGCAGCGCGCGGTCCGGCTCGCCGAAGGCGCTCGCCGGCAGGACGCCGACGCCGTGCCGCTCCACGAGCAGCCGGACCAGGTCGGCGCCGCCGGTGACACCGTGCGCCGCGGCGAGGCGGGCGCGCAGTGGCTCGAAGTCCGGGTAGAGGTAGCAGGTGGCGGTCACCGGCGCGAGCAGCGCGCCGACCGCGGTGAAGCGCTCGGCCGCCGCGCGGGCCACCGTCGCGTGCAGTCGGCGGCCGGCCGCGATCCGCTCGGTGATCTCCGGCGGCTCGGTGAAGGCCCAGGCCGCCGCCGTCTGCATCGGGGCGGGCGGGCTGGACCAGATCTGGCTGGCGACGGAGAGCAGCGTGGCGCGCAGTTCGTGCCCGGCCGGGCTGTCGGGCAGCCGGGCCACGCCGGTGCGCCAGCCGCCGACCGCCAGGTTCTTGGTGAGACCGGTGGTGACGACGGTGCGCTCGGGGGCGTATGCCGCCGGAGAGACGGCGGGCCGGCCGGGGTCGTGGACGAGGTCGCCGTAGATCTCGTCGGAGATCACGACCAGGTCCAGGTCGCGGGCCGTCTCGGTCAGGCGCCGCACGGTCTCGGGTGAGGCGACGGTGCCGGTCGGGTTGTCCGGCACCGTCACCACCACGGCGCGCGGGTCCTGCCCGGCGGCGCGCGCGAGGGTGACCGCCGCGCGCAGCCGCTCGGGATCCGGGACACCGCCCTCGCCCGGCAGGATCGGCACCGGCAGCGCCCGCCCGCCCGCGAGCCGGACCTGCGCCGCGTAGCTGACCCAGCTCGGCACGGGCACCACCACGTCGCCGCCGGCCGCGAGGACCAGCGTGTACAGCAGCGCCTTGCTGCCCGGGCCGGCCACCACGAGACCGGGGTCGGTGGGCAGACCGCGCCGCTGCCAGTAGCCGGCGGCGGCCTCGCGCAGCGCGGGGCCGCCGGCCACCGGTCCGTAGGCGTTCTCCCCGGCCGCCGCGGCCAGCCGCTCGCGCAGCGCGGGGAGCACGGGCAGACCGATCTCGCCGCTGGTCATGGGCAGCACGCGCTGTCCCGAGCGGCGCCGTTCCGCCAGGGCGGCGTCGGCGGCGAGGGTCGCCGACATGGGGACGGCCGCGGCCCGTCGCGGGGCCGCCTGCGGGGCCGTGGGCACGCGGCTCACCCCGTCCCGTACCGCTGGCGCAGCTCGGCCTTGCGGACCTTGCCGGTCAGCGTCTTGGGCAGCGCGGGCACCAGCTCGACGCGGTCCGGCAGGAAGCGCTCGTCGTGCCCCGCCTCCCGGATCCGGTCCCGGATCCCGGCCAGTGTCGGGCCCTGCTCGCCGCGCGGGACCACGACCGCGCAGATCACGGGGTCGGCGTCGGCGGTGCTCGGCGGCAGGCCGACCAGCGCGGCCTCGACGGCCCCGGGGTGACCGCCGATGACCGCCTCCAGCTCCGTCATGGGGGCGACCCGCCCGTCGCGGACGATGGCGTCGCGGGCCCGGCCGACGATGCGCAGGCCGCCGCGGCCGTCGTCCCGGGCCAGGTCGCCGGTGTCGAACCAGCCGTCCGCGTCGAACTCGGCGGCGAAGACGTCCTCGCGCCGGTAGTAGCCGAGCGCGAGCGAGGCGCCGCGCACCCGGAGCCGGCCCGTGCCGTCGGCGCCGGGCGCCTCGATCCGGGTGCGCATGGCGTCGATGGCGCGGCCGTTGCTGTGCGCGGCCCAGTCCTCCGGGTCGGTGGGCCGGGTCATGGTGACCGGACCGTTCTCGGACATGCCCCACAGCGAGTACGTCCGCGCGCCCAGCGTCGCGTGCACCTCGTCGGCGAGTTCCTCCAGGACCTGGGCCGAGCCGATGACCACGTGCCGCAGCGTGCTGGTGTCCCGCCGCACGGCCCGCTGCGACGCGGCGACGTCCGCGAGCGTGGCCGGCGGCCCGTACAGCAGCGTGGCCCCGTAGCGCTCGACCAGGTCCAGCAGGGCCTCGTTGCGGCGCACGTCCTGGAAGGCGACGGTGCCACCGAGCATGACGCCCGCGAGGACGCCCTGCGCGAAGCCGGAGTAGTGCACGAGCGGCGTGGACACGGCGGCCACCCAGTCGTCGCCGAGCCCGAAGGCGTCGACGTAGCCGCGGACGGCCGAGTGGACCGTGTTCGGGCTGTGCAGGACGCCCTTCGACTCACCGGTGGTGCCGGAGGTGAACAGCACCACGAACGGCTCGTCGGCCCCCAGCGCCAGGCCGTCCAGCTCGGCCGCGCCGGGCTCCTCCTCGCGGGCCACGGCCACGAAGTGCTCGTGGAAGGAGAGCGCGCCGTTGGGCACCGGGCCGTCCACCACCGCGACGTGGGCGAGCGTGGGCAGCTCGGCCCGCAGCCCGGTGACGATCTCCGCCAGCGGTGTGCCCGACCACTCGGGGAGCGTGACGCAGACCCGGGCCTCGGTCAGTCCGAGGCGGTGCCGCAGCTCCTCCTCGGGGCAGATCGGGGAGATCGGGCAGATGACGGCGCCGACGCGCATGCACGCGAAGATCAGCGGCACCATCTCCCACCGGTTGGGCAGCTGTACGGCGACGACGTCGCCCCTGCGCACGCCGAGCCGAAGCAGCGCGAGCGCGAACCGGTCGGTGAGCCGGGCCAGTTCGGCGTAGTCCAGGGTGTCGGTGCGGGCCTCGGCGACGCGGCGCGCGGCGATCGCCGGCTTGTGCGGGTGCTCGCGGGCCCGGCGGCGCAGGTCGTCGAGGAAGGTCTCGTCGCGCCACCAGCCGCGGCGCCGGTACTCGGCCGCGTCCTCTCCGGGTGCCGCGGTGGCCGGTCCGGGGTGGCGGGCGGCGGCCGGGGCGGTCATCGGCGGTCCTCGCGGCGGGCCGCGAGCAGCTCCGGCAGCGGGTCGCCCGCCCGGCCGGCCGCGATCTCCAGCAGGTCACGGGTGTTGCGCCGGACGCGGTCGCCGATCCAGTCGAAGACCCACGCCTTGCGGGCGTCGGCGGCCAGCCCGAAGGGGACGACCCGGGTGACGGCCAGGGCGGCGGCGCCGGCCCCGCCGATGTTGGCGATGACCCCCGGCACCAGCGTGGCGCCGGCGGCCCGTGCCTTCTCCCGCGCCTCGGCGTCGGAGGCGAGGTTGGCGCCCTCGACGACCAGGGCGGCACGCAGCCGGTGGGCGTTCTCGGCGTTCAGCGCGTGCTTCTGGGCGGCGAGGACCAGCACGTCGGCGTCGACGTCGAGCCACGCGTCCGGCGCGCTGGAGGTGGTGACGTGCTGCGGCAGGCGGGCGCGGTCGATCCGGCCGAACTCGTCGGTGACAGCGGCCAGTTCGGCCACCGGCAGCCGGTCGGCACTGATGGTGCCCTGCACGTCGGCGACGGCCACGACGACATGGCCGCGGTCCTCCAGGAACTGCGCGACCGCGCGGCCCACGGCGCCGAAGCCCTGCACCACCACGCGGGCGGCCTCGCCGCGACCGCTCGCCTCCAGGGCGGTGACCGCGGCGACACCGACGCCGTGCCCGGTGACGTCGATGAGCGGCTCGTAGTAGGTGCGCCAGTCGACGGGCATGTCCGGGGCGCCCAGGCGGTAGCGCGGGTCGTAGCCCGCCTCGTCGAAGAACACGGCCCGGTCGGCAGGGGTGACGCCCATGTCGATGCCGAGGTGGATGCCGCCGTGCAGCAGGGGCTTGACGGTGCGGCCGAAGGTGCGGAAGGTCTCCTCGCGGTTGCCGCCGTCGGAGACGATGCCGCCCTTGGCGCCGCCGATGCGCAGGCCCGCGAGCGTGAACTTGTCGGTCATGTCCCGGGCCAGGCCGCGGACTTCCTCCTCGGTGACTCCGGGGGTCATCCGCACGCCGCCCATGGCCAGGCCGTCGACGAGCGTGTCGACGACCACCCAGCTCCTGATGGTGCCGCCGCTGCCGTTCAGGTGGACGGTGAACGCGGGCTCCTGGGTGTCTTCCACAAAGCTCATGTCAACTCTCAAGTCCTCGTGAGTGGTGGATCGGTGGCGGTCACTTGTAGAGCTGCGTGAAACCCCGCAGGATCTCCAGGCCGTCGCTGCGGAACTCCAGATGCGCCTGGGAACCGAGGATGCGTCCGTCGTCGGAGCGCAGGAACTCCACGGGCGCGTGCACGGAGCGGCCGATGGAGCGGAAGCCCTGCGGGGCCTGCTGGAGGTAGAGGGTGTGCCGGTGGAACACCGTCACCGTCGGTTTGACGTAACTGAACAGCGGTTCTTCCGTGTCGACCTGCACCTCGTAGCCGCCGACCCGCTGCGGGCCCTCGGCGAGTCGGCCGCCGGCCGAGACGGCCAGGATCTGCATGCCTCCGCAGATGCCGAAGACCGGTACGCCGGAGGTCATGACGAGGTCGACGAGCGGCTTGTAGTGGTCCTGGTCGTAGGCCCGCACCTTGGTGCCGCTCAGCACGATCGCCTGGTAGCGGCCGTCGGGGCGGGTGGGGACGGACGCCGCGTCGACGGCGTCGGTCGCCGAGCCCAGCTCCTCGAAGCGGCGGCGCAGCTGGGGCAGGGACAGGGTTCCGTTGTTGACGACCAGGACACGGGGCTGCGCCACGGGCGTACTCCTCACGTTCGCGTGATGACGGTGCCGGTGCGGGCGGCGAGCAGGTCGGAGACGGGCGCGCTGCCGATGACGACCCGTGCCACGCCGCGTTGCAGGGCCTCGTCGGCGGCCCGCAGCTTCTTGCGCATGCCGCCGGTGGCGCCCTTGTCGCGGAACGCGGCGGCGGCCTCGGCGCTGATCTCGCGGACGGGTTCGCCGTCGATCAGCAGGTGCGTGACGTCGGTGACGAGCACCAGGTCGGGCGCGCCGACGGCACCGGCGAGGGCGGCGGCGGCCCGGTCGGCGTCGGTGTTGACCTCCCGGCCCGCAGGGTTGCGGGCCAGTGGCGTGACGAGCCGGGCCCGGCCGGGCTCCAGGTCCTTCAGCAGGGTCGGGTCCGCGTCCGTGACGGGGCCCACCAGGTTCTCCAGCTCGACCAGTTGCTTGTCCCGCCACCACCAGCGTTCGGCCTCGCCGGCGGCGAGCAGGCCGTCGCTGCCGAGCAGCCGTTCGGCCCGCAGGCCACGCCGCTCCAGCTGCTGGAGCACCTCGGCGCCGAGCCGGGCGCTGACGGTCTTGATGTCGTCGATGACCTCGGGCGTGGTCCAGCGGCTCTGGTTGCCGTACCGGTCGCGCAGGATCGCCGACGGCTCGCGGTGGCGGGCGCTGAGTTTCCTCAGCGGCTTGGACCAGCCGTGCACCAGGACCAGCGGGCGCTGCCGGCCCAGCCGGGCCAGGTCGTCCCACCAGGTCCCGTCGAGATCGTCGACGGCGCTGCCGCCGAGCTTCACGACGGCCGGGGCCTGCCCGGGGTGCTGTGCCGTACTCATGCGGGCATCACCGGGTGCATCGTCAGTCCCGTCTCCTCGGGCAGCCCGAAGCGGAGGTTCACCGCCTGCACGGCCTGGCCGGCCGCGCCCTTGACCAGGTTGTCCAGGGCGGCGAGGACGACGATCCGGCCGCCCTCCTCGTCGTGCAGGGCCGTCACGTCGCAGTAGTTGGAGCCGAGCACCGCCTGCGGGTCCGGCACCGGGATCAGCGTCTCGGTGTGCCGGCGCACCCGCACGAACCGGTGCTCCTTGTAGAAGCGCAGGTACGCCCGCTGCAGTGCGCGCTGGTCGACCTCGCCGTCGGTGAAGACGTAAGCGCTGGTGAGCAGCCCGCGCACATGCGAGACGCCGTACGCCGACATGCTCAGCGAGCCGACCGAGCCGGGCTTGCCGCGCTCCAGGAAGTCGCTGACCTCCGCCGCGTGCCGGTGACCGGTGGGCGCGTACGGTGCGATGGCGCCGCTACGGAAGGGGTGCAGGTCGGCGGTGCGCAGCTGGAGGCCACCGCCGCTGGAGCCGCTCTTGCCGTCCACCACCACGGTCTTCAGGTCGAGGCCGAGGCCCAGGGTGAGCGGGGCGAGGCCGAGCGTGATCGCGGTGGCGTAGCAGCCCGGCAGTGAGATCAGTGCCGCGCCGGCCAGCTGGTCGCCGATCAGCTCCGGCACGCCGTAGACGAACCGGTCGGCCAGGTCGGTGCGCCGCTGGACCTTCGGGTACCAGCGGGCGTGCCGCTCCGGGGTGCGGATACGGAAGGCGCCGCTGAGGTCGACGACGGCCGGGACGCGGTCCGCGAACAGGGCGGCCAGCTCGGCGGAGACCGGGGCGGGCGTGGCCAGCAGCAGGACGTCCACCTGGTCGGCGACGTCCTCGGTGACCGGCTGCACGGTCAGACCGGGGGCGATGCGCAGGGCCGGGTGCAGCTCGGCCGGGCGCCTGCCGATGTTCGAGGAGCCGCCGAGGAAGGTCAGCTCCAGGTCGGGATGCTGGGTGATCAGTCGGATGAGTTCGCCGCCGGCCAGCCCGGAGGCACCGACGATTCCTGCGCGGATCATGCGAGCAGCTCCTGCACATGGCGGCCGATGGCCGAGGGGACGTCCGCGCCGGTGGCCGAGGCCACGGCCCGGAAGCCGGGGGCGTGGTTGACCTCGTTGACGACGTAGCCCTCGGCGGTGCGGAACAGGTCGACGCCGTAGATGCCGGGCCCCAGCTCCGCCGTGACCGCGTCGACGATCTTGACGAGGTCGGGGTCGTGGGCGAGGGCGCGGGTGTCGTTGCCGAGGGCGGCGTTGTTGCGCCAGTCGGTGCCGCCGCTGGCGAACTCGGCGGCCCCGACCAGTTCGTGCCCGACGACCAGGCAGCGCACCGAGGTGCCGCCCAGGTACGGCTCGACCAGGCATGCCTGCTCGAAGGCGTGGCCGAGGTCCTCGACGTAGTCGTACACGGACTGGGCGGTGTCGGCGTGCCGGATCAGCGTGACCCGCTTGCCCATGCCGCCGAAGACCGGCTTGAGGACCACCGGCAGCTCCAGTTCGGTGAGCGCCTGCTCGAAGTCCTTGCGGGACAGCACGAGCCGGAAGTCCGGCACGGGGACGCCCGCGGTGCGCAGCACGGTGCGCAGCGCGGCCTTGTTCTCGCAGGCGTGGATCGCCCCGGCGGTGTTGACGGTGCGGGCTCCGGCGGCCTCGGCGAGGCTCGCGACCAGGCCGCCGCGGGTGTAGCTACGGCTGCGGATCAGCAGCGCGTCGTAGTCCCGGACGGAGGGGGCGCCGGGTTCGCCGAGGCACAGGGACTCGTCGTTGACCCAGTCGACCGAGAGGCCGAGCGCGTCGGCGCGCTGGATCAGCTGACGCTCCTCCCAGGCGATCCGGTCGGCGACTATGGCGACTTTGCGGCCCATCTCACTGACCCCAGTCGCGCAGCTGCACCTCGACCATCTGGAGGGTCAGCTGTCCGTCGGCGACGTCCTCGACGCGCAGGGTGAGCATGCACTCGGGGCAGGACAGGGTCTCGCCCTGGACGACCGGCGGCACGGTCAGGTCGGTCTCGCACTCGGGGCAGGCGCCGGTGAGGGTGGCGGTGGACATGGTCGAGCTCCGTTCTGTCACGCGGATCGGCTGGTGGGTACGGCTGGTTCAGGCGGCCTGGAAGTCGATGGCGGCCTTGCGGACGGCGTCCCGGTCCAGGAGCGGGCCACCGGTGCTTTCCTGGCGGTCCACGAGCCAGGACGTGAAGGCGTCGATGTCGACGGACGTCCCCGAATCGGTCAGCGCCCACTTGACGAGGGCCGGGGTCAGCCGGGTGCGGACGCGCAGTTCCCGTGAGCCGCCGACCAGTTCGGCCGGGAGGGTCTCGTACGCCTCCGGGTGGCTGAGCTGGCCGGGCAGTTCGTAGGCGAAGGCGTGCGGCGTGGTCGGGCCGGACTGGAAGGCCGTGCCGAGGCCGGCGCCCCGCAGGGCGAGCCGGGACAGCTCGGTGAGGTGGCCGAGGTCGAAGCGGGTGTCGCCGTGCACGATCCGCAGCGAGGTGAGCAGTTCGGCCAGCGGGGCGTTGCCGCCGCGCTCGCCGATGCCGCCGACGGTCGCCGAGATCCACCGGGCGCCGGCGCGGACGGCGGCGAGCGAGTTCGCGACGGCCATGCCCAGCATGTTGTGCGAGTGGATCTCGATCTCGGCGCCGTCGATCGCGGTCAGGTCCCCGATCACCGACTCCATCTGCCAGGGCGAGAGGTAGGCGACGGTCTCGGCGAGCCGGAACCGGTCGGCCCCGGCCTCGAAGCCGGCGGCGACGTACGGGACGAGCCGCTCCTTGGGCGTGCGGGCGCCGTCCTCGCCGCTGAAGGTGACGTGGAAGCCGCGCTCCTTGGCCTGTGTGATCGCCGAACGGGCCAGCGCCTGCAGGAACTTGGCACTCGGCGTGCCCAGCTTCAGCTGGGCGTGCTGTTCCGAGGTGGGAATGGAGTACATGATGTGGCGCACGCCGAGGCGCTCGGCCTCGTCGAGGGCGCGGGCCACCTGCTGCCGGTCCCGCACCACGAGCAGGGTCATGCTGCGCTCGGGCCCGACGGCGTCGTGCACGGCCTCGACCAGGTGGGCGTCCTTCGAGCCCGGGCCGGAGACCATGCCCACCTCGACCAGCTCGACCCCGGTGCGCACCAGCAGGCCGGCGATCGCGGCCGCGTCGTCCGGGCCGAACTCGACACCCGCCATGTGCGCGGAGTCGCGCAGGGTCGCGTCGGAGATCCGAGGCGGGTTCGGGAGTTTCTCATGGTTTTCCGTTGCTGCCATTTCCGTTCACTCCTTGTTGCAAAGGAATTTCCATCCCTGCTTCCGGAAGAGTTCGGTGAACCGCAATCCGGGAACGAATGCGTCTGGCGCTGCACAACAGCCTCCGTGGCGGAGCGGGTGCAGGGCAAGGAATGCAGCGTCAGAAGGCCATGGAAAACTGTCAAGGAATGTCAAGAAGTACAGGCAGTGCAAGGACGGTGTGGCGGTGCGCAAGAGAGTACGGAATAGGCCGCCGGGGCAGGTGCGGCGGCCCTACCGTGCCATTCATGGACCTTCTCTCACTCCCCCGGCTCGGGCTTGTCGTCCCGCCGGAGAACCCGACCGCGGAACCGGAGTTCACCACGCTGCTCGGCCACCGCGTGAACGTGTACACGGCCCGCTTCCCGACGACACCCGGGCTCGGTCTCAGGGACATGCTGGAGTCCTACAACCGTGTCCTGCCCGACACCCTCGGCCAGTTCGGCGGCATGCGGCTGGACGCGGCCGTGGTGGCGTGCAGTGCCTCGCACTACCTGCTCGGCCCGGACGGCGACCGCGCCTTCTGCGCCGAGCTGTCCGAGCGCTCGGGTTTCCCGGTGGTGTCCTCGACCCAGGCGATCCTGGCCGCGTGCGAGGCCCTGGGCGTGCGCCGGCTGACCCTCGTCTCGCCGTACCAGCCGTGGCTCACCGACCTCTCGCGCGCCTTCTGGGAGCGGGCCGGTCTCACGGTCGGCGGAACCGTGTCGGTCCCGGCGCGCTCAACTCCCGGCGGCGACCCGCACTACGACCCGTACCAGGTGACCACCGCGGCGATACTCGACCGCACCGCGGCGGGCGGCCTCCCCGACGGCACCGCCCTGTTGTGCACCGGCACGGGCATGGGCACGCTCGCCGCGCTCGGGGAGCTCGCCCGGCGGGAGCCCGGCCGGGTGCTGCTCACCTCCAACCTGGCGTCCGTGTGGTGGGCCCGGCGCACCCTGGCCGGCGGTGACGGCACCGCGGAGCACCCGCTCCTGCGCCGCCTGGAGAAGACGGCGGTATGACGGCGAAGGGCCCCGACGGACGCGGGTCGCCGCGCCCCGGGGCCCTGGGCCGTCTCCGGCCGCCGTCCTGCCTCGCGCGCCTAGGACGCCTCGGGCATCTCGAAGATCCCGGACGCCCCCGGCAGGTCCGAGGCGCGCCCGCCGGCGTATCCCATCCGGTAGCCGACACCGCGGACCGTGGTGATCCACCGGCTGCCGAGTTTCGCGCGCAGGCTGCTCACATGGGTGTCGATGGTGCGGCTGGTGCAGGCCCAGTTACTGCCCCACACCTTTGCCATCAGCTCCTTTCGCGACACGACCGTTTCGCTGTGCGCGGCCAGGACGTACAGCAGCTCGAATTCCTTCGACGTGACGGGAACCAGACGGTCGTGCAGCCGTACTTCACGGCTGCGCGGATCTATGTGCAGCGGGCGCAGGGAAATGCTCTTTTCCTGGGACGTATTGCGGTGGACACGACGCAGCACGGCCTCTATCCGCGCGCCGATCTCCCGGAAACCCCAGGTCTTCACCACGCAGTCGTCCGCGCCGGCCCGCAGCGCGAGCACCCGTTCCAGCTCGTCGTCGAGCTCGGTCACGGCGATCAGCGGAGTGTCACCGTCGCTGCGCACCGAGCGGCACACCTCCAGTCCGTCCATGTCCGCGAGTTCCAGCGAGAGCAGCACCAGGTCCGCGTCGCGGTAGGTGCGCAGTGCCCGCGCCCCGGTGTGCACGCTCCGCGTGGTGTAGCCCTGTCTGCGCAGGTCACGCTCGACGGCCTCGGCCGCGGAGGCGTCCCGCTCCACCACGAGTACGTTCGTCACCCCTTGCCGTCCCCTCATCGTCTGTTCGTCTCGGCTCCTCGGACACCGTCAGCACGCGGCCCTGCTCCGCTCGGCAGGGACGCCGCCGTCCGGGGCGTCGTCGAGGTACTGGTGGACGTACGCGGCCGAGGCCATCGTCATGTGGTGGTGCCAGCCCGGGAAGGAGCGCCCTTCGAAGTCCAGGACACCGAGACGGTTCTGCAGGACGGAGACGGTCACCAGGGCGGCGGTCCGGCCCCGCACCAGGGAGAGCACCTCGTCCACCGGCCGGTCGGTGAGACTGGTGATCCAGTACCGGGGAGGCAGCCGGCCGTCCGGGGCGGACCGCTCCAGGATCCGGTACGTGCGCGAGGCGCCGTCGGCGCCCACCGCCAGCTGCGGCAGCCGTACCGTGCCGGGGTAGGTGTGGATCGTCATCACCTTGGTACGGCCGTCCGGAGCCTGCCCCACGATCACATGCGGCTGCCGGGCGTGCCGCATCCCCATCAGCGCGCCCACCGTGCGCACGGTCGGCGTGTGCTGTCCGACGAGCACGACCTGGCCGGGGTCGACCTCGCACACCACGTCCAGCCGCTCCCGGGCCAGCCCCGCGAGCACGCCGGCCGCGTCCTCGCACCGCGTCAGGTCGAGAACCCAGGGCAGTCCGGCCACATGCGGCAGCGTGACCGCGTCCGCGGCGTAGTCGAGGACGTAGGCGCCGACCGGGCGCTCCTTCTCCTCCTCCGGTATCCGGGTACGCCGCCTGCGCTGCAAGTCCCAGTCCCAGGGGCCACTGAGCACCAGGCTCCAGTCGACCGGGAAGGCCCGGTCGGCGCCGGCCAGGAACAGGCCGAGCGCCCGCTGGCAGTTGACGGTCCGGCCGGTCGCGGGGTCCGCGCGCCGGTGTACGCCCACCGAGTGCCCACCGCTCTTGGGGATGATCAGCTCGGCGACCGTCCACGCGTAGGGTGCCGCCTGTGCCGCGACGCGCTCGGTGAGCCTGCGCCGCACCGGCCGCCAGTCCCACGAGCTGGCGTTGATGAACTGGTGCAGCCCGCGCAGCGCCGCCGGGGGTAAGGCGTCCTCACGCGCCATGCGCCGTGGTGTCTTCTTGCCCGAGCCGTGGATCAGGGCCCACAGATACGCCCGGGCCCAACGATGTTGTTCCACTCTGTGAAGTGACCGGAATATGTCCTCCACAAACCCCTGCATACGCAGGTCGTCGACCAATGACATGCGCGTCTCACGCGACGACATAAACGCTACGTCCCCTCGTATTTCGTAACGCTCAGACTGAGGCCGGTGCATCGTGCATGTGCCCTTGCCACAAAATACCCTCGGAGCCACAATCCTGTCCGTCGAGCGTCCGCACTTCACAACTTCGCGCTCTGACCTGGGGAACCTTGCTGGGGTGGCCGGGATGGAGGGCGGCCACCGGGGGTCGGAAAATACCGGTTGGCCAATATTGATGGGCCGATCTCGGCTTGGCCGATGGCGTGTCAAAAGTTTATGAACAAAAACGGCTCAGGGCATGCCGACGACCGCCGAAGGCCGGGGGATACCTTCGGCGGCCGGACCATGGCGCGGCGCGCTGGTTAATCAGTCCTGGCGCGCCGCCAGGGTGTCGAGCCAGTTGCCCAGCAGGCCGTGCACGGCGTCCGGCTGATCGAGGTGGACGTTGTGACCGGCGCCGTCGACGACCGCGTAGGTCGCGCGCGGATAGTGCTCCAGGAGATCCAACTGGTCACGCCAGCCCACCATGTGGTCCTGGCGGCCGGTCACCAGCAGATGCGTGCCGTCGTGCGTGCCGAAGCGGGACTCCGGCAGCTCCTTGAACAGGTACGCCTTGAGCAACGCGGCGGCGTCCTCGCGGTGGTGGGCGCGGATGCCGGGCAGTACATGGTCGCGGAAGGCACTCCAGCCCGCGTCGTCCTGGTACAGCGCGATGCCCGCGAACGCCTCGCGGTCGGCCGGTTCGAGCGCGGCCAGCAGTGCCTCGTCCCGGGTGAGCACCTGCCGCTCGGGCAGCACGCGCTCACCGCCCGGCTTGACCAGCGGCGCGATCAGTGCCGTACCCAGGACCTGCGGGCCCCGCTCGGCGATCAGATGACGGGCGAGCTGGCCGCCGTAGGAGATGCCGACGACCGCGAACGGCTCGTCGCCGACGACCTTGTCCACGAACCGCAGCACCGCCTCGCCCATGGCCTCGGCCGTGACCGGGCCGGACAGCCGCGGCGAACGACCGGAGCCGGGCAGGTCGGCGTAGAGCCGTCGCCAGCCGCGGCGCGCGGCGAACACGGGCTCCAGCGGCAGCAGGAGCCGGTGATCGATGGTGTAGCCGTGCAGCAGCACCACGGGCGTGCCGGAACCGAACTCGACGTGGTGCAGCAGTTGCTGCGCCGGCCGCGCCGTCCCGGTCGTCTCGGTCGTCTCGGTCGTCTCGGTCGATCCAGTCTCTTCGGTCATGACTCCACAGTCCGGTACTGACATTGGTGTGATGGTCAAATCCCCAGGAGCGACCCCTGGGGACGGCTCGCTGAACGTCCTGGTGAGAGGGGCGGACGAGGAGCGGAAAACGGGTCAGGCGGCCCGCCCGCAGCGCACCGTGTCGAGGTAGGCGGCCACGGCGTCCCGGTTGCGCACCAGGAACCGGATCCGCTCGGTCATCCGGTCCCGCTCGCGTTCCAGCGCGGCGATGATCTCCGGTGACGCGTCGGAGACGTGGATGGCGTCCGGCTCGTCCAGGCAGGGCAGGATCTGCCGGATGATGCGCGTGGGCAGGCCCACGTCGAGCAGACCGCGGATCTGCCGGACGCGGTCCACGTTCCGTTCGTCGTAGCAGCGCCAGCCGTTCGGGCCGCGCCGGGAGGCGATCAGCCCCTGCTCCTCGTAGTAGCGCAGCAGCCTGCGGGAGGTGCGGGTGCGCTCCGCCAGTTCCCCGATGCGCATACGAACTCCTCATCGCCCTCGTCGCGGTACTCGACGTCTCGTGTCTCCGGTGCGGCTCGACGTCTCGTGTCTCCGGTGCGGCTACGCCGCCTGCCTCCTGGCGGGGAAGCCGTGGCCGCGGGCGAGTGCGACGACGGCGATCACCGGCAGCATGAGCAGCAGCACGCTCCACGGCAGGGAGTCGCTGCCGCTCAGGTCGAGCAGCACACCGCCGATGACGCCGCCGCCCGCCATGGCGACGTTCCACAGCGTCACGAGCATGGCCTGGGCCGCGTCGGCCGCCTCCCCGCCCGCTTCTCCGGCCGCGGTCTGGAGCAGGGTCGGGACCCCGCCCCAGCCCAGGCCCCACAGCACGGCGGCGAGGTAGACGAAGGCGGTGTGGTCGGCGAGCACGGCCAGCACCGCGGCGGCCACCGCGACCAGCAGCGAGCTGGCGACGGTCAGCACCCGCAGCCGCCGGTGGATCTGCGCGCCGACGATCCAGATGCTCGCCAGGGAGGCGGCGCCGAAGACCAGCAGCACCAGGTCGGTGTTCCCGCCCATGCCGAGGTCGTCGAGGAACGTGGCGATGTACGCGTAGATGATGGTGTGCGCCAGCACGAAGACCAGCGTCACGAACAGCACCGGGACCACGCCCGGGACCCGCAGGGCGTGCAGCATCTTCGGCCGCTCGCCGCGCTCCTGGCCCGGGTAGTCCGGTACGGCCGCGGCGATCCACGCCAGCAGCAGGACGGTCAGCCCCGTCATCGCGAGGAACGCCACCCGCCAGTCGGTCACCTTGCCCAGGAAGGTGCCGGCGGGCACGCCCAGCGAGAGCGCGACCGGAATGCCCGCCATGGCGACGGCGATCGCCCGGCCCTGGAGCTGTACCGGAGCCAGCCGGCGTGCGTACCCGGCGAGCAGCGCCCAGGCCAGGCCCGCCGCGACGCCCGCGACGAAGCGCGCCACCATGGTCAGCCCATAGGCGGAGGACACCGCCGTGACGGTGTTGGCGACCGCGAAGCCGATCATGGCGGTCAGCAGCAGCCGCTTGCGCCGCCAGCCGGCCGTCGCCGCCGTCAGCGGGATCGCGGTCAGCGCGGTGCCGATCGCGTAGATCGTGACCGTCTGTCCGGTCGCGGACTCGCTCACGTGCAGGTCCCGGCTCATCGCCGGGAGCAGGCCCGCGGGCAGGGTCTCGGTGAGGCTCGTGATGAACACGGCGGTCGCCAGGGCCAGCAGGGCGAACATGGGCAGCTTCTGGGGCTGCTCCTCCAAGCCCTGCCGACGAGAGTCGCCGTCTGTCCGCGTTGGCGAATCAGCCGCGGTTTCCGGTGTGGTGCTCATGGCTGTGCTCCAGGGTTCTGGGACGGGGTGGGTGGAACTGGGGGGTGGGACGGGCGGGGGGTCGTGTCCGGCCGGGGGGTCGTGTCCGGCCCGGGGGTCGTGTCCGGCCGGGGGTCGTGTCCGGCCGGGGTCGTGTCCGGCCGGGGGTCGTGTCCGGCCCGGGGCTGTGCCCGGCCGGGGGTCGTGTCCGGCCCGGGGCTGTGCCCGGCCCAGGGGCGTCATGGCCTGGGGTGGCGTCATGACCGGGGGCGCATGGCTGGTGGGGCATGCCCCCGGGGGATGCAGGGCCGGGGGATGCAGGGCGGGGGGATGCATGGTCGGGGATGCAGGGCCGGAGGATGCAGGGCCGGGGGGTTGTCATGGCCGGCTGAGCCCCCCGTCGACGGGAAAGCGGACTCCGGTGGTGAAGGTGGCGTCGGTGGCCAGGAAGAGCGCGGCCCGGGCCACCTCCTCGGCGGCACCGAGGCGGCCCAGGGGCGGCAGGGGCACCCCGTCGCCGTCCGGCGCCGCGATACAGCCCGGCGCGACGGCGTTGACGCGGATGCCCCGGGAGACCAGTTCGGCGGCGAGCGCGTGCACGGCGGCGGACGACGGGGCCGGGGTCATCAGCACGACCGCGCCGCCGTCCGTGAGCCGCGGCAGCAGCGGGCGGGCGGTGGCCACGACATCGGCGAACAGCAGGTCGACGGCGCCGCCGGACGTCAGGCAGCCCCCCACACCGGACGGTGCGACGACCCGGGCGGTGGAACCCAGTTCGGCGCCCAGCCGGTGGCGCTCCTGCGCGGTGCGGGCGGTCAGCACGACCCGGGCGCCGCCTTCCACCAGACGCTTGGCGACGGCCAGCCCGACGGCGGTGGCCTCTCCGACGACGACGGCCGTCCGGCCCGTGTACTTGGTCATGCTGCCGTTTCCTCCGCCGCACCTGCCTCGAACTGCCCGGTGACACGACCATGCGCCGGAGCACTTCGGGAAACCTTCGGAAGGGCTGACGCCCGGCTTACGGTCCGACTGACGACCCGGCTCACGGCTGCCTCATGACCCGGCGCACGACCGGCTTACGGCCCCGGCACACGACCGACTCACGGCTGCCTCGCGGCCCGGCCCCCAGCTGGCTCACGGCTGCCTCGCGGCCCGGCCCCCAGCTGGCTCGCGACCCGGCTCACGGCTGCCTCATGACCCGGCGCACGACCGGCTTACGGCCCCGGCACACGACCGACTCACGGCTGCCTCGCGGCCCGGCCCCCAGCTGGCTCACGGCTGCCTCGCGGCCCGGCGCACGGCTGGCTCGTGGCCGGCTTGTGCCCCGTCGTTCGGCTGACCTTCGCCCCGCGCGGCCGACTCACAGCCCGGCGTCCGGGCGGCTTGCGGTCCGGCCGCCGGGCGGCTTGCGGTCCGGGCGGCTTGCGGGCCGGGCGGCTCGCGGTCCGGTGTCGGTCCGGGTGCCGTCGCGGTGACCGGGGTGACCGCCGAGCCGGAGTGATGCCGTGACGTACAGTGACGCACATGCGGTTTGGGGTGCTCGGACCACTGGCGGTGTGGGACGACGAGGGGGTGGCCGTCCGGGTTCCCGAGGCGAAGGTCCGGGCGCTGCTCGCCGACCTGCTCGCCCACGACGGCGGCCCGGTCCCCGCGGACCGCCTCATCCACGACCTGTGGGGCGACCGGCCACCGGGCAGGCCCGCGGGCTCGCTCCAGGCCAAGGTCTCGCAGCTGCGCCGGGCCCTCGGCCGGGACCGCGTGGTGCACCAGCCGTCCGGCTACCGGCTGCGGCTGGAGGACGCCGACGAGGTGGACGCGGCCCGGTTCCGCGACCTGGTGGACCGCGCCCGCGGCGTCACCGACCCGAGCGCCCGGGCCGGACTGCTCACCGAGGCGCTGGAGTTGTGGCGGGGCCCCGCCTACGCCGACTTCGCCGACCGGGAGTTCGTCCGCGGTGCGGTGCAACGCCTCACCGAGCAGCGGCTGTCCGTGCTGGAGGAGCAGGCGGAGGCCCGCCTCGCGACCGGCGACCAGGTGCTCCTCGCCGGGGAGCTGGCCGACCTGGTGGACCGGCATCCGCTGCGGGAACGGCTGCGCGCGCTCCAGATGCGGGCGCTGTACGCGGCCGGCCGGCAGAGCGAGGCGCTCGCGGCCTACGAGGATCTGCGCGCGCGTCTCGTCGCCGAGCTGGGTGTCGACCCGAGCCCCGAACTCGCCGTACTGCACCAGGCGGTGCTGCGCCAGGACCCCGGACTGACGGCGATACCGCAGAACGCTCCCGCGCCCGCGGCGAACCCGCGCCCCGCCCCCGCGGCGGCCCCGCGCCCGGCCCCCGCCGCGCAGGCGGCCCCGAGCACCGCCTCCGCGGAGGCGGCCGCCCCCTCCAACCTGCCCGTCTCCCTCACTCCCCTCATCGGGCGCCGCGAGGCCCTCGACCGGCTCTCCGAACTCCTGCGCGTGGCGCGCCTGGTGACCCTCACCGGACCCGGTGGCGTGGGCAAGTCCCGGCTGGCCGTGGCGGCGGCCGAGGAGCCGCGGGACGGCGGGGACGCCGCGGAGCTGCCCGACGGGACCTGGTTCGTGGAGTTCTCCGGCGTCCGCGGCGGGGCCGCCGCCGACCTCGCCCAGCTGGTCGCGGCGTCCCTCGGCATCAGCGACCACGCGCCCTCCGCCGTGCCGGCCCCGGCCACCGGCACCCGGTCGCCCGCCCATCACCTCGCGGCCGTACTGCGCGACCGGCGGATGCTGCTCGTCCTGGACAACTGCGAGCACGTCGTCGACGCCGCCGCCGAACTCACCGCCCTGCTCCTGCGCACCGCGCCCGGCCTGCGCGTGCTGGCCACCAGCCAGGAGCCGCTCGGCCTGCCGGGCGAGGAGGTCTTCCTGGTCGAACCCCTGCCCACCGCCGACGCGGTACGGCTGTTCACGCAGCGCGCCGCCGCGGCGGCACCCGGCTTCTCCCTCGCCCCCGGCGCCTGCGACGACTCCGACCGTGCCGCCGTCACGGAGATCTGCCGCCGCCTGGACGGCATCCCGCTCGCCCTGGAACTGGCGGCGACCCGGGTACGCGCCCTGGGCGTGTGCGAACTGGCGGCCCGGCTCGGCGACCGTTTCCGGCTGCTGACCTCGGGCCGGCGGGGTGCGCCCGAGCGCCAGCAGACCCTGCGCGCGGTGATCGACTGGAGCTGGGAACTGCTCAGCGCGCCCGAGCGCATCGTGCTGCGCCGGCTGGCCGCGTTCAGCGACGGTTGCGACCTGCGGGCGGCGGAGGCGGTGTGCGCGGGTGACGGCGTCGCCGCCTTCGAGGTGCCCGACCTGGTCATCCGGTTGGTCGACCGGTCCCTGGTCGTCGTCGCGGACGGACCGACCGGCCCGCGCTACCGGCTGCTGGAGTCCGTCGCCGCCTACGCCACCGAGCGGCTGCACGAGATGGAGGACCTCACCGCCGTACGCGACCGGCATCTGCGCCACTATCTCGCGCTCGCCGAACGCGCCGAGCCCGAACTGCGCGGCGCCGCGCAGCGGTCCTGGCTCGCCCGGCTCGACGCCGAGTCCGGCAATCTGCGGGCGGCCCTCGACGAGGCCGTGCGCCGGGCCGCCGCCGGGAGCCCGGCCCAGGCGGCGCGCCTGGCCACCGCCCTGGCCTGGTGGTGGCTGCTGCGCGGGCGCCTCACCCAGGCCCGCCGCAGCCTGCGCACGGTCCTCGACACCACGACGGCCACCACCACGGCCATCATCACCACGGCAGCCACCACCACGACGGCAGCCACCACCACGGCAGCCGACCGGGCCGGCCAGGCCGAACTGGGCCTGCTGCACACCGCGTTCGCCCTGCTCACCGGCGATCGCGAGCAGGCCGTCACCGTCCCGGACGGCGCGGGCTTCCCCGACCCCGTACGCCGGGCGCGCTCGCTGTGGCTGTGCGCGTACGGCCTGTTCAGCGCGGGCGCGGCGGCCGACAGCGACGAGCTGAACGACCGCGCGCTGACACTCTTCACCACCGCGGGCGATCAATGGGGCACCGCCGCCGCGCTCGGGCTGCGGGCCACGCTCGCGCTGATCCGCGGTGATCTCGCCGGACTGGGCCGCGACGGGCTGCGCAGCGCCGCGCTCTTCCGCGAGGTGGGCGACCGCTGGGGCGAACTCCAGACGGTGTCACCGCTCGCCGCGCTCGCGGAGATCAAGGGCGAGTACGAGGAGGCCGCGAACCGCCAGCACGAAGGGCTGCGGATCGCGCGCGAACTGGGCCTCGCGGCCGAGGTGTCCGCCCGGCTGTCCGGTCTGGGCCGCCTCGCGCTGCTGGCCCGCGACTGGGACCGGGCCCGTGACCTGCACGAACAGGCGCGGCGCAGCGCCGCCGAGCAGGGCTACAAGTACGGCGAGATCCACGCCGAGATGGGTCTCGCGCTCGGCGCCCGCCGCTCCGGCGACCTCGACGCCGCCGAAACACACCTGCGGAACCTGCGCGACGGCTACGCGGACGTGTCCTCACAGGCGGGCGACCACCTGGTCCTGGCCGAGCTGGGCTTCGTCGCCGAACTGCGGGGCGACGCGGAACGGGCCGCGGCCCTCCACCTGCGCGGCCTGGAGGTGGCCCGCGCACTCGGCGAGCCGCGCGCACTCGCGCTGTCCCTGGAGGGCCTGGCCGGTGCGGCGGCCCTGCGAGGCACCGCATCCGCCGCCGGCTGCGCGGCCCTGCTGCTCGGCGCGGCCGACGCGGCCCGCCGCAGCGTGGGCGCGCCGCTGCCGCCCGCCGAACGCACCGACGTGGACCGCATCACACGAGCGGCCCGCACCACCCTGGGCCACGCGGCCTTCACCCGCTCCTTCACCCACGGCACCCGCCTGACCCCCGAGGAGGCCGTGCAGGACTCGAGATCGTCTCCCTCGCGCTGAGCCGGCACGCCTGGACGCCGACGCTCGTGCTGACCGGCGCCGCCCGCCGGGAGGTCAAGCGGCTCGGCCCGCGGGATTTCTCCACGGCCGGCGGCCGGCTGGTCACCCCCGGGCCGAGGCCGCTCCTCGGGCCGGCCCCGCACCCCGGCCCCGGTCCCACGCGGCCACAGCAATGATTGCGCCAGTTAAATGGCGGAATATAGCTCCGTCGACGTATCGAGGAATGCAGTCGCCGGATTGCGCCTTCGAAAGTCCCCCGTTGAATCGTGGTCCGGAGGGAACCATCCCATGTCGGGACCTGTACCGGTCGGGGCTGTCGGATGCCTTGGGTTCCCAGGCGTGCCGGCCTCGGCTGTTCCTGGAGTCCCGCTGGAGTGAGCCGGTCACATTTCAATCAATGAGCGTGACACTGGGTGCCACTGAGGAGGCGTGTCATGGTCGATGTGCACACCGCGGATCAGTGACTTACACGCGGAATCGCTATGGGGGAGTGTCATGGACATTGGGATTCTTGGGCCGCTCGCCGTCCGGCTGAACGGACAGTCGATCGTGCCGAGTGCGGGAAAGCCGCGCCAGCTGCTGGCGCTGCTGGCCATCAGGGCGGAGCGGGTGGTGACCGTGCCGACGCTGATGGAGGAGATCTGGGGCGATGCGATCCCCAAGAGCGCGGCCACCACCCTGCAGACGTACATCCTCCACCTGCGCAGGAAGGTGACGGCCGCGCTGCGCACCGGGCCGGCGGGTGGCGCGGCCGAGCAGGTCGGGGACGCCAAGGACGTGCTGGCCACCTGCTTCGGCGGCTACCGGCTCGCGGTCCGCCCGGAGGACAGTGACGTGCGCGAGTTCCAGTCGCTCGCGGCTCGCGGCTCGCTCGCGCTGGAGACGGGCGACGCGCACGCCGCGTCCGTCATGCTGGACCGGGCGCTGAAGCTGTGGCGCGGGCCGGCACTGGTGGACGTGCCGGTCGGGCTCGTGCTCGGGGTCGAGGTGCTCGGCATGGACGAGCAGCGCACCCGGGTGCTCGAACAGCGCATCGAGGCGGACCTGCTGCTCGGCCGGCACGCCTCGCTCCTCGCCGAGCTGCGGATGCTGGTCGCCCGCCACCCGATGAACGAGAACCTGGCCGCCCAGCTCATGACGGCGCTGTACCGGTCGGGCGGCGTGTGGCGGGCGCTGGAGGTCTTCCAGCAGCTGCGCCGGACGCTCATCGAGGAGCTCGGCGTGGAGCCCTCACAGCGCCTGCAGCGGCTGCACCAGGCGGTGCTGTCCGGGGAGCCGGAGCTGGAGCCGCAGCACGCCGGGCGTCATCTGCTGCGCACCGGCGTCTGAGGCTCAGACCAGCCAGCCGGACTCGTGGGCGATGCGCACCGCGTCCACCCGGTTGCGGGCGTTCAGCTTGGTGACGACCGAGGTCAGGTAGTTCCGTACGGTCCCGGTGGACAGGTGCAGCCGGGAGGCGATCTCCGGCGCCTCATCGCCCTGGGCGGTGAGGCGCAGCACCTCCTTCTCGCGGTCGGTCAGCGGGCTCTCGACGCTGTCCCAGGCCGCCAGGGCGAGCTCGGGGTCGATGGCCCGGTGGCCCGCCACGATCCGGCGCACCGCCTCGGCGAGGTCCTGGGGCGAGGCGTCCTTCGGCAGGAAGCCGGAGACCTTGGCGTCCAGCGCCCGGCGCAGCACGCCCGGGCGGCCGAGGCTGGTCAGGATGAGGGTGGGGCAGCCGGGCAGCTCCTCGGCGAGGAGGGCCGCCGCCGACAGGCCGTCGAGGCCGGGGAGGCCGATGTCGATGATCGCGACGTCGGGCCGGGTCTCCAGGGCGGCCGACAGGATCTTGTCACCGCGTTCGACCTGGGCGACCACCTCGAGGTCGTCCTCCAGGCCGAGCAGTGCCACGAGCGCCCCCCGGATCAGGTCCATGTCCTCGGCCAACAATATGCGTATCACTGTGGTGAATCCCCCCCGCATCTTGACCGTTTCACAGTACAGTTTTTTGTTTCCGTACAGTTTTCTATTTAAGTCTGTTCTCCGTCGGTCCCGAGGAGGGACGGGAGGCGTGGGGAGCCAATGGGGCCCGGGCAACCATCCTGAACCAGCCGTCGTCGCCCAGGTGAGTGGTGAGGCTGCCGCCGACGCGGGTCAGCCGGTGGGTGAGATTGCCCAGGCCGCTGCCGCCGGAGTCGTCCGCCTGCTGTGATTCCCGGGCCGCCTCCCCGGGGTCCACGCCGTCGTTGGCGATGCTGAGTGTGACCATGCCGTTCTCCTCCCGGCACCGGATGGTGCAGTGGTGGACGCGGCTGTGCCGGAGCGCGTTGGTGACGCCCTCGCGGAGCACCGTGGCGAGGACCGTGTCGATCTGCGACGGAATCGGGCCCACGTCGATGGCGGTCTCCACCTCTATGCCGACCGACTCCAGCATCGAGCAGGTGACCGCCGTCTCCTCGATCAGAGACATGTTCCGGTAGCCGGTGGCGACCTTGCGCACATCGGCGAGCGACTGGCGGGACAGGGCGAGGACGGACTCGATCTCGTTCTGGGCGGCCTCGGACATGTCCGGCACCAGACGGCGGACCAGCTCGGTCTTGAGGGTGATCGCGGACAGGTTGTAGCCGAGCAGGTCGTGCAGGTCCCGGGAGAAGCGCACCCGCTCGCTGGCGACGGCGAGCCGGGCCAGGTCGGCGCGGTGTGCGTGCAGCCGGGTCACCAGGCCGGTCAGGCTGCTCAGCCCGAACACCACGAGCCCGGTGACGAGCGTGGCCTCCATCGCGTAGACGCTGTCCAGCACACTGCTGCCCTCGAGCGCCGAGTACGTGAAGAGGAAGAGGCCGATCGCGCCGTACAGCGGCCAGGCGGCCCGGCCGGGGAGCAGCAGGAGCACGGACCCGGCCAGGAAGCCGCCCATCGCGCCCCAGGCGATGCCGAAGAGGGCGAGCGGTACGAAGCAGAAGATGCCTTGCAGCAGGAGGGTGGTCGCTCGATGCCAGTACGGGCTCTGCCGGGCCGGCGGCCGGGAGTGCACGATCTGCAGGCCGAACACGGCGAGCAGGGCGCTCAAGCCCACGCATTTCTCGACCGGTGTCAGCCTCTCACCGAGCAGGTTCACGGCGGTGACCAGGGAATATCCGGCCATCACAGCCAAGAGGACCGCGCGCGCCAGCCGCGGGGCAGGCACGTCGGAAACTTCACCGGAGAGGTTCAGGGCCGGTCCTTCCGGCTCGTTGAGGTGCTGTTCACGTGAGTTCATCAGGCACGACGACTCTCTGCGGGGGGCGGTGGACACACCCGGAGGCCGTCCCGGCGGTGACCGGGACGACGGGGGGCGAGTCGATCATCGCCCGGACGGCGCCGTCCGGGCGAAGGGTGGTGATGTCTGACCGGACAGGAGGGATGGTCGACGGCGGCCGGAGGTTCGGTCCGTGGCGTCCGACGGGCGGCGGCCCCGGCGTCGTCGACGGGTACCTTGGGGCGTACGGGCCAGGAAAGGCCAGGTCAGAACCCCTACAACCGGACATGGGCGGCCGGGGTCAGATGAACAGCGGCAACGGATTGAGGCGCTCGTACGGAGTGGGCTCGGTGAGCCGGCCCAGGGCGACCGGCACGTCGAAGAGGCGGCCCGGCGCGAAACGCGGCCAGAAGTGGCGCATGCCCGGAATGACTACTTTCACCACCGGAAGCCCGATGTCGGGCCGGGTCTGGTCCAGGACGAGGACTTCGAGACCGCGCTCCCGGGCGAGCGCGGTGAGCGCCGCCACGTCGTCGGCGAGGTCGGCTCGGGGGGTGTGCACGTGGTCGCCGGGAACGGTCGGGCGGCGGTTCGGGGCGGGCAGCAGATGGGGCTGGTCGGCGACGGTGGCCGTGCGCCACCAGGACAGGGCCTGCGGGTCGTCCACCCGGTAGCCGGAGCCGTCCGGGCGGGAGTCGATGACCGCGGGCAGCAGCTGTCCCATCTCGGTGAGCGCACGGCGCACCGCGATGCGCGGGTCGAGGTGGGCGCCGAAGCCGAACAGCACGTCCTCGGCGGCCCCGTCGGTACGCCGGGACAGGGCGGCGACCACCGGGATGCCGAAGTCGGAGGTCAGGTCGAGGGCCCAGACCTCGCGGCCGACGGAGCGGTAGCCCGCGCGCAGCGGCTCGATCCAGTCGTCGCCCGACGCGGCGAAGGCGTCGAGGTCGAGGGCGGGTGCGAGGGTGCGGTTGTACCACCACAGGGCGACCGCGTCGCGCTCCACCAGCTCCAGGAAGCCCTGGACGAAGGCGTCCTCGCGGCTGGACCCGGCGGCGTTGCCGTTGGAGTCCGCGCGCAGCGGGGCCGCGGGGTCGGCGTCGAAGTAGAGCAGCGAGGTGGGCAGCAGCCGCTGCCGGCCCGCGGTCAGGGACCACACCGGGGTCCAGTCGAGCACCGCTTCCTCGTCGAAGGGGCGGCCGACGTACTGGAAGGGCGAGCGGGCGGCGTTCCAGGCGGCCCGGTCGCGCAGCTGCCGGGCGTCGTAGAGCCGGACGGTGTCCGGGTGCACCGCGGCCTCGCCGAGCGCGCGCAGGCTGTCGCGGACCACCGGCTCGTCGCCGTGCCGGGTGCCGCTGTAGCGCTCCACGGCCTCGCACAGGGCGCTGACCCGGGCCTCCTCGGAGGTGAGGCCCTTGCCGCCGCTGAGCGCGCGCAGGCCGGCGGTGTGCCCGGCCAGGGTGTGCGCCCGCAGCGCCAGGTTGTGCCCGGACAGGTAGCTGTGGGTGAAGGCCGGGCTGCGCGGGTCGCGCCGCACCTCGCGCACGACGCCGGTGACCGGGCTCACCAAGTGGCCGTAGGTGTCCAGCATCTGGCGGGGCGTCAGGGCGCGGTGGCCGTTGCCGCCGGCCGCCGCCTTGCGGCGGGGCCCGGGGATGAAGGGCGCGCGCACCGTGGCGCCGACCAGTCCGGGGTCGCCGCAGGCCGGGCACTGGGGGCGGTGGACGACGGGGTGGTGACCGACGGCCAGGGTGAGGGTGTCCAGGACGTGCACGGCGTCGCGTACCGGACTCGGCGTCCCGGCCAGGAACTTGGCGGTCTCCAGGACGGCGGTGTGCAGGCCCAGGGCTCGGCTCGCGGCGAGCGAGGCGTCGGGCCGGGCGACCGGGCCGGCGCTGCCCAGGGCGTGGTGCAGGGGCGCCTCGGAGCCGCGCTGGAGGCGCAGCCGGTCGGCAAGGCAGTGCCAGCAGGGGCCGTCGCCGGGGCGGAGCACCGGACCGGTCCACGGTGTCGGACCGCCGGGCTTGGCGAGGATCCAGGGCCGGCCCGCCGCGCGCTGGCGGGCGTCGATGCCGGCCAGGCGCTCGTCCAGGTAGTCGGCGCAGAGCACCAGGGTGACGGCCGCGTCCGCCGCGCCGGGCGGCACCATGGTGAGCCCGGAGTCGGTGCAGGCGGCTGCCGCCCGCGCGTGGCTGACCGGGCCGTCGAGCACCAGGAGCCGTACCGACGAACCGGTGGGCGGCGCGGTGCCGGCCAGGTCCCAGAAGGCTTCTGCCGAGGGGTCGGCCGGTGCCGGTGCTCCGGCGGAACGGGCGCGCAGCAGGCCGGCGGACCAGAGCTCGGCGAGCGCGCGGCGCAGTTCGTCGGGGGACGTCCCGGGTGCCACCGGGTTCCCGGCGGCGGCCCGCAGCACCTCGTCGGGCGTGCGGGTGCCGTCGAGCAGAGGGGCCAGCACCTCGGCCGGGGCGCCGCGCACGGCGCGCACGCCCCGGCCGGAGACCAGGTACACGGCCTCGCCCGGCACGACGACGCTCCGCAGATGGCTGCGCCAGCCGATCCGCGATGCGCCGCCGGCGGCCACCGGTCCTCCCTGTTCCCGCACGGCGGTCGTCAGGCCGCGAGGGCCTCAGCCGGCTCGGGAGCCAGCACACAGAGGGTGAAGAGGGCCGACGCGTCGGCGGGGGCCGAGTCCAGGTCCTCGATCGTCAGTGTGCTCGACGACTGGAGGTCCGGGGTGAGGACCGGGGCCCAGGAGGGGTCCTCGGTGAGGACAGGGAGCATGGTGGTTCCTTCCAGGAGTCTTCCGAGCGAGCGTGTGCGGCTCGAAGGTGCCGTGATGCAGCGCCTCGGCTGGATTGTGCGAACACCTGATGATCGCCGACCAGTGCATTCTTCACGAATTCGGGGGTGCCGGATTCACAGTGCCCCGCGGGCGCGGACCAGCTCGGTGATCGCCACCGTCACGTCGTGCGGGGTGGGCAGCCCCGCGATCTCCTTGCTCAGCTCGTCGGTCCGGGCCTTGTAGGCCGGGTCCTCCAGCAGCTCACGGCAGGCCTTGGCCACGTTCTCCGGTGAGTCGTCCTGCCCGGCCGTGAGCATGATGGCGGCGCCGTACTCGGCGAGCCGCTCGGACATGCCGACCTGCTTGGGCATGGCCGGGATCACCAGCTGGGGGACGCCGCACACGATCGCGTGCAGCATCGTGTTGCCGCCGGCCCGGTGCACCAGCAGGTCGCAGGTGCGCAGGACGACGTCGAGCGGCAGCCAGCCCGCGCGCACGTTGTCCGGCAGCTCGCCCAGGGCATCCGCCATCTCCTGGGGAGCCGCGATGAGCAGTTCCACGTCGAGCCCGGCGACCTTCTCGACCAGGGCGGACAGGGCGTCGGCCTCGTAGTCGGCGGTGACCCGGCTGCCCGCCGAGACCAGGACGCGCGGCCGGTCTCCCTTGGTGTACATCCAGGGCTCGAGCGCGCGCTGGGTGTTGAAGGGCACGTACTGCATGAACTGCGCGGGCCCCGCGTCCGGGCGCCGGGCACCGGGCGGGCAGATCTCCACGTACATGTCCGGGTCGGGAAGGGCGGACAGGCCCATCTCTTCCATCTCCGGGGCCAGTTCGGCGGCGGCGGACAGGTCGATGATGGACGGCTCGCCCATGTTGAGCGCGTGCCGCACCCAGGGCAGGCCGAACCGGTGGGCCACCAGCGGCGCCGCGTACGACAGCGCCCCGGCGACCAGGACGTCCGGCTGCCAGCGCTCGACGAGGGGGACCAGGCCCTCCATGCTGCCGAGGGCGAGGCGGGCCATGCCCCGGCCGTTGAACAGGTTGCGCTCGTGCGGGTCCTTGGGGATCTCCAGCGGGTTGCCGTGCCGGTCGCGCTGCATGAAGTCGAACATGGTGCGCGAGGTGATCGGGGCGCCGGGCAGACCGGTCGCCGCGACCAGCGGCATCACGTTCTCCGTGGCCCCGACGATCACTTCGTGGCCGGCGTTGCGCGCCGCCAGCGCCAGCGGGGTGATGGGAAAGACCGCCCCCGCGCTTCCTCCGGACACAAAAAGGAATCTCATGGCCGCGGACGCTAGGCAGCGGGGGTCGAGCGTTCCTGGAGCGGCGCTGGAAACACCGGGAGCGGCCGGTGAGGGAGTCGTCGGGCCACGGGAGCCGGCAGGCGCGAGGCGGGTGCGAGCCGTGCCCTAGCCGGGCGCCGCACAATCCCCCTTGACCTCTAGCGCACTAGAGGTTTCATCCTGGTCCGGACGCAGCGGCCGGAACCCGCCGACGGGCCCCCGGTCCGTGCCGGGGCCGAACCTGTGGGCGCACCGCTTCCCCTCCACTTCCGCATCCCGAAGGAAGAAACTCCCGAATGACAGACACAGCGAAGCCGGGCGCGTCGGTGCCCGGTTCCAGTGCCGACGCGGTGGACCGGCGCAGGGTCCGGCTGATCATGGTCGGGCTGCTGCTCGGCCTGTTCATGTCCGCGCTCGACCAGACGATCATCTCCGCCGCGCTGCGCACCATCGCCGACGACCTCAACGGCCTGTCGGAGCAGGGCTGGGCGAACACCTCGTACATGATCACATCGGTGATCACGACGGCGCTGTACGGCAAGCTCTCCGACATCTACGGACGCCGGCCCGTCTACTGCACCGCCGTCGCTGTCTTCGTGCTCGGCTCGGTGCTGTGCGGCCTCGCCCAGTCCATGACCTTCCTCGCGGTGTTCCGCGGTGTCCAGGGCATCGGCGCGGGCGGTCTGATGAGCCTCGCCTTCGCGATCCTCACCGATCTGGTGCCGCTGGCCGAGCGCAGCCGCTACCAGGCGTGGTTCGGCGCGGTCTTCGGTGTCTCGGCCGTCGTCGGGCCCGTCGCGGGCGGGTTCTTCGCCGGTCTCGACAGCTTCATGGGCACATCCGGCTGGCGCTGGGCCTTCTACATCAATGTGCCGATCGGCGTGGCGGCGGCGCTGATCATCGCCTCCATGGTGCGCATCCAGCCCAACCGCGCACAGCACAAGTTCGACATCGCGGGCCTGGGCACCCTGATCCTGTGCCTGGTGCCGCTGCTCTTCGCGGTGGAGCAGGGCCCGAAGTGGGGCTGGACCGCGGGCGGGACGCTCGGCCTGTTCGGCCTGGGGCTCCTCGGCCTGGTGCTGTTCCTGCTGGCGCAGAAGCGGGCGGGCGGTGCCGCCCTGCTGCCCACGCCGATGTTCCGCAACCCGCTCTTCTCCGTGTACAACGGCGTCAACATGCTGGTCGGAGCCGCCGTGTTCGGCGCGCTGTCGGTGCTGCCCCTCTACCTCCAGATGGTCAAGGGCCTGTCGCCCACCCAGGCCGGCCTGATGATGCTGCCCCAGACACTCGGCATCGTCGTCGCCGGCCGCATCGCGGGCCCGTTCGTCACGAAGACCGGCCGCTACAAGGTCGTTCTGCTCACCGGCCTGGTGCTGATGGTCGCCGCGACCTTCTGGTTCGGCACGCTCGCCGCGGACACCGCGCTGTGGCAGACGGGCATCGCCGCCGGCCTGATGGGCTTCGGCATCGGCCTGTGCTGGCAGGTCATGCTGATCGCGATCCAGACGGGCGTCTCGCCGCAGTACATGGGCGCGGGCATGGGCTCGTTCACCTTCTTCCGCCAGATCGGCGGCACTGCGGGCATCGCCGTCTTCCTGTCGATGTTCTTCGGCGCGGTCAGCGACAAGGTGGCCGCCTCCTACCGCGACGCGGTCTCCGACCCCGCCTACACGGCGGCCGTCAACGACCCGTCGGTGACCGGGCAGGCCGCCAACAAGGTGCTCCTCGGCGCCCGGGAAGGAGCCGTCCCGATGGACAACAGCTCCTTCCTCGACCACGCCGACCCGCGCCTGGCCAAGCCGTTCCTGCACGGCATGGCCGAGGCGATGCAGACCGTCTTCCTCGTCAGCGGAGTCATGCTCCTGATCGCCCTGGTCCTCGCGGCCGTCCCGAAGGAGAAGCGTCGCGAGCCGGCCCCCGCACCCGGCGGCGCCAAGGAGGCCAAGGAGCCCGCGGGCAAGAACTGAGCCGCTGCACCGCCTGGTTCAGGCGACGACCACACGCGTGCCGCCCGCCCTCCGGCGGGCGAGCACGCCCTCCATACGGACGCGTGCCCATCCCCCGTGCACCCGTCCACGAAGGGGGCCGGCCCGTGCCGGCCCCCTTCGCCGTGCTCCGGCACCCTCGCGCACCCGTCCGCCACACGGAGTCCAGCTGAAGTGGACCCGCCCTCTAGGTCGGCTTCCCAGAATCGGTGCCGTAACCGAGGCCGGGGCAAAGGTGCGAGTGAAGGGTTGCCATGAAGGCGCTGATTCTGTCCGGAGGGATGGGGACCAGGTTGCGTCCCTTCACCTATTCCATGCCCAAACAGTTGGTGCCCGTCGCCAACAAACCGATCCTGGTGCACTGCCTGGAGAACGTCCGTGAGATCGGCGTCGAGGACGTGGCCGTCGTGGTCGGCGACCGCGGCGAGGAGATCCGCGCGGTCGTCGGGGACGGCTCCGCGTACGGCCTGAACGTCACCTACCTCCAGCAGGAGGCCCCGCTCGGCCTCGCGCACGCCGTCTCCATCGCCGAGGAATTCCTCGGTGACGACGACTTCGTGATGTACCTGGGCGACAACATCCTCGCCGAGGGCATCGCCGAGTCGGCCCGCGCCTTCCGCGCCGCGCGCCCCGCCGCCCAGCTGCTGCTCACCAAGGTGGCCGACCCGCGGGCCTACGGCGTCGCCGAGGTCGACGCCGAGGGCCGGGTGCTCGCACTGGTGGAGAAGCCGCAGCAGCCGCGCAGCGACCTCGCCGTGATCGGGGTGTACTTCTTCACCGCCGCGGTGCACGACGCGGTGCGGGCCATCGAGCCGAGCGCCCGCGGCGAGCTGGAGATCACCGACGCCGTCCAGTTCCTGGTGGAGCGCGGCGACCGGGTGGTCGCCGACGCGTACGCCGGCTACTGGAAGGACACCGGCAGCCCGGACGACCTGCTGGACTGCAACCGCCTGCTGCTCGGCCGGCTCGACCACGGTGTGCACGGCGAGGTCGACGCGGCCAGCACCGTCGAGGGCCCGGTGCTCGTCGAAGCCGGGGCCGTCGTGGAGCGCTCGCGTCTCGTCGGACCGCTCGTCGTCGGCGCGGGCAGCATCGTGCGTGACAGCGAGCTGGGCCCGTACACCGCGCTCGGCCGCGACTGCGTCCTGGACGGCGCCGGGATCGGCGACTCCATCGTCCTGGACGGGGTGTCCATCCAGAGCGTGCGCGGACTGTCCGGCTCGATCATCGGCCGCTCGGCCGCGGTGCGCGGTGGCGAGGCCGCCGGGCGCCGGCTCATCATCGGCGACCACACCCAGGCGGAGGTGGCGGCATGAGGATCCTGGTCACCGGCGCCGCCGGGTTCATCGGCTCGCACTACGTCCGCGAGGTACTCGCGGGCAGCTATCCCGAGTCCGACGACGTCCGCGTCACGGTCCTGGACCGGCTCACCTACGCGGGCCGCCGCGCGAACCTGCCCGCCGAACACGAGCGGTTCGAGTTCGTGCACGGCGACATCTGTGACCGCGACCTCCTGGACCGGATCGTCCCGGGCCATGACGCGATCGTGCACTTCGCGGCCGAGTCCCACGTGGACCGCTCGGTCACCGCCCCGGGCGAGTTCATCCGTACCAACGTCACGGGCACCCAGCAGATCCTCGACGCGGCCCTGCAGGCCGGCGTCGACCGGGTCCTGCACGTCTCCACGGACGAGGTGTACGGCTCGGTGGAGACCGGCACCTGGACCGAGGCCAGCCCGCTGCTGCCCAACTCGCCCTACGCGGCGTCCAAGGCGTCCAGCGACCTGGTCGCCCGCGCCTACCACCGCACGCACGGGCTCGACGTGCGCATCACCCGCTGCTCCAACAACTACGGCCCGTACCAGCACCCCGAGAAGCTCATCCCGAACTTCGTCACCCGCCTCCTGACGGGCCGTCGCGTGCCGTTGTACGGCGACGGCCGCAATGTGCGCGAGTGGCTGCACGTGGACGACCACTGCCGGGCCCTGCACCTGGTGCTCACCAAGGGCCGGGCGGGCGAGATCTACAACATCGGCGGCGGCAGCGGTCTGAGCAACCGCGAGATGACCGGCCGTCTGCTCGAACTCCTGGGCGCGGACTGGGACATGGTGCGCCATGTCGAGGACCGCCCCGGACACGACTTCCGCTATGCGATCGATGACTCCAAGATCCGCGAGGAGCTGGGCTACGCGCCCCGCTGGTCGATCGAGAGCGGGCTGGGGGCGGTCGTGGACTGGTACCGCGACCACCCCGACTTCTGGCGGACCCCGGCCTCCTGACGGCCGCCCCGGAGACGCCACCACCCCCCACGCCAACCCAGTTGTCCACCCCCGCCGGCACCGGCCGGCGGGGACCTGTCGACGAGAAACGGAACCCACATGTCCGCTCTGCGCAGCCGTGCCCGCACCGCCGCCATCGCCGTCCCGCTGGCCCTCACGGGTCTGGTGGCCGCCACCTCCAGCGCCTCGGCCGCCCCGGTGAAGACGTACTTCGACTGCCGCGTCGGCACCACCACGGGCCTGGCCTACAGCACGTACGTCGACGCCGAGGCCCCGGCCACCGTCAAGCGCGGCGCCACCTTCGACGTCACGCTGGACCCGGCCCCGATCACCCCGAACCCGGCCTACAACAAGGTCGTCAAGGACGTCGCCCTGCAGTTCAAGCTGCCGGAGGGCGCGACCGTCGTCTCCTACGAGGTCGCCGACGGCGGTGTCGCGGGCACCCCGAAGCTGGAGGTGGACGGCACCAAGGCGGTGCTGCGCGCCGAGGGCCCGTACGCCTCCAACACGCCCTTCGACCTGCCGAAGGTCACCTTCAAGCTGAAGGCCCCCAAGACCCGGGCCACCCTGGAGACCCGCTTCGGCGGCACCTCGCACGACGACCCGGGCTTCAGCTGGACGTTCACGCCCGTCAACTGGCCGAGCGACGCCCAGCTCGCTTGCTGGCCCGACCAGCCGATCGCGCTGGCCAAGACGGTCGTCCAGTAACCGTCGCGAACACAGCGTCCGTACCGGCTGCGCCGGCCGGCCCCTCAGCGGGGCGGGCCGGCGCGGCCGCGCTTGACCTCTAGCGCGGTCGAGGTTGCAGGCTGGTCGAGAAGGGTCCTGAAGTGGGGAGACAGCGGCAGTGAAGATCGAGATCTGGTCCGACATCATGTGCCCGTGGTGCTACATCGGCAAGGCACGGCTCGACAAGGCGATCGAGCGCGTCGACCGTGACGACGTCGAGGTCGTCTGGCGCAGCTTCGAACTCCGCCCCCAACAGCCGCGTACGCCCGGTGCCACGCTCGGCGAGATGATGCGGGAGAAGCTCGGGCTCAAGGACGGGGAGACCGTCGAGCTGTTCGAGAAGATCCGCGTCCTCGGCGAGGCCGAGGGCCTGGACATCCGGCTCACCGGCGTCCGTCCCGTGAACTCCTTCGACGCGCAGCGCCTGGTGCACCTCGCGGCCGAGAGCGGCCTCGCGCACCGGCTGAAGGACGACCTGTTCCGCGTCTACCTGAAGGAACAGCAGAACGTGGCGGACCACGACGTCCTGTCGCGCACCGCGATCGGTGCCGGGCTCGACGCCGATGACGTCGCACGGGTCCTGGCGGGCGACGCGTACGCCGCGGACGTGCGCGAGGACGAGGCGGCCGCCGTGCGCCGCGGTGTCACCGGAGTACCGACCGTCTTCGTCGACGGGGTGCGGATCGCCGGCGGCGTGCCCTCCGTCGAGCAGTTCCACTGGGCACTGGCGGAGACCGGCTGAGATGAGCGTCAGCCGACCCGCGTCCCACGTCACCGAACTCACCGTCGGACAGCTGTCGGCGCGCAGCGGCGTCGCGGTCACGGCACTGCACTTCTACGAGTCCAAGGGGCTCATCAAGAGCCGCCGGACGCCCGGCAACCAGCGCCGCTACACCCGGGACACGCTGCGCCGCATCTCGGTGATCCGGGTGGCGCAGCGGATGGGCATCCCGCTGAGCACGGTGAGCGAGGCGCTCGCCGCCCTGCCCGAGGGGCGCACTCCGAACCGGGCCGACTGGGCGCGGCTTTCGCAGCGCTGGCGCGCCGATCTCAACGAGCGGATCGAGCAACTGCTGGCGCTGCGCGACGGACTGGAGGACTGCATCGGCTGCGGCTGCCTGTCGGTGAGCGACTGTCCGCTGACCAATCCGTACGACGAGCTGGGCGAGGAGGGTCCCGGGCCGCGCCGTCTGCTGCGCGAGCCGACGGGCGCGGCGGCCCGCGGCCGGACCCAGCACACCCCGGTGGCGGAAGCGGACGTTCCTGTGGCCGATCCGTGCGGGGGCGTGAGCCCGTCGTGCCAGGGTGGCGCGAAGGACCCGACGGACTGAGACCTACGGGTACGCACCACCACCCCCGCGCCACGGCGAGGGCCCCGCTCCACCGAGAGGGAGCGGGGCCCTCGCCGTACCCGCGTCCGGACGACGGGCCGCCCGGGCACGCACGACGACCGGGGCGTACGGGGCGGGAGCTCCCTCCCCGTTGCGTACGCCCACGCTTCAGTACGGCTCGTGTGCGTGCCCCGGCGTGCGCAGGCCGGTGCTCATCCGTACGCCCCGGTCTCCGTACGGCTCGTGTGCGTGCCCCGGCGTGGGCAGGCCGGCGCTCAGTGGCTCACTTCTCGCGCTGGAGTTCGCGGGCGTACGCCTCGGCGGCGCCCGCGAAGCCGAGAACGACATGGCCGGCGGCCGAGTGGGCGTCCCGCCAGTGACGCTGGAGCGGCGCCGTCTCCTGGTGGGCCCGCGTGCCCGCGGAGGCGAAGAGCCGGTCGACGGCGGCCGTGGCCAGCTCGGCGGCGAGGGCGCAGTCCCGGCTGTTGCGGGCCATCTCGAGGTCGGTGACCCGGCCCGTGTCCGCCACGCGGGCCGCCGACTCCAGGAGCAGCGCAGCCGTGTCCGCCTCGCCCGCCGCCCGGCCGAGGATCACGGCCGCAGAGCTTTCCAGACCGCCCGAGGCGGAGGTGTGGCGGGGCGCGGTCCCCTCGCGCCAGGCGGCCACCGCGGCACGCGCGGCACCCAGTACGGGGGCGGCGAAGCACAGGCCGTTGACGGCCTTGAGGGGCACCCGGTGGCACGGCGCCTCGGCGTTGTCGGCGACGCCCGTGGCGATCGCGTCCCGGGTGAAGGTCAGCTCGTCCGCCACGAAGACGTCCTCGACGTGGAGGGTGTTGCTGCCGGTGCCGCGCATGCCGACCGACGACCAGGTGTCCTCGGTGCGCCAGCTGCCGCGCGGTACGGCGAAGAAGCGGGCCACCGGCCGCTCCTGCGTGGTCATCGCGCACACCAGCGCCCAGTCGGCGTGGTCGACGACGCTGACGTAGGGCCAGGTGCCGTTGATCCGCCAGCCGCCCTCTTCGCGGCGGGCCCGGCCCAGGGGCATGAGCGCGCCCACGATCAGGGCGTCCGGGCCGCCCGCCCAGATCCGGCGCTGACCGGCCTCGGGGAGGTAGGCCGCCATCCGGCCGAGGGAGGCGGTCAGCGAGGCGGCCCAGGCGGCCGAGGTGCAGCCCTCGCCGACCACGGAGACGGCCCGGACGATCTCCTCGAAGGTGCCGGCGTCGCCGCCGTGCCGGCGGGGCACGAAGTGGCGCGCGAATCCCGCGTCCAGCATGAACCGCACGACCTCCGGGGCGAGCCGGTGGTCGCGCTCGGCGGCCTGCGCGTGCTCGGCGGCGATCTTCGCGACGTCGGCTGCCGCGACGACGACGGCGGCGGAGTCGATCCGGGAGGTCCGCCGGTCGGAGATCTGCTGGGCGGTCCGGGGTGTGGTCCGGGGAGACGCGGGCGGGGACGTCTGCTGTGTCGGCATCCTGGTCTGCTCCTCATGACAGTGCCTCTGGCTGGTGCTGGGCGCCAGCCTCACGCGCGCCGCTCGAGCCGGACTACAGGCCGCCCTGGGTGCGGCCGGGCCCGGCCGCACGGGGTGGTGTCCCGGGGTGCGTCGGCGCGCAGCTCGCCTGGGCCGCGCGTGCGGGTGAGGCGGTGACCGTGCCGACGCTCGCCGTACGCGAGCGCCGTGAACGCGGGTCGGCCCGCCGAGGCGGGTGATCACATGGGCGCCCGGGCCTCCGCAGCTCTCGGACGTCCTTCCTCGTCGCCCTCAGATCTTCACGAGGTGGGCCGGATGTCCTTCCTCGTCGCCCCTCAGATCTTCACGAGGTGGGCCGCCCGGCGGACGGCGTCGACCAGCTCGGCCTGGCGGAGCACCGGGGTGGTGTCGGCCACGTGCCCCCGGCCGGCTCCGCGCACCGCCTCGGCGAAGGCGGTGACGGCGGTGCTCGCCTGGTCGTGCGCGGGAAGGACCCGCTCCTCGGAACCGTCCGCGCGCTCGATCCGCAAGGTCGGTCGGTGTCCGGCGGGCGGCGAGTACGCCCGGTCGAGGGCGAGGCTGCCCTCGCTGCCGAGGAGGCGCCAGCCCGCCGTGTAGGCGTGCTCCATGCCGAACACCAGCTGGGCGCTCGCCCCGGTGACCGGGTCGCCGAGCAGGGCGCTGCCGCCGAGGTCGACACCGCGCGCGGTGTCGTGGCGCAGGACGGCGCCGTGCACCCGCAGCTCGGGGCCGAGCAGCAGGGAGGCCAGCCGCAGCGGATACACACCGATGTCGAGGAGGGCGCCGCCGTCGAGGTCGGCGCGGTAGCGGATGTCGTCCACGGGGCGCGGCGGGATCGTGAACGAGGCGCTCAGCGCCCGTACGTCACCGATCACGCCGGCGGCCACCAGGTCCCGCACGGCCGTGTACGCGCCGTGGTGGACGAACAGGTAGTTCTCGGCGAGGACGAGGCCGCGCTCGCGGGCGAGGCCCAGCAGGCGTGCGGTGTCGGCGGCCCGTGAGGTCAACGGCTTCTCGGCGAGGACGTGCTTGCCCGCGCGCAGCGCGCGCTCGGTCCAGCGCGCGTGCAGGGCGATCGGCAGCGGGACGTACACGGCGTCCACGTCGGGACGTTCGAGGAGCGCGTCGTACCCCTCGACGGCCGCGCAGCCGTACACCTCGGCTGCGGCCCGGGCCTTGTCGGCGCTGCGGCTGGCGATCACCGTCGGTTCGGTGTGCGGGGAAGCGGCGAAGGCGGGCAGCATCCGGCGCAGCGCGATGTCGGCACAGCCGGCGACCCCGATCCGCAGAGCCCTCGGCGACGGCGTGCGCACCGTGTTCGCCGAGCCGGTGGGTGCCGGGCTCATCGGGCCGCTCCGTGGTCGGGCAGGGTGCGGACGCACGCCAGCAGGGTCCGCGCCTCCACGTCGACGAGGTTGCCGATCCGGCCGGCGCGGGTGAGCTGTCGTACCGTCATCCAGGTGTAGTTCTCCGGAACGTCGGCGGGCATCTCGTCCCCGTCCAGGACGAGGTACCGGTTCTCCGCGTGATAGAACCGGCCGCCCTCCTCGGAGTGGACGGTGTCGAAGAGCACCTGCTCGGGCCGTGCGGTCAGGACGGCCTCCAGATAGGGCGGCCGGGGCGCGTCGTCGGCCAGGTTGCCCGGGTTGCACTGCACCGTGGGCCCCAGCTCGACGGCGTCGAACGTCCCCGCCTCGGCGCGGGCCTGAACCAGCAGATGCCGTTCCCCGTGGAACTCCTTGCTGATGAAGGCGATCACTCCGCGGCCGACCGGTGCCAGCATCGGTTGCGACCACGAGGTGACCTCGCGGCTGTCGGCCTCGACGTCGACGCCGATGATGCGGAAGTACCGGCCCGACTCGTGGACGATCTCACCCCGTTCGGCGTCGCGGTGCCAGCCGTCGACCCGGCTCAGCGGGATCGTCGTGCGCTCGGGCCGGTGGCGCACCTTGGCCTCGGTGAACCAGTGCAGCAGCGCCGCTGTGTCGTGCAGCGGTTTCTCCGCCGGCCGCCCCGACGCGGGACCTTCGCGGGGCTCGTCCGGCAGACCGGCCAGCACGGTGCGCGAGTCCATGTTGACGAGGTTGTCGACCCGCAGCAGCTCCGCCATCACCGGGCGTGGCACCCAGCAGAAGTCCTCGTGGACGGGGACGTCCCCGGTCGTCTCCACCACGATGTTGCGGTTGCGCTTGCCCAGGAACCACGAGCCCTGCTCGCTCTGCAGGGCGTCGTAGTGGACCCGGTCCGCTGCCCCCGGCCTGAGGAAGTGGTCGATGTAGCGCACCGCGGAACCCCGGTGCACCCGCATGTAGTTGCTGAACGTGGCCTGCACCGTCGGCGAGAGCTGCAACGTGTTGATGTTGCCCGGCTCGATCTTGGCCTGCATCAGCAGGTGCGGCACCCCGTCGAACCGCTTGATCAGCACACCCAGGACGCCCGTCTCCGGCTGCCGGATGATCGGCTGCGTCCACGAGGGCCCGTCCGGTTCCTGCCGGCCGTACCGCAGGCCCTCGACGGAGAAGAACCGGCCGCTGCGGTGGCGGACGTCGCCGCTTGCCGGATCGGTGTACCAGCCCTCAAGATCGTGCAGCGGTACCGGGGTGATGCGGTAGCGATGGGCCGCGCCCCGCTCGGCGAACCAGGTGTGGAAGTCGGCCGCGTTCTTGATCCGCATCAGCCCGCCACCCCCTGGGGGACGGAGCGGGCGGGCTGACCGACGGAACCACCGGACCGTGTGACGGAGAGGTCGGAGACGGTCAGCCGTACGCCTTGGCTGTGCGGGGATTCCGCGATGAGGGCAAGGCCGGGCGCGAGGAACGCGGACCGCACGGTGGACAACGGCCCCGGCGTCCAGGAGTCCGCACGCGCCGGCTCGGGCAGCCCATGTCCCAGCCGCTTGACGGCGAACACCTCGTCGCCGTCGAGCAGCCAGCGGGCGACGCCCGCCGCCGAGTCCACCACGAGGGCGCAGCGGTGGCTGTCCGAAGGCCGGCGCGAGGCGAGCGGCACGCTGTACGAGAACCCTCCCCGGGTGCCGTCCGGTGCGGGCACCCTGCCGTACAGCGCCCAGACCCGTCCGTCGGTCAGGCCGAAGTCCATGATCAGTCCGGCGTCGCGGTCAAGTACGACGAGCACGCCTGCACCGTCGCGTATGTCGTCGTCGGCCGCCTCGTCCGTCACGACCCCCCGCACTTCCGCCGACAGGGTCGCCGACACGGTCAGTGTGGCGCCGCCGGTGTCACACGCCGGGCCGAAGGCGGCCCAGCGCAGATGGTCGACCGCCTCCCCCTCGGGCGGCACCACGAAGGCCGGGCGTCCGGTGTCCGGGTCGATGCCGGTGGGCTGGACCACCAAGCCGGCGGCCGTGGCGTGGGTGGTGCCGTCCCCGGCCGCGAGCGCTCCCGCGGGCCGCAGCGACCAGGGGCCGTCGGGCCGGGTCCGGGGGTCGCGCACCCGCAGCCCTTCGGCGAAGTCGTCATGGAAGAGGAGCGTCATGGCGTTCTCCATACTCTCCGGGCTCTCCGGTCGGTGAAGGGGCGAGGTGGACGGGCGACGGGGGCGACGGGGCCGGGCGGCGATGTTTCACGTGAAACAGGGCGGAGGCCGATCCGTCGTACCGGAGCGAGCCGGCTCGGCCACCTTGAGGGCCCACCCGCCGGGTGATGTTCGATGTGAACCGAAGAAGGGTCAGGCGGTGGGGACGGGGGCCGGGGCAGCGGTGGCGGTGCCGGAGCGCTCCAGGGCGCGGGCCGCCGCCTCGACGATCGTCAGCCGCCCCTCCAGGCCGGTCGCGGCGGCCGAGACCATGACCCCGAGCGTGGTCACGCCCGCGTCGGCGTACTCGCGCATCCTGTCCGCGATCCGGTCGACCGGGCCGATCAGCGCCGTACGGTCGATGAAGCCGACCGGCAGTGCGGCCCCCGCGCCCGCGCGGTCGCCCGCGCCGAGCCGGTCCAGGAAGGCGGCCGTCTCGGCCTCGTACCCCATCGAACGCGCCATCGAGCAGTAGAAGTTGCGGTCGGGGTCGCCGATCCCCATCAGATACACGTACTGGCCGCGCAGCAGGTCCGCCGCCTCCTCAGCGGTGTCCGCGACGGCCGTGGGCAGGCTGGGCAGGACGTCGAAGCCGTCCAGGTCGTCGGTACCCCGGCCCTTGCGGATCTCGGCGACGGACCGGGCCACGGCCTCCGGTGAGGTGAAGACGCCGAGCCAGCCGTCCGCGATCTCGCCCGCGAGCCGCAGGTTGCGCGGCCCGACCGCCGCGAGAAGCACCGGCAGCCGGCCGGGGCGCCGCTCGGTCAGCAGATGCAGCGGAGCGGGGCCGCCGACCTCGAAGTGGGCGCCCTGGTGGGTGACCGGCCCACCCTCGAGGGCGCGCCGGACGATGTCGACGTACTCCCGTGTTCGTTCCAGTGGCCGGGTGAACGGCACGCCGTACCAGCCCACCGACACATCGGGGTTGGACACCCCGAGGCCCAGCCGGAACCGGCCGCCGCTCAGGGAGTCGAGCGTGGCGGCGGTCAGCGCGGTCATGGCCGGTGGACGGCCCGGGATCTGCATCACGCCCGAGATCAGCGCGATGCGTTCGGTCACCCCGGCCACGAGGCCGAGGACACTCGCCGCATCGGACCGGTAGCCCTCCGGGGCGAGAGCGGCGGCGTAACCCAGCCGTTCGGCGGCGCGGGCGAGTTCGCCGGCACCTTGGTGGACGAGGTTCACGGCGAGCCGCACGGTCTGACTCCTCGGGAAGGGGAGGGGGGTGAGATGTGGGGGTGAGGGCGTGTGTGGGCGTGAGGGCAGGTGCGGGAGAGGGCGTGGGGCGGGTGCGGGCCTGGGTCAGAGAAGGTGGGCGCCGCCGTCCACCAGCAGGACCTGCCCGGTGGTGTACGTGGACCGGATCAGGCCCAGGACGGCGTCGGCGACGTCCTCGGGCCGGCCCGTCCGGCGCAGCGGCGTGGTCTTCCGCACGTGCTCGGCGATCGGCGCGAAGAAGTCGCTGTTCTGCGTCCACGGCGTCTCGATCAGCCCCGGCGCGACCGCGTTGACCCGTACGGCCGGCCCCACCGTGTGGGCCAGGAGCCGGGTCATGTGCTCGATGGCCGCCTTGCTCACCGCGTACGGGATCGAGCTGCCGGCCGGGCGGCTGCCCGCGATCGAGGACACGTTGACCACGGCGCCGCTCCCCGAACGGGTGAGGTGCGGCATCGCGGCCACGGTCGTCTGCCAGGTGCCGATCACGTTCAGGCCGAGGATCTCCCGCCACACCTCGGGGGTGGCGGCGGCCAGGTCGGCGTGCGGGATGGCCCGCGTCCGCCCGGCGTTGTTGACCAGGACGTCGAGCCGGCCGTAGTGCTCGACGGCGGTGTCCACCAGACGGCGGGACTCCTCCTCGTCACAGACGTCGGCCCGGACGTAGAGGGCGTCCGGCAGAGCGGCGGCCGTCTTCTCACCGTCCTCCACGGAGCGGGCCGAGTTGACGACCACGCGGTATCCGTCGGCGGCCAGCCGCTGGGCGACGGTCTGCCCGATGCCGGAGGAGGACCCGGTGACCAGCGCGACGGGCGCCTGGGGCGCGGTGGCGGCCATCAGTAGTTGCCCAGTCCGCCGCAGACGTTCAGCGCCTGCGCGGTGACCGCCGCCGCGTCATCCGCGACGAGGTACTCGACCATCGCGGCGACCTCGCGGGTCTCCACGTACCGGCCCAACGGGACCCGGTTGGTGATGCGGTCGAAGGTCTCCTCCTCGGACACCTGCCAGATGCCCGCGTAGTGCTCGCGCACCCGCTCGGCCATCGGCGTCTCGACGAAGCCCGGGCACACCGCGTTCACGGTGATGCCGGTACGGGCCAGCTCCAGGCCGAGCGCCTTGGTCAGGCCGACGACACCGTGCTTGGACGCGGAGTACGGCACGGCGTGCACGACGCCCTGCTTGCCTCCGGTGGAGGCGATGTTGATGATCCGGCCGCGCTTCTTGGCCAGCATGCCGCCGGCGTTGAGTACTTCCTTCGTCATGAGGAAGACGCTGGTCAGGTTGGTCTGGATGACGTCGAGCCAGAGCTCGTCGGGGATCTCGGCGGTGGCACCGCCGCCGCTGCGGCCCGCGTTGTTCACCAGGATGTCGACCGTGCCGTACCGCTGCACCGCCGCGGCCACAAAGGCGCGGATCTGGGCCGGGTCCGCAACGTCGCACACCGTGCCGTCGACGTCGAACCCCTCGGCCCGCAGCTCCTTCACCGTCTGGGAGAGCCGTTCCTCGTCGCGGGCGCACAGGAAGGTGCGCGCGCCGAGAGCCGCCAGCCGCCGGGCGATCGCCAGGCCGATGCCGCTGGTGGCACCGGTCACCAGCGCCACCGGCTTCGCTGCCGTGGCGGAAGTGGCCGTGGCCGTCGCTGTCGCCGTCGTCATTGCTGCTCGTCTCCCTCGGGTGGGGTGGGGGCGGGATGGGGCGTCGTGCTGCCGTGCCACGGGAGAGCGTCGCCACGGGCGCTCGAGCGGGGCTGGAAGCCGGATGGAGAGGAGCGATCCGGCCCAGGCGCTACCCGGCCGGGCGGACCCGAGCCCCCGCCCGCCCGGTCCAGGGGCTCCCCGACCGGCCGGACCCGGGCGCGCCGGCCGCCCTCGGCGCCGCCCCATCCGTCCGCGAGCCGCTCTCGAGCAGGGCCGGGGAGTGTGCCGGGGTGTCAGTGAGGTACGGCGGGCGAAAGGAGCCCCACGCGATGCCCAGCAGTACAGGAGGACGACGGTGACCCGGCGTGTAGTGATCACCGGGGTCGGGGTGCGCGCCCCTGGCGGCTCGGGGACGAAGGAGTTCTGGGACCTGCTCACCGCCGGCCGCACGGCCACCCGGCCCATCAGCTTCTTCGACGCCTCCCCCTTCCGCTCCCGGATCGCGGGCGAGGTCGACTTCGACGCCGTCGCCGAGGGCTTCTCCCCGCGGGAGGTCCGGCGCATGGACCGCGCCACCCAGTTCGCCGTCGCCTGCACCCGGGACGCGCTGACCGACAGCGGCCTGGACACCGGCGCCCTCGACCCGTCCCGGATCGGCGTTGCCCTGGGCAGCGCCGTCGCCTCGGCGACCAGCCTGGAGAACGAGTACCTGGTGATGTCGGACGCCGGCCGGGAGTGGCTGGTGGACCCGGCGCATCTGTCGCCGTACATGTTCGACTACCTCAGCCCGGGCGTCATGCCCGCCGAGGTCGCCTGGGCGGCCGGCGCCGAGGGCCCGGTCACCATGGTGTCCGACGGCTGCACCTCCGGCCTGGACTCCGTCGGCTACGCGGTCCAGCTGATCCGCGAGGGCAGCGCCGACGTGGTGATCGCGGGCGCCGCCGACACCCCGGTCTCGCCGATCGTGGTCGCCTGCTTCGACGCCATCAAGGCGACGACGCCGCGCAACGACGACCCGCAGCACGCCTCCAGGCCCTTCGACGGCACCCGCAACGGCTTCGTACTGGCCGAGGGCGCCGCCATGTTCGTCCTGGAGGACCACGAGGCCGCCAAGCGGCGCGGCGCGCACATCTACGCCGAGGTCGGCGGCTACGCCACCCGCTGCAACGCGTACCACATGACCGGTCTGAAGAAGGACGGCCGCGAGATGGCCGAGTCCATCCGGGCCGCCCTCGACGAGGCCCGCCTGGACCGCACCGCCGTCGACTACGTCAACGCGCACGGCTCCGGCACCCGGCAGAACGACCGCCACGAGACGGCCGCGTTCAAGCGCAGTCTCGGCGAGCACGCCTACGCCGTGCCGGTCAGCTCCATCAAGTCGATGGTGGGCCACTCGCTCGGCGCGATCGGCTCCATCGAGATCGCCGCGTCGATCCTGGCCATCGCGCACAACGTCGTACCGCCGACGGCGAACCTGCACACTCCCGACCCCGAGTGCGACCTGGACTACGTGCCGCTCACGGCGCGCGAGCAGCGCGTCGACACGGTGCTCACCGTGGGCAGCGGATTCGGCGGTTTCCAGAGCGCCATGGTCCTGCACCGCCCGGAGGTGGCCGCGTGAGCACCCGTCCCCCGAAGCGTGCCGTCGTCACCGGCATCAGCGTCGTCGCACCCGGCGGCCTCGGCACCGAGCGCTACTGGAAGTCGCTGCTGACCGGCGAGAACGGCATCGGCGAGCTGTCCCGCTTCGACGCCGCGCGCTACCCGTCCAGGCTGGCCGGGCAGATCACCGACTTCGACGCCTCCGAGCACCTGCCCGGCCGGCTGCTTCCGCAGACCGACGTCTCCACCCGGTACGCCCTCGCCGCCGCCGACTGGGCGCTGGCCGACGCGGGCGTGGGTCCCGAATCCGGCTTCGACGACTACGACCTGGGCGTCGTCACCTCGACCGCGCAGGGCGGCTTCGACTTCACCCACCGCGAGTTCCACAAGCTGTGGAGCCAGGGCCCCGAGTACGTCAGCGTGTACGAGTCGTTCGCCTGGTTCTACGCCGTCAACACAGGCCAGATCTCCATCCGCAACGCGATGCGCGGCCCCAGCGCCGCTCTGGTCGGCGAACAGGCCGGCGGACTCGACGCGATCGGGCACGCCCGGCGCACGGTCCGCCGCGGCACCCGGCTGGTGCTCAGCGGCGGTGTCGACTCCGCGCTCGACCCGTGGGGCTTCGCCTCCCAGCTCGCCGGCGGCCTGGTATCCACGGTCACCGACCCGGAGCGCGCCTATCTGCCCTTCGACACCGATGCCTCCGGCTATGTGCCGGGCGAGGGAGGAGCCGTCCTCATCGTCGAGGACGCCGACTCGGCGAGGGAGCGCGGGGCGGAACGGATCTACGGTGAGATCGCCGGCTACGCCGCGACCTTCGACCCGGCGCCCGGTTCCGGGCGCCCGCCGGCCCTGGACCGCGCCGCCCGGCTCGCCCTCGCCGAGGCCGGTCTGACACCCGCCGACGTCTCCGTGGTGTTCGCCGACGGCGCGGGCGTCCCGGAGCTCGACCGTGCCGAGGCCGACGCGCTCGTGCGGCTCTTCGGCCCGCGCGGCGTCCCGGTCACCGCGCCCAAGGCCCTCACCGGCCGGCTGTGCGCCGGCGGCGGACCCGTCGACGTCGCGGCCGCCCTGCTCGCCCTGCGCGACCAGGTCATCCCGGCGAGCGGCCGCACCACCCGGGTGCCCGACACCTACGCCATCGACCTGGTGACCGGCGAGCCCCGGACGGCCGCCCTCGACACCGCCCTGGTGCTCGCCCGCGGCCGGCACGGCTTCAACTCGGCTGTCGTCCTCACCGCACCCCGCCCCTGACTTCCCCCAAGGAGACCCAGACATGGCTCAGTTGACCCTCGACGCCCTGCGCACCATCCTCGTCGCCTGCGCGGGCGAGGACGACAGCATCGACCTCTCCGGCGACATCCTCGACGTCACCTTCGAGGACCTCGGCTACGACTCCCTCGCCCTCATGGAGAGCGCCTCGCGCATCGAGCGCGAGTTCGGCGTCTCGCTCTCCGACGACGACGTCAACGAGGAGCTCACCCCCCGCCTCCTCCTCGACCTCGTCAACGTCTCGGTGGCGGAAGCCGCCTGACGCACCGTCGCCACACCGCGGGGGCCCGCATGTCCGATGCGTGCCCCCGCGGCATTCACGCCTGTGCCCGAACCCGCCGAAGGAGTACGCACCATGGCCCAGACCGCCGCCCGCCCCACCGTTCACCGCAGTGAGCACACCGTGACGGTCGCCGCACCGGCCGAGGCGCTGTACGCGCTGGTCGCCGACGTGACGCGGTGGCCCGCCGTGTTCGAGCCGACCGTGCACGTGCGGCACCTGGCCCGGGAGGGACGGACCGAGCGGTTCGAGATCTGGGCCGAGGTGAACGGCGACGTCGCACACTGGCGTTCGCGCCGGGTGCTCGACCCACGGCGGCTGTACGTGTCGTTCCGCCAGGAGCACAGCCGGCCGCCCGTGACGTCGATGTCCGGCGGGTGGCTGTTCCGGCGACTGGCCGACGGCGGCACGGAGATCGTCCTGCGCCACCGGTTCACCGTCGCGGACGACGACCCGGCCGCGGTGGCCCGCCTGGAGGAGGCCCTCGACCGCAACGGCGCCCGCGAACTCGGCGCGCTCGCCGCACTCGCGCAGACCGGCCACGCCGTGGACGACCTGGTGTTCTCGTTCACCGACACGATCCCGCTCCAGGGCGCGGGCGCGGCCCTGGACGCGTACACCTTCATCGAGCGCGCCGAGCGCTGGGCCGACCTGCTGCCGCACGTGGCCCGGGTCGACCTGACCGAGCCGGAGCCGGGCGTGCAGTGGCTGGAGATGGACACCGTGACGGCGGACGGCTCCGCCCACACCACGCGCTCGGCCCGGATCTGCCGGGCACCCGAGTGGATCGCCTACAAGCAGCAGCTCACCCCCCGGCTGCTGTCCGGGCACAGTGGCGAGTGGACGTTCGCGGAGACTCCCGAGGGGCCGGTGGCGACCGCCCGCCACACGGTCGCCGTCGATCCGAGCGGCATCACCGAGGTCCTCGGCCCCGACGCCACCCTGGCCGACGCCCGCACCTACCTGCGCGACGCGCTCGGCCGCAACAGCCTGGCCACCCTCCGCCACGCCGTGGAAGCGGCCCCCCGCGTCCAGGACCCCTCACCGCACGGGCACTGACCGCCACCCGGCCGCGCCCCCACCCTGCCGCGCCCCCGCCCGCATGGGTCAGCACACCTGGTGAGCCGGCCCGGAGATCCTGCCGCGGCCACGGCGGAACCGGCCGGTGATCCGGTCGGCGGCCTTGCTCCACAGGAACGGCCGGACCTGCTCCGTTCCAGACTCAAGCCGTAGTGGAGGGCCCTTCGAGCCCGCCCGGCGAGGGTGGCGGCATCGACCATCTCGCGCTCTGGAGGAACCGGTGACCGCCACCGCAGTCCGTACCGACGTCTACGCCCAGGTCCAGCACTTCTACGCCCACCAGATGCAGGCCCTCGACGGGGGCCGCTTCACCGAGTACGCGGCCACCTTCACCGAGGACGGCACCTTCCAGCACTCCCCCGCCGCCGAGCCGGCCGTGGGCCGCGCCGGGATAGTGGCCGAACTGGTGGAGTTCCACAAGCGCTTCGAGGGTGACCCGGTCCAGCGCCGCCACTGGTTCAACCACATCGCCCTGGAGCCGCAGGCCGACGGCTCGCTGCGCTCCACGGTGTACGCCCTGGTCGTCACGGTCCGGCCCGGCGGGAAGCCGGAGATCGCACCCAGCTGCGTCGTGCACGACGTCCTGGTCGTGACCGAGGAGGGCGTGCACACCCGCTCCCGCCTGGTCACCCACGACCAGCTGGCCTGAGCCCGCCGGTGCGGACCCCACCCGCGCCCGGTCCCGGACAGCCGCTGCTCGTCCACGGCACCGTCGGGGAATGGGCGGCGCGGCCACCTGGCCTGAGCCCGCCGGTGCGGACCCCGCCCGCACTCGGTCCCGGACAGCCGCTGCTCGTCCACGGCACCGTCGAGGAATGGGCGGCGCGGGCGGACGCCCACCCCGGGCACCCCGACGACGCGGAGCGTCTCGACGCGCTCCGCGACGACCGGATGCGCCGGCGTTTCAGGGCCTCCCGGCTGCTGATCCGCACCACCCTCGGCGCGCTCTGCGGCCGCGATCCCGACCGGGTCCGCCTGGCCCGCACCGCGCTGGGCCGCCCGTACGCCTCCGACCTGCCGGAGCTGGACTTCAGCCTCAGCCACACCGGGTCCCTGCTGGCCGTCGCGGTCCTCCGCGGCGGCCGCGTCGGCGTGGACGCGGAACGCCCGGGGCGCCCCATGTCCGTACTGGAGCACCGGATGTGCACGCCCTACGAGCGCGCCGGGCTGGACGCGCGGGGACTGCGCGGCGCCGCTCGCGACGCGGAACTGCTGCGCCTGTGGACCCTCAAGGAGGCCTACACCAAGGCGCTGGGGACGGGGCTGCGCCACCCGCCGCGCACCTTCGGCCTGGACGCCGCCGACCCGGCGGGCCGCCCGGTCCTGCGGGACGCGGCAGGCATCCCGCTGACCGGCCGCCTCACCACCGCCACACACGTGCTCGGCGGGGTGCTGGTCAGTGTGGTCGCGGCACGTCCGAGCCGGGAGCCGGTGGAGTTCGAGCCGGGCTCCAGTCGCTGAGCCGACGATGAACCAGATCCATGATGTCGAAGAGGAGGCCCACATGACCGGACCGACTGCCGGAGTGACCGCCCGCCCGACCGGGGGACCGGCCGACGCCGGGCCGGAGTTGACGGAGGTCGCCGACAACGTGTTCGCCTACGTGCAGCCCGACGGCGGCTGGTGCCTGAACAACGCCGGCCTGATCGTCTCGGGCGACCGCGCGGCCCTCGTGGACACCGCGGCCACCGAGGCGCGCGCCCGGGCGCTGCGCGCGGCGGTGCTGGGTGTCGCCCCGAGCGCCCCGCAGGTCCTGGTCAACACCCATTTCCACGGCGACCACACCTTCGGCAACTTCGTCTTCCCCGAGGCTTTGATCGTCGGTCACGAGCGCCTTCGTACGGAAATGGCCGAAGCGGGCCTGCACTTGACGGGCCTGTGGCCGGACGTGGACTGGGGCGACCTCGAACTCGTCACGCCCGCACTGACCTTCCGCGACCGGCTCACCCTGCACATCGGCGACAAGACCGCCGAACTGCTGCACCTGGGCCCGGCCCACACCAGCAACGACACGGTGGTCTGGCTGCCCGCCGAGCGGGTCCTGTTCACCGGCGACCTGGTGATGAACGGAGTGACTCCGTTCTGCCCCATGGGGTCGGTCGCCGGCACCCTGGAGGCGCTGGACACGATGCGTGCCCTCGCCCCCGAGGTGGTCGTCACCGGCCACGGACCGGTCGCGGGACCAGGAGTGTTCGAAGAGACCGAGGGATACCTGCGCCTGCTGCAGGACCTCGCGAAGCAGGGACTCGCCGAGGGGCTCGACCCGGTCGCCCTGGCCCGCCGCACCGACCTGGGCCGGTACGCGCACTGGCTGGACGCCGAGCGGCTCGTCCCCAACCTTTTCCGGGCGTATGCCGAGGAACAGGGCGAGCCCCGCGGCTCCCGTGTGGACATGGGTGAGCTCTTCCGCCGCATGGTCGAGTACCACGGCGGGCTGCCCGCCTGCCACGCCTGAGCGCCCGGCGCTCACGGGCGCGCGGCGATCTCTGCGGGCGCGGCGTCCCACGCGGCGAAGGCCCCCCGCCGGTACAGCAGCGGGCGGGCCTCCTCGCGCATCCGGACCTGCTCCATCCGCCCGAGGAGCAGCCGGTGGTCGCCGGCCGGAATGCTCCGCTCCAGGGTGCACTCGGCGTGCCCGAGCACACCGTCGAGCAGTACGGGGCAGTCGGGCACCGACTCGCCGCGCCGCCACGCCACCCCGTCGAACTTCCAGTCCGAGCGTCCCGCGAAGGTCCGGGCGAGCTCCTCGCCGCCCTCGGCGGACAGCAGGTGCAGCGCGAAGACCTCCGAGCCGAGCACCGCGGGGAGCGTGCGCGAGCCCTCGTCCACCGACACCAGGAGCAGCGCCGGGTCCAGGGACACCGCGCAGAACGCGTTGCAGGTGAAGCCGAGCGGTCTGCCGTCCGGGCCCACCGTGGTCACCACCGCGACGGCCGTCGGTACGGATCCGAAGAACTCGCGGAACGCCTCAGGCCCCAAAGCCATGCCCCTCACCGCCGTCACATCGCACGTTCGCAGCGCCGGGCGGACCCCGGCCACGCTGGACAGCGTCGTCGGACTTTCTGGAGGTCACCTGGACTCCCGCTGGAGCCCGACGGCGTCCGAGGTCGCCGCCGTCGCCGACACCGTGGCGGGTGCGGGCGGGCGGGCACCGGCATCCGGGAGCGCCGATACCGTGGCGGGTGCGGGCGGGCACCGGCATCCGGGAGCGCCGCCGCCGGGTCCTGGCCCGCCGCTGCCTGACACGACCCGAGAAGATCGCCGACCACTTCGCCTGCACACCGGTGACCTGCACGGTTGCGGACCTGGCGAGGGTGACCGGGGGCGATCGGGGAGTGCTCGCAGGCCGAGCAGGACCGGCAGCGAATCACCGCCCAGGACTTCGCCCTGCGCTACATCGCCGGGTGGGCCCGCTCACTGGTCGCGTACATGCGGCAGGCCCAGCTGGAGCTGCCCCCGCCTCCGCAGCCGGTACCCGACGAGGTCCGTCCGTACCTTCACGACATCGGATCGTGACAGCGGCCCCGCTCTCCTTCGGGAGGGCGGGGCCGCTTCAGTGCGTTCAGGGTACGAATGGCTACGCCTCGGGCGGCCGGTTGTACCGGTCCAGCGTGGCCTTGGCCGTGGACGCGTCCATGAGCCTCAGCTCCCAGGGGCCGGTGTTCACGTCGAACTCGCGGCCGAATCCGACCCACTTGCCGGCCATCCGGCGGCCGGTCGGCTCGGCCAGCATCTGGAGCGCGCCGAAGTACCGGGCGCCCTGGTAATACCCGTCGGCGGCGGTCTGCTCGGTCCACGTTCCGGTGACCGTGTTGCCGTCCACCTGGAGGTCTAGGGTGAGCGGACTGTCCGGGTTGAGGCTGCCGTTCGGCAGGCTGCGGGCGGTCAGGGTGTTGCCGTGCTGCAGGAGTACGACGTAGTGCCGGCCGGTGAGGACCTCGTTGCCGCGTCCGCTGGACACGTACTCGTACGTGCTCAGCCACACCCCGGAGTAGTTCCTCGCAGGCGCGGCTTGTGTGGTGGGTGCGGGCCCGGCCAGGATGCCGAGGGGGGAGTCCTCGAGGTCATGGCCGCCGTGTCCGTCGTCGCTGACGCGGGCGAGTGTGGTGGCCGGGAAGCCGAGGCTGCCGATAGGCATGCGGGTCACTGCCTCCAGTGCGCGGGCGTAGATCGGGCGGGGCGCGGTGGTCTGACCGGACTCCCATCGCTGGACGAGGCGCTTCGACGCGTCGTTCGGGGTGCCCGCTCGCTGGCCGGCATCGCGGAGCGCCCGGGCGAACTCGTCTTGGGACATGAGCAGCGCCATACGCGCGGCACGGAGGGTGCTGTTCGGCGTTGTCATGGGGTCCACGGTAACCCCGCAGCACTCAGAGTGACACCGAAATGACGCCCTGCATGTCGTCGGTAGGACGTCGCAAATGTCGTCGCGCGACGCCGGGTGACGGCACGAATGTGATCGGTGACACAGCGCCCCGGCGACCGCGCGAACGGCCCCGGGGCTGGCCGACTGCAAGGAGTCGACGTGACGCACCGTACAGCCCCCGCCGCTCCCGTGGCAGACCTCGACCGGCTGCCGCCCGACATCACGACGATGCGCGCGACCGCGCGGCGGCTGCTTGCCGATGACGCACGGCCGGTCAAGCCGGAGGAGCTGGAGACCCTCAGACTCGCCCTAGTCGGGCATGCCCAGCACCTTACCGATGTGGTCGAGCTGATGACCGGTGAGCACCAGCCGGACGACGCCCCCGCGGCCTGCGCGCTGGCCTGCGTCCGCGAGGCTCGTGCGCGCCTTCGGCTTGGTGCCGGAGACAACCCGAACGTGCGCATGTCCGTCGCGATGAGGCTGGCCCGGTCCGTCCGTGCCCTGTGCGACCACTACGAGAACCTCAGCAACAGCTGAGCCCTAGACGTCCGCCCGTCTTCCAGCACTTCCCAAGGAGGCGCGCGGAGACAGGCCCTCGGATCCCGAGGGCAACCGCCCACTCACGGAGGATCGAGTGACCATCGCATTACAACTCCCGGTATCGAGCCGCACTCGCGACCCGCAGGAGCTGCTTAACGCGGTCGTACCCCACATCACCGAGCTGACCGTCAACGTCTTCGACTCCGGCATGAGCCTGTGGGGCCGCGAGATCGCGCTGCTGCTGCGCGACCACACGATGGTCCGTGACATGGCCGAACGGATCCTCGGCAATGCCGTCATGTACGTCATGGGCTCCATCGAGAGTCCCGACGTGCACCTCGGGGTCGGCAAGCTCGTGGACATCGGCGTACACCAGCTCATCCTTGACACGCCGGTGTGGTGGGGCATCTGCCGCCGCTACAACGGAGGCGCCTACAAGCACCACGCCCCGTTCATCGAACGCCGCCGGGATGGCCTGTGCCTGCGCACCGGCGAGTTCCTGAAGAGCCAGGGCTGGGCGATCGATGAAGAGCTGTGGGCCATCGACGGCTCAGACTGCTCGCCGTGCGACGACAAGGTCCCCGACAGTCACTGACCCCGCTACAGTCGCCCCCGCCCTCGCGCACCCCCGAGGGCGGGGGCTCCCCGTATCCCGACGACCAGAGGACCGCCGTGCCCGTACCTCACGACATCCCCGCCGAGACCGAACTCTGGGACGCCTTCGCCAAGAGCGCGTTCGACGCGGAGGCAGAGCCCTCGTTCTGCTGGACGCAGTACGCCGGCCACGGGCCGGGGCCTGAACTCCTGGGCTCACCTGAGTCAGTGCTGGAGATCGGCTGCGGCACCGGCCGCGCCTTGGCCCACCTCGCGCAGCAGGGCGTAAAGGCCACCGGCGTGGACCTGTCGCCCCGGATGGTGCAGCTGGCCGGTGACCGGTGGGCGTCGCTCGGCGTCCGGATCGAGCAGGCGGAAGTCCTCGACTGGCTCGCCACCGATCAGGACCGGTACGACGCCGTGTACTCCATCTTCGGCGCGGCCTGGTTCACCGACCCGTCCCGCCTCTTCCGGCTCGTCCGCAAGCACCTGGCGCCGGGCGGCGTCTTCGTGTTCTCCCAGCCGCCGGCCATCCCTGGCGCCTACGGCCCGCAGGGGATGTACAAGGGCGGGTTCGCGGGGAAGGCCATGTTCACCTACCGGTACAGCTACAAGCCGGAGGTGTGGGAGCGGCACCTGTTGCGGGCCGGTTTCGCCACCGCCGAGGCGCGCGTGCTGGATGCTCCGGAGGCCGGGCACATCGGCACGCTCATCGTGCAGGCCCGCGCCTGACCCCTCGGCCGGGGTTCGCGGACGCGGCGGATCTGCTCCCCCACCTGGCGGCGGCGGGTAATGACCCGATCGTCGGGCGGGGTGGGACGGGGCACCCGTCCACGCTCCCGACCGCAAGATCACTTGTGAGTAGGGCCGACTCTCATTTGAGTGATCAAGGTTCCCCGTCGTCAGCGTGGGGAGCCGCACCGTCCTCGTCTGCGTCCGCTGGCACTCTACGGCGGACAACGCTCTGATCAAGTCCCCCGGAAGGCGACCGTCAAACCGTGATCGTTTGGCGTTGTGGACTCTATGCGGACTCGGGGAACAAGAACACCCCCCGAGAGAAACTCTCGGAGGGTGTCTGACCTGCTGTGGAGCCTAGGGGAGTCGAACCCCTGACATCCGCCATGCAAAGACGGCGCTCTACCAACTGAGCTAAGGCCCCGGGAAGCAGCCCCCGGCCGGACGGTGTGGGTTCCGGCGGGTGCCGCAGACCAGAGTACCGGGTCACCCCCCGTATCTCACAAAAAGATTGGGGGTCCCCGCGGATGACCACTCTCCGTAAGATGCTCGACGTGGTTCGCGACAGCGAACCGCGGTTTTCAGGGGAAGCGATGGGGAGACGCAATGGATGCCGCACAGCAGGAAGCCACCGCCAGAGCGCGGGAGCTGCAGCGGAACTGGTACGGGGAGCCGTTGGGGGCGCTCTTCCGCAAGCTCATCGATGATCTCGGGCTGAACCAGGCGCGACTCGCCGCCGTCCTGGGGCTGTCCGCTCCGATGCTCTCGCAGCTGATGAGCGGCCAACGCGCGAAGATCGGCAATCCGGCGGTGGTCCAGCGGGTGCAGCTGCTCCAGGAGCTGGCGTCCCAGGTCGCGGACGGCAGCGTCAGCGCCGCCGAGGCGACCGAGCGCATGGACGAGATCAAGAAGTCGCAGGGGGGCTCCGTGCTCAACAACACCACCCAGACCACGAGCAGTTCCGGTGCGCCCACGGTGAAACGAGTGGTCCGCGAGATCCAGTCGCTGCTCCGCTCGGTGGCCGCCGCCGGTGACATCATCGACGCCGCGGACTCCCTCGCTCCGAGCCACCCCGAACTCGCGGACTTCCTCCGCGTCTACGGCGCCGGCCGCACCTCCGACGCCGTCGCGCACTACCAGTCCCACCAGAACTGACCTACGGGCCGGTTCACCGCAGGGGGCCGGGCCCGCCGGGTCGTATCGCTCGTCTCTTGGGTAGGGAGGGGAGCGAGGGAGCCGAGGGGGGCATGAGGCCCGGGGCTTCGTGGGGCCAGTGGGAGGAGCGGCGGCTGCCATGGGTGAGGTCTTCGCCGGCCGGTACGAGCTGGCCGACCCGATAGGACGCGGGGGTGTGGGCGCCGTATGGCGTGCCTGGGACCATCGCCGACGGCGTTACGTGGCCGCCAAGGTCCTCCAGCAGCGCGACGCCCACTCCCTGCTCCGCTTCGTCCGGGAACAAGGACTGCGCATCGACCACCCGCACGTCCTCGCCCCGGCCAGCTGGGCCGCCGACGACGACAAGGTGCTGTTCACCATGGACCTGGTCGCCGGCGGCTCACTGGTCCACCTGATCGGCGACTACGGCCCCCTCCCGCCGGCCTTCGTGTGCGCCCTGCTCGACCAGTTGCTGTCCGGGCTCGCCGCCGTGCACGCGGAGGGCGTCGTGCACCGGGACATCAAGCCCGCCAACGTGCTCCTCGAAGCCACCGGTACCGGCCGGCCGCGGCTGCGGCTGTCCGACTTCGGCATCGCCATGCGGCTCGGTGAACCCCGGCTGACGGAGACCAACCTCGTGGTGGGCACGCCCGGATACCTCGCGCCCGAACAGCTGCTGGGCGCCGAACCCGACTTCACCGCCGACCTGTTCGCCGTCGGCCTGGTCGCCCTGTACCTCCTCGAAGGCGCCAGACCCGACGCCAAGGCGCTCGTGCAGCACTTCCTGGAACACGGGACGCCCGGGCCGCCCAAGGGCATTCCGGAACCGCTCTGGCAGGTGGTCGCCTCGCTGCTGCAGCCCGATCCCGCGGACCGCTTCCGCACCGCCACGGGGGCGCGCAAAGCTCTCGCCGGCGCCGCGGACCTCCTGCCGGAACCGGGCCCCGATGACGAACTCATCGAGGTCTTCGACCAACTCGGCCCACTGCCCCCGGGTTTCGGACCCGACGGTCCCCTACAGCAGGCATCCGGCGTGACCTTGGACCTGATATCGGGCCCGACGTCGGCAACGACCTTGCGCAGAGCCCCGGAAGAGGGGGAGGGGGAGCGGGCGCAGGGGGAAGCGGGCGCGGGTGCGGGCACGAGTGCGGGTGCGGGTGCGGGCACGAGTGCGGGATCGGGCACGAGTGCGGGTGCGGGCACGAGTGCGGGGATGAGTATGGGTGCCGGCACGAGTGCGGGTACGAGTTCCGGCCCAGCTCCTGGTGCGGGTGCGGCTCCCAGCCACCCTGCCGGTGGGGCTACGGCTGCGGGTACAGCTCCTGGTGCCGGTATGGCTGCCGGTACAGCTCCTGGTGCCGGTACAGACCTTGGTGCGGGTACGGACCCTGGTGCCGGTACAGACCCTGGTGCGGGTACGGCTGCCGGTACGGATTCTCGTGGGGGTACGGGCCCCGGCGCGCCCCCCTCCACCGACTCCCTGTCGGACACCGGTAGCTTCCGGCTGCCGCCGCCCTGGCATCCCGCGGCCCCCGATCCGACCCCTCCACCGCCCCCCGTCTTCGGGCCGGGCCCGGTGCCGCATCAGCCCCCGTTCCGGACCCCGATTCCAGCCCACCTGCTGGGCCCGTCCACCGACACCGCCACCACCGCCGCGTACACGGCACGCGAACCACAGGTGGCGCCCCACACCCCGCCGCAGTTCGCGCCGCCCCCCTCATCCACAGCGCCCACCCCGCCCACACGGCGGGCACCGGGCGCACGGGGCCGTCGGGCGCGCCGCGCGCCGCGCCGCCCCGGCCCGCCGGCCAGGGCAGCCATCCCACTCCTGCTGCTGGCGCTCGCCTGCTACGCGGTGGGTTTCTGGGCGCTCACCCGCCTCTGAACTCGCACCGGTGCCCGTGCTCAAGCCCTCTCCGAGTCCGCCTGCGAACCCATACCCGAGCCCCCTCCAGTCCGCCTCCGCCTCCGCCCGTACCCGAGCCCCGTCCAAGACCTCCTCAGCCCGTACGGAAGGCACCCTCCAAGACCTCCTCAGCCCGTACCGAAGGCCCCCTCCAAGGCTGTCGACCGAGACCCATACCCGGGCCCCCTCCGCCGCCGCACCGGCCCCGGCGCCGACCCGCCCCCGGCCACCTCGACCCGGCCGCCGTCACCGAGCCCGTGCATGGGACCGTCGGGCCGCCACCGTCCATCCGCCGAGGACCAGCAGCAGTGCGGTCCCCGAGCCGATCCCGCCGACGGCGACCAGCCACATCACACGGTCGTCGCCCCCGCCGCCGGTGTCCCCGGTGAGCGCGGCCTCCCGGTCCTGCTCGGTGACCGTGAAGGCGTCCTCCGGTACGGGGCTGCCGGCGTACGCGGGGCCCGCGTGCGCCTGTCCGTCCACCCGGACCCGCAGGGTCACGTCGAACGGCCCCTGTCCGAACGTGCCGGACAACTGCGTGCTGAGGTGCAGGACGAGGTAGTACTCGCCGGCGAAGCGGACGGAGGTCACCCCGGCCTGAACGGCGTACCGGTTGGCGTACTCCACCGGCGGCACCGGCGCGAGGGCGGCCGGTTTCGCGGCACCGGTGTAGCCGAGGGAGGCGTCTTCGACGGAGCCGCGGACGGGATTGTAGAGGGAGAGGTTCAGCGCGCCGCCGACATAGCCGTGGCCCGGGGCGCCGCCCAGCTCGGCGGAGGCGTGCAGCTGCCGGCCCCAGTCCAGCGGCACCTTGTAGAAGCGGGTCTCACCGGGGGTGAGGGTGGTCCGCCAGACTCCTGGGCCCAACGGGCGCGCCCCGGCGAATCCGGTGCCGCCGGAGCGTTCGCGGGGCCGGCCGGTGAGGGGCTCCGGGGTCGCGGAGTCCCAGGTCCGCGGCGGACTCGTGGCGGAGGCCCGCGCCAGGCCCGGTTCCGTGACGGGCGCGATCTCCAGGTCCCACCGCTGGGCCGGGGCCGCCGCGCCGGAGCCCCCGGCGTCGAGCCGTTCGACGAGCAGGTAGTACGTGCCCCCGCCCTGGCACAGCGCCTTGCCGGCCTCGCGCTGCCCCAGGGCCGTGACCGGACGCGGGCTGAGCCCGGCGCCGAAGCGGGCGGAGGCGTAGGAGCAGGAACCGCCGTTCGCGTCCCGGAGTGAGACGCGGATGCCGTCGGTGGCGGAGACGGCGGCGTCCGCCGGTGGTACGGCGGTGACGGGGACGTACGCCGTGTCCTGGGCGGCGAGCCGGAGGCGGTAGTAGAGCCTGCCGCCTCGCGGGAGGGAGCTGCGGTAGGTGTGGCGGGGGTCCAGCGGGACGGCGTCCGCGGTGCCCTCCGTGCCCGCGACGGTCCGGGCGCCGGGCGTGAAGGCGTACGCCCCCGGCCCCGCCCCGCCGACGGCGACCGGTGCGGCGGCGACCGGCGCGGCGGCAGGCTGGGCGGCGGTGGCGACCGGTGCGGCGGCAGGCTGGGCGACGGGGGCGGCAGCGGCGGCGGGCATCGCGACCGTGGCGCAGAACCCCAGCAGTACGGTCACGGCGCGCCGGGCGGTGCCGGACCGACACCACGCCCACGCCGTACGCCCTCGCCCCCGCACGCGCCACCACCCCCAGTCGTCGGACAGCCGCACCGGACCGCGAGCCCCATCCTGCCCTGACCGCCCTTGCGCCATCCGGGCAACGCGTACGCCCGTCCGAAACGCCCGGCACATCCGGCACCGCCCGCAGCCACGGCTACCTCACCCGGCGGGACCCCGCAACACGAAGGTCAACGGGCCACGGCCCCAGCCCGGCCCCGGGCAACACAAGACCCCGACCGCGCGGGCGGCCGGGGTCTGTTCAGCTTGGGTAGCAGATTCGGTATCCGGACTCACGAACCCGTGGGCACGGAGTCAGTCGCCTCCGTCCACAGGTCCTGCTCGGCGCGATCCGCCTGAATCTGGCGGTACACGAGGAGCCCGCCGATGGCGGCCAGTGCGACCAGGAGCAGCTTCTTCACCGCGCGACCTCGTCTTTCCTTGACGTAGGGGACCTCTGGCGCCCGACTATACACACCGACCGATATCGATCGGTGACCTGCGCCGGGGCCCAACTCCCGCCCCCGTCTGCGCAATAGGCCAGGTCGCAAGCCGTTTTGGCCGGAGGGTGACCGCACCCGCACGGACGGTTACCTTGCTCCCCCTTCGCTCGCGCTCACCCTCTTTCGCGGCCTTTCTGGCCTTTTGCGTCCATACGAGTGGTGTTCATCGGAACATCCACGCGCCACGGGCGTCGGTCCACCACTTCGCGGCCCACATACACATCATGAGCAAAGTACGCAAATCGCCCAACCCGAAAGTGAGGGGCCATGACCCAGAACAAGGTCATGAAGCTGTGGACCGCCATCGTCACCGCCTTCTTCGCGCTGTGCACGGCGCTCGGACTCGTCGCCGCGGGCACCGCCACCGCCACCGCGGCCGGCCCCCGGACCGAGAGCCCCCGCACCGGCACCGCGCAGCACACGATCCCGACGATTCCGGCGACGCGCCACTGGGCCTGGCCCCATGCCAGGGCCCTGCCCCCCACGATGAAGCAGCGGATCCGGGCCGAGGCCCACGGAAAGTCCCCGCGTTGCCGCCACCGCCCCCTCACCAAGACCGAGACGCAGTCACCGTCGGAGACCACGTCCACCGACCACCTCTCGGCCTCCCTCGACTGCTGATCCCCGGCAGCCGCAGTACCGCAACGTCTCGACACGACGGCGACTTGCGTACGCACCAGTCGACACGGAAAGACCCCCGGCCGGGTTCGGCCGGGGGTCTCGCGCTGTTTCCCCCCGACACCACGTCAGCACCACACCTCGCCGCCCCGCAGCACCACACCTCACCGCCCCGCAGCACCACGTCAGCCGCCTCACCCGGGCATCGCCGCCCTACGGCATCGTCGTCGTACGTCATCCTCGTACGACAACGATCCGCACCCCGACGGAAAGGTGGTGAGCGCTGCCGTGAGCCGGCGCGTCACCGTAGTCACCGCTGTCCACGGCCCGTCCGCCCGGTTCCTGCCGGACGCCTACACATCCCTGTGCGCGCAGCGGCTGCCCGCCGGCTGGGAGTGGGACTGGATCGTCCAGCAGGACGGCACCTCGGATGAGGTCCGCCGCTACGTCCCGGACGACGCGCGGGTGAGTTTCCGCCAGGGCCGGCCGGGCGGCCCCGGCGTCGCCCGGACGATCGCGCTGGCGCGCGCCGAGGGCGAGTACGTCAAGGTGCTGGACGCCGACGACCAGCTCATGCCGGGCGTGCTCGCCCGTGACCTGGCCGCGCTGGAGGCGGACCCCGGCGTGGGGTGGACGACGTGCCGCGTCCTGGACCTGCTGCCCGACGGCTCCACGGCCGGCTTCCCCGGTGACCCCGGCGACGGCCCGATCGAACGCGGCGCCGTCCTCGACCACTGGAAGCGCCACGGCTTTCGCGCACCGGTCCATCCGGCGAGCCTGTGCGTACGACGTGAGCTGCTGGTCGCCCTGGGTGGCTGGATGGCGCTGCCGGCCTCCGAGGACACCGGCCTGCTGCTGGCGCTGAACGCGGTGAGCCGCGGCTGGTTCTCGGCGGAGGCCGGTCTGCTGTACCGCAAGTGGGAGGGGCAGGTCACGGGCCAGTCGGCACATGTCGACCCCGCCGAACTCGCGGCCCGTACGGCGGTCGCGGAGGCCCGGGCCCGGGCGCTCGCCGACCTCGGCTGGGCCTATCCACCGGCGGCGGCCACCTCCACCCCTCCCGCCCCCGCTCCTCCCGCCACTCCGACTCCCACCTCTGCTCCTCCCGCCCCCGCTCCTCCCGCTACTCCGACTCCCACCTCTGCTCCTCCCGCCCCCGCTCCTCCCGCCGCTCCTCCCGCTCCATGAAGGTGATGGCCTGGGAGGGGCACTTCTCGGCCGCCTCCCGGACCGCCTCGCGCACCTGCGGGTCATCGGCGGCCTGAGCAGCGGCGCCGCGGCGTACGACGCCGTACCCGTCCTCGAACGCGAACAGAGTCGGCGCCCGGTGCGCGCACTCGGCCGAGCCGTAGCACAGGGAGCGGTCGACGGAGACCTTCATGCGTCCTCCAGCCGTCAGCGGTGACCTCCAGGACGTCACTGCCCGGCGGACCGGCCGCCGAACCGGCCGGGCCGCTACCGTCGGCCGCTCGCGGATGACAGCCAGTCGGCCACCCGGCGGACGGTGGGCTCGTCCAGCCGTTCGGCCAGGGTCCGGACGGCCTCGCCGTCCTCGGGGGTCAGGTCGTACAGGCCCGCCTTGCTCAGACCGGCCATGAGCACCTGGTGCCGGCGGCCCGTCATGCGTTCCGCGAGCCGAGCCGGTTCGGCCGAGCCGGACGCGGGCCGCTCCGGCGCGGGGGCGGGTGTCGTGGCGGACGGGCTGTCGAAGAGGCGCCAGGCGCCTTCCTCCGGCCCCCAGAGCGCGACCGCCATCTCCTCCCCGCGCGCCCGCACGGTCTGGGCCATGGCGCCGACGGCGTACAGCACCGGGTCCCGGTACGGGGACTGCGCGCCCATCGTCCAGCTGTCCTGGGCGCCCTCGTGGAACATCGCGACCCAGCGCGGCTCGCCGGGCGGTCGCGGGCACCGGGAACGCTGCTTCTCCATGGCACTCACCCCTTCGTCGACGACCGGCGAGGCGACCGTAACTGACGAGCCATCAGATATCCAGGGCGCGTCCCCGGCAGCCGGCCGCCGACTCCGCCGCGCCGGTCCGCGCCCCCCGGGAACGGGGCACCCGAGAAACCCCCGCGTGTGTGGTCTCCTCGCGTCCGGCGTGGCACCCTGCCCGCGCCCGGTCCGCGGCGGCGGGGCATGCGGCGTCGTCCTGGGAGGCCGTCCCAGGAGGCCGTCCGGGAACAGGAGGCCGGAGGATGAGCGTGAGCGGACGCGAAGCGGCGGAGGCCGGACCGGACACACAGGGGGAGGAGCTGCGCCGGATCCATGGCGCCCGCGCCCACAGCGCCTACGAGCGTGCGGTCGCCGCGTGCCGGCACGCCGGTGTCGGCCAGGACGCGGCCGAGATCGTGCCGACGGACACCGTCGGCCGGGCCGCCAACGCGCTACGGCTGTCGGCGCGGTCGCTGGACGCCCTGGCCGCGTCCGCCCCCGACCCGGCGGCGGACGCCCGCTGCGCCCGCAACACCGCCGCCACCGCCGCCCTGGCCGCGCAGCTGGCCGCGACCCGGGACGGAGGCCCGGCCGCCGCGGCGGCCCTGCGCGCGGCACTCACGGCGTCCCAGACCGCGGCGGCAGCGGCCGGCGGCGCCGCACGGGGGCGGGACGCGGCCCTGAACGCCGGTGCCGGCGAGGCCGAGCGACGAGCCGTCACCACGGCCCGCGCGGCGGGATGGTTCGCCTGACGAATTCCGCTTCTCGACCGCCCGGCACCGGTCCCTCCCCTCGTGGGGACCGGTGCCGAACGGTGCGAGGCCGTCGACCCGTACCGTTTCGGCGGTGCGGTGCGGGTCGAAGAACGGGGCCTGTTTCCGGGGCGCCCGCGGGCTCGCCCGCCGGGCGCGGCACAAGGTGACCGAATCTGACCGAGAACGTTCGGCGCCATGGGCTGTCTGCTCGGGCGCTGTGCCGGTGGCCTGTCCGGACGGTATGTGACGGGTCCGCTACCGGGTTCGGATCCTGCCATCTGTCGCCACCGACTAGGAGGTTCCGATCTCCGGCCCACCCGTTATCCGCAGGTCAGGCGTATAGGGTGAGTTTTCCGGTCCGGACGTCCACACGCGGGGGAAAGTGAGGTGTGGAACCTTGAGTTCCGACTCAGGGGCACGTACAGCCTTCGCCGAGCGGCTCGCGCTGCTGTACAAGGAGGCCGGAAATCCTCCCCTCAAGAGCGTCGCCGAGTCGGTCGTACGGTTGCAGCGGATCGACGAGCGCGGCCGGCCCGTACGGGTGTCCGCGCAGCGGATCAGCGACTGGCGCCGGGCCAAGAACGTACCCGCCCAGTTCGCCGCCCTCGCGGCGGTCCTGCAGATCCTGATCCCGGAGGCCCGTCGCCTGCGTCCCGTTCCGGTCTCCACCGGCCTGTACGACATCGCCCACTGGCAGCGGCTGTGGGAGCTGGCCCTGGCCGGGCCGGTCGGCGACCGTCCCGCGCCGCCCGCGGAGGAGAACCGGCGGCCACCGGCCCAGGCACCGCCCGTCGCCGGCGGCGTGTGTCCGTACCGGGGGCTGGCGCCGTACCGGCGGGAGGACGCCCGGTGGTTCTTCGGCCGGGAGCGGAGCACGAACACCCTCGTCGCCCAGCTCCGCAGGGCCGAACGGTCCGGCGGACTGATCATGCTGGTCGGCGCATCGGGAGCCGGAAAGTCGTCCCTGCTGAACGCCGGTCTGGTCCCCGCGATCCGGGGCGGTGCCCTGAACACCGCCTTGGCCGCCGGCCAGAACGGCCCGACGGCCGACGGAGCGGTCCATGCCCGACCGGGACATGAGCAGGAGCAGGGGCCGAAGCAGGAGCAGGACCGGAACACGACGGCCACCACGCCCCGCCCGGCACAGGACGGAACGGCCAGCGCGCCCCGAACCGCACAGGACGGAGCGGCCACCACGCCCCGAACGGCACAGGACGGAGCGGCCACGGCGCCCCGCCCCGCCCGACCGGCACAGGACGGCCCCTCGTCCCAGGCCCGACAGCAGTCCGGCGAGCCCTCCCAGGACACCCCGCCCCCCACCGATCCCCTCGTCGATCCCCCGGGCCCCGTCCTGCAGTTCGTCCCAGGCGCCGACCCGCTGGGTGAACTGGTACGCCGTATACCCGAACTCGCCGCCGTCGCCGCCGAAGCGCTCGTGGCCGAGCGGGAGGCGTCGGAGAACCCGGCGTTGCCCGGCTGCGACGCCCCGCATGTCGTCCGCGCCGTGCGCGAGGCGGTCGCGGCCTGGGCCCGCCGCGCGAACGCCCCGGACGACCGGCCGGTCGTCATCGTGGACCAGTTCGAGGAGACGTTCACCCTCTGCTCCGACGAGGCGGAGCGGCGCACCTTCATCCAGTTCCTGCACTCCGCCTGCACCCCGTTCGCCGGCCCCGGCGCGCCCGCCCCCGTCCGGATCGTCCTCGGCATCCGGGCCGACTTCTACGAGCAGTGCCTCGGCTATCCGGAACTGTCCGACGCGCTCCAGCACCGCCACATGGTGCTCGGCCCGCTGACCAGCAGCGAGCTGCGCGAGGCGGTGACCGGTCCGGCCAAGGCGGTGGGGCTTGAGCTGGAGCCGGGGCTCGCCGAGCTGATCGTGCGCGAGGTGAGCGCCGACGGGCCGCGCGGCGCGCACGACGCGGGCGTGCTCCCGCTGCTCTCGCACGCCCTGCTGGCCACCTGGCAGCGCCGGAAGGGCGGCAGGCTGACCCTGGCCGGCTACCGCGCGGCGGGCGGCATCCAGGGCGCGGTGGCCGCGACCGCCGAGCGTGCCTGGTCCGGCCTGGACCCCGCGGCCCGTACCGCCGCCCGGCTGCTCCTGCTGCGCCTGGTCCGGCTGGGCGAGGACACCCAGGCCACGCGCCGGCGCGGCACCCGGCGGCAACTGGCGGAGGAGTCGGCGGACCCCGGCAAGACGGAGGAGTCGCTGGAGGCCCTGGTACAGGCCCGGCTGGTGACACTGGACGCGGACACCGTGGAGATCACCCACGAGGCGCTGCTGCACGCCTGGCCCCGACTGCGGCACTGGATCGACGAGGGCCGGGGCGACCACCTGCTGCGCCAGCGACTGGAGGAGGACGGCCGGTCCTGGGAGGACTCCGGCCGGGACAACTCGCTGCTGTACCGGGGATCCCGGCTGGAGCAGGCGCGCAGTTGGGCCCGGTCGGCCGGTGACACCTATCTGACCCGCAGCGCCGTGGAGTTCCTGGCCGCCTCGGTGCGGCTGCGCAAGCGCACGGTGTGGCTGAGCAGGGCCGCGGTGGCGGCGCTGGTGGTGCTGGCCGTCCTCGCCGCCGGTTCCGCCGTGATCGCCTCGAAGCAGCGCGACGACGCCGTGTTCGAGCAGGTGCTCGCCGAGGCCGACCGGGTCCAGCACACGGATCCGTCCCTGGCCGCCCAGCTCGATCTGGTCGCGCACCGGTTGCGCCCCGGTGACGAGGGCACGTACAGCCGTCTGATCTCGATCGTGAACGCGCCGCTCGCCAGGCCGCTGTCCGGCCACACCGGTGCCGTCTACCTCACCTCGTTCAGCCCGGACGGCAAGACGCTGGCCACGGCCAGCTACGACCGCACGGTCCGGCTGTGGAACGTGACCGACCCGAACCGTCCGGCCCCGCTCGGCAAGCCCCTCAGCGGTCATGACAGCTGGGTGAGCAGCGCCGTCTTCAGCCCGGACGGGCACACCCTGGCCAGCGCGGGCGACGACGGCACCGTCCGGCTGTGGGACGTCACCGACCCCGCCCACGCCGTACCGCTCGGCAAGCCGCTCACCGGGCACCGGGGCACCATCTACCTGGTCGCCTTCAGCCCGGACGGGCACACACTGGCCACGGCCGGCGAGGACCGCACGGTGCGGCTGTGGGACGTGACCGATCCGCGCCGGCCCGGCGCGCGGGCCACGCTGCGCGGCCACACCGCCCCGGTGCGCTCGGTGGCGTTCAGCCCGGACGGGCACACACTGGCCACGGCCGGCGACGACGACACGGTCCGGCTGTGGAACGTCCCGGCCGCGCGCCGGCCCGAGCCGCTCACGACGCTGCGCGGACACACCGACCTGGTGCACTCGGTGGCCTTCAGCCCCGACGGGCACACACTGGCCAGCGGCAGCGCGGACGACACCATCCGGCTGTGGGACGTCACCGTCCCCGGCCGCTCGACGCCGATCGGCTCCCCGCTGACCAGCCACACCGGACCGATCTGGTCGGTGGCGTTCAGTCCCGACGGCGGGCGGCTGGCCGCGGCGAGCGCGGACAGCACGGCGAGCCTGTGGAACGTCAGCGATCCGGCGTCCCCGTCCCAGGTCGGCGAGCCGCTCGCGGGCAGCAGCGGCGAGATGTACGCCCTGGGGTTCAGCCCGGACGGGCGGACCCTCGCCACCGGCAGCGGGGACGGCAAGGTGCGCCTGTGGTCGGTCCCGACCTCGGACATGATCGGCCGGAGTGGCGCGTTCCGGCCCGACGGCCAGGTTCTGGCCACGGCCGCCCGGGACGGCAGGGTGCGACTGTGGAACGTGACGCGGACCGGCCGGCCCGTACCGCTCGGCAAACCGTTCATGCCCGCCGACGGCGACCAGCACACGCTGGTGTTCTCCCCCGACGGCCACACCCTCGCCGTTCTCGCCGGCGACCGGAAGGTGCGGCTGTGGAACGTCACCGACCCCTCCCACCCGGTCGTCGCGGGCCCTCCGCTGTCCCTGCGGACCCGTTTCATGGGCCCCGACGCACTGGCCTACAGCCCGGACGGGCGCACCGTGGCGACCGCCTACGACGACCGCACCATCCAGCTGTGGAACGTCACGGACCCCGCGCACGCCGTACCGGTCGGCAAGCCGATCACCGGGCACCGGGGCTACATCAACTCCCTCGCCTTCAGCCCGGACGGCCAGACCCTGGCCAGCGGCAGCGCCGACAGCACGATCAGGCTGTGGAACGTCACCGACCCCGCGCACGCCGTACCGGTCGGCAAGCCGATCACCGGACACTCCGGTCCCGTCAACGCCCTGGTCTACAGCGCGGACGGGCGCACCCTGGCCAGCGGCGGCAACGACAACACGGTCCGGCTGTGGAACGTCACCGACCCGGCCTCGGCGAGCGCGCTGGGCGACCCGCTCACCGGTCACACCGAGGCGGTCACGTCCCTGACCCTCAGCGCCGACGGGCGCACCCTGGCCAGCGGCGGCAACGACAACACGGTCCGGCTGTGGAACGTCACCGACCCGGCCTCGGCGACGGCCATCGGCCAGTCGATGAGCCCGAACGCCAAGACGGGGAACTTCCTCTCCTTCAGTCCCAACAGCCACGTCCTCGGCGTCTCCAGCGGCACCGACACGGTGCGCCTGTGGAGCCTGGACGCGGACTCGGCGATCCGGCACATCTGTTCGGTCACCCGGGGCGTGCTGACCCCGCAGCGGTGGCATGAGTACCTGCCACGCCTGTCCTACGACCCCCCGTGTGGTCGATGATCGGCCAACATGCCCGAATCCCGCCGGACTTGGCCCCACGGAACCGACAACCTTGTTACCCTTGGCCATAGCCCGATCGCTGGTGCATCCCCCGTCGCCAGCGGTCGGGCGTTTTCATGACACCGTGATCACGAAAGACGGCACGCCTCGGCCGCCGGCCCGCCCCCCGGGCCCTGCGAACTGACAAGGCTTACTTCGCCGCTCTACAGCACCCGTCCTACTCCTCCGGGTCCCACGCGCGAAGCAGATCGAACAAACCTGCGTCTCCCTCGATCTGCAGGGAGTCCGCCGGGATACGGCCGTACAGAAAGAGAACCAGCTCACTGGCCGTGCCGCGAACGGAGACGCCAGCCGCGTTCGGGCCCTCGTCGGCAGCGGCGACAGACGTCGTGCCGGGCGCGGAGATACGGGTGGAGCGTGCGCCGTCGCCGTCGACCGTGAGGCACCAGGAGTGGCCCTCGGTGGCGTGGAAGTCGAAGGCGTTGGGCTCGTGCGGCCAGGCACTCGTCGTGGCGACGCAGGTGGACAGGAACTCCTCGACACCGTCGAGCGCCACCTCGTCCGGCAGCGGCTCAGGGGCACCCACAGTGACCTGGGCGTCGTAGGTGTGCACCGCGATCTGCTGGAGCTGGTGCCGGGCGACGGCACCACAGGTCTGCGGCGACTGGGACGCACCCCACCACGTCCAGCAACCGCGATCCGGGCCGGCCTTCCGCAATGCGTCCAGCAGTTGCTCCGTGGACTCCGCCAACCAGGCCGGCAGGGCCTCGCGCTCCCGAGGCGCAGCCGGGGCGCCCTCCGCTGCGGACTTGGCCGGAGCAGGCCCCGCGGCGACGGTGGCGGCCCAGGCCCGGCGCCCCTCGCCGATGTGCTGCGCCAGATCGAACAGCGTCCACTCGGGGCAGGTCGGCACCTGTACGTCGAGGCTGGGCGCGGAGGCGACCGCGGCGCGGAAGGCAGTCGACCGTTCGTCGATCAGTCGCAACAGAACGGGAAACGTAAGGGGCGTCGTCACATGGACTCTTTATCACCGTGTTCCGACAGTCGGACAGTGATTTTCACAGCCGAGGCCGGCGGCCGACGAACGGTGCCCTCTGCGCGCCTGCTGACGCGGTCCCGGCCGTTGGTGTCAACCGTGGGTGTCAAAAGACCCCTGGCCCTAGGGGACCGGGGGTCTTTTCGATGGTGGGGCTAACAGGATTTGAACCTGTGGCCTCATCCTTATCAGGGATGCGCTCTAACCAACTGAGCTATAGCCCCGCCGCGCTCTGCGGTGTATGTCCCGCGCGCTGACTCCTGAAGATTAGCGCACGACCACGCCAGTCCCAAAATCGGTTGCCGGGGACGGTCAGGTCAGGGGCCCGCGGTCGGTCGCGGAGGCCGTCACTCGTCCTCCGCCAGGGTCAGCTCGATGCCGCCCACGAAGCCGGCGGAGAGGTTGTAGATGAACGCGCCGAGCGTGGCGAGCGCCGTGGCCAGGACCACGTCGATGACCGCGATGATCGTCGTGAACATCAGCACGTGGGGGAGCGAGAGGAACGCCTGGAGGTCGAACCCGTTCGCCTCGTTCGAGCCGGTCGCCTCCGAGATCGTGCCGCCGACCGTCGAGAACACGCCCATCGCGTCCATGACCATCCACAGCACCGCCGAGGCGACGATCGTGCAGATGCCGAGCGCGATGGAGAGCAGGAAGCTGACCTTCATCACCGACCACGGGTCGGCCTTGGCCACCCGCAGCCGCGCCTTGCGGGTCCGCGGCGCCGTCCGCACACCGGTCCGCGGCTTGCGGACCGCCCCGGCGGGGGCCTGCGCCGGGTACGCCTGCGGCGGGTGGTACGGCCCGTCGGGCTGCTCCGGACGCCGCTCACCGGGAAGCGGAGACGCCGGCCGCGCCTCACCGGCCGGGGCCGGGCCTCGGGTGTCCGCCACAGTTCCCCCTTGGGATGCCCGCTGGGATTCCTGCGTGCCGGAAGGGTCCGACACGGAAGCCTTCACCGGCTTCAGGTTGGTCGTGTGCGGGTCGTGCGGGTCGTTCGCACTCGCCGCACGCGCGGCGGAGCCACGGCCGCCGCCGTCCGTTTCCGTACCCGTGGAGGTACCGGCCGATCCGGCGCCCGTGGCTCCGCTCACGATGACTCACTCCTCGTGCTACTCGGCCGAGGGCGCCTCACCCTCGTCCGTGCCGGCGGTCGCGGCGGCCTCGGCGGTCTCGTCCACGGCCACATCGCCGTCGACTTCCTCCGCCTCGCGCCCGGCCTCGGCGTTACGTGCGATACCGACCACGGCATCGCGCTTGCCCAGGTTGATCAGTTGGACGCCCATGGTGTCACGGCCCGTCTCCCTGACCTCGTTGACTCGCGTACGAATCACACCGCCGGAGAGGGTGATCGCGAGGATTTCGTCGTTCTCCTCGACAATCAGCGCGCCGACGAGTGAACCACGGTCCTCCACGATCTTGGCGGCCTTGATACCGAGGCCGCCGCGGCCCTGGACGCGGTACTCGTCGACGGCGGTCCGCTTCGCGTACCCACCGTCGGTGGCAGTGAACACGAACGTACCGGCTCGAACAACATTCATCGAGAGAAGCTCGTCGCCCTCCCGGAAACTCATCCCCTTGACACCGGAGGTGGCACGGCCCATCGGGCGAAGGGTGTCGTCCGATGCGGTGAACCGGATCGACTGCGCCTTCTTGCTGACCAGCAGCAGATCGTCGTCGGCCGAGACCAGCTCGGCACCGATCAGCTCGTCGTCCGAACCGTCCTCGCGCTCGCGCAGGTTGATCGCGATGACACCGCCGGAGCGGGGCGAATCGTAATCCTTCAGAGGCGTCTTCTTGACCAGGCCGGCCTTCGTGGCGAGGACCAGGTACGGCGCCGCGTCGTAGTCACGGATGGCGAGGATCTCGGCGATCGCCTCGTCCGGCTGGAAGGCCAGCAGGTTCGCCACGTGCTGCCCGCGCGCGTCCCGGCCGGCGTCCGGCAGTTCGTACGCCTTCGCCCGGTACACCCGGCCCTTGTTGGTGAAGAACAGCAGCCAGTGGTGCGTGGTGGAGACGAAGAAGTGGTCGACGATGTCGTCTTCCTTCAGCTTCGTGCCGCGCACGCCCTTGCCGCCGCGCTTCTGCGCCCGGTAGTCGTCCGTCTTCGTCCGCTTGACGTAGCCGCCGCGCGAGACGGTGACGACGATGTCCTCCTCGGCGATCAGGTCCTCGATGGACATGTCACCGTCGTAGGGCACCAGCATCGTCTTGCGGTCGTCGCCGTACTTCTCGACGATCGCGGCCAGCTCCTCGCTGACGATCCCGCGCTGGCGGACCGGCGAGGCGAGGATCTTGTTGTACTCGGTGATCTTCGCCTGGAGTTCGTCGTGCTCCTGGACGATCTTCTGGCGCTCCAGGGCGGCCAGGCGGCGCAGCTGCATCTCGAGGATGGCGTTGGCCTGGATCTCGTCGATCTCCAGCAGGCCCATCAGGCCGGTGCGCGCGACGTCCACGGTCTCGCTGCGCCGGATCAGCGCGATGACCTCGTCGATCGCGTCCAGCGCCTTCAGCAGACCACGCAGGATGTGTGCGCGCTCCTCGGCCTTGCGCAGCCGGAACCGGGTCCGGCGGACGATGACCTCGATCTGGTGCGTCACCCAGTGCCGGATGAACGCGTCCAGCGACAGCGTGCGCGGTACGCCGTCGACCAGCGCCAGCATGTTGGCGCCGAAGTTCGTCTGCAGGTCGGTGTGCTTGTACAGGTTGTTCAGCACGACCTTGGCGACCGCGTCCCGCTTGAGGACGATCACCAGACGCTGGCCGGTCCGCGACGACGTCTCGTCACGGACGTCCGCGATGCCGCCGATCTTGCCGTCCTTCACCAGGTCGGCGATCTTCTGCGCCAGGTTGTCCGGGTTCACCTGGTACGGCAGCTCGGTGACCACCAGGCACTGACGGCCCTGGATCTCCTCGACCTCCACCACCGCGCGCATGGTGATGGAGCCGCGCCCGGTGCGGTACGCCTCCTCGATGCCCTTGCGACCCACGACGAGCGCGCCGGTCGGGAAGTCGGGGCCCTTGATGCGCTCCATGAGCGCGTCCAGCAGCTCCTCGTGCGAGACGTCCGGGTTCTCCAGGTACCACTGGGCGCCGGCCGCGACCTCGCGCAGGTTGTGCGGCGGGATGTTGGTGGCCATGCCGACCGCGATACCGGCCGAGCCGTTGATCAGCAGGTTCGGGAAACGGGCCGGCAGGACGGTCGGCTCCTGGGAGCGGCCGTCGTAGTTGTCCGTGAAGTCGACGGTGTCCTCGTCGATGTCCCGGACCATCTCCATCGACAGCGGCGCCATCTTGCACTCGGTGTAGCGCATCGCCGCCGCCGGGTCGTTGCCCGGGGAGCCGAAGTTGCCGTTGGAGTCCACCAGCGGCATCCGCATCGACCACGGCTGGGCGAGGCGCACCAGGGCGTCGTAGATGGAGGAGTCACCGTGCGGGTGGTAGTTGCCCATGACGTCGCCGACGACACGGGCGCACTTGTAGAAACCGCGCTCGGGGCGGTAGCCGCCGTCGTACATGGCGTACAGCACGCGGCGGTGGACGGGCTTGAGACCGTCCCGGACGTCGGGCAGCGCACGGGACACGATGACGGACATCGCGTAGTCCAGGTACGAGCGCTGCATCTCCGTCTCGAGCCCGACGGGCTCGACACGCATCACGAGTTCGCCGCCCTCTTCCGGGGTGACGGGAGTGTTCTCGTCGGCCATTGCTGGTGAAGATCCTTCCTGAAGCGGTCAGCTGAGACCGACTCAGATGTCGAGGAAGCGGACGTCCTTGGCGTTGCGCTGGATGAACTGGCGGCGGGCCTCGACGTCCTCGCCCATCAGGACCGAGAACAGGTCGTCGGCCTGGGCGGCGTCGTCGAGGGTGACCTGGCCGAGGACGCGGTGCTCCTGGTCCATCGTGGTGACGCGCAGCTCCTCGGCGTTCATCTCGCCGAGACCCTTGAAGCGCTGGATCGAGTCCTCGCGCACGCGCTTGCCGCGCTGGCGGCCCATCTCGATCAGTGCGTCGCGCTCGCGGTCCGAGTAGGCGTACTCCACGTCGTCGCGGCCCCACTTGATCTTGTACAGCGGGGGGCGGGACAGGTACACGTGCCCGGCCTCGACCAGCGGCCGCATGAAGCGGAACAGGAAGGTCAGCAGCAGGGTGCTAATGTGCTGGCCGTCGACGTCGGCGTCCGCCATCAGGATGATCTTGTGATAGCGGAGCTTCTCGATGTCGAAGTCCTCGTGCACACCCGTGCCGAAGGCCGAGATCAGCGCCTGGATCTCCTGGTTCTGCAGGATCTTGTCGATCCGGGCCTTCTCGACGTTCAGGATCTTGCCGCGGATCGGGAGGATCGCCTGGTACTGCGGGTTACGGCCGGACTTGGCCGAGCCGCCCGCGGAGTCACCCTCGACGATGAAGATCTCGCACTTGGTGGGGTCGTTCGACTGGCAGTCGGACAGCTTGCCCGGCAGGGACGCCGACTCCAGCAGGCCCTTGCGACGGGTCAGGTCGCGGGCCTTGCGGGCCGCCACGCGCGCGGTGGCCGCCTGGATGCCCTTGCGGACGATGTCCGCGGCCTCGACGGGGTTGCGGTCCAGCCAGTCGTTGAGGTGTTCGTAGACCGCCTTCTGCACGAAGGTCTTGGCCTCCGTGTTGCCCAGCTTGGTCTTCGTCTGGCCCTCGAACTGCGGCTCGCTCAGCTTGACCGAGATGATCGCGGTCAGACCCTCACGGATGTCGTCACCGGTGAGGTTGTCGTCCTTCTCGCGCAGCAGCTTCTTGTCGCGCGCGTACTTGTTGATCAGGCTGGTGAGGGCCGCGCGGAAGCCCTCCTCGTGCGTACCGCCCTCATGCGTGTGGATGATGTTGGCGAAGGAGTACACGCCCTCGCTGTAGCCGCTGTTCCACTGCATGGCGACCTCGAGGGACAGGCTCTTTTCCTTGTCCTCGCCCTCCAGCGACACGACGGTGGGGTGGACCGCCTCTCCCTTGCGGGAGTTGAGGTACTTCACGAAGTCGACGATGCCGCCCTCGTAGTGGTACGTGACGGTCTTGACCTCGGCCTTCTCGTCCGCACCCGCCTCGTCCGCGCCGGCGACCGCCTTCGCCGACTCACGCTCGTCGGTGAGCTTGATCGTCAGGCCCTTGTTGAGGAACGCCATCTCCTGGAAACGCCGGGACAGCGTCTCGAAGGAGTACTCGGTGGTCTCGAAGATCTCCGAGTCGGCCCAGAAGGTCACCGAGGTGCCGGTCTCCTCGATCGCCTCGTGCTTGGCCAGCGGAGCCGTGGGGACGCCCATCTTGTAGTCCTGCGTCCAGCGGTGTCCGTCGGTCCTGACCTCGACGGAGACCTTGGACGAAAGGGCGTTCACGACGGAGACACCCACACCGTGCAGACCGCCGGAGACGGCGTACCCGCCGCCGCCGAACTTGCCGCCCGCGTGCAGCACCGTCAGCACGACCTCAAGGGCCGGCTTGCCCTCGGAGGGGACGATGCCCACCGGGATGCCACGGCCGTTGTCGACGACGCGCACGCCGCCGTCGGCGAGGATCGTCACGTCGATGGTGTCCGCGTAGCCCGCCAGCGCCTCGTCGACCGAGTTGTCGACGACCTCGTACACCAGGTGGTGCAGACCGCGCTCGCCCGTGGAGCCGATGTACATGCCGGGCCGCTTGCGGACCGCGTCCAGCCCTTCGAGCACGGTGATGGCGCTGGCGTCGTAGGACGCCAAGGCCGTGGCCTCGGCGTTCACGCCGGCGTCGGTGGACGGGATGTTCTCGTTGTGGTTGCCGGAATCGGCCACGAAGCGCCCTTTCTGGCACAGCACGAGCCGGGCTCGTCGGCAGGTTGCCGGAGCGGCTGCGGCATGTTGCGTTGGTAAGCCTTGATCAGCGTTGCTCAGCTTTTCCCGGGCGGTCCCCACATTGGGGCGGGATTGTCTTCCAGTCTACCGGTAGCACTGACATCGATGGGGGTTTGCGGGCACCTGAGCCCCCATGTGCCGCCCTCAACCGGTCTCGGCCGGGTCCCGATATACGGATGGGGGCTCCAAGGGGCTCACGGCGGCACTCAGCGCTTCGAGCCGTCAACCCTTGGCTACTGGGGGGTCAGAAGGCGGTCCGAGCGCGCTCCGCGGGAGATCGACACCGGCGTAAGCAGGCACGACGGCACACCACGACGACCTGGCGACGTGAGGTACGTCACCCGTACGTATCGCCGGGTCCGATGCTCCCCGGAGCCCGCAGGGGGCCGTAGCGGCGGGCCTGGCCGCCCGGGTTGAGCACCTTGATCATCCGCACGCTGCCGTGCCCGAGATCCTGGTTGAGCCGGGCCACCAGCGCCGGCGCGAGGACGCGCAGCTGGGTCGCCCAGGCCGTCGAGTCGCACTGGACGGTGAGCACCCGCTCGTCCTCGTCGTAGCGCTGCGGCACACAGTGCTTGGCCAGGTCCTCGCCGACGATCTCCGGCCAGCGGCCCATCACCCCGCCCACCGCCGCGGGCGTCTCCCAGCCGCGCTCGTTGATCAGCCGGTTGATCGCCGCGCCCAGCGCCATCGGATCGCGCCCGTCGGCGCGCGCCCCGGAGCGCAGACCACCGCCCCGCCGCGCCTGCTTCTTCTGCCGCGCGGCGTCCCCACGCGCGCGTGCCTGTTCCTTCGCGGCGCGCAACGCCACGCGCGCGAGGTCGACACCGGAGGGCTCCTGGCCGCCCCGGACGTCGTCCGGGGCCTTCCTACCGGCGTCCGCGGCGGGTTCCTCGGTGCTCATACGCGTTCCACCGTCCCGTCGGCCACCGCGTACCGGGCACCGGCCAGCACCTCGGGTACGTCGTCGTCCACGGCGGCGGTGACCAGCACCTGCTCGCCGGGCGCGACCAGCTCCGCCAGCCGTTCCCGCCGACGGGCGTCCAGCTCGGCGAAGACATCGTCCAGGATCAGCACCGGCTCGTTGCCCTCGGCGCGCAGCAGGTCGTACGAGGCCAGCCGCAGGGCGAGGGCGTAGGACCAGGACTCGCCGTGCGAGGCGTACCCCTTGGCGGGCAGCTGACCGAGTTTGAGGGCCAGATCGTCACGGTGGGGGCCCACGAGGGTGACGCCCCGCTCGATCTCCTGCTTGCGCGCCTCCGACAGCGCGGCCATGAGCTGGGCGTACAGGTCCTCGCGCGTGTGGGCCTCACCGGGCGCGGACGGCTTGTACTCCAGCGCGACCGGACCACCGCCGGGGGCCAGCTGCTCGTACGCCTTGTCGGCCAGCGGCTGCAACGCGGCGATGAGGTCCATCCGCTGGGCGAGCAGCTCCGCACCCGCGCGCGCGAGGTGCTGGTCCCACACGTCGAGGGTGGAGAGGTCCGTCCCCGGGCTCGCATCCGCCCGCCCGGGAGGCGCCCCCCTCCGACCGCCGTGCCGGCGCGCGAGCGCGGCCGTCTTCAGCAGGGTGTTGCGCTGCTTGAGCACCCGCTCGTAGTCGGAGCGGACGCCCGACATCCGCGGGGACCGGGCGGTGATCAGCTCGTCCAGGAACCGCCGCCGCTCCCCGGGATCCCCCTTCACCAGGGCGAGGTCCTCGGGCGCGAACAGCACGGTCCGTACGATCCCCAGCACGTCCCGCGGCCTGACCTGCGAGGACCGGTTGATGCGGGCGCGGTTGGCCCGGCCCGGGTTCAGCTCCAGCTCGACCAGCTGCTGCCGGTCGCCCTGGCGGACCTGCGCCCGCACGACGGCGCGCTCGGCGCCCATGCGGACGAGGGGGGCGTCGGAGGCGACCCGGTGGCTGCCGAGCGTGGCCAGATAGCCGACCGCCTCCACGAGGTTGGTCTTGCCCTGCCCGTTGGGGCCGACGAAAGCGGTGACGCCCGGGTCGAGCGGAACCTCGGCCCGGACGTACGAGCGGAAGTCGGCCAGCGAAAGATGCGTGACGTGCATGGTCGTCCCGCCGACCTCCCTGCTTCTCTCCGGCCCGCTGACGGGCCTACTTCTTCTCTACGGCGTGTCCGCCGAACTGGTTGCGCAGCGCGGCGATCATCTTCATCTGCGGCGAGTCCTCCTGCCGGGACGCGAACCGCGCGAACAGCGACGCGGTGATCGCCGGCAGCGGCACCGCGTTGTCGATCGCGGCCTCCACAGTCCAGCGTCCCTCACCGGAGTCCTGTGCATAACCGCGCAGGCCACCCAGGTGCTCGTCCTCGTCGAGCGCGTTGACCGCGAGGTCCAGCAGCCAGGACCGGATGACGGTGCCCTCCTGCCAGGAGCGGAAGACCTCGCGGACGTTCTCCACGGAGTCGACCTTCTCCAGCAGCTCCCAGCCCTCGGCGTAGGCCTGCATCATGGCGTACTCGATGCCGTTGTGGACCATCTTCGCGAAGTGGCCCGCGCCCACCTTGCCCGCGTGCACCGCGCCGAAGTCGCCCTCCGGCTTGAGCGCGTCGAAGACCGGCTGCACCTTGGCGACGTTCTCGGCGTCGCCGCCGTACATCAGCGCGTACCCGTTCTCCAGGCCCCAGACGCCGCCGGAGACACCGCAGTCGACGAAGCCTATGCCCTTGGCAGCCAGCTCCTCGGCGTGCTTCTCGTCGTCCGTCCAGCGGGAGTTGCCGCCGTCCACGACCACGTCACCGGGCTCCAGCAGCTCGGCGAGCTGGTCGATGGTCGACTGGGTGGGCCCGCCGGCCGGGACCATCACCCAGACCACCCGCGGGCCGCTGAGCTTGCCCACAAGCTCTTCCAGGCTGTGGACATCAGCGAGGTCCGCGTTGCGGTCGTATCCGATGACGGTGTGGCCCGCGCGGCGGATCCGCTCGCGCATGTTGCCGCCCATCTTGCCGAGGCCGACGAGACCGAGCTCCATCAGTTGTGTTCCTTAGGTCGCTGTGTGGCGTGAGAGGCACCTGAGGTGCCGGGCCGAGCCTAGACCCGGACACTCATGCACAGCTGTGGGCATACGCGCTCATGCGTTACCCCTCTGACCTGCGGCTTCCCGACGTATCGCCCGTGCGGCCACTTCGCCCAGCCATGAGTGCCGGACACCCACGAGGACCCCCGGCACTTGTGCACAGCTGTGGACGACGTCAGCCGCTGAGCCGCACCGGCATGATCAGGTACTTGTACGCGTCGTCCGCCTCGGCGTCCACCGCCGGCTTCCCGCTGAGCAGCGCCGGCTTCGTGGACGTGGTGAACGACAGCTGCGCCACCGGCGAGTCGATCGCGCTCAGACCGTCCAGCAGGAACGTCGGGTTGAAGGCGATCGAGATGTCGTCGCCCTCCAGCTGGGCGTCGACCCTTTCCACAGCCTGTGCGTCGTCGCTGGAGCCGGCCTCCAGGATCAGCACACCCTGCTCGAAGCTCAGCCGCACCGGGGTGTTCCGCTCGGCGACCAGGGCCACGCGCTTGACCGCCTCCACGAACGGCGCGGTCTCGATCACGGCGACCGAGTTGAACTCGGTCGGGAACAGCGTCCGGTACTTCGGCAGGTCGCCCTCGAGCAGGCGCGTGGTCGTACGCCGGCCCGCGCCCTCGAAACCGATCAGGCCCTCGCCCGCGCCGGAGCCGGAGAGCGCCAGGATGACGCTGTCCCCGCTCGTCAGGGCCTTGGCGGTGTCCTGGAGCGTCTTGGCGGGCACCAGGGCGACCGCGGAGACGTCCGGGTTCTCCGGCTTCCACAGGAACTCGCGGACCGCGAAGCGGTAGCGGTCGGTGGAGGCCAGGGTGACCGTGTCGCCCTCGATCTCGATGCGCACACCGGTCAGCACCGGGAGCGTGTCGTCACGGCCGGCGGCGATGGCCACCTGGGAGACGGCGGCGGCGAAGACCTCGCCGGGGACGGTGCCGGTGGCGTTCGGCATCTGCGGCAGCGACGGGTACTCCTCCACAGGCAGGGTGTGGAGGGTGAAGCGCGAGGAGCCGCAGACCACGGTCGCCCGTACACCGTCTGTGGAAATCTCCACCGGGCGGTTGGGGAGGGCGCGCGAGATGTCGGCGAGCAGCCGGCCCGAGACGAGGACGGTGCCCTCCTCCTCGACCTCCGCCTCGACGTTCACCCGGGCGGAGACCTCGTAGTCGAAGCTCGACAGGCTCAGCTGGCCGTCTTCGGCCTTCAGCAGCAGGCCGGCGAGGACAGGCGCCGGCGGACGGGCCGGGAGGCTGCGTGCTGCCCACGCCACTGCCTCCGCGAGTACGTCGCGTTCCACCCGGATCTTCACCGTAAGCCGCCTCCTGCTGTTGCTACTGAGTCCTCCGACTCGGTGTCACCGCCCACTGGGACGGGAAGGACACCGGGGACCAGTCTGACGCACGGCACTGACAGTAGGTGCCCGTCGGGGTCAAGTCGGTCCGGGGGGCAGCCGGACGCGAGACGGCGAGTTGTGCACAGGCCCCGCTTCCAAACGATTGCCGAACTCTCTCTAGTCGGGAGTAGTAGTAGGGCCTGTGGATACCGTGGATAACCACGTTTGCCCAGCTCAGCGCGGGTTTTTTATCCACTGACCCTGTGCATGGAGGCGGTGGAAAACCGGGGCTGTCTGTGGAGAACAGAAAGTTCTGCACATGGCGCCCACAGGGGGAGGGCAGTTCTCCCCAGCTGTGTCCCCAGGAATACCCACGTTTCCCACACCCCAACCCGGCAGCTTCCTGTGACGCCTTTCACTCGACACGGTGATCGGGGGCGCCGGGTTGCCGAACAGTGGACAGCCATGTGGAGAAGCCGGGGATCGCTGGGGACAACCGCCCCCAGCCTGTGGGCCACCGGTGGACAACTCCGTGCACGGGTGGTGGGCCCTCTGGTTTTCCACAGCCTGTGGAGATCGTTCGTCCACGATTCCACAGCCCCTTGAGCTGGGCGGACGCCGCAGGGCTAGCTTCCCTGTGGACGCAGTTCGGGACAACTCCGCAGTCCCCAGGATGTGGAAGGAAGAAAGTCACCGAATCTGTGGAGAGTGGCCGTAACCCGGCAAGTAATCGAACACCGGATGACCGGGGAGGAACGGTCCACAGCCCGGTGCACGGCGCCTCGGACGTCGGTGCGCGGCGCCTTGGACGGCGGTGCAGGGTGCCTGGGACGCCGGTGCACCAGGTCTCGGACACCGGCGCATGACGCCTTGGGACGCCGGGGGACGGCACCGGGCGACGGCACCAGGAGGCCGAGGGACGGCTGCCGACCCCGGTGCGCGAGATGCTCCGGACGCCCGGGGAACGGCCCCCCGGACGGGCACCCGCCCGCCCGGAGAACGGCCCCCGGACGGGCACCCGCAGGTCCCGCGGAACGCCGGAGGGCGCCCCGGGATGCGTTCCCCGGGGCGCCCTCCGACGCCGTCCTATGGCCGCTCTCAGCCGTTCTTGATGCGGTTGGTCAGCTCGGTGACCTGGTTGTAGATCGAGCGCCGCTCCGCCATGAGCGCGCGGATCTTGCGGTCGGCGTGCATGACGGTCGTGTGGTCACGGCCGCCGAACTGCGCGCCGATCTTCGGCAGCGACAGATCCGTCAGCTCACGGCACAGGTACATCGCGATCTGCCGGGCGGTGACCAGCGCGCGGCCGCGCGAGGTGCCGCACAGGTCCTCCACCGTCAGCCCGAAGTAGTCCGCGGTGGCCGCCATGATCGCCGTGGCCGTGATCTCCGGCGCGCTGTCCTCGCCGCCGGGGATCAGGTCCTTCAGCACGATCTCCGTCAGGCCCAGGTCCACCGGCTGCCGGTTGAGCGAGGCGAACGCCGTCACCCGGATCAGCGCGCCCTCCAGTTCACGGATGTTCCGCGAGATCCGGGAGGCGATGAACTCCAGCACCTCCGGCGGGGCGTTCAGCTGCTCCTGTACCGCCTTCTTGCGCAGGATCGCGATCCGCGTCTCCAGCTCCGGCGGCTGGACATCGGTGATCAGACCCCACTCGAAACGGTTCCGCAGCCGGTCCTCCAGCGTCACCAGCTGCTTGGGCGGCCGGTCGCTGGAGAGCACGATCTGCTTGTTGGCGTTGTGGAGCGTGTTGAACGTGTGGAAGAACTCCTCCTGCGTCGACTCCTTGTCCGCCAGGAACTGGATGTCGTCGACGAGCAGGATGTCCATCTCGCGGTAACGCTTGCGGAAGCTGTCGCCCTTGCCGTCGCGGATGGAGTTGATGAACTCGTTGGTGAACTCCTCCGAGCTCACGTACCGCACGCGCGTGCCCGGATAGAGGCTGCGCGCGTAGTGCCCGATCGCGTGCAGCAGATGCGTCTTGCCGAGCCCCGACTCCCCGTAGATGAACAGGGGGTTGTACGCCTTCGCCGGCGCCTCGGCGACCGCGACCGCCGCCGCGTGCGCGAACCGGTTGGACGCGCCGATGACGAACGTGTCGAACAGGTACTTGGGGTTCAGCCGCGCCGTCGGCTCGCCGGGACCGCTCGCCGGGGCCGGCTGCGCGGCCAGCGGACCGGGGGCACCCGCCGAGGGGCCGTCCGGCCGGCCGTGGCCGCCGCGGTGCGCCGGCGGCTCGGGCAGCTCACGGCGGACGGGGTCGCGCTGGTCGTACTCGGTCCGCGAGGAGTCGTACTCGGGACGCGGCGATTCGTAGTCCGCGCGCGGCGAGTGGTGGTCCGGACGCGGGGAGTCGTAGTCCGGGCGCGGTGAGTCGTACTCGCCGCGCTGCTGCTCGTACGACGGTCGCTCCGGGCTCTGCGGCCGGTAGTCCTGGGACGGCGAGCCGTACGCGTCCGCGCCGGAGCCGTAGCCGTCCTGGGACGACGGGGAGGCGTAGGGGTCGCGCTCGGGGAAACCGAGCCGGGGCTGCTGCCAGCTGTACTCGTCCTGCCCGGGGCGCGGCCAGGCGCCGGGCTCGGGCCGCTGGTACTCGGACGGGTAGGCCGGGCGGGCGGTGGGGAGCTGGTCCGGGCGGGAGGACGGGAGCTGCTCGGAGCGCGGCTCGGTGCCCGGCAGCTGGTCGGCCCCGCGGTGGTCGCCGCCGCGGTGGTCGCCCCCACGGTGCTCGGCCCCGCGGTGGTCGCCGCCGCGGTGGTCGCCGCCACGGTGGTCGGGGGCGCGGTGGCGGCCGTAGCCCTCGTACGGGCCGGAGGGCAGTTCCGGCTCCTCGTAGCGCGGCTTCGGTGTCTGCTGCGCGGGAGGCGCCGCCGGCGGTTCGCCCGCCGAGTCGTCCACGGTGATCGCGATCCGGATGGGACGGCCGCACTCGCGGCTCAGGGTCTCGCTGACGATCGGCGCGAGACGGCCCTCCAGCACACCCTTGGCGAATTCGTTCGGTACGGCGAGCAGAGCGGTGTCCGCGACCAGCGCGAGCGGCTGGCAGCGCCGGATCCAGTGCTCGTCCTTGCCCTCCACACCCTGGCCGCGGCCCTCCCCGAGGAGTTGCTCCAGTACTCGCGGCCACACTGCGGCAAGATCGGCAGGTACGTCAGCCACAGGGCACGCTCTCTCACAGGTCCCACGAACGTGTGGTTCAGGGACGGGTCGGGTTGAAATCCGGGTGGGTGGGCGGGGCGGTCCCGCTCGGGCGGGGACAAGGGAACGAATCGGAGTTCAGCCACGGTAGTCAGCGCGGCCGGTACGGTTCAAGTTGTTGTCCCCAGCCTGTGGACAGTGTCTCTCGGCGACCGCCGGTTTGACCGGATGGCGTAGCCCCGCGTACCGTAACCAGGTCGAGTTGTCGATGGCTGCTGCCGCCTGCCTCCGATGGGCACAGATCACGTCAGGTGATCGGGAAGCGGTGCACTCGGGCGTGAAGCGAGCTACTCGTGGGCGCACGGTGACAGCCAGGACGGCACCCCGCCACTACCGATTCTTTCTGGAGCCCCCGAGTGAGCAAGCGCACCTTCCAGCCGAACAACCGTCGCCGCGCGAAGACCCACGGCTTCCGCCTGCGGATGCGCACCCGTGCCGGCCGCGCGATTCTCGCGAACCGCCGCAGCAAGGGTCGCGCCAGCCTGTCCGCCTGATCTGATCAGGTCATGACGTCGTGCTGCCTACCGAGCATCGGCTGAGGCGGCGCGAAGACTTCGCGACCGCGGTACGACGAGGTCGTCGGGCAGGCCGTCCGACCCTCGTCGTCCACCTTCGTAGCGGTGCCACGGACCCGCACGCGCCTGGGGAGAGCGCTCCCCCGACGCGTGCGGGTTTCGTCGTGAGCAAGGCCGTGGGTGGTGCGGTCGTGCGCAACAAAGTGAAGCGCAGACTGCGCCATCTGATGCGTGACCGAGTCGCCCTCTTTCCCCCCGGTAGCCTGGTAGTCGTACGAGCGCTGCCCGGATCGGGCGACGCCGACCACGCACAGCTGGCCCGAGACCTGGACGCCGCCGTTCAGCGGCTACTGGGAGGGGGCGCGCGATGAAGTACCCGCTGCTGGCTCTGATCAAGCTGTACCAGTGGACGATCAGTCCGCTGCTGGGGCCGGTGTGCAAGTACTACCCGTCGTGCTCCCATTACGGCTACACGGCCATCGACCGGCACGGTGCGCTCAAGGGCACGGCACTCACCGCCTGGCGCATCCTCCGGTGCAATCCGTGGTCGCTGGGCGGTGTGGACCATGTCCCGCCGCGCAAGCGCCCGCGGTGGCACGAAACGCTGCGCAACGCCTTGCGCGCACGCAGGGGCGGGTCCTCCGCCGCCGAACCGGCCACCGAAGCGAAGCCTGTTTCCGAGTCTCCTTCGAGTCCGGCCGCAGAGACCTCGTCCCATGCCCAAGGAGCATGATTAGTGGACACGATTGCCAGCTTCTTCAGCTTCATCACGACACCCGTTTCATGGGTCATCGTCCAGTTCCACGCGGTGTACGGCGCCATCTTCGGCCCTAACACCGGGTGGGCCTGGGGCCTGGCCATCGTGTCCCTGGTGATCCTGATCCGCATCTGCCTGATCCCGCTCTTCGTGAAGCAGATCAAGGCGACCCGGGCCATGCAGACGCTCCAGCCCGAGATGAAGAAGATCCAGGAGCGCTACAAGAACGACAAGCAGCGTCAGTCCGAAGAGATGATGAAGCTGTACAAGGACTCGGGTACCAACCCGCTCTCCTCGTGCCTTCCCATCCTGGCGCAGTCCCCCTTCTTCTTCGCCCTGTACCACGTGCTCAACGGCATCGCCTCGGGCAAGAAGATCGGTGTCATCAACGACTCGCTGCTGGAGAGTGCCCGTCAGGCGCACATCTTCGGGGCCCCGCTCGCCGCGAAGTTCAAGGACGGCGCCGACACGATCCACGCACTGGGTGCCTCGGTCACCGATGTGCGCGTCGTGACCGTGATCATGATCGTCATGATGTCGGCGTCGCAGTTCTACACGCAGCGCCAGCTGATGACGAAGAACGTCGACACCACCGTGAAGACGCCGTTCATGCAGCAGCAGAAGATGCTGATGTACGTCTTCCCCATCATGTTCGCCGTCTTCGGTATCAACTTCCCGGTCGGTGTCCTCGTCTACTGGCTGACCACCAACGTGTGGACCATGGGCCAGCAGATGTACGTCATCCGCAACAACCCGACGCCGGGTTCCAAGGCCCAGGCCGCCTACCTGGAGCGCCTGGCCAAGCACGTCACGCACCACGGCAAGGTGCGTCGCCGGAGCGAGAAGACCATCGTCAAGGCGATCGTCACCAAGGGCCGCGACCGCAACGAGTTCGAGCGCAAGTTCGTCAACGCGCTGAACAAGGCCGGTCTCGTCGCCCAGGCCGACGGCACCGTGACGAAGAGCGCGGCCCAGGCCGCGGTGCAGGCCGAGGACGGCGCCGTCACCGGCACCACCGCGGCCACGGCAGCCGCCGCCGCCCGCCGCCAGCAGCCCAAGCGCCAGAGCAAGTCCCAGCGTCAGTCCGGCGGGACCAAGCAGGCGGGCGACTCCCTGTCGTTGGAGAAGTCCGACGAGCCGCAGGACGCCCCGCCCACGGCTGCCAAGCAGCCCCAGAAGCCCGGCTCCGGCACCCGCAGCAAGGCCCAGTCCGGGCAGCGCAAGGGTGGCCCGCAGCGGCCCAAGTCCCCGTCCAAGAAGTAAGAAGGAGTCCATCCCGTGACGGAAGGCACCACCTCCGCCGCTGCCGAGGGTGCAGACACCCTCACCCGCCTGGAGCAGGAGGGTGAGATCGCGGCGGACTACCTGGAGGGTCTGCTGGACATCGCCGACCTCGACGGCGACATCGACATGGACGTCGAGGCAGACCGCGCCTCCGTGTCGATCATCAGCGACTCCGGCACCCGCGACCTGCAGAAGCTCGTCGGCCGGGACGGCGAGGTGCTGGAGGCGCTGCAGGAGCTGACGCGCCTCGCGGTGCACCGGGAGACCGGCGACCGCAGCCGGCTGATGCTGGACATCGCGGAGTTCCGGGCCCAGAAGCGGTCCGAGCTGTCCGAGCTGGGTGCCAAGGCCGCCGCCGAGGTGAAGAGCACCGGCGAGCCTGTGAAGATGAAGCCGATGACCCCGTTCGAGCGCAAGGTCGTGCACGACGCGGTCAAGGCCGCAGGGCTGCGCAGCGAGTCCGAGGGCGAGGAGCCCCAGCGGTTCGTCGTCGTGCTGCCCGCCTGATCGGCCCCACGTTCCACCGGCCCCGTCTGTAGCGCAGGCGGGGCCGAACTTTGTCAGCCTGGTAGTTCTGGTGGCCGGTGCGCGAAGCGCCGGCGCTGTACGGAAGGACGGTCCCCGTGACGGAGGCAGCGGAGCTTCCCCCCGCGCCCGAGCAGGCGCGGGAAGTGTTTGGTGATCGCTTCGCCGATGCGGTCCGCTATGCGGAACTGCTCGCCGAGGCGGGCGTGCAGCGTGGCCTGATCGGCCCGCGGGAGGTGCCCCGCCTGTGGGAGCGGCACCTGCTGAACTGCGCGGTGCTCTCCGAAGCCGTCCCGGAGGGAGTGACGGTCTGCGACGTGGGCTCCGGTGCCGGACTGCCGGGCATCCCACTGGCCCTGGTCCGCGACGACCTGAACATCACCCTGCTGGAGCCCCTGCTGCGGCGCACCACCTTCCTCACCGAGGTCGTCGAGCTGCTCGGCCTGGACCATGTGACCGTGGTACGCGGCCGTGCCGAGGAGGTCCTGGGCAAGCTGCCGCCCGTCCATGTGGTGACGGCCCGGGCCGTGGCCCCGCTGGACCGTCTCGCCGCCTGGGGCATTCCGCTGCTGCGTCCCTACGGCGAGATGCTCGCGCTCAAGGGCGACACGGCCGAGGAGGAGCTGAAGGCCGCGACCACGGCTCTCAGCAAGCTCGGCGCGGTCGCGACGTCCATCCTGCATGTGGGCGAGGGTGTGGTCGATCCGCTGTCCACCGTGGTGCGGGTCGAGGTCGGGGAGAGTCCGGGCGGTGTACGTTTCGCCGCGAAGCGCGCCAAGGCGGCTCGTACCGGTCGCGTCCGGCGCCGTCGGTGAGCTGAAGGATGAGCAGTCAGGGCGGCGGCGAGTCTCAGAACGGGCAGCCTCGGGACGGGCATCGCTGATCCGTCCTGACGACGAGACGTACTCCACACAAGCTGCCAAACCTACGCAAGCCGGAGTGTCGCAAAGGTCAGGCCGCAGCCGCTGTGCATCGTGTTTCACGTGAAACGTCGCTCACTGCTGCACGGCATCATCAGTCGCGGCCGCGCTGCGGCCGAACCCCGCGACCGGAAGCCTCTCGGTTCACTCGCAGAGGCTCCCGATTCCCCGGCGTCTCCGTCCCTCTCCAGGGGTACGGAGTTGTCCACAGAGGTGGATTTCTCCACAGAACACCAGGCCTCACTGGTTCACGACCCCGAAGACATGGGAGGCTCTGTTCATTGCGAGCCTGAAGTCGAGGAGAGTGAATCCTTGCGGTCCGACGCCAACATCGCGGGACCGATGACCGATCCGGTCCCCGGTCCCCGTACCGAGTCGATGGGGGCGGATGTTTCACGTGAAACACCGCCTCCGATGGACGACACTCCCATCGGTCGTGCGGCCCAACTGGCGGTGGAGGCTCTCGGCCGCGCCGGCGAAGGTCTGCCGCGGCCGGAACAGACCCGAGTCATCGTGGTCGCCAATCAGAAGGGCGGTGTGGGCAAGACGACGACGACCGTCAACCTTGCCGCTTCGCTGGCTCTGCATGGTGGCCGCGTCCTGGTGATCGACCTCGACCCACAGGGCAACGCGTCCACTGCGCTCGGGATCGACCACCACGCCGAAGTCCCATCCATCTACGACGTGTTGGTGGAGAGCAGGCCACTGGCCGAGGTGGTCCAGCCCGTCCCCGATGTCGAGGGCCTCTTCTGCGCCCCCGCCACCATCGATCTGGCTGGTGCGGAGATCGAGCTGGTGTCCCTGGTGGCCCGGGAGAGCCGGCTTCAGCGGGCCATCCAGGCGTACGAGCAGCCGTTGGACTACATCCTCATCGACTGCCCGCCCTCGCTCGGACTGCTGACGGTCAACGCGCTCGTCGCGGGCGCCGAGGTACTCATCCCCATCCAGTGCGAGTACTACGCCCTGGAGGGCCTCGGGCAGCTTCTGCGCAACGTCGACCTGGTACGGGGACACCTCAACCCCGACCTGCATGTGTCGACCATTCTGCTCACCATGTACGACGGCCGGACGCGCCTTGCCTCCCAGGTCGCGGAAGAGGTGCGCACCCACTTCGGCGACGAGGTGCTGCGGACGAGCATTCCTCGCTCGGTCCGCATCTCGGAGGCGCCGAGTTACGGGCAGACGGTGCTGACTTACGATCCAGGATCGAGCGGTGCCCTCTCGTATCTTGAGGCGGCCCGAGAAATCGCGCTGAGGGGCGTTGGCGTCAGCTACGACGCGAGCCAGGCCCACATCGGCGCTCAGAACAACCCGAACATGGTGGAGGGGATCCAGTGAGCGATCGACGGAGGGGTCTGGGCCGTGGTCTCGGCGCACTGATCCCCGCTGCCCCGACCGAGAAGACCGTGGCCCCGGCGGCGATGGGGGGCGGAGCGTCCACATCCCCCGCGGCCGTTCCGGTGCTGACGACCGACCGCGGAGTAGCCGCGGCCAAGGTGGCCGCACTGCCGGCCATGGCTCAGGAAACCGAGGCGCTCCCGGCGAGCCCGGCCGTCGAGGTGCCCGCGCCCCCGATGGGCGCCCACTTCGCCGAGATCCCCCTGGACGCCATTACGCCGAACCCGCGCCAGCCGCGGGAGATCTTCGACGAGGATGCGCTCCAGGAGCTGGTCACCTCCATCCAGGAGGTCGGTCTCCTTCAGCCCGTCGTGGTGCGGCAGCTGGGCCCCGCCCGCTATGAGCTGATCATGGGCGAGCGCCGCTGGCGTGCCTGCCGCGAGGCTGGTCTGGACGCCATCCCGGCCATCGTGCGGGCCACGGACGACGAGAAGCTCCTCCTGGACGCACTACTCGAGAACCTGCACCGCGCGCAGCTGAACCCGATCGAAGAGGCCGCCGCCTACGACCAGCTGCTGAAGGACTTCAACTGCACGCACGACCAGCTGGCCGACCGCATCGGGCGTTCCCGCCCACAGGTCTCCAACACTCTGCGTCTGCTGAAGCTGTCCCCGACCGTCCAGAAGCGGGTGGCCGCCGGGGTGCTCTCGGCCGGCCACGCCCGGGCGCTGCTGGCCGTCGAGGACTCTGAGGAGCAGGACCGGCTGGCCCACCGGATCGTGGCCGAGGGGCTGTCGGTGCGGTCCGTGGAAGAGATCGTGACGCTGATGGGTTCGAGGCCCCAGAAGGCGTCACGCTCCCGGGGACCACGGGCCGGTTCCGTGCCCTCCCCGGCGCTCAACGAGTTGGCCACACGGCTCTCGGACCGCTTCGAGACGCGGGTGAAGGTCGAGCTGGGCCAGAAGAAGGGCAAGATCACCGTCGAGTTCGCCTCCGCGGACGATCTCGAAAGGATCCTCAGTACGCTCGCCCCGGGCGAGAGGCTGGCTCTCCAGAAGAGCCTTCGGGAGAGCGACGGCGAGGAGACGCACGACTGATCCTCGGGCGATGCCGCCCGGTGGTGCAGTGGAGCGGGCCGTGTCCGGTGTGTACCGGACACGGCCCGCTCTTTGCTTTGAGGCGGTATCGAGTGAATCCCATCGTGGATACGATGCGATCAGGTATGGCACATCCACCGCCGTTCGTGATGCGGCCGGCGAAGGAAGCGAGGATCAGCCTTCATGGGGCGTCGGCTCGTGCCGCTCACTCTGGACAACCTTCAGGACCTTCCCCACCGCTGTCGCTCCTGCGTCTTCTGGGAGTTGGATCCCGTCAGCGGTGAAGCAGCGCTGAAGGCGGGCACAGCCGCGACGGAGAAGGAAGCGTGGATCTCCGCCGTCCTGCTGGACTGGGGGTCGTGCGGCCGAGTGGTGTACGTCGACGACGTTCCGGCAGGTTTCGTCCTCTACGCCCCGCCGGCTTATGTGCCGCGTTCGACGGCCTTCCCCACGAGCCCCGTGTCGCCGGACGCCGTCCAGCTGATGACGGCGTTCGTCATGCCCGGCTATCAGGGGCAGGGGCTTGGCCGTGTGCTGGTGCAGGCGATCGCCAAGGATCTGCTGCGCCGGGGCTTCAAGGCGATCGAGGCGTTCGGTGACGCCCGCTGGGAGCAGCCCGCCTGTCTGCTGCCTGCCGACCATCTGCTGGCGGTGGGATTCAAGACGGTCCGGCAGCATCCCACGCATCCCCGCCTGCGGCTGGAGCTGCGGTCCACGCTCTCCTGGAAGGAAGACGTGGAGATGGCACTCGACCGGCTTCTGGGTGCAGTCCAGAAGGAACCTGCACTCCGGCCGCTATAGCGAATGGGCCAACCCGAGAAGGTTGGCCCATTCGTGTTTCACGTGAAACGTCACGCGGTGATGAACTCATCGAGGTCGCGGAGGAGAGCGGCCTTGGGCTTGGCGCCGACGATGGTCTTGGCGACCTCGCCGCCCTGGTAGACGTTCAGGGTCGGGATGGACATGACGCCGTACTTGGCGGCCGTGCCGGGGTTCTCGTCGATGTTGAGCTTGACGATCTCGATCTTGTCGCCGTACTCGGCGGCAATCGCCTCCAGGGACGGGGCGATCTGGCGGCACGGGCCGCACCAGGCCGCCCAGAAGTCCACCAGAACGGGCTTGTCGTTCTTGAGGACGTCCTGATCGAAGGAGTCGTCGGTCACAGTCTTCAGGGTGCCGGCCACGAGGGGCTCCTTACCTTGGTCGTGCGGTGGGGCGGGGAAGGGGAAGGTCAGACGGCGGTCTTCTCGGGCTCCGCCTGCTCCTCGTCCGCGAGGGCGGCGAGGAAACGCTCGGCGTCCAGAGCCGCGGAGCAGCCGGTACCAGCCGCGGTGATCGCCTGGCGGTAGGTGTGGTCGACCACGTCACCGGCGGCGAACACACCGGTCAGATTGGTGCGGGTGGACGGAGAGGCGACCTTCAGGTAGCCCTCCTCGTCCAGGTCCAGCTGGCCCTTGAACAGCTCGGTGCGCGGGTCGTGGCCGATCGCGATGAACAGACCCGTCACGGGCAGGTCGGACAGCTCACCGGTCTTGACGTTGCGCAGCTTCAGACCGGAGAGCTTCTGGTCGCCCTGTACCTCGGCGATCTCGCTGTCCCAGACGAACTTGATCTTCGGGTCGCCGAAGGCGCGCTCCTGCATCGCCTTGGAGGCACGCAGGGTGTCCCGGCGGTGGACGATCGTCACCGACCTGGCGAACCGCGACAGGAAGGTGGCCTCCTCCATCGCGGTGTCGCCACCGCCGATCACGGCGATGTCCTGGTCCTTGAAGAAGAACCCGTCACAGGTGGCGCACCAGGAGACACCGCGGCCCGAGAGCGCGTCCTCGTTCGGCAGGCCCAGCTTGCGGTGCTGCGAGCCGGTGGTGACGATGACGGCCTTCGCCCGGTGGACCGTGCCCGCGGTGTCGGTGACCGTCTTGATCTCGCCGGCCAGATCGACGGAGACGATGTCGTCCGGAATCAGCTCGGCGCCGAAGCGTTCGGCCTGGGCGCGCATGTTGTCCATGAGGTCGGGCCCCATGATGCCGTCGCGGAAGCCCGGGAAGTTCTCCACCTCGGTGGTGTTCATCAGCGCACCACCCGCGGTGACAGCGCCTTCGAACACCAGGGGCTTCAGCGACGCACGGGCGGTGTAGAGCGCCGCCGTGTAGCCTGCGGGCCCGGAGCCGATGATGATCACGTTACGGACGTCGCTCACGGCTTGATTCCTCGTCTCTGGTCTGCATCAGTCGACCGGCGGGAGTCCCTTTCGGGACTCTCACCCCACCCAACGGATCCTACGGGGCGCGCATTCCCGGTGTGTCCGGGCACACGTATGCGTCGAGCCGAACACCCAGGCGTGGGTGACGTGACAGGCCGTGAACTCGCTACTGGTGACTTGTCATCGTGGACACCCTCGGCCGAGTCCGTTTCAGGGGCGGGGATAGGACTCTTTCACGAGGACGGTGCCCGAGGCCGTGGGAGGTTGACGGACACAGGCTGCGTCGACGACATAAGCCGTGACCCGGGCGCTGTCGTGGGGATCGGGCACGACGACGAGGTAGGCGCTCTTCCCGGCGTAGCTGCCCACCTTCGCGGCCAGAGCGCGGTCACTGCGGGGGACGGCCCGACGGACACAGTCGGGCACCGAGACCTCGGTCTGAATCAGTGTGTTGGCGTTCTCCGTGGCCCCAGGCGTGTCCTGGCCGGAGGCGGTGCCGGAGCGCGGTCGCTGACCGGTGTCTCCACGTGTGGTGCCCTTGCCCGAAGCCAGCAGGTCCCGCACCTGGTGCTGGACGCTGGCACCGGAGAAGGCGCTGCTGGACGGGCTCGGCTTGCTGTGAGCCGTCGTGGTCGATGACCCACTGCCGAGTGACTGGGCCACCAGGGCCCCCGCTCCTAGTACGGCCGCCGTCAGAACACTTCCGAGAACGACCGTCCTGCGCCGGCTGCGTCCGCTCTTCTTCCGCCCCGGCCCAGCTGCCCCCTGTGGGCGCCCGGCAGGGCGAGAGACCGTAGCCGGTGTTTCACGTGAAACATGACCGGTGATGTCACCACCGGAGCCGCTGAGTGGCGCCTCGGCGGCCAAAGCGGCATCGATGCGATCGGCCACGTCGGCGGGCATGGCATCCGCTTCCGCAGCGGATCCCAGCAGAGCCCGGATCTCCTCGAGTGAGGCATGGACGTCCGCGCACAGCTCGCACGAGTCGAGGTGCTGTCGTATGTCCCTGCTGCGGTCCGTGGAGAGAAGGCCCTCGGTGAGGCCGGAGATCTCCTCGACGTCCGGGTGTCCGGCCGTGTCTGTCGTGGAAGTCACGCTCGCCCACCTCCGCCCTTTACTACGACTGAATCGCTCGGTCCGGTGTTCTCGGCGCCTTCGCCCGGAGACCCCGTTGCGGGTGGGACGGATGTCCCCTCCACCCGGTTCCGTCCGGCGCCGGGTTCTTTTCCTCTTCCGGAACCTTCTGGCCGTAGATGGACGACAAGAGGAAGCAGGCGGGCCCTGCCACGGGCGCACCGGCTCTTCACCGTGCCGGTCGGTACATCGAGGATCCGAGCGGCCTCGGCCACGGGATAGCCCTGCATGTCCACGAGGACCAGGGCGGCCCGCTGGTCGTGCGGGAGGGTGCCGAGCGCTTCGAGGAGCTGGCGGTGCACATCGTTGCGCTCGGCCGGGGCCGAGGCCGACTCATGCGGTTCGAGGAGCTGCTCCAGCCGTTCCGTGTCGTCGACCGGTGAGGTCTTCCGGGAGGCCGCCTTGCGGGCCCGGTCCAGGCAGGCGTTCACCGTGATCCGGTGCAGCCACGTGGTGACGGCCGACTGACCCCGGAAGGTATGGGCGGCCCGGTAGGCGGACACCAGGGCGTCCTGGACCGCGTCGGCGGCCTCCTCGCGGTCCCCCAGCGTCCGCAGCGCGACCGCCCAGAGACGATCCCTGTGCCGCCGCACGATCTCACTGAAGGCATGCGGGTCGCCTTCCACGTGGCGAGCGAGCAGATCCTTGTCGCTCACGCCGTCGTATCCGACGCCCTCCGCCATCTGCCCCCCTCCGGTCCGGGTTGAGATGTCAGCCCGTGAACTTCACTTCACCGATGCCCTGCTTCCAGCCGGCACTGGCGTACAGGGTGGGGTCGTACCCCGAGTTCGGCACGGCCGTCAGCCAGACGAGGACGTACTGCGTCTTGACCGACTTGGTGACCTTCACCGTGGCTGTGGTCCCCGTCGTCGTGACGCTGCCGATCTTGTCCATCGAGTCCAGCGACGCCGGCGTCAGCGAGTCCGCAGCGTACAGCTCGACCGTCGTGTGATCACCGCCGTAGCGAAGATCGATGGTCGCCGTACTGAGTGCCTTGGCCGAGCCGAGGTCGTACACGATGCCGACCCCCGGCTTGAAGGGCGCGATCGTCGGGCCCTCGTTGAAGCTCTTGGTCTTCCAGAACGTCGACGCGTTGCCGTCGTAGGTCTTGGGCTCGGCACCGGCGTTCTGGGGGTCACCCTCGGCGACGAACTCCTGACCGTTCTGGATCTTTATCGGCGTCGGCTTCGGCTTCGCGGCGTTCTTGTCACCGTTGTCCGTCGTCTGGCCCTTGTGGGTGTCGTCCGACTTCTTGTCCCGGCCCATCAGGGCGTCCGCCAGCTGCCAGCTGCCCAGACCCAGGGCGGCGATGAGAAGCGCGGACACCGCCCACTTCAGGGCCTTGCCGGTGCGGCTCTGCAACGGGGGCGGCGGGGGCACCATCGGCTGCGTGGCCCCGGGGTGGGACGTCTGGCGGCCGTAGGTGCCCTGCTGGTAGGTCGTGCGCTGGTATTCCGGCGGGGCCGTGAACGCCGGCTCGGGCGGGCGGATGCGCGGCATCTCACCGACCGCCTTCACCAGCTCCTCCGGCGTGGTGCACGGAGCCTCATGCCGGGACGCCGTGGCGCCGTCGTTGACGAGGGCGCGCATGGCCAGCTCGGACAGGCCCCGGTGGACACCGGCCCGCACCTGGTCCGGCGGGATGAGGCCGATGTCCTTGGGTAGGCCGGACAGGCCGTAGGCATCGTTCTCGTACGGCCAGCGCTGGGTCAGCGACGCGTACAGCAGTGCGCCGATGGCCTCGGTGTCGGTGCGCTGAGGGGTGTCGGAGCTGATGCCCCGCAGCGCCGCGTTCACGGCGAGACCGCGGATGCGCCACTGGCCGGTGGAGGCGCGCAGTACGGCGTTCGGGTTCAGCCGCAGATGGGCGAGGCCCTCGCGGTGCGCGGCAGCCATGGCCGAGGCGATCTGGCTGACCATCTGGTAGGCGTCGTGCGGCTCCAGCGGGCCGCCGGCGAGAAGCGTGGACAGTTCGGTGGCGTCGGGCAGCCACTCGTGGACGACGTAGACGAGGTCGTTCTCCTCGACGGCGTCGAGAACCTGGACGAAGCGCGGATCGCCGAGCAGCGCGGAGGAACGGGCGGCGGCAAGGACGGAGCGGGCCCGCGAGTGGTCCGCGGGCAGTACATGGACGCCGACGGCACGACGGAGTTTCTCGTCGACCGCACGCCAACTGCTGAATCCGTCCAGACGGGTGACGCACTCCTCCAGCCGGTAGCGTCTGGCGAGCTTGTGACCGCTGTGCAGTTCCGGAGGAGAGGTCTTCCGTCCGGGACCCTCGGCTCCGCCGCTCCCCTGTGCCTCGTCGCTGTCCGTGTCCCGCTCCGGGTTCTTGGCCACCCCGTCGGCCGTGGACTGGTCCGCCTTGGCGGTCAGCGGATGCTCACCGCTGTTGTCTGCCACGTCGACGGCAGCCGTGCTCCGTTCCGCCACCGTCGTCCCTGCCTCCCCATCCGTTGCACGCTGTCCGACGCCGAAACCAATTGTGCCCACAGTCTGCCGCTATGCACGACACACGGCGGCGGACGATGGTTGTGCGCCTACCCCCGCCTCATCGACCCAGACGCCCGCGCACCATACCCACGAGCGAGTTCAGTTCCTCGATGCGCATCCGGCGGGCGGCGACGAAGAAGACACCGAGCAGGACGGCACCGCCGACCACCAGCGCGGCGAAGGAGCCGAGGAAGCCCTGGCCGAGAGTGTGCCCGATGCCGTAGCAGGCCGCGCCGCTGAGCAGGGCCGCCGGCACCGAGGCGATGCCCAGCCGCGCGTACGTGCGCAGCACCCGGGAGCCGTCCAGGTCCCCGCCCAGCCGCTTACGCAGTCGGCGCCAGGCGACACCGACACCGATGGCGTAGGCGAGGCCGTAGGCGGCGGCCATGCCGACGACCGCCCAGCGGGCCGGCAGCAGGAAGTAGCACAGCGCCGCGGCACCGGCGTTGACCGCGGCCACGATGACCGTGTTGTAGAACGGCGTGCGGGTGTCCTCGTAGGCGTAGAAGGCACGCAGGACGACGTACTGCACCGAGTACGGGATCAGGCCGAGGGCGAAGGCCATCAGCATGTAACCCATGTTGACGGCCGAGCCGGTGCCGGCGGAGCCGAAGACCAGCGTGCACATCGGGATGCCGAGCGCGATGAACCCGAACGCGATGGGCACGATGGCCACCGCGGTGGTGCGCAGACCCTGGGAGATGTCGTCACGGACGGCACCCGAGTCGCCCTCGGCGGCCGAGCGGGAGATCCGCGGCAGCAGGGCGGCCATCAGGGACACGGTGATGATGGCCTGCGGCAGGCCCCAGATCAGCTGGGCGTTGGCGTAGGCGGCGAAGCTGGTGCCCGAGACGCCGGAGTCCTTGCCCGCGGCGATCGACAGCTGGGTCACCACCAGGGCGCCCGCCTGGTTGGCGAGCACGAACAGCACCGTCCACTTGGCGAGCATCGCGGCCTTGCCCAGGCCGTGGCCCCGCCAGTCGAAGCGCAGCCTGATCCGGAAGCCGGTCTCGCGCAGGTAGGGGATCATCGCCAGCGCCTGGACGACCAGGCCCAGCAGCACACCGACGCCGAGCAGCCGCTGGCCCTCCGGCGGGATGGTCTCGACCTTCATGTGGGAATGTGCGGCGGTGCCGTAGACCCAGATGAACATGCCGAGCGTCACGATGATGACGATGTTGTTCAGGACCGGCGTCCACATCATCGCGCCGAACTTCCCGCGCGCGTTGAGGATCTGACCCATCACCACATGGATGCCCATGAAGAAGATCGAGGGCAGGAAGTAGCGGGTGAATGTGACCGCGACCTCGTTCGCCGCCGGGTTGTTGGCCACGGGGTTGGCCAACGCCCGCACCAGCAGCGGCGCGGCGAACATCGCGAGTGCGGTCAGCGCGGCCAAGGCTACCATCACGACGCTGAGCAGCCGGTTCGCGAAGGCCTCGCCGCCGTCCTCGTCCTCCTTCATGGAGCGCACCAGCTGCGGCACGAACACGGAGTTCAGGCCGCCGCCGACGGTGAGGATGTAGATCATCGTCGGCAGCTGGTAGGCCACCTGGAAGGAGTCGGCGAGGAAGCCGAGGCCCAGGGCGGCGGCGATCAGCGCGGAGCGGACGAAACCGGTGAGGCGGGACACCATCGTGCCCGCCGCCATGACGGCGCTGGACTTCAACAGTCCGGTGGCCCGGCCGCCCTTCTTGGCGGGAGCGGCGGCAGCGTCGCCGACGGGCGCCTCCGGCTCGAAGGCTCCGACGGCCCCGACAGGGTCCGCGGCGGCGGCCGGGGCGGACACAGGGGACTGCGCGGGGTACCCCGCGACGGACGGGCCGGCCGGGTACGCGGCGGACGGACCGGCGGGGTACGGGTGGCCCTGCTGCGGCCTCTGCGCTTGTGGCTGCGGGTACTGACCGGCGACGTCGTTCACTGCGCCGGGCGCGGCGGCCGGACCCGCGACGGCCGGGGGATCCATGGGCCCGTGCCCGCCGCTGTGCTGCTGGTCCTTGAAGAGATGCGCGAAGGCGTCCGGCTCGTGGTACTCCTCACCGGAGTGCGAGACCAGGTCGTCCACGCCCACGAACTGGGTCGCGCGCGGGTCCTCGCCGTACGGCAGGTACTGGGTGGCGCCGCCCGGCTCCGGCGCCGGGGTCTGCGCCCACACGCGCGGGTCGGGGGCGTAGGGCGACTGGGCGGGGGGCGCGTACGGCGGCTGCTGCGGGTCGTACGAACCCGGAGGCGGCGGCGGGTGCGCGGCGCGATCGTACAGGGCCTCGGCGACCGGGTCCTGAGCGGCGAGATCGTGCGCCCGGTAGGGGTCCTGCTCGTAGGTGTCCTGGAGATACATGTCCGCCGCGTGCTGCTGCGGCACCTGACCGGGCTCGGGCGGCGGCTCGGGGTAGCCCGAGCCGGCCGCGCCCTGGCCGCTGTCACCGTCGTACGGCGCGTTCATGCTTACCCCACCTCATCGTCCCGGGCCCACCGGCCACGACATCGCTCAACGGTCCACTCTCTCACCCGTGCCGGACGGGTCGGCGCTTTCCGGTGCGGTGTCCGGCGCAGGGTCACTCGGCTGCTCCGGGTCGCGCGCCCCGGAGGCGGAGTCGGACTCCTCCGGGAGACGGTCCCCGGGCGCCTCGGGGTTCCCGGGCTCGTCCGGGCTCTCGCCCGCGGTGCCGGGACCGTCCTCCCCCGCCTGCCGGGCGGCGGCGCGCTTGCGCTGGGTGTACATCCGGAAACCGGCGAGGACGAGGAGCAGCACGCCGCCGCCGATGACCAGCATCACGGTGGGCGTGACCTCGGTGACCTTCACGTCGAAGCTGACGGGGTCGCCGTATCTCACACCGTCCTGGGTGTACAGCTGGGCGATGACCGCGACCCGGCCGTTGGCGTTGGCCGAGGTGGTGAACTTCACCGACTGGCTGTGCCCGCCGGAGATCTCCACGGGCTGCTCGTCGTAAGCCTTGCCGCCGATCTTCAGACGGGTCGGCATCGTCGACTCCAGGCGCAGCACCAGGTGTCCGACGGGCTGGACGAGGTTGTTCTGGACCGTCACCGGGATCGTGGCACTGCGGCCCGAGAGCTTGGTCTCGGACTTGTCGATCAGCTTGACCTGGTCGGCCAGCTCGTCGAGCCATGCCTCCACGTCGCCGCGGTAGCTGTCCGCCTCGCCGCTCCGGCCGCGCCAGGACGCGGACATCTCCCGGTTTATGGCCCGGCCGAAGGGGGTGACCACGCGGGACTGGTCGGTGAGGACCACGCGGAAGCCGTCGAGCTTGCTCTGGGTGCGGGCGATCTGTTCGAAGGCCGCCCTGGGCAGCTCCTGCCGGCGCAGCGAGGAGGGGTAGGCGGACGTCGACGGAATGCGCGTGGTGGCGTTCGGGTCGGGCTTGTCCTTGGACGTCGCGGTGAGGTCCTGGGGCTGCGACCAGGTGCCGCCCTGGAGGGCCGTCAGCGCCGCCGCCATCGCCTGTGCCTGGCTCGCCGTGGGCATGCGCTGCGGGGCGACGACGATACTGCGCTGCTGGTCCGTCTGCGTGTTCAGCTGCAGGCTCTGGGCGAGGAACCGCTGCACGGCGAGGGTGGCCGAGCCCGCCTTCGTCAGGTCGCCCTCGAACGCCGTGGACAGGCGGCTGTCGGCGACCACCGCCGTGGTGCCTCCGCCGACCGGGCGGGCGGCGGACGGCGTGTACGGCAGCCCGGCGGTCTCCTGGAGGCTGTCACTGCGGGCGATCACCCGGTCGGCTCCGGCGGAGGTCGCGACCTTCATGATCGACGGGTCCACGGCGCCGTTCACCGGCCAGGCGAAGTCGGTGCTCGGTGTGACGTGAAGCACCGTCTTGACGGTGGTCGCGGCGACGTCGGTCGCGTCCTTGAGATGGCTGAGCGAGCCGGTGACACGGGTGCCGTTGTGTGCCAGGGAGGCCAGGTCAGGGTCGGCGAAGGGCAATGCGACGACCTCCTTGCCGGTCACCGCCTTCTGCAGGGACGCCAGCCACTGCTTGGCGACCGCCTGGTGCTCCCGTGAGCCGGGCGTGCTGGTGCCGCCGGCGCCCTGGAGCCGATAGTTGCCGACCGCCATCGCGTCGACCGAGGCCAGCAGGTCCGGGTCGATCACCCAGGTGACGTCGAGATCCTTGCCCAGCTCCACCATCTGGGCCAGCCGGCCGCCGGGCGCCAGTTCCCCGGCCAGGTCGTCGTCGAGGAACTCCGGCGTCTGCAGGTCGCCCGCTCCCGTCTTGGCCGTCATGTGGACCGGGGAGAGCAGCGGCCACAGGAACGTCGTCTTCGTCTTGGTGTCCGCGTCCGACGGCTGCCACGGCAGGAGCGTGCGCCGTATGCCCAGGAGCTGGTCCCAGCGCTGGGCGGAGGTCTGACCGGACAGGGCGACACCCAGCTCGTAGACGCCGTCCTCGCCCAGGTCGAGCTTGTCCACGGGCACGGAGATGCTGAAGTGCTCGGCGACGCCCGGGGCCAGCTTGTCGAAGTCCTCCTCGTACTTCCCGCCGACCTCGGCGCCGGAGCCGCTCTGCGCCTCGTCGGAGTGCCGGGTCACGGCGTCGATGGCCGAGCGGGTGGTCAGCGAGGGACCCACCCGCAGGCCCACATGGGCGTCGGTGACGGTCTGCTTGCCCTTGTTGGTCACCGTGCCGGACACGGTCAGCGTGTCGCCGTCCGTGGGCGCGCTGGGACTGAGCGAGTCCAGAGAGACGGACACCGTGTCGGAGGCGGCGGCCTGCGCGGGTGCGGCGGCAGGCAGCTGAAGCAGACCGGCCAGCAGGGGCGTCCCCGCGAGAAGGGCTCCGGCGCGCCGCAGCCAGCGGCGGGCAGGTGAGGCACTGGTCCCCTGGAAGTCAGCCGCCTCGGCCACGCGCTCGCCCGTCCCTCGTCGTCAGTGGTCGTCGGAATGTGCGTCCACGCATGGTAACGATGCGCGCTGAACGGAAGTGCCGCGGTCTCCTCCACAAGATCGAGGGGCAGTCGTGACCCGTCCTCTATATCCAGTATCGAGGGGAGAGCGGGCGTACGCCGCAAGAGCAGCGCTTGCGGGGGTATGCGGGCAGCTGTCCGTACCGCACCGACGGGGGGCGCCCCTGGGCACCATGGGGACGCCGCCCCGGTCATCAACACCATGGTGACGCCGCCCTGGAATCAATGGGGGCGCCCCTGGTCGCGCGGGGCACGTACCCTCTTCTGTTGTGCCGAACCCGAACGAAGACACTCCCTCTGCCCTGAGCCAGGCGCAGCAGCGCGCGGTCGCCGAGCTGCTGCGGGTGGCCCCCGTCGCCGACGACCTCGCCCGCCGATTCCAGGAGGCCGGGTTCTCGCTCGCTCTGGTCGGCGGTTCGGTCCGCGACGCGCTGCTCGGCCGGCTCGGCAACGATCTGGACTTCACCACCGACGCCCGCCCCGAGGACGTACTGAAGATCGTCCGACCATGGGCGGACGCCCTCTGGGAGGTGGGGATCGCCTTCGGTACGGTCGGCGCACACAAGGGCGGCTACCAGATCGAGATCACCACCTACCGGTCAGAGGCGTACGACCGCACCTCGCGCAAGCCGGAGGTGTCGTACGGCGACTCCATCGAGGAGGACCTGGTCCGTCGCGACTTCACCGTCAACGCGATGGCCGTGGCGCTTCCGGAGAAGGATTTCATCGACCCGTACGGTGGCCTGGAGGACCTCGCGGCGCGTGCGCTGCGGACGCCGGGCACACCCGAGGAGTCCTTCTCGGACGATCCCCTGCGCATGATGCGGGCCGCCCGGTTCGCCGCCCAGCTGGACTTCGAGGTCGCCCCAGAGGTCGTCACCGCCATGACCGAGATGGCCGGACGCATCGAGATCGTCTCGGCGGAGCGGGTCCGGGACGAGCTCAACAAGCTGGTCCTCTCCGCCCACCCGCGCAAGGGCCTGGCGCTGCTCGTGGACACCGGGCTCGCCGGGTATGTCCTGCCCGAGCTGCCGGCGCTGCGCCTGGAAAGTGACGAGCACCACCGGCACAAGGACGTCTACGAGCACACGCTGATCGTCCTGGAGCAGGCGATCGCGCTGGAGCAGGACGGTCCGGACCTCGCCCTGCGGCTGTCCGCGCTGCTGCATGACATCGGTAAGCCGCGCACGCGCCGCTTCGAGAGCGACGGCCGGGTCTCGTTCCACCACCACGAGGTGGTCGGCGCCAAGATGACCAAGAAGCGCATGACCGCCCTGAAGTACTCCAACGAGCTGGTGAAGGACGTCTCCCGGCTGGTCGAGCTGCACCTCCGCTTCCACGGCTACGGCACCGGGGAGTGGACGGACTCGGCGGTCCGCCGGTACGTCCGGGACGCCGGCCCCCTGCTGGACCGCCTGCACAAGCTGACCCGCTCCGACTGCACCACGCGCAACAAGCGGAAGGCGGTGGCGCTGTCCCGGGCCTACGACGGCTTGGAGGAGCGCATCGCTCAGCTGAAGGAGCAGGAGGAGCTGGACGCCATCCGGCCCGACCTCGACGGCAACCAGATCATGGAGATCCTGAGGATCGGCCCGGGCCCGGCGGTGGGCAAGGCGTACAAGCACATGCTGGAGCTGCGCCTGGAGAACGGCCCGATGGATGTCGACGCGGCGGTGGCAGCTCTCAAGGAGTGGTGGGCTGCGGAGAGCTGAGCCGCCCCGGACGATGTTTCACGTGAAACATCGTCCGGGACAGCGAACCCGAGGGGTGATGTTTCACGTGAAACATCACCCCTCGCTCCGTCTCGGCGACGTGTGACGCGTGCTCGTCGGCTCAGCGTCGCTCGAAGCGGGCCAGGCCCAGGGCGATCACGCCGTAGATGGCGGCGACGAGAACGACCAGCACCGTGGAGCGGCCGTCCGGCGGAAGCATCAGCGCCGCCACGCCCGCCGCACCCACGAAGGCGACGTTGAAGAGCACGTCGTACACGGAGAAGATCCGGCCCCGGAAGCCGTCTTCGACACGGGCCTGGACGATCGTGTCCGTGGCGATCTTGGCTCCCTGGGTGATCAGGCCGAGACAGAAGGCCGCGACCATCAGCGGTCCGGTGGCGAACGGAAGACCAGGGCGGGTTCCAGCACCATGGCCGCGCCGGCACACACCGCGATCCATCGGCCGGGGCCCAGCCGCCCGACCGCCCAGGGGGTCACCACGGCCGCCGCGAAGAACCCCGCTCCGGACAGGGCCAGCGCCGGCCCGAGCAGCCGCAGCCCTTCTTCCGGAGTGCCGGAGAGGGCGTAACGGCAGAGCATGAGCAGCAGGACGAGGAGTGCGCCGTAGCAGAAGCGCATCAGCGTCATCGCGGCCAGGGCCCAGACGGCTTCTCTGCGCCGGGGCGTGGCCAGGTGCCGGACGGCCGCGAGCAGCGCGCGTGCCGTCTCGTCGAGTGCCGTACCGAGCTGGGGCCGGACGGGGTGCCGGTCGGGTCCGAGCAGGCCGGGAGGCAGACGCAGGGAGGCGAGGCTCGCGCACAGGTACAGGAAGGCGCCGAGCAGTACCACCGCAGCGTCGGAGTCCGACGCCACGATCCGTACGGCGAAGGCCAGACCTCCGCCGACGGTCGCGGCGAGCGTGCCGGCCGTCGGGGAGAGCGAGTTGGCCACCACCAGGCGCTCGGCGTCGACGACTCGGGGCAGGGCGGCCGACAGCCCCGCGAGAACGAAGCGGTTGACGGCCGTGACGCACAGCGCGGAGGCATAGAAGAGCCAGTCGGGGGCGTGGCCGAGGATCAGGAGGGCGGTGGCCGCGGCCAGCAGGGCTCGCAGCAGATTGCCGTACACGAATACCTGTCGGCGTCGCCAGCGGTCCAGCAGGACACCGGCGAAGGGGCCGACCAGTGAATAGGGGAGCAGCAGGACCGCCATCGCCGAGGCGATCGCGGTGGCCGAGGTCTGCTTCTCCGGCGAGAAGACGACGTACGCGGCGAGCGCGACCTGGTAGACGCCATCGGCGCCCTGGGACAGGAGGCGGACGTACAGCAGGTGCCGGAAGTGCCGCAGGCGCACCAGCAGGCGCAGGTCACGTACGACGGGCATGGGCGACAGCCTCACATATGCGGAAGGTCCCCGGGTCGGCGGACCCGGGGACCTTCACAGCCCTGGCAGGAGCGTTCGCGTGCGGCCGTGTTCAGCGCCTCAGCGCTCGACCTCACCGCGGATGAACTTCTCGACGTTCTCGCGGGCCACGTCGTCGAAGTACTGGACCGGCGGGGACTTCATGAAGTAGGACGACGCCGACAGGATCGGGCCGCCGATGCCGCGGTCCTTGGCGATCTTCGCGGCGCGCAGGGCATCGATGATGACACCCGCGGAGTTCGGGGAGTCCCAGACCTCGAGCTTGTACTCCAGGTTCAGCGGGACGTCACCGAAGGCACGTCCCTCGAGGCGGACGTAGGCCCACTTGCGGTCGTCCAGCCAGGCCACGTAGTCGGACGGGCCGATGTGGACGTTCTTCTCGCCGAGGTCCCGGTCGGGGATCTGGGAGGTGACGGCCTGCGTCTTGGAGATCTTCTTGGACTCCAGGCGCTCGCGCTCGAGCATGTTCTTGAAGTCCATGTTGCCGCCGACGTTCAGCTGCATAGTGCGGTCCAGGACGACACCGCGGTCCTCGAACAGCTTCGCCATGACGCGGTGCGTGATGGTGGCGCCGACCTGGGACTTGATGTCGTCACCGACGATCGGGACGCCGGCCTCGGTGAACTTGTCCGCCCACTCCTTGGTGCCGGCGATGAAGACCGGGAGGGCGTTGACGAAGGCGACCTTGGCGTCGATGGCGCACTGGGCGTAGAACTTCGCCGCGTCCTCGGAACCCACGGGGAGGTAGCAGACCAGGACGTCGACCTGCTTGTCCTTCAGGATCTGGACGACGTCGACCGGCTCGGCGTCAGACTCCTCGATGGTCTGGCGGTAGTACTTGCCGAGGCCGTCGAGGGTGTGGCCGCGCTGGACGGTGACACCGGTGTGGGGCACGTCGCAGATCTTGATGGTGTTGTTCTCGGAGGCGCCGATCGCGTCCGCGAGGTCGAGGCCGACCTTCTTGGCGTCGACGTCGAACGCGGCGACGAACTCGACGTCGCGCACGTGGTAGTCACCGAACTGCACGTGCATCAGGCCGGGGACCTTGGACGCCGGGTCGGCGTCCTTGTAGTACTCGACTCCCTGCACCAGCGACGCCGCGCAGTTGCCCACGCCGACGATGGCTACGCGAACCGAACCCATTCCGGTTGCTCCCTGTGTGTACGAGTGAGGCCCTGACTGGGTCTCACGTGGCGGTGTCGTCGGGCGTATCCGTCCGAGGGGTTTCCCCGGCGCGGGGCAGGCCGCCCGTCGATCCAGTGGTGGTGTCCTGCTGGGCGGGCCCCCCGGAAGTGGAACCTCTCAGGTCCCGTCCGGCCCGCTCGCTCTCGATGAGCTCGTTCAGCCAGCGCACTTCGCGCTCCACGGACTCCATCCCGTGGCGCTGGAGCTCAAGTGTGTAGTCGTCGAGGCGTTCCCGGGTGCGCGTCAGTGAGGCGCGCATCTTCTCCAGGCGCTCCTCCAGGCGGCTGCGCCGGCCCTCCAGGACGCGCATGCGGACATCGCGTGAGGTCTGCCCGAAGAAGGCGAACCGTGCGGCGAAGTGCTCGTCCTCGTAGGCGTCGGGGCCGGTCTGCGAGAGCAGTTCCTCGAAGTGTTCCTTGCCTTCCGCCGTCAGCCGGTAAACGATCTTGGCGCGGCGTCCGGCGAGAGGGGCGGCGACTGCGTCGTCGTGGGTGTTCCCGGGTTCCTCGATCAGCCAGCCGTTGGTGACCAGCGTCTTGAGGCAGGGGTACAGCGTCCCATAGCTGAACGCACGGAACACACCCAGTGACGTGTTCAGCCGTTTGCGCAGCTCATAGCCGTGCATCGGGGACTCCCGCAGCAGGCCGAGTACGGCGAACTCAAGGATGCCGGAGCGCCGGCTCATCGTCGCCTCCTCTCGGTCCCGCAGGTCGGTCCCGCAGGTCTCGCAGTGCCTGTCAGCGACTTTATCTCGCGCTGATGTATCGGTTCGATACATCACGACGATAGAACGCGTCATCGTGAGCGACAAGGGGGACGACGGTGAACGGGATCACATCACCGATTCGTAGGAGGCAAGTTGCCTGTTTTGGGGTGAACTTCGGGGCTCGGCGGGTTTTGGTGGTGCGTAGTCTGTGCGGCATGGACACCACCGGGAACCGCGTGACGCCTGGGGAGCGTCCTCGTCCCCGGTGCAGTACGGGTGAATGCGGAACCGACCACATCCGTACTTCGGGGGGACCGGAAACCAGCCGCCGTTCCAGGCGCGCACGGGTGCGCCTGCCCGAGGAGTAATCGTTCGATGAGCGAGCACCGTCGCAAACCGCCGCAGCCGCAGGGAGGCGGACGTGCCGCGGCCCGACGCGGCCAGTCCGGCTCGTCCTCCGGCCGCCGTGCGACACCGCGAGGCGCCACCGGGTCTCCTGCCGACTCCTATGGGTCCCCTTCCCATGGGGCTGAGTCTGCTGACTCGGGAGGTGAGGAGCGTTCCTACGGCGGCCGTGCCGAGGCCCGCCGTGCGGCGCAGAAGGGCAGCCGCCGCAGAGCGGCCGACAACACGAGTCCCGGCGGCCGGCGCGGTGGACCGGGCGGGCAGACCGGACCGGGGCGGGGCAGGGGCCGCGCGACGACAGCACCGGGCAAGAAGCGGTTCATCGACTACCCCAGGGTCGACAAGTACGGCTGGCGGCGCTGGGTACCGTCCTGGAAGCTGGTCAGCGGGCTGTTCCTCGGCTTCGTCGGCAGCCTGGTGGTGATGGTCGGCGTCGGCTACGCGATGGTCTCGATCCCGAACGAGAACGACGCGGCCAAGTCCCAGAACAACGTCTACTACTGGGCCGACGGCAAGCAGATGGTGGCCACCGGCACCGGCGTCAACCGGCAGAACGTCAGCATCGACCAGATCCCCGAGGCGATGCAGTACGCGGTGATCTCCGCCGAGAACAAATCCTTCTACGAGGACTCGGGCGTCGACCCCATGGGCATCGCGCGCGCCATGGTGAACATGGCGCGAGGCGGTCAGACGCAGGGTGGCTCGACGATCACCCAGCAGTACGTGAAGAACACGTACCTCAGCCAGGAGCAGTCGGTCACCCGGAAGTTCAAGGAGATGTTCATCTCCATCAAGGTGGGCGCGAAGCTCGACAAAGACCAGATCATGCAGGGCTACCTGAACACCTCGTACTTCGGCCGGGGGGCGTACGGCATCCAGGCCGCGGCGCAGACCTACTACGGCAAGAACGCGGTCGACCTCAAGCCGAGCGAGTGCGCCGTCCTCGCGGCCTTGCTGAAGGGCCCGACGTACTACGACCCCGCGGGCAACCAGGACCTCGACAAGACGGCGACCCCGCAGGCCAACGAGAAGCGCTCCAAGGACCGCTGGGCCTGGATCCTCGGCGAGATGCACAAGGACAAGCACCTCTCCGACACCCAGTACCAGCAGGCCATCGCCCAGTACCCCAAGCCCGACGGCCGCAAGGCGACCAAGGGCATGACCGGCCAGATCAGCTATCTGGCCGACACGGCGAAGAAGTACGTCATCGCCCACTCGGACATCACCGAGGCGCAGTTCGACCGCGGCGGCTACCAGATCTACACGACCTTCCGGAAGGAGAAGGTCGACGCCCTGGCCAAGGCCGTGAAGAACGTCCAGAAAGAGAACCTCGACCCGGAGCATCGTGATCTGGACAAGTACGTCCAGTTCGGTGCGGCGTCGGTGAAGCCCGACGACGGCGCGATCGTCGCTCTCTACGGCGGCGACGGCTACGAGAACGGGCACTTCACCAACAACGCCGACACCTCCGGTGTCCCCGTGGGCTCGACCTGGAAGCCGTTCGTGCTCGCCGCCGCCATGGAGTACGGCAAGTACAACTCCGCCGGCGAGGGCATCTCTCCGCTGAGCAAGTACAACGGCAACGACCATCTCAAGGTCCAGAAGCCGGATGGGTCGTACTACCTCAACAAGGACAACTCGTACTTCTACCAGGAGAACGAGAGCGACTATCCCTGGGGTTACATCACCCTGCGCAAGGCGATGGAGCAGTCCGTCAACACCCCGTTCGTGCAGCTCGGTGTCGATGTGGGCATGACGCACGTCCGGGACGTGGCCCGGCAGGCCGGCATCCTCAGCCAGAGCATGTCGCAGGACCTCAACCCGTCCTTCGCCATCGGTACGTCCACGCCCAGCGCGATCCGTATGGCCGACGCCTACGCGACCTTCGCCGCGTCCGGCAAGCAGACGGACCCGTACTCCGTGACCGCGGTCAAGGTCAACGGCGCCGACGCGCCCAGCTTCACCAAGCCGAAGCCGGCGCCCAAGGAGGCGATGGACCCGAACATCGCCAACAACGTCACGGACGTCCTGGAGAACGTCGTCCAGAACGGTACGGGCAAGAAGGCCCGAGCCCTCGGGCGTACGGCGGCGGGCAAGACCGGTACCACCGACGAGAACAAGTCGGCCTGGTTCGTCGGCTACACCCAGCAGTTGTCCACCTCGGTGGCGATGTTCCGTGAGAACCCCAAGAACCACAAGCTGCTGTCCATGAACGGCACGGCGGGCGTGGACTCCATCCACGGCGGTGACATCCCGACGCAGGTGTGGACCGAGTACATGATGGCCGCGCTCAAGGGCCAGAACGACCCCGGTTTCCCGAAGGCCACGGAGATCGGCACGGTCCAGCACGAGGCGGGTGCTCCCTCCCCGACCCCGAGCGTCACGTACACGCCGAGCCCGAAGCCGAGTGCCACGCCGAGCCCGACGCCGAGCCAGACGACCACCACGCCGAGCCCGTCGGCCAGCGCCTCCTGCACTTTCGGCTGGGGCAACAACTGTGACGGCAACGGCAACGACGTCGGTGGCACGGATACGGGCGGCACCGACGGAGGAACGGTTCCGACGCCCACGGGCACGGAGACAACCGGAACCGGGAACAGCCGGGGCAACGGCAACGGCAACAGCACCGGTGATGGCACCAACGGAGGCTTCTTCGCAGGCCAGACCGGTTAGCCCGGTGATCTGACCGGTTGGCGACCATATCGCCCGCCCGGGGTGTTTCACGTGAAACACGGGCCGCCGCACCGACGAGGTGCGGCGGCCCTCGGCGTATTCCCAGCCGGGTACGGCAGGATGTGCCCCATGCCCAGTGCAGAGATGACGCCCGCGAGCATGCACGAGCCCGAGCCCGTGCGGCCCGCCGCGGCAGAGCCGGTGCAGCCGACCAGGGAGGACAAGGTCGCCGCCGCCGGCAGTGAGCTGATCGGCGGTCCCCTGGGGCGGCGCGCCCTGCCCGGGACCTCCTGGTGGACGCCCGTACGCGTCGTGGCGCTCGTGGCGATCGGTATGTTCGCCCTCGGCCTGGTCCAGAAGGCACCCTGCTACGACGGCGCCTGGTTCTTCGGCGCGAGCAGCCAGTACACGCACGCCTGCTACTCGGACATCCCGCATCTCTACCAGGGCCGCGGGTTCGCCGATCACCTCGTGCCGTACTTCGACAAGCTCCCCGGCGACATGGACTACCTCGAATACCCGGTGCTCACCGGAGTGTTCATGGAGGTGGCCTCCTGGCTGACCCCGCACAGTGGCTCCATCCAGCACCAGGAGCAGTGGTACTGGTTCGTCAACGCCGGGATGCTGATGGTGTGTGCCACCGTCATCGCCGTCTGCGTGGCCCGCACCCACCGCCGACGGCCCTGGGACGGCCTGCTGGTCGCCCTGGCGCCCGCCTTCGCGCTGACCGCGACCATCAACTGGGATCTGATGGCGGTGGCGCTGACGGCCGCCGCGATACTGATGTGGTCGCGGGGCCGGTCCCTCGCCTTCGGGGTCCTCCTGGGGCTTGCCACGGCCGCCAAGCTGTATCCCGCCCTGCTCCTCGGCCCGCTGCTGGTGCTGTGCTGGCGGGCCGGCAAGTGGCGCCAGTTCTTCCAGGCCGCGGGCGGCGCGGTGGGCGCCTGGCTCGTGGTGAACCTGCCCGTGATGCTCACGCACGACGCGACGGGCTTCCACATCCGCGAGGGCTGGGCGAAGTTCTACACCTTCAGCAAGGAGCGCGGTGTCGACTTCGGCTCCTTCTGGCTGATCTGGGCGCAGAACTCCAGCAACCCGCCCACCACCGACTTCGTCAACAACGCGGCCACCGTGCTCGTGGTGCTGTGCTTCCTCGGCATCGCCGCGCTGACGCTCACCGCCCCGCGCCGGCCGCGCTTCGCCCAGCTGGCCTTCCTGGTGGTGGCCGCCTTCGTCCTGACCAACAAGGTCTACTCACCGCAGTACGTGCTGTGGCTGGTGCCACTGGCCGTCCTCGCCCGGCCCAAATGGCGGGACTTCCTGATCTGGCAGGCGTGCGAGGTGACGTACTTCCTCGGGATCTGGATGTACCTCGCCTACACGACCAGCGGAGACGCCCACAAGGGCCTGCCTTCGCAGGGCTACCACTGGGCGATCGCGGTGCATCTGCTGGGCACCCTGTACCTGTGTGCCGTCGTCGTACGGGACATCCTCATGCCGGAGCGGGACGTGGTGCGCAGCTCCGGCGACGACGATCCCTCGGGCGGGGTGCTCGACGGCGCGGAGGACGTGTTCGTGCTCGGCGGGGCGGCCCACCCACCGCGGCATGCCGCTCATTTCGAGGGACCGCAGGTGGACTGGGGCCGCTCCGAACAGCCGTTCCACCAGGCGCGTTCGCTCTGAGCGAACAGCTCACCCGCCTCGACGGACCAGCGGGCCGGCCGTCACGCAGAAGGCCGTATCCGGGCGCTCCGGATACGGCCTTCTCGCTGTCCTGAGCGGGCTCAGCGGTCCACGATGCGGTCGAACTGGGTCGTGGTGTGCCGCAGATGGGCCACCAGTTCGTCACCGACCTTCGGCTCGGGAGCGTCCGAGGGCACGAACAGGATCGACACCTGCATGTGCGGCGGCTCCGCGAACCAGCGCTGCTTACCGCCCCAGACGAACGGAGAAAGGTTCCGGTTGACCGTGGCGAGCCCGGCGCGGGCCACGCCCTTGGCGCGGGGCATGACGCCGTGCAGGGCCTTCGGTGCCTCCAGGCCCACCCCGTGCGACGTACCGCCCGCCACGACCACCAGGAAGCCGTCCGAGGCCGCCTTCTGCTGCCGGTAACCGAACCGGTCGCCCTTCGCCACGCGCGTGACGTCCAGGACGGCACCGCGGTACTCGGTGGCGTCGTGGTCGCCCAGCCACAGCCGCGTGCCGATGCGGGCGCGGAACCGGGTCTGCGGGAACTGCTGCTGGAGCCGGATGAGTTCGTCGGCCTTGAGGTGGCTCACGAACATGGTGTGCAGCGGCAGCCGGTTCATGCGGAGCCGTTCCATCCAGCCGATGACCTCCTCGACGGCGTCCGAGCCGTCGGTGCGGTCCAGCGGCAGGTGGATGGCGAAGCCTTCCAGCCGGATGTTCTCTATGGCCTGGTGCAGCTGCGGGAGCTCGTGCTCGCTGATGCCGTGCCGCTTCATCGAGGACATCACCTCGATGACGACACGGGCGCCCACGAGGCCGTAGACGCCGTCGATCGACGACACCGAGCGCACCACCCGGTCGGGCAGCGGTACGGGTTCCTCGCCGCGCCGGTACGGGGTCAGCACGAGCAGGTCACCGCCGAACCAGTCCTTGATGCGCGCGGCCTCGTAGGTGGTGCCGACGGCGAGCAGGTCGGAGCCGAGCCGCGTGGCCTCGTCCGACAGCCGTTCGTGCCCGAAGCCGTAGCCGTTGCCCTTGCAGACCGGGACGAGTCCCGGGAACTGCTCCTGCACGTGCTTGTGGTGCGCCCGCCAGCGCGCGGTGTCGACGTAGAGCGTGAGCGCCATGGCCGGACCCGGGACCTTTCTCGTGGCTGCGGTGGATCGAAGGTGTGTGAGCTGTGAAGGCTATGGAATCAAACGCCCGCGCGGCTCAGCGGCGCGACATGTAGATGTCGAGCGCCTTGTGGAGCAGCTTGTTCAGCGGGAAGTCCCATTCACCGAGGTACTCGGCGGCCTGGCCACCGGTGCCGACCTTGAACTGGATCAGGCCGAAGAGGTGGTCGGTCTCGTCCAGCGAGTCGGAGATGCCACGCAGGTCGTAGACGGTGGCGCCGAGGGCGTAGGCGTCGCGCAGCATGCGCCACTGCATCGCGTTCGACGGCCGGACCTCGCGGCCGATGTTGTCCGAGGCACCGTAGGAGTACCAGACGTGGCCGCCGACGATCAGCATCGTCGCCGCGGACAGGTTCACGCCGTTGTGCCGGGCGAAGTACAGCCGCATGCGGTTGGGGTCCTCGGTGTTGAGGGCCGTCCACATGCGCTGGAAGTACGACAGCGGGCGGGGCCGGAAGTGGTCACGGACGGCCGTGATCTCATACAGCCGCTGCCACTCGGCCAGGTCCTGGTAGCCGCCCTGGACGACCTCGACGCCGGCCTTCTCGGCCTTCTTGATGTTGCGCCGCCACAGCTGGTTGAAGTTCTTGTGGACCTCTTCCAGGGAACGGTTCGCCAGCGGCACCTGGTAGACGTAGCGGGGCTGTACGTCGCCGAAGCCGGCACCGCCGTCCTCGCCCTGCTGCCAGCCCATGCGGCGCAGCTTGTCGGCCACCTCGAAGGCGCGCGGCTCGATGAAGTCGGCCTCCAGGTCACGCAGTCGCTTGACGTCCGGGTCCTGGATGCCCCTCTTGATCGTGTCCGCGTTCCAGCGGCGGATGATCACCGGCGGGCCCATCTTCACGGAGAACGCGCCCTGCTGCTTCAGGTGCGCCAGCATCGGCTGGATCCAGTCGTCCAGGTTCGGTGCGTACCAGTTGATGACCGGGCCCTCGGGCAGGTAGGCCAGGTATCGCTTGATCTTGGGCAGCTGACGGTAGAGAACCAGGCCCGCGCCGACCATGTGGCCGGTCCGGTCGTCGAACCAGCCCAGGCTCTCCGAGCGCCATTCCGCCTTCACATCTGCCCAGGCCGGGACCTGCATGTGGCTCGCCGCAGGCAGGCTCTGGATGTAGGCCAGATGCTGCTCACGACTGATGGTCCTCAGGGTCAGGCTCATTCGGGGCGCTCCTCGGGCTGGTGTGTCCCCATGGGTACAGGGGCTCCGGCTCTCGCGCGAAGCCTACTGCGCCGCGCGGGCGCCCCGACTGGGCCTATGGCGTGGAGTCCGGCGAGGTCAGCCGACGAGCCCACCGAACAGGCCGCCGTGGGCCATGCCGATCAGGAAACCGATCCCCGAGGCGCCGAGGCCCAGGATCAGGCCGAACCGCTCCCGTGTGGTCACCGAGATCCACTGGCCCCAGATGCCGACGGCCAGCCCGACCAGACCTGTCCACGAGGTCAGCAGGTGCAGGCTGTGGAAGAAGGACGTGATGAAGGACAGGACACCGAGCGCGAGAGTGATCGCCATCAGGGCGTCCTGGAGCGGACGGGACTTGCCGTCCGTGGCGAAGAGGGAACCGGCGATGGTGGGATGCGTTACCTGTGCCATGGGCACCTCCTGCGGAAAGCGGCGCATAGTAGCGCCGTACATACCCGACGTGTACAGAGTGACGGTCCTCACGGCCGGATTTCAACCGGAAGCGGGGGTGCGGGTAGTCTGTACCCTCTGCACCGGTGTCTGCCCACGCCTGCCCAGGTGACGCTGCGGGGTTCCTCACGGGACCCCGATTGTCAGTGGCGGCCGATACCGTTGCGTACGCATCACAACCCTCCTGCCACGGAACGACCGTGGCCGCTGAGTCCAAAGGAGGTGGGTTCCACATGCGTCACTACGAAGTGATGGTCATCCTCGACCCCGATCTCGAGGAGCGCGCTGTCTCCCCGCTGATCGAGAACTTCATGTCCGTCGTCCGTGACGGCGGCGGCAAGGTTGAGAAGGTCGACACCTGGGGCCGTCGTCGTCTCGCCTACGAGATCAAGAAGAAGCCCGAGGGCATCTACTCGGTCATCGACCTGCAGGCCGAGCCTGCGGTCGTCAAGGAGCTCGACCGCCAGATGAACCTGAACGAGTCGGTCCTCCGGACCAAGGTCCTCCGCCCCGAGACCCACTGAGCTTTCCCGCTCAGCTGATCTCGGGGATTCGAGTAGCAGCAACCAGCAGCCAGAGCAGCAAACCCGCCGAGAGGTTCCCCCATGGCAGGCGAGACCGTCATCACGGTCATCGGCAATCTTGTCGACGACCCCGAGCTGCGCTTCACCCCGTCCGGTGCGGCGGTCGCGAAGTTCCGCGTCGCGTCCACTCCCCGCACCTTCGACCGCCAGACGAACGAGTGGAAGGACGGCGAGAGCCTGTTCCTGACCTGCTCGGTCTGGCGTCAGGCGGCGGAGAACGTCGCCGAGTCGCTCCAGCGAGGCATGCGCGTCATCGTGCAGGGCCGGCTGAAGCAGCGGTCCTACGAGGACCGTGAGGGTGTCAAGCGCACGGTCTACGAGCTGGACGTCGACGAAGTCGGCCCCAGCCTGCGCAACGCCACTGCGAAGGTCACCAAGACCGCCGGTGGCGGGCGTGGTGGCCAGGGCGGCCAGGGTGGCTACGGCGGCGGTGGCGGCCAGGGTGGCGGCAGCTGGGGCGGAAGCCCCGGTGGCGGCCAGCAGAGCGGCGGCGCTCCGGCCGACGACCCGTGGGCGACCGGCGGTGCTCCCGCCGGTGGCAACCAGGGTGGCGGCGGCTGGGGCGGCGGCTCCGGCGGCGGTGGCGGCGGCTACTCGGACGAGCCCCCCTTCTAAGCCTTCGGGCCGAGGGTGGGTCGTACCCCAACTTCTTGATCACACAGGAGAAACACTATGGCGAAGCCGCCTGTGCGCAAGCCGAAGAAGAAGGTTTGCGCTTTCTGCAAGGACAAGGTCACGTACGTGGACTACAAGGACACGAACATGCTGCGGAAGTTCATTTCCGACCGCGGCAAGATCCGTGCCCGCCGCGTGACCGGCAACTGCACGCAGCACCAGCGTGACGTCGCCACGGCCGTCAAGAACAGCCGTGAGATGGCGCTGCTGCCCTACACCTCCACCGCGCGATAAGGGAAGGGTGACCGACTCATGAAGATCATCCTCACCCACGAGGTCTCCGGCCTCGGTGCCGCGGGCGACGTCGTCGACGTCAAGGACGGTTACGCTCGCAACTACCTGATCCCGCGGAAGTTCGCTATCCGCTGGACCAAGGGTGGCGAGAAGGACGTCGAGCAGATCCGTCGTGCTCGCAAGATCCACGAGATCCAGACCATCGAGCAGGCCAACGTTGTGAAGGCCCAGCTCGAGGGCGTCAAGGTCCGCCTGGCCGTCCGCTCCGGCGACGCCGGTCGTCTCTTCGGTTCCGTCACCCCGGCCGACATCGCTTCCGCGATCAAGGCTTCCGGTGGCCCCGAGGTCGACAAGCGCCGCATCGAGCTTTCCGCTCCGATCAAGACCCTGGGCGCCCACGAGACGTCCGTGCGTCTGCACCCCGAGGTTGCCGCCAAGGTCAACATCGAGGTCGTCGCGGCCTGATCGCCGCGTGATCGCCGCGCTCGCTTGAGCCGGTGAAAGGGGCCGTACCCATGAAGGGTGCGGCCCCTTTCCCATGACCGGGGTCGGTCGCAGCGGCATGTTTCACGTGAAACGGTCAGTGGCGTTCGGGTGAGACGGTCAGGTGGGTTCAGGTGAGACGGTCAGCGGGTCGCGCCCGTCACGATCCAGCGGCCTGAGCGACTCCGCAGCCACAGAGTCAGCATGCGGATCACCATCATCAACGTCATCGCTGCCCAGAGAGCGGTCAGGCCGCCGCCGAGCGCAGGAACGAGCAGGGCCGCGGGCGCGAACACCGCCAGTGTGACGACCATGGCTCCTGCCAGGTACGGCCCGTCACCCGCGCCCATCAGGACCCCGTCCAGGACGAACACGATCCCGCAGACGGGCTGGGAGAGTGCCACCAGCAGCAAGGCCGGCAGCGCGGCGTGCTTCACGACGGAGTCGCTCGTGAACAGCGGCAGGAAGAGCGGTCGCGTGGCCACGACGAGCAGGCCCAGTACGACACCGGACGCGATGCCCCACTGAATCATCCGGCGGCAGGCTTCGCGTGCCCCTCGGGAATCGCCCGCTCCGAGGTAGCGTCCGATGATGGCCTGCCCCGCGATCGCGATCGCGTCGAGCGCGAAGGACAGCAGGCTCCACAGGGACAGGATGATCTGGTGCGCGGCGATCTCGGCATCACCGAGACGAGCCGCGACCGCCGTGGCGATCATGAGGATCGCCCGCAGGGACAGCGTGCGGACCAGCAGGGGGACACCGGCCTGGGCCGAGGCCCGGATACCGGCGGCGTCCGGCCGGAGGGATGCGCCGTGCCGACGGGCCCCGCGTACGACCACCGTCAGGTAGACGGCGGCCATGCCGCACTGCGCGATGACCGTGCCCCAGGCCGAACCGGCGATCCCGAGTCCGGCGCCGTAGACCAGTCCCGCGTTGAGTCCGGCATTGGCGACGAAGCCGCCGACGGCGACGGCGAGCGGGGTCCTGGTGTCCTGCAGGCCGCGCAGCACTCCGGTCGCGCCAAGGACGATGAGCATGGCCGGGATGCCCAGGGCGGAGATACGCAGATAGGTGGTGGCATAAGGGGCCGCGGTCGTGGAGGCACCGAAGAGATCCACGATGCCGGAGGCCAGCGGCAGGACAGCAGCGATGACGGCGATGCCGAGCAGCAGCGCCAGCCAGATGCCGTCCATGCCCTGACGGATCGCCGCCCGGAGATCGCCGGCGCCGACGCGGCGGGCCACGGCGGCCGTGGTGGCATAGGCGAGGAAGACGAAGACGCTCACAGCAGTGGTGAGGAGCGCCGCGGCGACACCCAGACCGGCTAGCTGGGCGGTGCCGAGATGGCCGACGATCGCACTGTCCACCATGACGAAGAGAGGCTCGGCGACCAGCGCACCGAAGGCCGGGACGGCCAGCGCGACGATTTCTCGGTCGTGCCGCCGACGGGTGGCCTGGGGTATCTCGCGAGCCTGTGTCATGAGCATCAATCTAACCGTCCACAGGTAAGTGATGCAACTAGCTAGTGGTCCTTACTTCCTGTCTGAGGTGGTGTCCTTTCGGGTACCGTTCGAAGCGATCTTGGCCCGACTGGGGAAGTTTTTCTTCTGCACAGCCGGTGGATCGAAAAGTTGCAGGTCAGTGGCTTGTTGCTGGCGAGATCGAGGTCTTGTTCACAGGGCTGTCCACCGGGTCGTGCACAGGTTTCGCCGAGTTCTCCACAGCATCGGGGCGGTCGTCCACATGGCCTGTGGATAACCAGATTGGCTGACGGTGCCGACGGGCCTACCGTTGTCCGGCGCCCGCTCCTTCTCCCGGCCCGGCGCGTGTCCTTCGTCCGGCCCGGGAACCGTCATAAATCCGACGCTCCAGAACCGGAGTTGGGCCTCTTATTTGTCAGTGTCGTGCCGTACAAAAGAGGCCACGGCGAGGTCCGCCGTGCGGACGGGAGGAGGTGGCTCGGTGAGTATTTCCGAGCCCTTGGACGATCCGTGGGCCGACAGCGGGCCCAGCGATCGTCTGCCGGCTTCCCGTCGGCGCGGTGACGGCGGCCGGGGCCGTGACGAGCAGCACGACCGGGGCCGGGACAACGAAACCTGGGACGGCGGAGGTTCCTCGTTCGAGCGCGTGCCGCCCCAGGACCTGGACGCCGAGCAGTCCGTGCTGGGCGGCATGCTGCTGTCCAAGGACGCCATCGCCGACGTCGTCGAGATCCTCAAGGGCCACGACTTCTACAAGCCCGCGCACGAGACGATCTACCAGGCCATCCTGGACGTCTACGCCAAGGGTGAGCCGGCCGACCCGATCACCATCGCCGCCGAACTCACCAAGCGCGGTGAGATCAACAAGGTCGGCGGCGCCGCGTATCTGCACAGCCTCGTCCAGACCGTGCCGACGGCGGCCAATGCCGAGTACTACGCGGAGATCGTCCACGAGCGGGCCGTCCTGCGCCGCCTGGTCGAAGCCGGCACGCGCATCACACAGATGGGATACGCGGCCGACGGAGACGTGGACGAGATCGTCAACCGCGCCCAGGCCGAGATCTACGCCGTCACCGAGCAGCGCACCAGCGAGGACTACCTCCCGCTCGGCGACATCATGGAAGGCGCCCTCGACGAGATCGAGGCGATCGGCTCGCGCAGCGGCGAGATGACGGGCGTGCCCACCGGCTTCACCGACTTCGACTCGTTGACGAACGGCCTTCACCCCGGACAGATGATCGTCATCGCGGCGCGTCCCGCCATGGGTAAGTCGACCCTCGCACTGGACTTCGCGCGGGCCGCCTCCATCAAGCACAACCTCCCGAGCGTCATCTTCTCGCTCGAGATGGGCCGCAACGAGATCGCGATGCGCCTGCTGTCGGCCGAGGCGCGGGTCGCCCTGCACCACATGCGGTCCGGCACGATGACCGACGAGGACTGGACACGGCTCGCCCGCCGAATGCCGGACGTGTCGGCCGCGCCGCTGTACATCGACGACTCCCCGAACCTGTCGATGATGGAGATCCGGGCCAAGTGCCGGCGCCTGAAGCAGCGCAACGATCTGAAGCTGGTCGTCATCGACTACCTCCAGCTGATGCAGAACGGCGGCTCGAAGCGCGCCGAGAGCCGTCAGCAGGAGGTCTCGGACATGTCCCGTAACCTCAAGCTGCTGGCCAAGGAGCTGGAGATCCCCGTCATCGCGCTCTCCCAGCTCAACCGTGGCCCCGAGCAGCGCACCGACAAGAAGCCGATGGTCTCCGACCTGCGTGAGTCCGGCTCCATCGAGCAGGACGCCGACATGGTCATCCTGCTGCACCGTGAGGACGCGTACGAGAAGGAGTCACCGCGCGCGGGCGAGGCCGACCTGATCGTCGCCAAGCACCGAAACGGTCCCACCGCCACGATCACGGTCGCCTTCCAGGGCCACTACTCCCGTTTCGTGGACATGGCACAGACCTGATCCGCCCGGCACGGTCCCGTGTCCCGGCAAATGAATTCGACGCCCGCCGCAGCAGCAGATGGACTGGGTCCATGACGACAACTCAGGAAGCGCTGCTCCCGGGGACCCGGCGTGTCCTGCTGCACCGGATCGCCGTGGCGCAGGCCGAAGGACGGGCTCCGTCGCTGGTAGCCGCAGTGGTTCGGGACGGGCAGGCCGTGTGGCACGGTGCGCGGACCTCGGTGGACGGCCACGCACCGGACGAGACCGTGCAGTACCGGATCGGGTCCATCACCAAGACCTTCACCGCCGTCCTGGTGATGCGGCTGCGCGACGAGGGTCTGCTCGATCTCGGTGATCCGCTGGAGAAGCATCTGCCGGGCACCGGTGCGGGGGAGGCGACGATCGCGGACCTGCTCGCGCACACGGCCGGGCTGGCGGCCGAATCGCCCGCACCCTGGTGGGAACGGACGCCCGGCTCCCTGCGGCCCGAGCTGAGCGATGTGCTCGGGGAGCAGCCCCTGCTGCATCCCGTCGGTCGTCGGCACCATTACTCCAACCCTGGCTACACCGTGCTCGGCGCCCTGGTCGAGGGGCTGCGCGGCGCTCCCTGGGAGGAGGTGCTGCGCGACGAGATCCTGGTGCCGCTCGGCCTGCACCGGACGAGCGCACAGCCCGAGCCACCACACTCGGGCGGCTGGGCCGTGCACCCGTGGGCCGACGCGATGATGCCTGAGCCGATGGAGGACCTGGGCCGGATGGCGCCGGCCGGTCAACTCTGGTCGACGACCGGGGATCTCGCGCGGTTCGCCGCGTTCCTGGCCCGGGGAGACGACCGGGTCCTGAGCGCGCGGTCGGTACGGGAGATGCGTACCCCGGCGGCGCCGGCCGAGGCCGCGGACGTGATGGACGGAGTCACCTACGGCCTGGGCATGCAGGTTCAGCGCCGTGACGGGCGGCTGCTCGTCGGGCACTCCGGCTCACTGCCGGGATTTCTGGCGAACCTCACCATCGCTGTGGAGGACGACGTGGCAGCGGTGGTGCTCGCCAACTGCACCAGCGGACCGCTGCTGGGTGCCGTGGGAGCGGACCTCGTCCGGATCGTCGCGGAGGCGGAGCCCCGTATCCCCGACCCCTGGCGGCCACTGCGCGAAGTCGATCCGTCGGTGCTGGAGCTGGTGGGGCAGTGGTACTGGGGCACCCACGCCTTCGGCCTGCGCGCGGGCGCCGACGGTCTTCTCACGCTGGCACCGCTGGCCGGCGGTGGTCGTAGGGCCCGCTTCCATGCGAACGGCGACGGCACCTGGACCGGCCTGGAGGGCTATTACGCCGGAGAAGTGCTGCGGCCGGTGCGGCGCCCGGACGGGTCTGTGAGCCACCTCGATCTCGGCTCGTTCGTGTTCACCCGGCAGCCGTACGACCCCGGGGCCCCGGTGCCCGGTGGCGTGGACCCGGAGGGGTGGCGGGGCATCGGCTAGCCCGTAGATGCGCACGGGGTGTGTTTCACGTGAAACACACCCCCTGGGTCGCCTCGGCGCTCCGGCGACCCGGTACAGGTCTCAAGGCGGCTCCACCGGTTCCGTCGGGGCGTGGCCCTCCCGGCGGCCCCTCGGCGGCTGCGGGACCGGTCAGAGGCGGAGCTTGAAGCCCTCGTGCGAGGCCGTGAAGCCCAGTCGCTCATAGAAGCGGTGGGCGTCGGTGCGCGTCTTGTCGGACGTCAGCTGCACCATCTGGCAGTCGAGCCGCCGGGAGGTGTCGATCGCCCACTCGATCAGCCGGCTGCCCAGACCGCTGCCCCGCTCCTCGGCATGGATGCGTACGGCCTCGATGAGCGCGCGGGTGGCGCCCTTGTGCGAGAGCCCAGGGATGATCGTGAGTTGCAGGGTTCCGATCACACGGCCCTCCCGCACGGCGACGACGACATGCTGATTCGGGTCGGAGGCGAGGCGTTCGAGTGCGGTCCGGTACGGAGTCAGGTCGTCGAGTGACTCGCGCTGGGCCCCGAGCGGATCGTCAGCGAGCATCGCGACGATCGCCGACAGGTCGTCGGTGGTCGCGGCGCGTATTTCAAGATCTCCCATGCGCGCACCCTACGGGGCCACGTTCAGGGACTCCACCACCCGGACCAGCGGGGCCAGTTCGGGGCTCTTGGCGGCGTCGTCCAGGGCTTCGCGCAGAGCGGCGTCGTTGGTGGGCCGCGCCTCCTCCAGCAGATCCAGGCCGGCCGCGGTGACGTTGGTGTAGATGCCGCGCCGGTCGGTGGGGCAGAGGTAGCGCTCCAGCAGGCCGCGGTCCTCCAGCCGGGTCACCAGGCGGGTGGTGGCGCTCTGGCTGAGCACCACCGCGTCGGCGACCTGCTTCATCTGCAGATGTCCGCCCTCACCGGCGTGCTGCCTGCTGAGCACATCCAGCAGGGAGTACTCGCGCACGCTCAGATCGTGCCTGGCCTGCAGGGCGCGCTCGATGTGCGCCTCGATCCTTCCGTGCAGCGCAGAAAGGGCGCACCAGCCCTGGGCGAGGGCGGTGAGCGCAGGGTCCGTCGCTGTCATTGGCGTTCTCCTCCGTCCCGGAGCGGCTGCACCACAAGAGTAGAGCACCGACGCAATAGTCGGCGGTTGCATGTAGCCCGCGTCTGCAATTATTGTGGACGAACGCAAAGCGCTCCTGCAATCGTTTGGGAAGGTTTAACCCCCTCATGCCTCTCGCGCTTCTGGCCCTCGCGATCGGGGCCTTCGGAATCGGAACGACCGAGTTCGTGATCATGGGCTTGCTGCCCGACGTCGCGGGTGACTTCGGGGTCTCCATCCCCACGGCCGGCCTGCTCGTGACCGGCTACGCGCTCGGCGTGGTCATCGGTGCCCCGCTGATGACCGTGCTCGGTACCAAGGTCCCGCGCAAGCGGATGCTGATGCTGCTGATGGGCCTCTTCACCGCCGGAAACCTGCTCTCCGCCGTGGCTCCCGCCTTCGGAATCATGCTGATCGGACGGGTGGTCGCCTCGCTCGCTCACGGCGCCTTCTTCGGTATCGGCTCGGTCGTGGCGGCCGGGCTGGTCGCACCGGACAAGAAGGCCGGCGCCATCGCCATGATGTTCACCGGTCTGACCGTCGCCAATGTCATCGGCGTCCCGCTGGGCACGCTCATCGGACAGAGCGTCGGCTGGCGTGTCACCTTCGGCGTCGTCGCCGCCCTGGGTGTGATCGGTCTCGCAGGTATCGCCAAGCTCGTTCCCGAACTGCCGCGCCCGGAGGGCGTACACCTGCGGCATGAGCTGGCCGCCTTCAAGAACGCCCAGGTCCTGCTGGCCATGGCGATGACCGTCCTCGGCTTCGGCGGCGTGTTCGCGGCCATCACCTACATCGCGCCGATGATGACCCGCATCGCCGGTTTCGCCGACGGCTCGGTCACCTGGCTGCTGGTCCTGTTCGGCCTCGGCATGGTCGGCGGCAACCTCATCGGCGGCAAGTTCGCCGACCGCGCCCTGATGCCCATGCTGTACGTCTCCCTGGGCGCCCTGGCCGTCGTCCTGGCCCTCTTCACGCTCACCGCCCACAACAAGATCGCCGCTGCGGTGACCATCGCGCTGATCGGAGCCCTGGGGTTCGCCACCGTGCCGCCACTGCAGAAGCGCGTCCTCGACCAGGCACACGGTGCGCCGACGCTCGCCTCGGCCGTGAACATCGGCGCCTTCAACCTGGGCAACGCCCTGTCCGCCTGGCTCGGCGGCATGGTGATCGCGGCCGGCTTCGGCTACACGGCCCCCAACTGGGTCGGCGCCGCCCTCGCCGCTGCCGCCCTGGTGCTCGCCCTGCTCTCCGCCGCGCTGGAACGCCGCGACCGGACGCAGAGCACCGCGGTCGCGTCCGGGATGCCGACCGGGCAGCGGACGCCCGCCCCTCGCTGAGCCGCCCGCATCCCGGACGCCCGCCCATCACTGAGCCGCCCGGCATCCCGGACGCCTCGTCGCCCAGCCCCACAGACCTCCGTGCCGGGGCCCTTCCCCGGCACGGCAAGCACCCTCTACAGCACCACCGAGGAGACACCTCCATGAGCACCACCGCCGTCACCCCGCTCACCACCGAGGACGCCGAACTGCTCGTCGCCACGGCCCGCCGGGCGGCCGAGGACGCCGGAGTCACCGTCAGCGTCACCGTCCTGGACGCCGGCGGCCACCTGCTCGCCTTCCGCCGGGACGACCGGGCCGTGCTGATCTCCGGCGAGACGAGCACACGCAAGGCATACACGGCCCTCCAGTTGAACGCGCCCACGGCAGACCTCGTCGACGCCGTCCAGCCCGGCGGTCTCTTCCACACGCTGCCCACGGCCCTCGACCGGCCCCTGCTGTTCATCGCGGGCGGTATCCCCGTCCACCGGGACGGCCGGCTGATCGGTGCGATCGGTGTCGGCGGCGGCTCGCCGGAGCAGGACCACGGCTTCGCCGACGCCGCCGTGAAGGCGCTCGCCTGAGCCCGTAGCCGGACTTCATGACGCCGGCCCCGCCGCTTCGAGCGGCGGGGCCGGCGCGCGTCGTTCGTGGGCTCAGCCGGCGGCGACCGTCAGCGGTGCGAACCGCCGGCTCCAGTCCCCGGGGAGGTCGGTGATGCCGTAGGTCATCACCGAGTTGAAGGCCACCGAGCCCAGCCCCCGCTGCTTGGCCCAGGTCAACAGCTCCTCGTGGCGCACGTCGATGTCGGTGCGCAGAGGACGCTCCGTACGGGCCGCCAGCGAGACGATGAGGGCCTTGGCGGTCTCCGTGTCCTGGGCGATCAGCGGGCCGACGACATGGGTGTCCATGTTGGGCCATGCGGCCGCGTAGCCGATGAGCCGACCGTCCTCCTCGGCCACCCGCAGCTGGTCGGCGAAGGCCGGCAGCCGGGTGATGAGAGGTGTGCGATCGGTGCCGAACACCTCCTCGTCCAGGCGCAGGATTGCCGGGAGGTCATCCGCGGTGGCAGCGCGCGTGGCGACACCGGAGGCCGGGCCACCGGGAGAGAAGCGGCCCATCAGCATCTCTGCCCGGCCCACCACCTTGAAGCCGAGCTCCTCGTAGAGGGGGCGACCGTTGCGGGTGGCGTGCAGGGTGAGCGGAGTGGTCCCCATGCTGGATACGACATGCCGCATCAAGCGGCGCCCGACGCCCAGGCGGGCATGGCGTTCGGCCACCAGCACCATGCCGATGGCGCCGAGATCCGGCCGCCCCCATGCGCCGTACTCCGTGACCACGCACGCGGCGACGAGGCCGCCGTGGGGGTCGTCGATGCCGAATCCCTTCCCGGCTGTGAGGAGGAAGCCCCACTTGTGTTCCTCGCGTGGCCACCCCCGGTCTTCGGACAGGTCGGCGCAGGCAGTCAGATCGCGAAGCGTCAGACGGCGGATGGGCAGAGTGGCGAGGGAAGGAGTTGACACGCAGGTCAGGCTGTCCGACCGGCACCCCTGCCGTCCACCCGTTTCGAGGCAGACACACGTGCTTTTGGCCATCTCGTGGCCATGCGCACAGCTCAGGGGCAGCGCCGCTGTTTCACGTGAAACAGCGGGGGACGACTAGCCTTCGGGGCCATGGCGAGACTTCATCTCTTCGACCTTGACGGCACGTTGTTGCACGGGACCACGGCCCCGGTGGAGATTTCGCGCCAGTTGGGCCTGGAAGCCGAGACGGTGGCGCTGGACCGTGCGATCGCGGAGGGACGGATCGGTCCGCCGGAGTACGCTGCGCAGGTGTACGACCTGTGGTCGGATCTGACCGAGGCACACGTGCGGGCCGCGTTCGAGGCTGCCCCCTGGCTGGCCCGGATCCGCGAGGTCTGGGCGGAGATCAGAAGCGCGGGCGAATACTGCGCAGTGGTGTCTCTCTCGCCCTCCTTCTTCGTGGAACGCCTCCTCGACTGGGGCGCCCACGCGGCCCATGGATCCCTCTTTCCGGCCGTGCCGTTCACCCAGCCCGTCGATCCGTCCGGGGCGCTCAACGCCGCGGCCAAAGTGACCATCGCACAGCGGCTCTGCGAGGAGTTCGGCGTGACGCGAGCGGACTGCGTGGCGTACGGCGACTCGTCATCGGACAAAGATCTGTTCGCTGTCGTACCGGTGTCCGTGGCGGTCAACGCCGATGCCCACCTGACCGGCCTCGCAACGCACTCCTACACAGGGCAGGACCTGTGGGAAGCCTATGCATTGGTCGGCCCCGCACGGTAGTTGACGCCGTGGGCACCGGCGTGGCCCGTCAAGGCGCGGGTGGCGAATCGAACCGGCTCATCCGAGGTCGGGGGCGTGCATGGCGCGCACTCCCTCGATGTTCCCGTCCAGGTAGTGGCGCAGGGACAGCGGGACGAGGTGGACGGAGGCGATACCGACGCGGGTGAAGGGGATGCGGACGATCTCGTACTCACCGGCCGGCTCGTCCACTTCGGGGCCGTGGCGCTGGGCCGGGTCCATGGATTCGAGCCGGCAGACGAAGAAGTGCTGCACCTTCACGCCGGTCGCGCCGCCGTCCTCGCCGATGTGCTCCACCGTGTCGACGAAACACGGCACCACATCGGTGATCTTCGCGCCGAGTTCCTCGTGCACCTCCCGGTGCAGGGCGTCCACGACGGTCGAGTCACCGGGCTCGACCCCGCCACCGGGAGTGACCCAGTAGGGATCGACGCCGGGCTTGGTGCGCTTGATCAGGATCAGGTCGTCACCATCAAGGAGAACGGCACGGGCGGTGCGCTTGACCACGGGGCGGACGGTCATGGGAGAAATGTGGCCCGGCTGGTTCCACGTGAAACATCACAAAGCGCCACGACGCGAACGCAGCGCGTGTACTCCGCTCGAACGGCGTCAGCACCAGGCCGCGGCAGCCTGCTGGAGCCGGTCGTGGGCCCGCGCGACATGGGGCATGGCGAGCGTGCCGGTCCGCACCACCAGGAAGTAGGTACGCAGCGGTGGCACCGCCGGGTCGATCAGGGTGACGACCGTGCCGTGCTTCAGAGCCGAGGTGCACAGGTAGCGGGGCAGTACCGCCAGTCCGGCTCCGGCGACCGCACAGGCGAGCACCGCCCGTAGATCAGGAACGATCACCGTGCCCGTGGCGGCCGGACGGCAGTCGAAGACGGAGGCCCAGTAACGCGAGACGAACGGCAGAGACTCGTGGACCTCGACGACGGGCAGGTGCTCCAGGGCCTGCGCGCCCTTCAGCCGCACGGCGTCCGAGCCGATCTGCTCCACCCAGCGCGGGGCCGCGACCAGCACATGCTCCTCGTCGCAGAGCGGAGTGGCGGTGAGCAGGGCTCCGCGTGGCCGGGCCGTGCTGATGGCCAGATCGTGGTGTCCGCAGGCCAGCCCGTCCAGCGTCTCCTCGGTCGTCCCGAAAGAGGCACGCAGCGCGAAGCCCTGGCCGTCGTCGCCGGTCAGCTCCGTGAGGGCGGGCAGAGCGCGCTCGGCGGTGAACTCAGGAGGGCCGGCCAGGTACAGCGTCCGCAACGAGGACTCGTCGCCCAGACCGCTTTCGGCTATCTCCACGAGGGCGTCGAGATGTGGCGCAGCCCTGTGCGCGAGTTCGTCGCCGATCGTCGTCGGGGTCACCCCGCGTGCCTGACGAAGGAACAAGGGTCTGCCGAGCTGACGCTCCAGCGTGCGGATCTGCGAGGTGACGGTGGGCTGGGAAAGGCCGAGCAGCGCGGCGGCCCGGGTGAAGGAGCCGGCCCTGTGCACGGTGACGAAGGTCCGCAGCAAGGCCAGATCCATGGCATGCCCTCCCCGGTCACTGCCTCCTCGCCCTCCTCCGGCCTCCAGGCAGGCACCAACTATAAATATGTCGATAGGCCCCTGTCGCTAAGGTGATTGGACACTGACACGGAGTCAACTAGCCTTGTCCGTGCGGTCTTTCCCCAGGGGAAGCCGTAGACGGTCCGAGCCACGAGGGGGGAGGCTCGGACCGTCCCGAAGGCATCGACGGCACCGTCGCCTCCTGAGCGACCGGGCGGCGGGCGAAGGCGACCGGGCGGACGCGGAAGCGCCTACTCGGCGGATTCGTCCAGGGCGCGCAGGACGTCGGCCACCAGGTCCTCGGGGTCCTCCGCGCCGACGGACATGCGGATGAAGCCCTCCGGGACGGCGTCCCCGCCCCAGCGCCGACGGCGTTCGGCCGTGGACCGTACCCCGCCGAAGCTCGTCGCGTCCTCCACCAGGCGCAGGGCCGCGAGGAAGCGCTCGGCACGCGCGCGCGTGGGCAGCGTGAACGAGACGACACAGCCGTAGCGGCGCATCTGCTGCGTGGCGATCTTGTGCGAGGGGTCGTCGGGCAGACCCGGATAGCGCAGGCCGGAGACCTCGGGCCGCTGCCGCAGTGCCTCCGCGACGGCGAGGGCGGTGGCATTCTGCCGGTCGACGCGCAGCTGGAGCGTGGCGATGGAGCGGTGCGCGAGCCACGCCTCCATGGGCCCGGAGATCGCGCCGACGATCTTGCGCCAGCGTCGTACGGCGGCCATCGCCTCGGCGTCCTGGCCGGTGACGTAGCCCAGCAGGACATCACCGTGCCCGGTGAGCTGCTTGGTGCCGCTGGCCACGGAGAAGTCGGCGCCCAGCTCCAGCGGGCGCTGCCCGAGCGGGGTGGCGAGGGTGTTGTCGACGGCCACCAGGACGCCACGCGCGTGTGCCGCCTCCGTCAGCCGCCGGATGTCGCACACGTCGAGCCCGGGGTTGGACGGAGACTCGATCCACAGCAGCCGCGCCCCGTCCAGCAGCTCCAGCTGGGCGTCACCGCCGGTCGGCGCGGTGCGCACCTCGATGCCGTAGGTCTCCAGCTGGGCGCCGACCATCGGCAGCACCTGATAGCCGTCGGAGGGCAGCACGACCGCGTCTCCGGCGCGCAGCTGGGAGAACAGCACGGAGGAGATCGCCGCCATGCCGGAGGCGAACACCAGCGTCTCCACGTCCTCCCGGCCCGGGGCCTCCAGCTCGCCGATGGCCCGCTCCAGCAGCGTCCAGGTCGGGTTGTCGTCACGGCCGTACAGGTACGGTCCCGTCACCTCGCCGGGCAGGTGGAAGTGTGCCGCGAAGACCGGTCCGGGCAGGGTCGGCTCGTGCTTGACCGGCTCGGGCAGACCCGCCCGTACCGCGCGCGTGCCGTCGCCGGTGCGGTCCTCGTCCTTCGTGCCATCGCTCATGCGGCCCTTCCTTCCAGTTCTTCCCGTACGGCGGCGAGCAGGCCGGCGCTCGCCGCCTCCACCCTCCCAAGGCACTCCTCGAAGCCGTCCCGGCCCCCGTAGTACGGGTCCGGTACCTCGAGGTCGTCGCCGGCGGCGGGGTCGTAGGAGGAGAGCAGGCGGATCTTGCGCGCGTCCTCCTCGGTGGGCGCCAGCCGCCGCAGGGCCCTGAGGTGGCCGGTGTCGAGGGCTATCACCAGGTCGAGGCGGGCGAACCACGACAGCTGGAACTGGCGGGCCGTGTGCTCGCTGTCGTAGCCGTGCTCCTCCAGGACCGAGACGGTGCGCGGGTCGGCCGGCTCGCCCTCGTGCCAGCCGCCGGTGCCGGCGCTGTCGGCCACCACCAGGCCCTCCAGCCCGGCCCCCGCCACACGCGCGCGGAAGACGGATTCGGCCATCGGGGAGCGGCAGATGTTGCCGGTGCACACGAAGCAGACACGGTAGGTCATGGTGCGCTCAGTCCTCGTCCGGCAGGACGACGTGCAGCGCCCAGGAGACGACGGAGATGATCAGACCGCCGAGGACGGCCGTCCAGAAGCCCTCCACATGGAAGCTCAGGTCGAGCTTGCCGCACACCCAGGAGGTCAGCATCAGCATCAGCGCGTTCACGACCAGGGTGATCAGGCCCAGGGTCAGGATGAACAGCGGGAAGGTGAGTACCTTCACGATCGGCTTGACCAGCCAGTTCACCAAGCCGAAGATCAGGGCGACGACGATCAGCGTGCCGGCCTTCTTGGCGGTGTTGTCACCGGTAAGGGTGATCTTGTCGAGCAGCCACACGGCGACTGCCAGGGCGCCCGCGTTGACGATCGTCTTGACTACGAAATTCTTCATGTATCTGATCGTGGCAGACCGGACGGCACAGTGACCGGACGGGCGACGAGCGGTGCGACGGCGAGCACGGAAACGGCGAGGGCGGCAGCGGCGATGAAGGCATTCCGGTTGGACGACCTGGAGGCGGAACGCGCCGCCAACGAGGGTGCTTACCTGCAGTTCCTGCGCGAGCGGAACATGTCGGTCGGCCTGTACGCCCTTGACGCGGGCGAGCACGACCCGCAGAAGCCGCACCATCAGGACGAGGTGTACGTCGTGGTCAGCGGCCGGGCCTCCATCACGGTGGGCCTGGAGACGACCCAGGTGGCGCGGGGCAGCGTCGTGTACGTGCCCGCCGGTGTCGCCCACAAGTTCCACCACATCAGCGAGGACCTCAGGGTGCTCGTGGTGTTCTCTCCGCCCGAGGCGTGAGGCCGGGCCCCAGGGTTCCCTAGGGGACGGGTCAGGGGAGGACAAGGGACGCCGGGCCCCCGCGGAGGTCCTCCGCGGCCCTAGCATCGAGTGCGGAACACCGACAACGCACGAGAACGTAAAGGACGAGGCGATGCCAGAGATCTTCGCGGGGCTTCCGTGGTGGGTGAAGTGGGTCGCGGTGCCGGTCATCGCCCTGGTCGTGTTCGGCGGCCTGATAGCGAGCGTGGTCGGCTTCGTGATCGGCCTGCTGTTCAAGGCGCTGATCTTCATTGCCCTGGTCGGCGGACTGATCTACGTCGTGCGCAAGTTCATGGGGAACTCCTCGTCACGCAGCGACTGGTGAGGAATGTGGGAACCGGTGCTCGATGACGGGAGGATCGGTTCCCTCGGGGGAGGGAAGTTTCACCGGGAGCCGTCTGCGCGTGGTGGCGGGCGGTTAGAGTCCGGAACTCCCCGCGGGTTTCCGGCACCGTGGGTGGCGCAGCCCCCTCCGTGCTCTTCCCCCGCACGGGCTCCCCCTCGCCCTTCGGGAGTGACCTACCCTTGGCCACGGTTGACACCGCACCGGCAGACCCCCAAGCACCCGCCGCACCACGCTCATGTGCTCCCCCCGTCCCGCGACCGGCTCCCCTGGCCGTCCCCGGCCAGCCGCAGGCCCACGCGGCGGACGGCAAACCCCCGCAAGCCGCGGACCTCCCCGGGTCACGGCCCTCCGTCACCCGGCCGGAACCACAGGCCGCCGATGCGTCGAACTCCACCGCCATGCCCACCGCGACGCTCATCGGATCCGTCCAGCGCGCCATGCGCCTGCTGGAGACCGTCTCCACGCACGTCTACGGCGCCCCCGCAAAACAACTCGCCCGCGAGACCGGCCTCGCCCTGCCCACGACGTACCACCTGTTGCGCACCCTGGTGCACGAGGGCTATCTGCGCCGGGAGAAGGGGCTGTTCTTCCTCGGTGAAGCGGCGGAACGGCTGGGAAGCAGTGGAGCGCGGCAGAAACGTCGCAGCACGGTGGCGGACACGCTCGCACACTGGCGCGATTGCATCGGTGTGCCGGTGTATTACGCGATGTACCAGGACGGTGAGATCGAGGTCATGTGCGTCTCCGACTCCCTTCAGGCACCCGCGGTCCAGGAGTGGGCGGACTTCCGCGAGACCGGCCACGCGCACGCGATCGGCCAGTGTCTGCTCTCCCAGCTGGACGAGGACGCGCGACGCGACCATCTCGCCCGGTACCCCGTGCGGCCCGTCACGCCGTACACGGTGCGGGACAACGACGCACTGCTGCGCCGGCTGGCCCGGACGCGGCGGATGGAGCCGGTGGTGGAGCGTCAGGAGTACGCGGTCGGGACGGTCTGCGCGGCGGTCCCGATCACGGTCGGCACCACCGCGGCCACCGTGGCCATCTCGCTCCCCGCCCACCAGGCCGAACGGCTGCTGCCCGCGGCCCGTCGGCTGCAGGGGGAGATCGGGCGGCATCTGGGGTCGCTCACCTTCTCTATCAGTATCTGAAAACTTACTCCTTGTGATCTGCTGTGCACGTTCAGCAAGATTTGACCACGGTCAGAGGGATCAATCCCGGCCAGTCGACGTCATATGACGGGGTAGGCGATGCGCGAGTCCGTACAGGCAGAAGTCATGATGAGCTTTCTCGTGTCGGAGGAGCTCTCCTTCCGCATCCCGGTGGAGTTGCGCTATGAGACCCGCGATCCGTATGCCGTGCGGCTCACCTTTCATCTCCCCGGCGACGCCCCGGTGACCTGGGCCTTCGGGCGGGAACTGCTGATCGACGGGGTCGGCCGTCCGTGCGGGGAGGGGGATGTGCGCATCGCCCCCGCCGATTCCGAGGTGCTGGGCGAGGTACTGATCAGGCTTCAGGTGGGCGGTGAGAAGGCCCTGTTCCGTTCGTCGGCGCCGCCACTCGTGGCGTTCCTCGACCGCACGGACAAGCTCGTGCCGCTCGGTCAGGAGGGTGCGCTGGCCGACTTCGACGCTGATCTCGACGAGGCTCTGGACCGCATCCTGGCCGAGGAACAGAGCGCCGGCTGAGGCGTTACAGCAGGGCTGCAGGCGCTCCACCATGCATCCGGGAACTGTGCAGGAACGCTTCTTCAGGGAGCGCCGTCCACCGCCGCCGTACTCACCGCTTCCGGCGCCGGCCCCGGCCGCCGCGCGCCGGCGCGGGCTGGGCCCCGGCGGGTGCCGTGGCATCCGGGCCGGCACGGTCGGCCGAGACGACCAGCGCGGCCAGCGCCGTGGTGACCGGGACCGAGGCGACCAGGCCGATCGAGCCCACCAGCGTGCGCACGATCTCCTCGGCCACCAACTCACTGTTGGCCACGGTCCCGACGCTGCTCTGCGCGATCGAGAAGAGCAGCAGCAACGGCAGTGCCGCACCCGCATAGGCGAGCACCAGGGTGTTGACCACGGACGCGATGTGGTCGCGGCCGATACGGATGCCCGCCCGGTACAGCCCGCGCCAGCCCATCGACGGGTTGGCCTCGTGCAGCTCCCAGACGGCCGACGTCTGGGTCACCGTCACGTCGTCCAGGACGCCGAGCGAACCGATGATGACCCCGGCCAGCAGCACACCGCTCATGTCGATCGACGGATACAGGCCGTGGATGAGGCCGGTGTTGTCGTCCGTGTTTCCGGTCAGCGCGGCCCAGCCGATGAACAGAGAGCCGAGCACACCGATCAGCGAGAGGGAGATCAGCGTGCCGAGCACCGCCACCGACGTACGGGCCGACAGACCGTGGCACATGTACAGGGCGATCAGCATGATGGCGCTGGACCCGACCACCGCCACCAGCAGCGGATTGGCCCCCTCCAGGATCGCCGGCAGGATGAAGAACGTCAGCACCAGGAAGCTCACGGCCAGGGCGACCAGGGCCATGACGCCGCGCAGCCGGCCCACCACGACGACGGCCACCGCGAAGATCCCCGCGAGCAGTGCCATCGGGAACTTCCGGTTCACGTCGGTCACCGAGTACTGCAGTTCCTTCGGCGCCGAGGGCTCATAGGCGACCACGACCTTCTCGCCCTCGTGCAGTTGCCGCGTCTGGTCCGGTTGCACGATCTCGGTGAACGTACGGCCCTTGTCCTTGCCGGTGTCGACGCGGACGGTCGCCTTCTTGCAGGTGCCGTCGGCCTGCTGCTGCGCCGAGGTGCCCTCGGCGGTGGAGGTGTCGCCGGTCGGGGGTACGCCGGAGGCGTTCACCGACTTGCAGCTGACCTCGACGACCTGGCTGACCGTGGCCTGCTGGGTCTGCCGGTCGAAGCCGACGCCGGTGCGCTTGTGCGAGGGGGCTTGTCCGGGCCAGAGCACCACGAGGCCGACCAGGGCCGCCGCGGTGAAAGGGACCAGGATCGCGGCGATGACCTTGCGCAGGTGCCGGGAGACGGGAGCGGCGGGACCGTGGCTGTGGCTGTGGCTGTGGCTGTGGTTGTGCCCGGGACCGCCGTTGTCGCCGCCCCGCTGGGCACGGTGGCCGTGCCCGATGCCCTGTTCCGAGCCGTCTCGGCGGGGCGCCTCGGGCGGCTGGTGTGGGTGCTGCTCCATCCTGGTCACCGCCCGATCATCCCAAGAACGGTGGGGGCCCACTGTTCAGCGCGCCACACATGACGCTAGCGTGGAGGCACCTTTGCACACGCGGGAGCTCGGAGCACCGGGCTGAGAGGGCGCTGACCTCCGTAGACGCGATGTTTCACGTGGAACGAGCGCTGTTCCACAGGAAACGTCGACATACGGAAACCGCTGCGTCGACCGCCGAACCTGTTACCGGGTAATGCCGGCGTAGGGAGTAGGTCTCATGACCAACAAGGACGCACGCACGCCTGCCTCCGCTCAGGACGGGAAGCCCCAGGAGGCCGGGAAGTCCATCGGCTGGCACAAGGCATACGTCGGGGGCTCACGCTCCGACCTGCGGGTGCCGGTCCGTCAGGTGCACCTCACCAACGGGCAGTCGGTCACGCTGTACGACACGTCAGGCCCGTACACCGATCCATCCGTCGACACGGACGTCCGCAGGGGCCTGTCGCCGCTGCGGGAGAACTGGATCATTGCCCGTGGCGACACCGAGGAGTACGCGGGCCGTCCGGTCCGTCCCGAGGACGACGGGATCAAGCACACCTCACCGCGCGGCGGGCTGCGGAACCTGGACGCGGTCTTCCCCGGTCGCCCGCGCCAGCCGCGCCGGGGACGCAGCGGCCAGGCGGTGACGCAGCTCGCGTACGCCCGCAGGGGCGAGATCACCCCGGAGATGGAGTTCGTGGCCCTCCGGGAGAACGTTTCGCCCGAGGTGGTCCGCGAGGAGATCGCGGCGGGACGGGCCGTGCTGCCGGCCAACGTCAACCACCCGGAGATCGAGCCGATGATCATCGGCAAGCGGTTCCTGGTGAAGGTCAACGCCAACATCGGCAACTCCGCGGTGACGTCCTCCATCGAGGAGGAGGTCGAGAAGATGACCTGGGCGACCCGCTGGGGCGCCGACACGGTCATGGACCTGTCCACCGGCCGCAACATCCACACCACCCGTGAGTGGGTGCTGCGCAACTCCCCCGTCCCGATCGGCACGGTGCCGCTCTACCAGGCCCTGGAGAAGGTCGACGGCAAGGCCGAGGAACTGACCTGGGAGATCTACAAGGACACCGTCATCGAACAGGCCGAGCAGGGCGTGGACTACATGACCGTCCACGCGGGCGTCCGGCTGCCGTACGTCCCGCTCACCGCCAACCGCAAGACGGGCATCGTCTCGCGCGGCGGCTCGATCATGGCCGCGTGGTGCCTGGCGCACCACAAGGAATCGTTCCTGTACGAGAACTTCGAAGAACTGTGCGAGATCCTCGCCGCCTACGACGTCACGTACTCGCTGGGCGACGGCCTGCGGCCGGGATCGATCGCGGACGCCAACGACGAGGCGCAGTTCGCGGAACTGCGCACGCTCGGGGAACTCAACCAGATCGCCAAGCGTTTCCACGTACAGACGATGATCGAGGGCCCCGGTCACGTCCCGATGCACAAGATCAAGGAGAACATCGACCTTCAGCAGGAGATCTGTGATGAAGCTCCGTTCTATACGCTCGGCCCGCTGACCACGGACATCGCGCCGGCGTACGACCACATCACCTCCGGCATCGGTGCCGCGATGATCGCCTGGTGGGGCACGGCGATGCTCTGCTACGTCACGCCCAAGGAGCACCTGGGCCTGCCCAACCGGGACGACGTCAAGACGGGCGTCATCACCTACAAGATCGCCGCGCATGCGGCGGACCTCGCCAAGGGGCACCCCGGTGCGCAGGAGTGGGACGACGCATTGTCCGACGCCCGCTTCGAGTTCCGGTGGGAGGACCAGTTCAACCTCGCCCTGGACCCGGACACGGCACGGGAGTTCCACGACGAGACGCTGCCGGCCGAGCCCGCCAAGACGGCCCACTTCTGCTCGATGTGCGGCCCGAAGTTCTGCAGCATGAAGATCTCGCAGGACATCCGGCGTGAGCACGGTGGCAGCCGGACCGAGATCGAGGCGGGCATGGCCCAGAAGTCGGAGGAGTTCGCGGCTGCCGGCAACCGGGTGTATCTGCCGATCGCCGACTGAACCCGCATGCGGTGAACTCGCCGTACAGCCGTCGGCTCCGATGGCGGCGGCTGGTGAGGCACTGGGCCGCGGCTCGCGGCCGGCCGGGGTGGTGGCACCACACCGGTTGGCCGCTGGGGGCCGCAGGACGCGCGTACGTCCTGTGCGGTCGGCTCACCTCGTGCGCCGGTGACGCGGCCAGGCTGCTCGGCGCGCGGCCGGGTCACTCGGGCCGGTGCTCCGGGCCGCCGAAGTCCGGGCTCGTGTAGTCGGGGCTGGTGAAGCTCGGCCGGTCGGACGCGGTCCCGTTGTCGGGGCTGCTGAAGCCGGGCCGGTCGTAACCCAGTCGCGGTATGCGGCCGGTCGGGGCGGGCGGGGCCGTAGGGCGCACGACGGCTGTGCCGGGCTCGGCCAGTGCCTCCCGGAGGAAGGGCAGGATGCCGCGCTCCAGCAGAGCGTCCCGCCAGGCATCTCTGGCTCTGGACAGCTCTTCGTTCGCCGTCTCCCGGGCCCGGGCGTCCGCCGTGCTGCTGTTGCGCAGGGCGGTGAGCAGCAGTCCGACGGCGGCGACGAGGATCGCCGCCGCGGTCATGACGCCGAACACCCAGCCGGTGGTGAGCAGGGTCCGGGCGAGGGTGTGCCCGGGGTCCAGCACCTTCAGGATGTAGCCGACGAGCAGGAAGATCGCCGCCGCGGTTCCGGAGAGGACGGGAGCCAGGACGGCGATGACCGCGATGGCGCCCGCGCCGGTGCTCTCGGCGGCTTCCCCGAGGGCGGTGACGAGACCGGTGTCGGCCGAACCGGACTCCGGGACCTCCGAGTTGGTGATGGTCGCCGAAGTGGAGAGCGCCGGGTGGCGCAGTCCGTCACGGATCTCGACGTAGTACTGGTACTCGGTCGCCGCGGCTGCGGTGATCAGGGCGGAGGCGTTGAGCGCCATGGTGCGCAGTTGTTCGGGGTTGAGCCGCTGTCCGACAGCGGCCAGTTCCGGTCGCTGTGGTGCGGAGCGCAGCGCCTCATCGAGGAGCCGCTCGAATTCCTGGCGGTCCTCGCTCTGCAGATGCTGCGGAACGCTGTTCATGTGCATCCCCCGATGCTCCGTAGGGCTTGGCTCGCACGTCGGCGAGCCGTCGGGCAGAAACGGAGGGGAGCCTGCTACGGATAAGCCGATGGTAGAGCCGTGACGGCGCGCGGTGACAGGGGATTGCCGGAAATTGCGTTCCGGCCTGCGTGAACGCAGCCCGGGAGACGTCTGCCCGGCAAACCGTCAGTTATCCAGAGGAAGTTGTTGGACCAGCAGCTTTCCGGCCATGGTCACTCCGCCGTCCATGGCGATGGCGAGCCCGTCGGCGTAGACGTGCGGGCCCTCGACGACCGGGTCGGTGCTCTCTTCGTCGTCCTCGGAGCCGACCTCGCCGAGGAGGTAGGGAATGGGGCTGTGTCCGTGAACGACCCGGGTGCCGCCGTACGTATCGAGGAGGGAACGCACGGCCTCGGCGCCGCCCTCGTCGCGGAAGGAGAAGCGCTTGGTGAACTTGCGGAACAGGTCCCAGACCTCGTCGGCGTCATTGCGGGTCAGAGCCTCGCGGACGGTGTCGTTGACCGCCTCGATAGAGTCGCCGTAGTCGAGGTAGGCGGTGGTGTCGGAGTGAATGAGCAGATAGCCGTCGACCATCTCGACGGCGTCGAGGCGGGCCATCCACTGCAGGTGGTGGTCCTGGAGGCGGTCCATGTCGGTCTTCTGGCCGCCGTTGAGCAGCCAGGCCGCCTGGAAGGTGGCGGTGCCCGCGCCCGAGTTGACGGGCGTGTCGCCGAACCGCTTGGCGCCGAGCAGCAGCAGCTCGTGGTTGCCCATGAGGGCCTTGCAGTAGCCGCCCGCCGCCGCGGCCTCGGCGGACAGCCGCATGACCAGGTCGATGACGCCGATGCCGTCCGGGCCGCGGTCGGTGAAGTCGCCGAGGAACCACAGCCGGGTGGTGCCGGCGCACCACCGGCCCGCGGCGTCGACCAGGCCCTGCTCCTGCAGGGCGGCCACCAGCTCGTCCAGATAGCCGTGGACGTCACCGACGACGTAGAGCGGCCCGGGCCCGGCCGTGGACTGCGGGGCCGGGGCGGCGGGGGCCGGCTCGACGGGGACCTGCACGGTGTCACCGCGGTTGATGACGGGCAGGTCGCGCTGGGTGGGGGTGTAGCCCTCGGGATACGCCTCGTCGGCGGCCGGGAGGGCGTCGCCGGGGTGGGTGCTGCGGACGTACGGGCCGGTCTCGTGGACGTACGCGGGTACCCGGAAGTCGCGCAGCGTCGCCGTCCGCTCCGTCTCGGGTCCCTGACCGGCCCCCTGAGTCATCAGACCCCTCCACCATCGCGCCGCATCTGCACCGCTTCGGACTGCCTGGTCGCAGCGGTCCGCGGTGTCGTGGGCCCATCATAGGAATGCGCGTCGCGCCGTGTGATGACCCAGGGGTAGTGAATCGGAACAAGACTCCAGTTCACTGCGGCTTTCGCCCCGTTTGGGCAGATGTTCGACCAGCTGTCGACCGAACGGGCCCTCGCCCGGCCGACCCCGTGCCGCGCCGGCCGGGCCCCGCACCGGCCGGTGCGGCACGGGGAGCTACTTGTCGTCCGGTGTCCGCGGCGGGCTGACGGTCGTGCGCGGTGGCCGCCGCTGCGAAGAGGTGCGCACGATCAGCTCGGTCGGTATCACCTGCTCGACCGGCTGGTCGGACTCGACGCCCTCGATGGCGTCGATGAGGAGCTGGACGACGGCGGTGCCGATGCGGCGCGGCTTCAGCGAGAGCGTCGTGACGGCCGGCTCGGTGCTGGCGTACACGGTGGACTCGCTGCAGCACACCAGCAGCAGGTCGTCGGGGACGCGGAGGCCGTAGCGGCGGGCGGCGGCGAGCAGGTCGGTGCCGTTGGGGTCGAACAGTCCATAGACGGCGTCGGGCCGGTCCGGGCGCGCGAGCAGCCGGTCGGCGGCGACGGCACCGGCGCACGGGTCGTGCGCCGGGTACGCCTCGTAGACCGGATCCTGGCCGACCCTGTCGCACCAGCGCAGGTAGGCGGTGGTCGACAGGTGGGTGTACGTGTCCGTCGACGTGCCCGTGAGCAGGCCGATGCGGCGGGCGCCGGCGTCGGCGAGGTGGTCGAGAATGCCGAGCACGGCGGCCTCGTGGTCGTTGTCCACCCAGGCGGTGACGGGGAGGGCGCCGGCCGGGCGGCCGTCGGAGACGACCGGCAGCCCCTGCCGGACGAGTTCGCTGACGACCGGGTCCTGGTCGGAGGGGTCGATGACGACCGTGCCGTCCAGGGCGACGTTGGACCAGACGTCATGGCGGGAGGTCGCGGGCAGGATGACCAGGGCGTAGCCGCGCGCGAGCGCGGCCGACGTGGCGGCCCGGGCCATCTCCGCGAAGTAGGCGAACTCCGTGAAGGTGAAAGGTTCATCCCCGTACGTCGTTACGGTCAGACCGATCAGACCCGACTTGCCGGTACGGAGCGTGCGGGCAGCGGCCGAGGGACGGTACCCGAGCCGGTCCGCGACCTCGCGGACGTGACGCCGGGTGGCATCCGGGAGCCGGCCCTTACCGTTGAGGGCGTCGGACACGGTCGTGATGGAGACTCCGGCGGCGGCGGCGACGTCCCTGATGCCCGCCCGACCCGGCCGGCTGCCTCGACGTGAGGTTTCCGCGCGGCTCACCTGGTGCTTCCCTGCTGCTGTCATGGCGAGCCGATAGTAGGGCTCATGCGGTGGGGTAGTGCGGACGCATATGCACGCATTGACAGGCACGTTTCTGCATGGTCATGGAGGGTCAACTCCCTTAGAAAACAAGGAAGTTGACGGATCCAATAGTAAGACGTGACTTGTCGACGCGTAGGGACCTGCCAAGTGCCCGATGTCTCGAAGAGGTCTCAACTCACCTTCACGGGGGACGCGCGCTACGGCGCGAGCCACCGGCGCGTAGATATATGTACGGCGCGCCCCCCGAAACGTACGCCTTCGTACGCCGATGCCCCTGATGCCGATGGGGAACGTGAGATACGCCTCTTCCTCGGGGCGGTCCCCGCGCTCCGGGTCGTCGCGCACCTGTACGCAGCGGCGCCGAATCCTCATAAGGTGAGAAGCATTGGAAGCCGGCGGTGTCGACGGTCCGCCGGTGGTCGCTAGGAGGACTGCGGTGAGCGAGACGAATCCCAGGCTGCGCGCCGAGCTGGAGAGTATCCCCACCTACAAGCCGGGCAAGCCGGCCTCGGCAGGCGGTCCGGTCGCCTACAAGCTGTCCTCCAACGAGAACCCCTACCCGCCGCTGCCGGGCGTGCTGGAGAGCGTGTCCGCGGCGGCCTGCGATGTCAACCGCTACCCGGACATGGCCTGCACCGGGCTGATGAACGAGCTGTCCGACCGCTTCGGCGTGCCGCTCTCCCATCTGGCCACCGGGACCGGCTCGGTGGGTGTCGCCCAGCAGCTGATCCAGGCCACCAGCGGTCCCGGTGACGAGGTGATCTACGCCTGGAGGTCGTTCGAGGCGTACCCGATCATCACGCGGATCAGCGGTGCCCGGTCGGTGCAGGTGCCGCTGACACCGGGAGATGTGCACGACCTGGACGCGATGGCGGACGCGATCACCGACCGGACGCGGCTGATCTTCGTCTGCAACCCCAACAACCCGACCGGCACGGTGGTGCGGCGGCCCGAGCTGGAGCGGTTCCTCGACCGGGTGCCCGGCGATGTGCTGGTGGTGCTGGACGAGGCGTACCGGGAGTTCATCCGCGATCCCGAGGTGCCCGACGGGGTCGAGCTGTACCGGCAGCGGCCCAATGTCTGCGTTCTGCGGACCTTCTCCAAGGCGTACGGGCTGGCGGGCCTGCGCGTCGGATTCGCGATCGCCCATGAGCCGGTGGCTGCGGCGCTGCGCAAGACGGCGGTGCCGTTCGGGGTGAGCCAGCTCGCGCAGGACGCGGCGGTCGCCTCGCTGCGGGCCGAGGACGAGCTGCTGGGCCGGGTCGGCTCGCTGGTGTGCGAGCGCAAGCGCGTGGTCGACACGCTGCGGGCCCAGGGCTGGACGGTGCCGGAGACGCAGGCCAACTTTGTGTGGCTGCGGCTGGGGGAGCGTACGGTCGCGTTCGCGCAGGCCTGTGAGGAGCACGGTGTGGTGGTCCGGCCGTTCCCGGGCGAGGGTGTGCGGGTGACGGTCGGCGAGGACGAGGCGAACGACATCTTCTTGAAGGTGACAGAGGCGTTCCGCAAGGAGCTCTAGCCCGGGGGGAGTGCTACTCCTCGATCAGTTCCACCCGGACGGGGTCGCCGTCTCGTACGGTCGCCAGGAGGCCGGCGTCCCCGTCCAGGCTGCCGAGCACGTTGCACGGGCTCGCGAGGCGGCATTCGTTCCCACGCGAGATCGGCGTGGGGCCGTAGGGCAGGGCGAGTGCGTCGCCGTCCGTCCAGAAGGCCACCGTCCCCGGTTCCACGACCTGACGGGCGTCCGTTTCACGTGAAACGGAGACACCTGTGTCGAAATACACCTCCTCACCCCATGTGTGCGCGGTCGACGTGAGCGGCAGTACCTTGGCGAGGGCCCGCCCGGTCTGCGTGTCTCCGGCGAGCGTCGCGGTGATGTTGCCCGCGGGCCACGAAATACGTATCTGCATGGCGCGCAATTCAACAAGATGTTGAAGTCGCTGCCAAGGTCTTGACGTGTAGGCGAAGGGGGGACCCCCCTTCGACGACCGAAAGTCAGTGCGTCATAATGGCTTGTGAATGTGAACGCGTTCACAAGCGCGTACCGTTTGCTCCCTGTATGTGGGCAATAAAGGGGGCAAACCGCCGCTGTATCACGGCGTAGTAAGGAGAGTGACGACGTGGACCTGGCTTTGGCGCCGGAAACACTGGCGCGCTGGCAGTTCGGCATCACCACCGTCTACCACTTCCTGTTCGTCCCGCTGACGATCTCCCTGGCCGCACTGACGGCCGGGCTGCAGACGGCCTGGGTGCGCACGGAGAAGGAGAAGTACCTCAGGGCGACGAAGTTCTGGGGCAAGCTCTTCCTGATCAACATCGCGATGGGTGTGGTCACCGGCATCGTGCAGGAGTTCCAGTTCGGCATGAACTGGTCGGACTACTCCCGCTTCGTCGGTGACATCTTCGGTGCGCCACTCGCCTTCGAGGCGTTGATCGCGTTCTTCTTCGAGTCCACGTTCATCGGTCTGTGGATCTTCGGCTGGGACAAGCTGCCCAAGAAGATCCATCTGGCCTGCATCTGGATGGTCTCGATCGGCACGATCCTGTCGGCGTACTTCATCCTCGCGGCCAACTCCTGGATGCAGCACCCGGTCGGCTACAAGATCGACAAGGCCAGGGGGCGGGCCGAGCTGACCGACTTCTGGGCCGTGCTGACCCAGAACACAGCCCTCAGCCAGGCCTTCCACACCCTCTCGGCGGCCTTTCTGACCGGCGGCGCCTTCATGGTGGGCATCTCCGCCTACCACCTGGCCCGCAAGAAGCACATCCGCGAGATGAAGACCTCGCTGCGGCTCGGCCTGATCACCGTGGTCATCGCCGGAATGCTCACCGCGATCAGTGGCGACACCCTCGGCAAGGTCATGTTCAAGCAGCAGCCGATGAAGATGGCCGCCGCAGAGGCACTGTGGGACGGCCAGAAGCCGGCCCCGTTCTCGATCTTCGCCTACGGCGACGTGGAGAAGGGCCACAACACCGTGGCCGTCGAGATACCGGGCCTGCTGTCCTTCCTCGCCGACGACAACTTCAGCTCCTACGTCCCCGGCATCAACGACGTCAACAAGGCCGAGCAGCAGAAGTTCGGACCGGGCGACTACCGGCCCAACATCCCCGTCGCCTTCTGGGGCTTCCGCTGGATGATCGGCTTCGGCATGGCTTCCTTCGCGATCGGGCTGGCCGGCCTCTGGCTGACCCGGAAGAAGTTCATGCTGCCGCAGCACCTGAGGGTCGGCGACGACGAGGTGCCGCACCTGGTGCTGTTCAAGAGCGAGGCGCTCAGCCCGAAGCTCACTGCTTGGTACTGGCGCATCGCGACCTGGACGATGGCCTTCCCGCTGATCGCCAACTCCTGGGGCTGGATCTTCACCGAGATGGGCCGCCAGCCCTGGGTCGTCTATGGCGTCCTGCAGACCCGGGACGCGGTCTCCCCCGGTGTCTCCCAGGGCGAGGTCCTCACCTCGATGGCCGTCTTCACCGCGCTGTACGCGATCCTCGCCGTGGTCGAGGTCAAGCTGCTCGCGAAGTACGTCAAGGCCGGTCCGCCCGAGCTGACCGAGGCCGACCTCAATCCGCCCACGAAGATCGGCGGCGACACCCGTGACGCCGACAAGCCGATGGCCTTCTCGTACTAGGCCGGGGGAACAGTCATGGAACTTCACGACGTCTGGTTCGTCCTGATCGCCGTCCTGTGGACGGGCTACTTCTTCCTGGAGGGCTTCGACTTCGGAGTCGGCATCCTCACCAAGCTGCTGGCCCGCGACCGGCCCGAGCGCCGGGTGCTGATCAACACCATCGGCCCGGTCTGGGACGGCAACGAGGTGTGGCTGCTCACCGCGGGTGGCGCGACCTTCGCCGCCTTCCCGGAGTGGTACGCCACCCTCTTCTCCGGCTTCTACCTGCCGTTGCTGGTCATCCTGGTCTGCCTGATCGTCCGGGGCGTCGCCTTCGAGTACCGGGCCAAGCGGCCGGAGGAGAACTGGCAGCGCAACTGGGAAACGGCGATCTTCTGGACCTCGCTGCTTCCGGCGTTCCTATGGGGCGTGGCCTTCGGGAACATCGTGCGAGGCGTGAAGATCGACCAGAACTTCGAGTACGTCGGCAGCGTCGGGGACCTGTTCAACCCCTACGCCCTGCTCGGCGGACTGGTGACACTCACCCTGTTCACCTTCCACGGGGCGGTGTTCACGGCGCTGAAGACGGTCGGGGATATCCGGGTGCGGGCACGCCAGCTGGCCCGGTGGGTCGGCCTGGTCGCCGCCGTCGTGGCGCTCGCGTTCCTGTGGTGGACACAGGCCGACACGGGCAACGGCAAGAGCCTGGTGGCCCTGGTCGCTGCCGTCGTAGCCCTCGTGGCCGCTCTGGTGGCGAACCAGGCAGGGCGGGAGGGATGGTCGTTCGCCCTCTCCGGCGTCACGATCGTGGCCACGGTGGCGATGCTCTTCCTCTCGCTCTTCCCGAACGTCATGCCGTCCACCTTGAACGGGGACTGGAGTCTGACGGTCACCAACGCCTCGTCGAGCCCGTACACCCTGAAGATCATGACGTGGTTGGCGGCGATCGCGACACCGCTCGTCCTGCTCTACCAGGGCTGGACCTACTGGGTGTTCCGCAAGCGGATCGGGACGCAGCACATCGCTCCTGACGCTGCTGCCGGCGCCGCGCACTGAGTCCGCCGAGGGTGTGTTTCACGTGAAACACACCCTCTGGACCGAAGGGCATGTTTCACGTGAAACCGATCGATCCCCGCCTTCTGCGATACGCCCGTGCCACCCGTCTCTTCCTCGTGGCCGTCGTCGGCCTGGGGGCCGTCGGTGCCGGCCTGGTCATCGCTCAGGCGATGCTTGTCGCCGAGGTCGTCGTCGGAGCGTTCCAGCACGGGCAGTCGGCCGCTGACCTGCGCACTCCCCTCTCGTTGTTGGCTGCCGTGGCCGTGGGGCGAGCGCTTGTGGCGTGGCTCACGGAACGTGCCGCGCACCGCGCGAGCGCGGCCGTGAAGTCGGAGCTGCGTGGGCGGCTTCTGGACCGGGCGGCGGCGCTCGGTCCCGGGTGGCTGAGCGGACAGCGGACCGGTTCGCTGGTCACGCTGGCCACGCGCGGGGTGGATGCCCTGGACGACTACTTCTCGCGTTACCTCCCGCAATTGGGACTCGCCGTCGTCGTGCCGGTGGCGGTGCTGGCGCGGATCGTCACCGAGGACTGGGTGTCGGCAGCGATCATCGTCGGCACCCTTCCGCTGATTCCGCTCTTCATGATGCTGATCGGCTGGGCGACCCAGTCCCGGATGGACCGTCAGTGGCGGCTGCTGTCACGGCTGTCCGGCCACTTCCTGGACGTGGTCGCGGGGCTGCCCACGCTCAAGGTGTTCGGCCGGGCCAAGGCGCAGGCCGCGTCCATCCGCCGGATCACCGGCGAGTACCGGCAGGCCACCCTGCGGACGCTGCGCATCGCCTTTCTCTCGTCGTTCGCGCTGGAGCTGCTGGCCACGCTGTCGGTCGCGCTGGTCGCCGTGACGATCGGGATGCGGCTGGTCCATGGCGACATGGACCTGTACATCGGTCTGGTGATTCTGGTGCTGGCGCCGGAGGCGTATCTGCCACTGCGGCAGGTGGGCGCGCAGTACCACGCGGCGGCGGAGGGACTTGCCGCGGCGGAGGAGATCTTCACCGTGCTGGAGACGGCGGTGCCGGTGTCCGGTGCGGACACGGTGCCTGCCGGGGGCGTGATCTTCGAAGGGGTCAGCGTGCGCTATCCGGGGCGTTCCTCGGATGCGGTGACCGGGGTGTCGTTCAGTGTCGAGCCCGGTGAGACCGTTGCGCTGGTCGGGCCGAGCGGGGCGGGCAAGTCGACGCTGCTGAGCGTGTTGCTGGGGTTCGTGCGGCCCACCGAGGGGCGGGTGCGGATCGGGGGAGCCGATCTCGCCGGACTCGACCTTGCGGAGTGGCGGTCGCGGATCGCGTGGGTGCCGCAGAGGCCGCATCTGTACGCCGGGAGCATTGCGGAGAACGTACGGCTGGCTCGGCCCGGGGCCGACGACGCAGCCGTGCGCCGGGCTCTGCGGGACGCGGGGGCGCTGGAGTTCGTGGCGGGGTTGCCGGAAGGGGTCGAGACCGTCCTCGGGGAGGACGGGGCGGGGCTGTCGGCGGGACAGCGGCAGCGGCTTGCGCTGGCCCGGGCGTTTCTCGCGGATCGGCCTGTGCTGTTGCTGGATGAGCCGACGGCTGCGTTGGACGGGGCGACGGAGGGGGACGTCGTGGCGGCGGTGCGCAGGCTTGCCGCCGGGCGCACGGTGTTGCTCGTCGTGCACCGGCCTGCGCTGTTGGGGGTGGCCGACAGGGTGGTACGGCTGGCGGGTGCCGAGCCCGTGACGTACCCGGTGCACAGGCGGCCGTCCAGGGAGCTGCGTCCCCTGGACCCCCGGCCTCGCCCGGCCGTCACCCGGCTCGGTGGGCCGAGTGGTGGGCCGACAGGGTCGCGGCTCCGTGGGCTGGATGGTGGGTCCGCCGTGTGGGGGCGGGGCGTGTTGGGGCGGGTCCGGGGGCTTGGTGGGGGGTCGCGTGCGCGGCTGGTGGGCGCCCTGGTGCTGGGCGGTCTGGCGCTGGGGAGCGCTGTCGGGCTGATGGCGACCTCCGGCTGGCTCATCTCGCGGGCCTCGCAGCAGCCGCCGGTGCTCTATCTGATGGTGGCCGTGACCGCGACCCGGGCCTTCGGGATCGGGCGGGCCGTCTTCCGGTATGCCGAACGGCTGGTGTCGCACGACGCCGTCCTGCGGATGCTGGCCGACACCCGGGTCGCGGTGTACCGGCGTCTGGAGCGCCTGGCTCCCGCGGGACTGCGCGGTGCCCGGCGCGGCGATCTGCTCACCCGGCTGGTCGCGGACGTGGACGCCTTCCAGGACTACTGGCTGCGCTGGCTGTTGCCCGCCGGAGCCGCCCTCGCCGTCTCCGCCGCATCCGTCGGTTTCACGGCCTGGCTGCTGCCCGAGGCCGGTACCGCCCTCGCCGCGGGCCTGCTGGCGGCGGGTGTCGGTGTCCCCCTGCTGACCGCGACCGCGGCCCGGCGGACCGAGCGCCGGCTGGCGCCCGCCCGGGGAGTACTCGCGACCCGCGTGACCGACCTGCTCACCGGCACCGCCGAGCTGACCGTCGCCGGTGCGCTGCCGGCCCGTACGGACGCGGCCCGGCGGGCCGACGGCACCCTCACCCGGATCGCCGCCCGCTCCGCCGCCGTCACCGGGCTCGGGGACGGGCTGACCGCGCTGATCTCCGGGCTGACCGTCACGGTCACCGCGCTGATCGGGGCCCAGGCGGTGGCGGCCGGCCGGCTGGACGGCGTGGCGATGGCCGTCGTCGTGCTGACTCCGCTGGCCGCCTTCGAGGCCGTACTGGGGTTGCCGCTGGCCGTGCGGCACCGGCAGCGGGTGCGGCGCAGCGCGGAGCGCGTGTACGAGATCCTGGACGCTCCCGAGCCCGTGCGCGAGCCCGAGTCCCCCCGGCGGGCACCGGCCTCGCCGTTCCCGGTGGTCGTCAAGGGCGTGGTCGCGCGCTACGCGGGGCAGCGGCAGGATGCGCTCGACGGGCTGGACCTGACGCTGGAGCAGGGACGCCGCATCGCCGTGGTGGGGACGTCCGGTTCCGGCAAGACGACCCTCGCGCAGGTGCTGCTGCGGTTCCTGGATCCGGAGGCGGGCACCTACACGCTCGCCGGTGTGGACGCCTGCGCCCTGGCGGGGGACGACGTGCGGCGGCTCATGGGGCTGTGCGCCCAGGACGCGCATCTCTTCGACAGCTCGGTGCGCGAGAACCTGCTGTTGGCCAGGAAGGACGCCACCGAGGGCGCTCTGCGCGACGCGTTGGCCCAGGCCCGGCTGCTGGACTGGGTGGACTCGCTGCCCGACGGCCTGGACACGCTCGTCGGCGAGCACGGAGCACGGCTGTCCGGTGGGCAGCGGCAACGGCTGGCGCTGGCCCGCGCGTTGCTGGCCGGCTTCCCCGTGCTGGTCCTGGACGAGCCCGCCGAGCACCTGGACCTGCCGACGGCGGACGCGCTGACCGCCGATCTGCTGGCCGCCACGCGGGGCCGGACGACGCTGCTGATCACCCACCGGCTCGCCGGGCTCGACGCGGTGGACGAGGTGATCGTGCTCGACGCGGGCCGAGTGGTGCAGAGGGGCCCGTACGAGCGGTTGATGGCGGAGGACGGGCCACTGCGGGAGATGGCGCGGCGGGAGGCCGAGACGGAGTCGCTGGCCGGGGTGCGGTGAACCTCGCGCGAGCCTTTGGGCCACCCCTCGTGCAAGCCTCCGGGCACCCCCTTGTGTGAGCCTTCGGGCAACAGCCCCTCGGTGCTTCGTGCTCCGGTGAGAGCGGTGCGCCTACGGCACCTGGTTCGCGAGGAGTTGTTCGATCACCACCGCCACACCGTCGTCGTTGTTGGCGACCGTACGGCCGGACGCGGCGGCGATGACGTCCGGATGGGCGTTGCCCATCGCGTACGACTGGCCGGCCCAGGTCAGCATCTCGACGTCGTTGGGCATGTCACCGAAGGCCACGACCTCCTCATGGGAGATGCCGCGCTCGGCGCAGCACAGGGCGAGGGTGCTGGCCTTGGAGACGTCCGGGCCACTGAGCTCCAGCAGGGCGCTGGGGCTGGAGCGCGTGACGTTGGCGTGGCCGCCGATCGCGAGGCGGGCCAGGGTGAGGAAGGCGTCGGGGTCGAGGGAGGGGTGGTAGGCGAGGATCTTGAGCACGGGCTGGTCGGCGTCCGGACCGTCGGGCGCGAGCAGTTCCTCGGCGGGCAGGCGGTTGTCGGGTATCTCCATGTGCAGCTTGGGATAGTCCGGCTCCTGGTGGAAGCCGTACGTCTGCTCCACCGCGAACACCGTGCCGGGTGCCGCCTCGCGCAGCAGGTGTACGGAGTCGAGGGCGTTCCCCCGGGCCAGCTCGCGGACCTTCACGAACCGGTGGGCGCCGGGGCCGCCGTGCAGGTCGACCACCGCGGCGCCGTTACCGCAGATCGCCAGGCCGTGGCCGTGGACGTGGTCGCTGACCACGTCCATCCAGCGGGCCGGCCGGCCGGTGACGAAGAAGACCTCGATCCCGGCCTCCTCGGCGGCGGCCAACGCGGCGACGGTCCGCGCGGAGACGGACTTGTCGTCGCGCAGCAGAGTGCCGTCCAGGTCGGTGGCGATCAGCCGCGCGGGCAGGGCGGCGGCAGGGGTCCCGGGCTGTCTGGTCGCAGAGGTCACCCGGTCATTCTCGCGCAGGCGTCCGCACGACCGTGCGGCGGTCCGCACAGATGAGGTGCAGCTGACGGACAGATGGGACACAGGTGACCTCAGGGGTGGGCCACGGCGCCGGCCACAGAGGTGATCCCGCGGGTGGTGCACAGCACGTGCGACGCAGGTGACGCGCTGACCGGGACACGGAACGCGGCGCCGCCGGTACCCGGAACGCGGCGCCCGCGACACGTGAGATGCGGCACCCGGCGACAGACACGCCGCGGTGCCGCTCTGGCTCAGGGGTTCAGCCCAGCTGGGCGACGGCCTCCATGGCGATCCGCTCGAACACCTTCTCGTCCGCGGCGAAGTCGGAGTCCGGGATGGGCCAGTGGATGACGATCTCCGTGAAGCCCAGCTCGCGGTGGCGGCCGGCGAACTCCACGAAGGCGTCCAGGGACGTCAGCGGTCGGCCGCGGTCCGGGGTGAAGCCGGTGAGCAGGACCTTGTCCAGCTCGGCCGTGTCCCGCCCGGCGGCTTCGCACGCCTCGGACAGCTTGCCGATCTGCCCCCGCAGGGCTTCGACGGACTGCTCCGGCGTGCCGGTCTCGTACAGCTTCGGGTCGCCGGTGGTCACCCATGCCTGGCCGTACCGCGCGGCGAGCTTCAGGCCGCGCGGGCCGGTCGCCGCCACCGCGAACGGAAGCCGGGGACGCTGTACACAGCCCGGTATGTTGCGGGCCTCGTGCGCCGAGTAGTACCGCCCCTCGTGCGTCACCGTGTCCTCGCTGAGCAGCCGGTCGAGCAGGGGCACGAACTCGGCGAGGCGGTCGGCGCGCTCACGGGGGGTCCAGGGCTCCTGGCCGAGGGCGGTCGCGTCGAAACCGGTGCCGCCGGCGCCGATGCCGAGGGTGATCCGGCCGCCGGAGATGTCGTCCAGGGAGATCAGTTCCTTGGCCAGGGTCACCGGGTGGCGGAAGTTCGGCGAGGTGACCAGCGTGCCGAGGCGCAGCCGGTCGGTGGCCGCCGCAGCTGCCGTCAGCGTCGGTATCGCGCCGAACCAGGGGCCGTCACGGAAGCTGCGCCAGGAGAGGTGGTCGTAGGTGTACGCCGTGTGGAAGCCGAGCTGCTCGGCGCGCACCCAGGCCGAACGGGCGCCTTCATGCCAGCGGCGGTACGGAAGGATCACGGTGCTCAGACGCAGACTCATGCGTCCGAGCGTAAGCGCCCGGCTGACAACGGACGAAACGGTCACCGAACGCGGCCGACCGGAGCCGCGGAGTGAGTGCGGGAGGGGGCGCGGGACGGAGGGGCACGTATCGACGTGCGCTTCTCACCGGCGGGACATCGGTGTGTCTTCTCAGCGGTGAGTCGCCGGTGCGCCTTCTGAGCGGCGGGTCATCGGTGTGCCCTCTGCGCGACGGGTCGCCGGTGCGCCCTTTCAGAGGTGAGTCGTCGGTGCGCCTTCTGAGCGGCGGGTCGTCGGCGTGCCCTTTCAGCGGGGGCCGGGAAAGCGCAGGTAGTGCGGGGGGACCGCGGCTGTCAGCCAGACGCCGTTGGCGCTGACGTGGAACACGTGTCCGTCGCGGTGCATGGCGCCGGAGTCGACGCCCAGCACCACCGGGCGGCCCCGGCGGGCGCCGACGCGGGTGGCGGTCTCCCGGTCCGCGGAGAGGTGGACGGCGTGCCGGGCCATGGGGCGCAGGCCCTCCGCGTGGATCGCGGCCAGGTGAGGGGCGACCGTCCCGTGGTAGAGGTACGGCGGTGGGGTCGCCGGGGGCAGGCCGAGGTCGACCTCGATGCTGTGCCCCTGGCTGGCCCGGATCCTGTTGCCGTCGATCACGAAGCGCTGTTTGTCGTTCGTGGCGACGACGTGGTCCAGCTCCTCGCGCGTGAACCGGAAGCCATGGGCAGTGGCCGCGGTGATCAGCGTGTCGATCTCCACCCAGCCGCCGGAGTCCGGTGTGAGCCCGATGCGCTCGGGCTGGTGGCGCAGGTGTCTGGAAAGATATTTGGACACCTTCACGGTACGTCGTTCATCCATGGGACCAGCGTGCGGGAGAGACGCGGATCACGCAGCTTGTTTTCGACCGGAGGTTTGGTCCACAACCAAGTGTGGTTATCCACAGGGCACTTGGCGAAGTTGTGGACAATGGGCCTGTCTTCTAAGGCGTTTCATGAACACCTGTGCGCTTACGGGGTGGTTCAGCAAGAGCGTCCAGGGCTCTTGCCCGTACCTCCCGTTCGGCCGCCAGCGTGAAGAAGTCCGAAACACGCTCCCGCCCAACCAGCCTTTCCACAGCGTCGATCGTGTCCGCGGGCAGCGACACGTTCCGAGTGCCGGCGGGCGGTCGGTGTGGTCGCTGTGCGACGAGTTGGGTGCGCAGGTGCCGGGTGGCCAACGCGTGCATGGCACGCGCCAGTTCGGCGTCCACCGTCTGCTGGGCGAGGGGACGCAGGCGGCGAACCAGCTCGGCCGCCTCGGCAGCGTGGGCGTCCGTGCGACTGTCCGGGTCGGCCAGGTAGCGCGCGAAGACGTATTCAGTGGTGAACTCCAGGAAACGGGCCGCGATGTGCTCGACCTGGCCCCTCAACTCCCTGAGATGGACGGAGATCGCCGACAGCGGGACACCCGCTGCGTGCAACTCCGCTGCCACGGCCAGCTCTTGGGGGCTCGGCACCAGGAACGTGTCCGGGTCGCCGGTGACCGGTTGCAGCACGCCGAGGTCGACCGCCTCGGCCACGGCGTCGTCGTCGGGCGTGCCGCCGAAGCGGGCCTCCAGCTCGGCGCGGGTGACACACTCGGGCTGTTCGTCCGTCCACGGGCCCTCCACCTCGGTGACCAGACCGAGGATGCCGGCCAGGCCGCGGCCGGTGTCCCAGGCGTCCAGGACCTCCTTGATCGAGGCCAGGGTGTAGCCACGGTCGAGGAGGTGGGCGATCTGGTGCAGCCGGGTGACGTGGACGTCAAAATAGAGATTGGCCCGGCCCTGGCGTTCGGGGCGGGGGAGCAGGCCGCGGTCCTGGTAGGCGCGGATGGTCCTGACCGTGGTGCCGGTGTGGTGGGCGAGATCCTCGATGCGGTAGGTGTGCCGCGCCGGGAGGTCGGGGTCGGGCATGGTGGTGTTCCCTTGTCTGGTGCCGTGGTCGCCGGCGGGCAGGGGGCGCCGTGCCCGCCCGTGCCGGTGCGCCCCCACCCGCCGCCTCACAACCTGGGCTCGACCCGGGCGATCCGCCGCAACACCCCCGGCGCGAAGCGGGACAGCAGATGGGCGCCCCGGGCCTCCGCGGTCACCGGGGCCACCGCCCTGTTCTGGACCACCGCGTCCAGGATCGCGTCGGCCACCTTCTCCGGCGGAAAATTGCGCAGCCCGTACAGGCGGGCGGTCCGTTGCCGGCGACGGCGCTCTTCCGCCTCGTCGACGCCGGTGAAGCGGGCCGTGGAGGTGATGCTGGTGTTGACGAAGCCCGGGCAGACCGCCGTGACGCCGATGCCCTGGGAGGCCAGTTCGGCGCGCAGGCACTCGGACAGCATCAGCACGGCCGCCTTGGAGGTGCTGTAGGCCGGCAGGGCGCGGGACGGCTGGTACGCCGCCGCCGAGGCCGTGTTGACGATGTGGCCGCCCTGGCCGCGCTCGGCCATGCGCGCCCCGAAGAGCCGGCAGCCGTGGATCACACCCCACAGGTTGACGTCCAGGACCTTGCGCCAGTCGTCGGTCGTCGTGGTGAAGAAGGAGCCCGACAGGCCGATACCCGCGTTGTTGACCAGCACGTCCAGCACGCCGTGCTCGCGGTGGACCTTCTCCGCGAGCTTCTCCATGGCCTGTTCGTCGGAGACGTCGGCCGGCTCGGCCCAGGCCCCGGGCGCGCCGACCAGCCGGGACAGCTCGGCGGTGCGGGCCGCGGCCTCGGCGTCGCGGTCGACGGCGATCACGCGCGCTCCGGCCTCCGCGAAGGCGAACGCCGTCGCCCGTCCGATGCCGCTGCCCGCGCCGGTGACCAGCACCAGCTGCCCGGCGAACCGGTCGGCATGGCGGCCGGTGGGCGTCGGGGCGGGCCGGCCGCCGGCCACGGACGTGATGAACTCCCCGATCCAGGAGGCGACCTGGTCGGGCCGGGTGCGGGGGATCCAGTGCTTCGCCGGAAGCGTGCGGCGGGTCAGCTGGGGCACCCACTGGTCCAGGTCGTCGTACAGCCGCTCCGAGAGGAAGACGTCCCCCTGGGGCGTGATGAGCTGCACGGGCGCGTGCGCGTACGCGTCGGGGCGCGGCCTGCGCAGGCGCGCGCGGACGTTGTCCCGGTACAGCCAGGCACCGTGTGCCGCGTCGGAGGGGAGGGAGCCGGTCGGGTAGTCCCCGCCGGGAACCCGCTCGACCCGTTCCAGGATCTTCGGCCAGCGCTTGCCGAGCGGTCCGCGCCAGGCGAGTTCCGGCAGGGCCGGTGTGTGCAGCAGGTAGACGTACCAGGACTTGGCGCCCTGGCCGAGGAGCTGGCCCACCCGGCGGGGCGTCGGGCGCTTCACGCGTGCGTTGATCCAGTGCCCGAAGTGGTCCAGGGACGGCCCGGAGATCGAGGTGAACGAGGCGATACGGCCCTCCGTGCGGCCCACCGTGACGAACTCCCAGGACTGCACCGAGCCCCAGTCGTGGCCGACGATATGCACCGGACGGTCCGGGCTGACCGCGTCCACGACGGCCAGGAAGTCGTCCGTGAGCTTGGCGAGCGTGAATCCCCCGCGCAGCGGCTGCGGGGCCGTGGAACGGCCGTGGCCCCGGACGTCGTAGAGGACCACGTGGAAACGGTCGGCGAGCCGGGTCGCGACCTGCGACCAGACCTCCTTGCTGTCCGGGTAGCCGTGCACCAGGACGACCGTCGGCTGTTCCGGATCGCCCAGCTCGGCCACGCACAACTCGACCCCGCCGGTCCGCACCCAGCGCTCACGCGCGCCTTTCAGTGTCACTTCTCCTCCGCCCAGCGCCGCACGTGCGGCAGATCGTCGTCCAGCCAGAACGCGCTCTCCCCGGGGTCCCGGGAGTCGGTGACCACCAGGATCTCCTCGAACTTCGCGCCCGTACCCCGGAAGCCGAGGTGCGGTTCGACCGCCCACAGGCCCGGCTGCGGCGGGTGGTCCGAGAAGCGGTACGGCGACCACAGCGGCGACCAGCCCTCGCGGTGGCCGCGCAGCGCGTCGGCGGCCAGGCCCTTCAGGGACTGCGTGCCGAATCCGAACAGGTGGGGCGACCAGCGGCGCTCCCGCACCCGGTCCACCTTGTGGGCGATCACCCCGAACGGGTATGCCCGGTGCCGGTTGGCGTACCCCTGGCGGACCATCAGCCGGTCCACGTCCTGGTAGATCTCCCGCAGCGGGCGCCGCTCGCGCACCTCGCGCAGGATCAGTTCCCGGTGTGCCTCCAGGTCGGCCATCAGCCGGTCCTGCACCGGGTTCACACCCAGCGAGCCCGAGTAACCGATGTCCGCCGTGTATCCCTCGTACACCGGCGCCATGTCCAGGATGAACGGCATCCCCGGCTCCAGGGCGCGGTCGGTCGGGAAGAACTGGAGTGGCACGCGGAAGTTCACGAACGCCGTGCGGTCGCCGAACCAGGCGAAGGGGAGATGGAACCAGTCCCGCACCCCGCGCTCGCGCAGCCACTCCCGCTGCATCCGCGCCGCCTCGCGCTCGGTCACACCGGGCTCGAGGCGGGCCGCGACCGCCTCCGCGCACTCGTAGGCGAGGCGCTGCACCCGCCTGAATCCCCGCAGCTCTACGGAGAGTTCGCTGCTCACTGCCGTCGTCATGCCGCCCCGTCCCGTCGCCTCGACGACTCGTCCGTCGTCCGGCCACTTGTTCCGTCGACTCGCCCCGTCGACCGCGGTACGCGTCCGTAACGTGACACTGGTGAATGTGACAGTTGTTAGAGGCGGCGTCAATAGTCGGGATCACGGGCTGTGGACGACGGCCGGGCGACACCCCCGGCCCACCCTGGGACGGGCGCCCCCTAGGGTCCCGTAATACCTGGGTCTGACGAGGAAACGGCTCTGAGGTCTGACGACGGGCGTGGTCCGGATCACTACCTTCGAAGGCGTGACTGTGATCGCGACCGAAAGCCTGAGCAAGCGGTTCCCCCGGGTGACCGCGCTCGACCGGCTGTCCGTGGACATCGGGCCCGGTGTGACCGGACTCGTCGGAGCCAACGGCGCCGGCAAGTCCACCCTGATCAAGATCTTGCTGGGCCTGTCCCCCGCGACGGAGGGCCGGGCCGAGGTGCTCGGCCTCGACGTCGCCACCAAGGGCGCCGCCATCCGCGAGCGGGTCGGGTACATGCCGGAGCACGACTGCCTGCCGCCCGACGTCTCGGCCACCGAGTTCGTCGTCCACATGGCCCGTATGTCCGGCCTGCCGCCCACCGCCGCCCGCGAGCGGACCGCCGACACCCTGCGCCATGTGGGTCTGTACGAGGAGCGCTACCGCCCCATCGGCGGCTACTCGACCGGCATGAAGCAGCGCGTGAAGCTCGCCCAGGCCCTGGTGCACGACCCGCAACTGGTCTTCCTGGACGAGCCGACCAACGGCCTCGACCCGGTCGGACGCGACGAGATGCTCGGTCTGATCCGCCGCATCCACAGCGACTTCGGCATCTCGGTCCTGGTCACCTCCCATCTGCTGGGCGAGCTGGAGCGCACCTGTGACCACGTCGTCGTCATCGACGGCGGCACGCTCCTGCGCTCCAGCTCCACCACCGACTTCACCCAGACCACGACCACCCTCGCGATCGAGGTCACCGACAGCGACGCACACCCCGACGGCACCCACGCGGTCCGTGAGGCGCTCCACGCGCGCGGGGCGACCACGCACGCGGAGGCCGGCGGACTGCCCGGCGCCGGACACATCCTGCTGCTGACCGCCACGGGCGACGAGACGTACGACCTCGTCCGGGACGTGGTCGCCGACCTCGGCCTCGGCCTGGTGCGCATGGAACAGCGCCGGCACCACATCTCCGAGGTGTTCACCAGCAGCGACGAAGAGCGGAAGGAGGCCGTCGGCCATGGCGGTTGAACATCCCCTGGCAGCGCCCACCGGCGACCGGTCCCGCATCCACGACATCGGCTACCGCGGCTACGACGGCCCCCGCCTCGGCCGCGCCTACGCCCGCCGCTCGCTGTACTCGCAGTCCCTGCGCGGCGCCTACGGCCTCGGCCGCTCGGTGAAGTCCAAGGTGCTGCCGATGCTGCTGTTCGCGGTGATCTGCGTGCCGGCCGCCATCATGGTGGCCGTAGCCGTCGCCACCAAGGCGCACGAGCTGCCGGTGTCCTACACCCGGTACGCGATCATCATGCAGGCCGTGATCAGCCTGTACGTCGCCTCGCAGGCGCCCCAGGCCGTCTCCCGCGACCTGCGCTTCAAGACGGTGCCGCTGTACTTCTCGCGGCCCATCGAGACCGCCGACTACGTCCGCGCCAAGTTCGCGGCGCTCGCCTCGGCGCTGTTCGTCCTCACCGCGGCGCCGCTGCTCGTGATGTACCTGGGCGCGCTGCTGTCGAAGATGGGCTTCGCCCATCAGAGCGAGGAATTCGCACAGGGACTGGTCTCCGTGGCCTTGCTCTCACTGCTCTTCGCCGGGATCGGCCTCGTCATCGCAGCGGTCACCCCGCGCCGCGGCTTCGGCATCGCCGCCGTGATCGCCGTGATGACCATCTCCTACGGCGCGGTCTCCACCCTTCAGGCCATCGCCGACGTCCAGGGCAGCAGCAACGCCGTCCCGTGGATCGGCCTGTTCTCGCCGATCACACTGATCGACGGCGTGCAGTCCGCCTTCCTCGGCGGCAGCTCCTCCTTCCCCGGCGGGGTCGGCCCGTCCAACGGTGAGGGCGCGGTCTACGTCGTGTTCGTCCTGGGCGTGATCGCCGCCTGCTACGGCCTCCTGATCCGCCGCTACCAGAAGGTGGGACTGTGACCACGCTCAGCATCGACCACGTATCGCGCTGGTTCGGCAACGTGGTCGCCGTCAACGACATCACCATGACGATCGGCCCCGGCGTCACCGGTCTGCTCGGCCCCAACGGCGCCGGGAAGTCCACCCTGATCAACATGATGGGCGGCTTCCTCGCCCCCTCCACCGGCACCGTCACCCTCGACGGACAGCCGGTGTGGCGCAACGAGAAGATCTACCGGCACATCGGCATCGTCCCCGAGCGGGAGGCGATGTACGACTTCCTCACCGGCCGCGAGTTCGTCGTCGCCAACGCCGAGTTGCACGGTCTCGGGGACAAGGCCGCCCAGCGTGCCCTCGCCACGGTGGAGATGGAGTACGCGCAGGACCGGAAGATCGCCACATACTCCAAGGGCATGCGGCAGCGCGTGAAGATGGCGAGCGCCCTCGTACACGACCCGTCACTGCTCCTGCTCGACGAGCCGTTCAACGGCATGGACCCGCGCCAGCGCATGCAACTGATGGACCTGCTGCGGAAGATGGGCGACGAGGGCCGCACGGTGCTGTTCTCCTCGCACATCCTCGAAGAGGTCGAGCAACTCGCCCGGCACATCGAGGTCGTCGTCGCCGGACGGCACGCGGCCAGCGGTGACTTCCGCAAGATCCGCCGCCTGATGACCGACCGTCCGCACCGCTACCTGGTGCGCTCCAGCGACGACCGCACCCTCGCGGCGGCGCTGATCGCCGATTCGTCGACGGCCGGCATCGAGGTCGACCACGCCGAGGGCGCGCTGCGCATCCAGGCCGTGGACTTCGGCCGCTTCACCGCCCTGCTGCCGAAGGTCGCCCGGGACCACGGCATCCGACTGCTCACGGTCTCGCCGTCCGACGAGTCCCTGGAGTCCGTCTTCTCTTATCTGGTCGCGGCGTAGGAGGCCGAAGATGTACGACCCCACCGTCGCCCGGCTCACTTATCGAGCCCTGCTCGGCCGCCGCCGGGCCCTCATCCTCGGCGCGCTGCCGCTGCTGCTGATCGTGATCTCCGTGGCCGTGCGCGGCCTGACCGGAGCCGACGACCAGACGGCGGCAGACGTCCTCGGCGGCTTCGCGCTCGCCACCATGGTGCCGATCATCGGTGTCATCGCCGGCACCGGCGCGATCGGCCCGGAGATCGACGACGGCTCCGTCGTCTACCTGCTGTCCAAGCCGCTCAAGCGGCCCGCGATCATCTTCACCAAGCTGATCGTCGCCGTCGCCGTGACCATGGTCTTCTCGGCGGTGCCGACCCTGATCGCGGGCCTGATCCTGAACGGCAACGGCCAGCAGATCGCGGTCGCCTACACGGTCGCCGCGCTGATCTCCTCCATCGCCTACTCGGCGCTCTTCCTGCTGCTGGGCACCGTCTCCCGGCACGCGGTGGTCTTCGGGCTCGTCTACGCCCTGGTCTGGGAGGCGCTGTTCGGCTCCCTGGTGCCGGGCGCGCGCACGCTGAGCGTCCAGCAGTGGTCGCTGGCCGTCGCTCACAAGGTCGCCGGCGGGGATCTGGTGACCTCGGACGTGGGCCTGCCGACGGCCACCGTCCTGCTGGTGGTGGTCACCGTCCTGTCCACCTGGTACGCCGGTCAGAAGCTGCGGTCGCTGACGTTGGCGGGCGAGGAGTAGCCGACGCCGCCTTGACGGGGGCTTCACCCCCGTCACGGCACCCTGGGTCCAGGGACGCACTGCTGGGAGGCATGGACATGGCTGACGAGGCGCTGCCCTCCGACGAGTGGGACGGGGTCGTCCTGGGCGAGGAGTTCATACGCTCCGCCGGGACCTCCGAGCCGTCCGCCCGGGCCCGGATGCTCGCCGCCCGCTGGCGGGCCGAGGAGCCTCAGCCGGAGCCCTGGCGCTCCGACGAGCCGCCGGCGGGCTGGTTCTTCAGCAAGGCGCGCAGGCGCCGGTGGCGCCGCCGGTAGCGGCACCCTGGTGGCCGGTGGCGGCACCCCTTATTCGGTGGCGGCCAACTCCGCGGCGGGGCAGAGTGGTTGTGCCCCGTCCGCCGGGATCGTCCCGGCGCCGTGTACCGGGAGTGGAGGTGGGCGATGTCGATGCACGGCAGTACGCCCAGCTCCCGACAGGGCAGCCCGAGGCCGGCTCCGGAGTGATTCGCCACACCTCCGTGTAGCCACGGGAGCTGCCCGGGGCGGCCGCTTCGAGCACGCGATGTCGCTCTCGCGTGGGCCGCCCACCCGGAGGATTGGCCGAGTGGTAAGGCACTGGCTTGCTAAGCCATGGTCGGGCCTGGAAAGCCCGCGCACGTTCGATCCGTGCATCCTCCGCGAGACGTTGCCACCGGTGCTTGGCCGACCGGCCGACTGAGAGCACATGGAGTCGACGGCCGGTGCCGTGGCTCGGCGAGGTCTGAGCGACTCGGCGCTGCGAGGTACCGCTGCGCCCACCCGTGCCGCCCCAGCGGCCCGATGCCCGCAGCTGGGGCGAGCGACGAGCGGACGACGACCGCAACCCCTGGGGGCGCGGGGACCCGCGCGATCGGTCACGACGGGCATGACGGTCCTGTCACCCGGCGCCGCACGCAAAGTCTCTACGGTGGGCTGCCGGGAAACCGCGCGGTCGTCTGGCGGGCTTGGCGCCCGGCGCCGGACCGCGACTTTGCGGTGGGCCCCCGGGGAACCGCGCGGTCGTCATGGCGGGCCTGGTGCCCGGTGGCGGACCGAAGTCTCTACGGTGTGATCCCGGGGCTCTCCAGCAGCCGCTCAAGTACCAGCGCGATGCCGTCCTCCTCGTTGGAGGACGTCACCTCGTCGGCCACCGCGCGGAGTTCCTCGTGAGCGTTGGCCATGGCCACGCCGCGAGCGGCCCAGCCGAACATCGGGATGTCGTTGGGCATGTCGCCGAAGGCGATCGTGTCGGCGGCCTTCAGGCCCAGGCGGCGGGCCGCCAGGGACAGACCCGTTGCCTTGGACAGGCCGAGCGGGAGCAGCTCCACGATGCCCTCGCCCGCCATGGCCACCGTCACGAAACCGCCGGCGGCCTGCCGGGCCGCCTCCGCCAGCTCGTCGTCGCCCATCGTCGGATGCTGGACGTAGATCTTGTTGAGGGGCGCGCTCCACAGGTCGGAGGCGTCCGTGAACGGCGTCGCGGGCAGCCTGCCGGTGACCGCGTAGCCCGGCCCCACCAGCACCTCGCCGTCGAGGCCGTCCCGGCTGGCCGCCAGGTACAGCGGGCCCACCGCGGCCTCGATCTTGGCCAGGGCGACGCCCGCCAACTGCCGGTCGAGTGTGACCGAGGTCAGCAGGCGGTGGCTGCCGGCGTCGTAGACCTGGGCGCCCTGGCCGCAGACGGCGAGGCCGTCGTAGCCGAGGTCGTCCAGGATGTGCCGGGTCCACGGGACCGCACGGCCGGTGACGACGATGTGGGCCGCGCCCGCCGCGGTGGCCACGGCGAGCGCGTCACGAGTGCGCCGCGAGACCGACTCGTCGGAGCGCAGCAGCGTTCCGTCGAGGTCGGTGGCGATCAGCCGGTAGGGGAAACCGGTCACTTGGCGATCGGCTCCAGGACCTCACGACCGCCCAGGTACGGGCGCAGCACCTCGGGGACCCGCACGGAGCCGTCGGCCTGCTGGTGGTTCTCCAGGATCGCCACGATCGTGCGCGGTACGGCGCACAGCGTGCCGTTGAGGGTGGCCAGCGGCTTGACCTGCTTGCCGTCGCGGAGCCGGATGGACAGCCGGCGGGACTGGAACTCGGTGCAGTCCGAGGTCGAGGTCAGCTCGCGGTACTTGCCCTGCGTCGGGATCCACGCCTCGCAGTCGTACTTGCGGGCGGCCGAGGCGCCGAGGTCACCGGAGGCGACGTCGATCACGCGGAACGGCAGCTCCAGCGAGGTCAGCCACTGCTTCTCCCACTCCAGCAGGCGCTGGTGCTCGGCCTGGGAGTCCTCGGGAGCGACGTACGAGAACATCTCGACCTTGTCGAACTGGTGCACGCGGAAGATGCCCCGCGTGTCCTTGCCGTGGGAGCCGGCCTCGCGGCGGAAGCACGGGGAGAAGCCCGCGTAGCGCAGCGGCAGCTTGTCCGCGTCGATGATCTCGTCCATGTGGTAGGCCGCCAGCGGGACCTCGGAGGTGCCGACCAGGTACAGGTCGTCCTTGTCGAGGTGGTAGACGTCCTGGGCGGCCTGGCCGAGGAAGCCGGTGCCGGCCATGGACCCCGGGCGGACCAGCGCCGGGGTGAGCATCGGCGTGAAGCCGGCCGCGGTGGCCTGGGCGATCGCCGCGTTCACCAGGGCCAGCTCCAGCAGGGCGCCGACACCGGTGAGGAAGTAGAAGCGGGAGCCGGAGACCTTGGCGCCACGCTCGACGTCGATCGCGCCGAGCAGCTGGCCGAGTTCCAGGTGGTCCCTGGGTTCGAAGCCGGCGGCGGCGAAGTCGCGGATCGTGCCGTGCGTCTCCAGCGTGACGAAGTCCTCCTCGCCGCCGACGGGTACGTCGGGGTGGACGAGGTTGCCGAGCTGGAGCAGCAGCTCCTGGGTCTCGGTGTCGGCCGCGTCGCGCTCGGCGTCGGCGGCCTTCACGTCGGCCTTGAGCTGCTCGGCACGCTTGAGCAGCTCGGCCTTCTCGTCGGCGGTGGCCTTGGGGATCAGCTTGCCGAGCTGCTTCTGTTCGGCGCGCAGCTCGTCGAATCGGACGCCGGAGGACCTGCGCCGCTCGTCGGCGGACAGGAGGGAGTCGACGAGCGCGACGTCCTCTCCACGGGCGCGCTGGGACGCGCGCACACGGTCGGGGTCCTCACGGAGCAGGCGAAGGTCAATCACGTGGCCAAGGCTACCGGTGCCGGGTCGCGGCTCACGAATCACTAGTGCGGGGAGTTCGGATTCGTGGCCTACGTTCCGTTATGCGGTAAATGCCGAGTGTGCTCCACGCGTCAAGGGAAAAGTGTCTCACTCCCTGGGACGAAGCAGGTTCCGGCGCCCGGTTGACCGGATTCCCTTGGGAAGAACGGGATTTGGCGAACTGGTTGTCCACAGAGGACCGCGCCCCCCGAAGAGTTATCCACAGGCTGTGTGGAAGACCTGTGGATTTCGGAATTGATCACTCCGGAAACCTTGAACAGGCTGATGAATTCCCCGGTCAAACCCCGTCGACACCCACTTTCGGGTGGAAAACGGTCGCCCCAAAAGATGAACCAAAGGAAACGAGTGGACGAAGGGTGACCCGGGGGATGGTGACCTCGGTCGGGCCCTGTAGGGCGATTTGTCGACCCGATGACCCGATCCTGTCGACTTGTCCCCAGGTCGAGAAGGGCACCTGTGGATAACTTCTGTGGATAACGTTCGTATGCAGGTGCGACCGGCTAGAACCGGCCGTCCTGGCAGCGTGCCACCCAGTCGGCCGCCGCCATGAACACCTCGTCCGATGTCCCCGGCAGGGTCGGCCGGGCTTCGCCCGGGGTGATGTCCGCGCGCGGATAAGAACCGAGGAAGCGCACCTGCAGACAGATCCGCCGCAGCCCCATCAGCGTCTCCGCCATTCGCCGATCGGCGATATGGCCCTCGGCATCGATGCAGAAGCAGTAATTGCCGATACCGGCGCCGGTCGGCCGGGACTGGAGCAGCATGAGGTTGATGCCGCGGGAGGCGAACTCGCCGAGCAGATCGCGCAGGGCGCCGGGATGGTCGTCCCGCTGCCACAGCACCACCGAGGTCTTGTCGGCCCCGGTGGGCGCGGCCGGCCGGGCCGGGCGGCCGACGAGCACGAACCGGGTCTGCGCGTTCTCCGCGTCGTGGATCCCGGTCTCCAGCGCTTCGAGGCCGTACCGGGCGGCGGCGAACTCGCCCGCGAAGGCGGCGTCGTAGCGGCCCTCCTGGACCAGGCGGGCGGCGTCCGCGTTGGAGGCGGCCGACTCCCAGAGGGCGTCCGGGAGGTGCGTGCGCAGCCAGTTGCGCACCTGCGGCTGGGCCGCGGGGTGGGCCGAGACCGTCTTGATGTCCGCGAGCTTCGTGCCGGGGCGGACCAGCAGCGCGAAGGTGATCGACAGCAGCACCTCGCGGTAGATCATCAGCGGTTCGCCCGCGACCAGCTCGTCCAGGGTCGTGGTGATGCCGCCCTCGACGGAGTTCTCGATCGGTACGAACGCGGCCTCGGCCTCGCCGGCCCGGACCGCGTCCAGCGCGGACTGCACCGACACATACGGGTTCAGCTCCCGGGTGGCCGCCTCCGGGAGCGTGCGCAGGGCGACCTCCGTGAAGGTGCCCTCCGGGCCGAGATAGGCATAGCTAGCTGGCATGTCCCTCACCCTAATGGCCGCAGGGGGAGCCGTAGCAGGTGTCTCATGAATGCCACTCGACCGTGTGGTTTGAACCCGGGTTCACCCCACCAGCGGCCGTAGTCCGGCGTAATGGCCCTTCAGTCGTGAGGCAGCCGTTGTCCGGTGTCCGGCGTATCCGCCCTTCACCCGTGCGGGAGCCGGTGTCCGGCGTCATGGCCCTTCACCCGTGCGGCGGCCGGTGTCCGGCGTATCGGCCGTTCACCCCTCCAGCAGCCGTTGCCCCACGTACTCCCCCTCCGCCGCCCCGCCCGGCACCGCGAACAGGCCGCTCGCCTCGTGCCGGATGTACGCCGAGAGCGCGTCCCCCCGGTCGAGCTTGCGCTGGACCGGTACGAAGCCGCGCAGTGGGTCCGCCTGCCAGCAGATGAAGAGGAGACCGGCGTCGGGGGTGCCGTCCACGTCGATGCCGTCGTGATAGGAGAAGGGACGCCGCAGCATGGCCGCGCCGCCGTTGCGGTCGGGTCGGGTGATGCGGGCGTGCGCGTTGAGCGGGACGACGTAGTCACCCTTGGCGTCCGCCTTGTCCAGGTCCATCGGGGTCGTCTCGTCACCGCCGGACAGCGGCGCCCCGTCGGCCTTGCGGCGCCCTATGACCTGCTCCTGGGCGGAGAGCGCCAGTTTCTCCCAGTCGTCCAGGAGCATGCGGATGCGGCGGACGACGGCGTAGGAGCCGTTCGCCATCCACGCGGGTTCGCCCGCCGCGGGCACGAAGATCCGCTGGTCGAAGTCGGCGTCGGCCGGTGTGGGATTGCGGGTGCCGTCGAGCTGGCCCATGAGGTTGCGGGCCGTCATGGGGCGGGCGGTGGCGCCCGGAGTGCGGTTGAAGCCGTTCATCTGCCAGCGCACCCGCGCGGCCGAGCCGGCGTCCTTCTGGATCGCGCGCAGCGCGTGGAAGGCGACCAGGGCGTCGTCCGCCCCGATCTGCACCCACAGGTCGCCGTCGCTGCGGGCCTTGTCGAGCCGGTCGGAGGAGAAGTCCGGCAGCGGTTCGAGGGCGGCGGGCCGCTGCTTCTCCAGGCCGGTCCGGCCGAAGAAGCTGTGCCCGAAGCCGAAGGTGATCGTCAGCGAGGACGGCCCCGCGTCCCGGGCCACACCGGTGTCGTCGTGCGGGGCGGTCTCACCTGCCATGAGCCGCTCGGCCGTCACCGACCAGCGGCGCAGCAGGGCCGCCGCCTCCTTGCGACCAGCGCCCGCCACCAGGTCGAAGGCGACGAGATGGCCGCGCGCCTGGAGGCCCTCGGTGATACCGGGCTGATGTTTCCCGTGAAACATCGCGCGGCCGGAGCCCACCGCGGTCAGCGGTGTGGCCCCGGCGGGCGCGGCGGTGTACCCCACGGCCCCGCCGGCCGCGCCGAGCACGAGCCCGGTGGCACCGGCGGTGCCGAGCAGGGCACGCCGGGAGATGCCGTTCGCGCCGGACGCGGGCCGCGCCGTCGGCGCGTCGGGCGTACGGGCCTCCTGGATGGACTGGTCAGCCATGGTGTGGTTCAGCCGATCTGCGCGTTCTTGGAGACGGTCGCCTGGTCGATGTCGGAGGTGCGCACCGTGACGGCGATCTTCCAGTCGCCGGCCATGGGGATCTGCACTCCGTTCGCCGACCAGTGACCGGTGGTGATGTGGTCGGGGTTCACGGGCAGCGGGCCGATCTTCCTCGCCTCCAGGGTGAAGGAGACCTTCACCTCGGGGACGTCGAAGGCCCGGCCGTTGGGCCGCTGGACGTACACGTGCATCTCGTTGCCGCCCACGCGTGCGGGGTCGAGGTCGATGCTGACGACGCCCTTGCCGTCGGTGCCGCCGGTGTCGAACGGCATGTCCAGGGTGAGCGCGCCGGACGCCGCCGTTCCGGAGCCGGCCGGCGCGGAGGTGGCCGCCTTGGCCTCCTGCTCGGTGCGGCCCGGCTCGGTCTGGGTGAGCGCGGTGGTGACGGCGAGCAGGACGACGGCGACACCGGCCTCGGCGAGCACCGAGCGGCGCAGCCCGAAACGGTTCGGGTCGGCGTTCCGCAGCCGCTTCTGCCGGGCGGCGTCGACGGCCGCGCGCTGCCGGGCGAGCTGGGCGGCACGCTGGGAGTCACCGGTGCCGGAGCCCTTGCCGGTGCCGCCGCTGCCCTTGCCGGCCCCGCCACTGCCCGTGCCCTTGCCGGCCCCGCCACTGCCCGTGCCCTTGCCGGTCCCGCCACTGCCCGTGCCCGTGGCCTTGCCGGTCCCGCCGCTGACCTTGCCGGTCCCGCCGCTGCTCTTGCCCGTTCCGGCGCTGCCCGTGCCGGTCGACTTCGAGGCCGCCACCTGTTCCTGCTGGGCCCGGGCCTGGGCCTTCTTCGCCTTCCCGGCGCCGACGACCTGGTCCGTGAGCCGTGCCGTCCAGCGCCGGGACGCCGCCGCGACGCCGACCAGCACGGCCACCAGTCCGATCTTTACCAGCAGCAGCTGGCCGTAACGGGTCTCGGTGAACGCCGACCAGGAGCCGAGCTGCCGCCAGGACTGGTAGACACCGGTGCTGACGAGCGCGAGGACGGAGCCGAAGGCCAGCCGGGAGAAGCGGTGTACGGCGGCGGTCTCCACCTGGGTCTCGGCGGGCGCCCGGTACAACGCGACCAGCAGGGCGGTGAGGCCGCCCAGCCAGGTGGCGACGGACAGCAGATGGACGACGTCCACCGGCATGGCGATGCCCGGCTGGAGCCCGGTGGAGGCGTGCTCGGCCATGGCCCAGCTGGTCGCGAGCCCGGCCGCGACGACCACTCCGCCGACCGCGAGCCCGAAGGTCAGGTCGCGCTTCTCGGCGCCCTCCTCACGCCGGGTGTAGGTACCGAAGAGGACGGCGACGAACAGCGCGGCGGCGGCGAGCAGCAGCAGCCGGGAGACCAGCGCGGCACCGGTCTTGGTCTGGAGCACCTGGCCGAGCAGGTCGAGGTCGAAGACGTCGGCGAGCTTGCCCGAGCCGGTGTACGAGCCGCGCAGGAGCAGCAGCCACAGGGTGGCCGCGGTCAGCGCGACCCAGCCGCCGACGACCAGCCGTTGCAGGGCCCGGACCCCGGCGCCGCGCTGCCAGCAGGCGAGCACGAAGGCCGCGCCGCCGGCGAGCACGATGAAGCCGGCGTACGACACATACCGTCCGAAGGCGTAGAGCCAGCCCACGACTCCGCCGCCCGCGGCCGGTACGCCGCCGGAGACGACGGTCGGCGAGGGCGCCCCGATGGAGAAGGTGTAGGCACCGGCGACGGGGTGGCTGTCCGCCGAGACGACCTGGAAGGTGACGGTGTAGGTGCCCTTGGCCAGGCCGCTCTTGAGCTGCACCGCGTACGTCGTGCCGCTCACGTTGGCGGGGCTGCCCGTCTGGACCGGCTTGCCCCGGGGGTCGAGGACGCGCAGGGAGTCGTCGCTCAGCGCCACCTTCTCGGAGAAGGTGAGCGACACCTGGGTGGGCGCCTTGTCGACCACCACCCCCTGCGCGGGGTCGCTGCCGGTCAGTGCCGCATGGGCGGCGGCCGGTCCGGCGCCCGCCAGCAGCGCGCCGGTGACGGCGAGGCACAGCAGCAGCAGGATCCGCAGGCGGGGGGCGATGGTCCGGGTCACGGTGGTCCCTCCCTCAGTGGCCGGTCGACGGGTTGTACGTCGCGGACTTCACCGGCATCTCGACGGTGAGGGGCCCGGACTTGGCGAAGGTGAGCTTCACGGCGACCGTCTGGCCCTGTTTCGGCGCATGCTTCAGTCCCTCGAACATCAGGTGGTTGCCGCCGCTTTTGAACACGAGCCGGCTGTGGGCCGGTATGGCGAAGGAGGACTTCTCCGCCATGGCACCGCCGACGGTGCTGTGCATGGTGACCTGGCCGGCGGCGTCACTGGTGACCGAGGTCAGTTCGTCGCCGGTCCCGCCGTTGTTGGTGATCGTCAGGAAGCCGGCCGCCATGTCGGCGGAGACGGGCTGGGGCATGTAGGAGGAGCTGACGGACAGCTCGGCCTTGTCCGGACCCGGCCCGGAGCCGGACCCGGAGCAGCCGGTGAGGGCCAGGGCACCGGCGAGCGCACCGGCGGTCAGGAGGGCGAGACGCCTCACGGCTTGGCTCCCTCGACGAGCTTGGGCAGGTCCTTGGTGTAGTCGTCGACCGTGGCGGACTCGCCGTAGAGGACGTAACCGGCGTCGGTCTTCGGCGAGAAGGCGATGACCTGGGTGCCGTGCACCGAGACGAGCTTGCCGTTCTTGTCCTTCGCCGTCGGCTCCACGGAGATGCCGACCGACCGGGCACCGGCCTGGATCTTGGCGAAGTCGCCGGTCAGACCGATGAATTCGGAGTCGATGCCCTTGAGCCACTTGCCCAGCTCGGCGGGCGTGTCACGGCCGGGGTCGGTGGTGACGAACACCACCCGGAGGTCGTTCTGCTCGGCCTTGGGCAGCGCCTTCTTGGCGACGGCGATGTTGCTCATCGTCGCCGGGCAGATGTCGGGGCAGTGCGTGTAGCCGAAGTAGACCAGGGTCGGACGGCCCTTCGTCTCCTTGCGGAGGTCGTACTTCTTGCCGTGGGTGTCGGTGAGGACCAGGTCCGGCTTGGCGAACGGCTGGTCGAGGACGGTGGCGGCCTTGCCCGAGCCGGACCCGCCCGAGACCACGGCGACCGGCGACTTGTCGTCGTCCCCGGTGCCGCAGCCGGAGAGGGTCAGCGTGGCGGCGGCGAGCAGCGCGGCCGCGGCGAACGTCTTGTTGCGCATAGGAAAATGTCCCAGATGTGTGAACTCCGGCGCGCACCGGGGTCGTACGAGGGCGTCGTGGGACGGCCCCGGACGACGCCCGGTGCGCGCTGCGGAACGAGGGCTCAGGCGGCGGTCCGGCGGCGGCCCGCGAGGACGCCGTAGGCGACGCCCGCGATGCCGATCACGATGCCGGCCACGCCGAGCACGCGCGCGGTGGTGTCGCTGCCGCCGTCGGAGTCCTCGGCGGCGGCCGTCTTCTCGGTCTTGTCGGCCTTGTCGTCGGCGGCCGGGCTCGCGGAGCCGTGGTGGTCGTCGGTGGCGGCGGACAGCTCAAGGACGGGGGCGGGGTTCTCCGGCTCCTCCTGGCCCTCCTGCTGCACCTCGATCCAGCGCACGACCTCCTTGTCGGAGTAGGTCTGGATCGCCTTGAACGCCAGCTGGTCGGCGTTCTCGGGCAGCGCGCCCAGGGAGAGCGGGAACTTCTGGAAGTAGCCGGGCTCGATGCCCTTGCCGTCGGCGGTCCAGGTGACCTTGGTGACGGCCTCGTCGATCTTCTCGCCGTGCATGGTCAGCGGCTTGTCCAGCTTGGACTTGGTGACGACGACCTTCCAGCCGGGGAGCGGCTGCGGCATCACCGAGGCGATCGGGTGGTCGGCCGGGAGGCTGACCTCGAGCTTGGTGGTCGCGGCGTCGTCTCGCTCGTTCGGGACCTTGAAGTCGACGACCGCGTAACCGCCCTTGGCGGCGGTGCCTTCCGGCTGCACGGTGACATGCGCGAACGCGGGGGCGGACAGGGCGAGGACGGCCGAGCCGGCGACGACGGTGGCGGCGGCGATACGAGAAGCCTTCATGGCAGGGAGTACTCCACTCCGAGTGAGTTCCGTTGTGATCAGGAGTACGCGTGCGCATGGCCGTACCACTCGTGGTGGCCCGGATCGATCCGCGCACGCGCGCGTGCCGCACGACGGCGGCCCTCCCGTCCGGCTCTCCGTTTCCGGTTCCGCTGGAGTGGTGGTCGCGTCGTGTCAGGCGGCGAGGAGGTACGCGGCGGCGGGCGGGCCGCGCCGGATCACCGTGTGCTGGAGTACGGCGGTGTGCGGGGCCGGGGCGTCGTCCCTGTCGCGGCGGCGGCCGCGCGGACCGGGCCCGGCGGCGGGCAGCAGACCGGCGCACAGGGCGCGCGCCAGTGCGAGTGCGGCGCGCAGGGAACGGACGAGCGCCCCCTCCGTGACTCCATGCGCCGACAGCTCGATGAGCCGCAGCACGGCCAGGTCCCCGCGGCGCAACAGCCAGCCGGCGGCGCCTGCCGCGAGCACATGGCCGAGCAGCATCGGCAGCGAGGGCAGCAGACCCGCCGAGGCGCCGGCGGCGTCGTGCATGTGCTCCATGGTGCCCAGGACGGAGGCCGGCCGGCCGGAGCGGTCTATGAGATGCGCGTCGAGCAGCAGGCGGAAGGCGTGCCCCGGGGTCAGGGACGCCGGCGTCGACCCGCACACGAGCCGGGTGGCCTGCTCGACCAGCGCGCTGTCGCTCAACGCGCCCGTGAGCCCGCCGGTTCCGGTGGCGGTCATGGACCCCGTCGCCATGCCGCCGGAGGCCATCGCCCCATGCTGGCCCAGCCCGAACAGGGTGTGCAGCACGATCTGGCCGACGGCGAGAAGCGCGGCGATGCCCGGTAGCGAGCGGGCCCGCCCGGCGAGCGGTGCCACGAACAGCAGGGATCCGAGGAACCCGGCGCCGAGCGTCCACAGCGGCACGCGCGCGCAGGAGGCCAGGGTGTGCCCGCACGCGGCCAGCGCGACGCAGACCGCGGCGAACACCGCGGCCCGCAGAATCCGGAGTCCGGCTCCGGGACGCGCCGTGCGCGGGTGGGGGGCAGTCATGGCGGGCTCATCATCCCACTGCCCTTACCGGCGGCATACGGCAGGTCGCCTGAGCCGTCCCTCATACACCGATTCCTCCCTCGGCGCATCGGCCGTATGGGCGGAGTCACGTCAACTGAGTGCTTACGACCACCTACGGGCGGCAATAGGTAACGGTATGTCGAGCCGCGGCCGGGAGGCTGGAGCATGAGCATCTGGTGGTCACTCCATCTGCGGCGCGAGGCTGCGAGCGTGCCGCTCGCCCGCCGGCTGCTGATCGGCACGATGGAGACGGCGGGCGTCGACCCGGAGATCTCGTACGACCTGTCCGTGGCCCTGAGCGAGGCCTGCGCGAACGCCGTCGAGCACGGTGGGAACCGTGCGTCCGGCGCGGCGGAGGCGTACCGGGTGACCGCGTACCTCGACGGTGAGAAGTGCCGTATCGAAGTGTCCGATTCCGGGTGCGGCTTCACCCGCACCCAGGATCTGCGGCCCGCCCGGCCGGACGCCGAGCACGGGCGCGGCCTGTGTCTGATCCGGGAACTCGCCGACCACGTCCACATCGGGGCCAAGCCCGGGCGGGGCGGGACGGTGGTCAGCTTCGACAAGATCCTCAAGTGGAAGAAGGATCCTTCGCTGCTCACGGCGTAGCGAGCGCGGACCGGCTCGGTCCGGCGAGGTCCGGTGCGGTCCGGCTCGTACGGCGAGGTCCGGTGGGACCGGCGAGGTCCTGCGTCCGCCGGTCGCTCACCCGCAGCCCCTCACCCGCCGACTCCCCTCACCCGCCGGTCGGCTCACCCGCCGGTCGGCTCACCCGCAGACCCTCACCCGCCCGTCCCGAGCACCTTCGCCAGCACTTCCAGCGCCTCCGGATAAGCGCGTTCCCGGGGTGTGCCGTAGCCGACGACCAGGCCCTGCGGGCGGCCGGGGCCCGGGGTGTGCCAGTGCTCGCCGAGGGCGCCGAGCGCCAGGCCCTCCGCCTCCGCGCGGGCCAGGACCTCGGCCTCGTCCGGCACCTCCACCAGCGCGTGCAGCCCGGCCGCGATCCCGCGCACGCTCCGCCCCGCTCCGAGCCGGTCCAGCAACTGGTCCCGGCGCCGCCGGTAGCGCAGCCTGCACGCGCGCACGTGGCGGTCGTAGGTGTGGCTGTCGATCAGTTCGGCGAGCGCGAGCTGGCCGATGGTCTCGGTGTGGTGGTCGCTGTGCAGCTTGGCCTCGGCGACCGCTTCGGCCAGGTGCGGCGGCAGCACCATCCAGCCGAGGCGCAGTGCGGGGCCGAGCGTCTTGGAGGCGGTGCCCAGATAGGCGACGTGGCTCGGTGTCATGCCCTGCAGGGCGCCGACCGGCTGCCGGTCGTAACGGAACTCGCCGTCGTAGTCGTCCTCGATGATCAGCCCGTCCCGCGCGCGTGCCCAGTCGGTGAGTGCCCGGCGCCGCTCGGGGCGCAGGGTCACCCCGGTCGGGTACTGGTGGGCCGGTGTGACCACCACGGCCGCCGCCTCGCCCAGCTCCGCGGGGCGTACCCCGCGGGTGTCGACCGGGACCGGCAGTACCGTTCCGCCGTTGTACCGGACCACCTCCCGGTGGAAGGGCAGCCCCGGGTCCTCCATGGCGACGGCGGCGCCGCCCAGCACGCGCGTGAGCAGCGCGAGGCCCTGCACGTACCCGGAGGTCACGACGATCCGTTCCGGTGGCGCGAGCACCCCGCGCGTGCGGCCCAGGTAGCCGGAGAGCGCGGTGCGCAGCTCGATCCGGCCGCGCGGGTCGCCGTAGTCGTACGCCGGTGAGGGGGCCGTCGTCATGGCGCGGCGCAGCGCCCGCAGCCAGGCCGCCGCCGGGAACGCGCTGACGTCCGGGCTGCCGGGGCGCAGGTCGAAACGCGGCGCACGCGCGTGTGCGGCCGTTCCCGGTTCCTCCGTCCGCAGGGCCGGCAGCTCGGCGACCCGGGTGCCTGAGCCCTGTCGTGCCGTCAGGTACCCCTCGGCGACGAGCTGGTCGTAGGCGGCCTTGGCGGTGCCGCGCGAGATACCGAGGTCGCTCGCGAGGCGGCGGGTGGCCGGCAACCGGGTGCCGGGCGTGAGCCGCCCGTCCCGCACGGCGTCCCGCAACGCCCGCTCCAGCCCGACCCGGCGCCCGTCCGCCGCGTCGGGTTCGAGGCGCGGGTCCACACCGACACCGGACCAGAAGTCGTCCACGTTTCCACCCCCGTCACTGCACGCGCCCCCGAAGGGACGCGAGTCTTAGCCGATATGCGACTCCGCCCGGGTGGGCGCGACCGGCCACGGACCACCGGCAGACGAAATGGCCGGGCACCTCCCCGGTACCCGGCCATTCGAACTCGGATCAGCCCTTCAACGAGGCCATCCACGCCTCCACGTCGGCGGAGCGCCTCGGCAGCCCGTCGGAGAGATTGCGGTTGCCGTCCTCCGTGACGAGGATGTCGTCCTCGATCCGGACGCCGATGCCCCGGTACTCCTCCGGGACCGTCAGATCGTCGGCCTGGAAGTACAGACCGGGCTCGACCGTCAGCACCATCCCGGGCTCCAGGACACCGTCCACGTACGACTCGGTGCGCGCGGCGGCGCAGTCGTGGACGTCCATGCCGAGCATGTGCCCGGTGCCGTGCAGCGTCCAGCGGCGCTGCAGGCCCAGGTCCAGGACGCGCTCGACCGGGCCCTCGACCAGGCCCCACTCGACGAGCTTCTCGGCCAGCACGCGCTGCGCGGCGTCGTGGAAGTCGCGGTACTTGGCGCCCGGCTTCACCGCCGCGATACCGGCCTCCTGGGCCTCGTACACGGCGTCGTAGATCTTCCTCTGGATCTCGCTGTACGTGCCGTCGATCGGCAGCGTGCGCGTGATGTCGGCCGTGTAGAGCGTGTGCGTCTCCACGCCGGCGTCGAGCAGGAGCAGGTCGCCGGAGCGGACCGGGCCGTCGTTGCGGACCCAGTGCAGGGTGCAGGCGTGCGGGCCGGCGGCGCAGATGGAGCCGTAACCGACGTCGTTGCCCTCCACGCGTGCGCGGAGGAAGAACGTGCCCTCGATGTAGCGCTCGCTCGTCGCCTCGGCCTTGTCGAGGACCTTCACGACGTCCTCGAAGCCGCGGACCGTGGAGTCGACGGCCTTCTGCAGTTCGCCGATCTCGAACTCATCCTTGACCAGGCGGGCCTCGGAGAGGAAGACGCGCAGTTCCTCGTCGCGCTCGGCGGTGACCTTGTCGGTCAGGGCCGCCTCGAGACCGGCGTCGTAGCCGCGCACCACGCGGACCGGGCCGGTGGCCTCGCGGAGGGTGTCGGCCAGCTCGCGCACGTCGGAGGCCGGGATGCCGTACAGCGCCTCGGACTCGGTGAGGGAGTGGCGGCGGCCGACCCACAGCTCGCCCTGGCCGGAGAGCCAGAACTCGCCGTTCTCCCGGTCCGAGCGGGGCAGGAGGTAGATCGTCGCCTCGTGGCCGTCACCCTTCGGCTCCAGCACCAGGACGCCGTCCTCGGTCTGGTTTCCGGTGAGGTACGCGTACTCCACGGACGCGCGGAAGGGGTACTCGGTGTCGTTCGAGCGGGTCTTCAGGTTGCCCGCCGGGATGACCAGGCGCTCGCCCGGGAAGCGGGCGGAGAGCGCGGCACGGCGGCGCGCGGTGTGCCCGGCCTGCTCGATCGGCTTCAGGTCACGCAGCTCCGTGTCGGCCCAGCCGGACTTCATGTTCTCGGCCAGCTCGTCGGAGACGCCCGGGTACAGGCCGTTCTTCCGCTGCTTGACGGTCTCCTCGGACTCGGTCTCCGGGCCCTCCGCGGTAGCGGAGTCGGGCACAGCCGGGTTGAGCTCGTCGGACACGTGATCCTCCTCGATACGCCATTGATCTCCCCCGGGGCCCGCGCGCTCCTGCTTGTGGCCGAGCGGGGACCTCCATCATCGTACGGTCGTACCGGGAGCGGGCGGGGCCGGATGACCTGTTATGCCCGGTCATGCCAGCCGCCGGCGCCCCGCGCGCGGGCGAGTCGAGCCGGGCGGGGACGCCCCGCGTGCAGCCGCGTCGCGCTGGTCACGAGGCCCCCGCGCGCAGCGGAGTCGCGCTGGGCACGGCGCTCCGCGCGCGGCCGGGTCGTGCCGGGCGCGGCGCCCCGTGCTCAGTCGAAGCGGGCCGCCAGCAGTACCACGTCCTCCTCGCAGTCGTCCCCCGGTCTCGACTTCGCTCGACCGGGAGGTGCCCCCACGTCCGGGCCGTCCGGCAGGACCGCGCGCAGGACATGGTCGGCGACGGCTCCCGGATCGTGCCGCACCGCGCGCGGGGTGCTCGCGGCGGCGGCGTGCAGCCGGGCGAAGGCCCGGTCCATCGGATCGCCGGTACGGTGCAGCAGCCCGTCGGTGTAGAGCAGCACCGTCTCCCCGGCCTCCGCCTGGATCTCCACGCTGGGCGCCTCCCAGCAGGCGAGCATGCCGAGCGGCGCGGAGACGGAGGTCTCGGCGAACTCGGTCCGCCGCTCGCCGATCAGCAGCGGCGGGCTGTGTCCGGCACCGGCCAGGGTGATCTTGCGCAGGGCGGGCTCGCAGTAGGCGAACAGGGCGGTGGCCGAGCGGGCGGGCTCGGTCAGCCGCAGCAGCAGCTCCAGGTCGGACAGGACGGCGACCGGGTCCTCGCCCTCCATCACCGCGTAGGCGCGCAGGGAGGCGCGCAGCCGGCCCATGGCGGCCACCGCGCTGGGGCCGGAGCCGGTGACGGACCCGACGGAGAGGCCGAGGGCCGCGTCCGGCAGGGGCAGGGCGTCGTACCAGTCGCCGCCGCCGCGCGCGCCCGCGCGGTGCCGGGCGGCGAGCTGGACGCCGGCCACCCGGGGCAGCCGGGAGGGCAGCAGTTCCTCGGTGATGGTCGCCACGCACGCTCGCGTGCGTTCCACCTCCACCAGCCGCGCGAGGTGCTCGCCCGCGTGCCGGATGTAGAGACCGGCGAGGTGGCGCTGCCGCTCGTCGGGTTCGGCCGGTTCGTCGTAGAGCCAGACGGCGGCACCCAGGCGGCCGGCGGACTCGCCGGCGAGGGGGAGGGCGTAGCTGGCGGCGTAGCCGAGGCGGGCGGCGACCTCGCGATGGCGCGGGTCGAGGCCGTCCTCGGCGAGCAGGTCGGAGTGGACGATCTCGGCCGCGGCGCCGGTGTCGTACGGCAGGGCACCGCGCGGCACGGTCTCGATGTGGCCGAGGTCGGCGCGGCCGAGGCCGAGGCCGAGGGTGGTGCGGGGGCCGAGGCCGTCGGCGGGCTCCAGGACCACCAGGCCGCGGCGGGCGCCGACCAGGGCGGCTCCGGCGCGCAGCAACTCGTGCAGGGCGGGGTCGAGGGCGTTGGTGCGGGAGAGGCGCTCGGTGAGTTCGTGCAGGGTCGTGAGATCGGAGACCCAGCCGGCCAGCCGGTCCTGGAGGAGGGCGCTGGGAGCGGGGGCGCCCGGGGCGGGGACGGAGGCGGTGTCCGGGGAGGGACCGGAGCCGGGGGCGGGAGGGGCGGGCGCGACAGTGTGTGCGGGAGTGGGGACTGTGGGATCGATTCCGGCCACTTTCGGAGGGTGCGGGGCGTTCATGGCGTCCGGCTCTCAGACCGGTGCGTATTGCTCAGAAGCATCGCAAACCCCCATGTCATTCTGCGCCGCTAGCAGTGTCTCCACATGTACACGCACTCGTGAGGGGATGTCCAGCATTGTCCTGCGGGGATTCCTGGTGTCCAGGGGGCGGGCGAGTGTTTTTCCCGAACCCCTTGCCTTACCGCCAAGTTGGCTCAAAACTGCCTTAGGTATCGGTCCATTGCGGTCGACTGGCCTTGCTCGACGGAGCGTCACAGCGGTCGTGATGGGTACGTACTCGGAGAGGGCCAGGGGTGGTTGGGGGCCACCCGGAACCTGGCGACGGACCCGGGCGTCATAGCCACCGACGGCCGAGCCCCATCCTCCCGTGGCGGAGGCGGAGAGAACCACGCGCGACGGCAAAACGCCAGACTTCGCCACCCCCGCGCCGCGTCCGTGCTTCAGATAGACGCACTATGGACGCGGACGCGGCCGACGCTCGCCCCTTGGGGTTCCCCATGCCGTGCACAGGGGTGTGATGCGCCATTAGATACGCACAGTGAAGTGATCGACTCATGGTGTGATGTGGCCCACGGTGTTGCCAGCGGTGCAACGGAAAGGAACGAGCGCTCATGCGCGAGATCCTCGGAAGGCGACGCAGGCTTCTGTCCAGGCGAAACGGCGGGAGGCCTGAGCTGATCGGCGCGGCGCTGACCTTTGCGACGGAATGGCAGTGGCCGGTACTCCCCGGCGTGGCACCGGACCCGCAGGGCCGGGCCCGCTGCGCCTGCCCCGACCCGGAGTGCACGGTGCCCGGAGCGCACCCCTTCGACCCCGGCCTGCTCGCGGCCACCACCGACCCTCACATGGTGCGCTGGTGGTGGACCAACCGGCCGAGTGCCCCGATCATCCTGGCCACGGGCGGCAAGGCGCCCTGCGCGGTGAGCCTGCCGGCACTCGCCGCCTCCCGTGCGCTGGCCCTGCTCGACCGGCGCGGCATGCGGCTGGGTCCGGTGATCGCCTCGCCGACCCGCTGGGCGCTGCTCGTGCAGCCGTACTCCATGGAGCAGCTCGGCGAGCTGCTCTACGCCAAGGACTTCGTCCCCGGTTCCCTGCGCTTCCACGGCACGGGCGGCTACGTCGCCCTGCCTCCCTCTGAGACCGGCCAGGGCGCCGTCCGCTGGGAGCGTGCCCCGCTGCCCGGCTCGGCCTCGCCCTGGGTGCCCGGCGTGGAGGCCGTGGTGGACGCCGTGGTGGACGCCCTCACTCGTACGGGTGTGAGCGCGCCCGAGTTGTGAGGGTGTCGGGCGCGGACGGGCCGAACGGGCCGCGCCGGCTCGTAACCTTCCGGGCATGCTGCGTCATACCGGCGGCCATAGAGCCCCACAGCCGTTCCGCGGCGGGCGGGACGCCCGAAAGCTCCGTCTGCTCGCCCTCGTGGGCGTCGTGGCGGGCGTGGTCGCGCTGCCGCTGACCGTGGCCGCCGGACAGGTCGGGGACGCCGGCCGGGCCCCGGCCGCTTCCCGGGGTGACGCCAAGACCGGCACGGGTACCGTTCGCCGCGGCCCCTTCCTGCTCGGTCTCGGACTCGCCACGGCCGCCCGCTGCGGCCCCGAACTCACCTCACCGGACGGCATCGAGGCACAGACCTGTGTGCTGACGCAGGGCGAGGACACCTGGGCGCGCACCTACTACCGCAACGCCACCGGCGAGTCGCTGGACTCCGTGCTGAGCCTGATGGGTCCGGGCGGCAGGACCGTCCAGACGCACTGCGTCACCGGATCCGACGACGAGCCCGCCACCTGTGAGACGCCACGTGAGCGCAGCCGCGGCGTACCGGACGCCTACACGGCCGTCACCGAGTTCGCATCGCGCGGTGCGCAGGGGAAGCTGATGCTCCGCGCGGGCAGCAACTCCTAGATGAGGCAGCGGAGTTGACGAGCCGCGGCACGCTGTCCACCGTACGCGGACATGGAAAGACCCGGTTGCTGGCGACGGGGGATGCACCAGCAACCGGGCTACTGGAACGGTAACAAGAGATCGGCGGTTCGCAAATTCGGTCTTGGTGATTCGGACACCGAATTCCCTGTCGAAACCGCGAGTTGTGACAGGAGTCACCTGCCGTGCGGCCTGGTGTCACGGCTGACCGACCGTTCAGCCGTGACACAGGCCGCGGGGCGCGTCAGCTGAGTGTGACCTGCCGGTTGGTCAGCCCGCCGCGCGCCCGGCGCTCCTCCACCGTGAGCGGCTCCTGAGCGGCGCGGGCGGCGGCGAGGCGCTCGGCGAACTCGGCGGCCGGCTTCTCCACGTCCTCCGCCGAGACCCCGCTCGGCAGGTCCCACACCGGCACGGTGAGGCCGTGAGCACGGAAGGAGCCCACGAGCCGGGTGCCCTCGCCGAGGCTGGAGCGGCCCGCCGCGTGCAGCCGCGCGAGAGCGTCCAGAAGCTGCTCCTCCGGATGCGGCATGACCCAGCGCAGGTGGTTCTTCTCCGGGGTCTCGCACCAGTACGCGGCGTCCACACCGGACAGCTTCACGGTCGGGATGGCCGCGGCGTTGGCCCGCTCCAGGGAGGCGGTGACCTCCGCGGTGGCGTTCTCCGCGTCCGGCACCCAGAACTCGAAGCCGCTGTGCACGACCGGTTCGAAGGCGCCCTCCGGGTCCAGCAGGTCCTGCAGCCGCGGACCGTCGGCGGGAGCGCGGCGGCCCTGCACCGGGGTGCCGGGCTCGGCCTCCAGCGCGCGCAGCAGCGTGTCGGCGAGGTCGCGGCTGATGTCGCCCGACGCCGTGTCGTTCTGCAGGCCGAGCAGGACCGAGCCGTCGTCCCGGCGCAGCGCGGGCCAGGCCATCGGCAGCACCGTGGCCAGCGTGACCGAGGGGACGCCCTCGGGCAGGCCGTCTTTCAGGGGCAGTTCTGCTGTCGCGGCGGGGACCAGCTCCCGCAGCGCGACCCAGTCGCACTCGCCGGGCAGTCCCTCGAACGGGCGCTGCACCAGCTCGGTCGCGGCGTGCGCCGCGGTCCGGCCGTGGCAGGCCTTGTAGCGCCGGCCGCTGCCGCAGGGGCAGGGTTCGCGGGCACCGACCACCGGGATCTCCCCGTCGATCAGCTGCGGCTTGGCCTTCGTCTGGGGTCGCTTCTTGGCCATGGTGGGCGTCTCCCGGTTACGGCTCTTCTCGTACGGCGGGAGCCTAGCCGTTCGAGCCATGGCCGACGCGAACCTGTGGACAACGCACGCGCGCTCGACGCCGTTGGTGTGAGCCGATGGGCGACGTCCTTGGGCCGACCGAGGTCAGTCCAGATCCTCGAACACGTCCGCGAAGTCCAGGCCGGACAGGTCCGGCAGCGTCAGGTCCGAGGCCGGCATGCCCGGCAGCGTCAGGTCCGAGGCCGACACGCCCGTCATGCCCGACAGCGGCAGGTCCGCGGCCGTCATGCCTGGCACCGCCAGGTCCGTGAGCGGCAGCCCGGATGCCACTGGACGGGTGACGCGCGTAGCGAAAGCCTCGCGGCGGCACCCGGCGTCGGGATCGTGGACGTCCTCGTGGACCAGCACCCAGACCGTCACCTCGCCCCGGACGTCGTCCCGGACGCCCCAGTCGTCGGCGAGGGCCGTGATGATGTTCAGCCCGCGGCCGCCGTGCGCGGTCACCGACGGGGTGGCCGGTGCCGGGCGGGTCGGGCCGCCGCCGTCCGTGACCTCCACGACGAGCCGCCCGCGGGCGTCGACCCGCCATGCGGCGCGGACGTCGCCGTCCCCGGCCGGCGCGTTCCCCAAAGGACGCCCGTGTTTGCAGGCATTGCTCAACAGTTCGGAAAGGATCAGTACGGCATCGTCGATGACCGGTTCCGATACGCCACCGCTGCGCAGCTGTGCCCGCATCCGGTGCCGCGCCTTCCCCACGCCCGCAGGGCCGTGGGGTACGGCCATGCTCGACGACGTCGGCACTTCCTGTGCCACCACCAACGCCACCCCCGAGACCTCCTTCGCCCCACGCCACGGAGTGGATGCCCTCTTGGCCTGTACCGGAAACCGGCCAATCCCCTTCCGGTGACGCATTCGAACCGGCGGTACACACAGCGAACGCGCCGGAGCACTCCCCGTGACGGAGCCTGCCCGACAGCGGCCGTTATGGCTGGATTCGGAGGGTCGGAACCGGCGCCGGCTCAGCGGCCCAGTTGCTGCAGAACCGCGCGCGGACGGTTGGTGATGATGGCGTCGATGCCCAGCTCGAGGCAGAGGTCGACGTCCTCGGGCTCGTTCACGGTCCACACGTGGACCTGGTGGCCGGCCCGCTTCAGGCGCTCCACATAGGAGGGATGGTTGCGCACGATGCGGATCGAGGGACCCGCGATGTGCACGCCCGCGGGCAGCCGCCCGTCGCGCAGCCGGGGGGAGACGAACTGCATCAGACAGACCGTGGGCAGCGTCGGCGCCGCGGCACGCACGCGGTGCAGTGACCGGGCCGAGAAACTCATGATCCGCACCGGCGACTCGGCGGCCGAGGCCGGCGCGTCCAGGCCGAACCGCTTCAGCAGCGTCAGCAGCCGTTCCTCGACCTGGCCCGCCCAGCGCGTGGGGTGCTTGGTCTCGATGGCCAGTTCCACCCGCCGCCCCGCGTCCGCGACCAGCTCCAGCAGCCGCTCCAGAGTGAGCACGGAGGTCTCCTCGCGGTCCTCCGGGCGGTGCTCCCAGTCGGGCTCCTCGTCCCGTCCGCGCCAGATGTCGCCCGTCTTCCAGGAACCGAAGTCGAGGGCGGCCAGGTCGGCCAGTTCCAGGGCGGAGACCGCGCCGCGGCCGTTGGAGGTCCGGTTCACCCGGCGGTCGTGGACGCAGACCAGATGGCCGTCGGCGGTCAGCCGAACGTCGCACTCCAAGGCGTCGGCGCCGTCCTCCATCGCCTTACGGTAGGCGGCGAGGGTGTGCTCGGGAGCGTCCTCGGAGGCGCCCCGGTGGGCGACGACCTGGATGGCGTGCTGTGGTGCGTGGGTCACCGCGTCATGGTGCCATCGTTGCCGGGTACATGGGGCGGCACGGCTGCGTCCGGGCGACGAACGGTGCCACACACCCTGATCGTTTATGTAACTTTTGCCTGATAGGTCGTAATAGATCCTATATAAAGAGGATCACCAGACCCACAGTCACCGCTTATGGTGCTCTGACGGCCCATGGGAAAAGCTGACTGCTGACCAGTGCGACCGATGACAACAGGCGTGGACCGAGGAGAAGAGCTGTGAGCACCGAGAACGAGGGCAACACGGTACCCCCGGCGCCGTCCGCACCTCCCGTGCCGACGGCCTCTCCCGCCGCTGCCCCGCAGGGCCCGGCGCCCGAGGGGCACGCGCCGACGGCACCGCTTCCGCCCGTGCCGCAGGAGAGCCCGGCGGCCCCGGCCGCCACCGCACCCGACCAGGGGCCGGCCTACCCGCCGGGCCCGGCCGCCGGCCCGGCCCCCGACGGCTCCTGGCCGCCCCCGCCGCCGGCCACCCCGGCCTACGGCGACGGCCCCGCCACCCCGGCGTACGGCGACGGCCCCGCCACCCCGGCCTACGGCGGCGGCCCGGCGGGCCCGGCCTACGGCGGCCCGGGGGCCCCGGGTGCCGGCTGGGGCGCGTCGTACCAGCAGCCCGCCCCGAAGCCGCGCAACGGACGCGGCGGGCTGGTGGCGGCGGTCCTGGTGGCCGCGCTGGTCGCGGGCGGCCTGGGCGGCGGCCTCGGCTACACCCTGGCCAAGGACAACGACAGCAGCGGCTCCACCACCGTCTCCGCCTCCGACAGCGCCACGCAGGTCAAGCGCGCGCCGGGGACGATCGCCAACACGGCCGCCAAGGCGCTGCCCAGCACGGTGACCATCCAGGCCGAGAGCAGCAACGGCGAGGGCGGTACCGGCACCGGCTTCGTCTTCGACACCCAGGGCCACATCGTCACCAACAACCACGTGGTGGCGGACGCGGTCGACGGCGGCAAGCTCACGGCCACGTTCCCCGACGGCAAGAAGTACGACGCCGAGATCGTCGGTCACGCGCAGGGCTACGACGTGGCGGTCATCAAGCTCAAGAACGCCCCCTCCGACCTCAAGCCGCTCGCCCTCGGCGACTCCGACAAGGTGGCCGTCGGCGACGAGACCATCGCCATCGGCGCCCCCTTCGGCCTGTCCAACACGGTGACGACGGGCATCATCAGCGCCAAGGACCGCCCGGTGGCCTCCAGCGACGGCAGCTCCACCAGCAAGGCGTCGTACATGAGCGCCCTGCAGACCGACGCGTCCATCAACCCCGGCAACTCCGGCGGCCCGCTGCTGGACGCCTCCGGCGCGGTCATCGGCATCAACTCCGCGATCCAGTCCAGCAGCAGCGGCGGCTTCGGCTCCGGCCAGTCCGGCTCGATCGGCCTGGGCTTCGCCATCCCGATCAACCAGGCGAAGTACGTCGCCCAGCAGCTGATCAAGACCGGCAAGCCGGTGTACGCCAAGATCGGCGCCTCCGTCTCCCTGGAGGACTCCAGCGACGGCGCGAAGATCACCGACCAGGGCACGGCCGGTGCCGCGGCGGTCGAGTCCGGCGGCCCGGCGGCCCGGGCCGGCCTCAAGCCCGGTGACGTCATCAGCAAGCTCGACGACCACGTGATCGACAGCGGCCCCACCCTGATCGGCGAGATCTGGACCCACAAGCCGGGTGACAAGGTCACGATCACCTACAAGCGGGGCGGTCAGGAACACACGGTGCAGCTGACGCTGGGCGCGCGGGAGGGCGACGGCTGACGCACCGGCGGCACGGCGAAGGGGCGCCTCTCGTGGAAGAGGTGCCCCTTCACCGTTCCCCCGGGTGGCGGATCAGAGCCGCAAGACTCCCCGCCAGGTCCACCCGGCGTCGAGGACGGTGTTCCGCAGGGGATCCCGCATGGCCCGCGAGTCGAACAGGACCACCTTGTGCCAGCGGCCGTCCGGGCCCCGCTCGTACGTCCACTGCCGCTGGACCGACGGTCCGCGGCTCCATCGGCGTGCGGCACCACGCCGTGGCGGGTTCCCGACCAGCGCCACTTCCCGCACCTCGTCCAGCACCCGCACCTCGCGCAGGGCGGACACCAGCCGCATCCGGGCTTTCATGGTCCGTTCGACCCGGTCCGCGGCGCCATGGTCGCCCATGGCCGGCAGGACGACCTGCCACTGCGCCACCAGATCGACCGTCTCCCCGTCGAAGGCGTGCACCCGGAACGGCACCCCCGTCCCGTTGAGCGCCAGCAACGCCTCCCGTACCTCCGCGACGGGAAGCGGAGCCACCCCGGGAGCGGGGTACCTGGTTCCGGCCCGTCTGTCCCGGTAGCGCCCCCACCAGTTCCGAATTCCCACGCCCCAGCCCCTCGTCGACGTCCGGCCGGGTACCAGTAGACCAACCACGGCCCCGCGCCCGGGCGGCGGGCCGGTAATGTGTACCCGCGTCGCCGGTCACCGGCGACGCGGGGAGGCGTGCCCGAGCGGCCTAAGGGAACGGTCTTGAAAACCGTAGTGACCTTGAACGGTCACCGTGGGTTCGAATCCCACCGCCTCCGCAGGTCAGAGACGTGCTGGTCAGAAGGGGTGTCCCTCGATGGGGGGGCGCCCCTTCTGCATGGGGCCTGTCTCACCTTGATCCGGCCCTGTCGCGTTGTGGATCAGTGCGTGTGGACCAGGCGTGGACCAAACTTGGAGAGAAAAGCGCAGCTCAGGCTCATGCTCTGAGCTAGACCGCGTCCTGGTCCACGAGGCCGGCGTCTCCGTCGCCCAGTGCCGCCACAGCCTCTGTGACGGTGTCGTAGACGGCCAGAACTTGATCAGCGCCCGTTATGTCAAGCATCCTGCGCAGCGGCGGTGGCACACAGGCCAGGGCGAGGACTGTGTCTCTGGCCTGTGCGATCCGTTGCGCACCCAGGAGGGCGCCAAGTCCTGCTGAGTCGCAGAAGGCCACTCCTGAGAGATCAAGGACCAAGGACCTGGGCCGCGTGTCGACCAGGCTCTCAAAGAGTGCCAGGAAGTCAATCCTGGTCAGGTAATCCATCTCGCCGCTGACCCTGCCTACAAGACAGCCGCCCAGCAAAGTTCTCTCGATCGAGGGAGTACCGGTCACAACGGTTCACCGTTCTTCGGGCAGGCGAAGGGGGCGCTGTGGTCCCAACGCCCGTAGGGCGACTTCCCTGAGATCCACGCCTCAATCACGGCGTGAGAGGAAAAAACAGAGTCCCGCTCACCCTCGATGCGGGTGAGCGGGACTGTGAGAGACGTTGCCAGGTCAGTCGTCTGTTTCGAGGGCGCGTTCGATCTGCTCGTTTGCGCGCTGCTGGTTGCGGTGGATTGCCTTGGCGTAGAAGCGGAACAGGACAGCGATGCTGTGGCCCGCTCGGCGTGCGACTTCTGCGGGGGAGACACCGGACTCAAGCCAGAGCGAGACGCCCGCGTGCCGCAGGGAGTACGGCACGTCAGCCAGGGGTGAGGCCGCCTCCGCTTCGGTCAGCACGGCGAGTCGAGCCGCCTTCCATACCTCCCCGTACTCCTTGGACAGCAGGTGGCCGCCCTGGGCCGCGCGGAACAGCCGGCCGTCTTCAGCGGTACCGAATTCCTTGATGTGCTCCCTGAGCAGGCGAACGAGGACGGGAGGAATCGGTACCGGCCGGGTCGCCTTACGGGCCCGTTTCTTCAGGCCGCGCGTGTCGAAAGACTCGCCCGTGTCGGTCCAACCGGAGCCGACGCGGGGCATGCTCGTGGACAGGAGCACTTCCCCCCAGCCCTCTTCGGGAAGGGTGAAGTCGTCTTCACGCAGGCCGGCCGCCTCGCCGGGTCGGTTGGCCGCGTAGTAGAGGCAGCCGAAGAACGCCTTTAGGTGACGCCCGCGCTCGCCCTGTTCCCCCACCGCGTCGATCAGAGCCTTCGCCAGCTTGGGGCCGGGGACGAACCGGAAGTCGATCTCGTCATCGGTCTCGGGCGGGGTCCAGTCGACCTTGTCGAGGGGCAGAGTCTTCAGCAGCTCCCGCTCAACGGCGTATCGAAGGCAGTTGCTGAAGACCGTCCGCTTGCGGTTCACCGTGTTCTCCGCAGCAGGCGTGCCGTTCTGCTTCAGCTTCAGCGCGTCGAGCGCCGTACGCACCACAGAAGGCGTGTCCAGATCAGTGATGTCCACGGACTTGCGGCTGATCCAGTCCAACGCCGCCACGATCTCGGCAGGGGGCTCTTCTACGTCGATACGGGGCTTCAGCGTCCCGTCGCCGCCGAGGACGAACCGGTAGACCCACGAGTAGAGGGCGATACGGAGCACCTTGGGGGCCGGGGCCCCTCGGTTGTCCCTGACCAGCTTCGGCGTGATGGTGGCCAGCGTGTCAGCGATGCTCGCACGGTGCTTGGCCGAGGCGCCGGGCCACTTCATCTCCGCGTACGCGCGCGTATGGGCGTACCACGTGGTGGAGTTGAGCGCCTGAACCTCCGAGGCAGGCAGGCCGGTTTCCGTGTCGAACTGCTCACGGTTGCGCAGTGCGGCCAGCAGTTCCGAGCGCCGACCGTCGGCCTGGGCCTTGATCTTGTAGCTCTTGGAGAAGGGCCGGGGGCCGACCCGCCAGCGGAGCTGATAGGCCGCCACACGGTTGGGCCGCTTGCGGATGCCCCAGATCTGCACGTCGTATGTCAGCACGCTTCCCGCACCTCGCAGGAGTCGAACCAGGCGTCGAGGTCGGCCCGGCGTATGCGGATCTGCCCGTTGGGAAGCTTCAGGTGCCTCGGAGCCTGGCCCCGAGCACGCATGCGGTAGAAGGCGGCACGGGACACCCCGATCTCAGCCAGCGCTTCCCCCAGCTTCAGCGTCTGCCTATCGGCCTTGGTCGGAGTGGTCACAGCCAGGGCTCTCCTTCGGTCTTGGTGCGGTCGGCTTCGTTGAGGTCGTGGCGGACCTGAGCGGCGAGGAGTTCTTCGCCGGGGCGGTAGCCGCTGCTCAGGTAGGTCCAGGAGGAGGCGGTGACGAGGGTGGTCTCGTCGGTGGTGGGGAGGCCGGCGCGGGCGCGTGCTGCTTCGGCCTGGGCGAGGCGCCAGGCGCGGCGCACGTCGCGGAGTGCGCCGAGGGTCGTGGAGTAGGCGCGGGATTTGCTGGAGAAGTGGCCGCGGAAGCCGAGCATGTGAGCCCACTTCCAGAGCTTGAGTTCGGCGAACTCCGGCAGGTGGCCGAGGTCCCAGGCCGTACGGATCATCTGGCGTACGTGCTGCTGGATGGGCAGGTCTTTGATGGGTTCCGCCTGTCCGGTGCCGTCGCAGTCGGGGCACCGGTCGTGGAAGCCGTCGGGCCCGCGTGTGTAGCCGCGTCCAGCGCATGGGCGGCACATCAGGGTGCGATCCACGGTGCCCGCGCCCTCAGCGTTCTTGGTGGCGTACTTGGCGACGTATCCGGCGACCTTGGAGTCTGTGAGTTCGCCGTTGCCCAGGGCGGTGATGGGGTCGACCTTGTACCGCTTGCCCCAGGCGATGACGCGTTCGCCGATGGAGTCGGATTCGATGGTGAGCCGGGCGCGTTCGACGGCCAGGCCCACGGCGGCCTTGAGGGCGTCGAAGGTGGCCCAGGCCGGGGGCGGGGTGGTGTGGCCGTCGGGTCCGTCGAAGCGGATCACGGCGTGGAAGTGGACCAGGCCGCGCTTTTGGTACTCGGCGACCTTGGCGAAGGAGACGCGCAGGGCGGAGTTCAGCGCCTTCTGCGTGATGCCGAAGTGCTTGGCCAGGGCGCGGCGCAGGTAGGTGGTGAAGCGTGCCCAGAGCTGTCCGGCGTGGGCGTTCCAGAGCACGGCCCCGGCGTAGTCGTAGGTGGCCGGGTTCAGTGGGGTGCTCAGGGCCGGGTCGTCGTCGGCGTGCTGGGTGCCGCAGCGGCAGCGGCGGGGCTTGCCCGCGCTGTCGGTGTTGCGGTGGACGGGGCCGAAGGAGGGGGCGGTGAGGGTGACGAAGGCGCGGGGGTGGTCGCGGACGGTTTCGGCGACGTTCTTGCCGCCGGAGAGTCCGGCCTTGATCAGGTGGTAGGTGTCGGCGGCGTAGACGCGGGAGCAGGCGGGGCAGCGGGAGGCGCGGCGGTTGCCGCAGGTGGTCAACAGGCGTCCGGTGGGTTCGTCTTCGGAGCGGTAGGAGCGGATCACTTCCTTGGTGGCCGCATCGGTGGTGATCGTCCAGCCGTGCAGGTTGACCGGGCGGGAGCAGCCGCGCAGGTTGCGGACCTGCTGCTGTACGCGGTCGAAGTCGTGGGTGTTGGCCAGTTCGATCAGGTCCCGCAGGCCGGGGCTGATGACGTGCCGCAGGTCGAGGGGGCGGCTCATGAGTGGCGGGGTCTCCTTCCTGGCGCGAGGGTGGGACCTGCGGGCAGCAGCGATTCAGTGCGCTCGGGCTGCTGCCCGCAGGCATGACGGACTGGGCCCAGGGACGGGCGCGGGGGTGGGGTGGTGCCGGGAGGCCGGCGGGGAGAGCGCGGCTCTACAGGGCGGCGTGGAGCGCGGTAGCCATGGGCAGGCCGATGCCGAGTCGCCGCTTGAGCTGTGCCGCTGTGATGGGTTCGCCGTGCTCGGCGTGGTGGGATGCGGCGATGGAGCGTGCCTCGGCAAGCAGCGGCTCAGGCACCTTGACCGCAGGCACAGGGATGGGGGCCGGGGCACCAGCGAGCGGAGCAACCGGGGCCGGTTGCGGGGCCGGGGTGGTTTCCGGCACGACGGGCGGTGCTGGCGTCGGGGCGGGTTCCTGCTCGGCAGAGATGGGGGCAGGCTCTTCGGCCGGTTCAGTCTCGACAGCCGGGGCCAGGTCGGCTGCGTCGGTGGTGACCGCGTGAAAGGAGCGCAGGAGCTGCGGGCCGACCGCTCCCCAGCCGAGGAGCAGCACCGGGGCCACGGCGTCCACGGCGGCGCGGCCGTAGTGCTCGGCGACGATGGGTTCGGCGATGTTGAGGGCCAGGGTCAGCAGACCGGAGACGTGCATGAGGCGGGTTGCCGCCTTCATCTGCTCGGGCGGGACGCCCCGCAGGGAGAGGTAGCGCAGGGCGACCAGAAGCCCGACAACCGACAGGTCGACCATGGGGGCGATCAGGGGTGCGATGGGGGCGGGGACGCCCAGGCGCAGGGCCAGCGCCCAGACGTTGCCGAAGGAGAAGACGAACGCCAAGGCGGCGATGATGCCCATGACCACAGTCACCGTGCGCTGTGTGATCCGGTCCTCAGACATTGGGGGTTCACCTCCTTTCCGAGTGCTCAGGCTGTGGTCGGTCAGGCCGCCAACGGCGGAATGGTGCTGTCGTTCGGGTCGTCCTTGGTGAGGTCGATGCCGGGGAGCTGCGCGGTCAGCAGGTCTGCCGGGTCGGCGGTGAGGTGGGCGGTCCGTGCGGCGACGTGGGCGGAGTCTTCCTCGCTGACGTACGGGGTGCGCAGGCGGGTGAAACCTGCCCGCCCGTTGGTCTTCATCACCGCGACGCCGACGTACGCCGGTTCCTGCAACAGGGTCGGGCTGGCGTCGGGCCATTCGCGGATGTCGTCGCCCAGGGCGGCCACGGCCGCGTCAGCGGTCTTCTGCGCGAAGGACAGGCCGACCGGGCACACGTCGCGGATGAAGGTGGGGATGGCGTCGCCCGTGCTCTTCTGTGTGGCGAGGATGACGAGGATGCCGACGCTGCGGCCCATCTTGACCAGCTCTTCCACCAGCCGGGCGTTCTGCGCGGCCAGCGCGGCGAGCGCCTTGGACTCCTTGTCCGAGCCCTTGTGGTCGCGGAAGTAGGTGTGCGCTTCATCGATGATCAGCACGACCCACGGCCAGGCGACGGACGGGCCCCCGTGCCACATGTCCTTGCGGCCGAGGACGGTCTTGATGGCGGTGGAGCGGGCACGGCGCAGCCTGACCACCTTCCAGAACAGGGCGTTTGCGTCCTTGAGGTCGCTTCCGGCGAAGGCGAACAGTCGGCCCATGAGGTCGGCGTAGTCACCCTCGTGGGCGGCCATCACCTTGCCGTCCGCCACCGCGAACTGCACCGCCGGGGAGGGCGCGGTGTCGCAGATGAACCGGTTGATCAGGGAGGTCTTCCCGAAGCCGGGAAGGCCGGCCACGGTCACGCCCGGCACCTCCGTCAGGTCGACGCTGACCGCCTGGGCGTACTCGTCCACCCCCAGGTGCCAGGTAGCCAGCTCATCCGGCACTTTCCCGCTCGGCGTGTGCGTGGTCTTCGTGATCAGGGGATCCACGCGCACCCCGCGAATGAGCACGTGGCCGGGCTCGTCCTGCAAGACGGACACGCGCGTGCACCGCCAGGCGTCCGCGATGTAGGGCGCTGCCTTCTGGAACTCTTCCAGGCCCACCTTGGGCAGGCAGTTCGCCCGGACCACGACGCCGAACCGGTCGGGCTTCACCTTCAGGGCCGGGATAAGCACCCGGGGCTTGGGCGGTTTGCCATCCGTATTCAAGGACGCCAGCGGGGCCGGGGTCTTGTCCGTCACGGACAGTCCCGCCATGGGGGCGAACCGCTTCCACCTCCGGTGGACCCGTACGGCCTGGCGGATGCTGGCCCGCATCATGGAGTCGGCCAGCAGGTAGCGCACCACCCAGACCACCCCCCACACCGCGAAGCAGGCCAGGATCACGCCCACCAGCACCGGGGCGTAGCCCATGGCTTCACCCACGTCGTTCAGGGTCACTTTGCTTCCTTCCTTCGTTTGCGGATCGCGGCCATGCGAGCGGCCCAGGGGACAGGGGGCCCGGCGATGAGAAGGCAGATCTGTGCGCGGAAGAGCGCTTCACCGGGCGAGTAGCCTCCGTGCTCCCACACCGCCGCAACGTGCCGAAGCCTGTCGTCGCGGCGGTTGTGGGAGGAGTCGAGAACGCTCACGCCGCGTCAGCGGCCGGAGCGGCGCCGCCGATCAGGTCCAGGCGCTCGGCGCGGTAGGCGATGCCGTCCGAGAGCTGACCGTTGAAGATCCGGGCCCACGGGGTGGCGAACAGCTCCACCGGCATGACCGGCATGCCCGGCTTGAGGCCGTTGGGGAGACCGTTCTCCGGGACGGTGATCTTCATGGCCTCGGCGCGGTCGTCTTCCATGAAGAAGAGGGTGACCGTGAAGAGCCTCTGGCCGGACTCCCGGTCCACGGCGAACTGGGTCTTCTCAGCGTCGGCGTACTTCGGGACCGGCTGGTTGCCGACCATGAACGACGCGGACGGGAGCAGGCCAACACGGATACGGGCCATGGGTGTTACGTCCTTTCGGTAGCGCCCGCCGGAGTGGCGGAGCGACATCTATAAAACATCGGTGACCTAGCACAGTCAAGTCACGGTGGTGAGCTAGGTACCGACGAAAAGTGGTACAGCTATGTCAGTGGGGTGTGCTAGGGCAGCTAGGAGTGGCTACCCTGATCCCATGACCCCCGCGCGTGAGAAGAAGCCCGACCGCCGGCCGCCGTACCAGCACGCCGCCGACGAGCTTCGGCGCGAGATCAAGCAAGGTCGCTTCAAGCCCGGCCAGCAGATGCCGTCCGTCCGCGAGCTGCAAGAACGCTTCAAGGTCGCCAATATGACTGCCAGAAGCGCCCTGAATGTGCTGCGGGATGAAGGGCTGATCTACACCATCCACGGCCGAGGCAGTTTCGTCGCCGATATCGGCGATCAAACGGGCGGGTTCACTGTCGACTACACCCCACCCGCCTGGTACCTCGCCAACACCAAGGGCGAGCCGCACGGCGAAGCCGAGGGTGAGGGAGAAGACGGGGGGCCCGACGATCAGACCGCCGGGACTCCCCTCATCAAGCTACTGGCCGACCTTCGGGACGAGATTCGAGCCCTCAGCGCCGAGCATCAGGAACTCCGCCGAGAAGTCGACGCTCTGAAGAAGGCTCAGCAGCAGCGTTCCTGAGCTGCGCAACTTCCTGCCGCATCTGTCGCGCCTCATGGCTGAGCCGTCCCACCATGGCCCTCATCTCGCTCACCAGCGCGGCCACCTCCGCCATTTCCCGACTGGAAATGGTGACCCCCTGCCTCTCGCCACCTACCCGGTTGGTCATATCGCCCCGTTCTCCGTCGTGCCATTCCCGCCCTTGCTCTTGACCAGGCCGGGGCCGGCGCGGACCATCCGACCAACCGCACTCCTATTTGTCGACCAACATCTACCGGCTGGACCGGACACCCTGCGGGCATGGAGCAGCAACATCCCGCCAGACGGGCAGGAACCTTTCTGCCCAGCCCGCGCGACGGGACGCAGGACCAACATCCGCCCACTCGGCGGACAAAGCGAACCGAGACTTCCAGGCCCAGACTGCGCCTGAATCCAAAGCGGCGTTCCACCGCCCCAGCGCTTCGCAAACCGCATCACGCATCTCCCTTCGTCCGCCGAGGAACATCAATGGTCCGGAGAAACGCCGGTTTGGCTAACCGGCGATCGTCGGCTATGTTGCGCCGCCCGTTTCGAGGCGACGCCCATAGAGGTCGGTTTCTTGGGTCGCGTGTGACCCTGACTTGTTGTGACGCCGAGCACAGATCGCCGGGCATCCGTGCTGCCAGCTCACCACTCAGCCCCGACCACACCACCGACCAGGAGGGGGCGACCAAGGTCACGAGCGCATAACGGTCGTGCGCACCGCCAAACGGCCAGCACGTTGAACCGACCAGACCACCTACCACTGGGCCACCTCCAAGGTCACGAATACATAACGAGAACTGCGGTAAGCCCCCGGCTTTTCCACAGGCCACAACCATGCATCGGCCGACCTGTGGATACTTTCCGCCGACCGCGAGAACAATTGGACGTCAATGCGGCTGTAAAGGCTCATAGCGGTGCGGAAGTTGCGAAACGGATTGGGAGGCGGGTACAGCGCATGGCCGTATGACCGGCCAAGGGCCCAGCGCAGCGGAGCTGTTCAGAGTTTCTTTACTGGATCAAGGCGGCCCGCCTTCGGCGGGCCGCGCGCGCGGGCGGCCATGGGCCGCCGCCGCTCCTGTCTGCCGCCCCGCTCCGGCGGCCCCCACCCGCTCAGCGCGCAGCAATGCCGAGGCGGACAGCCAGAGCAGGAAGCAACCCGACCAGTCCGAGCACCAGGACCAGGCCGACACCGACCAAGCGAGGCCCTGCCGCCCGACCGGTCCCCACTTCGCAGCCGCTGGACTTCACAGCTGCAGGCAAGCCCATCTGTCAGGCATCCGCGTCGACACCGCCCAGGCCGGGGCCGGGTCGAGGGCCGTGACGAATGGAAGAAGCGTGGCTGAGGCCGGCGGGGGGTTGCTGGAGACACACGTGACGGGTGCTCGTTCGGCGAGCCCGCCGCCGTGGCTGACTTTCGGTGGTGCAGGTCAGAACTGGGATGCGTCCGACCGAGCTGCAACAGTGACCCTCTCTAACTTCACTTCGGAGCAGGGGGGGTGCAGCCGCACCCGTGTTCGGGCACGCCGACCACCCCGGTACCATCGGCACCGGGGTCCTGACCAGGGATTCCCCGACCGGACCACCACGGATCGCTGTCCAGGCTGAGGGGTGGTCCGGTCTCTTTTGTGGGCGCCTGTCGATCGCGGCACGGGCGGCGAGCGACGGGCGCCAGGGAAGCCGTACGCCCTTTCGGGGGAGCGAGGGCGGCACGGCGGGCCTACTTCGGCAGCAGCTCGATCTCGATGGCGAGCGCGCCGAGCGCTTCCTTCTCCGCCGGGTAGATCTCACGGATATTGGCGAGCTGTTGCTCGCGGGAGGAGGCCGGGTTGACGTTCGCCGGGCCCTCCCCGTCGAGCAGTTCCTCGAACGTCTTGTACTCCGTGACCCGCTTCACCAGGACGTCACAGGTCTCGTCCGTGCCCTTGATACGGAAGCGGATGACGTCTCCGGCGGTCAGGTCTTCGAGGTGGGGATACTTCACCCGCACCTCGATCGTCTTCTGACCAGCGGCGACAAGGTCGAAGTACCGGCGGTAGAGGTTCAGTTCGTGGACGCGCGCGGCGGCAGTTTCCGTCATCGGGCGGGAACGCTCCTAGCAGTTGCGGTGGACATGAGCCGGCCGAGTTCACCGGCCGAGTACGAGCGGAAGAAGTGGCGGGGGTCGGCGAGTAATACGTCCGTCAGACCGAGCAAGCGGTCGACGTACTCACCCAACGAGCCGGGCCACTCTCGGGTGTCGAGCATCCACGGGGCCGCACCGACCGGCAAGGGTGCGCGCCCCTCGCGGATGAGGGACTTGGACAGCTTCGCGCCCGTGTCCGTGACCACCTGGGGGCAGAACAGCCGAGCGGGCAACTGCCCGCGGGTGAGTCCGACCGCCTGTAGGGCACCGTCGACGAGGATGCACCCGGGCATCCAGTCGCTGCCCTTCACCATGACGTACAGCGTGCCGACTGCCCCGCTGATCATCAGTTCCTTGATCAGGTTCCGGTAGAGCGTGGCCAGGTCCAGGTAGCCACCGCCCGCCGGTTCGATGACCACCTCGTACTCGCCGTGGTGAAGGCACACGGCCGAGATCGTTGCCCGCTCGAAGCCGTCGTCACGTACGCGGGTCCGCTCGGCGTATTTCTCGGCCCACCCGCAGCCCGGACGCGGGCAGGGGACGCGAACGTGCGGCACGCCGGACGACGGGGACAGGTACCAGCGGGCAGCGTCCATGCGGGGCAGCACCCGGAGCCAGGTGCGCCGGAAGTGCGGGGCCGCTTGCTGCTGGGTGTACGTCTCGACCGAGAACGGCACTTTCAGCCGCTCGGAGAGCGCGGTGAACAGCGGTCGGTAGAGCTTGTCGATCTGCTCGGCGATGCCGGCCGCGCCGAGGGCGTGAGCGTAGGCGCGCTGGTAGCGGTGACCGCTCTCCTTGTCGGTGACGATGGCGTACGGGGCGTTGTCCAGTGCGCCGAACTGCACAACGGCCGGGACGCCGAACCGGTCCCGGATGCGGGCTGCCGTGGCGAAGGTGAGCGACTGGACCAAGGACGTTCCGATGTGCGGGGCTCCGTTGATCTGCGTTCCCACCACGAACACGATCCGCTCGGGTTCCGCGTTGACGATGTGCGGCCTGAGCAGGTCTTCCGCACTCGTGAGCGCGTTGGCGAGCACGGTGTTCGGCGATACGGGATAGGTGGTCACCGCGTCTTCCCCTCGGTAGATGGGCAGGACAGCGCCGCAGAGCGGCGGGTGTGCTTCAGCGGTCGAGTGGTGAACCCGCCCCCGCGCCGGGGGGAACCAGGAAAAGCGCGGGGGCGGGAGTCATCGGAAGGTGCGCCGCCCTCGTGGTCTTCGGTGGCGGCCCGTCCCCGCCGGGGAGTGGGGTGGGCACTGGGCGGGGACGGGAGTTTGTGGGGGCGCAGGTCGGCGGGTGGGCAGCGGATACACGCGGAGGGAGTACCGGGCATCGGAGTCCGTCACGGTGAACATGAACGCGCGGCCCGTGACCAGGGAGCACAACGCGTGCTCGTAGGCGCGGTCGTCATCTGCCCACGCACTCAGCTCTGCGTCAGGGCGAGGAGCGTCCGGGCCAGCGGTCGTGAGGGGTGCGTCTCGGAGGAACGGAGCGTCAGGGGCCGGGGACAGCAGCCGGGCGAGGTGGCGAGCTTCCGCGCGGAGCCAGCGAGCGGCGAGGCGGGGGGAACGGCCACGGTAGGTGGCGAGCAGGACCTCACGGGAGCCGCTGAGGTCGTGGGCGGTCGCCTCACAGCGGAAGGCTATGGGCGACCGCATCGGGGCACGTGCAGAGGCCGGCGGGGCGAGCGTCAGCACGGCCCGGCTCACCGCGTGTGCTCCCGTGCCGATTCCCTCGCGGCGATGAGCTGTGTGAACTGGATGGAGTACAGCTCAACCTGCGCCGGGGTGAGCACGAGCACCGTCTCGCAGGTACCGCCGTCTTCGTAGTGGACGGTTACGGGCAGCGCGGCCTGCTGGGCGCGGTGGTCGTAGATGGCGTCTCGCCGCATGGGCGTGATGTGCGTGACCGGGACCGGCACGGGGCGCAGGGTGGTCCCGTCCGACTTGGCACGCCAGTCTTCTCCCCCGCCCGGCGGACGCAGTTGGTACGACGCCGAGGTGTCGCTCGGCAGGGCGACGCATACGCCGATCTTCCCGCCCTTGGCGAGGTCGAGCGCCAGGTCGCCGAGGCGGGGGTGGAACGGGGTACCAGCGCTTAACTCAGCGCCACGAGCGGGAAGTTGCTTCGCGGTTCGTTCGGCCATGCCCCGAAGCTAGGAATATCTCCGGGGCCCAATATGAACCGCAGGAATACGACCCTCACCCGTCGAGGTGGAAGCGGTCTGACATGCGACGCAGCTTCTCGCGGGTACTGGCCCGCTCGGCGTACACGATGCTGCGCAGGGTTGACCGGGCGATGGGGTGGTTGCGTACGAGCTGGGGGGCGATGCGCTCCGCCTTTTCCAGCTCCTTCAGCGCCTTGTCACGGTTCCCGTCCCACAGCCAGGCCCGCGCCAGGTCCATGTGGTGGTGACCCTGTCGGGAGTTGGGAAGCGACTCGATCAGGTCCTTGCTCGTGCGCCGGTTTATCGACAGCGCCTCGCGTTGCTCGTGCATCTCCAGGGCGACGCTGATCGCATGAATCTGCACGTTGCCCGGCGAGAAGGTGAGGCTGTGGCGGTCGTAGATCGGAGGGCCGACGGTCTCCACCATCCGCTTGGCGGCAGCCCGCGCGTGCTTGATCCGGTCTTTCGCTTCGGCCTTGCGACCACCCCGCGCAGCCGAGACAGCCGCACGCAGTTGCAGAGACCCCCACGCCCGCACGGCCAGGGGCTCACCACGGTCGTATTCCTGCTGCACACTGCGGAGCGCTCTGTCAGACAGGGCAATGGCGTCATCCCAGTCCGCCGTGGCCCACATGTCCCACACGCGCATCCAGTCGGCGACGGCAGGCATGACCGGGTCGCCCGACAGCCGCGCGGACCAAGCGGCCCGTTCACATGCCATGGCGACCAGCTCGGGGTGCCCCAGGGCGTGCGCGGACGTGTGAGCGAACTTGCAGCACACCGCGTAGATCGCGTACGCCTCTTCCCGCTCGTGGCCCGTGGCGACTTCGGCCAGGGCGCGCGTCTCGCGGAACAGGTCGGGAAGAACCTCCATGATGGCCGTGTTGGCCGCAGCATCGCGCAGGCGGTGCAGCCGAGTGGTTTCCTGCCACAGCTGACGAGCGGGCCGGGGTGTCCCGTCGAAGACGGGCGCAAGGTCGTAGCGGCGCAGCTCGCGCATGATCGCTGCGGCAGAGACCTGCCACTGGTTCTCGGCCGGAGAGCTGTTGTACGGCCGTCCGATCAAGTCGTTCGGGTGTACGTGCAGCTCCGAGGCGATCAGGTTGAGCAGGCCGACGCGATCCAGTTCGATGAGCCCGCGTTCCATCTTGGACACCCAGCCCTGCGTCTTGCCCAGGGCGGCAGCGAGGTCGGCCTGTGTCTTGCCCAGGCGGAGCCGGGCGCGGCGTACGCGGTTGCCGATCTCTTCGGCTTCTTCCAGCATCAGCGCGCCCCCCTGTAGGTGAGGCGCCGGCGGTCCAGCAGGCGGCGAGGCATCGTGCTCCATCCGTCGAGGCTTCTACCCTTGACGGTACCGAGGCCGCGTGCCGCGTGTGGAGTGCTCCAGGGCGGGAAGTGCCTAACCTGGGACGGAACCCGTGTCACTGCGCCTCAATAGATCTGACCGTTGTCAGGATGCCCTCGTGCAGCCGCTGCCGGTTCCCTGTCCCGCCCACCTCATCCCGGTTGCCTCCGGCACCGGCGCTTTCCATGACGCGTACCGGAACGCCATGGCGCAGCACGCCGTGTTCATCGCCATCGAATCCGAAGCGGGTGAGCGATGGACCGTGAAGGCGGACACGCTCACTGCTGGCTCCGGCCATGCTGTCGCCGACGCGGTCAACGAGGAAATCCGGGCTGCGATCCTCCGCCTCGTGGAGAGGCGCGAGGTCGACTGGGGCGCGTACACGGGACCGGTCTACTTCATGATGCACGGGGTGCAGAGCGAAGAACGAGCCCGCGAACTCGCCGCCGCGATTCACGCCGCCCTGTACGGAGACCCGGAGCCCCTGGCTCGTGCCGTCCCTCCGCTGGACTGACCGCATCCAGGCACGGAGACCGTCACCGCCGGTTGAGCGCGGCACGACGCTAGGCTTCCGCAGTGTCGGCCTGAGCCTCGGGGAAGGGATCGGCCGAGTGGTGATCTTGGGCAGAGCGGAGCCAGTGGACCCCGTGTGGACCACGAGCCCCGCGCGAGGCCCGAGGCCGGTAGGCTGTAGGCGCTCCGCCCCAGGTGGGCGGGAGCGAGGTGGGTTGCCCGAGCGGCCTAAGGGAACGGTCTTGAAAACCGTCGTGGCAGCGATGTCACCGTGGGTTCAAATCCCACCGCCTCCGCGCAGGTAGAAGCGTTGCAGGTCAGAAGGGGTGCCCCTCGTGGAGGGGCACCCCTTCTGCATGGAGACTGTCTCACCTTGATCCGGCTGTGCCACGTCGTTGATCGGTGTGTGTGGACCATGTGTGGACCAACATGTGGGGCGATCCCGGGCCGTATAGGCCGCCCGGAACGGTCGACCGTCTCCCGTGCCCGAGGCTGCCACGATCGGATTCATGGTCGGAAGCAAGCTCGCTGGTGCCTCGGCCTCGCTCCACGGGGCCTGGACGAAAGCATCTAGGCTAATGCGTCTGAACCATGATTGGTGGAGAGGTTTCCCCAAACCAGGTCACCCCGTCCTGCACCATCCGCCATTCGAAGGGGAAAATGCTCCAAGTGGCGCCAAGCCATTCGAGGGGCTTAGGAGCCGTGACCGAGAATTCGAAGGTCACTTCCTCGTCCGGCTTCACGTCATGATCCAGGGCGACTCGATTCAGACCCCAAAGGGTGTTGTCCTGTGGCTGCGATCCCAAGTGGAATTCGCTCCGTGCCGGCCAGGTGTATAGTGACGTATTCTTCATTGAAAGCGAGACCTGAGCGCTTTCTCCGGACTGCATTTCTTTTGGAGGTGGAGTTTGGCTCACGAATTCGGCGCCCGAAGTGAACAATTGAACCCGCATGTTCGCCGAATCTTTTCCATTTATCTCCGCGAAGGAGGTGTACCGTGTTGCGTTCGCTCCTGATAGTGTGGCTGTGCAGGAGTTTCCCCCTATGAACGGGTTATCCCAGTGTATGTCCAGCTGGATTCCGCCAGCGGCCCACGTGCTTGAACCCTCGCATCCTACGAAGAGTCCGCCATCGTGGCTAGCGGCTGACCACATGGTCGCCTTGTGGGGGTCGGCGTAGTGCGGCGGCAAGGTTGGGCCGTAACCGCCATGGTCCAAGTGGTCTCCGGTCATTTGCAGTGGCAGATCTGTGTTGTTGTCGAATTCGATGACAATCGAGCGCGCTGTGTTGATCGTATTGAGCTCCGCCTGGACCTTTTGAACCACATCCAGAGCGGCGCTGACGCCCTTGAATATTTCTACGACAGGCGTAGACATAATCCCACCTCGCAGCCGAGTGTAGGTGGTGCTGCGACCTGCTGGAGTTCGTTGCCGAAACTCGACTCGTCTCTCATGCTGTGACAGCCCTGCAGTGAGGTCAAGAGTTGAGGGAAACCTGAGGGGTGGTCGCCCGTTCAATGACTTGTTTTGGCTTTCAACTGATGCAGTCATGAAGCGTAATAGCGGAACGGTACTCTTCGCGAACACGAAGAAGTCCCGCTCGCCCTCAACCTTGGAGTGAGCGGGGCTGGCTGCCTGGTTGTCAGTTTGTTTCGACCGTCTCCAACGCGCGTTCTATCTGCTGGTTCGCGCGCCGCTGATTGCGGTGGATTGCCTCGGCGTAGAAGCGGAACAGGACCGCGATGCTGTGGCCTGCCCGGCGTGCGACTTCTGCCGGGGAGACGCCTGAGTCAAGCCAGAGTGAGACGCCAGCGTGACGCAGGGAGTACGGCACGTCAGCCAGAGGGGAAGCCGCTTCATGTTCGGTCAGCACTGCGAGTCGAGCCACCCTCCAAGCCTCCCCGTACTCCTTGGACAGCAGGCCGCCGCCCTGAACCGCGCGGAACAGCCGGCCGTCTTCGGCGGTACCGAACTCCTTGATGTGCTCGCGGACCAGGCGCACGAGCACTGGGGGAATCGGCACGGGCCGGGTAGGCGGGGCTGTCAGGCAGGAAGCCCGAGGCGAAGATCCGCGGGTCAGGGGCCGGGGTCCCCGGCCACGGCCACGGCCAGGGAGATCACCAGGACGCTGACGACGAGGACGTACAGAAGGACGGCGAGCTCCTGACGCCAGCCCCACGGGGCACGTTCGGTCAGGCGCGCTCCAGGCTGGAGGGATCCTCCACCACCCACTCCACCCCACCGCCCTCCGGCCGGGCGAAGACCGCGTTCTGGATGACCACCCGGGTCTTCGGGTCCTCGAACTCGCCGATGAACTGCACGATGCCGGTGCGGCCTTTGAGCGGATCGTGGATGCGGGTGCCTTCACTGACCCAACCCGGGATGCTCTGGCGCTGGCGAAGGCGGCTCTTGGGGGACACGGCACCTCTCCTCGGTCTTGGGTGGGCACTGCACTCCGGGGATGCAGCGGGCCGCAGGTGCGACGTGAGGAAGGCCCTTCGGCCCGCTGCGAGGGGGGAGACCGCCTTTCCGGGCGGCTGTGACCAGTCAACTGCCGTCAGCGTTTGGACGGATGGGCCAGAAGGCATGGCCATTCCGGGGACATGGCCAGGTTTTATGGCCAGGCTGGGATCCGGGCTCTGCGGACGGCCGAGGGATGGCGATGATGACCACGAACGAGAACGACGGCGTGGAACCGATCGGGCCGCTGTTGCGGCGCCTGCGGATGGCTGGCGGGCGCACACAGGAGGAGCTGGCGGCTGATCTCTCCGCGCGGCGGGGGTACCCACTGGAGCAGGGTGCGGTGTCGCGGTGGGAGACCCACGAGCGTCTTCCGGACCCGGCTTCGCGGGCGCTGCTGTCGGCGGAGTTCGGCGTGCCGGAGGAGGAACTGCGGCGGGCCGTCACTCTCGCCCGGCGTCTGCGACGTCAGGAGAAGAAGGACGAGACCGACCAGGAGAACGATGTGTTCGACCGCCGCGGATTCATGACGGCTTCGGCCGGCGCCGGGATTGCCGTCATACAGCCCGTTTCTCTGCTTTCGTCGGGAAGGAGGATCGGGGCCGACGTCCCAAAGCAGTTGAGCCACCGCACCGCTCGGCTCCGCCGCCTGGACGACTTCGTAGGGGGCGGAGACACGTACCAGATGTATGTCCGAGAGCTGGAGGACACCATCCGGCTGGCGGACGAAGGGGTCTACAGCGAGGCGACAGGCCGGGGCCTGCGCGGAATCATCGCTGAACAGGCCCAGCTTGCGGGCTGGGTGGCGTACGACGCGGGAAACTACGAGGGCGCCCGCGGGCACTACATGACGGCCTTAGCCGCGTCGCGGGCCGCAGAGGACACCGCCCTGGAAGGCAACTCGCTGGCGTTCCTGGCCTACCTGGAGTGGACGGTGGGTGGTGGCTCTGGGATCAGGTTCGCCACCGCCGCGTACGAAGTACTCGGTGCGGGGACGGCGCCCGTGGTGCGGGCACTGCTGTCGGACCGGCTGGCGTGGCAGCACGCGACTGCGGGGAACGACCGGGAGGCGGACTACGCCTTGGGCGCTGCCGAAGAGGCCATCCACGAGCACAGCGACGAGCCAGGTCCGGACTGGGCGTATTGGGTTGACCCCGACGAGATCGCGATCATGACGGGACGCTGCTGGGCGGAGCTGCACCGACCGCTACGGGCCATCCCGGCCTTGGAGGACGCTTTGGCCCGGTACGACGACACCCGGGCCCGGGACAAGGCGCTGTACCTGTCATGGCTGGCATCGGCGTACCTGGACGCGGGAGAGGTCGAGCACTCGACCGCGGTCACGGCGCGGGTGTTCGACCTCTCCGAGGGACTGGCGTCGATCAGACCGATGGCGCGGGCCCGTCTGATGGCCAAGCGGTTGGAGCCCCACCGGTCCCTCGCCCCGGTCGGTGCGCTACTGGAGCGCGCGAAGGGTTAGCGGGTGGCTCGGGTGATCCAGTCCAGGTACTCGGCACGGCCGGCGTCGATCGTGAACGCGATGACCTCTGGCGAGTCGTAGGGGTGGTTGTCCACCAGGTGCTTCTCCAGTGCCTCGCTCCGGTCACCGGTCGTACGGAACGTCACCTGGTACTCGGTGCCATCGGAAACTTCACCTAGGTGTCGGTACGTCGTCTCGATGGGTCCGGTTACCTGCCCAGAAGCGGCTAGGCTCGCTTCCACCGCCGAGCGCGACAGCTTCCGCGCAGCGTCCTGATTGTCCACGGTCGTGATTACGATCACGAAGTCAGCCATGAGGGCAACGTACCCGCCCCATGCAGCGCGCCCATATGGGGCCAGTGGACCAGGTGTGGACCGCCGGAGGCCGTGAGTGGTCCGGAGGGCGGGGAACGAGCAGGTCAGGCACGCTGAACACACCTCCCGCAGCACTCTCTTGCACCCCGTCGTGGCGGCGATGTCACCGTGGGTTCACATCCCACCGCCTCCGCAGAGGTCAGAGACCCAGCGGGTCGGAAGGGGTGCGGCTCTCCGGAGCGGTACCCCTTTCGCGTGCGGCCTGGCGCAGCTCGGACCGGCCGGGGGCGCCGCCTGTGAGGTACCGCGGCTGCCCCGAACTCTCCATGCCGACGCCGTGGGCCGGCTCGCTGCTCGTCGGGTCGTCCCGCTATTCGACGGCCGGATCCTCCTGTGTCTGCCGCAAGGCCCGCCGCACCGCCTGCTCGACCTCCTGCGGGTCGGCTCCCGTCGCTTCGGCGCGCGCGGTGATCGCCGCGTGCACCGCGTCCGAGGCCGTGCAGAAGCGGCGCCGCTGCTCGTCGTACGCGTCGCCCGTGAGGCCCGCCAGGCGGGCGCGTTCCTCTTCGGCGGTACGTTCCAGCCTGATCAGTTCGTCGGGTATGTCCGTCACGATCGGATCGTAAGAGCCATCGCGCCGCGGCGCCTGTCCAGCCGCCGGGCGGACCGTCACGGCCGGTGTCCCGTCATCCGGGCCGCGGACGCGATCGTCGCGCGGGCCTCGCGTTCCGACAGGCCGGTGTGGAGGGCAGCCTCGGTCAGGGGAGCCGTCAGGGCGGGGCCGATGCCGTTCTCGTAGGCGCGGCAGGCCGCCCAGAACAGGCGGGTGTTGCGCTGTCCCTCGTGCGCGCAGAGCACGAACTGGACCAGACCTCGGCCGTGGTCGCCGGAGGCGGGCGGGGCCGGGTGGTGGGGACGTGGCGGGGGCAGCAGGAGGCGGAGCAGGGACGGTGGGCACGGGGCGGGCGCCAGGTGGGCCGTGCCGGGCGCGGCGGTGTAGACGCCGTGGTCGGTGCGGGAGCCGGGGCCCACGAGGTAGCCGCCGGCCCCCCGGATGTCGATGCCGGGGCGAGCCGGCCGGCCGAGTTCGGTACGACGGTGTCCGGCGGGCCGGTCAGCCACAGATGGCGGCCTCCGCTGGGGGTGAGCACGACGACCGTCTCCGGGATCGTGAACAGATGGCGCAGGGCCAGCTCGCGCAGGGCGGCCGAGGAGTCGGTGCCGGACTTGGTGTCCAGGTCGACGCCGATCAGGTGGTACGGGGGCAGCCCGCAGGCCAGGCCGTAGCCGGTGGCCCAGGGCGCGGCGGCGAACAGCTCGCGGATGCGGACCGGGTCGGTGGAGGCGTCGTACACGCCGTGACCGAGGCGTCCGCACTCGCCGTGGCAGGGCGTGGGGTCCGGGTCGTCGCGGTGCGGGGAGCGCAGGGCCGGGAGTTTCGTCCGGGACAGGGGGATGACGGCCAGGCCGCGTTCGGCGGCTGACAGGGCGTGTGCGAGGGCCAGCGTCGTGGCCTGCCGGTCGGGGGTGGCCATGGCTCCATGTTCGTACGTATGTTCGAAAAAGGGAAGGGCGGCCCCCGGCGGCGCGCCGATGCGGGGCAGATCGGCCGGAAAGGTGCCGGAACGATTCACTCCATCTATCGCTTGAGTGGGGAAGCCCGCGCCGACCCGTCCTGGGGAGGAGATAGCTAAAGGTGGCGATAGGGGTTTATCGACTTGTCATCACGCTTGCGTGCGAATCAGGGTGTCCGGGGTGGTTCGCCGGGGATTCGGTGGGCAACTCTGGTTGCGCGACGTCGTTCACGACAGTCAGGGCGGTCGGCCAACCGCCCTGACGAAAGCCGTAGTTCACTGAGTGCTTGGTTCTGGAGGAACAACATGGCAAGCATCCGTACTGCCCGCGTCATCGCCGCCGTCTCCGCTCTCCCGCTCGCCGCCGCTCTCTTCGCCGGTGTCGCGTCGGCGGACAACGGCGCCATCGCGGGGGACGGATCGAACGCTGGCGTGGCGGCTGTCCTCGGTAGCGGGGTCGGCGGCAACAACCACGGGAACTCGTCCACCACGAACCAGAACGCGGTCGGCTCCGGTGCGTCGAACCAGAGCAATACCGCCCAGGTCAACGGCGCCGCGTTCACGGCCATCCGGCAGGGCAACGAGAACGTCGCCATCCACTTCACCCACCTCTGGTGAGCTTCGGGCGGGGACCCTCGTGCACGAGGGTGCTCGCGGGGTGTGCTTCGGGGTCGCAACACGTCTGCGCGGTGGCACTTCGGTGCCGCCGCGTCGGCGTTTTCCGGAAGGGGTGGAGGCGGCCCGCCTTGACACCCCGGAGTATCTGACGGACAGTCAGAAATCGTGTCCGGCCGGAACCAGGGGGTGGTGGCGTGAGCGATCAGCAGACATGCGATCAGCAGCCGTACGACGAACTGGGCGTCATCCTCAAGGAGTTCGAGGGGCGGCGGGCCGCCGTCGCCGGTGCCGGCAAGGACCCGGTGAACACACCGATGATCCGGCACTGGTGCGAGGCACTGGGCGACACCAACCCCGCCTACACCGGCCCCGAAGCCATCGCCCCGCCCACCATGCTCCAGGTCTGGACGATGGGCGGCCTGAGCGGACACCAGGGCCGTACCGGCGCCTACGACGAACTCCTCGCCCTGCTGGACGCCTCGGGCTGCACCTCCGTGGTGGCCACCGACTGCGAGCAGGAGTATCTGCGCCCCCTGCGGCCGGGCGACGAGGTCGTGTTCGACACGGTGATCGAGGAGGTCTCCGCCCGCAAGACGACCAAGCTGGGTACCGGCTACTTCGTCACGACCCGCATGGAGGTACGGGTGGACGGCGAGCCGGTGGGCACCCACCGCTTCCGCATCCTCAAGTACGCCCCCGCACCCCGGGGGCCCCGGGCCCGCCGGCCCCGCCCGGTGGTCAACCGGGACAACGCCGGCTTCTGGCAGGGGGTGGCCGAGCACCGGCTGCTCATCCAGCGTTGCAGGGCCTGCGGCACCCTGCGTCACCCCTGGCTGCCCGGCTGCAACGCCTGCGGCAGCCCGGACTGGGACACGGTGGAGGCGAGCGGCGCGGGCACGGTCCACTCGTACGTGGTGCTGCACCACCCGCCCTTCCCGGCCTTCGACCCCCCGTACGCGGTCGGCTTGATCGAACTGGCCGAGGGCGTCCGGATGGTGAGCGACGTGACCGGGGTGCCGTACGACAAGGTGCGCATCGGACTGCCGGTGCGGCTGGTGTTCCGGCGCTGCGACGAGGAGCTGACGCTGCCGGTGTTCCAGGCGGTGGACCGGTGAGGGCGGGCGAGCGGCTGCCGGCGCTGGAGATCCCGGTGACCCGCACGCTGATCGTGGCGGGCGCGATCGCCTCCCGGGACTACCAGGACGTGCACCACGACCCGGAGCTGGCCCGGCAGAAGGGCGCGCCGGACGTCTTCATGAACATCCTGACGACGAACGGCCTGGTCGGCCGGTACGTCACGGACCACTTCGGCCCGACGGCGGTGCTCCGCGCCGTCGCCATCAGGCTGGGTGCGCCCAATCATCCGGGGGACACCATGGTGCTGACCGGCAGCGTCGAGGAGGTCGACGGTGACACGGCGGTCGTCCGGGTGGTCGGCGCCAACGGGGCCGGAACGCACGTGACCGGCACGGTGACCGTGACACTCCCCGCCGAGGAGGCCGCCCCATGAGCCTGCGCACCCGGGACACCCTCGGCGGACGCGCGGCGATCGCCGGCATCGGGGCCACCGAGTTCACCAAGGACTCCGGGCGCAGTGAACTGCGCCTGGCGGCGGAGGCGGTGCGGGCCGCGCTCGACGACGCGGGACTCACCCCGGCGGACGTGGATGGCCTGGTGACGTTCACGATGGACACCAGCCCGGAGATCACCGTCGCCCAGGCGTGCGGGATGGGCGAGCTGTCCTTCTTCTCCCGGGTGCACTACGGCGGCGGGGCGGCCTGCGCCACCGTCCAGCAGGCGGCGCTCGCGGTGGCGACGGGCGTGGCCGAGGTGGTGGTCTGCTACCGGGCGTTCAACGAGCGGTCGGGCCGCCGGTTCGGCGCGGGCGTGCAGCACCGGGAGCCGTCGGCGGAGGGGGCGGCGCTCGGCTGGGTGCTGCCGTTCGGGCTGCTCACCCCGGCCTCCTGGGTGGCGATGGCGGCCCAGCGGTATCTGCACGCCCACGGGCTGACGCCGGAGGCGTTCGGGCACGTGGCCGTGGTGGACCGCGCGTACGCGGCGACCAACCCGGCCGCCTGGTTCCACGGCCGTCCGATCACCCTCGCCGACCATGCCGCGTCCCGCTGGATCGCCGAGCCGCTGCGCCTGCTGGACTGCTGTCAGGAGACCGACGGCGGACAGGCGGTCGTCGTCACCTCCCTGGAGCGGGCCCGGGACCTGGCGCACCGGCCCGCCGTGATCGCGGCGGCGGCCCAGGGCGCGGGCCGGGCACAGGAGCAGATGACCAGCTTCCAGCGGGAGGACCTGACCGGCCTGCCGGAGATGGGCGTGGTGGCCCGCCAGTTGTGGCGCACCTGCGGCCTCGGCCCGGACGACATCGACGTGGGGATCCTGTACGACCACTTCACCCCGTTCGTGCTGATGCAGCTGGAGGAGTTCGGGTTCTGCGGGAAGGGGGAGGCGGCGGACTTCGTGGCGGAGCGGCGGCTGCCGCTCAACACCCACGGGGGCCAGCTCGGGGAGGCGTACCTGCACGGTATGAACGGCATCGCGGAGGCGGTCCGCCAGCTGCGGGGCACGGCCGTCAACCAGATACCGGGGGCGGCCCGCACCCTGGTGACGGCCGGCACCGGAGTGCCGACATCGGGGCTGGTCCTGACGGCGGACGGCTGAATCCTCAGGGTCCGACCCGCAGACGGGTCGCACCCGCAGTCCACCTTCAGGAGGTGCGGCCACCCCCACCCCTACAACCTGAGGGGGACTCCGCTTCGGGACCTGCGGCCGATCCGCCACGGCACGGGCCGCTCCTAGCGTAGGGGCATGACCACACCCGTCTGCACCAGCGCCTCGGACGCCGCCGCACCCGGGCGGCAGGGCCTCCCGCACGCTCGACACCGCCCGCGCGCGGCTACCCCCGCCTACCCGTCGTTCGCGTCGTACGTGCGGGCCCGTCAGCCGGTCCTGCTGCGCACGGCGCGCTCGCTGACCGCGAACCCGAGCGATGCCGAGGACCTGCTGCAGACGGCGCTCGCCAAGACCTACGTGGCCTGGGAGCGGATCGAGGACCACCGGGCGGTCGACGGCTATGTGCGCCGGGCGCTGCTGAACACCCGGACCTCGCAGTGGCGCAAGCGCAGAGTGGACGAGTTCGCCTGCGAGGAGCTGCCCGAGCCGGAGCCCGCGCACGGCGACGACGACCCGGCCGAGCGACAGGCGCTGCACGACGCCATGTGGCGGGCGGTCCTGCGGCTGCCGGCCCGGCAGCGGGCGATGGTCGTCCTGCGGTACTACGAGGACCTCAGCGAGGCGCAGACCGCCGAGGTGCTCGGCGTGTCGGTGGGCACGGTGAAGTCGGCGGTGTCCCGCGCGCTGGGCAAGCTGCGCGAGGACCCCGACCTGGTGCTGGCCGGCTGATCGCGGTTCCTCTTCCCCGAGTGACGCACTCCCTAGTGACATACCGCGTGGTATGTGCGCAGAATCAGCGCAACCTCTACCACCGCGTAGGCAATGTCGCCCAGGAGGACTCCGTGCTGAGCACCATGCAGGACGTACCGCTGCTGATCTCCAGGATCCTGACCCACGGGGCCACGGTCCACGGATCGTCGCGGGTGACCACCTGGACCGGTGAGCCCGAGCCGCACCGGCGCACCTTCGCCGAGGTCGGGGCCCGCGCCGCCCAGCTGGCGCACGCCCTGCGGGACGAGCTGGGGGTGTCCGGCGACGACCGGGTGGCCACGCTCATGTGGAACAACGCCGAGCACGTCGAGGCGTACTTCGCGATCCCGTCCATGGGCGCGGTGCTGCACACGCTCAACCTGCGGCTGCCCGCCGAGCAGTTGGTGTGGATCGTCAACCACGCGACCGACAAGGTCGTCATCGTCAACGGCTCGCTGATCCCGCTGCTCGCACCGCTGCTGCCGAAGCTGCCGACGGTGGAGCACATCGTCGTGTCCGGGCCCGGCGACCGCGCCCCGCTGGCGGGCACCGGCGCACAGGTGCACGAGTACGAGGAACTGATCGCGGGCCGGCCCACCGCCTACGACTGGCCGGAGCTGGACGAACGCCGGGCCGCCGCCATGTGTTACACCTCCGGCACGACCGGCGACCCCAAGGGCGTGGTGTACAGCCACCGATCGATCTACCTGCATTCCATGCAGGTCAACATGGCCCAGTCGATGGGCCTGTCCGACGAGGACACCTCGCTCGTCGTCGTCCCGCAGTTCCACGTCAACGCCTGGGGCCTGCCGCACGCCACCTTCATGACCGGCGTCAGCATGCTGATGCCGGACCGCTTCCTCCAGCCGGCCCCGCTCGCCGAGATGATCGAGCGTGAGCGGCCCACCCACGCGGCGGCCGTGCCCACCATCTGGCAGGGTCTGCTCGGCGAACTCACCGCGCGCCCGCGGGACGTGTCCTGCCTCGGCCAGGTCACGATCGGCGGCTCGGCCTGCCCGCCGTCCCTGATGGAGGCGTTCGACCGGCTCGGCATGCGGGTGTGCCATGCCTGGGGCATGACGGAGACCTCCCCGCTGGGCACCGTGGCCCGGCCGCCGGCCCACGCGGTCGGCACCGACGAGGAGTTCGGATACCGCCTGACCCAGGGCCGCTTCCCGGCGGGCGTCGAGGCCCGCCTGACCGGCCCCGGCGGCGCACGCCTGCCCTGGGACGGCGACTCCGCGGGCGAGCTGGAGGTGCGCGGCCCCTGGATCGCGGGCGCCTACTACAACGGTCCCGACGCCGAACCCCTGCGGCCGGACGACAAGTTCAGCACGGACGGCTGGCTGAAGACGGGTGACGTCGGCACGATCTCCCCCGACGGCTTCCTCACCCTCACCGACCGCGCCAAGGACGTCATCAAGTCCGGTGGCGAGTGGATCTCCTCGGTCGAGCTGGAGAACGCGCTGATGTCCCACCCGGACGTCGCCGAGGCCGCCGTGGTCGCCGTACCCGACGAGAAGTGGGGCGAGCGTCCGCTGGCCACGGTCGTCCTGCGGCCGGGCTCGAGCGCCGACTTCGAGAGCCTGCGCACCTTCCTCGCCGAGGAGGGCAGGATCGCCCGCTGGCAGCTGCCCGAGCGTTGGACGGTCGTCGAGTCGGTGCCGAAGACGAGCGTGGGCAAGTTCGACAAGAAGGTGCTGCGCCGGCAGTACGCGGACGGCCAGCTGGACGTCACCCGCCTCTGACGGGGCGGGACGGCACGGGTCGTCCGCTCCCCCTCGTCCGTACGGTCCCGCGGGCCCCGCCTTCGGGCGGGCTCCGGGGCCGGCCCCGGTGTACGTGGTCTCCCGGGCCGTGCCGGGATCGGCCCCGGGGTGCGTGGCCGCCCGGAGCCGCCCCGAGCCGCGGGAAGGGCTTCCGGCCCCGCCCGGCCGGTGCCTAGTTGGTACCGATCCGGGCCAGCAGGTCCACGATCCGGCTCTGCACCTCGGTGCTGGTGGACCGCTCGGCGAGGAACAGCACCGTCTCGCCCGAGGCCAGCCGGGGCAGGTCGGCCTGGTCGACGGCGGCGGTGTAGACGACCAGCGGGGTGCGGTCGAGCAGACCGTTCGCCCGCAGCCAGTCCACGATCCCGGCCCGTCGGCGGTGCACCTGCATCAGGTCCATCACCACCAGGTTCGGCCGGAACTGCCCCGCGAGCGTCACCGCGTCGTTGTCGCTCGCGGCCCGCGCCACCTGCATCCCGCGCCGCTCCAGCGTCGAGGTCAGCGCCAACGCGATCTCCGCGTGCTCCTCGATGAGCAGCACCCGCGGCGGATGCTGCTCGCTGTCCCGGGGAGCCAGCGCCTTCAGCAGTACGGCGGGGTCGGCGCCGTACGCCGCCTCGCGCGTCGCCTGCCCCAGCCCGGCCGTCACCAGCACCGGGACCTCGGCGGCCACGGCGGCCTGGCGCAGCGACTGCAGAGCCGTCCGCGTGATGGGCCCGGTCAGCGGATCCACGAACAGCGCGGCGGGGAAGGCCGCGATCTGCGCGTCGACCTCCTCGCGCGAGTGCACGACGACCGGCCGATAGCCACGGTCGCTGAGCGCCTGCTGGGTCGTCACGTCCGGCGCGGGCCACACCAGCAGCCGGCGCGGGTTGTCCAGCGGTTCCGGGGGCAGCTCGTCGTCCAGCGGCTGCGGACGCGGGGTGTCCGCCACCTCCACGGCCCCACCGGGACCGTCCAGCGGTTCCGGCCCCTCGGCGGCGTCGGGCTCCGGGGCGCCTATGGCGTACGACCGCCCGGCACCCTCGGTGCCCGGGGCCTGTCGGGCCTGGCCACCGAGCGAGGGCTGCGGCACGGGTGCCGGACCGGCCGGCGCGGGCTGCGGCACGGGCGGCTGTCCGCCGAGAGACGGCTGCGCACCGAGCGACGGCTGCGCGGGCGCCGGGTCGGCCGGCGGATGCGGCCGGACCGCCTGGTCCGGCTTCGGCTCCGGACGGGTGGCCGGGTCAGGGGGTGTGCCCAGCTTGCGCCGCCGGCCCGAACCGCCGGGCGCGTGCGGCGGCGGCGTCGCCGTCGGCTGCTGCACCTGGGCGGCCTGCCGGGCGAACGGCACGCCCTGCCCGAGCGTGCGGACGGAGATCGCCCGCCCCTGCGTGGAGTCCGGGTCGACCGGCGCACCGCCCGCGGCCTCGGCGGGCAACGGCTGCGCGGCCCGCTTCGGCCGACCGCCGTCCGCTCCCGCGGGAAGCGGGGCGCCGGGAGCCGGTGTGCCGGCCTCCGGGGTGGCGGGGTTCGGGACCGGGGCCCCCGCACCGGCGGTGTCACCGGCACCGGGCCACTGCTGCGGGACGCCGGGCGCTGCGCCGTCACCGGTCGCCCCCGGCACGGCCGGGGTCCCCTGCGCCGGCACCTGCCCGGTCCCGGCTTCGGCGGGCAACGGCAGTGCGCCCGGGGACGCCACCGGTGTACCGGCGGGCGGGGTGCCGGGCTGCGCGGCGGCCGGGGACTGCGGAGCCGCGGGAACGGGGTGCGCGGCGGCACCCTGAATCGGTGCGGCCGGAGACTGCCGGGCGGGATCGACGGGCGCGGACCGCGCCGCGGTGCCCTGGACGGGCGTGCCCTGTACGGGCGCCCCTTGAGCGGGCGTGCCTTGCGCGGGTGTGCCCTGTACGTGCCCCCCTTGGACGTGCGCCCCTTGGACGGGGTTGCCCTGCACAGGCGTGGCCGAGGCCGGCGCCGCCGGGGCCGGAGCGGGCCGACCGGCCGTGCCCTGGGCGGGTACGGCGGTCTGACCCGCGGCTGCCGACTGCTGGGCACCGGGACCCGCCGGCCCTGCTGCCCAAGGTGCCGCGGGCGCCACGGGCCCGGCCTGGCCGGGGATGCCCCGTCCGACGGTGCCCTGCGCCGGAACGCTGTGCGCCGGGGCTTGCTGACCGGGGACCGTCGGTACGGCCGTCGCCTGCGGGAGCTGGCCGGAAGCGGCCGGCACCGGCATCTGCTGCGGTGGGGTCTGCCCGGGTGCGGTTCCGGGCGCCACCGCCTGGGCGGACTCGGCCGGCTGGGCCACGGCACGGCGCCGCCGACCGGTCGGGGCGCTGGTGGGATGAGGCTGCGGCGGGGTGTGGTCGTCGGCGTGGTCGAGCGGTACGGCATCGTGCCGGCCGTCGTCCCCTGCAACGCCCTCGACGGTCAACGGCGGCTGCGCGGGCACCTGCACCTGGCCGGGCAGCGGCCCGGCACCGGCCGGCGGACCGACGACCAGCGGCCGGCCGTCGGAGGCAGGACCCGGGCCCGGAGCGACGGACGCACCGGTGCCTGGGGCGGCGGGGACTCCGGCGCCCGGGACGGTGGGCATACCGGTACCCGGGGCGGTGGGCATACCGGCGCCCGGAACCGCGGGCATACCGGCACCTGGAACCGCGGCCGTACCCACACCCGGGGGCATCGGCAGGGCCGTAGCCGTACCCGGGCCCGCGGCCGTGCCGTTCGCCGGGTTCGCGGTCTGCGGGGACCGGTCGGCCTCGGCCGGGGGCAGGGCGAAGACCGTACGCGCGCCGCCCGCCTCCTGCGCCGCGGCACGCTCCGCCGCGGCGGCCAGCGCCCGCCGACGCCGTCCGGTCGGCTGCGCACCCTCGGCCGCGACCGCCTCGCCACCCTGTGCCGGAACCACCGGGGCACCCGGCAGCGCCTGCGGCGCGCCCGGTACCGGCTCCGCACCGGCCGCGGGCAGTGCCGGCGGCAGGGCGGCCTGCAGGGCACCGGGATCGCGGCGGGCACGTCGGCCCGTGGGCACGGGCACGCCCTGCGGCGGCACGGTGCCGCCGAGCCCCGTACCCGAGGCGGCGGCCCCCGCGCCCTGCTCGGCCGCGGTCATCACGGAGCCTTCGGTCACTCCCTCGCCGTCACCGGCGTCAGCACTGCCGGAGCCGATCTCGGCGGGCCGCCCACGGCGTCGGCCGGTCCCGCCGGACGCGCTCTCCGTGGCCCCGGCCGGGATCTCCGTACCCTCCTCGGCGGTCCCGGCGGTCCCGGCGGTCCCGGCGGTCCCGGCGGTCCCGGCGGTCCCGGCGGTCCCGGCGGTCCCGGCGGTCCCGGCGGTCCCGGCGGTCTCGGCAGGCCCGGCGGCCCGCCGTCGGCGCCGGCCGGTCGGCACGGGCGCTTCCGTCCCGTCGGCGTCACCGGTGCCGGGTGCGTCACTGTCCAGGAAGGCGTCCGTGGAGCCCCGCCGGGCCCGCCGTCGGCCGCCGACGCCCTGCTCGGCCGCCCCGGCGTCGTCCGCCACCGCCGCACCGGCGTCCGGGGCCTGCGCGGCGACCGCGCCCGCCCCGCCGCCGAGCGGCACTTCGAGCACGTAGGCGCTGCCGCTCATGCCCGGCACCTCGTGCGTCTGGAGCACACCCCCGTGGGCGCGCACGATCCCGCGCACGATCGGTTCGTGCACCGGGTCTCCCCCGGCGTACGGCCCGCGTACCTCGATCCGCGCGACCTCACCGCGCTGGGCGGCGGCGACCACGACGGTGTTGTCCAGATAACCGCCCGCCGACACGGGCGTGTTGCCGGTCGCGTCGACCCCGGCGACGTCCGCCACGAGATGCGCGAGCGCGACGGCGAGCCGCTGCGGGTCGACCTCGGCCTCGATGGGCGGCGCGTGCACGGCGAACTGCACCCGCCCCGGCCCGATGAGCTCGACGGCCCCGTCCACACCGGCGGCGACGACGGCGTCCAGCATCACCTTGGTACGGGTGATGTCCTCGCCGCCCGCGTCCAGCCGCTGATAGCCGAGGACGTTGTCGATGAGGGTGGTGATCCGCGCGTAGCCGGCCGACAGATGGTGCAGGACCTGGTTCGCCTCGGGCCACAGCTGCCCGGCGTCGTCCGCCGCCAGCGCGGACAGCTCGCGCCGCAGCTCGTCCAGCGGGCCGCGCAGCGACTGCCCGAGCAGGGTCAGCAGCTGCTCGTGCCGCCCGGCGAGGGCCTCGTACCGGTCCTTCTCCCGCTCGGCGAGCGCGGCGTACCGCTCCTCACCGGCGGCCAGCTCCTCCGCGTGCTCCTCGCGGAGTTCCTCGATCTCGGTGACGTGCTGCTGGCGCAGAGCGGTCAGATCGGAGGCGTGCTCCTCGGAGAGCCGCTCCAGTTCCTCGGCGCGCTCCTTCTCCAGCGCGTCCTTCTCCTCCGCCAGGGAGTCGAAGGGCCGCCGGTCGGTGAAGGTCATCACGGCGCCGACGAGCTGGTCCCCGTCCCGCACCGGCGCGGTGGTCAGGTCGACCGGCACCTTCTGGTCGCCCTTGGACCACAGCACCTGCCCGCGCACCCGGTGCTTGCGCCCGGAGCGCAGGGTGTCGGCGAGCGGCGACTCCTCGTACGGGAACGGCGATCCGTCGCCCCGCGAGTGCAGCACCAGCGTGTGCAGCTCCTTGCCGCCCAGCTCACCGGCCCGGTAACCCAGTATCTGAGCGGCGGCCGGGTTGACGAGCACGATCCGTCCGTCGGTGTCGGTGCCCACGACGCCCTCCGACGCCGCCCGCAGGATCATCTCGGTCTGCCGCTGCGAGCGGGCCAGCTCCGCCTCGGTGTCGACGGTCCCGGACAGATCCCGGACCACGATCATCAGCAGCTCGTCACCGGTGTAGCCGTAACCGTCGTACGCCTGCTGCCCGTTCTCCAGGTTCGCGCTGGTGACCTCGACCGGGAACTCGGTGCCGTCGGTGCGCCGGGCGACCATCCGGGTCGGCTTCGTGCGTCCCCGGGGGTCCATGTGGTCGGGCCGTCGCATGGAGCCGGGGATGAGCCGGGAGTCGAAGTGCGGCAGCAGATCGAGCAGCCCGCGCCCGACGAGCGCGGTGCCCGGTGCCTCGAACGCCTCCAACGCGATGGTGTTGGCGTTGACGACGGTTCCGTTGGCGTTGACCAGGACCAACGCGTCCGGCAGAGCGTCGAGTATGGCTGCGAGGCGAGCAGCGCCTCGGGATGGCCTGCTGCTCACGAGACGCCTTCCTCCCTGTTACCGCACCTTGCCGACCGCTCGGGCCATATTGCCAACCGGCCCGCGACGTGTCACGCGAGGGAGTCTAAAGGCTCGGGTCGTGCTCGGGGCGCCGGATGAGAGGGAGGTCCCACGAGGAAGTGACGGCGAACGCGTGACCGATGCCCCGGCTCCCCGATACCTCCGCCGGACCTTTACGGAACCGGTGCCTCCGCCAAGGGCCCCGTGCCGGCTACCCGCCCGCCCCCACCTTCGGCAGGAGGGGCACCATCCGGTCCCAGCGGTCGGTCTCGCACCCGTCACCGCGGTCGAACGAGGCGTCGACCGGGCGTCCGGCCCAGGTCCCGGTGACACGGGCGGTGGCCGGGCCGCCGTAGAACATGGTGCAGGTGGTGCCGGGGGGCACCGGCGTGAAGGGGTCCCGGCCCCAGCGCGTGTGCGCGTCGAGCGCCCGGCAGGCCCCGGCCACGTCCGGGTGGTGCCCGGCGTCGGGGTGGCAGTACACCTCGTACCTCCCGTCCCGTGCGGCGCCGGCGTGCCGGACCACGACGGTGAGGTGATCACCCCGGTCCTCGGGCCGCACGGGCGGCGGTACGGCACCGGTGGCCGAGGCGGCGGTGGTGGTGAGAGGGACAAGGGAAGCGGCGGCGGCGAGGGACGCCATGAGGAGGCGCCGCCCGGTGACCGGCAGGACAAAGACCATGGCCTGTCCAACGCCGGACCGGGCGAGATGTTGCGCCCCGCCGGGCGAAGCCCTTTGCCCTGTGACCCGAGTGCCTAGTACCGTGGGGGGCGATTGGTGACAGGGCGCTCGCCTGTGTCATCATCTGCACGCACCACTCGCGCGCTCGCGTGAGCGGTTGTGCTGGAGGCGTCGCCTAGTCCGGTCTATGGCGCCGCACTGCTAATGCGGTTTGGGCCTTAAAGCCCATCGAGGGTTCAAATCCCTCCGCCTCCGCCCCTATCCCGAAGCCCCGGTCCCCAGGACCGGGGCTTCGGCGTTCCCCGACCCCCCCCGCGCGGATCATGTCCTGCACCCCCGCTCTTCGGCGTTTTCGCAGGTCACAAGGGGTGCGGGGATCGGATTTCACATGACGGCGGCAGTCATGTAATGTTCTTCCTGTCGCCGCGAGCGGGCCGAAAGGGCCGGGAGCGGGGGCAAAACAAAAGAACAAGCACTCGTAGCTTAACGGATAGAGCATCTGACTACGGATCAGAAGGTTGCAGGTTCGAATCCTGCCGAGTGCACAGCAGACTAGAGGCCCTAAGGATCACTCCTTAGGGCCTCTGGTTTTTGCGTTGACGGCAGTGTTTGACGGCAACCGCCTCAGTCGGCGCGTAGTTCTCTGGCCGGGCACTGCTTGAAGGGGAACCTGCGCTCGGCCAGAGCGTTGTGCGTCAGACGGTCGCTGCCAGCCAGCCGATGGTTTCGGTGATGTGCTTGCCGTCGCTCTTGGCGGCACCGGCGTACACCTCGTTCAGGCGGATGAGGAAGCCCGTGTTGGTGACGTCATGGACGCGGATGCCCGGCGTCTCCGGGCCGTTGAAGGTCTGGGTCAGCGGCAAGACGACGACGTTGGAACCCGGCGGGAACGGGCTGGGGAACGTGACGCGCGTGAAGGTCGAGGTGTTACCGCCGCTCGTCTCGATCGGGTTGTCGGACCTCAGGTCGATCTTGCCGGTCTGGATGAAGCTCATGGTCGACTTCCTTCGTGTGAGGGATGCGATTGCCTGGCCGTCTCCGGCGGCTGGCGGGAGACTTGTCACCAAATCGGCCCTATATGCCAAGGTCCTGCGAACGAGTGATCGCATTTCGGACAGCAGCTGACCGTGCGCTTCCTGGCTGATCCATGGATTAAGGGCGGATAGACAGCTGCGAGGGCACCGGCCGAGCCATCGTCATCGTCCGGATCGTTGCCGTCACCCCTCAGGGCATCACTCACCCGGTCGAACGCCGAGCGCTGCGAGTCGAGCCGGACGAAGGTGCAGACGTCCATGGTCACGCGGATCGAGCTGTGGCCGAGGACTTCCGTGATCATGCGGCGTCGGCGCCCTGTCCTTGCCCTGCGCGCAGCACTGGCAGGTGACGGCCGTCTTCGCGAGAAAGGCGCGGATGTGGCGGGCGGTGAGCCGGACCAGCTTCTTCTTGCCGAATTCCGGAGTGACGTAGTGACGAACGAGGGAGTCGGCGATCGCCTACGCTGCGAGCCGGTGCCACTGTTCCGAGCTGACGGCAACGTTGACGGCAACGACGGCACACAGAGGCCGTTGATCACGACCATCAGCGATCAGCCGGGTGGGAAGGGGAGCCCCCGCCCAACCGCCTGCCCGATCCTACGGATCAGAAGGTTGCAGGTTCGAATCCTGCCGAGTGCACATAGGCAAGAGGCCCCAGAGAGATCTGGGGCCTCTTGCGTTTCAGGGGCGCACTACAGCAGCGAAGTACAGCAACCGCGTCAGCCGGCGCCGCCCATGGCATCCCACGATGAGGGCTCCCGCTGTGATCCTGGCGGGTGCGCATCGGTTCAGGGACCCTGTGGAGTGATCGCCGGGGCCTCTGGGTCTTGCTTCGGCGGCGATGTCCGGTGGCGTGCGGGCCGGTCCCGGTCTCGGGTCGGCGGGGCGCCGAGGTGCCGCCGTTGTGGTTGCCGCCCGCCGGTGATGTCCGTGCCCTGTTCACCTGATGTCCTGGCTGTGTAACAGCGGATCTTGCTCTCTGTTCCGAGCATCATGGGCGCTCATACGATCTTCACATCATCAAAGATCCCGCTCGGGGGGCATCCGGCGGGCTTCAGTGTGGGGACACCATCATGCGTATTCGCTCCTTCGTGGGCGCCCTTTGCGGCGCCGTCGCTCTTTCCGCGCTCGTCATCCCGGCGGCCCAGGCGGAGGAGAACCCCCTCACTTTCTCGAGCATCGCGATCGACAGCGGCAAGCCGCTCGTCGTCGGTACGGTCGCGCCGAAGCAGTTCCTCGTGCACTACACCGTGAACCACACCCACAAGCTCTACTCCTCCGAGGCGTTCCTGTACGCGGGTGGCCTGGACACGTGGAGCGGCGAGGCCCGGCCCGTGAGCTCGCCGTCCTGCCAGGACCTGAGCGCCACCGTCACGCGCTGCGTGCAGAAGCTGGCCATCGACCCGAAGACGCTCGTCGGCAACGGGGTAGCCGGCACCTGGCACCTCTACCTCCAGGCGGCCGACTCCGACGACAACGTGGTCGGCAAGGGCGGCCTGTACCCGACCAAGGTGCTGCGCGCCTCGACCATGGCCCAGACCGACGCCGACCCCGAGCCGGTGGTGAAGGGCAAGACCCTCACCGTCACCGGCAAGCTGACCCAGGCCGACTGGAACACCCACAAGTACGTCGGGCAGGCCGGAAAGTCGGCGGTTCTGCAGTTCCGCCCCGACGGCGGTTCCTACGCCACGGTCAAGACGGTCAAGACCGGCAGCGGCGGTGCGCTGAAGGCCACGGTGACGGCGAACACCGCCGGTGCCTGGCGCTGGTACTACGCGGGCGACTCCACCACCGGCGGAGCCACCGCCGTGGGCGACGCCGTGCTCGTCAAGTAAGCGGCACCGTCACCACCGCGAGGGCGGCAGGCTCGAACCCTGCCGAGTGCGCACAGGCCAGAGGCCCCGGAGAGGATCCGGGGCCTCTGGCCTTTCCGCCACCGAGCCAGTGGTGTCCGGCCGGCCGTCCGTCCCGCCGCACACGGGCCGTTGTCGTACCCACCCTCTACCCTCACGAGTGATGGCACAGGTGTGGAAATGTTCGGGGCTGCGCTGGCCGGCGGAGGGTCCGGTGCTGCTGTGGGACGGCGGGCGGCGCAGTGCGCTGCCCTGGGGGAAGCGGGTCGCCTTCGCGGTGCCGGAAGGGGGCGTGCGCACATGTGTGGGGGCGCGGGGGCACGCCTGTCCGGTGGGGGCCGAGGTGCCGGGGCGGAGCACGGGGGCCCGGTGCGAGGAGTGCGCGCGGCTGGACCGGGCGCACTCCGTCGCCGCCGACACCATCGCGGACGACCCGCGGCCGTACCGCGTGTATCTGGCGTGGTTCGGACCGGGGATGGTGAAGGTCGGCATCACCGCCCTTGAACGCGGCCCGGCCCGGCTGCTCGAACAGGGCGCCGTCTGCTTCAGCTGGCTCGGCACCGGCCCGCTGATGGCCGCGCGGCGTACCGAGGAGCTGCTGCGGGCCGCGCTGCGGGTACCGGACCGCGTCCCGTACGCGGAGAAGCGGGCGGTGCGGTCGGCGCTGCCGGGGACGGAGGCGGAGCGCGCCGCCGAGGTGCGGGAGCTGCACGCGCGGGCCGTCGCGCTCACCGGCTGGCCGGAGTCCCTCCGTCCCGAGCCCTGCGAGGTCACCGACTGCGTAAGGGCTTTCGGGCTGAAGGGCGCCCCGGCGGCGTTCGGCCAGGTCGTGGAGTTGGTGCCGGGCGGGTCCGTGCGCGGTGAGCTGGTCGCGGCCGCCGGTCCGGACCTCCATCTCGCGGTCGGCGGACGCAAAGTGGTCGTCCTGGACACCCGGCTGATGACCGGCTGGGAACTGGTGCCGCCGGAGTCGGCGGCGGCCGAATGCACCTTCCCGGTAAGGGAGTTCAGGAGGGTGCCGGACGGGCTGTTCTGACCCGGGGGACCGCTGAGAGGTTGCTGTGCGTTTCTCAGAGAAAACACAGACTCCGGAAAGCGTCTTCTCAGAGGGTGCCGACAGGGTGACCAGCATGACCACGACCTCGCCCCAGGGGCGCACCGAACTGCTGAGGCCGGACGGGAGCCCCGTCCGAGTGCTGGTGGTGGACGACGAGCTGTCGATCACCGAACTGCTGAGCATGGCCCTTCGTTACGAGGGCTGGCAGATCAGGAGCGCGGGGGACGGGCAGGGGGCCATCCAGACGGCCCGTCAGTTCCGGCCCGACGCCGTCGTGCTCGACATGATGCTGCCGGACATGGACGGGCTGTCCGTCCTCGGCCGACTGCGGCGTGAGCTGCCCGATGTGCCCGTCCTCTTCCTCACGGCCAAGGATGCGCTGGAGGACCGTATCGCCGGGCTGACCGCCGGCGGGGACGACTACGTCACCAAGCCGTTCAGCCTGGAGGAGGTCGTGGCACGGCTGCGGGGGCTCATCCGGCGATCCGGTGCCGCCGACCGGCGCTCGGAGTCCGTGCTCGTCGTGGGCGACCTGACGCTCGACGAGGACAGCCACGAGGTCTCGCGGGCCGGGGAGTCCATCCACCTCACCGCCACCGAGTTCGAACTGCTGCGCTTCCTCATGCGCAACCCACGGCGAGTCCTCAGCAAGGCGCAGATCCTGGACCGCGTGTGGTCGTACGACTTCGGCGGCCAGGCCAACGTGGTCGAGCTGTACATCTCGTATCTGCGAAGGAAGATCGACGCCGGGCGGGAGCCGATGATCCACACTCGGCGCGGGGCCGGTTACCTGATCAAGCCCGCCGTGTCATGAGCGGACGACGACGGCCGCGTCCGCGGAAGCGGCACGGGGGTCCCCTCGCTCGAGCGAAGCCGAGAGCAGGAGAGGGACGGCCGCGCACCCTGCGGACCCGGCTCGTCGTCGCGTCCGTGGTGCTGATCGCCGTGGTGTGCGCGGTGATCGGCACCGTGACCACGCTCGCGCTGCGCACCCATCTGTACGACCAGCTCGACGGCAAGGTCGGCGAGATGGCCATGCGCGCCGCGGGCGGCGGCCGTATGCAGAGCCCCGGCGGCACGGCACCGGGCGACCCCGGGGAACCCGGCTCCTCGGCCAGGACCACCACCACGCCGAGCGAGCGGATCGAACGCCTGCTCACCATCGGCCCGACGCAGCCCGGCACGGTCGCCGCGTACCTGCGCGGCGGATCGGTCGCCGGGGCGGCCAAGGCCGTGCAGCTGAACGACAGTTACCACGGGTTCCGGATGGGCACCGTCGCCCTCACCGCGGCGCAGCAGCGGGCGCTCGCCCAGGCGTCCAGGGACGGCCACCAGCACACGGTGGAGCTGCCGGGACTCGGGGACTACCGCGTCCAGTACAAGGAGAGCCCGGACGGTGACGCCTACTACGTCGCCCTGCCCACCGAGGACGTCGACGACACCACCGACACCCTGATCCTCGTCGAGGTCTGTGTCACCGTCGCGGGACTGCTCGCCGCCTCCCTCGCCGGCACGGTCATCGTCGGCGTCGCCACCCGCCCCCTCCGCAAGGTCGCCGCCACCGCCACCCGGGTCTCCGAACTCCCCCTGCACTCCGGCGAGGTGAACCTCAGCGAACGGGTCCCGGACGCGGAGTGCGACCCGCACACCGAGGTCGGCCAGGTCGGCGCCGCGCTCAACCGCATGCTCGACCACGTCCACGGCGCCCTGCACGCCCGGCAGCAGAGCGAGACGCGGGTCCGGCAGTTCGTGGCCGACGCCAGTCACGAACTGCGGACACCGCTCGCCTCCATCCGCGGTTACGCCGAGCTGACCCGGCGCGGGCGGGAACAGGTCGGTCCCGACACCCGGCACGCGCTGGGCCGTATCGAGTCCGAGGCGGGCCGGATGACCCTCCTCGTCGAGGACCTGCTGCTGCTCGCCCGGCTCGATGCCGGCCGCCCGCTCCAGTTCGAGCACACCGATCTGGTCCCGCTGGTCGTCGACACGGTCAGTGACTCCCGTGCGGCCGGCATGGACCACAACTGGCGGCTCGATCTGCCCGACGAACCGGCCCTGGTCTCGGCCGACGCGGCACGGATCCAGCAGGTGCTGGTCAATCTGCTGGGCAACGCCCGCAAACACACCCCACCCGGTACGACCGTCACCGCGCGCGTGCAGCGGCGCGGGCCATGGACGTGCGTCGACGTCGAGGACAACGGGCCGGGGATCGCGCCGGAGCTGTTGCCGCACGTCTTCGAGCGGTTCGCCCGCGGGGACTCCGCACGGTCCCGTGCGACCGGCTCCACGGGGCTCGGACTCGCCATCGTGCAGGCCGTGGCCGCCGCGCACGACGGTGCCGTGACCGTGGACAGCGTTCCCGGCCGCACCGTGTTCACCGTGCGTCTGCCCGCCCTCGCCCCGGCCGTCCCCCGGCCGGCGCCCGAGGGGGACCGGCAATCGCACTCACAGGCGCAGCACAGTGTCACCACATGGGTGCGACAGGGCGCTTGAGAAAAGTCGGTGCCATGCGAACCGACTCTTCTCCCGGCACCCTGCCGGCGCGGGAGCACCTCCCGGCCGCAGCCGCCGGAACGCCTGTCCTGGACGTAGTGATCCCCGTCCACAACGAGGAGAAGGACCTCCAGCCGTGCGTCCGCAGACTGCACGACCACCTCAGGCGCACCTTCCCGTACGCCTTCCGCATCACGATCGCGGACAACGCGTCCACGGACGCCACCGCGCCGGTGGCGGCGCGGCTGGCGGCGGAGCTGCCCGAGGTGACCAACTCCCGCCTGGAGCGCAAGGGACGGGGGCGGGCGCTGCGGACCGTCTGGTCGGCGTCGGACGCCCCGATCCTCGCGTACATGGACGTCGACCTGTCCACCGACCTCAACGCCCTGCTGCCGCTGGTGGCGCCGCTGATCTCCGGTCACTCCGACCTGGCGATCGGCTCCCGGCTGGCCCGCAGCTCCCGGGTGGTGCGCGGCCCCAAGCGTGAGTTCATCAGCCGGGCCTACAACCTGATCCTGCGCGGCTCCCTCCAGGCCCGTTTCTCGGACGCCCAGTGCGGCTTCAAGGCGATCCGGCGGGAGGTGGCGCAGGTGCTGCTGCCGCTGGTGGAGGACACCGGCTGGTTCTTCGACACCGAGATGCTGGTCCTCGCCGAGCGGGCGGGCCTGAGGATCCACGAGGTGCCGGTGGACTGGGTGGACGACCCGGACTCCACCGTGCACATCGTGAAGACGGCCACCGACGACCTCAAGGGCGTGTGGCGGGTCGGCAGGGCCCTGGCCACCGGCTCGCTGCCGCTGGACCGGCTGACCCGGCCGTTCGGTGACGACCCGCGCGACCGCGAGCTGACCGACGTGCCGGGGGGCCTGGCCCGCCAGCTGGTCGGTTTCTGCGTGGTCGGTGGCCTGTCCACCCTGTTCTACCTGCTGCTGTACAGCGTCTTCCGGCAGTTCAGCGGGGCACAGATCGCCAACGCGCTCGCGCTGCTGGTCTCGGCCGTGGCCAACACGGCCGCCAACCGCCGGCTCACCTTCGGGGTGCGCGGCCGGGGCGGGGCCGTCCGGCATCAGGCGCAGGGCCTGGTCGTCTTCGGTATCGGCCTCGCCCTGACCCGAACTGGCGGTGCTCATCTCCGCCAACCTCGCGGCGACCATCCTGCGGTTCCTGCTCTTCCGCGCCTGGGTCTTCCCGGACCGCAGCGAGACCGGCCCGTCCTCGGTGCACACCGCGCACACCCCGGCCCCGCCACCCCACGGCACTCCGGCCCACAACACCCCGGCCTGCAACACCCCGGCCCACGGCACCCTGGCCCACGGCACCCCGGCCCCGGCCCACCACCCCCCGGCCCCGCCGGCCCACGACCCGTCGGCTCCGTACGCCCCGCTCCCGCAGCGCCGGGTGTCGCACCAGGAGCCGTTCCAGACCACCCAGGTCCGCGCCGGTGACGGCGCGGACGGCAGCTGGAGGGACGCAACCGCGCGGCTACAGCGGGTGCGCCCTCACGACACCGACCCGGGGGACCCCCGATGACCACGCAGTACGACCCGCCGACCACACCGCAGGGCGGTACGGCCGTCTGGGGGCCGCCGTCCGCCGCGCCCCCGCGGGGTGCCGGAGCCGGTGAGCCGAGGCAGCCGTTCGTGCGCCGCCTGTGGCGTGGCCGGACCGAGGACCCCCGCTGGGTGCGCCCGGCCTTCCTCGGCCTGCTGGCCGCCACGCTGCTGCTCTACCTCTACGACCTGAGCGCCTCCGGCTACGCCAACTCCTTCTACTCGGCGGCCGTCCAGGCGGGCAGCCGGTCCTGGAAGGCGTTCTTCTTCGGTTCGCTCGACGCGGGCAACGCCATCACCGTCGACAAGCCGCCGGCCTCGCTGTGGCCGATGGAGCTGTCGGTCCGCGTCTTCGGCCTCAACTCGTGGGCGATCCTCGCGCCCGAGGTGCTGATGGGCGTGGCGACCGTCGCCGTCGTGCACGCCGGTGTGCGCCGCCGGTTCAGCCCCGCGGCCGGTCTGATCGCGGGTGCGGTGCTCGCGCTCACCCCGGTCGCGGCGCTGATGTTCCGGTTCAACAACCCGGACGCCATGCTGGCCCTGCTGATGTCGGTGGCCTGCTACCTCGTCGTCCGGGCCCTGGAGGACGGCCGTACGAAATGGCTGGTGTGGGCCGGCGCCGCGATCGGCTTCGCGTTCCTCGCCAAGACGCTCCAGGCGTTCCTGATCCTGCCGGCGCTGGCGCTCGTGTACGCGGTGTGCGCGCCGGTGCCGGTGCGCAAGCGCTGCGGGCAGCTGGCCGCGGCGACACTCGCGCTGGTCGTCTCGGGCGGCTGGTGGGTCGCGGTCGTCGAGCTGTGGCCGGCCTCCTCCCGCCCCTACATCGGCGGCTCGCAGAACAACAGCTTCCTGGAGCTGACCTTCGGCTACAACGGCCTCGGCCGCCTCAACGGCGAGGAGACCGGCAGCGTGGGCGGCGGTCGCGGCGGTGGTGGCGGCGGCATGTGGGGCGAGACCGGCTGGGACCGGATGTTCGGCTCCGAGGTAGGCGGCCAGATCTCCTGGCTGCTGCCCTCCGCGCTGATCCTGCTCGTCGCCGGCCTGGTGGCGACGCGCAGGCTGAAGCGGACGTCCGTCACCCGCGCCTCGTTCCTGGTGTGGGGCGGCTCGCTGCTGATGACCATGGTGGTCTTCAGCTACATGGCGGGCATCTTCCACCAGTACTACACGGTGGCCCTCGCCCCCTACCTCGCGGCCGTCACCGGCATGGGCGCCGCGCTGCTGTGGGAGAAGCGGCGCGAGCTGTGGGCGTCGATCACGCTCGCCGCGTCCGTGGTCGCGGCGGCGGCCTGGGGATACGTGCTGCTCGACCGGACGTCCGGCTATCTGCCCTGGCTGAGGTGGCTGGTCCTGATCGGCGGGCTGGCCGCCGCGTTCGGCCTGGTCTTCGCGGGCCGGATCTCCCGCCGGCTCGCCCTCGGGGCGGCGGCGGTGGGCCTGGTGGCCGCGCTGGCCGGACCGACGGCGTACACCCTGAGCACACTGCGGCAGGGCCACACCGGCTCGATCGTCACGGCCGGCCCGGCGGGCGCCGGCATGATGGGCGGCCGGGGCGGCGGCCCCGGCGGCGGCATGCGGGGCGGCTTCGGCGGCGGCACGCCGGGCCAGAACCAGCGGAACGGCAACGGCGGCACGCAGACGCAGCCGGGACAGCAGGGCCAGGGCGTCCCGGGCAACGGCGTCCCGGGCGGCGGTGGCCTCGGCGGCGGCACGCCGGGCGGGAACCAGCGGAACGGCAACGGCGGCACGCAGACGCAGCCGGGCCTGCCGGGCGGGCGGAACGGCAACGGCTTCCCCGGTGGTGGCCGGACGGGCGAGGGCGGGACGGGAGGCGCCGGCGGCCTCCTGAACGGTGCGAGCGTGTCGTCCGAGGCCAAGCGGCTGCTGGAGAAGAACGCCTCGGACTACACCTGGGTGGCCGCCTCCGTCGGCTCCCAGAACGCGGCCGGTTACCAGCTCGGCACGGGCGACCCGGTGATGGCGATCGGTGGGTTCAACGGCACCGACCCGTCCCCCACGCCGGCCCAGTTCAAGAAGTACGTCGAGGACGGAAGGATCCACTACTTCATCGCCGGCGGTGGCATGGGCGGCGGCGACAGCGGTACCGCCTCGCGGATCAGCGCATGGGTGCAGAGCACCTTCACGAAGGTGACGGTGGGATCGGCCACGTTCTACGACCTCACACAGCGGAAGAGCGGCTGACCGAACACACGTGTTGTACACCGTATAGTCACCACTATACGGTGTACGTCATGTCCGCTTCCCAAGGCCATCCCCGGCGCTGGCTGATACTCGGCGTCATATGTCTCGCGCAGCTCACCGTGCTGCTCGACAACACCGTCCTGAACGTGGCCATCCCCTCGCTCACCCGTGAACTGCACGCGGCCACCTCGGACATCCAGTGGATGATCAACGCCTACTCCCTGGTGCAGTCCGGCCTGCTGCTCACCGCGGGCAGCGCCGCCGACCGCTACGGCCGTAAGAAGATGCTGGTGGCGGGGCTCGCCCTGTTCGGCAGCGGCTCCCTGGTGGCGGGCCTCGCGGGCACGACCGCCCAACTCATCGCCGCGCGGGCGGGGATGGGCATCGGCGGCGCGCTGCTGCTGACCACCACGCTGGCCGTGGCGATGCAGATCTTCGCCCCCGAGGAGCAGCCGAAGGCGATCGGCATCTGGAGCGCGGTCAACGCGCTGGGCTTCGCCGGCGGCCCGCTGATCGGCGGCTTCGTACTGGGTCACTTCCGGTGGGGCGCGATCTTCCTGATCAACATCCCCGTCGCGGCGCTGGCCCTGGCCGCGGTGGCGGTGCTCGTGCCCGAGTCCAAGAACCCGCGGGGCGACCGCCCGGACCTGCTCGGCGCGCTGCTGTCCACCATCGGCCTGGCCTCGCTCGTCTACGCGATCATCTCCGGCCCCGGTCACGGCTGGACGTCGGCGCGTGTGCTCGTCACGGCGGCCGTGGCGGTGCTGGTGCTGAGCGCCTTCGCCCGGTGGGAGGGCCGGATCGACGAGCCGATGCTCGACCTCCACTTCTTCCGGGACCGGCGGTTCACGGGCGCCGTCGCCGGGGCCGTGCTCATCACGTTCGGCATGGGCGGGGCGCTCTTCCTGCTGACGCAGCACCTTCAGTTCGTGCTCGGGTATGGCCCGCTGGAGGCCGGCCTGCGGACCGCTCCGCTGGCGCTGACGGTGGTGGCGCTCAACTTCACGGGTGTTTCGGCCAAGTGGTCGGCCCGGCTGGGTACGCCGATGTCGATCGGGCTCGGCATGACGCTGATGGCGGCGGGTCTGGTGGCCATCGCCGAGGTCGACACCGCCGGCTACACCGGAACGCTGCTGGGTCTGCTGCTGATCGGCGCGGGGTGCGCGGTCGCGAACCCGGCGATGGCGCACGCCGTCATGAGCGCGATTCCTCCGGAGAAGGCCGGGGTCGGGTCCGGTGTCAACGGCACCCTCGCCGAATTCGGCAACGGTCTCGGGGTCGCCGTCCTGGGCGCCGTGCTCAGCTCTTCCGTGGCCTCGGGGCACTCCGTGTCGGCCGGCCTGGGGGCCGGGCAACTGGTGGGCGCGGTGGCCGTGCTGGCCGGCGGAATCGCGGCAGCGGCGCTGTTGCGGCGGGCGGAGCGGGTGGCCGCCTGACGGCTCGCGGGGTATGGGTATCCGTGCGGTCGCGGTCTCGTCGTGGCTTCACGCGCCCACGCGGCGGTGGCCACGCTCCCGCGCCCCCTTAGGTTGGGACAGTGAGCGGAGACAGAAAGGTGCGTCGGTGACGAAGGCAGCGGGTCGGTCGGCGCGGGACAGTGTGTGGCGGGAGGGCAAGGCCCGCCGCGGCGGGCGCGGTGGACAGCCCTCCGGGCTCGACCGGGAGCGGATCACCGAGGCGTCCGTGCGGCTGCTGGACGCCGAGGGGCTCGCCAAGTTCTCCATGCGCCGGCTGGCCGCCGAGCTGAACGTCACCGCGATGTCCCTGTACTGGTACGTGGACACCAAGGACGACCTGCTCGAACTCGCCCTGGACGCCACCTATGCCGAGCTGCGGCTGCCCGACCCGGAGAACACGGACGAGGACTGGCGGGAGCAGCTGCGGGGACTGGCCACGGCGCACCGGGCACAGCTGGTGCGCCACCCCTGGCTGTCGCCGCTGGCCGGGCGCTACCTCAACATCGGCCCGAACTCGCTCGCCTTCTCCCATGTGGTCCAGCAGGTCATCCGCCGGACGGGGCTGCCCGCGCACGGGGTGACCGGGGCGATCTCGGCCGTCTTCCAGTTCGTGTACGGCTACGGCACGATCGAGGGTCACTTCCTCGCCCGGACCGCGGACACCGGGCTCAGCCCGGACGAGTACTTCGCCGAGGCCATGACCATGGTGGACGAGGTGCCGGGGACCGCCGAGGTCATGAGGGAGTCCAAGGACCTCATGGCGGCCCGCGGCGGTGACACGGTCGCGGAGATGCTGGAACGCGACTTCACCTTCGCCCTGGACCTGCTGGTCGCCGGCATCGAGGCGATGGTCGCCCGCGGCTGACCACGCCTCGGCGCCGGGAAGGTGCTGATCAGTCGTCCGGGGCCAGCCGGGCCGGGAAGCCGCCCGTGGCCACGGGCCCCCACCGCTCCGGTGTCACCCGGATGATCGACTTGCCCTGCTCGACCATCGCCCGCCGGTACTCGTCCCAGTCAGGGTGCTCGCCGGCGATGTTGCGGTAGTACTCGACCAGGGGGGCCACGGAATCCGGGGCGTGGATGACCTCGGCGGTGCCGTCGATCTGCACCCAGGGCCCGTTCCACTCGTCGCTCAGCACCAGCAGGCTCACCCGCGGGTCGCGCACCGCGTTGCGGGTCTTGGCGCGTTCGGGGTAGGTGGAGACGACGATCCGGCCGGAGTCGTCGACCCCGCAGGTCAGCGGTGATGCCTGCGGGCCGCCGTCGGCACGGCGGGTGATGAGCAGGGCACGGTGCCGGGGCCGTACGAAGTCCAGCAGCTCGTCCAGCGATACCCGGGTGTTGGTCGCGATGTTCGGTGCCATGAGGTCAGCCTAGGGGCAGCGGATGCCCCTGTGGCTGACCCTGTCGTGCCTACGCCTGGGGCAGCGAGTGGCCCTGCACCGCCTGGATGTCCAGCTCCACCTTCAGCGTCGTGCCGATGGCCGCGATGCCCGCCTGGAGAACCTGGTTGTAGTTCATCGCGAAGTCGTCGCGGTGCAGTTCGGCGGTGGCCCGGAACGCGGCCCTCGTCCCGCCCCACGGGTCCGCGCCGGTGCCGAGGTAGGCCAGGTCCAGGTCCACCGGTCGTACGACGCCGTGCATGGACAGCTCACCGTGCACCCGCCAGCGGTCGGAGCCGGCGGCGGTCAGCCCCGTGGAGCTGTACGTGATCTCCGGGTGCCGCTCGACGTCGAGGAAGTCCCCGGACTTCAGATGCGTGTCGCGCATGCCGTTGCCCGTGTCGATCGACGCCGCCCGGATCACCGCCTCGACCCGGGACTTGGTGACGTCGTCGGGCGCGATCTCGATCGTGCCGCCGAACTCCGTGAACCGGCCGTGCACGCTGGAGATACCCAGGTGCTGGGCGACCGCGGCGACGGAGGAGTGCGCCGGGTCGATGGTCCAGGGTCCGGGCGGCGGCAGCTCGGCGCCGCCCTGCCGGGCCAGCGTGACCGTGCCGACCTCGGCCCGGCCGCTCGCGGTGACGATCGCGCTGGACGCGGCGGGCGCGTACCCGACCGCCGTCACGATCACGGTGTACGCCCCCGGAAGCAGCTCCGTGGCATCCCGTACGGCCCCCTCGGCGTCCGCCTCGGCGCGCAGCACCTGCGTACCGGTCATGTCGGTCACCGTGACGACCGCGTGCGACACGGCCCACCCGTCCCGGGTACGGATCTTCGCGGTCAGTCCCATCCCGTTTTCTCCCTGCAAAAGCTCAAAAATTGGTCGTATGAGACCGGCCCGTGGCGGGCGCACCCTCCGCTCAGGGCGCGCGCCGCCACGGGCCGGGGCCCGGATTACTCGCCGGGGTGGGCGAGTTCGATGTCGTGGCCGTCCACGCCGGTGCCGTGCACGGTCAGCGCGGTGGCCACCGGCGGGTAGCCGGTCGCGATGACGGTGTACTCGCCGCCGTCCAGGTCGGTGAAGGCGTACGCCCCGTCCGTACCGGTGGTGGCGGTGCCGACCACGTTGCCGGCCTGGTCGACCAGGGTCACCCGGGCGTCGGCCAGCAGACCATGCGGGGACCGGACGACACCCTGGAGCCGGGCACCGGCGTCCAGGTCCACCTCGACGCGGGTGACGCCGGTGGCGCCGACCTCGACCGGCAGGGCGCGCGGCCGGAACCCGCTCGCGTTGACCGCGACGGTCACCGTGCCCGGCACCAGGTCGGTGAGGGCGAAGTCGCCCTGCTCCCCGGTGGCGGCGGTGGCCAGCAGGTCACCGCGCACATCGGTGACGATGACCATCGCGTCCTTGACCGGCAGCGCGCTCCCGGCCGCCCGGACGACACCGGTCAGCCCGCTGGTGCCGCTGAGCAGGATGTCGTACGACAGCGGTTCCTCGCCGACGACGATGGTGGACGCCTGCGGCTGGTAGCCGTCGGCGGAGGCGATCAGCACGTACGAACCGGTGCCGGGGGCGTGCAGCGCGTAGGAACCGTCGGCCTGGGCGACCGAGCGGCCCAGCTGGCGGCCGGACAGCGAGATCAGCGTGACCGCGGCCTGCGGGACCGGGGCGCTCTCGGCGCCGCGGACGAAGCCGTGCACCGGGGTGCCGCCGAAGGTGTCGGGCTCCGCCACCGTGGCGACGGCGGTCATCGGCCGGGTGGCCGTGGCGGTGGCCGTGCCGGTGTCGGACACCGGGGCGGCGGCGACGGCGGCCGGTATCTGCTCGGCGGCCGGGGCCTGGGCCTCGGCGACGACGGGAGCGGCGGCCGGGTCGGCCATGGGGGCCTCACCCTCGGCGCTCTGCGCGAGCGCGCCCTTGGTCCGCAACGGAACCTCCTTGATGAACAGCGTGATCAGGAAGGCGAGGGCCGCGAGGCAGCCGGCGATGAAGAAGACGTCCGCGATGCCGTGGCCGTAGGCGCTCTCCATCAGCGTCCGGATCGGGGCCGGCAGCGTGTCCATGTCCGGGATGCTGTCGGTGGAGCCGGAGCCCCCGGCCAGCGCCGCCTGGTACTTGGGGCTGAGGTCGGCGACGCCGTCCTTGACGTAGTCGGTGATCTTGTGGGACATCACCGCGCCGAGCGCCGAGACGCCGACCGCACCACCGAGGGAGCGGAAGAAGGTCACCGTGGAACTGGCCGAGCCGAGGTCGGAAGGCGCCACCTGGTTCTGCGTGGCGAGGACCAGGTTCTGCATCATCATGCCGATGCCGAGACCCAGCAGGGCCATGTAGATGGCCATCTTCCAGTAGTCCGTGTCGTACCGGATGCCGCCGAGCAGCAGCAGGCCGGCCGTCACCAGCACGCCACCGCTGACCAGCCACGCCTTCCAGCGGCCGGTGCGGGTGATGAACTGACCCGAGACGGTCGAGGAGATGAACAGACCGCCGATCATCGGGATGGTCATGACGCCCGACATGGTGGGCGACTTGTCGCGGGCCAGCTGGAAGTACTGGCTGAAGAAGACGGTGCCGGAGAACATCGCGATGCCGACGAACAGCGAGGCGAGGGACGCCAGCGTGATCGTGCGGTTGCGGAACAGGCGCAGCGGGATGATCGGCTCGCTCGCCTTCGACTCGACGAGCACGAACAGCAGGCCGAGGACGATCGAACCGCCGACCATCGCGTAGGTCTGCCAGGACAGCCAGTCGTACTTGTCGCCGGCGAAGGTCACCCAGACCAGGAGCAGGGAGACGGCGGCCGCGATGAGGGTGGCGCCGCCCCAGTCGACCTTGACGTCCCGCTTGACCACGGGCAGGTGCAGGGTCTTCTGCAGCACGATCAGCGCGATGATCGCGAAGGGGACACCGACGTAGAAGCACCAGCGCCAGCCCAGCCAGGAGGTGTCGGTGATGACACCGCCGAGCAGCGGGCCGCCGACGGTGGCGACGGCGAACGTGGCGCCCAGGTAGCCGGAGTAGCGGCCACGCTCGCGCGGGGAGATCATCGCCGCCATGACGATCTGCGCCAGGGCGGACAGACCACCGACGCCGATGCCCTGGAACACCCGGAAGGTGATCAGCATGCCCGGGTTCTGCGACAGGCCGGCCGCCATCGAGGCGACCACGTAGATGACCAGGGCTATCTGGACGAGAGCCTTCTTGCTGTACAGGTCGGCGAGCTTGCCCCACAGGGGAGTGGCCGCGGTCATCGACAGCAGGGCGGCGGTGACCACCCAGGTGTAGGCGGACTGGCCGCCGCCGAGGTCACCGATGATGTGCGGCAGGGCGTTGGAGACGATCGTGGACGACAGGATCGCCACGAACATGCCGAGCAGCAGCCCGGACAGGGCCTCCATGATCTGCCGGTGCGTCATCGGGGCATCGCCGTGGGAGCCTCCCCCGTGCTTGGCGTGAGCCCGCACACCGGCTGGTGTGGTCGTTGCCATGGGCTTCCTTTTCTTACGTGCTTGCGGGTGTACGGGTGGTCTCTTCGACTACGGGTGCGGGCAGCCGGAGCGGGGCGGACCGGCAGTCGCCGAAGGACGCGCGCAGGCGCGACATCAGCCGGATCAGCTGGCCGACCTCTTCGTCGGTCCAGTCCGCCAGCCGCTCGGCGAGCAGATGCGTGGTCCGCCGCGACAGCTCGTCGAGCTGCTCCAGACCCTCGGGTGTCAGGCGCAGGATGCGTGAGCGCTTGTCCGCGGGGTCCGGGTGCCGCTCGATCCAGCCGCGTGCGGCGACGTGCGCGACATGCCGGCTGGTCACCGACATGTCCACGGCGAGCAGCTCCGCGAGCTTGCTCATGCGCATGTCGCCGTGGCGGCCGAGCAGGGTCAGCACGGCGGCCGAGCCGGCCGGGCAGTCGGGCGGCAGGATCCGTCCCATGTCCCGTTTCACGGCTCCGACGGCACTGAGCTGACGCGCCAGCTCTTCGAACTGCGCCTGCTCGGCCATCACACCTCCCGTATTCGTTGCTTGGGGCAACCATAAGACTGCTTGGTTGCTGAAGGTAAACAAGTCGGGGGGTGCCGACGCAAAAACTTGGCAAAGGCAAGTATTGCGAACGTAAATGTGCAGGTGAGGGTGGGTGACCTGTCCTGTTCGGCCCGGTGTCGTCCCCCCGGCCCCCAGGTTGGGCCGTCCGGGACCTCTTCGCTAAGGTCTCGGGGCATGGCTAACACCCAGGGCCCCCAGGGCAATTACGACCCCGCCGGCAGCACTCAGATGTTCCGCGCGTTCGTCGACGAGGCCCCCCAGGGGCGGCAGCAGCAGGCGGCGGCCCCCTCCGGCCCCCGGGTCGGGCTGATCATCGGGGTCCTCGTGGCGCTCGCCGTGGTGGCCGGCGTCGCCTGGCTCGCGCTGAAGTAGGGATCAGTTCGCGCTGAAGTAGGGATCAGTCCCACTCGACGGAGACGTCCCGCGTCTCGATGTGCATGCCGAGCGGCACCCGCCAGGCATCGACGCACACCGTCCACGCGGGACTCCTGCGCGCGCCCGGCGCGAGCGGCACGGGCAGCTCCACGGTCGACTCGACCGTCCCCCAGTCGATGCCGAGCGAGCCGATGATGTGCGTCCCGAACGTCACCTCGCCCGAACGCACGGCCGTGCCTCCCGAGTTGTGGAAGCCGACGGTCACCTGCTGGCACCAGCGCTGACCGGTGCCCTCGGTCGCCGGGGCGCCCCAGGACAGAGCGGCGGGCGTGGCAGGTGCCGTACGGCCCGGAGTCGGGCCGGGTGGGGTGGGCGGCGGTGTCGTACGACCGTCCTGGCCGCCGTCTGGTTCCGGGGCGCCCGGGCCGGGGTGCTCCGCGTTGTGGCCGGGCGTGTCCTGGGTGGACGGCTCCTGGGCGCCGGAGTGCCCGGGAGCGCGGGATCCCCCCGGGCGCGGCGCACTCACCGAGCTCGCCGGATCCACCGGACTCGACGGATCCGCCGGACTCGTCCCTTCCGCCGGACTCGGCGCGGAGCCGGCTCCGCGCGGGGCACTCCTGTGGGTGCCGCTTCCACGCGCTCCGTCGAGCGGTACCAGAGTCACCGACCCCGTGGGCGCCACGGCCGTCGGGCCGCCCTGACCCGCGCCGACCGCCGTGTAGCCGCCCGGGCCGCCGCCTCCGCACGCGGCCAGCACCCCGCCCAGACAGACGACGGCCGCCGACGCTGCCGTAACGGCGCCTCGGCGGCCACGCGTCCATGTCGCACGTGTCGCATGTGTCGCACGTGTCGTCCGGGTCGTCCCAGCGGCCCGGTCCGTCCCTGACTCCCGTGGCATCGGGGCAGTGTGGCTGACGATGCGTCAGAAGAGAAGGCTCCGGCCGGAGACCGTGGGGTCAGTCCGAGATCAGGCCGTCGCGCAGCTGGGCCAGGGTCCGGGTGAGCAGCCGGGAGACGTGCATCTGGGAGATGCCGACCTCCTCGCCGATCTGCGACTGGGTCATGTTGGCGAAGAAGCGCAGCATGATGATCTGCCGCTCCCGGGGCGGGAGTTTGGCCAGCAGGGGCTTGAGCGACTCGCGGTACTCCACGCCCTCCAGGGCCGTGTCCTCGTAGCCGAGACGGTCGGCCAGCGAGCCCTCGCCGCCGTCGTCCTCGGGGGCCGGGGAGTCGAGGGAGGAGGCGGTGTAGGCGTTGCCCACCGCGAGGCCGTCGACCACGTCCTCCTCGGAGACGCCGAGCACGGCCGCCAGCTCCGTCACCGTGGGGGAGCGGTCCAGCTTCTGGGACAGCTCGTCACTGGCCTTGGTGAGGGCCAGGCGCAGTTCCTGGAGCCGGCGCGGGACCCGCACGGACCAGGAGGTGTCACGGAAGAACCGCTTGATCTCGCCGACCACGGTGGGCATGGCGAATGTCGGGAACTCCACGCCCCGTTCGCAGTCGAACCGGTCGATCGCCTTGATCAGGCCGATGGTGCCGACCTGGACGATGTCCTCCATCGGCTCGTTGCGCGAGCGGAAACGCGCGGCCGCGTACCGGACCAGCGGAAGGTTCAGCTCGATCAGGGTGTCCCGGACGTAGGCCCGTTCGGGGCTGTCCTCGCCCAGCGCGGCCAGACGCAGGAACAGTGACCGGGACAGCGTGCGGGTGTCGAGGTTCGCCGTGGACTGCACGGGCGGGAGAGCTTCGGCGGCCGGCTCGGCGGCCGGGGACGGCACGGCTTCGAGGGCCGTGACGCCCTCGAAGCCGTCGAGGACGTCGAGAGCGTCGAGCTCCTTGGGCGCTGCCTCGCTCTTCGTGGGCGTCAGCACCTTCGAGCTGCCCTGGTCTGCGGACATGCCACCCCCTTTGGGTCGCGGGACGGTCGGGGCGGCGTCATCTTTCGAGCAACGCAGCCTTCACCTGAATACCGGAGCCGGAGCCACGGCAAACGCGCTTCCCGCAGAATGTCACATGTCGGCAACGCGCTGTACCGACATGTCGACACGTAAGATGCGAATCGCCCCTGGAAAGAAGGGGTCTGACGGATATTCGGGCCGTAACTGTCGGCATCCGCCCAGGTGAGCGATTCGCTCGCGCCGGTTACCGCTCGATCGGGTTTGCGATGCAGCGTTGTTCGGGCCGTGCTTCCGTGCGCCCGCTATGCATCGGCCGAACGCCCTGTGTGCTTCGGTCCGGCACTCGCAATGCCGGTGGACTATGCGTCGATCCGATTCGCGGAGCGCAGCCGCTGGAAGCTACGGGCGAGTAGTCGTGACACATGCATCTGGGAGACGCCGAGTTCCGCGCTGATCTGCGACTGGGTGAGATTGCTGTAGTAGCGCAGGAGAAGGATTCGCTGTTCTCGTTCGGGGAGTTGGACAAGGAGATGGCGGACCAGGTCGCGGTGTTCCACGCCGTCCAGGGCCGGGTCCTCGTAGCCGATCCGGTCCAGCAGGCCGGGCAGCCCGTCGCCCTCCTGGGCGGCCTCCAGCGAGGTGGCGTGGTAGGAGCGCCCCGCCTCGATGCAGCTGAGCACCTCCTCCTCGCTGATCCGCAGGCGTTCGGCGATCTCGGCGGTGGACGGCGAGCGGCCGTGGAGCGTGGTCAGGTCCTCGGTCGCGCTGTTGACCTGCACCCACAGCTCGTGCAGCCGGCGCGGGACGTGGACGGTGCGGACGTTGTCGCGGAAGTACCGCTTGATCTCGCCGACCACGGTGGGCATCGCGAAGGTCGGGAACTGCACGCCCCGGTCCGGGTCGAAACGGTCGATGGCGTTGATCAGGCCGATGGTGCCGACCTGGATGACGTCCTCCATCGGCTCGTTGCGGGAGCGGAAGCGGGCGGCGGCGTAGCGCACGAGCGGGAGGTTCGCCTCGATCAGCGCTCCCCGTACCCGGTGGTGCTCCGGCGTGCCCGGGGTGAGCTCCTTCAGTTCGGTGAACAGCACCTGGGTCAGGGCGCGGGTGTCCGCACCGCGGCGCTTCTCGGGGGCCGGCGGGGTCGGGGCTGCCGCCTCTTCCTGAGGCGGCGCAGTACTGGCCGACACGGTCAACGCCACCTCTTCGTCCGTCAATCATCCGTCAAAAGCGGTCATAGCATCACAAGACATGTGCACTGTGTGCAAGCACCGTATAACGCCGTGTTGTCGCCCAGTTTCGACAAGTTGGGGCGTATAAACGAACGAGAGCCCCCCACCGAACGGCGGGGGGCCACGGGGAGGGCGGGGGTCAGATCTCGTAGTCGGCGATCACCCAGGTGGCGAACTCGCGCCACTGGGCCACGCCCGCCTGGTGGGCCGGATGCTCCAGATAGCGCTTGAGGGCGTCGGTGTCCTCGACGGCCGAGTTGATCGCGAAGTCGTAGGCGATCGGCCGGTCGCTGATGTTCCAGGCGCACTCCCAGAAGCGCAGCTCCTCGATCTGGCCGTCGAGGGCCCGGAATGCCTCCACACCCGCCACGACCCGCGGATCGTCGCGCTCGACGCCCTCGTTGAGCTTGAAGAGAACCAGGTGGCGGATCATGGGGTGTACCTCAGCTCTTTCCTCCGTTGGCGGCCCACGTCATGAAGTCGCCGATGGCCCTGGCCGCGTCCGATATGCCCTCGAAGCCTATCTGGACGTAGTCGGCCGCCTTGGCCGGGTCCGTGATGATCACGTACAGCGCGAAGACCACGAGCACGTACACGGCGATCTTCTTGGCGTTCACCGTCACCGCGGCCTCCCCTGTACCCAGTGCCCCGAGGGCCCCCTGCTGCCGGCCGCGAGTGTAACCTCCGGGCCTTCCGGTGCGGCCAACGGCCCGTCAGTGCGGTGCCGTTATGCCGTGCCGAATCCGGGATGCGCGAAAGGCCCCGCCGACCGGCGGGGCCTTTCTGCAAGCGGTAGCGGAGGGATTTGAACCCTCGGTGACTTGCGCCACACTCGCTTTCGAGGTCTGTTCGCGCTGGTCAGAGGGCCATTCAGAGCCGTTCAACCTCGTTCATTCCTGCTTGCTCGCCCGCTGGGTGAACCGCTGCGGACGGCTCCGGACGAGGCTGAATGAGACGGAAACTGAGACGGAGCACAGTCCGGCTGACCTGCGCGTCTGCGCCCTAGGTGTCGGGCCGAGAGGCTTCCAGAGTTGCGATCACGGCTGCCGGGTCACCGTCATACAACAGGTGCGGTTCGTCTGCCTCCGGGGGGACGAACCGCGTGCGGTACCGCTGTAGGTCGCTCTCGGAGAAGTAGATCGAGTTGGGGTCGTTCGCGTGGAACTCGTTGCGCTTGCTGATCCTCGCCCACAGCTCGTCGTGGCTGGCCGCCAGGTAGACGAGCACGGGAGTCGCGCCGGCGTCCGTGGCGATCGCTCGCCATTTCGCCCGGTCCTCCGGCGTCCAAAAGCCGTGATCAACGACAACGTCGTGCCCGGCCTTGAGCTGCTCCCGCAGGTCGGCCGCCACATCTTCGAGGACGGGCTGCTCAAGGGTGGGGAAGACGCCCCTGGGGAAGTCCACGCCATACACGCCGTGCCGACGGAACATCTCTTCGTCCGGGCACAGTCGTATGAACCCACGGGCGGTGAGCGCGCGGGACAGAGTTGTCTTGCCGGAGCCGGGGAGTCCGGCCATAAGGACGCAGAACGGCGGATGTGGGGGCATCGGTCCCCTCATGGTTCGGGAGATGGCAGCCACCTCCGCTTCGGCTTCGGGCGTGATTGTGCCAGCCCTGCGAGCCGTAAGCAGTACCGCCAGATGGTCTTCAAGCACGCTCACGAGCGTGTCGTCCACGGCCGTCACGGCGCCACCTCCGATTCTGTGCGCCATGTCCGACCCGGACCGCCGAGGTCCACGCCGTACTCCACGATGTTGCCCTCGCTGTCCACGAACTTGGCTGTCATCACGACCACGGGGTCCGTCGGCGGGTTGTCGGGGTCCAGCTCCAGGAGTCGGGCGTACTCGGGCGTCAGCAGGCACGCGGAGGCGGTATCGACGCGGTGGCTGATCGGGTGACCGGTCGCCTGGGCAATGAGCTGAAGCGAGGTTCCCCCTGTCAGTCGCTCGCTCGCTGCAAGCTGAGGGATCAGCTTCCCGTACCGCGCGGGAATCCACGACGTGCTGTGAGCCACGATGCCGTGCCTGTCCCGGTACACGCGGCTACGGCGCACCACGTCGGAGCCTGGCTGAATGTCCAGCGCTTGCGCCACGTCATCGGGTGCGGGCACCACGGCCGCCTGGTGAGAGTCCGAGCGCTCGCCCGTCCCCCAGCTAGACCCGGTACGGCGGCCCCGGTCCTGCCGCTGCGCCCCGGACGACATCGGGGCCGGCTGGTCCAGTACTTCGGTACCGATGCCGTGGATGCCACGGACAAGCCCTTCGTTGCGCAGCTTGCGTAGGGCTTTCTCGGCTGTCGCCGTACTCACCTTCCACTCTTCCGAGAGGTTCTTGATGCTCGGCAAGAGGGCCCCTGGCTGTAGCTGGCCAGACGTAATCAGCTCCGTGTAGTGGGCGGCGATCCTCGCGTACGGCGCCCGATTGTCGGCCTGGCCTGCCATTTCGTCCGCTCCTTGTCGTGACTTCCCTGAGGTTCCCTAGCTTACCGCTTGACACCGCAGGGAACCCTAGGGAACCTTAGGGATGTGCCCGCCGGGCGGTTCGCCGGATGGCGGGGGCAGGACCTCAACGCGCTCTGAGTCATGGGCCGTTCGGGGTCAAGGGGCTCGGGACAGAGCGGGCCGAGGGCGCACCCGACCCTTGTCATTCGGGAGGGCTTAGACCGAAAGGTCACGTCTCCATACGCCTTTAGCGGGAGCCCGTGTTCCCAAAGGAGACATCTGTAGGACCACTGCCTACCGCAACGCTTTCGGGTGCTGCGGCCGGTTGCCTCCGCTGCTCGTCTCGTACGAGCAGCGCTGAGGGGAGCCGGACCATCCGACTTCAACGGCGCGCACCCCCGGGGGGCCACCCGGGGGTGCTGTTCGGGCCGTTCCTCGCTGGAAGGAACCACGACCCATGAACCACGTTGTCACACTTCAGGGCGCCATCACGGCGTTCGCCGACTTCATGGAGCCGACGGCTGCGGAGCTGGACGCGATCGAGCGGGAGATGCCCGTCATCCTCGCCGACGTCGAGCTGTTGGACGCGCAGATCATCACGCTGGACCGCACGCCGAACGAGGTGGACGCCCGCCGCATCCGCCGGGCCCGCCGCCGGGCGCTGGCCGCCCGCGTCGCGCTGGTCAACCGCGTGGCTGACCAGGCGGGGGGTGCGGCATGAGCGCCACAGAGCGAAACCTGATCGCGGCGCACGCCGAGGTGAAGGCGGAGATCGCGCGGACGGACAGCAAGACCGCGCTGCTGCTGGCGTTCGTCGGCGCGGTCTTCGCCGGAACGTGGTCGGTCGCCCGTGACCTGCCGCTGAACTGGCCCGCCATCCTCACGGGCGGTGCCGGTCTGGTCCTGCTGGTCGGTGCGGCCGGGCTGCTGCTGCGGTCGGTGCGCCCGAACCTGTCCGGCCGGCACGGCTTCCCCCTGTGGGCCACTCTCACCGCCGAACAGATCACCGCCGCCGTCACCTCGGACCTCGCGGCCGACGTCGCCGGACTGTCCCGGCTCGCGGTCGCCAAGTTCACGGGCCTGCGCCGCGCGGTCGACCTGACCATGACCGGCGGCGCCCTGCTCATCCTCGCCGCCCTGCTCACCGCCGGGGGTGCCCGATGACCCCCACGAAGTTGACCCGCGTACAGATCGGCGTCCTGGCCGCCGCGTTCGTGCCGATGCTCGCCACGGGCGTGGTCGGCGGTATCGGCACCTACAGCAACATCGGCCACGCCTACGGCAAGGGCACCGCCCTCGGTGCGCTCGCCGCTGGCGAGGGCGCAACCGCCGTACTCGCCCTGGTCCTGCTGGGCCTGACGATGCTGGGCCAGTCCTCGCCGCGCATCGTGCGCGCCGGGCTGTGGGCGCTGCCGGCCGCTGCCGCCGTCATGGGGGCGATGGCCGCGCCGGACCCGGGCCGCACGGTCGTCTACGCGCTCACCCCGATGGGCATGTCCGTCTCGGCCGAGGGCATGGCGTTCCTGGCGCGGCGGATCGTGGTGCACACCGACGGCCGCGACGCGGAACACGAGCGGCGCACCGCCGACATCGTGCAGGCCCTCGCCTACCACCGCGCCCGCGCCACCCAGCACCCCAGCGGATGGGTCAAGAAGTGGTCGGAGCGCAAGTCGTGGCGCCTGGCCCGCAAGGTCGGCGTCGGGGACGCGGCACTCGGATCGAGGCTGCTGGACGTCCAGCGCACCCGGATCACCGACGGTGCGGACGCGGCCCTCGCCTCGATGTTCGGCACCGCCACTTCGATCCCTGCCGTAGTCACGAATGCGGAGGAATCGACCGGAAGTAGTCGAGAACGGTCTACTTCTGACCTGTCCGGATCGAGCACGCCCACGGTCGTGCTGACGCGGCTTGTGGTGCCCGACCCGGCGCCGGTCGATCTCGGCAAGTCGAGTGGCGGCATGAAGCCGATGCGCGCCGCCGTCCCGGCGGTGAGGCCGGTCCCGATCGCCCCCGCGCCTGCCCGTTCGGTCCCGGCTACCTCGACCCCGCCGCGTCGGGCGACGGGGCGCGTCCCGGTCGCCGCCAAGTCGGCCCGCACTCGCCGCACGCCCGATCAGCTCATGGCAGAGGCGCGGAAGGCTACGGCCGGCCTCCCGGACGCCGAGGTGACCGGGGAGGGTATCCGCCGGGCCCTGCGCACCTCGCCCGCCAACGCCCGCAAGCTGCGTGACGCCCTGCTCGCCGAACGCGCCGCCACGGCGGTGACGCCGTGAGCACCCTCGCCGCACTCTTACCGGCCGTGCCCGCCCTCGGGTGGGCGGTACACGCCTGGTGGCTGCACGCACGGCTGACCACCGCCCGGCGTGACCCGCTCACCGGAGTGTGGACCCGGGAGGCGTTCACCCGGCGGGCCCGCCGCCTGCTGCGCGACCCGCGCGCCGTGGTCGTGCTCGCCGACGTCGACCACTTCAAGCAGATCAACGACACCCACGGCCACGCCGCAGGTGACCTGCTGCTCTCCACGGTTGCCGCCCGGCTCGCCCACGGCATGCCCGTCGGTGTCGTCGGGCGGTTGGGCGGGGATGAGTTCGCCGCCGTGGTCGTCGACCGCGACGGCACGGCCGCTGAGCGGCTGGACGTCCTCGCCCGCGTCCTTGCGCGGCCGGCCGACACCGCACCCGAGGTGCACACCACCGTGTCCCTCGGCTGGGTGCGGTCCGCCGACCACCCGGGTGAAAATCTGTCCGCGCTGCTGCGCCGCGCCGATGAGGCTATGTACGCGGCGAAGCGGTCAGGCCGCTCCGGGCCCCGGCGGGCCCGCCTGGGGCGGCTGCTGGAATCGGTCGCCGGGCGTCGTCCCGGGCGGCGCGGTGCGGCATGAGCACGCTGCCCGTTTACCGCTGGCGCCTGGCCCCGGACGGCTACGCCACCCGCCGCCAACTCCGGGCCCGGAACTTGCGGCCCGGAGGGCAGGACGTAGCGGCGCAGTTGGAGCGCCCCCGACGGCGGGGCCGCCCGCCGCTGGTCGCCTACCTGTACCGCATCGACCTAGCCAAGCCGGTCCGGCCGATGACCCCGGCCCGGCGGGCGGCCCTGGCCAAGGCCAACGCCGCCCGCCGCGTCTGCCCCCAGTGCCGCCGTGACGCGGGATACGTCATCCCGCCCTCACTCGGCATGTGCACCCCCTGTGCCTTCCCCGAACCCTCCCTTGCGCTGAGGAGTGCCTAGCTATGGGCAAGCCCGACACCCGCCGCCTGGACCGGGAGATCCGGCAGGCCAACCGCAAGCTCGAAGCGGTCCGCGAACGCGAGATGTGGCCGCTGACCAGCTCCGAACGCCGCGCGATCGTCACCGCCATGGCCGGCGGGGGCTACCGCGTCATGCGCGGACGCTCCACCAGCCGCGCGGAGGCCCGGTTGGAGAGCGCGTGGACGGGAGCCGAGACGCGGCTGATCGCGGAGATCACCGCCCTGCACACCGAGCGACAGCGCGTCGTCAACGAGGCCGCCGCCGCCAAGGCCGCCAAGAAGTCGTCGGGGTGGTGGTGAGCATGGCGCGCACCGCACGTAGGCCCGTCCTGGACGCGCACAGGTCTACGGCGACCAGTGGACCAACGACCGGCTCAAGGCACTGCTGGAGCAGCACGGCGAGGAGCCGAAGAAGTCGCACGGCGTCATGGTCGTCCACCGCGATCACGTCCTGCGCGCGCTCGCCAACCGCGACGCGGACGGTTCCGCTTCCGCCGCCGAGTAGCGGGGAGGCACCCTCGTCCGACCCGGGGAGGCGGGGAGAACTCCCCAACCCTCTCCCCGGACCACCTCCCCCACGGTGATCAGCGAAAACACCGTTTCGGGGAGGCGGGGAGCCTACCTGCCCAGACCCCCGAAACACCCCCTGCAGCGCACCCCCGAAGGGTGTGGGCCTGCCTCCCCCGACACGCCTCGAAAGGGATTCCGCATGTACCTCGAACCCACCCGCCACGCCCCCGCGACGCGGGCCGGCGACGTCCACCAACCCGTCCCGCTCGCGCCCGTGCCGGTCGTCCACCCGGGCCCGGTCGCGGCCGTGCAGCCGCACGCGGCGCCGGCCGTGGCGAGCATCGTCCTGCCCGACGGGCGCGTCATCACCGGCTACGCCATCAGCCCCATGCATCCCGAACCGATCGCGGCCAAGCCGCCCGTCTCCCGCGCGGCCGTCAACGTCGCCCTCGGGGGCGTCGGGTTCCTCGCCGTGTGCGGCGGACTGCTGCTGCTCACCACGTTCATCACCGCGCTCACCGCGCTCATCACCCAGCTCATCACCCTCGCCGCCGTCATCTTCGGCGGATGGATCGCCGTGCAGGTGTTCAGCACGAACGGCCACCGGGGCGGGACCACGGTCAACATCCGCAAAGCCGTCATCAAGCGCAACCACTTCCACGGCTAGCTACGCCAAGGGCGGCCCCCGCATCTCGCCAAAGAACCGGGGCCGCCCTTGTCCACCTGCCACTGACTGACCTGTGGAGGTCTTCCAGCATGACCCAACTGACCCCTGTTCGGCGAGGGACCGGCCACCGGTCGCCCGTGCTGGACACCGCGCTCATGCTCGCCGCCAAGGGCGTGCCCGTGCTGCCGCTGCGGGCCGGGAAGGTGCCGTTTGGTAACTGCCCGGCCTGTGCCGGCAACGCGTGCGGCGGCCGGCCGAACATGAAGACCCCCGGCCCCTGCTCGTGCCCCGGCGTCTGCCACGCGTGGGCCGCCGCAACCACCGACCCGGCCGTCATCGTCTCGCCCCCGTGGGCGGCGGCCTGGCGACGTGCGGTGTGCGTCGGCTACCACCCCGGCGGCGCCGGACTGACCGTGGTCGACCTGGACGACACCGACGCCATCGCATGGGCCCTCACCGCCCTACCCGCCACCCGCACCGTGCCCACGACGCGCGGTGAGCACTGGATCTACCGGGGCGCCATGACGTCCCGCAACGCGGTCCGGCCCGGTGTCGACATCAAGTCGTCCATGGCATACGCCCGCTACCTCGGGCCCGGCACCGGCCACATGGTCGACTTGCCCGACCCCGTGCGTGCCCTCGCGGTGAGCAAGCCGCCTGCGGTCAGGCCGGCGCCGCACGCCGTCACCGTGCCGGCGGGGCCCGGGGGCGGGGAGTGCCCGCACCGCACTCCCGCCTACCTGGAACGCGGTATCGCCATGGCCGTGCAGCGCATCACCGAGGCCCGCAGCGCGGTGCACGCGACCGTCTACCGGACGTTCCTCGCGGTGCTGTCGACGCACGGCCGGTGCGGCTGCCTCACCGACACCCACATCGGACGGCTGTTCACCGCCGCGCAGGCCAAGGGCGAGTCCCCTCGGCACTGCACGGACGCGTGGACCAACGCCCTGACCACGTTGGGACTGTGACCGTGTCCGACGAGGAGAAGAACCCCGCCCGCAAGGTCATCACCGACTACGCGCAGTCCCACTTCCGGTACTTCCGCACCGTGGACGGGACCGTGTACGCGCAGCGCACCGGCCACCCCGTGGCCCGCCCGATCCGCTCCCAGGGCACGACCGGGAGCCACCGGCAGGAACTCATGGTCGGCCTCTTCCGTGACGGGGTCGGCGTCTTCAACGGAACCGCCCTCAAGGAGGCGTTGGACTTGATCGAGGCACTCGCCCTCACCGAGCAGGTACAGCCCACCCACATCCGCGTCGCCCCCGGCTTCGACGGGGCCACCTGGCTCGACCTCGGCCGCGACGACGGCCAATCCGTCCGCATCCACCCCACCGGCTGGGACACCCGCATCCCCGACCCCGAAGAGGTGTGCTGGCGGCGCACCCAGCTCACCGGGGAACTCCCCCTGCCCGCCAAGGACACCAACGGCAAGGGCATCGACCTGCTCATGCGGCTGTGCAACTTCGCCGACGCCAAGACCGAGGCCCTCGCCATCGCGTGGCTCATCGGCTGCCTGGAGCCGTCCGTGCCCGTCCCCGCACCGTTCCTCACCGGCCCGCAGGGCGCCGGCAAGTCCACCGGCGGCCGGATGCTCGTGCGGATCATCGAGGGCATGACCGGCGACCTGCGCCGCGCCCCCAAGGACGAAGAGAACATGATCACAGCGGTCGCGGCCGGATGGATCACCGCCCTGGACAACCTCTCCCACCTGCCCCCGGACCTGTCCGACCTCATGTGCTGCGTCATCACCGGAGCCGAGAGCATCAAGCGCGCACTGTTCACCGACGGCGACGTCGTCCGCTCCCGCTACCGCCGCCCGATGCTGCTGACCGGCATCGACGTCGGCGTGATCCGCCCCGACCTCGCCGAACGGCTCCTCACCCTGCGCCTGGAACGCCCCCGGGTGCGGCGCACCGAAGCGGAGCTGTGGGCGGAGTACGCCGAGATCCTGCCCGTCGTCCTCGGCTCCCTGCTCGACCTGACCGTGAAAGTCCGCGCGGTGCAGGCCGAGACCCCTACCGATCTGCGGATGGCCGACTTCGCGCACCTGTGCGCGCAGCTCGACGCGGCCACCGGCTTCGGGACGCTGGAGGCATACCGGGCCAGCCTGGACGACCTCAACGACGACGTGATCGAAGGCGACCTGCTGGCACAGACGGTCCTCAAGCGCGCCGAGGAACTGGCCCCGGGCGAGGACGTGCGGATGACGTCGGCGGAGTGGCTGCACGCCCTCAGCACCCTCTACAGCGGCGAGGAATGCCGCCCCCTGCCCAAGGGCTGGCCCACCACCGGCAAGGTGCTTTCCGACCGGCTCAGGCGCATCCAGCCCACCCTTGCCGCGCGGGGCGTCCTGGTCGACTGGGGCCGCACCAGCGCCGCCCGCTACATCGAGATCACCCGCCAGGCCCCGCCCCCGCCGCCCGAGCAGCAGACCGCGTTCTGACCGCACCGCCGGCGGGCGGACAAGCAAGAGGAGCACGCCCCGCCGGGGGGGGTGCTCCTCTTGCCGTTCGGCGGCGACAGCCGCCCTGCACAGGTCGCGCCGCGAAGCGGCTCGTTCTTCAAGCCTTGAGCGGACGTAAAAGACCCACAGACACCACCCCTTTCTTTTTCCTAAGTAGGGAAGATCTGCGTCACTGCGTCACCACGGGCCCGACAGGCGGCCGCTGAACTGCGGCGATAGCCGTGACGCAGACGGCGAATCCTGCGTCATCCCGCGTCATCAACGTCACCCCGTGACAAGCGCCCGTGTCATCGGTGACGCAGGACCCGCCCCGCTGCGTCACCAGAACCCGCAGGCCAGACGCCTGATCGACGCAGGTGACGCGATGACGCAGAAATCGCCGCTTCGGACAGCACAGGCCACCCCGCCCCGAGGAGATCTCGCGTGAGTATCGCCAGCGTGGAAATCGCCCAACCGGCCGAGGCCAGGGACCTGGCCCCCGTTCTCCTGACCGTCGAAGAGGCTGCCCGCTGCCTCCGTGTCGGTCGCACCACCTGCTTCGCCCTCATCCGCAGCGGTGAGCTGGAGTCCCTGATGGTCGGCGGACTCCGTCGCGTCCCCGCCGACGCTCCGGCCGCCTACCTCGCCCGCCGCCGCGCTGAGCGGCCGGCAGCCTGACTCATCCTCCGCCGGAGCGTCACCCCACCAGGGGTGGCGCTCCGGTCGTTTCCAACCACCCCTACCTGAGGAGTCCGCCCGTGGCGGAAGACAAGAAGCGCACCCGACAGCCCAACGGCCGCAGCTCCATCTACCAGGGCAGTGACGGTAAGTGGCACGGCCGCGTAACCGTAGGCATCCGTGACGATGGCAAGCCGGACCGCCGCCACGTCGAACGCAAGACCCGCGCTGAGGTGACCGCCGCAGTCCGTGAGTTAGAGCGACAGCGCGACGCGAAGGCCATCAGGAAGGCGGGTCGCCCGTGGACCGTCAAGACGTGGCTCACTCACTGGGTCGAGAACATCGCCCCGCTCGCGGTGAACGAGAACACGATGGTCGGGTACGGCGTCGCCGTGCGGAAGCACTTGATCCCCGCCCTTGGCGCTCACCGGCTGGACAAGCTGAAGCCGGAGTCCATCGAGAACTTCTACGGGCGCATGGTGGCCGACGGCCGTAAGGCGGGGACGATCCATCAGATTCACCGCACGTTCCGGACCGCGTTGAACGAGGCGGTACGGCGTGGCCACCTCGCCCGGAACCCTGTCCAACTCGCCAAGGCACCCCGCCTCAGCGAAGAGGAGATCGAGCCGTACACCGTCGAAGAGGTGCAACGGCTGTTGCGAGCGGCCGACGACCGGCGGAACTCCGCACGATGGGCGGTCGCGCTCGCCCTCGGCCTCCGGCAGGGCGAGGCACTCGGCCTCAAGTGGTCGGATGTGGACCTTGACCGAGGGGTGCTGATGGTCCGGCGGAGCCGCCGCCGGCCGCGCTACGCCCACGGGTGCGGGGACATGTGCGGCAGGAAAGCCGGGTACTGCCCGCAACGTCAGCGGACCAATCCGGAGACGGCCGACACGAAGTCTCGCGCCGGTCGGCGAGCCGTGGGCCTGCCCTCACAGCTTGTAGACCTCCTGCGCACCCACCAGGCCAAGCAACAGGCCGAACGCGCGGCGGCCGGCGACGACTGGACAGACGAAGGATGGCTGTTCGCGACGCCGACCGGTCGGGGCACGTCCCCTCGTACGGACTACGACGACTGGAAGGGGCTGCTTGACCACGCGGGGGTGCGGGACGGCCGTCTACACGATGCACGCCACACCGCCGCCACGGTCCTCCTGATCCTCGGAGTCTCGGAGCGGGCCGTCATGGGGCTCATGGGGTGGTCCACGACGGCCATGGCCGCGCGGTACCAGCACATGGTCGACTCCGTTCGCAGCGACGTCGCCCGACAGGTCGACGGGCTGATCTGGAGGCCGGGCGGAGACGGATCAGACGATGATGACGACGGCCACGCTGGAGCGCTGCTGCGAGTCAACTGACTTCGTCAAGGGGCCCCTTGTGGGCCCCCTTCAGCAATTCTGCGAACAGCCACTTCACTGTGACATGGATCGGCATTCTGCTGGCATGGATGATGGAGTCGTTGCGCTCATCACAGCGGGAGTCGGACTGGTGGGCGCCGTTGGCGGCGCGGCCATTGGTGGACTCGCGGCGGCACGAGGAGCCCGTATCGGAGCCGAAACGGCCGCAAGGGCTACAGCCAGGCAAGTGCAGGATCAGGCTTTCGCCGCACACATGCACTGGCTCAGGGAGCAACGACTGGAAGCCTACAAGAGCATGCTTGTTGCCTATGAAGGCTATGCCGACACAGCGATGGCTTGGCATGCGTGGTTCGACGGGGCGGGAAGCGATAGGGAAGCAGAGCCTGAAGACCTTGTTCCGTATCGCGGCGCCATCGTGAAAATTCACATGCAGATTCGACTTGTCGGACCCGCCGCCGTGAGAGAGGCAGTCAGAAACGTTCGGCGCGCTTGCCAAGATCACCTGACACAACTAGCAGCCTTGAAGTCACTGATAGAAAGTGGAGTCGCTGACGACAGCGTTGATCGGAAGAGGGCGGAGCTGTCTGCGGCCCTCGCAGCGTTGCGCACCGCCTACGACGTCTTTCTGAGGCGGGTCAGCCGCATCATAAGCACCCATCAGCCCGATGCTTGATCAACATGGTTTCCCCTCAATTGAGACGGAAACTGAGACGGAAGCCGAAGGGGCGCCCGGTTCGATGAACCGGGCGCCCCTTCTACCTGCGGTAGCGGAGGGATTTGAACCCTCGGTGACTTGCGCCACACTCGCTTTCGAGGCGAGCTCCTTCGGCCGCTCGGACACGCTACCGAGGGAGACCTTACAGCACAGCGGGGCATGGTTCGAAATCGATATCCGGGAGCGGTCGGGCGAACCCGTCGGCGACCCGTCGGCGGCTCCGGCACCGGTCCGGGCGCGGTCCGTCAGCGGTCCGTGGGCGGTCCGGTGGGCGGTCCGTGGGCGGTCCGGGCGCGGTCCGTGGGTGGGGCCGTGGTCCGTGGGCGGGGCCGGTGGTGATCCCGTCAGCGGTCCCGGAAGAAGTCGGTGAGGAGCTGGGCGCACTCCGCCGCGAGGACGCCCTCGATGACCTCCGGACGGTGGTTGAGCCGCCGGTCGCGCACCACGTCCCACAGGGAACCGGCCGCGCCCGCCTTGTCGTCCCGGGCGCCGTAGACCACCCGGTCCACCCGGGACTGGACGAGCGCGCCCGCGCACATCGTGCACGGCTCCAGCGTGACGACGAGCGTGCAGCCGGTCAGCCGCCATTCGCCCGCGCGTCGCTCACCGCCGCCCACGCCGGAGGCGTTTCGCGCGGCCTCGTTCAGGGTGGCCTCGTTCAGGGTGGCCTCGTTCAGGGTGGCCGCCGCACGCCGGATCGCGAGGACCTCCGCGTGGGCCGTGGGATCGCCGGTGGCCTCGCGCTCGTTGTGCCCGGCACCGAGCACCGTCGTACCGTCCGGGGACAGCACGACGGCGCCGACGGGGACGTCCCCGCCCCGGACGGCCTGCCCGGCCTGGTCCAGGGCGAGCCGCATCGCGGCCCGCCAGCGGTCCCGTACCGGGTCCGGTGTGCCCTGCGGGTCCCGTGGCGTGGTCAGCGGACGGTCTCCAGCACCTCCGAGGCGCCCAGCGCCTCGGCGATCGTGCCCAGCGCGTCGTCGGCGTCCAGGGCGCGCAGTTCCTTCTCGCCGATGCCCAGGTCGTCGAGGATCTCGCTGTCGCCCACCGGGCTGTGCGGCACCGAGTCGCCGTCGCCCTCTTCCTCGCTGTCCTCGGACTCACCGTCCTCCGTGCCGTCGAGGTCCAGGGAGTCCAGGTCCGGGACGTCGTCCGAGCCGGGTTCCCGGCCGAGCAGCTCGTCGGTGAGCAGCAGCTCCCCGTACGCGCTGCGCTGGGCGGCGGCGGCGTCGGAGACGTAGATGCGAGGGTCCTCCTCGCCGTCCACGCGGACGACACCGAACCAGGAGTCCTCCTGCTCGATCAGGACGAGCACCGTGTCCTCGTCGGGGGAGGCTTCCCGGGCCAGGTCGGCCAGATCCGACAGGGTCTCCACATCGTCGAGCTCTGTGTCGCTCGCTTCCCACCCGTCTTCGGTGCGCGCGAGCAGTGCGGCGAAGTACACCGTGACTCTCCCACTGGTCATAGGCGTGCCGGTTGGGGGTCCCCCCGGCGGAGGTACGTGGGCGGAGAGAGCCTGGGCTCCGAGCCCCACCCACTCGGAATCGTGGCAGAAACAAAGCGTCCAGGGGACGTCTTCGGCTCCCTGTGTCCGGCTGTTTCGATCGCGGATCCGTGATCGGCTCAGCCGGCGCGCTCGTTGCCGCCACCTGCGGATCGTACGCGGCTTTTCCCCGCGCTCACGCACGCCCGCCGCGCCAACACCGGTGCGGACGTGGATCTTCCGCGCCGGGAACGGTCCCACGGAGCTACCAGCGGAACGTCCGCATACGCATCGCGTGGCGCAGCCGGGCCGCCTTCGCACGCCGGGGCTGGACCCGGGCGCGCAGCTCCCGGGCCTCGGCGAGATCGCGCAGGAACTGGGCGCGCCGTCGGCGCCGCTCGGCTTCGCTCTCGGGTTTGTCGGGATTCTTCCCCGCGGCCCTCGCCCGGGGGCCGGCCGTGTCGGCGGTGGGCCCGGAGGCGTCCGCGGGGAGGTCAGGCAGGTCAGACACGTCACACCACCCCAGTCCGTCCTTCCCACCTTCCCCCGGACGGCGGGTTTGACGCCAGCGTGGTGGCGACCCGGGACGCAGGTACCGTTAGGGACATGCGTCTCCATGTCGTCGACCACCCCCTGGTCGCCCACAAGCTCACCACCTTGCGCGACCAGCGCACCGACTCCGCGACCTTCCGGCGGCTCGCCGACGAACTGGTCACCCTGCTCGCCTACGAGGCCACGCGAGACGTGCGCACCGAGGCCGTCGACATCCGGACGCCGGTCGCGCAGACCACGGGCGTCAAGCTCGCCCGCCCCCGCCCGCTGGTGGTGCCGATCCTGCGCGCCGGCCTCGGCATGCTGGACGGCATGGTCCGGCTGCTGCCGACCGCCGAGGTGGGCTTCCTGGGCATGATCCGCAACGAGGAGACGCTGCAGGCGTCCACGTACGCCTCCCGCATGCCCGAGGACCTCTCGGGCCGTCAGGTGTACGTCCTGGACCCGATGCTGGCCACGGGCGGCACCCTGGTCGCGGCGATCCAGGAGCTGATCAAGCGCGGCGCGGACGACGTGACGGCCGTGGTGCTGCTCGCCGCGCCCGAGGGTGTCGAGCTGATGGAGCGGGAGCTGGCGGGGACGCCGGTCACCGTCGTCACGGCCGCCGTCGACGACCACCTCAACGACCTCGGGTACATCGTGCCGGGGCTGGGGGACGCGGGGGACCGGCTCTACGGGTCGGCCGAGTAGTTCCGGCGCCCCGCGGGTACGGCCGAGTTCCCGCACCCTGCGCGCGTGGCCGAGTTGTTCCCGGGCCCTGCGGGTGCGGCCGAGTGGTCCGTGCGCCCGCCGGGGTGCGGCTCGGGCGGCGAGCGAGGTTGCCTCGTGGCCGTTCGCGCCGTTCCCCGCGCCCCTTCCGGGGCGCTCCTCAGCAGCTCTTCTTGGGGGAAGCCGCCGGTTCGGGGGCGCTGAGCTTCGTCAGCGCCTGATCGGCGGCCGGCTGACCGGTCAGGCCCTTGAAGCCGTTCCCGATGATCAGGTCGAGGTCGGTGCCCTTGCGGCCGTCGGCGCGCCGGTCCGCACCGGCGAGCTGTGTGCCGAGCACCCGCAGCGAGGTGTCCTGCGCGGCGGGAGTGCCGAGGAGCAGCCCCGTGCCCTTGACCTTCTGGTCGTACTCCTTGGACGCGTTGCCCACGTCACCGATCTTGAAGCCGCGCTTCTTCAGCTCGTCCGCGGTCTTCTTGGCGAGTCCGCCGCGCTTGGTGGCGTTGTAGACGTTCACGGTGATCCGGCCCGGCTCGGGCAGTGCCGCCGTGTGGGCCGCCGGGGCTGCCGAGGCCCTGGTCCGGCAGTCCGCCGCGGGGCCGGCCACGGTGGGGTTGTCGCCGCCCGTGAAGACGTCGATGAGCTGCAGGGTGCCCCAGCCGATCAGGCCCAGTACGGCGACGGACGCCGCTATGGCGGCCACGTGCCTGCCGTGTCGGCGGGGCGGACGCATCCGAGGGTATTTGTCCCCCGTGATCCGGTACTGGCCGCCCATGCCTGGGGGAGTCAGCATGCTCATGAGCGCAGCGTAGTGCGCCCGAGCGGCGATGCCTATCAGATGATCAGCTGATGCCGCTCGCGGAACCCGAAAGGGCCAACGCCCGTGTCGGGCCGGGTCAGTCGAGTTCGAGCACGCGCGCGTGCAGCACCTGGCGCTGCTGGAGGGCGGCGCGGACCGCGCGGTGCAGGCCGTCCTCCAGGTACAGGTCGCCCTGCCACTTCACGACGTGCGCGAAGAGGTCGCCGTAGAACGTCGAGTCCTCCGCCAGCAGGGTCTCCAGGTCGAGCTGCTGCTTGGTGGTGACGAGCTGATCGAGGCGGACCGGGCGCGGCGCGACGTCCGCCCACTGCCGGGTGCTTTCCCGGCCGTGGTCGGGGTACGGCCGGCCGTTTCCGATGCGCTTGAAGATCACACGGAAAGCCTACCGGTCAAGACGTTCCGGGCGCAGCCATGGCGGCGCAGTGCGAGGCTTGAAAAGATGGAGTGAAACGGGCATATGGGGTACTACGGGAACAGGGGCCGGAGATGAGCGACAGCGAGACCGTGCCGCCCGCAGGCCCCGCGGGGGCGTCCGGGCTACCCGCGCCGGCCCAGAAGATCGCCGCCGGCTACGCCTTCACCGGCCCCGCGCTCGACCTCGGCGCCCTCCTGTGGGACGGGCAGTGCCACGCGGACGCGCCGGTCCGCATCCCGCTGACCGTGCTCAACCGGCACGGTCTGGTCGCGGGCGCCACCGGCACCGGCAAGACCAAGACCCTCCAGCTGATCGCCGAGCAGCTGTCGGCACAGGGTGTGCCGGTGTTCCTCGCGGACGTCAAGGGCGACCTGTCCGGCATCGCGCGGCCGGGGCAGGACAACCACCGGGTACGCGAGCGGTCCGGCGACGTCGGCCAGGAGTGGGCCCCGGCCGGCTTCCCGGCGGAGTTCCTCGCGCTCGGCGGCCTCGGCCACGGCATCCCCGTGCGGGCCACCGTCACCAGCTTCGGCCCGGTGCTGCTGGCCAAGGTGCTCCGGCTGAACCCGACCCAGGAGCAGTCCCTCGGCCTGATCTTCCACTACGCCGACACCAAGGGCCTCGAGCTGATCGACCTCAAGGACCTCAGGGCGGTGGTCGCCTTCCTCACGTCCGACGAGGGCAGGGCCGAGCTGAAGAACATCGGCGGCCTGTCCACCGCCACGGCCGGGGTGATCCTGCGCTCGCTCACGGCCTTCGAGGCGCAGGGGATGGCGGACTTCTTCGGCGAACCGGAGTTCGACACGGCGGACCTCCTGCGCACGGCGGAGGGCGGCCGGGGGATCGTCTCGGTCCTCGAACTCCCGGCGGTGCAGGACAGGCCGCTGCTGTTCTCCACCTTCCTGATGTGGCTGCTCGCCGACCTCTTCCACGACCTGCCCGAGGTGGGCGACGCCGACAAGCCCAAGCTGGTGTTCTTCTTCGACGAGGCGCACCTGCTGTTCGACGACGCCTCCAAGGCGTTCCTCGAGTCCATCACGCAGACGGTCCGGCTGATCCGCTCCAAGGGGGTCGGCGTCTTCTTCGTCACCCAGACCCCGAAGGACGTGCCCGGCGAGGTCCTCGGCCAGCTCGGCAACCGCGTCCAGCACGCCCTGCGCGCCTTCACCCCGGAGGACCACAAGGCCCTGAAGGCGACCGTGCAGACCTTCCCCCGGTCGGCGTACGACCTGGAGGAACTGCTCACCGGTCTGGGCACCGGCGAGGCCGTGGTGACCGTGCTCAGCGAGACCGGCGCGCCGACCCCGGTCGCCGCCACCCGGCTGCGTGCCCCGGTGTCCCTCATGGGCCCGGTCGACACCGCCGAACTGGAGGGGGCGGTGCGCGGCTCCTCGCTCCACGGCCGTTATGCACAGGCTGTGGACCGGGAGTCGGCGTACGAGAGGCTGAGCGCCGCCCGGCCGCCGGAAGCCGCACCGGTGCCGAGCCCCGAGACGTGGACCAGGGGCGGGACGGGGCCCAGGGACGAGCCGTCCCTGGTCGAACAGGTGGTGAGCAGCGGCATGTTCAAGTCCCTGGCCCGCTCGGTCGGCACCCAGCTGGGCCGGGAGATCACCCGCTCACTGTTCGGCACCGCCCGGCGGAGGCGGTAGCCCGCCCCCGCCGGGGTCCGCTCAGCGGTCCCGGTTCTCCGGTGTCCGTTGCTGCTGCGGTGTCCGCTGGTCCGGATGGGGCGCCGTACCGCGCCGGGCCTCCGCGCGCAGCAGGGCGCGCAGGACGGCGTAGGGATCCTTGGGCATGGCTGTGCTGCTCCTTGCGTCGAGCCGACTGACCTTGCGGGGGACGCGGGTCCGTCAGCAGCGCAGGACCACCGTGCGCAGCAGGGGCGGGGCGTACGGCACCCGCGGCGTGGCGGGGCACGGGCGGCCCGCCGGCCGGGCGGGCGCCGGGTCCGGGGAGGGGGGCGAGGCGCTCGGGCGCGTCGGCCCGGTGCACGACGCGGGCGGGCGGCCTGAGGGGTGGGTCGAGGACGTCGTGCCCGTCGGTCTCCGCGGCCACGGGCAGGTCCGGCAGCGCCTGGGCCGGCACATGGGCGGGCACCCACAGGGCGAGGAGCAGCGCGAGGACCCGTAGCCAGCCGCGGCTCCCGGGTGTGCTGCTGCTCCTGCTCACGGCATCTGTTTCCCCGGGGCGGCCGGGGAGGGCTGCATGCCGGGTGCGAGATCCGCCCGCTCGGCGTACCCGCGGAGCGTGCGGTTGACGGCGGTCACACCGTCTGCGGCACCTGGCGCGCCCGGCTGCGGATCCGGAACGAGGTGACGATCTCCACGACGCCCACCACGACCAGCCAGGTGCCGGCGACGAGGGTCAGCACGGCGACCGACTCGAACGGCGAGTCGATGAGCACGATCCCGGCGATGAAGGTGACGACGCCGAGGAAGATCTGCCAGCCCCGGGCGGGCATGTGAGAGTCGTGCACGGCGGCCAGGGTCTGGGTGATGCCGCGGATCAGCCAGCCGATGCCGATCCACAGGGCGAGCAGCAGGATCGACTGCATGGGCCCGCGGAAGCAGAACAGGCCCAGCACGATCGACAGCGCGCCGCTGATGAAGGCCAGTATGCGCAGCGAGGTCGTCCGGTGCGTGCCGAACGCGGACACCAGCTGGAAGACCCCGCTGATCACCAGGTAGAGCCCGAACAGCACGCCGGCGGCGAGCAGGGAGGCGCCCGGCCAGACCAGGACCAGGATGCCGAGCACCAGGGAACCGATCCCGGTGAGCAGGACGATCTGCCAGGCGGCCCGGGACAGGGCGTGCAGAGGGCCTTCGAACGGCGGCTCCGGATCATGCCGGGCGCCGGGCGGTTGCGGCGCCGCCGGGGGCCCACCGGGTGGTTGCGCCGCGGGGTGACCGCCAGGGGGTTCCGTCTCATGAACGTGCCGGTCGTCGTACGCACGGTCCCGGTCCGGGCCGCTGCTCGGTATGTCGGTCATGCCTCATGCTGGGACCGGGCGCGCGGCGGGGACCACCGGGGTGGGCCGAGAGGGTGACCCGCGCTCCCGCCCCGCGGGCGCGCTACTTCTGCTTCGCCGCCTTCGCCGCCGCCTTCATCTCCTGCTTGTGCGCGCGTACCTTGGCCAGCGACTCGGGGCCGGTGATGTCGGCGACCGACCGGAAGGACTCCGGTTCGCCGTAGGCCCCGGCGGCCTCCCGCCATCCCGAGGGGGCGATCCCGATCCGCTTGCCGAGCAGGGCCAGGAAGATCTGCGCCTTCTGCTTGCCGAACCCCGGCAGGTCCTCCAGCCGCCGCAGCAGCTCGGTCCCGCTGCCGACGCCCCGCCAGACCGCTTCCGCGTCCCCGTCGTAGTGCTCGACGAGGTACTGGCACAGCTGCTGGATCCGCTTAGCCATCGAGCCGGGGTAGCGGTGCACCGCGGGCTTCTCGGAGAGCAGCGCGGCGAACGCCTCCGGGTCCATCGCCGCGATCTCGTGCGCGTCCAGGTCCTCCGTGCCGAGCCGGTCGGCGATGGTGCGGGGGCCCTTGAACGCCCACTCCATCGGGATCTGCTGGTCCAGCAGCATCCCGGTCAGCGCGGCGAGCGGGGAGCGCCCGAGCAGCGCGTCGGCCGACGGGTCCTGGGCGAGATGCAGGGTGACGTCCATGCGTCGATGATCCCGCTCACCCGCCCGCTGCGCGCGCCCGGTCCATGCGCCGGTCCGCGCACCTGGTCGGAGCGGTGATCCCTTACGCCCGCCCGGTCCCTACGCCTGCTCCGGACGCCGGCCCGGTCCCTGCGCCTGCTCCGGACGCCGGCCCGGTCCCTGCGCCTGCTCCGTCGCCGGGCCGCACACTCGGTCGCGTACGATTCCGCACAGAATTTAGGCAAGGCTTACCTAAAGTGGCAAGGGGGTCCCCGGTGACCATCGAGATCTACCGTGACGCCTGGGGAGTCCCCCATCTTCGCGCGTGCGACGCCGGGGAACTCGCCCGCGCACAGGGCCGGGTCACCGCCCACGACCGGGCCTGGCAACTGGAGGTCGAGCGCCACCGCGCCGAGGGCACCTCCGCGGCCTTCCTCGGCGCCGAGGCCCTGTCCTGGGACGTCTTCGCCCGCCGGGCACGGATCGACGACACCGCCCGCCGCTGCTTCGCGTCGCTGGAACGCCGGGACCCCGAAACGGCTGACTGGGTCCGGGCGTACGTCGGCGGCGTCAACGAGGGCCTGGCCGCCGGTGCCCGCCGCGCCCCCGAGTTCGCCCGGACCGGCCTGGTTCCCGGCCGCTGGGAGCCCTGGACGCCGCTCGGGGTCTGGCTCGGCACGCACATCCTCTTCGCCGGCTTCCCGGCCAAGCTCTGGCGGGAGCGGGCGATACGGCATCTCGGCCCCGACGCGGTCGCCCTGTTCGCCACCGACGGCCCCGGCACCGCCGGCAGCAACGGCTGGCTCGTCACCGGCGAGCGCACCGCCACCGGCCACGCCCTCATCGCCGGCGACCCGCACCGCTTCATCGAAGACCCCGGTGTCTACCAGCAGATCCGCCTCTCCTGCCCCGAGTTCGACGTGGTCGGCCTGGCCGTACCCGGTGTCCCCGGCATCGCCCACTTCGGCCACACGGGCACGGCCGCCTGGGCGATCACCAACGCCATGGCCGACTACCAGGACCTCTACCGGGAGCGGTTGCGCCGCACCGGCGCGGGCGTCGAGGCCCTCGGCCCGGACGGCACCTGGCACCGGGCCACCCGCCACACGGAGACCGTGGAGATCGCAGGCGAACCGCCGGCAGAGATAGAGATCATCGAAACCCCCCGCGGCCCCGTCATAGCCGGAGGCCCGGACGGCTTGGAGGCGTTCACGGAACGGGGTCCGGACGGCTTGGAGGCGTTCACGGAAGGGAACCCGGAGGGTCTGGCGGTGAACGCCGCGCGGGGTCCGGAGGGGTTGGCGGTGAACGCCGCGCGGGGCCTGGAGTGCTCGGCGTCGAACTTTGAGCAGGGATCGGAGGGCTTGGAGGATTTCGGCGCGCGGGGCTCGGAGGAACTGGGCTCGGAGGAACTGAAGGCGAACGCCGCGCGGGGTCCGGAGGGGCTGGTGGTCGGGGTTTCCGCGCACGGAGCGGAGGCCGCCGGCGGTGGGGACGGGGCACCGGGGCCACCCGCACCCGGCGACGAGAGCCGCACGGGTGGTGCGGGTGGGAAGGGCGGCGGTGCCGACGGCGGAGCCGAGGCGCTTGCCCTCCGCTATCCGCCCCGGGTGACGGAAGACCTCGGCTTCAGCGCCCTCCTCCCCCTCCTCCGCGCCCGAAGTGTCGCCGACCTCGACCGTGCCCTGGACGCCTGGACCGAGCCGGTCAACGTCGTACAGGCCGCCGACACCGCCGGAGGCACCCTGCACCGCGTCGCCGGCAAGGTCCCCGTCCGCGCCGAGTCGAACCGCCTGCACCCCGTCCCCGCCTGGGAACCCGGCCACGACTGGCACGGCATGCACGAGACGCCGTACGCCGAACCGGCCGACGGCATCGCGGTGATGGCCAACGCCCGCGGCCTGGCCACCCCCCTCGGCGTCGAGTTCGCCCCGCCCCACCGCGCCGCCCGCATCCGCGAGCTGCTCGACGCCCGCCGCACCTGGACCGCCGACGGCATGTCCGCGATCCACACCGACACCCACCTCGGCTCCGCCGCCGCCCTCCTGGACCATCTCGCCGCCCTCACCGGTCTCACCCCCGCCGCGTCGGACCTCCGCGACCGGCTGCTCGCCTGGGACCGCCGCATGGACGCGGAGAGCACCGAAGCGGCGGCGTACGCGGCGGTGCGCGGCGCGGTCGTACGGCACCTCGCCGCGCACCCGGTCTTCGCCCCTCTCACCGAGCCCCCCGCCTACCCGGACGTCCTGTTGCCGTGGCTGGCCCTCGTCCCCCGCATCGGCTACGCCCTCGAACATCTCCTGCGTGCCGACGACGTGTACGGCATCGACCGCGCGGCTGCCGTCCGCACCGCCCTGGAGGAGGTGGCCGCCGCACCGCCCGCCCGCTCCTGGGCCGCCACCCACCGCCTGGCCCCCTGGAAGGCGCTGCCGGACGAGCCGCACACCGCGCAGCACGAGACGGCCGCACCCGGGCTCGCCGGCGACCACGACTGCGTGCTCTGCACCTCGGCCGTCCCCGGTCTCACCGACCGCGCGGCCCGCGGCCCGGCCGCCCGTTACGTGTGGGACCTGGCCGACCGCGACAACAGTCGCTGGGTGGTGCCCTTCGGCGCCGACGGCGTACCCGGCGCCGCCCACCACCGCGACCAACTCCGGCTGTGGCTCACCGGAGAACTCGCCCCGGTGACCACCGACTGGACCCTGCTCACCCCCGACCCGACCGACCTGACCGGGCCGACCGACCTGACCGGGCCGACCGACCTGACCGGGCCGACCGAGCCGACCGGGCCGACCGGGCCGACCGGGCCGACCGACCTGACCGAGCCGACCGAGCCGACCGGGCCGACCGACCTGACCGAGCCGACCACCATCGAATCCGCCGAGGAGTTCCGTGACTGACCTGCACGTCCAGCACATCGACGGGTACGGCACCGTCCGCGTACGCCCCCTCGACCCGGAGGCTGACGCGGACGTGGTCCACGCCTGGGTGAGTGATGAGCGCGCCGCGTTCTGGGGCATGAACGGCCTCACCAGAACCCAGGTCGCCGAGATCTACGCCCATATGGCCACGCTCGACACCCACCATGCCCACCTGGTCACCAAGGACGACGTCCCGGTCGCTCTCTTCCAGACGTACGAGCCGTCCGCCGACCGGGTCGGCGAGTGCTACGACGTCCGCCCCGGCGACCTCGGCGTCCACCTCCTCCTCGCCCCCGCCGGCCCCGACGGCCCGCACCACGGCTGGACGCGCGCCCTGCTGAAGGTGCTGACGACGTACGCGCTGCTGGGACTGGACCGCCGACGGATCGTCGTCGACCCGGACGTACGCAACGTCAAGGCGATCGACCGCTTCGCGCGCCAGGGCTTCCGCCGCGGCCCCGCCGTCGTGCTCCCCGAGATCGACCTGCCCGATGTGTACCTGCCGGAGAAGCGCGCCCAACTCGCGTTCCTCGACCGGGCGGTGGCCTTCCCCGAGTGACGACGCCCGAAGGCTGATCGCGGCCCCCCGGCCCGGCTCCGCTCGCGCGGGGGACCCCGTCGGGATCACCGGCCACGACCTGGTGGAGGCGGCGGGATGACGGCCCGGCCGGCCTGGTGGTGGCCGGCGGGATGACGGCCTAGCCGGCCTGGTGAGCATCCGGGCCGTTCCGCGCGTACCTGTACGGAGGCTCTGTCACGGAGCACGGGCGCACAGGGGGACGGAGGCTGAGGGTGCTGCGCGACGGACACCGAGGACCGCGAGGGCCACACCGACCCGTACGGCTTCTCAGGGCCGTACTCCTGCTCCTTCCCGCCCTCGTGTCCGGCCTCCTCCTCGGCACGGCCGCCCCCGCCTCGGCCCATGCCGTCCTGCGCGCGACGGACCCCGCCGACGGAACCGTCCTGCGCTCCGCGCCGCGCCAGGTCACTCTCACCTTCACCGAGTCGGTCGGCCTGCTGACCGACTCCTTCCGGATCTACGACCCCGGCAACCACAGGGTGCGCACCGGCCCCGCCGGTCACGCGGGCCGTTCGGACACCGCCCGTGTCACCCTCCCGGAGCGGCTGGCCACCGGCACGTACACGGTCGCCTGGCGGGTGGTGTCGGCCGACAGCCATCCGGTGTCCGGCGCCCTCACCTTCTCGGTGGGCGAACGCACGGCCGCACCCGCCGCTCCCCTCCCGGAGAGCACCGAGAACCCGGTGACCACGGCGCTGCACACGATCGCGCGGTACCTCGCCTACCTCTCCCTGGCCCTGCTGCTGGGCACGGCCGCGTTCGTGGCCCACTGCCGCCCGCCGACGACGGCCCACCTGCGCACCCCCGTCCTGGCCGCCTCGGCCACGCTCCTCGCCACCACGACCGCCCTGTACCTGCTGCGGGCGCCGTACGAGGAGGGCACCTCCCCGGCGGCGGCCCTCAGCCTCTCCTCCCTCACCCACCCGGCGACGACCCGCCCCGGCCTGCTGCTCCTGGTCCGCCTGGTGCTGCTGCTCCTGGCGGCGGCCGGCGTGGCCCTGCTGAGGACCCGCCGCATCCGGCTCCCGCGCCGCGCCACCCTCGCGGCAGCCGCGGTGTTCGCCGTCGCCCTGTCCCTGACCTGGTCCGCGTCCGATCACGCCTCGGCGGGCATCCAGGTCCCGGTGGCGATCGTCTCGGCCACCCTGCACCTGCTGGCCATGGCGGCCTGGCTGGGCGGACTGGCCGCCCTCCTGTGGACGCTGCGCCGCACCGCCGCACCGGTCGCCCTGCCGCCCTCGGTCCCGGCCCGCTTCTCCCGCCTGGCCTTCGCCTCGGTGACGGTCCTGGTCGTGACCGGCGTCTACCAGTCCTGGCGGGGTCTTGGCTCCTGGCAGGCGCTGACGGACACCACGTACGGCCGCACCCTGCTGGCCAAACTCGCGGCGGTCGCCGCGCTCCTCCTCGCGGCGGCCTGCTCCCGCACCTGGACCACCCGCATGGCCCGGGCAGCCGCACCGGTCCGCGCCCGCGTCCCGGAACCGGCCATGGGCCCCCCGCTCCCCCCGGAACCCCCGCCCGGTCCCGCGCTCCCCCCGGAACCCCCGCCCGGTCCCGCGCCCGTCACCCATCCGCACCTCCTGCGCCGCTCGGTCCTGGCCGAGGCGGCGGCGGCCGTGCTGGTGCTGGCCCTGACCACCCTCCTGACCAGTACCGTGCCCGGCCGCGCGGCGACGGAGACCGCATCCCCCGGTCCCGCCCCGGCGGCGGTCGGCATCCCCACGGCTTCCGTCACCACGATCCCCTTCGACGTCGGCACCCCCGGCGGCCACGGCAGGGTCCAGATCACCCTGGACCCGGGCCGGGTCGGCGAGAACTCCGTCCAGGCGGTGGTCTACGGTCCCGACGGCGGCTTCTCCACGGTCCCCGAACTCCGCCTCGCCCTCACCCTGCCGACCCAGCGCCTCGGCCCCCTGGACGCCAAGGTCACGGATCGCGGCGGCTACTGGGCCGCCGACGACTTCATCCTCCCGCTGCCCGGTACCTGGACCCTGAGGGTGACGGTCCGGGTCTCGGACGTGGACCAGGTGACGGTGTCGGCGCCGGTCCGGGTGACCCGGTAGCCGGCCAACTCGCCGGACGTCCTCGGCACGCACGACACGGTGTGGGTCACCCTCGCCGCGGTCTGCCTGGCGGCCGCCCTCCCGGCCATGGTGGTCCGCGTGTCGGGGTGTCGTCCAAGTCCGACACCCAGCTCGCGTAAGCCCCTCAGGGGCGGGCGGCGGGCCGTCCGGGTGAGGCGCCCGTGGGGCCGGGAGCGCCGCCGTCGGGCCCGGCGGTGCGGAGGGCACAGTGCCGATATGTTGATCATTCATCTCGCGCTCCTCTCCCTCACCGAGGCCACCCGGATCAGCGCCTCGGCACTGAGCCGGGTGGCCGCCGCGCTGCAGAAACAGGCCACCCGTGACTTCGGGCCCATGTGGCAGGTCAGTGCGACCGTGGACGCCTTCGACCGCCTGGAGGACGTGCCCGTCGGTTACTGGCCCTTGATCGTGGTGGACGACGTCCCCGATGCCGCCGGGTTCCACCTGGACGAGAACGGTCAGCCCTTCTCGCTGATCGAGTTCAGCGACAGCTGGTCGCTGACCGCGAGCCACGAGATGCTCGAGATGCTCGCCGACCCGCTCGGGAATCGCCTGATCGCGGGCAGGTCCCCGCACCCCGACCAGGGCGTGGTCGAATTCCTTGTCGAGGTCGCCGACCCCTCGGAAGCCGCCTCATTCGGCTACACCGTCAACAGCATGCTCGTCTCCGACTTCTTCACCCCGCGCTTCTACGACCCTGTCGCGGCCGACGGTGTCCGCTACAGCTTCGGCGGACACATCAGGCAACCGCGGCAGATCCTGCGCGGCGGCTACATCACCTGGCGTGATCCGGTCACCGACGAGTGGTGGCAGCAGACCTGGTTCTCCGGCGACCGGCCGAGCTTCCGCAAGCTCGGACGTCTTACCGGCTCCTCGATCCGCGCGGCCGTCGACGCCAGGACCAAGACCGTGAGCCGCATCGCCCGCGACGCGCCGGAGACCGAGCGCTTCACCGCCGCGCTCGAGCTCGTCGCGCAGGCCAAGGAGTCCACGCGGGCCCGCGCCGAGGCGTGGCGACGCCAGATCGACCGGCTCAGGACCACCGACCCGCTGGCCGGTGCCTGGGAGGGTGGCGAGGAGGACAATGGCTGACAGAGCCCTCTGCCGCCCGGCCAGAGGAGGACACGATGAACCCCGAGGACATCGGCGACGACACCGCCGATGAAACCGCCGATGAAACCGGCAGCGAAACCGGTAAGGACACAGGTAACGACACCAGTGGGGACACCGGTGGGGACCGCGTCGAGGTCATGGCCCAGGACGGGACGCCGGACACGGTCAGGGAGCAGGAGCGCCGGCGCGAGGCGGACGAGCTGCGGCGGCGCGTGGCCGCGCTCGCGCAGCAGCCGCCCAGGAGCCTGCGGGAGGCCGTACACCGCGCCGCGCGCACGCACACGGCGGAAGACAGCGACGAAGACACCGGAGCACAGACACCCGGGCACCCGCAGGATCCCGCCGCCGGCCCGACGGACACTCCCTGACGCCTGCCGGTCCCGTTCCCGCCGCGGAACGCGAGACCGCGACACGCAAGAGGGCGTTCGGCTCAAGCCGACACCGACGAGACAGAGACCGCTGGGCCTCTCGCGCCGCTCCTTGAGGTCCTGGTCCCGCCCGGCGCCCGGAAAAAATCCGACTAGGGACGGAGAGATTCGAACGCTGAATGAGACGGAAACCGAGACGGAGGGGAGCTGCGGTTGCTGGACGTCGCTGCTGTACTGCGAGGGTCCAAGGGCGCCGGCCGAACAGTTCACGCGTGGACCTCAGGGTCCAGCTCGTCAGTAGCCGAAGAAGTGAAGGGGCGGGCTTCTGACCTGCGGCCGCGTAATCGATCAACGGCCGAGGGCGAAGATGCGAGGCAGGACATCGGCAGTGAGGATTGACATGTGAGGGCGCTGACGCCTCATGTCCTGGTGTGTGGTGACCCTCGCACCGATCGCGGGAGGAGATTCACGATGACCGCGGAGACAGGTGCACCCCAGCAAGCTCACCCCGAGCGTCCGGGGCTGACGGATGGGATGTGTAGCGAGTTCACCGTAATGTGCAAGATCAAGCCGGGCGAGGCTGATGCGATGCGTGAGGATCTCGCCAAGAACATCAGGGCGTCGGGGGGCGAGGAGGTGCGTGGGGCGCTGCGCCAGATCGGCACCCTGCATGACGCGCGCCATGTCATTTTCGACGAGGACACCCGGCACATGTTCGCCAGCGTCTTCGACGGTTCCTGGGACACCTACATCGATGACTTCGGCAAGACTGCGATCGGGTCGAACTTCGACAAGATCTTCTCGCATGACGAAGGGTTCCCCGGCATCAGCGATCCAGGAGTGAAAGACTGGTTCGTCGCCCACCAGGCGCCTGCTGGTGTCTTCGTCAGCTCCTATCCCGATCTGACCGTGCAGCAGGTCTGGAAGGATCAGCGCGTGAACGAGGCGTTCCAGGCGGTGCTGGACACGCCCGAGTTTCGGGCAGCGCTGGAGCACCCGGCAAACGCCGCGTTGCTGGCCACGCCCGCCTTCCAGAAGCTGCTGGAGGAAGCCACGGTCTAGGGTCTGTCCGACGGGTCCGCGTGACGTTCTGCAGCGTGCGGCAGCGCCGAGCGGGCCGAAGGCAGGAGCGCGGGCGCAGCCAGAGCCGGGTGCCTTGAACCCGTGAAAAAAGCTGTTACTCAGGCTTCGTCGTCATGCGCCATAGGGGCCTGTCGTACTGCTCCGGGCGGCTGCTGATGAGCAGTCTGCGCAGGGCATCGCGCTGAGAGCCGTTGAGGTTCAGGGCCTCGGTGATGTGCCGGAACGTCGTGTGGGTGACTCCGCGGTTGCGGGCCTCCGTCTCGAACCGGTCGAGCCGAGGCAGCACGGCTTCGGCGTCGAGCTGGACCGGCGGCTGGCCCTTCAGCCACGCGGCCTTGTCGCGTTCGTGGTCGATTTCGGAGAAACCGCAGACTTCGCGGCTGTACGCCTCGACTTCGTCCAGGGTGGCGGTCGTCATGATGGCGCGGGCCAGGCTGTTGCGGCTCAGGGCTTCGTCCAGGTCGACCTCGTGCACCCTCGGGCCTTCGTCGGTGAGCGGCACGGGAAGGCCGGCATCTCGGACCTCGCAGGTACCCCGCACTCCTCGGGCTGTTGCGGCGAGCATCGCCGTCGCCTCGGAGGGATGCCACTCCAGGACCGCGCTGATCGGCTCCACGTCCTGTGCCGTGAGGGTGTGCACGACGGCGCCGAGCACAGGGCGAAGGTCATCTGCTGGAAGTTCGCCGTCCAGGCCCGGGCCGGCAACCAACAGGCGGATGGACGCGTTGACCTGACAGGCGGCAGCCAGGGTGAGGGCATCGCCGAGCGGACTCTTCAACGTCGGCTCGTCGCCTCGCGCAAGGATGTCGCCGCCGACGTCCAGGAGGTCAATCGACTCCGGCTTCAGGTGGCCGACCAACTCTTCCAGCTGGCGCGTGACGCCCTCCACGCCCTGGTGAGGGTCGAGCAGCGCGAAGGTGTGCGGGAGCTCTGCCGCGAGTCGCGGGAGGGTGGACCCCGCCGGAGCGATCGGGCGGGCTTCGGCCGGCACTGCGGAGACCGCGGGGGTGATCTGGCTGAGGCCGGTGAAGGCGTGGGGTCCTCGCGGGCCCGGTACCGGACCGATGAGCAAGCGATCCCACGCGTACGTGAGGATCACGGCCGGGCCCTCATTGCCGTACAGGGCGGCGTCAAGCATGGCGGCGGCGACAGCGTCGCCCCCTCCTCCTGCTGCGACGATCAACCGCGTCATGGCAACCAGCGTACGGGGCAAATGGCACGAAACGAGTGACGGTCGGCGTCCGCGATGACGGCACGTTTCCGACCGCCGCCACATCGAGCGCAAGACCAAGGCCGAAGTGACCAAGGCGCCACACCGCCGCGACCGTTCTCCTGATCCTCGGCGTCCCGGACGTGGTGATCGACGCGATCATGGGGTGGGAGCCTGGAGCAGCGGCACGGATGCGCGCCCGGTACATGCATGTGACGGGAGTCATGCTCCGGAAAGTCGCCCGGCAAGTGGGAGACGCGCTCTGGGCGCCGGCCGACGCCCAGGAAAAACCCACTGAGACGGAAACGGAGACGGACAACGACGAAGGGCCCCACCTTGCGGTGGGGCCCTTCGACATCGTGCCCGGTGAGGCACTGGCGGAGGATACGAGATTCGAACTCGTGAGGGGTTGCCCCCAACACGCTTTCCAACTGTCCGCGTCCGTGTTCAGGTCAGTTCGCAGGCGTTCGCACGGCAGCTCAGACGAGGCCGCGTACAACGGTGAACGCTGACGTCCGTCGACGTACTGGACAAAGATCAGGACAACAAAGGGCAGCGGCCCGCGGAGGCTCCCTCCACGGTCAGCGCTGCGAACCCTCACTCGGACAGTCGCATGAGCACGTCTCGACGGTTCGCCGGGCTAGAGGCAATGTGCTCGACTACGAGTGGCCAGACATCGGCACGGTCGATCTGTCGAACGATTGCCTCTGGGGGCATGGCGTCAGCCTGGTTGGGGATCGGCCTGGCGCCGATCGCCTTGCGGTACTCGGCGGCGGTGACGCGGGTGCGAGCGGTGCTTAGTGCTGAGTCGATCATCGTCCGAAGCACGTCCCACCGCTGATGGTCTGGCATCCCGGACCGTGAGTAGTCGAACGCGGCCTCGCGAAGAACGGAGTAAGAGACGCTGACTAGGCCGAAGACATGGTCACGCATCGGATTGCTGAGCCACTTAGCTAGCGCCGCGCAGTCACGGCCCACCTGAGCCGTGACGCCCAAGCGCGATGCTGCTCGCCGAAAGGCCGGGGACTGTCTACCAGTGGCGTCAGGGAACTCGCAGAGCAGCGCGTCGCCGATAGCGATACGCGCGCGAGCGTCGAGATCCGATGAAGGTCTCGGGGGTTGGTCAACTGAGAAGAGAGCATTCACCGCAATGTCGTATCAAGCGGTTGGCCTCTACGTGAGGCCCATGCCCGAGCGTTCGCCCCCAGGGGTGACCCGTGGGACTGTGACAGTTACTTGGACGCTGCATCCGCCTCTGGGCGACACGGCCCACCGTGACCTGGTAGTCAGCTTGAGGGCCAGGGCTCACGCCAGGTACGCATGTGCTGGTTGATCTCATCGGTGATCCTGCCGATAGCCGCCTTGGCATCCGGATGGTTGTCCCAGTTGTTCCATCGACGCTGTAGCGCATAGGCAACGAGGTCTGCCAACTGCACCCCCGGGCTTGCATGGGAGCTCACGAAGTGTATGGAGTCGATGACGGTCTTGAGCTTGGTCCCAGGCACTTCGCCTCCGCCCCAGTCCTGGAGGTCAGCGACCATCCTGACCGCCCGCAGTTGATGTTCCTTCTGCTCATCGGCAATGAGGATCTTGTTACCCGGATATCCGCTGTCGATCTTCTCCAGAAGGAACTGCAGGGCCAAGAGGTAGGCGTTCCCGTCTGCGTCACCGTCGTACCGAGTGTGCAGGCGTTCCTTGTGGATGCTGGCGCAGGACACACCCACGTCGAGGTCGTTGATCACCGCGATCGCGTCCTCGTACACGGCGATCAGCTCGGGTGGTGTCAGAGAGGCCCAGGGGCCGGTGCCGTTCCAGATCTGGTTGCCGTGCAGCTCAAGATCGGCTGGCACCCATCCCAAGTGCTTCCTCGCTACCTGCCGGAACTTCTCAGCGAGGGACTGCACCTTGTCTTCGTGGACGAGTACGGCAGCCAGCGTCAGCAGCTTCTGCTTGTTGGCGCCCTTTCCAACCGAGCCGGTCTCGTCGATGTAAACCAGGTTTGCCATGTGTCGAGTAAAGCGGACCACGGCTTCCGGTGGAGGTGAGACGATCAACTGATGAGCAACCGACCCTGCCGCCTGAAGCGCTCGGCCACCTCCCAGCCAAGGGAGGCGGGTAGGGCGCAACCGCTGGCTCTGCTGAGAGTCGCGTCAAACGTTTCACGCCGCTCGGGCTGGCACTCTGGCAGGAACTGGAGTCCTGGCAGTCGACTGACGTGTAAGTGACTCACGCTTCTCACGGTTGCTGATCACAGAGCTTGTAGTCGGGAGCTCCGCAGACGTCGATCACCAAGGCTAATGACGTCGGCTACGGCGCGGGGCGCTGGGTCCGCCGAAATATCCGGCGCTAGTGATCGCATGAGCACGGGATGGAGCCCCAAGTCCTCCGATGCCTGAAGCAAAGACGGCGGCTCGCCATACTTTCGACCCAGCATGGCTCTAACCAACGTCGGCTGCTCTGCGTGGACCACAACAGGCTCGTTGGTCCTCCACCCACGGGCGCCGAGTTGCTTGTAGAGGCTCTCTCGACGGGCCTGGTCGATATGTCCGAGATCGTAAGCACGGTTGATGAGGGCCTGAATTGACATGCCCCAACGCTTCTTGAGTGCGGCGAACTCTCTCAACATCAGCGGCCCCGTGAACGCCTCGTGCGCCCGCTCCCTAGGTAGCAGGAAGGCGCCGGCGAATCGATGAGCCTCGATCTCGGCACGCTTTGCATCTAGTCCGTTACGGCGCGCAGGATGCAGCACCAGATGCCCTAGTTCATGCGCTGTTGTGAAGCGTTGCCTATCTCCGCTCCCCGCAGAGAAGTAGCTGATCATGGATGGCTCGGCCGTGCCTCGCCAGCAGGAGGCACCGGAATGTCCCACCAGGATGTCTTCGCCCTGTCCTTGGGAGTCAACCAACATGAGCGGGACAACAGGGAGGCCTGCGCGCTCGCAGGCTCGGATGACGTGCCCGATCACACCATCGGAGCCTACGCCCAGTGCGGCACGAGTCTGTGCGGCAAGGTCTTCGATCGCGTCGAGTGTGATGTCTCCCTCTGCACGAGGTAGCGCGGTCCGACGCACCTTGGTTTCGGCCATGAGGCGTACCGAAACGCGATACGCCTCCCTGACCGTCGCCTCCACCCGGGCGACCTCCTTGGCCGACGCGCTGGCCTTCTTGCGGAACATCAACGTGTCGGCAGGAAGGTCAGCGGGATCGACCTCGAAGAACGACATCGGCGTGCCAGTCGCCTCAGCGATGCGCACGAGCACGTCGTCAGTAACGAGCTTGATGCCCTTCTGGATCTGTGAGATCAGCGGCTGTGAGACGCCAGCAGCTTGCGCGAGCTCCCCCTGAGTGAGCCCCATGAGGAGCCTCAAGGTTCGGATTCGCTCAGCTGGATCCCGTGCCACTTCCTTCACCCTCTTCACGCTGATCTTCCTCGAACTCGAAGGGCAGTACCAGGCCCCTGTCGTCGGGGACGAACTCCCAGTCGGTGAACGACTCAGTGTTCCTGGGCAGCTCGAAGTCGAGGTCGAACTTCGGAGCGCGCCCAGGCTTCCACTCACCGATCGGACGAACGATACGCACTGAGATCTCGCCACCCTCAGGGGGAGGGGACAGCCACACAGCGAGGAGGTTGCTGGCCTCCACACCGAATAGATCGACTGTTCGATTGTAGTAGTAGCTGATCCGTGCCTTGTTCCGGCCCGGGGCCGGAATCATGTCGTACGGCGTCGCATGTAGGAGCCGCAGGGTCATCATCCCGTTGCGCAGGTGGAGGCGCCCACTGGAGTTCTTGATGGGCTCCCAGCCGCCAAGGTCGAGATGCTCCCCCCGCCGGCGTTCGATGAAGCGGCGTGCGTGGTCACGGGCCAGGTCGGTCCGACCCTTGGTGTAGCCCTCGCCGGTCATGCCAGCTTCGTCGTAGTGAGCGTGAGCAGCGGTGTAGCCGTGATCGAGTGCTTCGTAGAGGGGGTCCGCCAGGCCCTCAGTGGCCGCGGTGATGATGGCAGCATCCTCGGGTGTGAGCATGGCGGTTATTTTATAACCGCCTAACGCACGTCATCAATGATCAGGGCACGGTGCATCCAGCTTCATCCGAAGGAGTTGCGAGTCGGGTTGGCCACGGGGCACTGCTGTTGGGCCTACTGATTGATGCCCGGGAACCGGTGCGCCGGATCAGTGCTCCCCAGTAGGCGTGCAACCGGGAGCACGCTGGAATAGGGCACCTGACCTGCGGTGCGGGAGATCTACGATGCGCATCAAGGTGAAGCCGGCGCTCGTGTAGTACTCGTGCAGCCCCTCGTTGTCCTTCCAACTGTCCGCGTGGCTGTACAGGGGCGTTCAGGAGGGTTCACCGGGCCGGTCAGGAGGGGGGCCAGTACGGCGGTGAACGGCGGCGGCCGTCGATGCACTGGACAAAGAACAGGACAACCGACGGGGCGAACCGAGGCGCCGTGGGGAGTCTGGCGGGCGCGCCGCCTCGCCGCGGAGAATCGCAAGATCACGCCGGGCGAGTGCGGAGCGTGGGCCCCGCAACCCGAGGGCAGCGGGGCCTGATCTCAGAAGTCAGAGCTCGGGTCGTTGTATCCGGGGACCTGGGCGGTGACCCACATGATCTACTTCCGGACGACCCGCGACTACATGATCGAGGAGGGAGTGACCCTGGCTTGGGTGCCAGGGTCCTGCCCTTGAGAGAGACTTTGGCAGGGTTTCCCCAAGGGTCTCTGTCTTGTCGTCTGCCTCAGCCTCTCCGACGGGGTCTCCGCAGGAAACGCTGGCCTTGAGCCCCCAGATGGGAGTTACGGGGGCTGGGTGAAGCTGCGCATGCGCTATGTCATCAAGTCTGCTTGCGGATGTACTCGATGATCATGATGATGAAACCCGGAAGCGCGAACCCGGCCGCGACCCCCGTAACTATGGCCTCGAAGTACGAGATGCGGTCCATCGTCCGTGCGGTGATGCCGGTGACGAACGCGGCGATCACGCCCATCAATACGATGATCACAGCCTCGAACTTCCGAATCTTCTTCGATCCGTCATCGTCCCCGTTCCCACTGGAGGAACCGGAACCAGCCCCCGAGACCTGAGGACCGTGTTGCGTTGCCGTCATGGCTCCGTCGACCTTCGTCAGTCGCCTGTGAAGGATGACCTGTCGGGTTCGGGCCTGCGAAGTTGCCCGGCCGTCGTCACGGCTTCACCCCAAGGGCTGCTCGGCTCGGTCGTAGTGCGATCGGTCCGGCGACCCGTCGTGCTGGGTCCTCCACTCCTGCCGCTCCATGAATTGCGACGGTGTCATCCGTACGCCGGCAGGACTCGGCTTACGCACGGATCGCCCCGTCTCCGTTGACGAGGACTGTGGCGAGGATCATCGCCAGTTACTGCCGAGTAGAGCGAATCAGAATCCGTATTTGTGGGGTTACTCACCACTCACCTGTTCCGGTGATCATCGTGATCAATCGCCGCTGGTCAACCGGAAGTTGACGGTCTATCAGCGCGGCTCGGCGAGAGTCCCAGGTAGATGCCCGTACACGCGCGTAGACCCAAATCGTGCAAGGCCTCAAGAAGGTGTGGGTCGGCTCCAGGCATGCGGGGGGTTGTCAGAGGCGCTCGCTCCGGCGTAGGAGCCCCCGTGAGGTCGAGCTGGCGCAGCGGGCGTTAGCTTGCTCGGGCCCCCCAAGTACTGACGGGGTGCATCCGGGGAGTGGGGGAGGCAAGGCCAGCGGCCGGTCGCGCGGGGCGTGGAAAACTTGAAACTGCGAGGCGTCCGCCAGGACGCCGGCCAGGTTGAGGAAGGGGGCCCACGTGCCGCAGGGCAGTCCGCGAGGTACGTACCTGGAGGTCTCGGAATCCCTCCGCGAGAAGATCAGAGACCGCGAGATCACTGAAGCACTGCCTTCTCAGTCGGTACTCGTGAGCGAGTACGGCGTGAGCCGCAGCACTATCGAGCGGGCGCTTGCCGCACTCAAGGCCGATGGTGTGATCGAGTCGGTGCAGGGCGCTGGATGGTTCGTGGCGGGTACCGGCGACCGCCGGCCGTTGGTCGAGCGGCTGACCGACGTATTGCGCGGCGGCGAGGTGAAGGTGGGCGACCGCTTCCCCACCGAGAAGGAGCTGTGCGAGCGGTTCGGCGCGTCCCGGACCGCCGTGCGCTCCGCCATCGCGCAGATGGAAGGTCAAGGGCTGATCGGCAAGGGGGCTGGGCGAGGGCGGGAAGTCCTCGCCCTGCCGGCTGGACGGGAGGCGCAGTCGGCATGACGACGACGGAACGCACAGACTTCGACGCGGACGCGGCAGAGGCCATCCTGCGCCGGGCATGCGCGGTTGCCGACCTGGACCCGGACGGCATCGAGATCCTTCGGCTCGGCGACCATGCCGTGTTCCGCATCGGCGGGGGCCGGACCATCTCGCGGGTGGGACGGGGCGCCGACCGCATTTCCTCGGTGCGGCGAGAAGTGGCCGTGGCCCGGTGGCTAGCGGACCAGCGCTACCCGGCCGCTCGTCTCGTCACGGATGCTGAACAGCCGATCGTAATCGAAGATCACCCCGTCACCTTCTGGGAAGGGCTCGCCGACGGCGACACGTATGCGAGTACGGGGGAAATGGGCGTGCTACTGCGGCGGCTCCACGAACTGGAGTCGCCGCCTTTTTTGTTGCCGCGACTCCAACCCTTCGATAAGGTCGCCAGCCGCTTGGAGCGTGCCGCGATTCCGGAGAGTACCCGCGCATTCCTCCGCTCGATGGCGAGGGATTTGGAGGCAGCGTATGGGTGCCTCGAATTCTCGCTTCCATCGGGGCATCTGCATGGTGACTTCAATGTGGGTAACGTCCTGCGCGACGCGGCAGACCACCCGCGTGTAATTGACCTGGATGGATTTGCCACCGGCCCCCGCGAGTGGGACCTTACGCAAACAGCCATGTATTACGACAGCTTTGGTTGGCATACGGAAGCAGAGTATGCGGACTTCGTGGCTGGCTACGGTTTCGACGTGCGTGAGTGGGCGGGATACGCCGTGCTGCGCAGTGTGCGGGAACTTCTGATGGTCACGTGGCTCTCGCAGAACGCGGGCGCGAACCCTCGGGCTGCCGACGAGGTTGAGAAGCGGGTGGCAACTCTCCGGTCAGGAGGATCACGCCGAGATTGGGCGCCCTTCTAGGGTGTCAAGCTGCATTGCTGCCATAGGCGGTAGGTGCGGGCTTCTTCCATGAAGGTGCGTAATTCCACAGCGCCTCGCATCATAGGGGAAATGCGTTCGCGGAATTCTCGAACGTACTGAACGCAGCGCGCCGACTTCAACCCCTCCCCGAGTTGTAGCGCAGTCTTGGCGATTTCACAGCCGCGCCCGATCTCGCCTTGGTTGATATAAGCTTCGGCTTGCACCATCGTCGCGAAAAAGTCGCTTCGATTGTTAAGGCCATCACCGAAAATCGACCCCGCGCCCCGTTCTGCCGCTTCTGCGGACCGGCCCAAATCTCGGAAGCAATGGCCGATCTCGGCTGCAAGCTCCACTTCATCGAAATAAGCGATGTACAGCGGATCGCTGTCCGGGGTCCGCTGACTTAGCTTGCGCTCTGCCTCTACCAAGGCGAGGTCGCATCCCCGTTCGTCGCCGAGGCGGGCCAGGGCCCGCGCCTCCATCGCGCGGAACTGCGCGGACATCGTGGGGCCCAGCACGCCGGCCGGTCCCGTGTAGGCCGCCCGAGCGAGGGTGGCCGCGTCCTGGTAGCGCCCGAGGAACGTGGCCTGGTGGCTCATCGCGGAAAGGATGCTTCCGCCAAGAAGCCGGTCCCCTGCCGCTTGAGTCATGCGCAGCGCCTGGATGAAGTACCGCTGAGCGATGCCATGAAGGCCGCTGTCGTAAGACATCCACCCAGCGAGCAAGAGCGCTTCTGCCACGGCCGAGTAGAGCTGTTTCCCCACGTCGTCGGAGTACTTGCCGTCCAGCATCGGCCGAACATCTGTGTGTAGATATTGGATCAGCGCGCGTCGGGCGTGGCCACCGCCGAACTTGCCATCGAGCATGCTGAAGGCGTCGGCAGTGGAGCGGATCATTTCCACGTCCACCATGCCGATCGCCTGGTTGCCCGCGCGCGTCAGCTCCCCGTCCGCCGGGGCGACGATCCAGCGCAGGGACGCCGTGTTCCAGGCAGCCGAGTCCGGCTGTGCCCTGACCAGTACCTCTGCCTCAGCCAGGTCGGCACGCCACAGGTCTGCGACGGTCTTGGCCGCCACCTCGGCCCTGTCTGCGAACTCAAGTCCGAGGTCGGGCTGTACGGAAGACACGGCCGCGTCACCCATGCCGATGTCGTCCAGGGTGAGCCGGCGCCCGACCTTCTGCCCGATGGCGTCCGCGATGAACTGCGGCATGTTGCCGCGCGGGATTGCCCCCTTGAGCCAGCGCGAGACGTACGTGTGATCGCAGGTGATGTCTTCACCTGACCGAGCGGCAGCGGCGACCACCGCGCGAGCGAGGGACTTGTGCGAGAAGTCACCTTCCTGCATGAGCGCGGCCAGTCTGGCATTCCGGTCTGCCATGGGACCCCCAGAGTGCGGCCGTAGTACCAGCTTGACTCATCGTCACTCTACGCAGGTCAGGTCCGGTGTGCAGAGGGTTCGCACCTAGGAGTGCACGACTGCACCCCCCAGTGCTCGCTCCCGAACCGCCCGCCGGATGAGGACAGTTGAATTACCACCGCATGGGACCGGCCGGCGGGACCGAGTCGAAAGCCACGGGTTGACGGCGCGGAATCCTTCTGCCAGCGTAAGTGGTAGGTAATACACACCACGCATAGCGGGGTGTGTGGCACTGAAGCACGACTAATGGAGGCCACGTCCACCGGACACGGCCTCAAGGGGCCCGGGACAGAGCGGGCCGAGGGCGCACCCGACCCTGGTCATTCGGGAGGGCTTAGACCGAAAGGTCACGTCTCCATACGCCTACAACGGGGTCATGCCGCGCTACCTGATACGGGCCCGGCACCCCCGAAGGAGACACGTACACCGCCCCGGCATCCAACCGTGAGGGTGCGAGACCGAATCTCGCCCGGGGCACTCCGGCCACTTATGTGGCCGTGCTGCGCGTCTGGCGTAGCTGATCACCTCACAACGGCGCGCGGCCCCGGGTGGCTAGACCCGGGGCCGCCGTTCGGGCCGTTCCACTGCTGAGAGGACTACGACCCAATGAGCCACATCGTCACTGTTCAGGAAGCTGTTACCGCGTTCGCCGATTGGATGGAGCCGACGGACGCGGAGCTGGACGCGATCGAGCGGGAGATGCCCGCGATCCTCGCGGACGTCGACCTGGTCGACGCGGAGATTGTCGCGCTGGAGACCCGGCCGGCCGAGCAGGACGCCCGCCGGACCCGTCGGGCCCGGCGCAAGGCCCTGGCCACGCGGGTGGTGCTGGCCAACCGTGCCGGCTGCGGGGAGGCGGCGTGATCCGCATCGTCACCGCCGGCCGGCTGGCCCGGCTGGAGCAGGAAGCCGACCAGGCCCGCAATCGTGCGCGGGACGTACAGGCGCAGGCGGACGCCGCGTGGGCAAGCCATGTACGGGAGCTCCACGCCGTCACCGACCGCGCTGAGCGAGCAGATGCCACCACCTCCGAGGTGGGTGCCCTGCTGGCCGGCGCGGTGGCGGAGCTGTCCGGGGCGCAGCAGGAGCTGCTGCTCAAGGAAATCGAGATCCGCCGGCTGCGCGAGGCGCTGGAGTCCGGGTTATTGGTGGGGCGGTCGCTGACGGTGCTGATGCACTACGGCGAGCCGCACACCGTCTACGCCACCCGCGAGGACGCGCTGACGGACACGGCCACGCACGGCGTGCCCGCCGGCACCCGCTGGGTGCCCTGCGATGAACGCCCGGCGTCCGCGTCCACATGGTGCGTTGCAGCGTTCATCTACGACGGGAACTGCAACGGCTACCGGCGGGCGTTCATGCCCTCTCCGGAGCCGGTAGGGGGTGCGGCGTGAACACTGTTCAGACCCGTTCGGCAGAGCGCGCCCTGTCGGGTGGCACGTGGCTGATCGTGTGCGGGGCGATGCTCTACTCCATCCTCACCGTGACGCCGCTCATGGCCGCGCACACGGCCGAGCAGTGGGACTGGACGGCGCCCATCCTGCCCCTCGTAGTGGACGCCGCCGTCGTCATCGTGGTCAAGCTCGATGACGTGCTCGCCCGCCTCGGTGGGCACGGCGGACGCTGGCCCGTAGTACTGCGGTGGATGACCGGGCTCATGACCCTTGCCCTCAACACCGCCGACTCGGCACTGAAGAAAGACCTGGTCGGCGTGGCCGTCCACTCGGTCGCGCCGTTGCTGCTGATTGTTACCGCGGAGACCAGCCTGGCCTACCGGCGGGCCATCGCCCGAGCGGTGGCCGCGCTGGAAGCAGTGCAGCGGGCGGAGCAAGAGCGGCGCGAGCAGGTGGCCCGCGAGCAGGCCGCGCAGGCCCGCGCAGAGGCCCGTGAGGAGCGCGAGCACGCCGCGCAGTTGGACCGTGAACGCCGTGAACACGAAGCCGCCCTAGCCCGCGAGCAGGCCGAGCGGGAGGAACGCCGGCGCCGTGAGGAGCGGGAAGCGCGGGAGCGGGCGGAGGCCGTGGCGCGGGCCGAGCGTGAACGCCGTGAACGCGAGCGTGAACAGCGTGAACAGGAGCGGGAACGGGCCGAGCGGGAAGCCGCCGCACGCCATACCCGCGAGCGGGCCGAGCGCGAAGCGCGTGAACGCCGTGAACACCAGGAGCGCGAGGAGCGGGCCGAGCGTGAACGCGCCGCCCTGCTGGCGCGCGGCCCGGCCAACGGCAAGCTTCTTGAGGACGACGCCCGGCAAATCGTGGCCGCCGCGTTCGGCGCTGGGCTGTCCGTGCGCTCTGCTGTGGAGCTGTGCGGCTGGTCGGTCGGTTGGGTGTCCGCCCGCTACGCCGAGCATCGTGACCCGGGCGCGGGCGGGGCTGAGCTGGCCATCGCGAGCAACTGATGGCCACCATCCCCACCTACCGGTGGCACCTCGCCCCGGACGGTCTGGCCACCCGCCGCCAGCTACGCGCCCTAGGGCTGCGGCCCGGCGGGCAGGACGTGGCGGCCCAGGTGGAGCGTCCGCGGCGCCGTCGGGGGCCGCTGGTCGCCTATCTCTACTCGATCGAGCTGGCCAAGCCGGTCCGGCCGATGACGCCCGCGAAGTGGGCAGCCCTGGCCAGGGCCAACACCGCCCGGCGTATCTGCCCGGAGTGCGGGCGGGATGCCGGCTACGTCATCCCCGCTGAGCTGGGGATGTGCACCCCCTGCTTCGACCCCGAGGAACAGCGCGCCGCCTGACCACCCCGCCTGAACCGAGGAGTTGGAGTGAACGTCACACGTCATCGTGTCCTGAACACGGGCGCCGTCGCCGTCAGCGCGGCCCTGGCCCTGGCGATCGGGGTGCGGCTGTCCGGCTACGGCGTGCCCGTGGCGCTGCTGCTGGCCTGCTGTCTGTCCTGCCTGGCCTCGTTCTCCGGCCTGTTCTTCCGCCTGATCGGCGCGTGGGTGACGACCACCCACCGCTGTCCGCGACCCGGCTGCGACTTCCGCGTGAGCCTCGCCCGCGCGGACAGCACGCAGAACCGGCGCTGGCAGGCAGTCGCCGCACGCCACCCGCACCACACCTGATCCGGCAGGCCCGGCCGGCAACTTCCTACGGCCCCGGCCGGGCCCTACTCCCCGCAAGGAGTGCTCACAGCATGACGGAACTCAGCACCGAGCCGGTAGCCGTCGAACCGGCCCCGCCCGCACTACCCCCCACCGTCCCCGCACCGACCGAGAAGACGTCGGCCCCGAGCGAGGCGGAGATAGAGCACACGCCCGGTGGCTGGCCGGTCGTCCCCCTCGCCCTGTCCGGGGCGAACACGACCGCGGGCATGGTCGCCGCCGCCTCCCTGGCCGGCGGACCCATCGCCGCCATGGTCGCCGCGACCGGCGCGGTAGTCCTGGGCACGGTCGCCACCGTTCGCTCCCGCACCCCCAACCCCCGCCGCGACGCCCGACGCAATGCGGCCCGCACCGCCGGCCGAACCGCTGCCCGCAACACCGGTCTCCACCGTGCCGGTACGGGAGCTGGCGGCCGGCCCGGTGGCGGCCTGTCGTCCGGCTCGCGCGGCGGGCGCTCCGGCGGCTCGAATCGCGGTCTGTCGGGGAGCCGTTCGGGCACTGTCCCGAACCGGCGTCGCCGCTCCACTGGACCGGCCACCCGCCGCAACACCGCCACCAACGGCGGGAGGACCAGTAACAAAGCCGGTCAGGGATTGGCTAAGCACCTGGCCGGTGGTGGCGCGGGCAAGGCCGTGAACCGGGCCGGTCAGATCAAGGCCCTGCGAGCGCAGCAGGCCGTGGTCGGCGGGTCGCGGGCCGAGCGGCGTGCGCAGACCACCGCCGCACGCCGGGCGGTCGCCGACGCCCGTCGCAACGCCAAAGCAGCAGCCGGCACCCACCGGCCCGGAAAGAGCAGCAGCGCCGCCGGGCGTCTGCTGGGTGGTGCGGTCCGCAAGGCCCGCGCCGCCCGGGACGCCGCGGTCACCAAGAACCGCGCCAAGCGTGACGCGAAGACCGATGGCACGTTGGCCGCCCAGCGCGCCGCGGTCCGCAAGGCTCCCGCCCGCCGGACCGCACGGCAGGCCCTACGCCGCTCTGCGGCCCGGTTCCACGGCCGGCGTCTGCTGGCCGCCCTGCTCGCCCTGCCCGTCGGCCTGCTCGGGCTGATCAGCACACCAATCGGCCGCAAGCTCGGCATCGGGTGGCTGATGCACCCCGGCCGCCGCCTCTACCAGCGCCTGGCCGGCGTCGCGGCCGAGCAGCGCGCCTCCCGCGATGACGCCATCCGCGAGCAACTGGCCGAGCAGGAAGCCGCCGCCGACGCCGAAGCCGCCCAGGACGGGGCGGACGGCATCGCCAACGGCGTGGAGCGGCCCGCATCACAAATCCCTGTCAGCAGCACCCCTGAGGTGAATGAAGGAGAGCAGATGGCCCTCGTTTCCGGGTTCAAGTTCGAAGACCACGCCATCGACATGCTGGCCGCGGCCAACACCTACGAGCCGGACGGCTGCATGGAGATCCTCCGCATGGTCGAGGGACTGCCGGCCGCGCTCGAATGCATCGCCGGCGTGATGAAGATCCTCGCCGAGCGGTCCGACTCCGAGTTCCCGCTGGAGAAGCAGGTCGCCGACGGCTTCACCGACATCTACGGCGCCCTGCACAGCGCCGTCGCGGTCGCTGAGGACATGGGGCCGATGTTCCGGCAGGTCCACGCCCAGGACATCGCCCGGCACGAGGACCCCCGCAACGGCACCGAGGCCGAGAAGGGCTGGAACGTCTGACCATGGCCACCACCACCGAGCAGCACAGTGGCCCGGTGCTGGACTGGAGCGCTGGTCACGGACCCGTGACCGGCGCCCTGTCCGCCACCACCGGAGCCTTCGCCGTCGCCACCACCGGCGCCGCCACCGGCATGCCCCCCGGCTGGGCCCTCGCCGTCGGCGCGGCCGGGGCCCTCGGCCACACCATCGCCGGGCTCCGCGTGCGCAACGCCGGCCGCACCCTCGCCACCCGCGCCGCGTCCTGGCTCATCGGAGCCGGCTGGACCACCTGGGCCATGACCCACGGCCCCCTCACCTGGACCGCCCTCGGCTCCCTGGCCACGATCGGCGTCGGTATCGGCGCCGCCGCCCGCTCGGTCGACCTCTACGAAGAGGCACGCGAGGAAGAGGCCATCGCCGCCGCCGAACGGCAGATCGCACGAGAGCTGTCCGCCGAACGCCGCGCCATCGCCGCGGAATGGGTCGACCGCATCCAACGCGTCTGCTCCATCACCGTGCGGGTGGTGGGGGTGGAGATGTGGGCGACCGGGGCCGGATTCTCCATCGACGCCGAACTCCCGCCCGGCGGCGCCACCTACACCAAGATCGCCGCTGAGTCGGCGCGGCTGTCCGCGGACGCCCGGCTGCCGCACGGCTGCACCGCCACCGCTTCCCCGGGCATCCACCAGGGCCGCGTCATCATCGACGTGACCACATCGAACGTGCTCGCCGAGGAACGCACCTACCCCACCGACTACGGGACCCTGTCCGTCCTGACCGGCATCCCCTGGGGCTACCGCACCAACGCCGAACAGGTCCTCGCCTACCTGCGCGAGCAGTGCGCGCTCATCGTCGGCCCGACCGGATCGGGCAAGACCAACATGGTCCACTCGATCCTCGCCGGGTTCGCCCGCGCCGACGACATCCTGACCTGGGTCATCGACCTCAACGCCGGATCGGCCGGTCTGCCGTGGGTGCTGCCCGCCCTCAACGGCGAGATCGACGCCCCGGACGGCACCGCGGTCCGGCCGGGCATCGACTGGCTCGCCGGGACCTACGACGAGGCCATGACCATGCTGGACGCAGCGGTGAAGGTCGCCAAGCAGCGCAAGATGGGCTATCAGGACGTGCTTGCCCGCGCGAACACGGATCTGCTGCCCATCAGCGCGAAGATTCCCCAGATCATGCTGGTCATCGATGAGGGTGCGGAGATCCTGGCCAGCCCCGACCGGCAGGTCCGCAAGCTCGGGGAGAAGATCCTGGAAGTGATCCGGGTCGCCCGCGCCATGGGCATCCGCACCGTGCTCACCGCCCTCGGCGCCACCGGGAGCGTGCTGAGCAACCTCATGATCCGCCGGGAAGCCAAGGTCCGCGTCGCCCTGACCGGCGGGGAGACCGAGGGCATGGACCTGTCGAAGATGTTCCCCGGCTCTCGCGGGCTGCGCGTCGAGCAGGCCCCGCACAAGGGCGCCGGGTTCATGGGCACCCCCGAGTCACCGGCCGCCCTGTTCAAAGCCTGGCGCATCCTGCCCAACCAGATCCGCGAGATCATCGCCGCCACGTCCGAGCTGCACCCCGTCCTGGACCCGGTGTCCGCCAAGGCCGCCGGGCCCGCCTACGCCCGCCGCTGGGACACCGACCGCACCGCCTGGATGCGTGACCAGGCCACCACCGACGACCAGGCCGCCACCGACGACAGCGTCGCCGCCGGCACGGGCCTGCGGCTGTCCGCGCTCAGCGGTTCGGAGCGGGCGCCGCTCTCGCCGGAAGACGAGATGCTGCGCCGCTTCCGCGAGCAGATCGACGCGCAGTTCGGCACCGCCCCCGAACCGCAGGCCCCGGCAGGGAGCGACGGGCCACCGGCTGCGGGCGGGCTGAACCTGTCGGCGCTGCGGGGCGAGCAGGACAGTCCCGCACAACAGGCGGCGCTGGCGTTGCTGCTCGCGGCCGGCCGGGAGGGCACCGGAGCGTCCGCGATCGCCCGCGCGCTCTCCGCGGACCACGGCACGTCCCGTCAGACGGTCGTGGGATGGCTGCGGGACTGGGTGAAGGACGGCACCGCCGTCCGTGTCGGCGAGGGCACCAAAGTCCGCTACGTCCACCGCCAGCACGCCCCCGAACAGCCCCCGGAGAGCTGACCTCTTGTCGCTTGTCGCCCCGCCGGAGCACATGCCGCCCACCGGGCCCCAGACGCCCGGAAACGGCTTGTGATCTGCAAGGCGACAAGCGACAAGACAAGACAAGCGACAAGCACGCGACAAGGAAGACGACAAGCCACGCGACAAGCACCACCACCCATCCGAGCGGGCCCGCACCACCTGATGGTGCGGGCCCGCGGCTCACCCGAGGAGCCCGTAATGGACCACCGCACCCCGCCGGGAAACATCGCCCCGCACATATCCGCCGCAGACTGGCAGCGCGCGCAGGCCACCGGACAACCCGTCGTCATCGTCGTCCACGACACCCACCCGGCCGGCATGGCCTGGCCCCGGGTCCTGATCCCGTTCGCCATCGCCGGCGCCGTCGTCGCCGGCGGCTGGGGACTGGTCGCCTGCCTCTGCCTCCTGCTCGACGCCGCGGCCCACACCGCCACCGTCATCGCGGGTGCCGCCGGACCCATCGGCATCGGCGGCATCACCTTCAAGCTCGCCCGGACCAAGAACACCTAGCTACGCCAAGGGCGGCCCCCCGATTCCGCCAAGAACACGGGGCCGCCCTTGCCAACCAGCACCCATCGAAGAGAACTGGAGACCTCCAGCATGCCCGAACCTCCCTGCACCGTCACTGCCGCTCTGGACTGCCTGCCGTTACTGGCCTCCGCGCTCACCGCAGCGGAGCGCGGTTGGCCCGTCATCCCCTTGCACCCGCGCGCCAAGCGCCCCGCCGGCCACGCCGAACGAGACTGCCCCGGAACGGGGCGGTGCGCGGGCGGGCACCGCAAGCCCGAACAGCGCGCCACCACCAACCCCGACCTGATCCACGCGACGTGGGCGGCGCGCCCGTACAACGTAGGGATCGCGACCGGCCCCGCCGGGCTGCTGGTCGTCGACCTGGACGTGTGCAAGCCCGAAGAACCAGAGGGAGCGCCTGACGGCGCCACTTCGTTGCAAGCGCTCTGCGAGCGCGCCGCCCAGGTCCTCCCCGCCACCTACCGGGTGCGGACCGCGCGCGGTGGGGAGCACCTGTACTTCGCCGCCCCGGCCGGGGTGCGGCTGAAGTGCAGCGCGAACCGTCTCGGGCCGCACGTCGACACCCGTGCCTGGGGCGGCTACGTCGTCGCCCCCGGCAGCACCACCCCCGACGGCGCCTACGAGGTGACCGACGACGCCCCCGTCGCGCCACTGCCGGGGTGGCTGGCCGAACGGCTCACCGAGCCGGACCGGTCTGCCGTCGTCCCCGTGGCCCCGGTGCGGGACGGCACACGGGCCGCCCGCACGGCGCTGGAGCGGGAGTGCGCGGTCATCGCTGCCACGACCGACGGCGGGCGCAACAACACCCTGCACCGTAGCGCCTGCAAGGTTGCCCGGTTCGTCGCGTGGGGTGACCTCCCCCGGGACGTGGCGGAGCAGGCAATCCAGGGGGCGGGGGAGTCCACGGGCCTGCCGCCGGCCGAGTGCCGCACGACCATCCGCAGCGCCATGGACTGGGTCATCACCCACGTCACACCACGGCAGGCAGCCTCATGACCGGCCCCCACTCCCCCCACCTGGATTGCCCCACCAGCCGGACCACCGGCCCGGACGCCGCTCTACGGCCCGTGGACGTGGCGGGCGTAGGCGAGCCGAAAGGCGCCGCCCGACAGGGCGTCGTCACTGCCCTTCGCTCGAACCGCCCCCAGGTCCGGCCGAGCGTCGACCCCACACCGGACGCCCTCGGAATCCGGATCTTCGCCCCACCTACCTACCGACACCACTACGACGGCGCCCGCTGGTCCACCCGGCACGGCGCCCTGCCCACCGCCGCCTACGCCTGCGCCTGCGGGCAGACCGGCACCGCCACCGGCCCCAAGAACGTGGCTGAGCTGGTCGCCGAGTACGACGCCCACAAGCCCGCCTGCACCGGGGCGCCCGCCGCGCCCGCCGAAGGGAGGAACGCCGCATGACCGCCCCGAACGCCATCGACGGCGCCGCGCTGCTCGATGAGGTGGAAGCCTTCCACCGCCGCTTCAACGTCTTCCCCACCGAAGCCGCCTACGTCGCCGTTGCCCTGTGGGACGCCCACGCCCACCTCATCGACTGCTTCGAGACCACCCCGCGGCTTGCGTTCCTGTCCCCGGAGCCGGGATCGGGCAAGTCCCGCGCGCTGGAGATCGTGGAACTGCTCACGCCCCGCCCGGTCGCCACGGTGTCCGCGTCCGCCAACGCCCTCTACCGGCTGGTCGACTCCGCCGAGGGCCTGCCCACCGTGCTGTTCGACGAGGTAGACACCATCTTCGGCCCCAAGGCCGGGGCCGACGAAGCACTACGCGGCTTCCTGAACGCCGGCTACCGACGCATCGGCGGCGCCCTGCGCTGCGTCGGGGAAGGCTCCAACCAGAACGCTCAGGTCTTCAACTCCTACTGCGCAGTCGCCATGGCCGGACTCGGCTCACTGCCCGACACCGTCCTGACCAGGTCAGTCATCATCCGCATGCGCAAGCGCGCACCCAACGAAAAGGTCGAGCCCTACCGCCAGCGCATCCACGAAAAGCAGGGCCACGCCCTGCGCAACCGGCTCGCCAAATGGGCGGACACCGTCCGCGAACAGGTCGCCCAAGCCTGGCCGGTCATGCCCGACGGAGTCTCCGACCGGCCCGCCGACGTGTGGGAACCCCTGCTCGCGGTCGCGGACGCGATCGGCTGCGATTGGCCCGGCCGGGCCCGCGCCGCCTGCTTGGAACTGATCAGCGCCGCCCACGACAACGACGAGGCGTCCCTCGGAGTACGGCTGCTGACCGACCTGCGCGACAAGGTGTTTTGCGGCGCCGACCGGATGCCGACAGCCGCCATCATCGAATGCCTGCTGCGCATGGACGACGCCCCCTGGGGCGACCTGGACGACAAGCCGATCAACTCCCGCTCCCTTGCCCGCCTGCTCGGCCAGTACGTCACCCCGGCCAACAAGCCGATCAAGCCTCGTGGCATCCGCACCCCCTCGGGCTTCCCCAAGGGCTACTACGCGGACGACCTCACGGACGCTTGGACGCGGTACTGCCCTCCGCCCCCCGAGGAATCCGCCACGTCCGCCACGTCCGCCACACCGCAGGTCAACAAGGGTGCATCCGTGGCTGATACCGCCACACCCATCCGCCACATGTCTGCGGAAACCGCCACACAGCCCACCCTCACCCACTGACCGAACAAGCGCCTCGGTGCCGCCGCATCCTGCGCGGGGTGTGGCGGCACCTATCCGCCACAACACCGCTACCCGCCACACGATCAACGCTCTGACCTGCGGTGTGGCGGCGTGGCGGACGTGGCGGATCCCCCGGAAGAGGCAGCGAGGCATCGCCCAATCCATCCGGCATCACAGTCAGACAAGGAGTGCCCCATCCATGGACACGTCCCAGCTCCCTGAAGCCGCGGACTCCACCCTTGTTCTTCTGACCGTTGAGGAGGCCGCCCGACGCCTCTGCATCGGCCGCACCACCTGCTATCAGCTCATTCGGTCCGGAGAGTTGGAATCCATCCCGGTCGGCAGCCTGCGCCGCGTCCCTGCCGACGCCCCCGCCGCGTACGTGGCCCGCCGACGCGCTGAGCAGCGCGCCGCCTGATCCCCCGTTCGGAGCGCCGCCCAGACATTGGGCGGCGCTCCGTGCCTACCTGCCTTGCACCGACCGGAGGAACTGCCAGTGGCAGAGGAGAAAAAGCGCACTCGCCGAGCCAACGGCGAATCGGCCATCTACCTGGGCAAGGACGAACGCTGGCACGCTCGTGTACCCATGGGCTACAAGGACGACGGCACGCCCTACCGCCGGCACCTGACGCGCCCCACGCGCAAAGACCTGGTGGACGAGGTCCGGCGCCTGGAGAAGCAGCGCGACGAGGGATCCGCGCGCCAGCCCGGAAAGCCGTGGACGGTAGCGAAGTGGCTTGAGCACTGGGTCGAGAACATCGCCAAGCCCGTCGTGAGCGAGAACACGTACGACGGGTACGAGGTGGCAGTCCGGGTGCACCTGGTGCCGGGCATCGGTCGGCACCGCATCGACCGCTTGGAGCCGGAGCACCTAGAGAGCCTGTATCGCCGGATGCAGAGTGCCGGCAGCAAGGCGGGCACCGCTCACCAGGCGCACCGGACCGCCCGTACGGCTCTGGGTGAAGCGGTGCGGCGCGGCCACGCGGCGAAGAACGCCGCCGCGCTGGCGAAGCCTCCACGGATGGAAGAGGACGAGACGGAGGTGGAGCCCTACTCGGTCGATGAGGTGCAGCGTCTCCTGCTCGCAGTGAACAAGCGCCGGAACAGTGCCCGCTGGATGCTGGCCTTGGCGCTCGGACTGCGGCAGGGAGAGACACTCGGACTGCGGTGGTCCGACGTGGACCTGGCCAACGAGTACCTGAAGCTTCGCCGGAACCGTTTGCGGCCGAAGTACGAGCACGGGTGTGGCGAGGCGGCGCCCTGCGGGCGGAAGGCCGGCTACTGCCCGGCCCGGATGCAGGTGCGGCGCGAGACGAAGAACACGAAGTCACGCGCCGGCCGTCGCGCCGTGCCCCTCCCGGGACCGCTGGTCGTGATGCTCCGATCCCACAGGGAGGCGCAGGCACGGGAGCGCGTGGCGGCTGGGAACCTGTGGACCAAGTCCGAGTACGTGTTCACCAAGCCGTTGGGCGGCCCGCTCAGCCCGAACACGGACTATCACGACTGGAAGCGGCTGCTGGGAGACACCGGCGTCCGGGACGGGCGTCTGCACGACGCACGGCACACCGCGGGCACCGTGCTGATGCTGCTCGGGGTCCCGGACCGAGTCATTGACCAGATCATGGGGTGGGAGCCGGGCGGCGCCGCCCGGATGCGGGCCCGGTACCTGCATGTGACCGATCCCATGCTCAAGGAAGCGGCCCGGAAGATCGAGCACGCCATCTGGGGCGCCCCGGAAAACCTCCATGTGGACAAAGACCAGGACAACGAGGCGTGAGGACAACGACGAAGGGCCCCACCTTGCGGTGGGGCCCTTCGACATCGTGCCCGGTGAGGCACTGGCGGAGGATACGAGATTCGAACTCGTGAGGGGTTGCCCCCAACACGCTTTCCAAGCGTGCGCCCTAGGCCTCTAGGCGAATCCTCCGCCGGAAACATTACATGACCGAGGGGAGTGCTCGCGAACCCGTTCCCGCAGGCCGCCACCGGGGGTGGTCCCGGGTCGCGATCGGGTACAGCCCGCGGGCCGGCATCGGGTACTGTGGGGCACAGCCCCTCACGCGGCGCTATCTGACTGAACTCCCCCAGGGCCGGAAGGCAGCAAGGGTAGGTCGGCTCTGGCGGGTGCGTGGGGGGCGCTTGCGTTCCGGGATCCGTGGGCGGAGCCGGTTGTCAGTGGGCGCCATTAACCTCGTATGCGTGTCGTCCCTCGCGCTGTACCGCCGCTATCGCCCGGAGACCTTTGCCGAGGTCATCGGGCAGGAGCATGTCACCGACCCGCTGCAGCAGGCGCTGCGGAACAACCGGGTCAATCACGCGTACCTGTTCAGCGGGCCGCGCGGCTGCGGCAAGACGACCAGCGCGCGCATCCTGGCCCGCTGCCTGAACTGTGAGCAGGGTCCCACGCCGACCCCCTGCGGGGAGTGCCAGTCGTGCAGCGACCTCGCCCGCAACGGACCGGGTTCCATCGACGTCATCGAGATCGACGCGGCCTCCCACGGCGGTGTGGACGACGCCCGTGAGCTGCGCGAGAAGGCTTTCTTCGGACCCGCGAGCAGCCGGTACAAGATCTACATCATCGACGAGGCCCACATGGTCACGTCGGCCGGCTTCAACGCGCTGCTCAAGGTCGTCGAGGAGCCGCCCGAGCACCTCAAGTTCATCTTCGCCACGACCGAGCCCGAGAAGGTCATCGGCACGATCCGGTCGCGGACCCACCACTACCCCTTCCGGCTCGTGCCCCCGGGCACCCTGCGGGAGTACCTCGGCGAGGTGTGCCAGACGGAGGGCATCCCGGTGGACGACGGCGTGCTGCCGCTCGTCGTGCGCGCCGGCGCGGGGTCTGTCCGTGACTCCATGTCCGTCATGGACCAGCTCCTCGCCGGTGCCGGCGAGGCGGGTGTGACATACGCCATGGCGACCTCCCTCCTCGGTTACACCGACGGGTCCCTGCTCGACTCCGTCGTGGAGGCTTTCGCCACCGGCGACGGCGCCGCCGCCTTCGAGGTCGTCGACCGGATCATCGAGGGGGGCAACGACCCGCGGCGCTTCGTCGCGGATCTGCTGGAGCGGCTGCGGGACCTGGTGATCCTCGCCGCCGTGCCGGACGCCGTGGAGAAGGGGCTTTTCGACGCCCCGGCCGACGTCCTGGAGCGGATGCAGGCGCAGGCCGAGACGTTCGGCGCCGCCGAGCTGAGCCGCGCCGCCGACCTGGTCAACGCGGGGCTGACCGAGATGCGCGGCGCCACCTCGCCCCGCCTCCAGCTGGAACTGATCTGCGCCCGCGTCATGCTCCCGGCCGCCTACGGCGACGAGCGGTCCGTGATGGCCCGTCTCGACCGCCTGGAGCGCGGCGTCGCCTTCTCGGCCGGCGCCGGCGCGCCCGCCATGGGCTACGTCCCCGGTCCCGAGGCCCACGGCGGCGCCCTCGCCCCGGGCGTCGGCACCGGCGCGGGACCGGGTGCGGACGCGGTGTCCGTGCCGCCCGGCGGGGGCCCCGCCGCCGCCCGAGCGGCCTTCCGTACCGCGGGCGGTCCGGGCACGCCGGGCGGTCCGGGCATGCCGGCCCGCCCCGGCACCCCGGCCGCGCCCGGTGCCCCGGTCGAGCCGACGGCTCCCCCCGTCGCCCCGACGCCCACGGCACCTGCTCCCACCCCCGCGCCCACGGCACCTGCCCCCGCCCCCGCCCCCGCGGCCTCCGCTCCTGCCGCTCAGCCTTCTGCCGCCCAGCCTCCTGCCGCTCAGCCTTCGGCCCCGCCCGCTCCCGCCCCCGGTGCCTGGCCCACTGCCGCCTCCGCCGGCGGTGGACGGCGTCCCGGTGGCTGGCCCACGGCCGCCGCTCCGGCGAGCGGCCGGGAGGGGCAGGGCCCCGGTCAGCCGGAGTCGCAGCCGGGCCGGTCCGCCCCCGCGCCCACGGCCCCCGCTCCCGCGGCCCAGGTCCCGACGGCCACCCAGGCCGCCCCCGCCGGCGGTCTCGACCCCCGCGTCCTGTGGCCGAACATCCTGGAGTCCGTCAAGAACCGCCGTCGTTTCACCTGGATCCTGCTCAGCCAGAACGCCCAGGTGACCGGCTTCGACGGCACCACCCTCCAGCTCGGCTTCGTCAACGCCGGCGCCCGCGACAACTTCGCCGGCAGCGGCAGCGAGGACGTGCTGCGCCAGGCGCTGGCCGAGCAGTTCAACGTGCAGTGGAAGATCGAGGCGGTCGTCGACCCGTCCGGCGGCGGCTCGGCCCCGCCGGCCCCGGGCGGCTCACCCGGCTACGGCGGAGGCGGTGGCTACGGCGGCTCTCCCGCAGGCGGCCACGGCGGCGCCCCGAGCGCCGGCTACGGCGCCCCGGCCGCTCCCCGCCCCACGGCTGCCCAGCCGGCCCCGCAGGGGCCCGCCGGCGGCCACGGCGGGGCCCAGGCGGGGCCCGCCCAGGGGTCCCGGCCGGCCGCCGCCCCCGAGCCGCAGCCGGTCGCGCCCGAGGACGACATCCCCGAGGACGACGACCCGGATCTGGACGAGTCGGCCCTGTCCGGTCACGAGCTGATCGTGCGGGAGCTGGGGGCGACGGTCGTGGAGGAGTTCTCCAACGAGTGACCGGCGGCGACCGCGCCCGGCGTCTTTGGAGGAAAGCCCGAACGGCCCGGGCCCCGGTCTTCGGCGACCTTGCCAGTAGGCTGACCCCCGTGAAGGTCCTCGTCATCGGCAGCGGCGCCCGCGAACACGCCCTGTGCCGCTCCCTGTCCCTCGACCCCGACGTCACCGCGCTGTACTGCGCCCCCGGCAACGCCGGCATCGCCGAGGTCGCCGAGCTGCACCAGGTCGATGCGCTCGACGGCGCCGCGGTGGCCGGGCTGGCCACCCGCCTCGGTGCCGAACTGGTCGTCGTCGGCCCGGAGGCCCCGCTGGTCGCCGGTGTGGCCGACGCCGTCCGCGCGGCGGGCATCCCGGCGTTCGGCCCCTCCGGGGAGGCCGCGCAGCTCGAGGGGTCCAAGGCTTTCGCCAAGGACGTCATGGCGGCGGCCGCGGTGCCGACCGCCCGCTCCTACGTCTGCACCACCGCCGAGGAGGTCGCGGAGGCGCTGGACGCCTTCGGTGCCCCCTACGTCGTCAAGGACGACGGTCTCGCCGCCGGCAAGGGCGTCGTCGTCACCTCCGACATCGAGACGGCCAAGGCGCACGCCGCCGGATGCCTGGGCGGACCTTCCGCGAAGCGGGGGAGGGTGGTGATCGAGGAGTTCCTCGACGGCCCGGAGGTGTCCCTGTTCGCGGTGACGGACGGCGAGACCGTCGTCCCGCTCCAGCCCGCCCAGGACTTCAAGCGCGCCCTGGACGGCGACGAGGGCCCGAACACCGGCGGCATGGGCGCGTACTCGCCGCTGCCGTGGGCCGACCCGAAGCTGGTCGACGAGGTGCTTCAGACCGTGCTGCAGCCGACGGTGGACGAGCTGCGCCGCCGGGGCACGAGCTTCTCCGGGCTCCTCTACGCCGGCCTCGCGATCACCTCGCGCGGGGTGCGGGTCATCGAGTTCAACGCCCGCTTCGGCGACCCGGAGACCCAGGTCGTGCTGGCCCGGCTGAAGACGCCGCTGGCCGGTGTCCTGATGGCCGCGGCCACCGGCAACCTCGCCGACCTGGCGCCGCTGCGCTGGAGCGAGGACGCGGCCGTCACCGTCGTCGTCGCCTCGCACAACTACCCGGGCTCCCCGCGCACCGGCGACCCGATCACCGGCCTGGACGCGGTGGCCGCCGAGGACGCCCCGCACGCGTACGTGCTGCACGCCGGCACCGAGCGGGACGGCGACGCGGTCGTCAGCGCGGGCGGACGCGTGCTGTCCGTCACGGCCACCGGCAAGGACCTGGCCGAGGCACGCGAGCGGGCGTACCGGGCGGTGGGCCGGATCGGCCTGGACGGCTCGCAGCACCGCACCGACATCGCGGCGAAGGCGGCCGGGTCGGCGCAGGCGTAGTCGGCGGCCGACCGCCGACAGCGCAGGTCGACGAACCGCTCGCGCGCACCCTCGCACCCCATCGGGCCCCGGACGGAATCCGGGGCCTGATCTTTGCTGTCTGTCACCCAGCTCTGACCAAAGCCATTCCATCGAGTGAGCAATCGCCTATCCGGCTGACTTGCGCCCGGGCCCCAACTAGGGTGCCGCGCAAGCATTCCGGCACTTGGCCCACCGGCATTGCGATGTCAGTGGCGGGTGCCACAGTGGGGGAGTGAACAAGTCCAGGGCAGCACGCGATCGGCAGAGAGGGGGCGAGGTCAGCACGTGACCGGAATCGGTGTGGAGGCGGGCGCACAGGCCGCGCGCTCCCGGGCCCTCGCCGTGCTGCGGGTCCGGGGCCGGGCGCTGGCCGTGGCCCTGCTGCCGGCGGGCGCCGCGGTGATCCTGCTGACCGGTGCCTCCACCGGCCATCTCGTCGGCCCGGGCTGGAACACCGCCCGGTGGGTCGTCGGCGTGCTCGCGGTGCTGGTGCTGCTGGCCGCGGCCGGCGTCGCCCTGGTCCTGGCCCGGGCCCGCCCCGCCACGACTCCGACGGTGCCGATCCCGGAGAAGTCCGCCCCGGACCTGTACCGGATGGTGCGCGACCTCGCCGAACGTCTGGACGTGCCGGCCCCGTCGGCCATAGCGCTCACCCCGGACTGCGACAGCTGGCTGGAGGACCGTACCCATTCGGCGCACGGGCCGCCCCCGCGTCCGGCGCCCGACGAGATAGCGGGCCCGGGCCGCCGCCGGACCCCGGTCGCACCGGTCCTCGTCATCGGCTCCCCGTTCCTGTGGTGGATGCGCGTCGGTGAGCTGCGCGCGGTCCTCGCCCCGGTCATCGCGGGCACGGGCCCCTCGGCGCACCCGGACATAGCCGCCGCCCGCCGCTTCGTCCGCGGGCTGGACGCGGCCGTGGCCGTCGCCGCGACCCCCGGCCGCTGCGCGCTGACCCGCGGGGTGTGCGCGGCCCTCGGCTGGGTGGCCCGGCTGATGCTGCGCGGCTGCCGGGAGCACGCGATGCAGATGGAGCGCGGGGTCGCGGCGGCGGCGGCCGAGCGCGCCCAGGCGGTCGATTACGGCCTGCGGATCGTGGCCCAGGAGCAGGTCGGGCTCGCCTACGCCGGCTGGGACCGGCTGCTGACCAGGGTCGCCCTGCCCGCCTGGCGCATGGGCCGCTGGCCGTCCCGGCTGGACGCGGGCGTGGTGGCGGCGCTCACCGAGCTGGCCCGCCGCGACCGGCTCGCCGAGGGCTTCACCTCCCGGCTCGGCGAGCGGCCGGCCTGTGATCTGCTGGAGGAGCCCGGCACGGTGGACGAGGCGACCTCGCTGCTCGCCGCCCACCTCTTCCACGGCGGCCCCGCCGAGTCCCGCAACGGCTGGACCCCGGTGGACTGGCAGGCGTATCCGGAGGAGGTCGTGGACCGCACGTGGCGTGCCGACGCGGCCCGTCTGCACCGCGTCCTGGACTCCCTCGGCGTCCGCCCCTCCCCCCACCCCGGAGTCCCGGACCCCGGCGGCCCCACCCTGGCCCGCGTCCTGGACCACCTCGCGGAGCCGACCGCGACGCAAACCGCCGGGCCCGGCCGCACCGCCGACACCGGCCCGCGCGACCCGGACGCCCCGGACGACGCCCCGGCCGCGGACGCCCCGGCCGCCCAGGCCGACGACGGCCCCGCGCCGGCCACCACGGACACCTCTCTCGCAGCCGCCGAGCCCGCCTCCCAGGGGCCGCACGCCACCGCCTCCCAGGGGCCGCACGCCACCGACCCCCATGGACCGCACACCACCGAGCCCGGCCCTCGCCTCCCGCGGGACGACGCCCTCGGCCCCCGTCCCCCGCACGACGACGAGCCCGTCCTCCGCCCTCCGTACGACGACGAAGAGGACGCCGATCGCGCCACTGAGCGCAGTGCCGCACTGGCCGCCGGACTGAGCGCCGAGCTGGCCCGGGAGGAGGCCGCCGCCGTACCGGACGGCGGCGGCGCGGCGCGCCCGGGCCCCGAGAACGCCCTGTGGGCCGCCTGCGACGGGGTGCTGCCGCCCTTCCCGCTGCAGCCCCAGCGCACCGCCCGCGAACTGCTCGCCGACCACGTCACGGCGATGGTGTGCTGCGCGGCCGTCGACACCGCCGGCGCGGTCCCCGCACTGGACTGGCTGGACGGCCCGTCCCTGCTGCTGGGCGGTGAGCGGGCCGCCGATCTGACGCCGAAGGTCCTCAGCCTGATCGAGGAAGGGGACCCGGGCCCGCTGCGCGACTGGCTGGTCTCGTCCGGGATACGCCCGGAGAAGCCCGTGCGGCTGGTGTGACCGCGCCGTAGCGTCTTCGTCACCGCCGTAACGGAAAGACGACTTCCACTTCAGGTCAATTCGCAACGACTAGTGACCGAGCCCGTGCGTTATGTGATGTGCTGGGATCGACCACGCCTTTGGCAAAGGCACGCGACATACGACAGCGCGGCCGAGCACAGCGAGCACAGCGAGAAGAGCGAGCACCACCGAGACAGCCACGGGGGCATGAGGGAGGGGAGCGACCATGGCCTCGGACCACATTCGCCGCTGGGAGTCCGGAGCACTCGCGCACGCCGTCACGGATCCCTTCGGCCTGGGCCCGGTGCCCTGGCTGCGCGGCAGTGAGACGTACTTCGACGACACGGGCCACGTCGTGCCCTGGTATGTCGATCCCAGCCCGCAGCAGTTCGCCGGAGGCGCCGGCGCACGCGTCCCCGCACCGCGAGCCGCCGCCGGCCCGCGCTCGGCCGACGACGTGCACCGCCAGATCAAGGGCTTCACCTCCACCGGCGCGGTCACGCCCGGCGAGGCGATCGACTTCCACATCACGGTCGACCCGCCGCAGGAGTTCAGCGTCGACATCTACCGCATCGGCCACTACGGCGGCGACGGAGCCGCCAAGATCACCACCAGCCCCCGGCTGTCCGGCATCGTCCAGCCCTCGCCGCTGACCGCCGACCGGACGGTCTCCTGCCACCACTGGTGGCTGTCCTGGCGCCTCCAGGTGCCCTCCTACTGGAGCATCGGCGCCTACGTGGCCGTCCTCACCACCGTCGACGGCTACCGCTCCCACGTGCCCTTCACGGTCCGCGACGACCACCCCGCCGACCTGCTCCTGCTGCTGCCCGACATCACCTGGCAGGCGTACAACCTCTACCCGGAGGACGGCCACACCGGCGCCAGCCTCTACCACGCCTGGGACGAGAGGGGCCGGCTGCTCGGCGAGGCCGAGGCGGCGACCACGGTCTCCTTCGACCGGCCGTACGCGGGCGCGGGCCTGCCCCTGCACGTCGGCCACGCCTACGACTTCATCCGCTGGGCCGAGCGCTACGGCTACGACCTCGCCTACGCCGACGCCCGCGACCTGCACGCGGGCCGCGTCGATCCCGCCCGCTACCGGGGCCTTGTCTTCCCCGGCCACGACGAGTACTGGTCGGGGCCGATGCGCCGGGCCGTCGAGAACGCCCGCGACCGCGGCACCTCGCTGGTCTTCCTCTCCGCCAACACCATGTACTGGCAGGTGGAGCTGGGCCCGTCCCCGTCCGGTGTCCCGAACCGGCTGCTGACCTGCCGCAAACGCAAGGGCCCGGGCCGGCCCGTGCTCTGGCGGGAGATCGACCGGCCCGAGCAGCAGCTGGTCGGCATCCAGTACGCGGGCCGGGTGCCCGAGCCGCACCCGCTGATCGTCCGCAACGGCGGCCACTGGCTGTGGGAGGCGACCGGCGCGCACGAGGGCGACGACATCGAGGGCCTGGTCGCCGGCGAGGCGGACCGGTACTTCCCGCGCACCGCGCTGCCCGAGCACGACGAGCGCATCCTGCTCGCCCACTCCCCCTACACCGACAACGACGGCGCCCTGCGCCACCAGGAGACCTCGCTCTACCGAGCCCCCTCCGGCGCCTGGGTGTTCGCCTCCGGCACCTTCGCCTGGTGCCCGTCCCTGGACCGCCCCGGCCATGTGGACCCCCGTATCCAGCGGGCCACGGCGAACCTGCTGGACCGCATCTGCAAACGGGACTGACCCCCTGGCCACACCCCGATCACCGGCATACGGGAGAATCGAGGCACTTGGACAGAGCCACGGGGAGGAACCGTGTCCGGATTCGTAGAAAAGCCTGAGCCCATCGAGGTTCCGGGCCTGGTGCACCTGCACACCGGCAAGGTGCGCGAGCTGTACCGGAACGAGGCGGGCGACCTCGTGATGGTCGCCACTGACCGCATGTCCGCCTACGACTGGGTGCTGCCCACCGAGATCCCCGACAAGGGCCGCGTCCTCACCCAGCTCTCCCTGTGGTGGTTCGACCAGCTGCGCGACCTGGCCCCGAACCATGTGATCGGCACCGACCTGCCCGAGGGCGCCCCGGCCAACTGGGCGGGCCGCACGCTGGTCTGCAAGTCCCTGAAGATGGTTCCGGTGGAGTGCGTGGCCCGTGGCTACCTCACCGGCTCGGGCCTGGTGGAGTACCAGGAGTCCCGGACCGTCTGCGGCCTGGCGCTGCCCGAGGGTCTCGTGGACGGCTCCGAACTCCCCGGCCCGATCTTCACCCCGGCCACCAAGGCCGAGGTCGGCGAGCACGACGAGAACGTCTCCTACGAGGAGGTGGCCCGCCAGGTCGGCGCGGAGACCGCCGCCCAGCTGCGCCAGGCCACGCTCGCGGTGTACTCGCGCGCCCGGGACATCGCCCGGGACCGGGGGATCATCCTGGCCGACACCAAGTTCGAGTTCGGCTTCGAGGGCGACACCCTCGTCCTCGCCGACGAGGTCCTCACCCCGGACTCCTCCCGCTTCTGGCCGGCCGACCGGTGGCAGCCGGGCCGCGCCCAGCCGTCGTACGACAAGCAGTTCGTGCGGGACTGGCTGACCTCGCCGGAGTCCGGCTGGGACCGCAAGAGCGAGCAGCCCCCGCCGCCGCTGCCGGAACAGGTCGTGGAGGCGACCCGGGCGAAGTACGTGGAGGCGTACGAGCACCTGACCGGCACCAGCTGGGCCTAGGCGTGCTGCCCCGGGACGCTAGTGCTGTGACCGGAAAGGTTCACCGGCTCGCGGCGCCCGGCACGGCACCTCGCCGCGTTGTCGCATCACCCGAGTACATCCAGTACGCGGGTGATGCTCCGCCTTGCGATGCACCGCACCGGACGCCGCGAGCTTTCCGGCAAACCTTTCCGGCCACAGCACTAGTGACACGCGTGCCGGGTGCTTGCACGGGTGAGGGCCTTCTGGGTTCGGCGTGGGAGGTGCCCCCACCACCAGAGCCCGCTCCCTGATCCGGCCTGATCCAGACGAAAGACCCTGGGCGACGGCAGAGCCCCCGGCGGACGCCGGGGTCGGAGGCGATAAGGACACACGCGAGAAGCCCCCGGCCGGAACCGGGGGCTTCTCCATGGAGCGGACGACGAGGCTCGAACTCGCGACCTCAACCTTGGCAAGGTTGCGCTCTACCAACTGAGCTACGTCCGCACTGCGCCGTGGCGCGAGAGCAACTATACCCAACCTCGCTCGCGTGCGAGACGCACTGCCGCATGACGGTTCTCGGCGCCGAGTTTCGTGACGGCCGAGGAGAGGTAGTTCCGCACGGTCCCGGGCGACAGCGCGGCCCGCTCGGCGATCTCCGCGACCGGTGCCCCGTCGGCGGCCAGCTCCAGCACCTCCGCCTCCCGCGCGGTCAGCGGCGAGTCCCCGGCGGAGATCGCGTCGGCGGCCAACTCCGGGTCGACGTAGCGGTTCCCGGCGTGCACGGTCCGGATGATCTCGGCGAGCCGCTGGGCGCTGACGGTCTTCGGGACGAATCCGCGCACACCGGCCGTCAGGGCTCGTTTCAGATGTCCGGGCCGCCCATGACCGGTGACGATCAGCACCTGGCAGCCCGGCAGTTCGGCACGCAGGGATGTGGCGACCTTCACACCGTCGGCGCCCGGCATCTGGAGGTCCAGGACGGCCACATCGGGTTCGTGCGCCCGTGCCATCGCCAGCGCCTCGGGCCCGGTCGCGGCTTCCGCGACGACCAGCAGATCGTCCTCCAGCGAGAGCAGCGCGGCCAGCGCGCCCCGGATCAGATGCTCGTCGTCGGCGAGCAACAGCCGTACCGGAGCGCTCACGCGGTGACTCCTTCCACAGCCGCCATGGGTACGTCCGCCACCAGCCGGAACCGGTCCCGGCCGGCGCCGACGATTCCCGCCTCCAAGGTCCCGCCCACGGCGGCGAGCCGCTCACGCAGTCCGGCGAGGCCCGACCCGCCGCCCTCGCCCGGTGGCACCGCACCGTCGTTCTCCACTGTCAGCACCACATGTCCCTCCAGCACCCTGAGCCCCACCTCGCATCGGGCCGCGTCGCCGTGCCGCAGCACGTTGGTGGCCGCCTCGCGCACCACCCAGCCGAGCGCGGACTGCACCTCGGCGGGCAGCCCGACGGGCTCCGCCCGGACCTCGCACGCGATGCCCGCCGCCGACAACACCCCCTGTGCTCCGGCGAGTTCGGCCCCGAGGTCGGCCTCGCGGTAGCCGCGTACGACGGCCCGTACCTCCCGCTGGGAGTCCTGGGCGATGCGCTGCACCTCGATCATCTGCTCCACCGCCTCCGGCCGTCCCCGCCGGGCCAGTTGGACGGCCAGCTCGCTCTTCAGGGAGATGACGGAGAGGTTCCGCCCCAGCACGTCGTGCAGGTCCCGCCCGAACCGCAGCCGTTCCTCGGCGACCGCGAGCCGTGCCTCGACCTCACGGGCTCGCTCCGCTTCCCAGAGCACGGCCAGGGTCCAGGCGCCGCACCGGCAGGCGAGCAGTGAGAACGCCGACTGGAAGGCGGCCATCAGGCCGGTCGCGAGGAGACCCACCCCGTCGTGGTCGGCGAGCCAGACGGCGCCCATGAGCAGGACCGCCAGGGCCGCCGACCGGCGCAGGAACACCGTTACCGGGACGGTGAGTCCGTAGAGCAGTCCGAACGGCAGCAGACAGGCCCCGGCCGCCAGCCGGATCGTCATCGGGTCGGCCGCGTCCAGCGCGGCGAGCGCCACGAGCAGCGCGAGCGCCAGCCCCAGCAGAGCGGCCGGGACACGGTGTGCGCCGGCCGGCAGCCGGGCTCGACCCAGGTAGTGGTCGAGCGCGGGCCGGGTGAGCCGGTTCGAGGCCGCGCACTGCAGGGCGGCCACGGCGAGGAGCGGGACGCCGAGGACGTAAGCCACGGGCCGGTGGTCGAGTCCGCCCGCCAGGGGCAGCAGCAGCCAGCCGAGTGAGAAGAACCAGATCGTCACGTACCAGGTGACGACCGTGTACAGCTCGACCCGTTCGGCCTTGCTGCGCTCACGCCAGTGCCGCTGCTGCCACCGCCGTACCCGTCCCACCATGTGCGCCCCCCCGTTGCTCAGCGCCGGGGTTCCCACCGGAACCACCGCCGTACAGCAAACACCGCCAGGACCGTCCAGGCCAACGCGGTAGCGAAGGCGCCCAGCGCTTCGTAGGCACTCAACTGGCCGGTCCAGCCGCCGCGGATCAGGCGGATCGCCGGGGAGAGCGGGAGGAGTTCGCAGACGGAGGCGAGCCGTTCGGGCATGACCTCGGTGGGGACCGCGATCCCGGAGCCCGCCATGGAGACGAACACCATCGGCAGCGCGGTCACCTGGGTGCTCTCGGCGGTCCGGGTCCAGGCCGCGGTCAGCGCGCCGAGCGCGGCGCTCACCACGAGCCCGGCGACCAGCCCGGGCAGCAGCAGGTACGGCGCCCTGGGCGCCCCGATGTGCAGCAGCGCGGCGCAGGCGGCGCACAGGACGAGAGCCTGGGCGAGGCCGAGCAGGAGCGCGGGCAGGGCGGTGCCGGTGAGGATCTCGGTGTCGGACAGCTCACCGGTGCGCAGCCGCTTGAGGACGAGTTCCTCGCGACGGGTGACGTAGGCGCTGACCAGGGACGTGTAAACGGCGTAGAGGAAGGAGAAGCCGATCGCGGCCGTCAGCAGGGTCGTGCCGACGGTCAGGCCCTGTTGCTCCAGGTCGAGCTGGTCGAGGGCCGGCCGCAGGCTGAACGGCAGGGCGAGCGGCACCACCAGCGCGGTGAACAGCACGCCCCGGTTGCGGCCGAGCAGGGCGAGTTCGGCCCGGCCCAGCGCGTGCAGCCGCCGGCCGGTCGGCGCCCAGGAGTTCTGGCTCATGCCGCCACCCCCTGCTCCCGCGCGATCCCGAGGAACGCCTCCTCCAGCGAGGCCGAGCGGACGTCCAGCCCGCGCAGTTCGACACCGGCCCGGTCGGCCCAGGCGAGCACCCCGGTGGCGGTGCGCTGGAGTTGTGTCGTGCGCAGCAGGACGACCCGTCCGTCGCTCTCGTGCCCGCAGACGCCGAGGTCGGCGAGGGGCGGCAGATCACCGAGGAAGTAGCCGTCGGGCAGTTCGAAGGACATCCGGGAGGGGCGGCCGGCGGTGACCTCGGCCGGGGTCCCGGAGACGGCGATCCGGCCCTCGTGCAGGATGGCGAGCTGGTCGGCGAGGCCCTCGGCCTCCTCCAGGTAGTGCGTGGTGAGCAGCACGGTCGTGCCCGCGGCGCGCAGCTCGCGCACCAGTGCCCAGGTGTCCCGGCGGCCCTCCGCGTCGAGCCCGGTCGTCGGCTCGTCGAGGAACAGCACCTCGGGATCGCCGAGCAGCGCGAGTGCCAGGTCCAGGCGCCGCCGTTCACCACCGGACAGTTGCTTGACCCGCACCCCGTGCTTGTCCGCGAGTCCCACCAGCTCCAGCACCTCGGCGGCCGGCCGGGCCCCGCTGGTGCACCCGGCCCACATCCGGGCGGTCTCCGCGACGGTCAGTTCGGCGGGGAAGCCGCCTTCCTGGAGCATCACACCGGTGCGGGACCGCACGGCGGCCCGTTCGCGGTAGGGATCGTGGCCCAGCACCCGGACCCGGCCGCCGGCCGGCGCCGTGAGCCCTTCCAGCAGCTCGACCGTCGACGTCTTCCCGGCGCCGTTGGTGCCCAGCAGGGCGAAGATCTCCCCGCGCGTCACGGAGAAGGTGATTCCGCGTACGGCCTCGAACCCGCCCCCGTAGACGCGCCTGAGGTCGCTGACCTCGATCACGCGCTCGTGCCCGTTGTCGTTCATGGCACCAGCGTCCCGGCGGTGCGTCCACCTCGGCAGTGCGCGGTGTCATCACTGAGCATGACAAATGTCAGGGCCGGTCCCGGACAATGAAGAAACCCCGGTCCGATGGACCGGGGTTTCCTTCCCGAGCGGACGACGAGGCTCGAACTCGCGACCTCAACCTTGGCAAGGTTGCGCTCTACCAACTGAGCTACGTCCGCATTGCTGCCGATCGGCTCCCACCGATCGGTGCGGGCACCAGCCTACCCGATCCACAGCAGTGGTCGTGACGGCGATGCAGAGCGGGTGACAGGAATCGCACACTGCGCCTTCCCCCTGGAAGGGGGATGTTCTACTACTGAACTACACCCGCACGGTCCTCGGGATCCGGCCTTCCGGCCTCGCCCCTCGGCGTGTGCCAGACATTAGCTGATCAGCAGGGGGGTAGCGCAAGTCGGTTCCCCTTCGGGTCCCGTTTGCCCCAAGTGCACGGGCCTCAGGGTCCTCTGACGGACCCTGAGGGCTCGCCCCTTCGCGGGCTCACTGCGCGGCGCTGAACGCCTCGTAGACCTTCTTCGGGATGCGTCCGCGCGCGGGGACGTCCATCTTGTTGGCCTGGGCCCAGGCGCGGACGGCCGCCGGGTCGGGGGCGACCTCCGTCTGCCGGAACGCCTTGCCGGACCGCGACCGTTTACGGCCGGCCTCGACGTAGGGCGCGAGCGCCTTGCGCAGTTTCCCGGCGTTGGTTTCGTTCAGGTCGATCTCGTACGACTTGCCGTCGAGGCCGAAGGCGATCGTCTCCGCCGCTTCCGAGCCGTCGATGTCGTCAAAGAGAGTGACCACGACCTTTTGCGCCACGAATATCGGTCCCTTCGTGCGGCACGTCGTTACAGCTCAACGCCGACGACATGCCGAGTATCGGCTATTGCCAATTCATTTGTACAGTGCCCGGCAAAGCAAAGTGAAGCCCGACTAAATCCGTCCGCGTGTCCGGGTGCAATAGGGGGCGGCGGACGGACTGTGGAACTTTCCCAGAACTTTTCACGGGTGCGTGGCTTCGACACCCGATCGTGATGCGCCTCACGTACTTTCCTCCAACTCTACCCGCGTAGAAATTTTGTGCGGGTAGTCTGAAGGAACCAGCTCAGCACCACACACCGGGAGTGCCAGTGGCACGCGTCGTAGTCGACGTCATGCTCAAGCCGGAGATCCTCGACCCCCAGGGCCAGGCGGTCCAGCGTGCGCTGCCGCGCCTGGGATTCGAAGGGATCTCGGACGTACGTCAGGGAAAGCGTTTCGAACTGGAAGTTGACGGGCCGGTTGACGAGGCCGCGCTCGCCCGGATCCGCGATCTTGCGGAATCCTTCCTCGCCAACACCGTGATCGAGGACTTCACGGTCCGGGTCGATGAAGTCGCGGAGGCGGCGAAGTGACCGCTCGTATTGGCGTGGTCACTTTTCCCGGCAGCCTTGACGACCGGGACACCCAGCGCGCGGTCCGCCTCGCGGGCGCCGAGCCGGTCGCCCTCTGGCACAAGGACAAGGACCTCAAGCAGGTCGACGCGGTGGTCCTGTGCGGCGGTTTCTCCTACGGCGACTACCTGCGGGCCGGCGCCATCGCCCGCTTCTCGCCGCTGATGGAGCCCCTCATCGAGCAGGCGAAGGCCGGACTGCCGGTCCTCGGCATCTGCAACGGCTTCCAGATCCTCACCGAGGCCCACCTCCTCCCGGGCGCGATGCTCGGCAACGACCACCTCCACTTCATCTGCCGCGACCAGAAGCTGCGGGTGGAGAACGCGGAGACCGCCTGGACCAGCGACTACCGGGCCGGTCAGGAGATCAGCATCCCGCTGAAGAACATGGACGGCCGGTACGTCGCCGACGACTACACGCTCGACAAGCTGGAGGCCGAGGGGCGGGTCGCCTTCCGCTACCTCGTCGGCGGTGAAGCCGCTGACGGATACGGAAACCCGAACGGTTCGCTGCGCGACATCGCCGGCATCACCAACGAGGCCGGGAACGTCGTCGGCCTCATGCCGCACCCCGAGCACGCCGTCGAGCCGCTGATCGGTACGGGCCGTACCGACGGCCTGCCCTTCTTCACCTCGATCCTCAAGAAGCTGGTCAACGCATGAGCCGGACGCCTCTGGACACGGTCGAGCACGCGACCGCGACCCCCGACGTCGAGCTGCCCTGGGCCGAACTCGGTCTGAAGAAGGACGAGTACGAGCGGGTGGTGGAGATCCTCGGCCGCCGCCCGACCGGCGCCGAGCTCGCCATGTACTCGGTCATGTGGTCCGAGCACTGCTCGTACAAGTCCTCCAAGGTCCATCTGCGCCAGTTCGGCGAGAAGGCCCCCCAGTCGGACGCCCTCCTCGTCGGCATCGGCGAGAACGCCGGTGTCGTCGACGTCGGCCAGGGCTACGCGGTCACCTTCAAGGTCGAGTCGCACAACCACCCCTCCTACGTGGAGCCCTACCAGGGCGCGGCCACGGGTGTCGGCGGCATCGTCCGCGACATCATCGCGATGGGCGCCCGCCCGGTGGCCGTCGTGGACCCGCTGCGCTTCGGTGCCGCCGACCACCCCGACACCAAGCGCGTCCTGCCGGGCGTGGTCGCGGGCATCGGCGGCTACGGCAACTGCCTGGGCCTGCCCAACATCGGCGGCGAGGTCGTCTTCGACGCCTGCTACCAGGGCAATCCGCTGGTCAACGCCGGTGCGATCGGTGTGATGCGGCACGAGGACATCCACCTCGCGAAGGCTTCCGGCGCGGGCAACAAGGTCATCCTGTACGGCGCCCGGACCGGCGGCGACGGCATCGGCGGTGCCTCGATCCTGGCGAGTGAGACCTTCGACGACGCGAAGCCGTCGAAGCGTCCGGCGGTCCAGGTCGGCGACCCCTTCCAGGAGAAGCTCCTCATCGAGTGCACTCTGGAGGCGTTCAGGGAGAAGCTGGTCGTCGGCATCCAGGACCTCGGTGCCGCCGGTCTGTCCTGCGCCACCTCCGAGCTGGCGTCGAACGGCTCCGGCGGCATGCGCGTGACCCTGGACGACGTCCCGCTGCGCGACTCGACCCTCTCTCCCGAGGAAATCCTCATGAGCGAGTCGCAGGAGCGCATGTGCGCGGTCGTCGAGCCGGCCAAGGTCGACCGCTTCCTGGAGATCTGCGAGAAGTGGGACGTCATCGCCACCGTCATCGGTGAGGTGACCGACGGTGACCGGCTGGAGATCTTCTGGCACGGCGAGAAGATCGTCGACGTCAACCCGCGCACGGTCGCGCACGAGGGTCCGGTCTACGAGCGCCCGTACGCCCGTCCCGAGTGGCAGGACGCCCTCCAGGCGGACGACGCGAACAAGCTGCCGCGCCCGGGGACGAGCGAGGAGCTGAGGGACCAGGTCCGGAAGCTGGTGGCCTCGCCGAACCAGGCGTCGAAGAAGTGGATCACCCAGCAGTACGACCACTTCGTGCAGGGCAACACCGTCCTCGCCCAGCCGGAGGACTCCGGCATGATCCGCGTGGACGACAAGACCGGCCTCGGCGTCGCCATCGCCACGGACGGCAACGGCCGCTACGCCAAGCTCGACCCCTACACGGGCGCGCAGCTGGCGCTGGCCGAGGCGTACCGGAACGTCGCCACGACCGGTGCCAAGCCGCTGGCCGTCTCGGACTGCCTGAACTTCGGCTCACCCGAGGACCCGGCGGTGATGTGGCAGTTCGCCGAGGCGGTGCGCGGTCTCGCCGACGGCTGTCAGCAGCTGGGCACCCCGGTGACCGGCGGCAACGTCTCGCTCTACAACCAGACCGGCGAGGTCGCCATCCACCCGACCCCGGTGGTGGCCGTGCTCGGCGTGATCGACGATGTCGCCCGCCGCACGCCGGTCGCCTTCCAGGAGGACGGCCAGCTGCTCTACCTCCTCGGCGACACCCGCGAGGAGTTCGGCGGCTCGGCCTGGTCCCAGGTGATCCATGACCACCTGGGCGGCCTGCCCCCGGCCGTGGACCTGGAGCGGGAGCGCCTGCTGGCCGAGATCCTGATCTCCGCGTCCCGCGACGGCATGATCGACTCCGCGCACGACCTGTCCGACGGCGGTCTGGTCCAGGCCGTGGTCGAGTCCGCCCTGCTCGGCGGCAAGGGCGCGCGCCTGGTCGTGCCCGATGGCCTGGACGCCTTCACCTTCCTGTTCTCCGAGTCGGCCGGCCGCGCCGTCGTCGCCGTGCCGCGGTCGGAGGAGGTCCGGTTCAACGACATGTGCGGTGCGCGCGGCCTGCCGGCCACCCGCATCGGTGTCGTGGACGGGGACGCGGTGGAGGTCCAGGGCGAGTTCTCCCTGACTCTCGCCGAACTGCGCGAGGACCACGAGGGAACGATCCCGGCGCTGCTGGCGTAACCGGCCGTACGACGGCGAAGGCCCGCCCCCGGCAAGGGGGCGGGCCTTCGCCATACGGCCACGGGCCGGGGTTCCTCACGGTCACGGGTTGCTCATGCGGCCATGGGGTGCTCAGTGCCCTCACGGGTTCGTCATGCGGTCACAGGGTCCGCACACGGTCACGGGTTCCTCCATGCGGCGACGGTCTCCTCATGCGGCGACGCTCTCCTCCGTGGCCGGCGCCGGTGCGCCCTTGGGCAGGCGCAGGGCCAGCAGCAGGCACAGCGCCATCACGCCGGCCGCGCACAGGAACACCGTGTCCAGCGCGGAGGTGTACGCCGCCACACCCTGGCGGTGGGCCGCTCCCCGCAGCGCGGCCAGGGAGCCGACATCGCCGGGGCCGTCGTACAGGCGGGCGAGCAGTGTGCCGAAGAGGGCCGCGCCGAGGGCCGTGCCGAGGGTCTGGAAGAAGCGGACGGCGGTGGTGGCGACGCCGAGCTGGTGGTGGGGTGCCGCCTGCTGCACGAGCTGGATCAGCTGACCCAGCAACTGGCCGAAGCCGAGCCCGACGAGCAGCATGGCCGCCCGCAGCTGCCACAGGGAGGTGTGCGTGTCGGTGGTGGCCAGCAGCAGGAAGGCGGCCGTGCCGACGACGGAACCGCTGATCACGAACGTCCGCTCGGACCAGCCGAGTTCCGTGAGCCGCCCGGTGGCGATGCCGACGGTCACGATGCCCACCGCCATCGGGATCAGATACAGGCCGGCGGAGGAGCTGGTGATGCCCCGGGCGAGCTGGAGATAGACCAGCACGTAGTAGATCGCGCCGGTCATGGCCGCGCCCATCAGGCCCTGGATCGTGAAGCCGAGACGCAGCTCGGAGACGCGGAACAGGGACGGCGGCAGAATCGGTTCGGCGGCCGTGGACTGGCGCCGCAGGAAGAGGGCGAGCGCACCGGCCGCTGCCAGGGCCGCCCCGATGACCTGCGGGGACGTCCAGGCGTACTGCTTGCCGCCCCACTCGGTGACGAGCAGCAGCGCGGTGGAGAAGGCGGCGGCGAGCGCGGCACCGGCGAAGTCGATCGAGTGGCGCGTGGCGGGGCGGGGGAGTTTCAGCACGATGACGGCGGTGGCCAGGGCGGCGACGCCGAGCGGCAGGTTGACGTAGAACGCCCAGCGCCAGCTCGCGTGGTCGGCGAGGAAACCGCCGGCCCAGGGACCCACGGCTATGCCGCCGCCGGCGACGATCCCGCCGGTACCGGCGCCCTTGTTCCTCTTCGCTCCCGGTCCCGCGAGCTGGGCGATGACGACCATCGTCACGCTCATCAGTCCCCCCGCGCCGATGCCCTGTACGGCCCGTGAGGCGATCAGCCAGCTCATCGAGTCAGCCGCGCCGCACAGCGCCGAGCCGCTCAGGAAGGCGCCGAGCGCGCCGAGGAAGACGGGCTTGGCACCGAGGGTGTCGCAGAGCCTGCCGTACAGCGGCAGCATCGCGGCCGAGGCCAGCGAGAAGGCGCTGACCAGCCAGGGAATCGTCTCGATGCCGTGCTCGGGATCGAGGTCCTTGACGATCGGCACGGTGGCCGCGGACACGATCTGGGTGTCCAGGACGGCCAGGACGATCGTCACGAGGCAGACGAGGAAGCCGAGTTTGCGCTGTCTGTCGGTCATGGGCAGCACCATGCCCTGAGATCATGTACTGGGTCAATATTTTATCTGAGGCGAGATTTCATCCAAGGCAAAACTTCGGCTTGGTAAGATATGGACATGGCTGAGGCGATGGGGCTGCGCGAGCGCAAGAAGCTGCAGACGGGGATGCTGATCTACCGGGTGGCGATCGAGCTGTTCGCCGAGCGGGGCTTCGACGAGGTCTCCGTGCAGGAGATCGCCGACGCCGCCGAGGTGTCCAAGATGACCGTCTTCAACTACTTCGGCACGAAGGAGGAGCTGGTCTTCAAGCCGATGGTGGAGCACTTCTCCGACGCCGCCCGGGCCGTGCGCGAGCGAGTGCCCGGAGAGTCCGCGGTGGGGGCCGTGCGCCGGCAGTTCCTGGAGATGGTGGAGCGGCGCGACCCCTCGATCGGACTGCACGGCGAACCGTTCGCCCGCCGGATCCGCGCGGTCATCATGGCAACGCCGGTCCTGCGCGAACGCGCCTACGTCGAGTCCGAGAAAGGCGTCCGCGAACTCGCCGAGCTGCTCACCGAGGAGACGGGCGACGCGACCCTCGCGCTCATCGCCGCCGCCACGCTCGCCACCGCCCGCAGCGCCCTCATCGAGGAGCACCACCGCCGGATCGACGCCGGCGAGAGCGTCGAGCAGGTGGCCGCCGACGCCGCCGACCGTGCACGGCGCGCCTTCGGCCTGGTCGAAAAGGGGCTGAAGGGCTACGCGGTCAAGGCATAGGCTCACCGCCATGCCACCGGCCAGGAAGCGCGCCCGCAGCTACGACCCCGCCAGGACCCGAGCCGCGGTTTTCGCCCAGCTCGCCCACGTGCGGGAGGCCGCCCACGGCCTCACTCCCGAGCAGCTCGCCCTGCCCACCCGGCTCGGCGAGTGGACCGTACGGGACCTGATCGCGCACATCGGCATGGCGGTCACCGCCGTGCACCGCGCCCTCGACCGGCCCGCCCCGCCCAAGCAGGACGTGACGGTCGTCCGGTGGCCCTTCGCCACCTCCGCGAACGCCGCGGCCATCGCCGACTTCACCCGCAACCTCGCCGCGGACCACCCGGACCTGGACGCCTACCTCGCGGACGTCGACTCCTCGCTGCGCGCCGTGCTCGACGAGCACAGCGGCAGCCGCCTGCTGGAGACCAACGCGGGCGCCCTGCCCCTGGACGACTACCTGGTCACCCGCACCGTCGAACTCGTCGTCCACACCGACGACCTGAACGCCGCCGTCCCGGGCCTCGAGGTGCCCCACGACCGGCAGGCCCTGGCCGCCGCCACCCGGCTGCTCGCCGACGCACTCGCCGTGAAGGCACCCGGCGGCTCCACCGAGGTCCGGGTGCCGCCCTACGCCGTCGTGCAGTGCGTCGAGGGGCCCCGGCACACCCGAGGCACCCCGCCGAGCGTCGTGGAGACCGACCCGCTGACCTGGATCCGGCTCGCGACCGGCCGCATCAGCTGGAAGGACGCGGTCAGCGAGGCGAAGGTCAGTGCGAGCGGGGAGCGGGCGGACATCGCGGGGCTGCTGCCGGTCATGGCCTAGCGGAACCGGTCGTACCGCGCGCCCGTCGAATCACCATGAACCGCTACAAGCAGCGCATGACCCTGACGGCGACCGCCCTGTTCGTGCCGCTCATGGTGGCCTGCGGCAGCGCGAAAGGGGACAGTGGTGCCGTGAGCGTCCAGCAGCCCGTGACCGGAATCGACTGGCGGGTCGACAGCCTCACCGTCGGCGGGACGACCCGGCAGGCGCCCGCCACCGCCCGCCTCCGCATCGACGAGGACGGCAAGGCGGCGGGCAACCTGGGCTGCAACCAGTTCAGCGCCCGGGCCACCGTGAACGGCGACCGGATCACCTTCGGGAACCTGCGCACCACCCGCATGGCCTGCGAGAAGACCCGCATGGACTTCGAGCGGGCCCTCGCCCGCGCCCTGACCACCGGCACGCTCGTCGCCAAGGCCGACGACGCGAAGCTGACGCTCACCGACGGCGACGGCGACCGGGTCCAGCTCAGCCGCGGCGCTCCCGCGTGATGTGCGACGCCTCACTCACGTATCCGGCAAAGGCCCCGGCGACCGTGCCCCACCGCCCGCCCGTACCGCCCGGTAAGCACTGACATACCGCCTCGACCAGCGCAAACGTAGAAACACCCAAGGTGATCGACACCGGGCGGTCCGGCGAGGGCGCGTATCCCCAATTCGGACCAGTGGTCGACCTCGCCTACACTCGGTGGTGTGCCACGTGGTGACGGTCGACTCAATCACGATCTGCTTCCCGGCGAAAAGGGCCCCCAGGACGCTTGCGGCGTCTTCGGCGTCTGGGCTCCGGGTGAAGAGGTCGCAAAGCTCACGTACTTCGGGCTCTACGCCCTCCAGCACCGGGGTCAGGAATCCGCGGGAATCGCGGTAAGCAACGGCTCCCAGATCCTCGTCTTCAAGGACATGGGCCTGGTCTCCCAGGTCTTCGACGAAACCTCGCTCGGTTCGCTCCAGGGTCATATCGCGGTCGGACACGCCCGCTACTCGACCACCGGCGCCTCCGTGTGGGAGAACGCCCAGCCGACGTTCCGCGCCACCGCGCACGGTTCGATCGCGCTCGGCCACAACGGCAACCTGGTCAACACGGCGCAGCTCGCCGAGATGGTCGCCGACCTGCCGAACGACAACAACAGCCGCTCCACCCGGGTCGCGGCCACCAACGACACCGACCTGCTGACGGCCCTGCTGGCCGCCCAGGTCGACGAGGACGGCAAGCCGCTGACCATCGAGGAGGCCGCGCACGCGGTGCTCCCGAAGGTCAAGGGCGCCTTCTCCCTGGTCTTCATGGACGAGGGAACCCTCTACGCCGCCCGTGACCCGCAGGGCATCCGCCCGCTGGTCCTCGGCCGCCTGGAGCGCGGCTGGGTGGTCGCCTCCGAGTCCGCCGCCCTCGACATCTGCGGCGCGAGCTATGTGCGCGAGATCGAGCCGGGCGAGTTCGTCGCCATCGACGAGAACGGCCTGCGCAGTTCGCGATTCGCAGAAGCGAAGCCCAAGGGCTGTGTCTTCGAGTACGTGTACCTGGCCCGCCCGGACACCGACATCGCCGGCCGGAACGTGTACCTCTCCCGCGTGGAGATGGGCCGCCGGCTCGCCAAGGAAGCCCCCGTCGAGGCCGACCTGGTCATAGCGACCCCGGAGTCCGGCACCCCGGCCGCCATCGGCTACGCGGAGGCGTCCGGCATCCCCTTCGGCGCTGGCCTGGTGAAGAACGCCTACGTCGGCCGGACCTTCATCCAGCCCTCGCAGACCATCCGTCAGCTGGGCATCCGCCTGAAGCTGAACCCGCTGAAGGAAGTCATCAAGGGCAAGCGCCTGGTCGTCGTCGACGACTCGATCGTGCGCGGCAACACCCAGCGGGCCCTGGTCCGCATGCTCCGCGAGGCCGGCGCCGCCGAGGTCCACATCCGGATCTCCTCCCCGCCCGTGAAGTGGCCCTGCTTCTTCGGCATCGACTTCGCCACCCGCGCGGAGCTGATCGCCAACGGCATGACCATCGAGGAGATCGGCACCAGCCTCGGCGCCGACTCCCTCGCCTACATCTCCATCGACGGCATGATCGAGGCGACCACGATCGCCAAGCCGAACCTGTGCCGCGCCTGTTTCGACGGCGAGTACCCGATGGAGCTGCCGGACCCGGAGCTGCTCGGAAAGCAGCTGCTGGAGACCGAGCTGGCCGCCGGGCCCGCGGCCACGGCCGCCGCCGACGCGATCCGTCGCCCGTAAGCCCGCTTTTTCACGCGGCACAACACGAAAGTTCTCAAGATCATGTCTTCCGAGACCACCGGTGCCAGCTACGCGAGCGCGGGCGTCGACATCGAGGCGGGCGACCGCGCCGTCGAGCTGATGAAGGAGTGGGTGAAGAAGACCCGGCGCCCCGAGGTCCTGGGCGGCCTCGGCGGCTTCGCCGGGCTCTTCGACGCCTCCGCCCTCAAGGGCTACGAGCGCCCTCTGCTGGCCTCCGCCACGGACGGCGTCGGCACGAAGGTCGACATCGCGCGCCGCATGGGCGTCTACGACACCATCGGCCACGACCTGGTCGCCATGGTCATGGACGACATCGTGGTGTGCGGTGCCGAGCCGCTGTTCATGACCGACTACATCTGCGTCGGCAAGGTCCACCCCGAGCGGGTCGCGGCCATCGTGAAGGGCATCGCCGAGGGCTGTGTGCTGGCCGGCTGCGCCCTGGTGGGCGGCGAGACGGCCGAGCACCCGGGTCTGCTGGGCGAGGACGACTTCGACGTCGCCGGCGCCGGTACGGGCGTCGTGGAGGCCGACCGGCTGCTGGGCGCGGATCGTATCCGCACGGGTGACACCGTGATCGCCATGGCGTCCTCCGGGCTTCACTCCAACGGGTACTCCCTGGTCCGTCACGTCCTGCTGGACCGCGCGAACCTGGCCCTGGAGGCCGAGGTGGCGGAGCTGGGCCGCACCCTCGGCGAGGAGCTGCTGGAGCCCACGAAGATCTACTCGCTGGACTGCCTGGCGCTGACCCGCACCGCCGATGTGCACGCCTTCAGCCACATCACGGGCGGCGGGCTCGCGGCCAACCTGGCCCGGGTGATCCCGGACGGTCTGCACGCCGTGGTCGACCGCTCCACCTGGGCTCCGGGAACGATCTTCGACCTGGTCGGGAAGACCGGCAACGTCGAGCGCCTGGAGCTGGAGAAGACCCTCAACATGGGCGTCGGCATGATGGCCATCGTCCCCGAGGAGTCCACCGATGTCGCCCTCGCGACACTGGCGGACCGAGGAGTCGACGCCTGGGTCGCCGGCGAGATCACCGGGCGCGGCGAGAAGACGACCGGCGCCGAGCTGGTCGGGGACTACGCCGTCTGATCGTGCGGACAGCACAGAACCCGGTCGGTGGCAGTGCCACCGACCGGGTGAGTGCTCAATGCAAGGTCAAGCGCCGCGACGGTGTTGTGAGGGGCCCTCGTCCTCGTCCTCGTCGTCCTCATAGAGGTCGGCGTAGCGAGAGTAGAGATCGTCCTCGTCGTCTTCATCGTCCTCGAACGGCTCGCCGTTCGGCGGCTGGCTCGAAGTCGATGCGCCCAGTTCACTGGCCAGACGTGACAGGTCAGTCCCACCGCTGTTGTACTTCAGCTGGCGGGCGACCTTTGTCTGCTTGGCCTTGGCCCGGCCGCGCCCCATGGCTCGACCCCCTCGGTGACGGGGCTCAACGGCCCCAGAGTCTGACACGCGTTCATGATCCGGAACGGACCCTCCGTAGAGAGGCCGGTCCGTAGGGCTTCCACGGTACCTGAGCCCGCGCCCATACGGTACGTCGCCCGCAGCACGCGCGTGTGCCCTGGACCTTCGAGGCGCCCTGTCCTCGCTGGTCAGTGGCGATTTTAACCACTTATCGGGGAACGACCCGCCGGGGGAAGTGAGAGTTCTCTCCAAGTTCCCGCCGACGGGTACCGCTCATCTGTGCGACTGAGCTAGAGCGCGGCGCGGCCGGCGCGGGCGTCGGCCATCCGCTGCTCGGCGATCCGGTCGGCCGCCGCGGCCGGCGGGATCCCGTCTTCCTTCGCACGTGCGAATATGGCCAGCGTGGTGTCGAAGATCTTCGCCGCCTTCGCCTTGCACCGTTCGAAGTCGAACCCGTGCAGCTCGTCGGCCACCTGGATGACCCCGCCGGCGTTCACCACGTAGTCCGGCGCGTAGAGGATCCCGCGGTCGGCGAGGTCCTTCTCCACACCCGGGTGGGCCAGCTGGTTGTTGGCCGCACCGCACACCACCTTGGCGGTGAGCACCGGGACGGAGAGGTCGTTCAGGGCGCCGCCGAGGGCGCACGGGGCGTAGATGTCGAGCCCCTCGACCCGGATCAGCGCCTCGGTGTCGACGACGGCCGTCACTTTGGCGGGGTGCTGGTCGAGGACCCGCTGGACGGCGTCCGGGCGCACGTCCGTGATCACGACCTCGGCACCCTCGTCGAGCAGGTGCCGCACCAGGTGGTGGCCGACCTTGCCGACGCCGGCGACACCGACCTTGCGACCGCGCAGCGAGGGGTCGCCCCACAGGTGCTGGGCGGAGGCGCGCATGCCCTGGTAGACACCGAAGGCGGTGAGCACGGAGGAGTCGCCGGCGCCGCCGTGCACGGGGGACCGGCCCGTGGTCCAGCGGCACTCACGGGCGACGACGTCCATGTCCGCGACGTACGTGCCGACGTCGCAGGCGGTGACGTAGCGCCCGCCTAGCGAGGCGACCATACGGCCGTAGGCGAGGAGCAGCTCCTCGGTCTTGTCGCGCTCGGGGTCGCCGATGATCACGGCCTTGCCCCCGCCGTGGTCGAGACCGGCCATGGCGTTCTTGTACGACATCCCGCGCGCGAGGTTGAGGGCGTCGGCGACGGCCTCGGCCTCGGTCGCGTACGGGTAGAAGCGCGTGCCGCCGAGGGCGGGGCCCAGGGCGGTGGAGTGGATGGCGATCACGGCCTTGAGGCCGCTGGCGCGGTCCTGGCAGAGCACGACCTGCTCATGGCCGCCCTGGTCCGAGTGGAACAGGGTGTGCAGGACATCAGCAGGCGCGCCGGTTACGTCGGTCACTGTGGTGACTCCTGTGTACTAGCGGCGAGTGGGGTGCGGTCCCCGTACGGGTGGCGGAGAGCCGTGGCATGAGCGTAGAGCCTCGGCCCACTCACCATCCGCGCAGTGTTCAGGATCACCCTCCCAGGGCCGCCGCGCACGCATGACCGTGGCGCGATTTGCCGTGGTTTCGAGCCGGGCCCGATGGGGAGGGAGCAGGCGTGCCCAAGGTGTCCTCCGTAGTCGTCCCCTATGCCGCTTACCTGCGCGTGTACGAGCCGCTGGGCGCCTTCCCGGAGCCGGAGCGCCGCCACTGGGAGCGATACGCCCGCCGCTCGGAGCGCCCGTCCTATCAGGACGAACTGCGGCGCTCCCTGGTCGACTTGCTGCCCACTCCGCCGATCGCGGTGCCGGTGCACGAGAGCGGTGACGCCTTCGTCCTGGAGGTCGACGGGGTGGTCTGCGTGTGCCCCTGGCGGACCCGGCTGCGCGGCTGGCAGGCCCTGGGCGACCTGGCCGAGGAGCTGCCGCCGCCGGTGCTGGACGCGGTGCTGCCCCCGGTGGTGCGCCGCCAGGCCACCCAGGACTACGAGCGCTGGCTCGCCCGCAACCCCGACGCCCGCCCGTGGATCCGTACGGCGACCTGGCAGGTACCGCTGAACTGGTTCGTGCTGGTCTCGGACGAGGAGCGGCGGTACGACGAGGGGACCGCCGACGTGCCCCCGGTGCTGCGCTACCGCACACCCATGGTGCAGGCCCGGCGCCGGGTGGCGCGGGCGCTGCGCGCGCTGAAGGAGACCGTCGAGGAGGGCCCGCTGATCGACGGCCTGGTGGACGTCGGCCGCTGGCTGGAGGAGTTCCATCCGCGCTCGCTGGTGGAGCTGGACTACGGCGGGCTGGTGCACGTGCTGCCGGCGGGCGAGCTGGAGGACGACCGCTCGGCGGCGGACGTGGCGGCCGGCATCGAGGCACTGCGCCGGGGTGACGGGGCGGCCGCCGGCGAGGCGTACGGGCGGCTGGTGGAGCGGTGGCGGGCGGTGCGGGACCGGCGTTCCGCGAACTGAGTGACGTACGTCACGGTCAAATCGGTGCCGGACGACGTACGTTCTATTCGCTTAGACGACCTGACGGGACGTTGGTCCCGATCTGGACTTTTGTCCCAAGGGTGACGGACGGCACTTACCTGGCTCTTGCTCTAGTTGCCACCCCTCATGCCAAAATAGGACAAGGAGTCCGGGGAGGGCTCCGTCCGCCCAACTATGCTCCACTGTGGGCGGATTCTCAGCATTGCACGCTTTGGGGGGTCTGGTGACTCCTGATCGCCCTGTGACTGATCGTCACAGTGGCGTGACTGTCCGCTATGGCATGGTCCATCGGCTTCCGTCGCTGATGAACACCTGGGAGGGCAATTCCATCGGTTTGGCCGACGCGGCTGGACAGATGGTGTAGTTGTAGTGCCGAGGACAAGCCGTTCGTCCTATAACCGACTCGACTCGCGTCCGCCATTTCGGGCAACGCGGGTCAAGGTGCAGAATTTAGAGGAAAGAACCGAGAAGGTTCGGTTCTCCCGAGGAGGCCGCTCATGACCGCTCGCACCCCTGATGCCGAGCCGCTGCTGACCCCGGCTGAGGTCGCCACCATGTTCCGTGTCGACCCCAAGACGGTCACGCGGTGGGCGAAGGCCGGCAAGCTCACGTCCATTCGCACGCTCGGCGGACACCGCCGTTACCGCGAGGCTGAGGTCCGCGCCCTGCTGGCGGGCATCCCGCAGCAGCGCAGCGAGGCCTGAACAACTCCATAACCGGGCAAGACGGACGGTCCCCCAACCGGCCGAGGTGCCCGAAACCCTAGCTACAAGCGACGCGGGTCCTGCCCCAACAGGCCCCTCGCCCACGCCGAAGAGAACGTTGTAGGCAAGCGCCACAGGGTGCGTCGTCGATCGCGCTGGACTCCGCCGGGTCCAGCGCGATTTTTTTGTGTGCAGGCGGGGGTGGGAGCGGCGCTTGTGAGCGTCCTTGTCGGAGTCTGGGGAGGCGTGTCGGAACGGCTGTGCGCGGCCCCTGAGTAGGGTGCAATTGCACATATTAAATCGACCCGTTGTATGACGGCGGTAAGTGCCACGGTTTCAAAAACTCATGCGGTGACTCCCGTCACACGACAGCGCGCTTGCTGGGCGCACGCCGCATGCGTTAGAGGGAGCGTCTGCCCCAGAGTCCCACGCCCATACGGGGGTTGGGCCCGACAGGGGTCACGCGGGACGAGGGCTTTCGTCCTCGGTGGCTTCCGGCTCGGTCTCCTGGCCGCCCGGGCCGGCGTCCATCGCCAGCCGCAGCAGGTGCCGGCAGACGGGGCAGTGGCGGGTGAGATGCCGGTAGGAGGAGGCGGCCGACAGGTGGGCCCTCAGGAGCGCCCGTGTCTCGTGCCTGACCGACGCCGCCATACGCCACCTCCGGGGCCGTACAGGAGGAACGAGTCCTGCTCTCTGGGTACCGAGCGAATGTGACGCCGTCAAGACCGCGCACTCCGCCGCCACGGCCGCTAACCGCGCTCGGCCCCTGCCCCCCTCTCGCCTTGGAGCGCCGGCGAGCCGCCTTCTGGGGCCGCTGTGCTCCAAGGGCGACGAGCGGCGGGAGGGGCGCGGACACGACGGGGCCCGCTGTCCCTGACGCCGGCCTCCGGCTTGGTCGGGTGGCCGCAGGGGTGCGGGCACGAGTGAGGCCCGCTGCCTTGCGGGGGCGGGCCTTGTTCTTCGTGCGGTCCTGACGGGATTTGCTGTGTTCGATTGCGGCTTCGCCGCGGGCGCGGCCCCCGGCTTGGTCGGGTGGCCGTAGGGGTGCGGGCACGAGTGAGGCCCGCTGCCTTGCGGGGGCGGGCCTTGTTCTTCGTGTGGTCCTGACGGGATTTGCTGTGTTCGATTGCGGCTTCGCCGCGGGCGCGGCCTCCGGCTTGGTCGGGTGGCCGCAGGGGTGCGGACACGAGTGAGGCCCGCTCCCTTACGGGCGCGGGCCTCACCTGCTATGCGGTCCTGACGGGATTTGAACCCGCGGCCTCCACCTTGACAGGGTGGCGAGCACTCCAAACTGCTCCACAGGACCAGGTTTCGCGGCGCTTGTTCGTGCACTGCGCTGCGAGAAGAGACTGTACAGGAGGGCGAGGGCCCTGGTCGAACTCACCCTCCGTGCAGGGATGGCTACGGTGCGGCGGCGTCGATCGCCTTCACGATCCGCTTGTCCGAGACGGGGTACGCCGTGCCCAGCGCGTGGGCGAAGTAGCTGACCCGCAGCTCCTCGATCATCCAGCGGATGTCCAGGACGGAGGAGGGCACCGGGCGGCCCTGCGGGAGCTGTTCCAGGAGCCAGGCGTACTCGTCCTGCATCTCGTGGACCTTCTCCATGCGCGTGGTGTCCCGCTGCACACCCGTCGGCATCTGCTGGAGGCGGCGATCGGCGGCCACCATGTAGCGCATCAGGTCGGGGAGGCGTCGTATCCCCGCCCAGGTGACGAAACCGGGCTTCATCAGGGCGTCCAACTGCTTGCGGACGTCCGTGAGGTTCGCGAGCAGGGCCGGGCTTCTGACGGCCTTCAGGCGGCGCTCACACGCCTGCCACGCCGCGAGCACCTGCTGCACCTGGGCGACCGTACGGACCGTGGTGTCCACGATCTCCGCGCGCACCTTGTCGTACAGCTTCCGGTACGACTCCTCGTCCCACACCGGCCCCCCGAAGTCCGCGACGAGCTTGTCCGCCGCGGCCATCGCGCAGTCGTCGAACAGGGCCTGGATCGAGCCGTGCGGGTTGGCGGAGAGAGCCAGCTTCTGGGCGTTCGTCAGCTTCTCGGAGGCGAACTTCGCCGGGTTCACCGGGATGTTGCGCAGGATCAGCCGACGGGTGCCCTTCCACATCGCCTCGGCCTGCTCGGCCTCCGTGTCGAAGAGCCGCACGGAGACCGTGTCGCCGTCGTCCACCAGCGCCGGGTACGCCTTGACCGGCTGTCCGGCCCGGCGCGTCTCGAAGACCCGGGTGAGGGCCCCGATCGTCCAGTCCGTCAGGCCCGTGCGCTCCAGGGACTCGCCGCCCTCCCGGGACGCGGTCGCCGCGGCGGCCTGGGACAGGGCCTTGCGCGCCTTCGGCTTCAGGCGCAGCTTGAGCGCCTCCAGGTCCTTGTCCTCGGCGAGCTTGCGGCGCCGCTCGTCGACGATCCGGAACGTGATCTTCAGGTGATCGGGGAGCCGTGCCAGGTCGAAGTCCTCCGCCTCGAAGGGAACGCCGACCATCCGCTTCAGTTCACGGGCCATCGTGACGGTGAGCGGCTCCTGGAGCGGCACCGCCTTCTCCAGGAACGCCTTCGCGTAGTTCGGCGCCGGTACGTAGTGGCGGCGGATCGGCTTCGGCAGGGAGCGGATCAGCTCCGTCACGACCTCCTCGCGCAGGCCCGGGATCTGCCAGTCGAAGCCCTCGTCCGTGACCTGGTTGAGGACCTGGAGCGGGACGTGCACCGTCACGCCGTCGGCGTCCGCGCCCGGCTCGAACTGGTAGGTGACCCGGAACTTCAGGTTCCCCTGGTGCCAGCTGTCCGGGTAATCGGCCTTGGTGACCGCCTCCGCCGACTCCCGGATGAGCATCTCCCGCTCGAAGTCCAGGAAGTCCGGCCGCTCCTGCCGCTTCCGCTTCCACCAGGAGTCGAAGTGGGCGCCGGAGACCACGTGTTCGGGCACGCGCTGGTCGTAGAAGTCGAAGAGGGTGTCGTCGTCCACGACGATGTCCCGGCGCCGGGCACGGTGCTCCAGCTCCTCGACCTCGCTGAGGAGCCTGCGGTTGTCGGCGAAGAACTTGTGGTGGGTGCGCCAGTCGCCTTCCACCAGCGCGTTGCGGATGAACAGTTCGCGCGAGACCTCGGGGTCGATCCGGCCGTAGTTCACCTTCCGCTGGGCGACGATCGGGACGCCGTACAGCGTGACCCTCTCGTACGCCATCACGGCCGCCTGGTCCTTCTCCCAGTGCGGTTCGCTGTACGTCCGCTTCAGCAGGTGCTCGGCCAGCGGCTCGACCCACTCCGGCTCGATCTTGGCGTTCACGCGCGCCCACAGGCGGCTCGTCTCGACCAGCTCGGCCGACATCAGGAACCGCGGCTGCTTCTTGAACAGCGCCGAGCCCGGGAAGATCGCGAACTTGGCGCTGCGGGCGCCCAGGTACTCGTTCTTGTTGCCGTCCTTCACGTCCTTCATCCCGATGTGGGAGAGAAGACCGGCGAGGAGGGAGAGATGGACGCGGTCGGCCGGGGCGTCCTCCTCGTTCAGATGGATGCCCATCTGCTTGGCGACCGTGCGCAGCTGTGTGTAGATGTCCTGCCATTCACGGATGCGCAGGAAGTTCAGGTACTCCTGCTTGCACATCCGGCGGAAGGACGACGAGCCGCGCTCACGCTGCTGCTCGCGGACGTAGCGCCACAGGTTCAGATAGGCGAGGAAGTCGCTGGTCTCGTCCTTGAAACGGGCGTGCTGCTGGTCGGCCTGGGCCTGCTTGTCGGCCGGGCGCTCGCGCGGGTCCTGGATGGACAGCGCGGCGGCGATGACCATGACCTCGCGGACACAGCCGTTGCGGTCGGCCTCCAGGACCATTCGGGCCAGGCGCGGGTCGACGGGCAGCTGGGCCAGTTTGCGGCCGGTGTCCGTGAGCCGTTTGCGGGCGTCCTGCTGGGCCGGGTCCAGCGCGCCCAGCTCCTGGAGCAGCTGCACGCCGTCGCGGATGTTGCGGTGGTCCGGCGGGTCGATGAAGGGGAACTTCTCGATGTCGCCGAGGCCGGCCGCGGTCATCTGGAGGATGACGGAGGCGAGGTTCGTACGGAGGATCTCCGCGTCCGTGAACTCCGGGCGGGTGAGGAAGTCGTCCTCGGAGTACAGGCGGATGCAGATGCCGTCGGACGTACGGCCGCAGCGGCCCTTGCGCTGGTTGGCGCTCGCCTGCGAGATCGGCTCGATGGGCAGCCGCTGCACTTTGGTGCGGTGGCTGTAGCGGCTGATCCGGGCGAATCCGGGGTCGATGACGTACTTGATCCCGGGCACGGTGAGGGAGGTCTCGGCGACGTTGGTCGCCAGAACGATCCTGCGTCCGGTGTGCGGCTGGAAGACCCGGTGCTGCTCGGCGTGGGAGAGCCGGGCGTACAGGGGGAGGACCTCGGTGAATCCGTACTTCTTCTTCTCCAGGGCGTCCGCCGTGTCGCGGATCTCCCGCTCGCCGGAGAGGAAGACGAGGATGTCGCCCTTGCCCTCCGCCATCAGCTCCTCGACGGCGTCCGTGATCGCGGTGATCTGGTCGCGGTCGGCGTCGTCCGAGTCCTCTTCGAGGAGCGGCCGGTAGCGGACCTCCACCGGGTACGTCCGGCCGCTGACCTCGATGATCGGGGCGTCGCCGAAGTGCTGCGAGAAGCGTTCGGGGTCGATGGTCGCGGAAGTGATGACGACCTTGAGATCGGGCCGCTTCGGCAGGAGCTGGGCCAGATAGCCGAGCAGGAAGTCGATGTTGAGGGACCGCTCGTGGGCCTCGTCGATGATGATCGTGTCGTAGGCGCGCAGCTCGCGGTCGGTCTGGATCTCGGCGAGCAGGATGCCGTCCGTCATCAGCTTGACGAAGGTGGCCTCCGGGTTCACCTGGTCGGTGAAGCGGACCTTCCAGCCGACGGTCTCGCCGAGCGGGGTCTTCAGCTCCTCCGCCACGCGCTCGGCGACGGTCCGGGCCGCGATCCTCCTCGGCTGGGTGTGCCCGATCATGCCGCGCACGCCCCGGCCCAGCTCCATGCAGATCTTGGGGATCTGCGTGGTCTTGCCGGACCCGGTCTCACCGGCCACGATGACCACCTGATGATCACGGATGGCGTCCGCGATCTCGGTCTTCTTCTGGCTGACCGGCAGCTGCTCGGGGTAGGTGACGGCGGGCATGCGGGAGCGCCGCGCGGCCATACGGTCCTCGGCGTGGCCGATCTCGGTCTCGATCTCGGTGAGGACGGCGGCGCGGGCCTCGGGCTTACGGATCTTGCGCGCGCCCTCCAGCCGTCGGCCGAGCCGGTGCGCGTCGCGCAGCGACAGCTCGGTCAGACGGGGGGCGAGGGTGCCGAGGGCGGGGGCGGGGTGCGTAGACATACGGCATCCAGGATCTCACCCCGGCCAAAAATCACGCGAACGATTTGACGGGGCGCGATGATGTATCGATTGCCCTAATTTATTCGGTATGCCGGAGTCACCGCACGGAGAGCACGGCCGTCCCCGGACGCGCGCGGAGCATTGGGCGGCGTTCCGGGAGTCGCCCTTCCTGCCCGCCACGGTCATCCTCCTGATCGTCGCCGCCGCGGCCGGCCTCTTCGCCGGTTCCTACACGTACGCCATGGCCGCGCCAACCCCGCACAGCATCCCGACGGCGGTGACCGGCGGCTACGACGAGCCGGCGGCCCGTCGGTTCATCGACGGCATGGAGGACTCCCTGGGCGCCTCCCTGAGGCTGCACGCGTACGACAGCCGGGAGGCGGCGGTGCAGGCGGTCGAGGAGCAGAAGGTGTTCGCCCTGTTCGAGGCACCCGCCGGCAGCCGGACCCTCACCCTGCACGTGTCCGGCGCGTCCGGGGCGACGGTCGCGCAGGTGCTCGCGGAATCGGCGGTGAAGGTGAGCAGGGCCACGGGTACCTCCGTGGTGGTCCACGACCTGAATCCGTTGCAGCGGGGCGACCCGAGAGGGCTCGCGATCTTCTACATCTCGCTCGCCGCCGTGATCATGGGATTCATCGGAGCCATTCAGCTCAGCGTGCACGCCAAGGAGCTGAACCCGCTGGAGCGCATCGTCTTCATCGTCGCCTACGCCCTGCTCGGCGGGTTCACGATCGCCGCCGTGGTGGACTGGTGGCTGGGCGCGCTGAGGCTGCCGTTCGCCGAGTCGTGGTTCATCCTCGCCCTGACGATGTTCACGTCCGGCATGGTGTTCACGATGTTCAACACCCTCGTCGGACGCTGGGCCATGCTGCCGACGTGGGGGCTGATGGTGCTGCTGGGCAATCCCTCGTCCGGCGGTGCCGTCTCCTGGCCGCTGCTGCCGTCCCCGCTCGGCACGATCGGGCGCTGGCTGCCGCCCGGCGCCTCGGTGAACGCCCAGCACACCGCGGTGTACTTCCGGGGCCACCAGCACGCTTTCCCCTTCCTGGTCCTGGCGGGTTGGGCGGTCGTCTCCTGCGCGGTCTTCCTGATCTGGCGCGAGCGCCATCCGGGCGGCCGGCCGACCCGACCGGCCCACGCGTCCCGGGACCAGCGGGACTAGGGGGTGCGCTGGGCGGGCGGGGCCGGCGGGGCGGCTTCGGGGTGCCTGCGGACCGGACCCTCCCCGAGGGCGATCGCCCTCGCGGTGTTGGAGACGGCCTTGATGCCCAGGTAGGCGGTCGTCGTGCTGCTGACGGCGGTGAACGCGGCGGTGAGGATGCCGACGATCACCGCCTTGTCCCCGTCGAGCTGCCACACGCCGAAGATCGCGACCCCGGCGATCGCGAGATTGCTGACGACGACCGCGAGCAGCCCGTAACGCGCCCGGTCCTTCTCCAGCTCGGTGTCCCGAACGGCTCTGCCCTCGTCCCGGCTCATGTCTCCCCCGCCCCCCGGCGCACGCGCGATCAGCCTGAACGTAGCGCCGGCCGGGCGTGGTGCCAAGGCGGCACGGAACCCCGCGGTGACCTGTCGTCGTGGAGCCGGTCGGGTCGGGCGTGGCCCGGTCGTACGAGTCAGTGCTGATCCGGGCCGGTGCCGAGGAGAACGGAGACGTCCTCCGCCGACCAGTGGCCGGTCGCGCCGGGGCAGGCCGCGACGTACGAAGCGACCGCCTCCGTGTCCCATGCGCCGGTGGCCAGCAGGCCCGCGGCCAGGTACCGGACGTAGGCGGCGGAGGGGGGAACCCACCGCACGTCGTTCATCCCCCACGGCGCCGTGAAGGTCAGCACGGGCAGGCCCTCCACCTGACCGGCGCACACGAGCGTTTCGTAGCGCCCTTCGCCGAGCACGGCGCGCCGCCGGGTGAGGACCTCCTCCAGGTCCAGGTCCAGATCCTGCTCCGGCGTCCGGTACATCTCCTGTGCCGCGATGTCGGTGAACTGGCCGCTCGTCACCAAGTGCGCTCTGGCAAGTACCCGGCCGCTCGGCTGTGGGTCGTAGAAGGCCCGCCCCCCGCCCCACACGGGTGACTCCGTGGCGAAGTACATGGCGCCGGTCAGCTCCACCGGGATCGACCGGGCCGGCATGGCGGGGTCGCGGCATCCCGGGTACTCCCTGGCCGCGCCGGGTGGTCGCCCGCCCTTGATGTAGGCGGCGAGCCGATCCAGGTGCGTGTTGGAGCCGTAGGACGTGTACCAGACCTGTTCGGGGTGCCGATCGAGCGGCAGTGCCGGATCGATGCTCGGTAGGGCCTTCGCCATGGTCTGCTCCGTCGGCGTACCGGTGGGCTGGAAGGGTACGAAAGAGCCCCTCTCCAGTGATGTTGGAGAGGGGCTCAGGCCCTGTTCAGGGCGGCTGTGGCTGGGGCCGGGGTCGAACCGGCGACCTTCCGCTTTTCAGGCGGACGCTCGTACCAACTGAGCTACCCAGCCACGGTGTTTCACGTGAAACACCAGCGGTCCTGACGGGATTTGAACCCGCGGCCTCCACCTTGACAGGGTGGCGAGCACTCCAAACTGCTCCACAGGACCAAGCTTGTGTGCAACAGTGTCGCACACGATCTTGCGTGCCCCCAACGGGATTCGAACCCGTGCTACCGCCTTGAAAGGGCGGCGTCCTAGGCCGCTAGACGATGAGGGCTATCGGCCCGCCTGGGCGCTTCTCAGCGCGTCGGGGACGTGAGAAGCATATGGGATGGCGGGGGGTATCGCCAAAACGGTTTACGGCGAGGTCGTCGCAGCGCCGGAGGAGGGGGCGGGAGAGGAGGGGGAGGGCGCGCGCGTGGCACCGGTGGCACCGGGCCGGTTCTCGTCCGCCAGATGGCGGCTGACCTCGGCCGTCGTCAGACCAAGTCCCCCCAGTTTGATCGCGTCCCATGCCTGCAACCTGCGGCTGTCCCGGTCGAAGTAGAGGATCGACGCCTCGATCGGGGCGGGGTACTTGTGTTCCACGGCACGCAGCCCGCTGCCGCCGGTCGAGCCCTCCATGCGCAGCCGTGTGCCGTACGGCAGCATCTCCGTCCCCTCGTGGTGCAGATGCCCGCAGAGCACCAGCGGCACCTCGCCGTCCGTCTCCCGGGCGGCGGACGGCTCGTGCGCGACCGCCACGTCCACCGGGGCGCCGGCCGCCTGCTGGTCGCGCAGGGCACTGGCCAGCCGGGCGCCCGCCAGTTCCTCGGACGCCTCACTCCCGGGCACCACCGAGCGGTCGGGGGTGAACTGCGGATCACCGATGCCCGCGAACCGCAGGCCCGCCACCGTCTCCGCGCGGCCGTCGTCCAGGACGCGGACGTTCTTCATCCGCTGCAGATAGTGCTGGGTGGCCCTGGAGTCGTGGTTGCCGCGCACCCACACATACGGCACGCCCAGGTCCCGGACCGGGTCCAGGAAGCCGTTCTCCGCCGCCGCGCCGTGGTCCATGGTGTCCCCGGAGTCGACGATCACGTTCACCTGGTACTGCTCCACCAGCGAGCCGATGATCTTCCAGCCCGCCGGGTTGAGGTGGATGTCCGACACGTGCAGCACCCGGATGGTCGAGGGATCCGGCCGGTAGGCCGGGAGGGTGGACGTGACGTCGTAGAGCTTCGTCACGTTCGTCACCAGGCGCGCCAACTCTTTCTGGTAGACGTCGAATTCGGTGACGATGCTGCGTGCGTTGCCCACCACGGACGGCGCCGAGCTGAGCAGGCCCGAGAATCTCGGTTCCAGGACCGACTTCGGGTTCCAGGTCGCGTACGCCGACGCGCCGCAGGCGGCCAGCAGGGCCAGGGCCAGCCCGCCGGCGGCCAGGGCCCGGCGCGGCCGGCGGTAGACGGCGAGGCCGAGGGCCGTGGCCCCGGAGACCACGGCCACGCCGGACCGTACGGCCAGGTCCAGCGTGCCGTGTTCGACGTCCCGGGCGACCTCGTCCTGGAGCCCCGAAAGCCGCTCGGGGTGGTCGACCAGGGCCTGGGAGCGCTCCGGGTCCAGTTGGTCGACGTTCACGTCCAGCCGGACCGGGGCCACGTGACTGTCCAGGCTGAGCGCGCCCAGCGGAGAGACGTTGATCTTCGTGCCACCGGTGACGGAGGGGCGCAGCGCCATCGTCGTGTCCATCGGGCCGACCGGGGCCCGGACGTCGCCGACGATCAGCAGGCCCAGCCAGGCGCCGACGAGGACGACCGCCGCGAGCCCGAGCCCACGCAGCCAGGGGCGCGGACGGGTGGCGGGTTCGAGACGGGGGAGCGGGCGGTTGCGGGTGCGGGGGGATCGTGTTCGGTTCGAGGTCCGGTTCAGCATGCTGCGCAGGGCTGCGACGGGGACGCGGGCCATTGGACCCGTATGCCCACGCCGCGGCGCGGATATGCGACGGTTCGGCACTCTCGCACCGGGCCGTCCGTACCGGACAATGACCATGTGCTGGAGATGACGCGCGAGGAGTTCGAGGAACTGGTCGCCGAGGCGCTCGACCGGATTCCGCCGGAGCTGACAGGGCTGATGGACAACGTCGCGGTGTTCGTCGAGGACGAACCGCCCGCCGACGACCCCGAGCTGCTCGGCCTCTACGAGGGGACACCGCTGACCGACCGGGGCGAGTGGTACGCGGGTGTCCTGCCGGACCGGATCACCATTTACCGCGGGCCGACGCTCAGGATGTGCGAGAGCCGGGAGGACGTCGTCGCGGAGACCGAGGTGACCGTGGTCCACGAGATCGCCCACCACTTCGGCATCGACGACGCCCGGCTGCACGCCCTCGGCTACGGCTGAGGGCGGCGGCGCGTACGGCTGAGGGTGGTGGTGCGCAGAGCCGGGGTGGCGGCGCGTACGGCACAGGTGGGGCGGCGCGTACGGCTGAGCGTGTCGGTGTGTACAGCTGAGCGTCGTGGCGCGTACGGCTGAGGTGGCGGCGCGTACGGCCGAGCGTCGATGCGCGCGGGGCGCGTGTCCTCTTGCGGGCGGCGGGAGTTGGGGAGGTTGACTCTTTCCTTGCCCCCGGAGGTGGCCGCCGTGCGCCCCTTGTACGTACCCGTCCGTCTCGCCGTCACGGTCCTGGCCGTCACGACCGCCGCCGGCTGTGTGAACGTGGGCGACGACGCGGGCCGGGCCCGCCCCGCCCACTCGGCGGGGCAGCACGGCGGTGAGGCCCCCGACGGAGGCCCGGTGGACGGCGCGGGCGGCCTCGTCGAGGAACGCGCGGGCAGTGACGGGAAACACGGCCACGGCGGCAAGAGCAAACCCGGGGAGTCCGCCTCGGCGTCGGCCACCCCGTCCGGCACGGGCAGCGCGTCGGGGGCACCGGCGAAGCCGGGAAAGCCGGGGAAACCGGGTGATCCGGGGATGACCGACCAGCCCGGGGACCCGGCGCCGACCAAGGCGCAGCCGACGCCCCCGGCCAGCTCCGCCCCGCCCGAGCCGCCGGCCTCCACCCCGCCGCCGCCCGTCTCGGAGCCGCCGTCGGCCGAGCCGTCCTCGTCGGCGCACGAGGAGACGGGACCGCAGCTGGTCCAGCGGGAGCCGGCGCCCGCGGCGGGCGTGGCGGTGTGAGTTCCCGGAGCGCGGAAGGCGCGGCGGGACCGCGCGGTCGCGGCTGGGGCGCCGGTACGGCGACGAGGTGGTCGCTGAGCTGGGCCTATGGTGCTCGGTTTGCCTTTGTGGGGGGTAGGTGCGTATGGTGGTAGATCGTTTGATCCCATTTGCCCGGCGCCATCACAGAGCGCGCCGTGTGGCGCGTACTCTCCTTTGCCGTGGCGGACCGCATTGAGGCGGTCGTGAGCGAATCACGGAGTTGACGGGCGCGTGCCGAAGAGACTCCGGAAGGTTTCGCATTCGCATGTCCGTGTCCAGTACTGATCAGATCGTCGTGTCCGAGAACGAGAACGAGCTCGTAGACGTGACGACCGAGGTCGCCGAGGCCCCCGAGGCCGCTGACACCACCCCCCAGACCACCTTCGCCGACCTCGGACTCCCCGAGGGCGTTGTGCGCAAGCTCGCACAGAACGGCGTGACGACCCCCTTCCCGATCCAGGCCGCGACCATCCCGGACGCCCTGGTCGGCAAGGACATCCTCGGCCGTGGCCGCACCGGCTCCGGCAAGACCCTCTCCTTCGGTCTGCCGACCCTGGCCCAGCTGGCCGGCGGCCGCACCGAGAAGAAGCGGCCCCGTGCCGTCATCCTCACCCCGACCCGTGAGCTGGCCATGCAGGTCGCGGACGCCCTCCAGCCGTACGGCGACGTCGTCGGCCTGAAGATGAAGGTCGTCTGCGGCGGCACCTCCATGGGCAACCAGATCTACGCCCTGGAGCGCGGCGTCGACATCCTCGTCGCCACCCCGGGCCGCCTGCGCGACATCATCAACCGCGGCGCCTGCTCGCTCGAGGACGTCCAGATCACCGTCCTGGACGAGGCCGACCAGATGTCCGACCTGGGCTTCCTGCCCGAGGTCACCGAGCTGCTCGACCAGGTCCCGGCCGGCGGCCAGCGCATGCTCTTCTCCGCCACGATGGAGAACGAGATCAAGACCCTCGTCGACCGCTACCTGACCAAGCCCGTCCTGCACGAGGTGGACGCGGCCCAGGGCGCGGTGACGACCATGTCGCACCACATCCTCATCGTGAAGCCCAAGGACAAGGCGCCGGTCACCGCCGCGATCGCCTCCCGCAAGGGCCGCACGATCATCTTCGTCCGCACCCAGCTGGGCGCCGACCGCGTCGCCGAGCAGCTGTGCGAGGCCGGCGTGAAGGCCGACGCGCTGCACGGCGGTATGACCCAGGGCGCCCGTACCCGCACGCTGGCCGACTTCAAGGACGGCTACGTCAACGTCCTGGTCGCCACCGACGTCGCCGCGCGCGGTATCCACGTCGACGGCATCGACCTGGTCCTGAACGTGGACCCGGCCGGCGACCACAAGGACTACCTGCACCGCGCCGGCCGTACCGCCCGCGCGGGCCGCACCGGCACGGTCGTCTCCCTGTCGCTGCCGCACCAGCGGCGCCAGATCTTCCGCCTCATGGAGGACGCCGGCGTCGACGCGGCCCGCCACATCATCCAGGGCGCCGGCGCCTTCGACCCGGAGGTCGCCGAGATCACCGGCGCCCGCTCCATGACCGAGGTCCAGTCCGAGTCCGCCGCCAACGCCGCCCAGCAGGCCGAGCGCGAGGTCGCCCAGCTCACCAAGGAGCTGGAGCGCGCCCAGCGCCGCGCGACCGAGCTGCGCGAGGAGGCCGACCGGCTGGTGGCCCGCGTCGCCCGCGAGCGTGGCGAGGACCCGGAGGCCGCGGTGGCCGAGGCCCAGGTGACGGCCGCGGAGGAGCTGGCCGTGGCCGAGGAGCCGGCGGAGCGCGCGCCCGAGCGCGAGGAGCGTCCGGCGGCTGCGGCCCCGTACGAGCGTCGCGAGCGGCGCGGCTTCGAGCGCCGTGACGACCGTGGTGGCCGTACCTTCGAGCGTCGTGACGACCGTGGCGAGCGCCGTCCCTTCGACCGCGACCGCGGTTCCGAGCGCCGCGACGACCGTGGTGGCCGTACCTTCGAGCGTCGTGACGACCGTGGTGACCGCCGTCCGTTCGACCGTGACCGTGACCGCGGGTTCGACCGTCGTGACGACCGCGGTGGCCGTACCTTCGAGCGTCGTGACGACCGCCGTGACGACCGTGGTGGCCGTACCTTCGAGCGTCGTGACGACCGTGGCGAGCGCCGTCCCTTCGACCGCGACCGTCGTGACGACCGCGGTGGCCGTACCTTCGAGCGTCGTGACGAGCGCCGTGACGACCGCCGTGACGACCGTGGCGGCTTCCGCCGCGAGGAGCGCGGTGGCTTCCGCCGTGACGAGCGTGGCGGGCACCGGGGCAGCGACCGTCCCTTCAACCGCGACCGCCGCGACGACCGTCCCGGCTTCCGCACCGGCGGCCACGAGCGCCCCAACGGCCGTCGTGACGACCACCGTGGCACCGGCTCCTTCGGCCGCCGCGACGACAAGCCGCGCTGGAAGCGCAACGGCTGACGCCTGCTGAGCTGAGAAGGGCCCGTACGACTCCGGTCGTACGGGCCCTTCCGGCATTCCGGGGGAGCGGGCCGAGGGCAATTTTTGGCCACATCGAGTCTCTGAGTGACGCATGTCACGCCCCCGGTGAGGGAATTGCTGGGGGCATGACAGATGACACGCGAGCGAGCGGACAGCGGGAAGCGCCCGGTCCGTCGGACGAGGAACGGCTGGCCCAACTCGGCTACACGCAGGTCCTCGCCCGCCGTATGTCGGCGTTCTCCAACTACGCCGTGTCCTTCACGATCATCTCGGTGCTCTCCGGCTGCCTGACCCTCTATCTCTTCGGCATGACCACCGGCGGCCCCGCGGTGATCACCTGGGGCTGGGTGGCGGTGGGCCTCATGACGCTGTTCGTCGGCCTGTCGATGGCCGAAATCTGCTCTGCGTACCCGACCTCGGCCGGCCTGTACTTCTGGGCCCACCGGCTGGCGCCCCCGCGTTCGGCGGCGGCCTGGGCATGGTTCACGGGCTGGTTCAACGTGCTCGGCCAGGTCGCGGTGACCGCGGGCATCGACTTCGGCGCGGCCTCCTTCCTGGGCGCCTATCTGAACCTCCAGTTCGATTTCCAGGTGACCCCGGGCCGCACCGTCCTGCTCTTCGCCGCGATCCTCCTGCTGCACGGTCTGCTGAACACCTTCGGCGTCCGGATCGTCGCGTTCCTGAACAGCGTGAGCGTGTGGTGGCACGTCCTCGGCGTGGCGGTGATCGTCGGCGCGCTGGCACTGGTCCCCGACCACCACCAGTCGGCGTCCTTCGTCTTCACGCACTTCGTCAACGAGACGGGCTGGGGCAGCGGCCCGTACGTCGTTCTCCTCGGCCTCCTCATGGCCCAGTACACCTTCACCGGCTACGACGCCTCCGCCCACATGACCGAGGAGACCCACGACGCGGCCACGGCGGGCCCGAAGGGCATCGTCCGCTCGATCTGGACGTCCTGGATCGCGGGCTTCGTCCTCCTCCTCGGCTTCACCTTCGCGATCCAGTCGTACGACAAGGAACTGGCCTCCCCGACCGGCGCGCCTCCCGCCCAGATCCTCCTGGACGCGCTGGGAGCGACGACCGGAAAGTTGCTGTTGCTGGTCGTGATAGGTGCTCAGCTCTTCTGCGGCATGGCCTCGGTGACCGCCAACAGCCGCATGATCTACGCCTTTTCACGGGACGGCGCGCTGCCCTTCTCCCGCGTCTGGCACACGGTCAGCCCGCGCACCCGTACCCCCGTGGCGGCGGTCTGGCTGGCCGCGCTCGGCGCGCTGGTCCTCGGCCTGCCGTATCTGATCAACACGACGGCCTACGCGGCGGTGACGTCGATCGCGGTCATCGGCCTCTACATCGCGTACGTCATCCCGACCTTCCTCCGCGTCCGCAGGGGCGCCGACTTCGAACCGGGCCCCTGGCACCTGGGCCGCTGGTCGGGCGCGATCGGGGTCGTCTCGGTGACCTGGGTGGTGGTGATCACGATCCTCTTCATGCTCCCCCAGGTCTCCCCGATCACCTGGAAGACCTTCAACTACGCCCCGGTCGCCGTGCTGGTCGTCCTGGGCTTCGCCACCACCTGGTGGCTGGCCTCGGCCCGTCACTGGTTCCTCAGCCGCACCCCCACGGCCACGCCGGTACCGGCAGAAAAGTGACCATCCCCCCGCTCCGGCCGACTCCGACGTGGCCGCGACGCCGATACCCGATCGGCGACACGGCCTCGTCCCGCTATGCTCGGACAGGCAACATCGCCTGGGCCCTTAGCTCAATTGGCAGAGCAGTGGACTTTTAATCCATTGGTTGTGGGTTCGAGTCCCACAGGGCCTACGGACGGCAGGCGGGCGACACACCCCCTGACCTGCTACGCAGCGTCCGGGCCGACTTCGGTCGGCTCGGACGCTGCCTCGTTTCGGGCACCTGCGTGAGCGGATGTGCACATGGCCCGCGGAACGTGTCCGGGCGCGGGCCGGTGGGGCCGGTGGTGCGTCCGGTTCGGGTGCGGGCGTCCGGCGCCGCGTTCGGGGTGGCCGGCGACGTACGGTGAAGGTACCGAGGGCATCACGCACTCCGGCTGTCCTGCCGGATCGTCCTCGGCGAGAGACGAACCCCGGGCCGCCTGAGCGGACGGTGCGGAGACGGGTCGGCATCATGCTCGCCGCGATCACAGCAACTTCGGGTTTCCTCCGGGTCCTTGCGCTGTCCTGCCGCGGGGTGACGTGATGGTCGTGCAGCGGCTGGACATTCACCGGCGTGACCGGGGGGAGCGGGCCCTCGTCACGCTCGTCGGCGCGATCGGGCCGGCCACGGCTCCCCTGCTGCGGACCGCGCTGGAGCAGTGCCTGCGCGACGGTGTGAGGGTCATCGACGTCGATCTCGCCACGGTCGGATCCTGCGACTCCAAGGGCCTGGACGTCTTCCTGACGGCGTCGCGGCGCGCAGACCGGGTGCACGCTTCCCTGCGGCTGCACCATGCGTGCGCGCAGATCACCCGGCTCCTCGCCGTCACCGGTTCCGCCCTCTCACTCGGTGCCTTGCCGGGTGCGTCTGCGTCGGCCGACGGACAGCCGGGCGGCGGCGCCCGCGTCTGTGCGCCGGTCGTCAAGGACGGAATCCGGCTCCGCCGCCTGAGCCGCTGGCAGGCGGAGAGCATGGGCGAGGACATCGCCGACCTGGCCGCGGAGCCCGTCGCGGGTCTGTCGGCGGACCCGTACGGGGAACGGGGCGCATTCCTGGGGCGGCTCGCCGTGAGCGCCCGACGGCCCGGCTTCACGCTGCTGGTCGCCGAAACGACGGTGCTGGTGGGGTGCGCCTTCGGATTCCCGGTGGGCCCCGATACCCGCTCCGAGCGTGGATTGCAGGAGAGCGTCCAGAGGCTCACCGGCTGTGCCCGGTTCCTGCTCCTCACCCTGGTCGTGGCGCATCACCACGACCAGCACCGCGACATCGGCCGCCGTCTGCAACAGCGGCTGCTGGCCGACGGGCACACCGCACTCGGCGTCGCCCTGCTCCATCGGGCGGACCGTGAGGGGCAGGCCGCCTTCGAGTCCTGGGGCTGGCGCAACTGCGGGGAGATGGTGGGGCTGCCCGGCCGGGGTGCCCCCTGTGTGCTGGTCCTGCGGGAAAGCGGCCCGGTACCCGCGCCTCGGGCCGCCGGTCCCGGCCGGGCGTAGCCTGCGGCAGACCGAGAACCTGTCGGGCGCAGGACCAGGGTGGCGCCGGAGCGCCGTCCTCGGCCCCACCGTCCGCAGATCCCCATCGCCCCGGCACCGTCCGCCCGCCGCCATGGCGGTGCCGTCCGGCCCTGCGGCGTTCCAGGGATCGGCGGCCGCCGGGTTCGCCCGGCCGGCGGAGGCTCGCCACGCGCGAGTCTGTTCAGCTGCCCCCGACGATCCGTTCCACCGCCGCCGTCACCAGGGCGTCCCGTTCCCGCTCCGTGAGGGCCTCCGGGAGGGTGAGCTGTTCGACGATCAGCCAGTTCAGCGCGAGATAGAGGAGTTTGACCGCGGTGGCGTCGCCGGGCAGGCCCGTGGACTCGTGGTACGCGACGTTGGCGGCGAGGTCGGCACGGACGCGTTCGGTGAGGACCGTACGCAGGTCCGGACGGCGGGTGGCCTCCAGGCGGAGTTCCAGGAGGGCGAGGTAACCGGTGCGGAAGGCGGCGACGCGGCCGACGAGTTCGCGCATCAGCTGGGCGTACGTGTCCCGGTCCCGGGCGGCCGTGCGCTGGCGTTCGACGACCGCCTCGTCGGGCCGCAGCCGCTCGTAGACACGGGCGCCGGCCTGGGTGAGCAGGTCGTCGCGGCTGGTGAAGTAGTTGGACGCCGTTCCGGTGGGTACGGCGGCCTCGGCGTCCACCGCCCGGAAGGTCAGGCCCCGCGCGCCCTCCCGGGCCAGCACCTCGATCGCGGCGTCGACGAGTGCCGCCCGCCGCTGGTCGTTCCGTCTCACCATGGGCCGCGACTCCGGGGGTGGCAGGGATCGTTCGTCACTGCGGGCAGAGTACTGCGGATGGAGTGGTGGCGGCCGTCAGGGGTCACAGCACCTGCGCCACCCGGTAGGCCACCCCGCCGTCCACGAGGTAGCCCGAACCGACGCAGACGATGTCGTTGAGCCAGGTGTAGGGCCCGGCGCCGGTCTCGAAGAGCGGGGTGGTGCGGAAGTAGGACTCGGTCGTGGCGGCAGGATCCCCCGGGGCGGTGCGGCGGCCGGTGTACGTCATGCGGATCAGGGCGTCGTCGTGGGTGCGCAGGGTCAGCCGTACGTCCAGGCGCATGGTGCCGGCCGGGCCGAAGAGGGCCCAGTCGCCGCCTCCGGGAACGACCTCGCCACGCAGCCGGGCTCCGTGGAAGGCGCCGCCGGCCGCTCCGAAGAGGACGCGCCGGGCGACCCGCCGCCGGGCCCGGGCGCCGAACGGTAACGCCGGGCGGGACGCGGAGTTGGCGGCCTTCCAGGTCGACGCCGTCCTCAACGCGGCCAACACCGCCATGCGGCTCGGTGACCCGGACGCGGCCGGAAAGGCGCGGCGCGTGGTGGAGGGCCTCCTCGGCGAAGGAGACCGACCCCCCGAGCCGCAGGTGCGGCTCGGAGCCGGCCGGGATCAGTCCGCCGGCGCGATGCCCGTCACCGGGCGCCGTAGGCCCGGAGGAACGCGGCCACCGCACCGGTGATCAGGCGGTCCGTCTGATCTGCCGGCAGGGGCATGACGCCGTAATGGGTGGTCTGGACGATCTGGTGCGCGGTCAGGGCCGAGAAGTGGCTCGCGGCCAGCGCCGGGTCGCCGTGGAGGTTCAGCAGACCGGCGTCCTCGAGCTGGGTCATCGCCTGGGTGAGGGCCCGGCCGACCGGTCCCGGGCCGGCCTCGAGCCAGGCCCTGAGCACCTCGGGCGGTACGTGGTCGGCCTCCGCGTGGATGTGGCGGACCAGGGCGAAGTGGTTCGCGTAGTCGGTCATGAGCCCGGTGAAGGCGCGGGCCAAGGAGACCAGGTCGCGTTCGAGGTCGTCCGGGTGGGGCGGGCGCTCCGGATCCAGGACGGCGCGCAGACGGGCCAGTTGGGCGTCCCGGACCTCGCTCGACGTCCAGGTCACGACCGTCTGGAAGAGCTGCGCCTTGCCGCCGGGGAAGTGGTTGTAGAGCGTGCGCGTGGAGACGCCGGCCGCGGCGGCGAGCGCGTCGACCGAAGCGCGCGCGTAGCCCTCGCGGCCGAAGACCGTGCACACCGCGCTCGCGATGGCCATCTGCTTCTGCAGCTTGCGCGGTGACACCTCGCGCCGCGCGCGCTCCACCCGGGACTCGTTCGTCTCGCCCACGTCTGCCTCCTTGCCGACCGGGCAACCCTAACCGAACTACAACGCCCGTTGTAATTTTTACAACGAGCGTTGTAGTTTGTGGTGAGCGACCGCCGGCGACGGGGGCCGCCCGCTCACGGATCGCCCACGACCGCGTCCGAAGCGATCCACCGGAGATCCACCGAAGCGATCCGCCAGACGTTCCGTCAACGAGGGGGACAGCCATGTCCGTTACCGATCCCGTCACCGGTGCCCGTACCGCCGAGGACCTTCCGCTCCGCGTCGCCGTCATCGTCGGCAGTGTGCGCGAGGGGCGCCGGGGCCGGGCCGTCACCGACTGGTTCCTCGCCACCGCCGCGGAGACCGACCCGGGCCTACTGTTCGACGTCATCGACCTCGCCGAGGTGGACCTGCCGCTGGTGCTGCCCGGCTGGGGCGGCACGCCGAGCCCCGGGGCCGCCGCCGCGCTGCGGGACGTCTCACCGCGACTCGCCGCCGCCGACGCGTTCGTGGTCGTCACGCCCGAGTACAACCACAGCTTCCCGGCGGCCCTGAAGAACCTCCTCGACTGGCACCTGCGCGAGTGGCAGGCCAAGCCGGTCGGATTCGTGTCCTACGGCGGTCTCGGCGGCGGTCTGCGCGCGGTCGAGCAGCTCCGGCTGGTCCTCGCCGAACTGCACGCCGTGACCGTGCGCGACTCGGTCAGCCTGCACGGTCCCTGGTCCGGTCTCGGCGAGGACGGCGTCCCGCGGGACGCCGAGGTGTGCGCCGGCGCCGCCAAGGGCATGCTCGGCCAGCTCACCTGGTGGGGACGGGCGCTGCGGACCGCGCGCGCCGAGCGTCCCTACGCGGGCTGAGGGCGGGCGATGAGCACCCTCCGGCCGCCCGGTACCGCGTCGGCTCCGCCGGCCGGCGACGCGGGGCCCGCCCCCTCGACCGCTCTCCACCGCGTCGTCACCGTCGTGGTGCTCGGAACGATCATGTCCGTGCTCGACATGACGATCGTCAACGTCGCGCTGCGCCACCTCTCGCAGTCCTTCGGCGCCCCGCTGGAGACCATCCAGTGGACCGCGACCGCCTACACGCTCGCGCTCGCCGCGGTCATCCCGGCCGCCGCCTGGGCGATGGGCCGGATCGGCGCCAAGCGCACCTATGTGCTCGCGCTCGCCCTGTTCACCCTGGGCTCCCTGCTCGCCGCCTGCGCCTGGGACGCGGGCAGCCTGATCGCCTTCCGGGCCGTGCAGGGGCTGGGCGGCGGGCTGTTGCAGCCGGTCGGTATGGCGATGGGCATGCGGGTCGCGGACCGGGCCCGGCTCGGCCGGGCGATGGCCCTGCTGGGGCTGCCCATCCTGGTCGGCCCGGTCGCCGGCCCGGTGCTCGGTGGCTGGCTGGTCGACGCCGCCTCCTGGCACTGGATTTTCCTGATCAACCTGCCCGTGGGCGCCCTGGCGCTGTTCCTCGCGGCCCGCCTGCTGCCGACGGACACCCCCGACGCCCGCGGCGCCGACCGGCCCCGGCTGGACGTGCCGGGTCTGCTGATGCTCTCGCCCGGCCTGGCCCTGCTCCTGTTCGGCCTGGCCCGCGGCGGCGAGCGCGGCGACTTCACGGCCCCCGGCGCGCTGGTGCCGGTGCTCGCGGGTGCCGTGCTCGTGGCGGCCTTCGTGCGGCGGGCGCTCGCCGTCCGCGCGCCGCTGCTGGACCTGCGGCTGCTGCGGGACCGTACCTTCGCCGCCGGAGTCGGCACGCTCGCCCCGTTCACCTGCGGCTACTTCGGATCGATGCTGCTCGGGCCGCTGTACTGGCAGCAGGAGCGGGGTCTGGGCGCGACGGCGGCGGGGCTGCTCGGGGCGCCGGTGGGGCTCGTGGTCGGTACGACGATGCAGATCGCGGCACGGCGCATCGACCGGGTCGCACCGCGCCGGATGATCGCGGCGGGGTGCGCGGTGGGCGCCCTGGGCATGGGTCTGCTGGCCTGGCAGACAGGGGTGGCGGGGGTCGCGTCCTGGCGGATCGTCGTCGCGGGCATGGTGATGGGCGTCGGCGCCGGGATGACGCTGATGCCGACGATGACCACCGCGACCCGCGATCTGCCCGCCGACCGGCTGCCCGGGGCGAGCACCGCGCTGAGCATCAACGCCCAGCTCGCCGCGTCGGTCGGTACGGCCCTGCTGTCGGTGGTGCTCGGCGCGGCGGGTCCGGGCCCGGCCGGTTTCCGGCTCACCTACGCCGTGGCGGCGGCGCTGCTCGCCCTCGGCGTCCTCTCGGCGCTCCGGCTCCCGGCACGGCGCCAGGGCTGAGCCCTCCCGGCCCTCCTGCCGTGTCAGCCCGCCGTCAGTTCCGTCAGTTCCGTCAGCTTCGGCAGTTCTGGCAGTTCGGCCAGCTCCGGCAGTTCGGCCAGCGGCAGCGTGTGCTGGGTCTGGAGCACCTTGGCGCGCAGGTAGCGCACGTTGTGGGCCGTGGTGAAGACGCCGGTCGGCACCCGGTCCCGTACGGCGATTCCCAGCGCGCCCAACTGCCCCGCCTTGTCGGGGTTGTTGGACAGCAGGTCCAGCTCCGTGATGCCGAGGGCGCCGAGCATCTGCGCGGCGGCCGTGTAGTCGCGGGCGTCCTCGGGGAGGCCGAGGGCGGCGTTCGCGGCGTAGGTGTCGAGGCCCTCGTCCTGGAGGGCGTACGCGTCGAGCTTGTTGTAGAGGCCGATGCCCCGGCCTTCCTGCCGGAGGTAGAGCAGGACGCCGCCGCGGTCGGCGATGCGTTCGACCGCCTCGCGCAGCTGCGGGCCGCAGTCGCAGCGGGCCGAGCCGAAGACGTCACCGGTCAGGCACTCGGAGTGCAGGCGCACCAGCGGGACCGGGCCGGGGTCGCCGAGGACGACCGCGACGTGCTCCTGGCCGTCGGAGAGGCCGTGGAAGGTGACGAGTTCCGCGTCGGCCCGGTAGCCGTCGGCGAAGCGCAGCGGTACCCGGACGCGAGCGCGCGGGGTGGCGGCGGGGATGTCGGGCATGCGGGTCCCTCCCAGGAAGCTGCTTCATATTTGAAGCAGTGTTTTCGCGTGGACCCTACCCCATACTTAAAAGTTGAAGCAATCGCTCCGGGGTGTGGCTCAGGAGCCCGCGGGCGGCGTCGACGGGCAGGGCGAACGGCGCAGCCAGGGGACACCGTCGGCGCCGGAGCGGGCGTCGTCGTCGCCCTGGAGGCCGCGCGCGATCCCCGTGCAGATCTCCGCCAGCTGCCCCACCTGTTCCGGGGTGATCCGGTCGAACAGCAGGGCGCGGACCGTCTCGACGTGCCCGGGTGCCGTACGCTCCAGTACGGCCGTCCCCTCGTCGGTCAGCACCGCGACCGAGCCGCGCTTGTCCTGGTCGCAGTTCTCCCGGCGCACCAGGCCGTCCCGTTCCAGCCGGGTCACCGCGTACGTCAGCCGGCTGCGGGTGATCTTCAGCGTCTCGGCGAGATCGGTCATGCGCAGTCGCCGGCCGGGTGCGTCGGAGAGGTTGGCCAGCACCGAGTAGAACAGGTGCGGCATGCCGCCCTCCTGCTGGAGCTGCCGGTCGATCGCGTCCTCCAGGAGGCGGGAGGCGGCGATGTAGGCGCGCCAGGCGCGCTGCTCCTCGGGGCTGAGCCAGCGGGTCGTCATGCCGCCAGTGTAGGTTTGTTTCAAACTTGAACCAAGCGGTCCGTCTGTCCACCGTCCGCCTCCGGAAGAGAGGGCGTCGATGCCCCTGCCGTACGTGCTGCTGTCCGCCGCCGTCTCCCTCGACGGCTACCTGGACGACACCGGCCCCGAACGGCTCCTGCTGTCCAGCCCGGCCGACTTCGACCGGGTCGACGAGGTACGGGCCTCCGTCGACGCCATCCTCGTCGGCGCCGGCACGATCCGCGCCGACAACCCCCGCCTGCTGGTCAACTCCGCCCGGCGGCGCGCGGCCCGCGGCGCGACGGGCCGGCCGGAGTACCCGCTGAAGGTCACCGTCACCGGCTCCGGCGACCTCGACCCGGACGCCAACTTCTGGCACACCGGCGGCGAGAAGCTCGTCTACACCACCGACGAGGGCGCGGAACGGGCCGCCCGTCTCCTCGGCCGCACCGCGGACGTCGTCCCGCTCGGCCGCGCCCTGGACTGGCGGGCACTGCTGGAGCATCTGCACGACGTGCGCGGAGTCGGGCGCCTGATGGTCGAGGGCGGCGGCACGGTCCACACCCAGCTCCTCCAGCAGGGCCTGGCCGACGAACTCCAGCTGGTCCTCGCCCCGCTGTTCGTCGGGGACCCGGCGGCCCCGCGGCTGTTCGGGACCGGCGGCTACCAGGGCGGGCGCCTGCGCCTGCTCGACACCCGCCGGATCGAGGACGTCGTCCTCATGCGCTACGCACCCACCGCCCCCGGCACCGGCCCGGTCCCCACCGCGGCCGACCGCCACTGGCTGCGTGCCGCCTGTGAACTCGCGGCCCTGTGTCCGCCCTCGGAGACGGCGTTCAGCGTCGGCGCGGTGGTGGTCGCCGCCGACGGCACGGAGCTGGCCCGTGCCCACTCGCGTGAGGGCACCGACCCGGTGGCCCACGCGGAGGAGGCGGCGCTCGCGAAGACCGACGCCGCCGACCCGCGGCTGCCCGGCGCCACGGTCTACAGCAGCCTGGAGCCCTGCGCCCGCCGCGCCTCCCGGCCGGCTCCCTGCGCCGAGCTGATCCTGCGGGCCGGGGTGCGGCGGGTGGTCACCGCCTGGCGCGAACCCGACACGTTCGTCACCGGCGCCGACGGCACGGGTCTCCTGACCGCCGCGGGCGCCCGGGTCGTCGTACTCCCGGAGCTGGAGGGTCTCGCCAAGGCGCCGAACGCGCACCTGCCGGGCTGAGTGCCACCGGTCGGCGACGGTTTCCGTGCGTGACCGCCGGGTCGTCGTGGTCGGTCGCGCACGGTCGCCGTGCCCCTTCGGGGGCGCTGTCGCGCGCCGAAAACACTCAGGGCCCGGAATCCGATGGATTCCGGGCCCTGAGTGTTCAGTAGCGGGGACAGGATTTGAACCTGCGACCTCTGGGTTATGAGCCCAGCGAGCTACCGAGCTGCTCCACCCCGCGTCGTTGTGTCACCAGCATACGTCATCCCTGGGGTGCTTTGCACACGCTTCCCGTCCCGCCTGCCGACCGTCACCCAAGGTGACCGGGCGACCGCCGTGCGGTGACGACTGAGTCACCATCAAAACTGCCAGTGACTACTGAACGCTTCTGGCCCTTAGGTCAACTCGCCCGGTTTGACGGGTTACTGGGCGATAACTCCGTCGCCGAGAACGTTAATGATCAAGTCGAACAGCTTGGAAAGTGACTGGCAGGTCTATTAACGTTCGATAACGCAGCGCGGTCGTCCCAGCCGTCACAAGAGACGGCTCCGTGCGCACGCGCCGAATCCCGCGAGGGAACCGGGGAACCACCACTTTGGGGTGAATCACGCGGATATCGCCGTGAACTCATGGGAGTCCACGATCGGTATACGCGCGTAGGAGACCTTCCTGCTCCGAACCCGTCAGCTAACCCGGTAGGCGGAGGAAGGAAAGGAGCACGCCCGCGTGGCGTCCAACCGGTCTGTCCCCGAAGCCCCGTCCATACCGGCACAGCGCGAGACCGAGACCTTCGGGTACGGCGCCTACCGCGCCGAGGAGGGGCCCTGGGAGGAGTGGAACCCCACTGAGGACTCCGTCACCCCGGTCCGCGGCCGGCACCGCGTCGCCAAGCAGCGCGGCGGCTTCGCGCGCAGCTCCACCGTCCTCGGCGTCGGCGTCATCGCCGCGGTCGGCGCGGGCGGCATGGCCAGCGCCAACACCGGCAAGCCGCCGGTCTCCATCTCCATGCCGGACCTGCCCTCCGTCGGCTCCCTCTTCGACGACGGCTCCGCGGACCCCCAGCCGGCGCAGGCCACCGCGACGCTGAGCAGCGTCGGCGTGTCCTCCGCCGAGGGCGAGGACTCCACGGACGCGGGCGAGGTGCTGCGCAGCCGGATCATGGCCCAGGCCGAGCAGCAGCAGGGCCAGGCCGAGACCAAGGCCACCGCCGTCGCGCTCGCCGCCGCCGAGAAGCGGAGCGCCGAGGCCGCCGCCAAGGCCGAGAAGGAGGCCGCCGCCAAGGCCGCCGAGGCCAAGGAGAAGGCGGAGGCGGACGCCAAGAAGGCGGCCGAGGAGAAGCGGCTGGCCGAGCTGGCCAAGCAGTACACGCTGCCGACCTCCTCCTACACGATCACCTCGACGTTCGGCCAGGCCGGCTCGATGTGGTCCTCCGGCTACCACACCGGTCTGGACTTCGCCGCCCCCACCGGCTCCCTGATCAAGGCCGTCCACAGCGGCACGATCACCGAGGCGGGCTACGCCGGCTCCTACGGCTACCGCACGATCCTCACCCTGGACGACGGCACCGAGCTGTGGTTCTGCCACCAGTCCTCGATCAACGTCTCCGTCGGCCAGAAGGTCTCCACCGGTCAGGTCATCGGCCGCGTCGGCGCCACCGGCAACGTCACCGGACCGCACCTGCACCTGGAGGTCCACCCCGGCGGTCAGGCCACCGGGATCGACCCGATGGCGTGGCTGCGGGACAAGGGCGTCAACCCCTGACGGGCCGCCCTCAGCGGGAAGCCTCGCGGGCGTCGTGGCGGGACGCCTTCGCGGGAACTCGGCGCCGGCGGGGCGGGATGCGATCGTCCCCCGCCGGTGTTGGCATGACGTATGACGTCACTTCGTAAACTCGGCTCTTCCGACCTCGAGGTCTTCCCGCTCTCGCTCGGTGGCAACGTCTTCGGCTGGACCGCCGACGAGCAGACCTCCTTCGCCGTCCTCGACGCCTACACGGCGGCCGGCGGCAACTTCATCGACACCGCCGACTCCTACTCCGCCTGGATCGAGGGCAACCAGGGCGGCGAATCCGAGACGATCATCGGCAAGTGGGTCACGGCGCGCGGCAACCGATCCGATGTCGTCATCGCGACCAAGGTCAGCCAGCATCCGCAGTTCCAGGGGCTGTCCGCCGCCAACCTCAAGGCCGCCGCCGACGCCTCCCTGCGCCGCCTGGGCACCGATTACATCGACCTCTACTACACCCATTTCGACCAGCCCGAGGTGCCGGTCGAGGAGATCGTCGGCGCGCTGGACGAGCTGGTGAAGGCCGGCAAGGTCCGGCACATCGGCGCCTCCAACATCACCGCCGAGCGCCTTCAGGCGTCCCTCGACTTCTCCGACCGCGAGGGCCTCGCCCGCTATGTCGCCCTCCAGCCGCACTACAACCTGGTCTCCCGCGACACCTACGAGGGCCCGCTCCAGGACCTCGCCGCCCGCGCGGGCCTGTCCGCCGTCCCGTACTTCGCGCTCGCCTCGGGCTTCCTCACCGGCAAGTACCGGCCCGGCACGACCGTCGACAGCGCCCGCGCCGACGGGGCCCGCAAGCACGCGGAGTCCGAGCGCGGCCAGAAGGTCCTGACGGCCCTGGACGAGATCGCCGCGGCCCACGACGCCCCGGTCGCCACGGTCGCCCTGGCCTGGCTGGCCGCCCAGCCGACGGTCACCGCGCCGATCGCCTCGGCGAGGACGGTGGAACAGCTTCCGGCGCTGCTGGGCGTGGCGGACCTGAGGCTGACCGAGCCCGAGGTGGCCAGGCTGACGGAGGCATCGGCCTAGACACCGGCCCGCGCCTCCCGGGACCGGGGCCCGCGGCGACCTCTCCGTCGCGACGGTGCCCGACCACGACGGGCGGTTCCGGGGTGCCGGGCTGGCCCGGCGCCCACTGGGGACCGGCGGTGCCCGACGACGGGCGGTTCCGGGGGTACCGGGCTGTCCTGCCGTCCGCCCGGGACGGCTACGAGCGGTACGGGTTGTACGGGGCGTACGGCGCCGCCGGGTAGCCGTACGCCGGCCAGTGCGCCGTGGGTCCCGGCCCCGCGTACACCGGCCGGGCCGGGGTGGCCGTCCTCGCCGCGTACTCCAGGGCCGGACGGGCCGCGTCCCTCCGTTTCCACAGCTCGTCCAGCAGCTCCCGCTCCCGTACGACGAAGTCGGTCCCCGCCTTCCCCTTGCGCCCCCGCTGCCGCAGGAACGCCAGCGAGGTGGCGTATCCCTCGTACCGCGCCACCTCCCGTGCCGCCGTGCGGCCGTGGTGGTGCCGGGCGTAGTCCCGGGCCATCCGTCGCGCCCGCATCGACCCGAGCGCGAACGGCTCGGCCGGCCCCAGCCACCCGGCCAGCACGTACGCGGGCAGTTCCGCCCGCACGATCCGCAGCTCGCGCTGCCGGGTCCAGACAGCGAGCCATGTCAGCAGCGCGAACGCGGGCACCATGAAGGCGGCGTAGACGGCGAAGAAGCCGTACTCGCCGAAGGTGGCGGAGCCGTTCCACAAGGCGTGCATGCCCATCGCGAGCAGCAGTCCGCCGACCGGCAGCAGGAAGCGCCGGATGTGCTGCCGCTCGGCGGACAGCGCGGCGACACCGAAGCCGATGCCGGTGAGGACGGTGAACAGGGGGTGCGCGAACGGGGACATCACGATGCGCACGAAGAAGGTGGCGGCGGTGACGGAGGCGATGCCGCGGTCGCCGGTGAGCTGGTCGGTTCCGAAGGCCGTACCGAGGTAGAGGATGTTCTCGGTGAACGCGAAGCCGGTGGCGGTGACCCCCGCTATCACCACCCCGTCCACGATCCCGGTGAAGTGACGCCTGCGGAAGAGGAACACCAGCAGCACGGCGGCGGCCTTGGCGGACTCCTCCACGATCGGCGCTATCACCGTGGCGCCGAGCGTGTCCGCACTGGCCGGATCCGCGGTGGAGGTGGCGATCCACTTGGTCGCGAAGCTGTTGGCCACGATCGCTATCAGCGCCGCCGCGCAGGCCCCCCAGGCGAAGGAGAAGACCAGGTTCCGCCAGGGTCCCGGCTCCACCCGGTCCAGCCACCGGAACGCGGCTATCAGCCAGGGCACCGGCAGCACGGCCAGCCCGAGCCCGACCAGGAAACCCTCCGTGCCGGTCTGCCGCCGCACCAGCGCGAGGATGACCAGACCGGACAGCGCCAGCAGTGAGGTCAGCGCGCCGTACCGCACCCACCTGCGCTGCCACCAGTGCGGGTGGCGGAGCGCACCGTCGCCGGGGCTCGGGGTGTACGTCGGAAACGGAGGACTGGTGGCCACGGCATCGACCCTAACGGTGACGGCGCGAGGGGCTGATCGGTCTATCGGTTTTGGCTGTGCGGCGCGCGCCGGAACAGCAGGTCGTTCACCACATGACCCTTGTCCAGTCCCTGTCCCTCGAAACGGGTCAGCGGCCGGAACTCCGGACGTGGCGCGTAACCGCCGCCCGCCTGGGTGTTCTCGAAACCGGGGTGCGCGGTGAGCACGTCCAGCATCTGCTCGGCGTACGGCTCCCAGTCGGTCGCGCAGTGCAGGATCGCGCCGGGCTTCAGCCGGGTCGCGGCGAGGCTCAGGAACTCGGGCTGGATCAGCCGTCGCTTGTGGTGCCGCTTCTTGGGCCACGGGTCGGGGAAGTAGACGCGCAGTCCGTCCAGCGAGTCCGGGCGGAGCATCTCCCGGAGCAGGATGATCGCGTCGCCGTTGCCCACCCTGACGTTGGACAGGCCGTTCCGGTCGGCCAGGTTGAGCAGGTTGCCCTGGCCGGGGGTGTGCACATCGACGGCCAGGATGTTGGTGTCCGGGTCGCCCGCGGCCATCGTCGCGGTGGCCTCGCCCATCCCGAACCCGATCTCCAGGACCACGGGCCGGTCGTTGCCGAACAGCTCGCCGAGGTCGATCACCTGCTGCCCGTCGATGTCCAGCCCCCACTTGGGCCACAGCCGCTGCAACGCGTCCGCCTGCCCGGCCGTCACCCGGCTGCGCCGAGGCTGGAAGCTGCGGATCCGCCGCTCGAAGTGCGACCCGGCGGGATCGGCCCTGGGCCCGTCCGGGAAGCGCGGCTCCCCCTTGGCCCGGGTGTGCCGGAAGGAGTCACCGGGGGCGTGGGTCGCCGCGGACGGGGCGTCGGGGGTGTTCAGGGAGTCAGACACAGTAAGCCCAATTTTAGGAGGTCCGGCCAGGTCCCTACAGCGACCCCAGCATCTCCAGCGCCCGGCGCCCGATCTCCCGCCCGATCGGCAGCGAGGCGGTGGCCGCGGGCGAGGGCGCGTTGAGCACGTGCACGGCCCGCGCTCCCTCCCGGATCAGGAAGTCGTCCACCAGCGTCCCGTCGCGCAGCACCGCCTGCGCCCGCACCCCGGCCGGGGCCCGCACCAGATCCGCGGCCTCCACCCCGGGCAGCAGTCTTCGCACCGCCTCCAGGAACGCGCCCTTCGACACCGAGCGGTGCAGCTCCCCCGCCCCGTACCGCCAGTGCCGCCGGGCGATGGCCCACGATCCCGGCCACGCCACCGTCCCGGCCAGCTCCCGGGGCCGTACGACCCCCCAGCCGTACCCCTCGCGGGCCAGCGCCGGCACCGCGTTGGGGCCGATGTGCACGCCCCCGTCGATCCCGCGTGTCAGATGCACCCCGAGGAACGGGAACGCCGGGTCCGGCACCGGATACACCAGACCGCGCACCAGCTCGGGCCGCGCCAGCTCGTAGTACTCCCCCCGGAACGGCACGATCCGCACCCCGGGTTCGTCGCCGGTCAGCCGTGCCACCTCGTCGCAGTACAGCCCGGCGCAGTTCACCAGCACCCGGCCGCGGACCACGTCCCCGGCCGCGGTGAGCACGGCCACGCCCCGGTCCGGGCGCCGGTCCACCCGTACGACCCGCGCGCCGTACCGGATCTCCGCGCCGGACGCCCGTGCCAGCTCCCGGGCGACCCCCACGAAGTCGCACACCCCGGTCGTACCGACGTGTATGGCGGCGAGGCCCCGCACCTCCGGTTCGTACTCGGTGATCTGCGCGGGCCCCAGTTCCCGCACCGGAATGCCGTTCTCGCGGCCCCGCTGCACCAGCGCGTGCAGTCGCGGCAGCTCCTCCCGCTCGGTGGCGACGATCAGCTTGCCGGTGACGGCGTGCGCGATGCCGTACTCGGCGCAGAACTTCACCATCTCGGCGGCGCCCCGCACCGCGTACCGCGCCTTGAGCGAGTCCGGGCGGTAGTAGATCCCGCTGTGGATGACCCCGCTGTTGCGCCCCGTCTGGTGCCGGGCCGGCCCGGGCTCCTTCTCCAGCACGGTCACGCGCGTGCCCGGCGCGGCCCGGGTGATCGCATACGCCGTGGACAGCCCGACGATCCCGCCGCCGATCACGAGCACATCACAGTCGTACGCCCCGGCCCGCACCTGCACCACCTCCGCCATCGATAGTGCACTGCGCCACTGACAGTGGCTTCAAACGCCGGGGAGTGCCGGCGCCCGTCCGGGGCGCGGCCGTGTCGCCATGCGGCTCCGCCGGGGGCCGCGAGCGACGGCGGGCGTCCCGCCGACGGGAGAACGCGGCGGCCCGGTGGACGCTCGGGGCCTACGCCGGAGCGGCCATCAGCAGCGGCCGAGCCCTCTCCCGAAGTTCCACCACCCGCGGCTCGTCCCCGTACGGCTCCAGCCGGTGCAGCAGATCCTTCACGTACTCCGTGGTCCGCGCGGACGAGATCCGCCCCGCGACCTCCACCGCCCGCACCCCTTGCTCGCACGCCGCATCCAGATTCCCGGACTCCAGCTCGGCGACGGCGGAGACGACCAACCGCAGCCCGTGCGAGCGCACGAACTCCTCCGTCGGCTTCGACAACGCCTGCTCGGTGAACCGGCGCACCTGCCGTGGTGCCTTCAGGTCCCGGTAGCACTCGGCCGCGTCGGCGGCGAACCGGTCGTATCCGTAGAAACCGAGCCAGGAGGGGTCGTTGTCCCCCTCGCGTGAGCGCTCCAGCCAACCCTCGGCCGCCTTCAGCGCCCCGCCCGCGGCCTGCGCGTCTCCCGCACGCGCGTGTGCCCGTGCCTCGACCAGCCGGAAGAAGCTCATGGTGCGGGCGGTCGCCAGCCCCCGGTTCCGCTCCAGCGCGGCCTGGGCGAGATCGACGCCCTCGTCCCCGAACCCCCGGTACGTCGCCTGCAACGACATGGAGGCCAGCACATAGCCGCCGAGCGGGACGTCCGCCGCCGCGCGGGCGAGCCGCAGCGCCTGGATGTAGTACCGCTGCGCGGCCTCCTGCTGTCCGGTGTCGAAGGCCATCCAGCCGGCGAGCCGGGTGAGTTCCGCCGAGGCCCCGAACAGGGCGCGGCCGACCTCGTCGGAGTAGGCGCCGAGCAGCAGCGGGGCCGCCTCCACCCGCAGACACTCCGGGACCATCGACGAGCGCCAGTCACCGCCCCCGTACTTGGAGTCCCACCGTCTGGCGTCCTCGGCGGCCTCCCGCAGCTTCTGCACATCGCTGTGGCCGACTTTGATCGGTGCGCCGGACCCCTCGGCGGAGCCCGCCTCCCGCGCGACCGAGGTGTCGGCGGGGGTTATCAGCCATCGTGAGGCAGGCGTTGCGTATGCGCTCACTGCGAACGATCCGGCGAGGGACTGCCAGATGCCGCCGGAGCCGGCCCGGCGGCCCGCGAAGTCGAGGCGGTAGAGCTCCGTCGCCGACTTGACCGCCTGTCCTACGTCCCTGGGGAAGGCGAGACCCACTTCGGGCGCGGGATCCGCGTCCGCCAGGCCGATCTCGTGGAGCGGCACCGGACGGCCGAGCTTCTGGCCGATGGCGGCGGCGATGAGGTGCGGCGCGGCACCCTGCGGCACCATGCCCTTCGACACCCAGCGCGCCACGGACGTCTTGTCGTAGCGAAGCGTCAACCCGCGTTGGGCGCCTAGGTCGTTGACGCGGCGGGCGAGTCCCGCGTTGCTGATTCCCGCGAGGGCGAGAACGGCGCCGAGCTTTTCGTTCGGCCCGCGTTGCTCCCTGGACATGAGCCACCCCTCGACAAAGACGGCTGCCGCGCTGGCATAACCACGCGGCATTCGTAAACCCAGCGTAGTTCGCCGCATCCCAAGCGTTAAGGGGCATTGTTCCGGTTGGCGGGATTGTGGTCCGTACGGAAGTGTCGCCCTGTACGCACCGTGCACGGACTGTCGCCACGTGCCCCCGTGCGTGTGGCCGTGCGCCCGTGCGTGCGCTCTTCTCCGGCCATCGGGGGAGCGGTTCCATGGCTCGTGCGTGGGTCGGCCCGCTGTACTGGATCCAGTGGGCTGGGGGACACCGCCACCTTCATCCCCGCGGGTGGCGGACCGGTCCGGGAGGCGTCATCCGCCTCCCGGACTGTGCGTGTGTGTGAGCCGTCGCACTCTTCGCGGGCCTGTACGGAGCGTGCTCATCTCCGGCGTCTCGCCGCTGATTTGGCCAAAAATCGACCCCTGTCGGATGCGGTGGATTGCCGTTCCGACCATGCAACTCCAGGGCGCAAAGGGAGTTTTGGGGGAGCGCATTGGGGGCGCATTCGCGCCGCGCCCCTCAGGTCTCATCCCCGCGGCGCCCACCCGGCACGCGTCGGCCACCCGTCAACTCCCCGGCGCCGCCCCGCGAACTTCCCTCGATCGAAGGCGGTGCCACCGCGCCTCTCCGGCGTGCCCTTCATGGCAGCATGGGGTCCGGTTCGTACGGTGCACTGGTTGTCCACAGCCTGTGGAGGCGTCCATGCGGTGGTTGGTGGGGTGGAGCAGCACCGCCGCGGGCGCCGCCGGGATCGGCTCCGCGGGCGCGATCGGGTACGACGGCGAGACCCTGCATCCGGTCGGCTCCCAACTCCTGTGGGGCGACCCGGACCCGCTGTGGGCCGTCGGCGACTGGCGTCCGGACGAGGTGCGCGTGGTGCACGCCGACGCGGAGCACCGGATCGCCGTCCTCGGCATCTGCGGCGCCACCGACGAGGAACTGCGGCGCGGGCTGTTCACCGCGCGCGGGGGCGCGGTGCGCCATCTGACCACCTGGCCCGGCAGCTACACGGCCGTCGTCCAGGCCGGCCGCCGCATCACCGTCTGCGGCGACCTCGCGGGCGCCCGGCCGGTGTTCCACACCCCCTGGGCCGGCGGCACGGCCTACGCCACCGCCGCGCTGCCCCTCGCCGACCTGATCGAGGCCAACCTCGACTTCACCCACCTCGCCGCCCTGCTCGCCGCCCCGGACGTACCGGCGGCGCTGCGCGACACCACCCCGTACGACGGCGTACGGCGCATCCCGCCGGGGCATGCGCTGGTGCTGCGCGCCGGGGTGCGCGAGATCGCCGGGTACGAGCCGGTCGCCTCCCTCGCTGTGGCCGCGCCCCCGGCCGAACCCGGCCGCGCCGTGGACGCCGTACGGGACGCCCTCGTGGAGGCGGTCCGCACCCGGCTGTCGGCGCCCCGGCATGTGCCCGACCTGGATCCCGGACCGGTGCCCGGCATGGGGCCGGCCGAGCGGCGGGCCGCGCGCGGGATGCCGGTCCCCGGCATCGGCGCCGACCTGTCCGGCGGACCCGCCTCCGGCACCCTCGCGCTGCTGGCCGCCGGGCTGCCCGGCCGACCCGGCACACTCCTCGGCCATGGCACGGGCGCCGGGGAGCGCCTCCTCGCCGTCACCTTCAACGACCTGGCCGTGGCCGGCCGTGAGGCCGAACTCGAACGCGCGGGCGCCCTGGCCGCGGGCCCCCGCCTGCACCACGTCGTGGTCACCGGCGGCGAGGAGACCCTGCCGTACGCCGACCTCGACGGTCCCCTGACCGACGAGCCGGGCCCCTCACTGGTCCAGGCGGCCCGGCACCGGGCGCGGCTCGCCGCCGGCAGCGCCGACCACTTCACCGGCCACGGCGCCCGTCAGGCCCTGGACGCCCATCCCGCCCGGCTCGCCGACCTCCTGGTGGACCGCCAGCGCCGTCATCTGGTCCGGCCGGTCGCCGCGCTCGCCCGCGCCGACGGCTCGGTGATGGTCCCCACGCGCGTGTACGGCGCGGCCCGGCGCCTCGCCCGCACCCCTTACCGGACGGGCCTGGAGGCGCTGGCCGAGCGGCTGATGCGGCGCCGTTTCGACGAGCCCAAGGGGGCGGTCGGCGCGTCCCTCGCCGCGCTGACCTGGGCCAGACCCGGGCCCGCCGCCCGCTGGCTGACGGGTGAGGCACTGGCAGAAGTATCGGTTCTGCTCCAGATGGAGGCCGACCGCTCCGGCACCGGCGTGCGGCGCCCCGGCGACTATCGCGCGCGTGCGGCACTCGCCCGGCACGCGGCCGACCTCCGCGTCCTGGAGCAGGCCGCGGAGATCCGCTCCCAGCGCCTGCACGCGCCGTTCCTCGACAACCAGGTCGTCCGCGCCTGCCGTGACCTGCCCGAGGCCCTGCGCGTCCAGCCCGGCGCCCGCGCCGCCATCCTCCGCAGGGTCCTGGAGGGGGCCGGCGTCACCGACCTCCCGCCCGGCTGGGGCGCCCCCTCCCACGGCTCGTCGGCGGCAGCCGCGCGCGCGGGCCTGCGCGTCGCGGCCGACCCGCTCCTGGACCTCTTCGCCACGCCGCTGCTGGCCGACGCCGGCCTGGTGGAGGCCCGCGTCATCCGCAAGGCCGTACGGTCCGCCGCGGCCGGCGAGCCCCTGCCCCTGGACGGGCTGGCCGACCTCGTCTCCCTGGAACTCTGGCTCCGCCGCCTCCTCTCCCGCCGAGGCACCTGCTGGACGGGCACCCCCACCCGCTCCCGCGCGGTCCCCTCCGGCATCCAACCGAGAAGAAGCGCCCTGACCCCGGGGGCGTGAGCCTGCCCCGCCGAATGAGCCGGGGTGCCCTGGGGGCGGCCGGGTCCGGACAGCTCAGCCCGGCCATGCGGCTCTCTTCCGAACGGCCTGCTCGGAAAACCCCCGTGCCGTCATCGCCCACTCCCGGCGACAATGACCAGGTGCGGTACACCATCCTGGGTATAGCCCAAGCAGCTGACGACCAGGGCACCCCCGTACCCATCAGCGGCCAACGCCTCCGTACGCTCCTCGCCGCCCTGGCCCTCCGCCCCGGCCGCACCACCACACCCGACACCCTCATCGACGAGGTCTGGGCGGACGATCCGCCCCAGGACGCCCTCGCCGCCCTCCAGGCCCTCGTCGGCCGCCTCCGCCGCACCCTCGGCCGACACGCCGTCACCTCGACCCCGGGCGGCTATCGCCTCGAAGCCACCGAGGAGGACGTGGACCTCCATGTCTTCGAACGGCTCACCCGCACCGGTACCACCGCCCTCGCCACCGGCGACCCGGCCACCGCCCACCGCACCCTCACCCAGGCCCTGTCCCTCTGGTACGGGCCGGCCCTCGCCGACCTCCCCGACCGCACCGCGGCCACCCGCGCCGAGGCCCTGCGCCTGGAGGCGGCCCGCGCCCGCGCCGCCGCCGCCCTCGACCTCGGCCGCGCCCAGGAGGCCGTACCGGAACTGCGCGAACTGACCGCGGCCCACCCGTACGACGAGCCCCTGCACGTCCTCCTCATCCGCGCCCTGCGCGACACGGGCCGCCCGGCCGACGCCCTCGCCGCCTACGAGTCCGCCCGCCGCACCCTCGCCGACACCCTGGGCACCGACCCCGGCCCGGAACTCCGGACCCTGCACACGTCGTTGCTGAAGCAGGAGAGTCCCGGGCGCTCCGGGCTCCCGGTGCACCTGGCGCATACCGCGCACCCGGCGCACCCGGCGCACCCGGCGCACCCGGCGCACCCGGCGCACCCGGCGCGCCCCGCCCACCCGGCATGGCCGCCCCCGGCGCCACGCTCCGAGCGCACCGGAAACCTCCGCCCCCGTCTGACGTCCTTCGTCGGCCGGGAACCAGAACTCAGGGCCATCCGTTCCGATTTGCACAGGGGCCGCCTGGTCACGCTCACCGGACCGGGCGGTTCAGGAAAGACCCGCCTCGCCGAGGAGGCCGCCGCGGCGCTCCCCTCGGCCTGGCTGGTCGAGCTGGCCCCGCTCGACCGGCCGGAGGCGGTCCCCGGCGCGGTGGTCAGCGCGCTCGGTCTGCGCGAGACCGTGCTCCTGACCAACGAGCTGGCGACCCCGCAGGCCGATCCCACGGCCCTGCTGATCGAGTACTGCGCACCGCGCAGCCAACTGCTGATCCTTGACAACTGCGAGCACGTCATCGGTGCGGCAGCCGCCCTCGCCGAGACGCTCCTCACCCGCTGCCCCGGCCTCACGATCCTCGCGACCAGCCGTGAACCCCTGGGCGTCCCCGGTGAGTCGGTGCGCCCGGTCGAGCCCCTCGTCCCGGAGCAGGCGCACCGCCTCTTCGCCGAACGCGCGCGGGCCGTCCGCCCCGACGCCGACGCGGTGCTCGGCGACACCGCGGCCGTGGCGGAGATCTGCCGCCGCCTGGACGGTCTGCCGCTCGCCATCGAACTGGCCGCGGCACGGCTCAGGCTGCTGACGCCACGGCAGATCGCCGACCGCCTCGACGACCGCTTCCGCCTGCTCACCTCCGGAAGCCGCACGGTCCTGCCCCGCCAGCAGACCCTGCGCGCGGTCGTCGACTGGTCCTGGGACCTGCTGGACGAGCGGGAGCGGACGGTGCTGCGCGAGGTGTCGGTGTTCGCCGGCGGCTGGGACCTCGCGGCGGCCGAGGCCGTGTGCACCGGCCCCGCGGCGGATCTGATCGGCGCGCTGGTCGACAAGTCCCTCGTGGTCGCCGCCCCACACGACACGGGCGGCACCAACACCGGCACCGACTCAGGTAACCGCGCCGCCCCTGGGTTCGACTCCGGGTTCGGCTCCGACTCCGGCACCGGGTCCGGGTTCGGCACCGGGTCCGGGTTCGGCTCCGGCACCGGTATGCGTTACCGCATGCTGGAGACCATCCACGAGTACGCCACCGAGCGCGCGGCCGAGATCCCCGGACTGCGCGCGGCGACCGAGCGACGCCACCGCGCGTGGGTGCGGTCGCTGGTGGAGGAGGCCGAACCACAGCTGCGGTCCGCGGCCCAGCTTCCGTGGTTCTCCCGCCTGGAGACGGAGCTGGACAACATCCGCGCGGCCCTGGACCGCGCGGTGCGCGCGGGCGACGAGGCGGAAGCGGGCGCGGTCGTCCTGGCCATCGGCTGGTTCTGGTGGCTGCGCAACCACCGCCAGGAGGCGGTGGCCTGGGTACGGCTGGTGCTCCGCCTGGGCACCGCCCTGGACAGCCTGCCCGCGGGTGCCTCGCCCACGGATGCTCCGCCGGTGGCCGCGGTGACAGCCGACCTGCCCGCGGGTGCCTCGCCCGCGGATGCTCCGCCGGTGGACACCCTGCCGGTGGACACCCTGCCTGCGGATGCCTTGCCTGCGGATGCCCCGCCCGCGGACGTGCCGACTGCTGACCTGCCGGCCGCCGTCCCGTCGATCACCGATCTGCCGGCCACCGTCCCGCCGGCCACCGATCTGCCGGCCACCGTCCCGCCGGCCGCCGGTCTGATGGTCGCTGACCTGATGGCCGCGGTGAGTTCCGCCGACCCGGTGGGCGCCTTTCTCGCCGACCCCGACGGCCAGGCCGGGCATCCGCTGTCCGAGCTGCGGATGGACCTGCGCATGCTCGACCTGTTCCTGACCTCCGAGTCGAGCGCGGACAGTCTCGCGGCCGACGACAGGGCACCGGAGTACATCGCGCGCGTGCGGGCCGCGTACGAGCGCGGCGGACCCCCGGCCGCTCGGCTCCCGGGCATCGTCTGGCCGCTGACCACCTACTATCTGGGCGGCCCGGTGGACGTCCTCCCGGCCATGGCGAAGGCCGTCGTCAACGCCCGCGGATACGGCGGTGACTGGGAGGTCGCCGTCGCCCTCATGTACCGCACCCACGTGACCGTCGACTCGCCCGGCAACCTCCAGGGCGTGGACGAGGACCTGGCCGAGCTGCGGATGCTCAGCCGACGCGTCGGCGACCGCTGGATGCGGGCGCAGGTGTGCAGCGCCGCCGGAGAGGCGGCCATGGCGCGCGGCCGGTTCGACGAGGCGCGCGGCGAGTACGAGGAAGCGCTGCGCCTCGCCCACGAGGTGGGGGCGAGCGCCGAGGCGCCGTTCCTGCTCGCCCGGCTCGCCGAGATCTCCTACCGCCGCGGGGACCGGGAGGCCGCGCTGGTCACCCTGGACGAGGCGGAGACGGCCGCCGACCGGCACGCGGTACCGGAGTCACGGGCCTTCGTGCTGCTGCTGCGCGCTCTCATCGCCCTGCACGACGGGCAGACCGCCCGCGCCCGCGAGCTGAGCAAGGCGTCCCGAGCGGTGATCGGGGACGGTACCCCGCCCCCGCAGTTCGTGGCGCTCCAGCGGATGGTCGAGGGGCTGCTCGCGGCCGACGAGTCGGGCCCGGCGCACGGGATACCGGTCTTGGCGGGGGCCCTGCGTGAAGCCGTGGCCCACAGGTGCGCCGAGTCGATCACGGCCGGTCTGGTGGACGTGGCGGCCGGTCTGCTGGCCCGGCTCGGTGACCTGCCGGGCGCGATCCGGCTCTACGCCGCCGCGGACCACTGGCGCGAGGGCCGCGGGAGGTCCGAGCCGGAGCGCGGCGAGGCCGCCCGGGTGCAGGCCGGCGCCCGCGCGGCCCTCCCGGCCGACCGGTACGCCGCCGAGCGCGCCCGGGGCGCCTCCCTCGGCGTGGCGGACGTCCTGCGGGAGCTGAGCGCCACGACGGCGGCCGCCGAGACCGGCCGGGACCGACCGCCGGCGGGTGAGCAGCGGCCGTCTACCGGCAGGTGAACCGGGACTCCGCCCAGTCCGCCGGTGCCGCCCGGTCGAAGGCGTCGCCGTGCGGTTCCGCCACGAGCCGTACGGTCCTGCGGCCGGTGAGGTTCACATGGACGGGGACGGCCTGGTCGTGGCCCCTGACCGTGCCGGACCGCCACAGCGGGACCTCGTCGGCGTAGACGGCGAAGGAGACCTTGCCGAGGCCGAGCGACATGTCGTCCACGCCGGCCAGTGCGTCGTACGCGGTGCACTGCCGGTTGAGGGAGATGGTGACGGAGGACTCGCCGTCGACGGTGGCCCCGCGCACGTACTGCTTGCCGCCGATCGACATGCCGTACCGCTGCCACACCCAGCTGCTCCCGCGCAGGACGATCTCGGGCTCGGTGCCGTCGCCGTCGGCGTCGAAGCGCAAGTCGCTCAGTTCGTAGACGGCGGGTGCGGGCGGCGGAGTGGGCGTCGGAGTGGGCGTCGGCTTCGGTCTGGGTGCCGGTTTCGGAGTGGGTGTGGGCGCCGGGGGCGGCGTCGGCGTGGCCTTGGGCGGCGGCTTCGGCTCGGACGTCGGCGTGGGTGTCGGGGTGGGGACGGGCTTCGGGGCCGATGCCGGTTCGGGGGCGTGGACCACGGGCGCCGGCGAAGTTTGGTGCCGCGGTGGTGATGGCGGCGGTGTCTCGGGCCGCACCACCGGCGCGGAAGGCGACGGCTTGGCGACCGCCTTCGGCGGATGGCCGTCGTTCACCAGGGCCAGGGCGACCGCGGTGGCGGCCACCGCGACGACGCCGGCGGCGATGCCGGCCTTCACCGGCGCGCCGAGCCCCTCGGAGGCCGCGGCCCCGCCCGCGCCTCCCGTGCCGCCGGACGACCCGCCGGCCGCGGCGGCGGCCCCCGCGCCGGCGCCGCCGGCCACGATCCCGAGCGCCTTGGCGTATCCGGCGGCACCGAACCAGCCGATGACCGCGACCGGGACGACGCCGGGGATGCCGCTCGCGACCTCTTCGATCTGTGCCGCCGCCAGCCGGCACCTGGCGCACTCCTCCAGGTGCTTGCGCAGGCCCCGCTCGGCCCGGATGCGCAGTTTGCGGCGGGCGTAGGTGCCCAGCTGGTCGGCGTACCGGGCGCACTCCTCGTCGTGCGCGAGGCTGTCGCTGACGTGGGCCTGGAGGTACGCCTGCTTCAGCCCTTCGCGCGCGCGGCTGGCGAGCACCCGGGTGCCGTTGGCGTCCAGCCCGAACAGGACGGCCACCTCGCTCGGGGACTCGTCCTCCACCTCGGTGTGCCACAGCACGGCCTGCCAGCGTTCGGGCAGCGAGCGGAAGGCCCGCAGGGCCATGGACTGCTCGGCCTCGTGCAGGGCGCGCACGTCGGCGCCGAGACCGAGCGAGTCGTCGTCGGACGCCTCCGTGGCCCGCGTGGCCTGCTGGGCGAAGAGGGCGAAGTCGTCGACGAGTTGCTCCCGCCGGGCCGACTTGGTCCAGTGCGCGGCGACGCGCCGTACGGAGGTCAGCAGATAGGCCCGTACGGCGTGTTCGGGCCCGGACCCGCCGCGCACCGCCTGCAGCATGCGGGCGAACACCTCGGCGGTGAGGTCGTCGGCGGTGTGACCGTCCCGGCAGCACGTCCGCGCATAGCGCCGTACCGCGTCGGCGTGCCGCCGGTACAGCTCCTCGTAGGCCGAGTCGTCACCGGCGCGCATCCGTGCGATCAGCTCACCGTCGGCGGGCGGCATCTCCCGGGGCGGTGGCAGCACGCTTCCCTCGCGCTGGGCCGGCACGCTCCCGGCGGGGCCGGAGGACGCCGGGCGCCCGCCTTGTTTCGGTACCTGGGGCGACGTCAGTTCGCGAGTCTCCTGGTTCCCCTCGTCATCGCGTGGCCCGTCCCACCCGTCAACCTTCATCGCGGACAGCCCCCGACACCGGCCCAGCCCAACCCGTCACCGGCTCAGCGTGCCACAACGGCTTTCGGTGAAAGCCCCCTTGCACACCGCATCCACTCATCCGAGCGGACTTGCCCCGACGCGCCTCGAACGCCGTCGAACGTCCCGAGCGCACCACTGCGGGCCGCGAGCTACGCCGGCTGGGACCTACGCCGGCCGGGACCGAAGCCCCTCCAGCAGGATGTCCAGCAGCCGCGTGGACGCCGCCGCCTGCTGCGCCGCATCCGGCAGGGACGGCGCCGCCGTGGCGATCACCAGCAGCACATCCCCCACGGACACGTCCGCCCGCAGCGCACCGGCCGCCCGAGCCCTTTCCACCAACTGCCCGACCACTTCGAGCAGCGCCCCGGCCCCGGCGTCGTCGGCCACCGCGGCCCCGTCCGCCACCAGCCGCAGCTCACCGTCGCCCGGCTGCACCCGCTGCTGAGGCACCCGAATCTCCTCGGCGGCCTCGGCGGCCCCGGCAAAGCCCTCCTCGTCCGAACCGGTGGAGCCGACCCGCAGCACTTGCGGCGGCAACAACCGCCCCGCCCCCGACGCCACGGACGTCCGCAGGAACCGCGACAGCGCCGACCACGGCTCGTCCTCCTGCCCGAGCGCCGTCCGCGCCTGCTCGGTCAGCCGCGCCGTCTCCTCCTCCGCGATCCGCCGGACCAGCACGTCCTTGCTGGGGAAGCGCCGGTACACGGTCCCCACCCCGACCCGGGCGCGGCGCGCCACGTCCTCCATCGGCGCGCCGTACCCCAGCTCGCCGAACACCTCACGCGCCGCGCGCAGCACGTGCTCCAGATTGCGCTGTGCGTCCACCCGCAGCGGAGCCGTACGCGCCCCGTCGGCACGTCCGTTGCCGCCCGCCGCGCCCATCGCTTTGCCACCGTGCGCGATGGCGGCTGCAGATGCCCAATGCGTGTCCTGAACATGCATGTGTTCCCCCGGTAATGACGTCTCCCCCCGGAGACTCCCCGCCACTGATTTCGAAGTGCGCGGAACTGGCCACGGTCCCGACCGAACCCGCCCGTCGCGGACCCGGCCGACCACATCCCCTACACCCCGTCGACACACGAACATAGTTGAGAGGAAGTCAATTCAGAAGGGGCAGGTTCCGTACAGTGCGCCCCCCGATCGGAGTACGCGGTGTGTACGTCCCGATTCCCTCCCTTCTCACCTTGTCGTCCGCCCCTGCTGACCTGCCCCCTTTCGTCCTGCAAGAACACCGGGGCCGGCCGTGCGCGCACCCGGCCGCCGGTCACACAAATTGCCGGGGCTGTGGACAAACAACAGCGCCGGGTGCGTCATGGGATGGTGAAGGAACGTGCGCGCATTCTGGTTGTCGGCGGCGGCTACGTCGGGATGTACACGGCCCTGCGTCTCCAGCGGAAGCTGAAGGCCGAGCTGAGGAGGGGAGAGGTCGACATCACCGTCGTCACTCCCGACCCCTACATGACGTACCAGCCCTTCCTTCCCGAGGCCGCCGCGGGCTCGATCTCCCCGCGCCATGTCGTCGTACCCCTGCGCCGCGTCCTGGACCGCTGTCACGTCGTCATCGGTGAGGTGACGTCCATCGACCACGCGGTGCGCACCGCGGCCGTCACCACGCTCGCCACCGCCGAGGAGGGCAGGTCCGCCGAACTCCTCGGCTACGACGAACTCGTGTTCGCCCCCGGCTCGGTCTCCCGCACCCTGCCCATCCCCGGCCTCGCCGAGTACGGCATCGGGTTCAAGACCGTCGAGGAGGCCATCGGTCTGCGCAACCACGTCATCGAACAGATGGACATCGCGTCCTCCACCCGGGACCCCGCCCTCCGCGACGCCGCCCTCACCTTCGTCTTCGTCGGCGGCGGCTACGCGGGCGTCGAGGCCCTCGGCGAACTGGAGGACATGGCCCGCTACGCCGCGCGGTACTACCACAACGTCCGGCCCGAGGACATGAAATGGATCCTCGTGGAGGCCACCGACCGCATCCTCCCGGAGGTCGGCGCGGCGATGGGCCGCTACACCGTCACCCAGCTGCGCCGCCGCAACATCCAGGTGCTGCTCGACACCCGCCTGGAGTCCTGCGCCGACCGTGTCGCCGTACTCAGCGACGGCCAGCGCTTCCCGACCCGTACGGTCGTGTGGACCGCCGGGGTCAAACCGCACCCGCTGCTCGACGCGACCGACCTGCCGCGCACCGAGCGCGGCCGGCTCCGCTGCACGGCCCAGCTGACCGTCGACGGCACGGAACACGCCTGGGGCGCGGGCGACGCCGCCGCCGTACCCGACGTCACGGCCGCCGAACCCGGCACGGAGACGGCCCCCAACGCCCAGCACGCGGTCCGCCAGGCCCAGGTCCTCGGCGACAACATCGTCCACGCCCTGCGCGGCGAGCCCCTGCGGACGTACGCGCACAAGTACGTCGGCTCCGTCGCCTCCCTCGGCCTGCACAAAGGTGTCGCGCAGGTCTACGGACGCAAGCTGAAGGGCTACCCTGCCTGGTTCATGCACCGCGTGTACCACCTCAGCAGGGTGCCCACCGTCAACCGCAAGGCCCGGGTGCTCGCCGAATGGACTCTCGCCGGGCTCTTCAAAAGGGAGATCGTCTCGCTCGGTTCGCTCGAACATCCCCGCGCGGAGTTCGAACTGGCGGCCGGTGGAAAGCCTCCTCACAGCCCCTCCGACGACCCGAAGGGGTCGTCCTGACCGGACCCAGGAACTACGCGGACCGCCCAGGCGTCTGACGGATGTCGCCGCGGCCCGCACCCTGCCAGACTGCCCCACATCCTCGGACGGGCCGCCCGCCCGCCCACCGCACCCACGAGGCTTTCCCCACAGTGAACTTCACGCGCTGGAGCGCCCGTCTCCCCGGAACGCAGCGCCGCGCCGCCGCACGGACCGAGACCCCGGTCCCCCCGGACCGGCGGCGGGAAGGCTCCGTGCCCGCGGCCCGCGCCGAACAGTCCGCCGACGAGAAGACCCCGGTGCCCGCCGTCGACGAACTACCCGCGCGTGTCGTCCTGGACCGCGTCCCGGCCCTCGTCGCCCTCGTCCACGGCCCCGACCACCGCATCACCTACGTCAACGACGCCTACACAGCGGCCTTCGGCGTCCGGCCCACCGGCGCACCCGCCCGTGACGCGCTGCCCGAACTCGTCGCACTGGGCCTGCTGCCGCTCCTCGACCAGGTGCTGCGCAGCGGCAAGCCCCGCACCCTGAAGTCCCGCAAGGCCGTCGACGGCCGCTCGTACACCTTCACCTGCACCCCCGTCGCCGAGGACGACGACCGCGACGCCGGGGTGCTGGTCTTCGCCACGGACGTCACCGACCACGCCGAGGCCGCCGAGCGCCTGCGCGCCAGCGAGCGCCGCCAGCGCGAGACGGCCGTCACCCTCCAGCGTTCCCTGCTCCCGCAGGAGCTGGAGCAGCCCGACGACCTGCGTATCGCCGCCACCTACCAGCCCGGCGGCACCGAGGCGGCGGTCGGCGGCGACTGGTACGACGTGATCACCCTCGGCGGCGGCCGGACCGCCCTCGTCATCGGCGACGTCATGGGACGGGGCGTCCGCGCGGCGGCCGTCATGGGCCAGCTCCGCACGGCCGTCCGCGCCTACGCCCGTCTCGACCTGCCCCCGCACGAGGTGCTCCAGCTGCTCGACGGCCTCGCCGGCGAGATCGACGCCAACCAGATCGCCACCTGTGTCTACGCCGTCCACGACCCGAACGAGGGCCGCCTGGTGTACGCGTCCGCCGGCCATCTGCCGATCCTGGTCCGCGACGAGAACGGCACGGTCGCCCGCGCCGACGAACCCACCGGCCCGCCGCTCGGCACCGGCGGCTGGATCCACGCCTCCGGCTCCGTCGCCCTCGGCCCCGGCGCCACCGCCGTCCTCTACACCGACGGTCTGGTCGAGCGCCGCGACGCCGACCTGGACGAGGGCATCGCCAAGCTCGAAGGCGCCCTCGCCGGCGCCACCGGCACCCCACAGGTCGTCTGCGACCGCCTGGTCCGCTCGGCCGGCGTCACCGCCGACCACGACGACGACGTGGCCGTCCTCGTCCTCCAGCACCCGGCGCGTACGGGCCCCGACGGCGATCTCTTCCGCAACGCGGCCCTGGAACTCCTCGGCGGCGTCGAGGCGGCTCCCCGCGCGCGTGCCTTCGCCTCCGGCGTCCTCACCAGCTGGCGCTTCCCCGTCGAACTGCACGACCTCGGCGTCCTCGCCACCAGCGAACTGGTCGCCAACAGCCTCCAGCACGGCACCCCGCCCATGCGCCTCAGACTCCGCCGCACCGACCGCCGCCTCATCGTCGAGGTCACCGACGGCGACGACCACCTGCCGAGACGCCGCCGCGCCGAGCCCGGCGACGAGTCGGGCCGGGGCATCGCGATCGTGGCGACGATCGCCTCCAGCTGGGGCAGCCGCCGCACCCCCGGCGGCGGCAAGGCGGTGTGGTGCGAGTTCGTGTTGCCGAAGGGGTAGGCGCCGTCGGGGCGCGGTCCGTGGCCGGGGCGGGCAAGCGATACCCACCCCCAGCCCGCCTCGTACCGGGTGCGCTACGCCTCCGCGGTCACCGGCTCCGCAGCCGCGCCGCCGCGCGTGACCACCCGGGTCCCACGCGCCAGCCACGGCCGGTCCTGCACCGCGGTGAGCTGTCGCCCCAGTCGCAGCGCCAGGAAGGTGATCCCCAGCGAGAACAGCAGGAAGGTCACGACGTACGGTCCGTGCAGTGAGGCACCCAGGGGACCGCCCACCGCCGGTCCGACCGCCAGCGCCAACTGCTTGACCAGCGCGAAGGCCGAGTTGTACTGCCCGGCCATGCCCTCTGGCGCCAGATCGGCGACCAGCGGGGCGACCGTCGGCGACAGCATCGCCTCGCCCAGTCCGAACAGCGCGTACGTCGACACGAAGGCGGCCGTGGCCATCTCCTGGCTGCCGTGCCCGAGCCCCGCGTACCCGGCGGCCAGCCAGGCCACGGCCCAGATCAGTCCGACCGCGGCGATGACCCGGGACCGCCGACGCCGCTCCACGAGCTTCAGCACGGCGAACTGGGCGACCACGATCATCAGCGTGTTCGCGGCCAGCGCCGTCCCGAGGGCGGAGGTGGAGATCCCGGCGGCCTCGACGCCGTACGCGCTCAGCCCCGACTCGAACTGGCCGTAGCAGGCGAAGAAGAGCACGAAGCCCAGCACGCACAGCTGCACCATCGCCCGGTTGCCGAGCAGCCGCTTCCAGCTGCCCTTCGCCGAGGCCGCGGGCGCGTCCTCCATACGGGGCGAGTGCGGCATCCGCACGGTCGCCATCACCACGACCAGCAGCAGGAACATCGCCGCCTCGATCGCGAACAACAGGGTGAACGAGGACACGCGGGTGGTGTCGACGAGATGGCCGCCTATGAGGCCACCGACACCGAGGCCCAGGTTCTGCAGGAAGAACTGCATGGCGAACGCACGCGAGCGGGTGTCCGCCGTGGAGCAGTCCACGATCATCGTCGCCAGCGCCGGCTGCATCACGGCCTGCCCGGCACCGAGCGCCGCCGCGGACAGCAGCACGGTCGCGGCACCGCCCGCCAGACCGAGGCTCAGCGCGCCCAGAGCGGCGGTCACCAGGGCGGCGAGCAGGACCGGCAGGGGGCCGCGCCGCACGATCGCCCGGCCGGCGAACGGCAGCACGATCAACGCGGCCACGGCGAAGACGGCGAGGACGAGCCCCGCCGTCATGGACCCCAGACCCCTCACCTGCGCCACGTAGACGTACAGGTAGGGGACGGTGAAGCCCAGTCCGAACGCGCTGAGTGCGTTACCCACGTGGATCCGGCGCATCGCCGCGCCCCTCGCCCTGGTCACGTTCACCTCTCTCACTAGTTAGACCTGAAGACTTCGAAGCTAAAGTTCGAAGCTAAAGAGTACACAGTGAAGGACTTCGAGGCAAAGGGGTCGCGTGCCATACTGCGCCCATGGCCGACACCCGCGGCGTCCCGGAGCCGACACTCGAAGAACAGATCGCCGCCTACCAGCGCGAGTTCCAGGACCTGGACCCCCAGGTCGAGAAGATCGTGTCGGCGCTGTCCCGGCTGAACCGCCGGATGAACGTCGCGTACGGCCGCCAGACCGCCGACCTCGGCATCAGCAACGCCGAGTGGGAGGTCCTCAAGGCACTGGTCCTCTCCGGCGCGCCGTACCGCATGGGCCCCAGCGAGCTGGCCAAGCGGCTCGGCCTCACTCCGGCCGCGATGACCCACCGGATCGACCGCATGGTCGCCGAGGGGCTGGTCACCCGGGAGCGGGACGAGTCCAACCGCGTCCGGGTGATCGTGGAGCTGACCCCTGAGGGACGCGAGAAGTGGCTGGAGGCCATGCGCCTGGCGACGGTCTTCGAGGAGGACCTCCTCCAGGACCTCACACCCGCCGAGCGCGCGGTGCTCGGCGAGGTACTGACCCGCCTCCTGCGCAGGGTGGAGCACGCCCAGCCGGACGCCGGTGGCCGGCTCAGCGACCTGGACTGAGCCCGCACAAAAGATGTTGACAGGAGGGTGTTGACACGCCCCTGTCCGTTCCGTAGAGTTCTTCGGGTTGCCGCGGAGCCGTAACGGTTCTCCGGTAGCACCTCAGCCGCCTCGAGCGGCACCCCTCACACCATCAGCACGATCTCCCGGACGGGTTGTATTCGGCGTTGCCCGAATTCAATTCGAATGGAAGCCCGGTGGGCCCGATTGGGAATCGCCGAGCGGATCCGCTAAGGTTTGAGACGTCGGAACGGCCCAAGGGCCGGGAAGACAAGCCCCCCTGACTGGGAGTCAGACGCCGAAAGGATCTGATAGAGTCGGAACCGCCGGAAAGGGAAACGCGAAAGCGGGAACCTGGAAAGCACCGAGGAAATCGGATCGAGAAAAGATCTGATAGAGTCGGAAACGCCGAAGGGAAGCCCGGAGGAAAGCCCGAGAGGGTGAGTACAAAGGAAGCGACCGTTCCTTGAGAACTCAACAGCGTGCCAAAAATCAACGCCAGA
>NZ_JBITZL010000006.1:0-509289 GCF_044546845.1 Streptomyces sp. NPDC053076 | reverse complement strand
CGCCCCACCGGCCACCCGACCACAGCCCTCCACCACCCCCCCCCCCGCCCCCCCCCCCCCCCGGCCCCCCCCCCCCCCCCCCCCCCCGGCCCCCCCCCCGCCGGCGTGCGTCGACCCACCCCGCCCCCTGCCATGGCACGGTTCACGCCATCGACTCCGGCAAAGCTTGACCTGATCATGCCAACGTCGCACCATGAGCGCCAACCCGCACAGCGGACTCACAGGGAGACCACGCAGACACACGGCCCCGGCGGGTCCGCATCCGCACGTCGCACGCGAACATCCCCACCTCCACCCCAAGGAGAGTTCATGCGACTTCGCATCCGCGGCTCCGGCGCCCGTGGCAGCAGACGTACCGCCGCCCTCGGCGCGCTGCTGGCCCTCGCCCTCGCCGCCCCTGTCTCGGCCACCGTCGGTAACGCCAGCGCGGACAGCGTCCGGAAGGTCACGCCTTCCGGGGGCGACATACGGCAGTACGAGATCCACCAGAGCACGAACCCCGTGACCCGTACGGCCATTCAGGCCACCGGCGTCACCGTGGACGAGGCCGACGAGGAAACCGTCGTCGTCTCCGGGCGGCCGGAGCAGATTCGCGAGCTGCGCCGACTGGGGTATGAGGTCCAGCCGTCGGCAAGCGCGCCGCGACGCGGTGAGGCGCGGCTGTACGACTTCCCCAGCGCCGACTCGAAGTACCACAACTACGCCGAGGTGAACGCCGAGATCGACCAGCGGCTCGCCGCCTACCCGGGCATCATGAGCAAGCGGGTGATCGGGAAGTCGTACCAGGGGCGGGACATCGTCGCCATCAAGGTCAGCGACAACGTCGGCACCGACGAGGACGAGCCCGAGGTGCTGTTCACCGCGCATCAGCACGCCCGGGAGCATCTGACCGTGGAGATGGCCCTCTACCTGCTACGGGAACTCGGCGCGGGGTACGGGTCGGACTCGCGGATCACGAACATCGTCAACAGCCGGGAGATCTGGATCGTCCCCGATCTGAATCCGGACGGCGGCGAGTACGACATCGCCAGCGGGTCGTACCGGTCGTGGCGCAAGAACCGGCAGCCCAACGCCGGTTCCTCGTCCGTCGGGACCGACCTCAACCGGAACTGGGACTACAAGTGGGGCTGCTGCGGCGGGTCCTCGAGCAGCAAATCGTCCGAGACCTACCGCGGGACCTCCCCCGAGTCCGCGCCCGAGGTGAAGGTCGTCGCCGACTTCGTGCGCGGCCGGGTCGTCGGGGGCGAGCAGCAGATCAAGGCGGGCATCGACTTCCACACCTACAGCGAGCTGGTGCTGTGGCCGTTCGGGTGGACGTACAACGACACCGCCCCCGGGATGACCGCGGACGACGCCGCCGCGTTCAAGGCCGTGGGGCAGAAGATGGCCGCCAGCAACGGGTACACCGCCGAGCAGTCCAGCGACCTGTACATCACGGACGGGTCGATCGACGACTATCTGTGGGGTACACAGAAGATCTTCGACTACACCTTCGAGATGTATCCGACGTCCGCCTGGGACGGCGGGTTCTACCCGCCCGACGAAGTCATCGAGCGGGAGACCTCCCGGAACAAGGACGCCGTGTTGCAGCTGCTGGAGAACGCCGACTGCATGTACCGGGCCATCGGTAAGGCCGGCCAGTACTGCGGCTAGCCAGCGGCTACGCGTCCTCGAAGTAGGCGTCGAGCACCGCGTCCAGCTGCTCGTCCCACTCCTTGAAGCGCGCCCTGGCCGTCGCCTCGATCTCGATCGGGAACCAGCGGCGGTCAGGGGTGTGCACGGTGATCGTGTACCGCTTGCCGAAGCGGGGCGACTCCGTCTCCACCGCGGCGATCTCCTCCCAGCGGAACTCACATGCCTCCTCGTCCAGCTTGAGGCGGACGCCCTTGCGGTCGGCCACTATCCGGGCCCGGCGGTCGGACGCCTCGAACACCGGCCCGTCCGCCGGCTCCCCGGCAGGCTCAGCCGAGTCCTCGGCACTCGATTCCTCGGCCGCCGGCTCCTCGGTCGTCGAGTCCCCGGTCGTCGAGTCCTCGACCACGGAGTCCTCGGCCACCGGCTTCCCGGCTTCCTCCGAAGCCTTGGCCTCCGGCTCCTCGGCCACCGGCTCCTTCGACACCGATGCCGTCGGAGTCGGCCCCGTGAGTCCCGGGATGAAGGCCGGGTCGAAACCGGCGCCCGTCACGGGCTCGGCCTTCAACGGCCCGCCCTTCAACGGCTTGCTGTTCGCTCCTATGCGCTGCTCCACGGCCGCAGTATGGACGACTTACCTGTGCCGGAACCAGTCAGCTCACGAACACGCTGACCACCGCCGCCACCGCGAACCCCGCCAGTGACAGCACGGACTCCAGGACCGTCCAGGTCCGCAGCGTGTCCCGCTCGCTGATGCCGAAGTACTTGGCCACCATCCAAAAGCCGCCGTCGTTGACATGGGAGGCGAAAATGGAGCCCGCCGAGATGGCCATGATGACGAGGGCGACGAATGCCTGCGAGTGGTGACCCTCCGTCAGAAGCGGGGCCACGATGCCGGCGCTCGTCACGATCGCCACCGTCGCCGAGCCCTGGGCCACCCGCAGCACCAGCGAGATCAGGTACGCCAGGACGATCACTGGCAGGCCCACGTCGTGGAAGGTGTCCGACAGCGCCTGGGCGACCCCGCTGGCCTTGAGGACGGCGCCGAAGACACCGCCCGCGCCGACGACCAGCAGGATGTTGCCGACCGGCTTGAGGGACGCCGTCGACACCGTCTCCAGGGACTTGCGGGACCAGCCGCGGCGGATGCCGAGGAGGCAGTACGCGAGGAGCAGGGCGATGGTGAGGGCGACGAAGGGGCTGCCGAAGAACTCCAGGACCGAGCGGCCGGGGGACGGATCGAGGGCGATCGAGGAGAAGGTCGCGGCGAGGATCAGCACCAGGGGCGTACCGATGATGGCGAGGACCGTGGCCAGGGGTACCGGCCTCTCCTGCGGCTCCACGCCCTGCGCGCGCTGCTCGGCCACGACCGCCTGCCTGGCCTCTTCCGCCGCCTCCACCATGTCCTGCGGTACGGCGACGAAGATCCGCCTGCCGATCCAGGCGGCGTACGCCCAGGCGGCCAGTACGGCGGGCAGACCGCAGACGATGCCCATGAGGACGACCCAGCCGAGCTGCACGTGCAGCAGTCCGGCGGCGGCGACCGGGCCCGGGTGCGGCGGCAGGAAGGCGTGGGTCATGGACAGACCCGCGAGCAGGGGCAGGCAGTAGAGCAGGATCGACTTGCCGGATCGTCTGGCGGCGGCGTACACGAGCGGCGCGAGGACGAAGATGCCGACATCGAAGAAGACCGGGATACCGAAGATGAGGCCGGTCAGGCCCATCGCGAGGGGGGCTCGGCGGGCACCGAAGAGGGCCAGCAGGCGGGAGGCCAGCACCTCGGCCCCGCCGCTGACTTCGAGGATCGCGCCGAGCATGGTGCCGAGGCCGATGATGATCGCGACATGGCCGAGGATGCCGCCCATGCCGGACTCGATGGTGGAGACGGCGTCGGAGCGCTGGACGGTGCCGAAGAGTTCGGTCACCGAGAGGCCGGCCAGCAGGCCGACGGCTATGGAGACGGCGAGCAGGGCGACGAAGGGCTGGAGCCTGACTCTGATGATCAGGAAGAGCAGCAGGGCTATGCCGAGGGCGGCGACGGTGAGCAGGCCCGTGGTGCCGTCGAGGAGGAGGAGCAGGCCGCCGGTGTGGGGCGGGGCGGCGGGGGCGGGGGCGGGGGCGGCGAGCGGGAAGGACATACGGGGGTCCTCTGGATAAGTGCATCGTGCTTTCGGGCAGGGCGGATCGCGGCACGGCGGCCCAGGTGGGCGCCGTGCCGTACGGGATGTGCGGAAGCCGGGGAGTCGTCAGCTCAGGACGGCGAGGACGTCGTCAGCTCAGGACTGCGAGGACGTCGTCAGCTCAGGACGGCGAGGGAGTCGTCAGTTCAGGACGGCGAGGACGTCGATCTCGATGAGGAGGCCGGCCGGCAGACCGACGTAGACCGTGGTGCGGGCGGCGGGCGGCTGGGTGAGGCCCTGCTCCTCGAAGTAGGTGTTGTAGATCTCGTTCATCTCGGCGAAGTGGTCCACGTCGGTGAGGTAGACGCGGATCATCATCGCGTCGTCCCAGGTCGCGCCGCCTTCTTCCAGGATCGCCTTGACGTTGGCGAGGGTCTGCAGGGTCTGCTCGCGCAGGGTCGGGCCGGCGGGCGTCGGGGGCTTGCCCTCCTCGGCGGGCAGGAAGCCGACCTGGCCGGCCACCTGGAGGATGTTGCCCTTCCGCACGCCGTGCGAGAACTTCGCGGGCGGGGTGATGTGGGTCTTGGGGGTGAGCGCGGTCTTCTCGGTCATGCGGGGGTGCCCTTCACTGGCGTTCTTCCGGAGTACTCGCCGCTGATCGCGTCCGCCGTGCGGCGGACCAGCGGGAGCAGGGTGAGGAGTTCCTCGGCGGTGACGACCACGTTCGGCGCGGACACCGACATCGCGGCGACCACCCGGCCGTCGGCGCCGCGGATGGGGGCGGCGACGCAGTTGATGGACTCCTCGTGGCCACCGAGGTCGGTGGCCCAGCCCTGTTCGCGCACCGTGGCCAGTTCCTTGAGGAACGCCTCGGCGTTGGCGGTGGAACGGGCCGTGTACATCGGGTAGTCGAGCTGCTCGGCGAGTGCGCGGCGCTCGGCCGCGGGCAGGTCGGCGAGGAGCAGTTTGGCGACGGCCGCCACGGTGATGGCCACCGGCTTGCCGATCCGCGAGTACATGCGGACCGGGTAGCGGCTGTCCACCTTGTCGATGTACAGCACCTCGTTCTCCTCGTGGACCGCGAGGTGGACGGTGTGTCCGCACTGCTCGTTCAGCCGCGCGAGGTGGGGGTGGGCGATCTCGCGGATGTCGAGGTTCTCCATGGCCTCCTGGGCGAGGGCGAAGAGCCGGGCGCCGAGGCGGTAGCGCTGGTCGGACTGGCGGTAGACCAGGCCGTGTTCGTGCAGGGTGCGCAGGAGACGCAGGGCCGTGGACTTGTGCACGCCCAGGCGGTCGGCGACCTGTCCGAGGTCGGCGGGGCCCTCGGCGAGCAGCGGCAGGATGCTCAGGGCGCGGTCGACGGTCTGACTCATGGGATGTTCGCCTCCTCCTCGGCCTGCTCGGCTTGCGTCCAGCCGGGGCCGAGTCGAAGTCTCCCCCATGCGTCGTCGTCCAGGGCGGCGAGGCGGTCGGCGTGGCCGCGGGCGGGGGGTGCGGCGAGGTCGCCGGGGGTGGTGAGGGCGGCGGCGGCGAAGAGGTGCCCGTGGCGGAGGCGGTCCCGCAGGGGCAGCCCCCGGAGGGTCGCGGAGAGGAAGCCGGCGGCGAAGGCGTCCCCGGCGCCGACGTGGGCGACGACGTCCACGCCGGGTGCCCGGACGAGGACGGCGCGGCCGTCGGCGTCCGCGGGTCCCTCGGTGTTCCTCTCGAAGGCGGTGGCTCCGCCCTTGCCCTGTTTGATGACCACGATCGACGGTCCGGGCAGCGCCTCCAGGACGGCCCGGCCGCCGCGCAGCCCCCAGGCCCGGCGTGCCTCGTCGTCGCCGACGAACACGATGTCGGCGCCTCTCGCGAGCTCCAGCAGCACCTGTGGTCCGTCGGCGTCCGGCCAGAGCGCGGGCCGGTAGTTGACGTCGAAGGAGATCAGCGGCCGGCCGGGCCGGCGCGCGGTCAGCTCGCGCAGCAGCTCCAGGCAGGTGCCGGACAGCGCGGCGGTGATCCCGGACAGGTGCAGCACCCGCCCCGACCGCGCCGCCGCCAGGTCGACGTTGTCCGCGGCCATGGCGGAGGCCGCGGAGCCGGCCCGGTAGTACGCCACCTCGTGGGCGTCGGTGTCCCGGTCGGCCGCGGTACGGAAGTAGATGCCCGTGGGCCGGGCGGGGTCGGTGCGCACGGCGCCGGTGTCGACCCCGTATCCGGCGATCCGCTCCACCAGGTGCTGCCCGAAGCCGTCCGCGCCCACCCGGCTCACCCATCGTGTGGAGTGCCCGGCGGCCGCCAGCACGCAGGCGACGTTGGACTCGGCGCCGCCGATCGCGCGGTGGAAGGCGGGGACGTCCGCGAGGCGGCCCGGCCGGCTGGGCAGGAAGGTGACCATGGACTCGCCGAGTGCCACGACGTCCACGGGATCCCCCGGCTCCGCCCGGCCCACGGGTTCGTGCGGAACGGCTGAGGCGTAAGCAGCGTCGTCGATGATGACTCCTGTCGATGACCGGGCGGCGACTCCGTTGACCCGGTGTTCGCCGAGATGCTAGACACCAGTAAGCACCGCATGCAATGACCGTTGCACATCCCGCAACGGTCGAGAGAGGGGCTCGATGAGCAACGAAGCGCTCGCCCGCCAGGCCACGGAACGCCTCGCCCGCCTTGCCGAGGAACGCGTCGACCACCGCTTCAAGGGCCTCCCCGCGGACGCCGACGGACTGACGGTCGCCGAGCTGGCCGCCCAGCGCCGCAACCTCTTCCGGGACGGAGACGGCTTCACCTCCCCCGTCCTCGCCCTGTCCGCCGAGCGCCTGGAGCACAACCTCGCGCTGATGGAGACGTACACCTCCCGGCACGGCCTGGCGTTCGCCCCGCACGGCAAGACCTCGATGGCCCCGCAGCTCTTCCACCGCCAGATCGAGCACGGCGCGTGGGGCGTCACGCTGGCGGTGCCCCACCAGGTGCGGGTGGCGCGTGCGTTCGGTGTCCAGCGGGTCTTCCTCGCCAACGAGCTGGTGGACGCCCCCGCCCTGCGCTGGATCGCCGGCGAGCTGGCCGCCGACCCGGAGTTCCGTTTCGTCTGCTACGTCGACTCCGTGCGCGGGGTGGAGCTGATGGACGCGGCCCTGCGCGGCGCCGCCCGCCCCGTGGACGTGGTCGTGGAGCTGGGCGCGGGCGAGGCGGCCCGGACCGGTGTGCGTACCGAGGCGGAGTGCGCGGCCGTCGCGCAGGCCGTGACCGCCGCGACGACCCTGCGCCTGGTCGGGGTGGCGGGCTACGAGGGCGAGGTGCCGAAGGCCGATCCGGAGCGCGTGCGGTCGTATCTGCGGCGGCTGGTCGCGCTGGCCGCCGAGCTGGACAAGGGCGGACGGTTCGAGGGCGTGGAGGAGATCGTGGTGAGCGCGGGCGGCAGCGCCTGGTTCGACGCGGTGGCCGACGTCTTCGCCGGGATCCCCGAACTCTCCGCGCCCGTGCTGAAGCTGCTGCGCTCGGGGGCGTACGTCTCCCACGACGACGGGCACTACCGCAGGCTCACCCCGTTCGCCCGGGTCCCGCAGGAGGGTGCTCTGGAGCCCGCCTTCCGGCTGTGGGCACAGGTCGTCTCCCGGCCCGCCTCCGGGCAGGCTTTCGCCAACGCGGGCAAGCGGGACGCCGCCTACGACCTGGACCTGCCGGCCGCGCAGGTGGTACGCCGCGACGGTGTCGAGCGCCCGGCCACCGGCGTCACCGTGACCGGTCTGTCCGACCAGCACACCTGGCTGCGCACGGACCCGGAGGCGGACGTCGAGGTCGGGGACTGGATCGGCCTCGGCCTGTCCCACCCGTGCACGTCCTTCGACAAGTGGCAGCTGATCCCGGTCGCCGAGGCGGACGGCACGGTCGTCGACTACATCCGCACGTTCTTCTAGGAGGCCCCCCGTGGAGGACCTGGTCATCCGGGACGCCGACGTCGTCGACGGCAGCGGGGCGGACTCCTACCGCGCCGACGTCGTGATCGACGGCGGCCGGATCGTCTCCATCGTCAAGGAGGCGGCCGCCGCGGGCTGCCAACGGCCGCGTGCCGTGCGCGAGATGGACGCGGAGGGCCTGGTCCTCTCCCCCGGCTTCATCGACATGCACGCCCACTCCGACCTGGCCCTGCTGCGCGACCCCGACCACAGCGCGAAGGCCGCGCAAGGGGTCACGCTGGAGGTGCTCGGCCAGGACGGGCTGTCGTACGCGCCGGTGGACGACCGCACCCTGGAGGAGGTGCGGCGGGCGATCACCGGGTGGAACGGGTACGGCGACGGCATCGACTTCGACTGGCGGTCGGTCGGCGAGTACCTCGACCGTCTGGACCGGGGCATCGCGGTCAACGCCGCCTACCTGATCCCGCAGGGTACGGTCCGGGCGTTGGCCGTGGGCTGGGCGGACCGCGAGGCGACGCCCGAGGAGCTGGACCGGATGCGGCGGCTGGTGGCCGAGGGGCTGGAGCAGGGCGCCGTCGGGCTGTCCTCCGGACTCACCTACACCCCGGGCATGTATGCCGGGGACGTCGAACTGACCGAGCTGTGCCGGGTGGTGGCCGGGTACGGCGGCTACTACTGCCCGCACCACCGCTCCTACGGCGCCGGCGCCCTGGAGGCGTACGCCGAGATGGTCGAACTGACCCGGGAGGCCGGCTGCCCGCTGCATCTCGCGCACGCCACGATGAACTTCGGCGTGAACGAGGGCCGGGCGCCCGAGCTGCTGGCCCTGCTCGACCGGGCCCTGGACGAGGGCGCGGACATCACGCTGGACACCTATCCCTACACCCCCGGCTGCACGACCCTCGCCGCGCTGCTGCCGAGCTGGGCGAGCGAGGGCGGCCCGGAGGAGATCCTGGCCCGGCTCGCCGACCCGGTGACGGCCGCGCGGATCCGGCACGACCTGGAGGTCACCGGCTCCGACGGCTGCCACGGGGTGCCGGTGGAGTGGGAGACGATCGAGATCTCCGGGGTGAGCGATCCGGCCCTCGGTGACCACGTGGGCCGCAGTGTCCGCGAGTCGGCGGACTCGCGGGGCGAGTCCCCGTGGGTCACCGCGCACCGCCTCCTGGTGGCGGACCGGCTCGGCACGACGATCCTCCAGCACGTCGGCCACGAGGAGAACGTCCGCGCGATCATGCGGCACCGCGCGCACACCGGCGGCTCCGACGGCATCCTGCGGGGCACCAAGCCGCACCCGCGCGCGTACGGCACTTTCCCGCGCTATCTCGGGTACTACGTACGCGAGTTGGGCGTGCTGTCGCTGGAGGAGTGCGTCGCCCGCCTCACCTCCCGGCCCGCGGCGCGGCTGCGGCTGCCGGACCGCGGGCTGGTGCGCGAGGGGTACCGGGCCGACCTGGTGCTGTTCGACCCGCGGACGGTCGCCTCCGGCGCCACCTTCGCCGAGCCCCGGACGCTGCCCACCGGGATCCCGCACGTGCTCATCGACGGCCGGTTCGTCATCGAGGACGGCAGGCGGACGGACGTACTGGCGGGGCGGGCGGTCCGCCGTACCCCGGTGTGACCGCCCGCCGCCGGTGGCTACGGCTTGGGCAGGGTGCAGCCCGCCGCGGTCAGGTTGAGCGTGTTCCCGGTGGTGAAGCAGGCCGGGATGAGGTAGGTCTCCTGGGCGTAGTTGATGCCCTGGCGGACGGTGACGTTGCCGTTCGCGTCGACCTCGCACGGGTTGTTCACCGTGCACCGCTCGCCGTCCTCGTTGCCGGTGTTGTTGACGGCGACGACCTTGCCGGTGGCGGTGTCGACGACCGGTGAGCCGGAGGTGCCGCCGATGGTGTTGCAGGCGGAGGTGTAGCGGACCGAGTCCTTGAAGGTCCAGTCGCCCTCCTTCAGCCGGTAGACGAACCCGTCGACGTTGCAGCCGTAGATGCGCTTCCAGTAGCCGGAGACCACCTTGATGGTGGTGCCGGCCGTGGGGTGCGTGTCCTGCACGGTGAGCGGGCTGATCCCGTACGAGCTCTTGATCTTCGCGTACGTGGTGGTCAGCCGGTAGATGGTGACGTCCGTGTCGGTCATGGTCGAGTAGACGACCTGGTTGGCGCGGAGGGTGGCGATCTTGGTGCCGGCGGAGTTCAGCAGACCGAAGGAACGGCTGGAGGACTGGCCGGTGATGACCTCACCGGCGTCCGGCATGCCGGTCTCCAGGCAGTGGCCGTTGGTCAGCACGAGGGCCGGGTCGGTGTCGGCGGAGCCGGGGAAGCGGATGACGGAGCCGGAGCAGTTGCTGAGCGAGACGGTGCCGGCGAAGTCGACCGTGGCCTTGGCGGCCTTCGCGGTGTGCGGGGCGGTCTTGACGTCGGTGTGCGGGGCGGCCATCGCCGGGGTCGCGCCGAGCCCGGCTATCGCCAGGGCGGAAAGCGCGGCAAGGAGAGGCTTGTTCACGTGGGGGTCCCCTCTTACGACGTGGGCGACCGGAGGTGTTCCGGTCGCCCCGTTGGTTGTCATGCGCATTGTCGGCAGGGAAGAGGGGCGGGGACAAGAAGCCGCGTCAGGTCATAGGGGTTTCCCTCTGCCGAACGGCAACCGCTGCCTGTCCGCCCGGACTTGACGACGACGTTCCCGGACGGGGCGGGGGGCCGGACGGTTCGTCAGGTCAGTACGGGCGGCCCGGCCAGTCGTGGCCGTGGTGCCGGTGACCGGGGTTGCCGGGGCCGGACGTCGTCGGCGCGGCGGACGGCACAGTGGGTGTGGGGGAGACGGGGGCCGAGGTCGCGGCCGCCGGACTGCCGCTCGGCTCACGCGAGCTGCCCCCGGTGCCCCCGGATCCCGGGCCGCCGGCCGGGAGGGCGGCCGTAGGGGTCAGCGGGGCCGCGGCGGACCGGACGGCGGTGGCCGGGGCCGTCACGGCGGAGCCCGTGCCGGCCGGCGACGCCGAGGCCGGGGCGGTGGCGGCCGGGGACGCCGAGTCCGGGGTGGCGCCGGCCGTGCCGGCGGCGGGGCCGTCGGCGACCCGTCCGCCGTCCGCGGGGCGAGACCCGTCCGGGGAGCCCGATCCGGCCACAGCGGCGATCACCGCGACGGTTCCGGCCACCGCCCCCAGGGCGCCGGCGACGACCGCCACCCGTCGGCGGCCTCCCGGGCGCCGCCGCGCCCGGCGGCGCCCGGCGCGCCCCTCGCCGACGGCCGGCGGCCCGGGCTCCGGGGGCACCGGGGGCAGCTCGCGCGTCTGGTCGTACGCGTTCTGCCAGCCGTGCGCGGCGGCGGGGTCGGCGTACTCCTCGTACGCGGGGGCCGCAGCCGGCACCGGTCGGTACACGTTCGGCCGGATCCCGGGCGCGCCGCCCCCTGCGTCCATGCCGTACGCCCCCGCCTCATGCTCCCGTTCCGTGGACATGCCAGCGGATTCTAGGGACGCAAGTGACTCCCGAGACAGTCGGCGGCGTTTTCCGGGCAAATCTTCGTGTCTCACGTGGCGGAAAACACGACCCGTGAGGCATGACCGGGTCGTAAGCTCACGGACATGCAGGTGATCCAGTCGACCAAGCTCGCCAACGTCTGTTACGAGATCCGGGGTCCGGTGCTCGAAGAGGCCATGCGGCTGGAGGCGGCGGGTCACCGCATCCTCAAGCTCAACACCGGCAACCCGGCCGCCTTCGGTTTCGAGTGCCCGGCGGAGATCCTGGAGGACATCCTCCGCAACGTCTCCACCGCGCACGGCTACGGCGACGCCAAGGGCCTGCTCGCCGCCCGCCGCGCGGTCGTCATGCACAACCAGACCCTCGGCATCGAGACGGACGTCGAGCACGTCTTCATCGGCAACGGCGTCTCCGAGCTGATCGTGATGGCGATGCAGGGGCTCCTCGACGACGGCGACGAGGTCCTCGTACCGGCACCGGACTATCCCCTCTGGACGGCGGCCGTCTCCCTGTCCGGCGGTACGGCGGTGCACTACCGCTGCGACGAGCAGTCCGACTGGATGCCCGACCTCGCCGACATCGAGCGCAAGGTCACCGACCGCACCAAGGCGATCGTCGTCATCAACCCGAACAACCCCACGGGCGCCGTCTACGACGAGGCGATGCTCAAGGGGCTGACGGACATCGCCCGCCGGCACAACCTGCTGGTCTGCTCCGACGAGATCTACGACAAGATCCTCTACGACGGAGCCACCCACACCCCGACCGCGAAGGTCGCCCCCGATCTGCTCACCCTCACCTTCAACGGCATGTCGAAGGCGTACCGGGTGGCGGGCTACCGCGTCGGCTGGATGTCGATCTCCGGCCCGCGCGCCCACGCCGACTCCTACATCGAGGGCCTGACGATCCTGGCGAACATGCGGCTGTGCGCCAACATGCCGGGCCAGCACGGGGTGGTCGCCGCGCTCGGCGGTCGCCAGTCGATCAACGACCTGGTGCTGCCGGGCGGGCGGCTGAAGGAGCAGATGGACACCGCGTACGAGCTGCTGACCCAGATCCCCGGGGTGAGCTGCGTACGGCCGAGGGGCGCGCTGTACCTGTTCCCGCGCCTGGACCCGCAGGTCTTCAAGGTCAAGGACGACCGGCAGCTGGTCCTGGACCTGCTGCGGCAAGAGAAGATCATGGTCGTCCAGGGTTCCGGCTTCAACTGGCCGGAGCCGGATCACTTCCGCGTGGTGACCCTGCCGACGGTCGGCGATCTGCGCGACGCGGTGACCAGGATCGGGAACTTCCTGGACGGGTACGGCCAACCGTAGTCGACGGACTTCACTCCGTGACTCGACTCAACTTTAGACGAAATCTAAGCTAGGATGGCTTCCTGTCAGAGCACAGGAGGCCATCCGCCATGTACGAGCCGATCCGCACCAAGTCGGTCCACAGCACGATGGCCGGCACCACCTCGGACTTCCCCCACCGATCGCGCGAGGAGGAGCTGGACATCCAGCTCGCCGGTCACCTCGCCGCACTGCTCGCGGTCACCGACGAGCTGCGCGCCCTGACTCCGTCCGCCGGCCTGGACACGGCCGCCGAGCGCCTCACCGCGCAGGTGGCCCGGCTGCGCGGAGGACGTGCGCCGCTGCGCGCGGCGCCGGCCGCGGCGGGCGATCCGGGCGCACTGCACCGGCGGGCGCACACGCTCGCCGGCCGGGCGCTGGTGGTCGCCGCCTCGCGCGCGGACACGGCGGCGGCGATCCTCGCCGCCGAGCGGATGGACGCGCACACAGCCGCCCTGGCCGACCCGAAGGAACTCAGCGCTGCGCGCTGATCCCCGCCGGGTCCCCCGATCGGCCCCGGTCCGCGTGCACCCGCAGCGACGCGCGGACCGGGCGCCACACACCACGCCGCCCCGGCCGGCCTCCCGGGCCGCGACGCACCGATCACGAGGGGCCCCGCACGTCCTCGTGCGGGGCCCCTCGGGGTTGCACCACGGCCGGTCGTGACGATCGCTGGTCAGGGCACACCCCGGCCGGCCGTGGGGTCTTCGGTGGGAGTCAGCCCAGGCGCTCCACCAGCGCGCGGTACTGGTCCCACAGCTCCTTCGGGGTGTGGTCGCCGAAGGTGTCGAGGTGCTCGGGGATCAGGGCGGCCTCCTCGCGCCAGACCTCCTTGTCCACCGTGAGCAGGAAACCCAGGTCGGACTCGGACAGTTCGAGACCGTCCGTGTCGAGGGAACCCTTGGCCGGCAGGACGCCGATCGGGGTCTCGACGCCCTCGGCCCTGCCCTCCAGCCGCTCCACGATCCACTTCAGGACACGGGAGTTCTCGCCGAAGCCCGGCCAGACGAACTTGCCCTCGTCGTTCTTGCGGAACCAGTTGACGTAGTAGATCTTCGGCAGCTTGGACTGGTCCTTGTCCTTGGCGACGTCGATCCAGTGCGCCATGTAGTCGCCCATGTTGTAGCCGCAGAACGGCAGCATCGCGAACGGGTCGCGGCGCAGTTCGCCGACCTTGCCCTCGGCCGCGGCCGTCTTCTCGGAGGCCACGTTGGCGCCGAGGAAGACGCCGTGGTTCCAGTCGAAGGACTCCGTCACCAGCGGCACCGCGGTGGCGCGGCGGCCACCGAAGAGGATCGCCGAGATCGGCACGCCCTTGGGGTCCTCCCACTCCGGCGCGATGATCGGGCACTGCGAGGCGGGCACCGTGAAGCGGGCGTTGGGGTGGGCGGCCGGGGTCTGGGACGCCGGCGTCCAGTCGTTGCCCTTCCAGTCGGTCAGGTGGGCCGGGGACTCCTCGGTCATGCCCTCCCACCAGACGTCGCCGTCGTCGGTGAGCGCGACATTGGTGAAGACCGCGTTGCCCCACAGGGTCTTCATCGCGTTGGCGTTGGTGTGCTCACCGGTGCCGGGCGCGACGCCGAAGAAGCCGGCCTCGGGGTTGATCGCGTACAGCCGGCCGTCCTCGCCGAACCGCATCCAGGCGATGTCGTCGCCGATGGTCTCCACCGTCCAGCCGGAGATCGTGGGCTCCAGCATGGCGAGGTTGGTCTTGCCGCAGGCGCTCGGGAAGGCGGCGGCGACGTACTTCGACTCGCCCTGCGGCGGGGTGAGTTTGAGGATCAGCATGTGCTCGGCCAGCCAGCCCTCGTCACGGGCCATGACCGAGGCGATGCGCAGGGCGTAACACTTCTTGCCGAGCAGGGCGTTGCCGCCGTAGCCGGAGCCGTAGGACCAGATCTCGCGGTCCTCGGGGAAGTGCGAGATGTACTTGGTGGAGTTGCACGGCCAGGGGACGTCCTCCTGGCCCGGCTCCAGCGGGGCACCGAGCGTGTGGACGGCCTTGACGAAGAAGCCCTCGTCGCCCAGTTCGTCCAGGACGGCCTGGCCCATGCGCGTCATCGTGCGCATGGAGACGGCGACGTACGCGGAGTCGGTGATCTCCACGCCCAGCGCGGACAGCGGGGAGCCGAGCGGGCCCATGCAGAACGGGACGACGTACATCGTGCGGCCCCGCATCGAGCCCCGGAACAGACCCTTCTCACCGGCGAAGATCTCCCGCATCTCGGCGGGGGCCTTCCAGTGGTTGGTCGGACCGGCGTCCTGCTCCTTCTCGGAGCAGATGAAGGTGCGGTCCTCGACGCGCGCGACGTCGGTCGGGTCGGAGGCGGCGTAGTAGGAGTGCGGGCGCTTGACCGGGTCGAGCTTCCTGAACGTTCCCTTGGCGACCAGTTCCTCGCACAGCCGCTCGTACTCGGCCTCGGAGCCGTCACACCAGACCACGCTGTCCGGCTGCGTCAGTTCGGCGATCTCGTTGACCCACGAGATCAGTTCCTGGTGGTTGGTGGGGACGACGGGGGGAGCCGCGATGTCGCGCGCCACGATTGCTCCTAAATGAGGGATTTTTTGTCTTGTCCGCCCCGTGGGGGCCTCGACCCGGACGCTTCGTAGCCGCTCATCCGGTGCCGACCGCACTCATTTGATCATCCGAGTTTAGTGCCCATCTGTCCAGAGTGCATCACAGGTGAGCGGAGTGACGAATCCCACGGTTACCGTGACTCTTTGCGTCCACGTTGGGTTCAGCTGAAGGACTTTTTGCCCGGTGGCTTGGTCGACCGCGCATTGACCGGTGACTTACGGCGACGTCGGTACCATGCGGCCCATGACTGCGTCCGCCTCCGACGCGCCTCTGGACACGCCGGCCGCCGGCCGCGGTCCCGTCGCGCTCCCCCTGCCGCATCCGGTCAAGCCCAAACTCCGCGGCTGGCTGCACCTGGGCATGTTTCCGGCCGTACTCATCGCGGGCCTCGCGCTCACCGCCCTCGCCGACTCGACCAGAGGCCGCATCGCCTGCGGGATCTACGCCCTGACGGCCTGTCTGCTCTTCGGGGTCAGCGCGCTGTACCACCGGGGCGACTGGGGCCCGCGGATGGACGGCGTGCTGCGCCGCCTGGATCACGCCAACATCTTCCTGATCATCGCGGGCACCTACACCCCGCTGACCATGCTGCTCCTGCCCGGCACCAAGGGGCAGTGGCTGATGTGGGGGATCTGGGCCGCCGCGGCGGCCGGCATCGTCTTCCGCGTCTTCTGGGTCGGCGCCCCGCGCTGGCTCTACACGCCCTGCTACATCGCGATGGGCTGGGCGGCCGTCTTCTTCCTGCCCGACTTCCTGCGCACGGGCGGGGTCGCCGTCCTGGTCCTGGTGGTCGTCGGCGGTCTGCTCTACAGCGCCGGCGGGGTGATCTACGGCATCAAGCGCCCCAACCCCTCACCGCGCTGGTTCGGATTCCACGAGGTCTTCCACTCCTTCACCCTCGCCGCGTTCGTCGTCCACTACGTCGGCATCTCGCTGGTGGCCTACCAGCACGCCTGACCCCTCCCACCCGCCCTCACGGCCACGGCTCATCCGAGCCGTGGCCGTCGTGCGTTCCCCCCCCGCACGGCCACGGCCCGGACGAGCCGTGGCCGCTTTCCATCCCCTGACACCTCCCATCCATTGACAGTCCCTCGATTTTGATAGTTACTCTCATTTCATGGCTACTGTCATTCAGACTCCTGAGTCGCGGCCCGACCCCCGCCGCTGGTGGGCCCTCGGGGCCCTGATCGCGAGCATGCTCACGCTCGGCTTCGACATGACGATCCTCAACGTGGCGCTGCCGACCATGGCCGGCGACCTCGGCGCCACCACCGGCCAGCAGCAGTGGATGGCGGACGCGTACGTCGTCGTCTTCGCCGCGCTGATGCTTCCCGCCGGCCTCCTCGGCGACCGTTTCGGGCGACGGCTGATGCTGATCACCGGACTCGGTCTCTTCCTCGCCGGCTCACTGGTGGGCGCGCTGGCCGGCGACGCGCACTGGGTCATCGCCGCCCGCGCGTTCATGGGCGTCGGCGGCGCGCTCGTCACGCCGCTCGCCCTCTCGGTGCTGCCCTCGCTCTTCGGCCCCGCGGAGCGCACCAAGGCCGTCGGCGTCATCTCGGCCGCCTCGGCACTGGGCATGCCACTCGGCCCGATCATCGGCGGCTGGCTGCTGAACCACTTCTGGTGGGGCTCGGTCTTCCTCGTCAACGTCCCCATGGCCGCGATCGGCATCGCCGCCTGCGTCCTGCTGCTCCCCGAGACCAGCGACCCCGCCTCCCCGAAGGTCGACGTCCTGTCCACAGCGCTCACCGCCACCGGCCTCGGCGCCCTCATCTACGCGATCATCGAGGCACCCGACCGCGGCTGGGGCGACGCGCTGGTCCTGGCGGCGTTCGCGGCGGCCGTCGTCCTGCTCACGGCACTGGTGCTGCGCGAACGGCAGGCCACCCGCCCCATGCTCGACATGACGCTGCTGGCCCACCGCGGCTTCCTCTTCAACACGCTCGCGGCCACCCTGGTGATGTTCGTGCTGTCGGGCCTGCTGTTCGTGCTGCCCCCGTACCTCCAGGCCGTGCTCGGCCACGACGCCTTCGGCACGGGTCTGCGCCTGCTGCCGATGATGGGCGGTCTGCTGCTGGCCGCGCGGGGCGCGCAGCCGGTCGTCGCCCGGTTCGGTCCCCGGGCCGTGGTGAGCGCCGGCCTGGCCGTGCTGGCGTTCTCCGCGCTGCTCGGCAGCCGTACGACGGTCGACTCCGGCTACGGCTTCACCGCGCTGTGGCTCTCGGTCGCGGGCGTCGGGTTCGGTTTCTCCGTGGTGCCCGCGATGGACGGCGCCCTCGGCACTCTCCCCCGCGACCGGGCCGGCAGCGGTTCCGGACTGCTGATGACGTTGCGTCAGGTCGGCGCGGCGGTCGGTATCGCCCTGCTCGGCAGCCTGCTGGCGAGCGCCTTCCGCGACCGGATCGACGTGGCCGGGCTGCCGGCGAAGCTCGCGGACACCGTGGGCGACTCCGTCGTCGCCGCGCACACAGTGGCCCGGGACGCGGGCTCCGCCCACCTGGCGGCCTCCGCGAACAGCGCCTACGTCCACGGCATGGACCTGGTCCTCCTGGTGTGCGGGATCGCCGCCCTGGTCTCGGCGCTGCTGGCCGCCACGTGCCTGCCGGGCCCGGCGCCCGCCGCGCGGAACGAGTCGCGCCGCACCCCGGAGATGGTCACCTCCGGGACCGATGCCGGAGAATGACCCCCATGACGGCCGCACCTTCCCCCTACTCCCCCGCCGACCGCCCCCGACTCGGACTGCGGGAGCGGAAGAAGATCAAGACCCGTGAGGCGATCCGCGCGGCGACCTACGCGCTGGTCAAGGAGCAGGGGTACGACGCCACGACGATCGAGCAGATCGCCGACCGGGCCGAGGTGTCGCCGTCGACCGTCTTCCGTTACTTCCCGACCAAGGAGGACATCGTCCTCACGGACGAGTACGACCCCCTGATGCTGGAGGAGCTGCGCGCACGGCCCGAGGACGAGCCGTGGATGGACTCCCTGCGGCACGTGATGCGCAGGGCCCTCGGCCTGAGCGAGCGGGAGGACCCGGAGGTGCTCCGGCTGCGCGCCCGCCTCGGGGTCCAGGTCCCCGCCATCCGCTCCCGCTACTTCGAGAGCATGACGGAGACCGGCCTCATGCTCCGCCAGGCCATCGCGGAGCGCACGGGCCTCGACCCGGAGAGCCTCGAGGTGCGCGTCAGCGCGATGGCCCTCATCGGCGGGATGATGGAGGTCTCCATGTACTGGGCGGAGAACGGCTTCGAGGGCGAGCTACGGGACCTCATGGAGCGCGCCCTGGACGTCATGGAGCACGGTCTCCCTCCCGCGAACCCCTGAGGCCCACGGCACCGCCCGTGACATCCTGGCGGGGTGAACGGAACGGAGATCCACGTCGAAGTCGCCCCCGAGCTGCGTCTGTTCGTGTCGGCCGCCCGCCGTGGCGGGGCCACGGTGCTGGCCACGGACGGCGTCTCGACGCTCGGGCACGTCGTCGAGTCCCTCGGGGTCCCGCTCACCGAGGTCGGCGCGCTGGTCGTGGACGACCGCGAGGTGCCCGTCTCGCACGTCCCGGCGGCAGGAGAGCGCGTCTCGGTCCGTGCGGTGGAACGTCCCCAGCACGTCCCCGGCGCCCCCCTCCGCTTCCTCCTCGACGTCCACCTCGGCACGCTGGCCCGCCGGCTGCGGCTGCTCGGCGTGGACGCGGCCTACGAGTCGACGGACATCGGCGACCCTGCGCTGGCCGCACGCTCGGCGGCCGAGAAGCGGGTCATGCTCAGCCGCGACCGGGGCCTGCTGCGCCGCCGGGAGCTGTGGGCCGGCGCGTTCGTCCACAGCACCCGCCCCGACGACCAGCTCCACGACGTACTGGACCGCTTCGCCCCCGACCTGCGCCCCTGGACCCGCTGCACCGCCTGCAACGGGCTGCTGAAGGAGGCCACCAAGGAGGAGGTCGCCGACCAGCTCAAGGACGGTACCCAGCGGTCGTACGACGTGTTCGCCCGGTGCACGGCCTGCGGTCGCGCTTACTGGAAGGGCGCCCACCACGAGCAGCTGGAGGCGGTCGTGGAGCGGGCGTTGCGAATGCGCACCCAGGGCAGCTGAGGAGGGCCGCCGGTGCGCGGGGACCCGGCCGCGCGGCGGCCCGGGCCGGTGGACGCGCGCCGGGCCCGGGGCCGTGCTGTCGCGGTGAGGCGCCGGGCCCCTGCCGGCCCCGCTGCCCCTCAGCTGCGCCTGACGTCTCCCTTCCCGCAGGCGATGCCGTCCTTGTCGCGGTCCAGGTGGTGCCGGTCGCGGCCGTGCACCGGGAGGCGGCCGTAGCCCTTGGCGAGCAGCCACGCGCACCGATCGGCCTGCGGCATCTTCGGGAACGTCCACGGCACGCACTGGTTGATCCGGCCGTAGGCGTGGTCGCAGCCGTCGTAGCCCTCGGCCATCTTCACGTCGGGGTGCCGGTGCGCCGACCCGTGCCCCATACCGCTCATGCTGTCCGTGCCGCTCGTGCCGTCAGTACCGCTCGCACCGCTCGTGCTCGGCTCGCTCGCCGTGAGTTCGTCGGCGAAGGACTGCACCCGGGCCGCGGCGACCTGGCCCTCGGAGCCGACGCGCACCCACTTCGCCACCGACGGCACGCCGTTCGCGTCGACCACCGACAGCATGTACCAGCCGGGCGGTGCCAGGTTCGGGTTGCTGGTCAGGCTGAGGTCGATGGTGTTGCCGTCGACCGTCATCGGCAGGTCGACATAGCGCTGGTTGGGGTCGGTGGAGTGGGTGACGGCGGCCGGACGGATCAGGGACGCCTTCACCACCGGCTTGTCGACGGTGATGCGCTGCGCGGTGCCGTACGTCCAGCGGGTGCCGGCGAGCGAGGTGATCTTCGGCCGGTCTCCCTTGAACAGGTACGGCGGCTCGTAGATCGACACGCGCTGGTCGAAGGAGCCGTCACCGGGGTTGTTGCCGATGCTGAGCACCCGGCCGTCCGGCAGCAGCGTGGACGAGGAGTGGTAGGTCCGCGGGACCGGGTCGGTGGCCAGGCCCGCCTGGAAGGCGTTGGTGGCCGGGTCGTACAGGGACGCCTCGAAGACCGGGTCCTCGCGGTAGGTGTGCAGGGCGCCACCGGTCTCCAGGACCTTGCCGTCGGGCAGGATCACGGCGGAGACGTAGACCTTGCCCTGGGCGCCGGTCTGCGGACTGCCGTCGGTGTAGTGGCCCTGCGGCAGGTCGGGGGCCGGCACGTACCGCGGGGAGTCGGCCTTCATGTCGATCAGGTCGACCAGCCGGTGGGCGTCCGGGGAGACGGTGTGGTTGCCGCCGCCCATGGTGAGGACCCTCTGGTCCTGGGCGGGAGGCAGCAGGACCGACATGGACTCGTCGCGCTCGTCCTTCTTGCGCAGTCCGGGCACCTCGCCGATCGTCCCGGTGTCGTAGTCGTAGACGGAGGCACCGGTGCCGGGCAGGCCGGGGCCGAAGACATGGCTGCCGGTGTAGAAGAGGCGGCCGTCCTGGAGCAGGATCATCGACGGGTACAGGCCCCAGAAGGACCACGCCTGCCTGGCCTCGCCCATCGGCAGCCACGTGTTCCGGGCGTAGGAGAAGTGCTCGTTGACGACCGTGCCGGTGGAGTCCTCGCCGAGGCCGCCGAGCGCGACGACGTCACCGTTGCCCATCTCGGTGGCGGACGGGTACCAGTGGCCGGCCAGCATGTCGTTGACCTTGAGGTACTTGTTCTGGGCCGGGTCGAAGACGTAGCTGGTCCGCAAACCCTTGTAGCCGACGCTGCCGTCCGGGGAGGCGTAGTCCTTGTTGCCGCCGACCACCAGCACCCGGCCGTCCGGGAGCTGGACATGCCCGGCGCAGAAGAAGTCCTCCGGGGTCGGGATGTCGGTGTAGGTGCCGGTGGCCGGGTCGAACAGGGTGGTCTTGAAGGTACCGGCGGCGAACGCGGCCCGGTCGTTGCCGGAGCCCGCGATCAGCAGCACCTTGCCGGTGTGCAGGAGCACCGAGTGGATGGCGCGCACCGGGGAGTTGGTGGACTGCACGGTCCACTTGCCCCGGCACTCGGGGCCGGTGCCCCCCGTCGTGCAGGGTTCCGGGTCGGCGAGGACGGTGGCGTCGGTCATCGCGTAGTCGTCGGTGGTGAGGGTGCCGGCGCCGTACAGGGCGCCGCCCCAGGTGATCTGGTCGGTGTGGGGCGGGATGACCGGGGTGCGTACCTCGGTGCGGGTCCAGCCGGCCGCCTGGGGCAGGGTCTTCAGGTCGGTCCAGTAGACCCAGCCCTGTGCGGTGTCGTGCCGGAACAGGGTGAACGCCACGTTCGGTGTCGTGGACTTGTACCAGAACGACAGGTCGTACTGGTGGTCGGGAGCGACCCGCGGGGCGCAGGAGTTCTCCAGCATCATCGTCTTGCGGTCGCCGTCGCCGCGCCGGGTCAGCTGGATACGGACGGCGCGGCTGCCGCCGTGGGCGTCGGAGGTGACGGCGAAGGAGAAGTCGTTGTCGCCCCAGCCCGACTTCTCGAAGCACTGCGGGAACTGTGACGAACCGTCGAGGACCTCGAGGCCCGGGTTCTGCACCAGGTTGCTCACGGCGGTGGCGCGCTGGGCGCCGAGCGGGCCGAGGCCGAGTGCGGCGGTGAACAGCAGCAGGGCGGTCAGCAGCAGGCGGGTCCGGCTCGGCCGGGCTCTGGACGGTCTGCCCGGGCGGTGCGTGCCCGGACGGTAGGGCATGACGGTGTACGGCATGGCGGGTCCCCCCTCGATCGGTGACGGGTCCTGCGGATCAGCCGGCGCGGCCGATCCGGAGGATGTCGATCCGGCCGCCGCCCTCCCCGAAGGTGGCGACCGGAGTGCCGTGCGCGAACAGGGCCCGTAGCGTGGGCAGGTGCTCGCGCTCGCCGCGCAGGGCAGGTGTGGACACCACGTAGTCGATGTCCTTCCAGCCGTGCGGCAGTGTCCTGGTGACGGCCGGGTCCTGGTCCAGCTTGTAGTGCCAGATGACGCCGGTGCCGGGCCGGTATCCGGCGTCGACGGCGTCCAGCCAGAGCACGCCGTCGGTGACCAGGCGGACCTTGTCGCGGTCGCCGGTGTCCGTCTCGCGCAGCCAGCGGGCGGCGTCGCGGTAGACGCGGTTGTCGTCGGCGGTGGTGGCGAGCCGGTCCTGGTGGTACCAGGCGGGGCCGGCGACCGCCGCGGCGGCGAGGACCGCCGCGAGTGCGGCGGCGGCCCGCAGCCGGGGCCGGCCGGGCAGCCGCTCGCTCAGGACCTGGACGAGTCCGGCGAGGGTCAGCGCGAGGAAGGGCAGCACCTGCGCGATGTACATCTGCGGCAGGTAGCCGCCCGGCCGGAGCGCGACCAGGGCGAGCACCAGGACGGCGAGGGCGGCGGGCCGCAGCCTGCGTACCGGCAGCGCGCACAGGGCGGCGACGGCGCCGCCGATCAGCAGGTACGGGTCCCGGGTGAGCCAGTCCGTGAACAGCTGGTGGGCGTCGGTGCCGGCCTGGAGGGCGGAGCCGCTGCCCTCGCGGCCGCCGAGCTGGAACGTGAGCGTGCCGAGCAGCGAGACATGGCCGGCGCCGGGCAGCAGCTCACCCTTGAGCAGGGCGTACAGCGGATAGAACAGGCCGGTCAGCACGAAGCCGGAGAAGAAGCCGGCCAGGGAGAACTTGCGGGTGCTGGAGTGGCTGCCCTGCCACATCGCCACCAGCAGCACCGGCAGCAGGACGCCGATGGTCTCCTTGGAGAGCACCGCGAGCGCGAAGGACATGCCGGCCGCGACGTGGTGCCACAGGTGGCGGCGCGGCGAGAGGGCGAAGGCGAACGCGGCGAGCGCCCACAGGACGGCGAAGTTGTCCAGGTAGATCTGCCGGTGCAGGACCACCGCGAGCGGTGAGAGCGCGTACAGCAGGACGGCGCCCGCGGTGGTGGGCCGGGCCAGGCCGAGCCGGCGGCCGACGAGGTGGACGAGGACGCAGGTCACGGCGGCCACCGGGAGCATGGCGAGCCGGCCCTGGACGAAGGTGGGCAGACCGGGCCGGAGCAGGTCGGGCAGCCAGGAGACCGCGGAGAGTTGTATCCAGCCCAGCGGCGGGTGGTCGTACCAGTAGGTGTAGTGCGCGAGTTGCCCGTGCCGGACGGCCCAGGCTTGCGCGAGATAGGTGCCCTCGTCGTCGTTGGGGAACGGGTATTTCCCGATTCCCCACGCGCGTACCAGGAGCGCGATGATGATTACCGGCGCAACCCAGAAATAATCCCGTCGAAACAATGTGCGGCGCGCCGCAGCCCGTTCCTCGTGCGCATTATCGGCCGCCGGTCGGGAAACAACAGCAGTCCCCATGCGGAATCCCCCACCCCCACTTATGGCCCGACACACCTCAGGGACCTCCCCCTTGAAACCCCTGAGAAATCGGGCAGGCCGCAGCATGATGGCACAGGTCACCCTCCCTCATGTGCGGAACATAAGATTCCGATCGTGGCCGGAGGCCACATTGCCGAAGAAATACGGAACCTGCTAGCTTCACTGGAAAGCTCGCTGCGATCGCTTTCCGTTCACGCGGAAAAACCCCCGGAAGACTGGGGGTAGTACCATCCACAGGGCCCGGGGGGAACCGGGGGGTTTGATTCGGGCCCGAACGATCGCGTTCCACTGCGCGAGCACGAGGAAGACCAGGGAACCGAGGGGGGAATTCGTGGTCTCCGCTGTCCTGTTCATCGATTCCGTCGTCCTGATGATCGCCGCCGGTGTCACGCTGTGGTGGATGCTCCATGCCTGGCGCACCCCGGAGACGCTTGAGTCCACGGCGTTCGCCGAGCCCGACGGCACGTCCGGCCTGTCCTTCTCGCTGCTGGTCCCGGCCCGGCACGAGGAGGCCGTCCTGCGGCACACCGTCGAGCAGATGCTCCGCATCGACCATCCGTCCTACGAGATCCTGGTGATCGTCGGCCACGACGACCCGGGCACCGCCGCCATCGCCGAGCAACTCACCCGGGAGCACCCGGAGAGGGTCCGCACGGTCGTCGACACCCACAAGGTGAAGAACAAGCCGCGCGCCCTCAACACGGCGCTGCCGCACGCCCGCGGGCAGGTCATCGGGGTCTTCGACGCCGAGGACGTCGTCCACCCCGAGCTGCTCGGCCACGTCGACTTCGCCTTCCGGCGCGACGACGCCGACGTCGTCCAGGGCGGCGTCCAGCTCATCAACTACCAGAGCAGCTGGTACAGCCTGCGCAACTGCCTGGAGTACTTCTTCTGGTTCCGCAGCCGGCTGCATCTGCACGCCCGCAAGGGCTTCATCCCGCTGGGCGGCAACACCGTCTTCGTCCGCTCCGAGCTGCTGCGGCGGACCGGTGGCTGGGACGGCGACTGCCTCGCCGAGGACTGCGATCTGGGCGTACGGCTCTCCAGTGGCGGCGCCAAGGTCGTCGTCGCCTACCACTCCGCGCTCGTCACCCGCGAGGAGACACCCGACTCCCTCAAGGGCCTCTACAAGCAGCGCACCCGCTGGAACCAGGGCTTCCTCCAGGTGCTGCGCAAGGGCGAGTGGCGCCGGCTGCCCGGCGTCGGCCAGCGACTGCTCGCCCGCTACACACTGAGCACCCCGTTCGTGCAGGCCGCGACCGGCGTGATGATCCCGCTCGGCATCGTGGCCGCGCTGATCGGCGGCGTACCGCTGCCGTTCTCACTGTTCGCCTGGCTGCCCATGATCCCGATGGCCGCCATGGTGGTCTTCGAGGCCGTGGCGCTGCACGACTTCGGCAAGGAGTACGGCTTCCGCATCGGCGTCCGGCACTACGTCAAGCTCATCGCCGGCGGGCCGGTGTACGCGGTCGTCCTGGCCGCCGCCGCGCTGCGTGCCGTGTGGCGCGAGTACACCGGGCGGCACGACTGGGAGCTGACCTCCCATGTCGGCGCCCATCTGCCCGTGCAGACCCCGCAGCCCCAGGAGGCCCGGTGACGGCGCTGCCCGCCGATGTGTCGATCGTCGTCCCGACGTTCAACGAAGCCGACAACATCCACGCGTTGCTCACCCGCATCGCCGCCGCCGTCCCGGCGGGGCTGCGCGCGGAGGTGGTCTTCGCCGACGACTCCACGGACCGCACCTGCGCGGTGATCGAGGAGGAGGCGGCGTGCTGCCCGCTTCCCGTGGTGCTGCACCACCGGCCGGAGCCGGCCGGCGGACTGGGCGGCGCGGTGGTGGAGGGGTTCACCCGCGCCACGGCGCCCTGGATCGTCGTCATCGACGCCGACCTCCAGCACCCGCCCGAGCTGATCCGCGAGCTGATCGCGCGGGGTGAGTCGACCGGCGCGGAACTGGTCGTGGCCAGCCGCTACGCCGCCGGCGGCGACCGCGGCGGCCTGGCGGGCGGTTACCGCAAGCTGGTCTCCAGCTCCTCGACCCTGCTGACCAAGTCCCTGTTCCCGCGCGCCCTGAGCGGGCTCACCGACCCGATGAGCGGCTTCTTCGCCATCCGCCGTACGGCCGTGGACCGGGCCGCCGCCGAGGACGAGGGCCTACAGCCGCTCGGCTACAAGATCCTGCTGGAACTGGCGGTACGGTGCCGGCCGCACGGGATCGCCGAGGTGCCGTACGCCTTCGGCGAGCGGCACGCGGGCGCGTCCAAGTCCACGGCGAAGGAGGGCATGCGCTTCCTGCGCCATCTGATCACCCTGCGCACCGCCGACCCGCGGGCCCGCGCGGTCGTGTTCGGGCTGATCGGCCTGTCCGGCTTCGTCCCCAACCTCGCCCTGCTGTGGCTGCTGACCGTGACCGCCCCCGGACTGTCGTACGCCCCGGCCGAGATCATCGCCAACCAGGCCGGGCTGCTGTGGAACTTCGCCCTGATCGATTCCTTCGTCTACCGCAACCAGCGGCGCCACCACCGGCGCTCGGTACGGCTGCTCACCTTCGGGGGCGTCGGCAACGCCGACCTGGTGGCGCGGATCCCGCTCGCCGCCCTGCTCATCGCGGGCGCGGGCATGACGGCGCTGCCGGCGACCGCGCTCAGCATGGCGATCGTGTTCACGGCCCGCTTCCTGGTCGTGGACCGCTGGCTGTACCGGCGGCTGGGCGGCCGGGCGACGGCTCCCACGGTGGTGCCGACGACGGCTCCCACGGTCGTGCCGCGTGTGGTGGAGCCGGTGCCGGACCCGGTACCGGACCCGCTCGGCTGACCGTCCTGCCGCCTGCCCGGTCCGTGCCTCGCGGGCCGGGCAGGCGGCTTGTTCAGCCGGCTCACCCGGACGGCTCACCCGGACTGTTGGTCCCGGGCGGCTCGTCCGGACTGCTGGTCCCGGGCGGCTCACCCGGACTGCTGGTCCGGGCGGCTCGTGCGGCTTGTTCAGGAGGCCGACAGCTTCGCCCGCAGGGCCTCCGGGTCCGCCACCGGCAGATCGCAGACGAAGCCCCGGCAGACGTACGCGGTCGGCGCGCCGTCGACGAGGGTGCGGTCCGCGAGGAGCGGGAACTCGTCGCTGCCCGGGGTGCCGCAGGCGACGACGGCACCCGGGGCGGCGCCCAGCAGCGCCGTACGGTGCAGGGCGGCCGTCCGCTCGTCGTCCAGGGCCGGTCCGACGACGGCCACCTCGCGCGGGCCGTCCAGCAGTGCCTCGGCGACGGCGAGCCCCCACCCGATGAACCGGGGCACGCGCGGCCCGAGGGTCTTCACCACTCCCAGCGCCCGCTCGGCCGCGGTCCGGTGCGCTGCGGAGCCGGTGTGGGCGGCGTAGCTCAGCAGCGCGCCGGCCGCGGCGGTCCAGCCGGAGGGCGCGGCGTTGTCGGTGGGGTCCTGGGGCCGGCGGATGAGCTGCTCGGCGTCGGAGGCGGTGTCGTACAGGGCACCGGTCTCCGGGTCGGTGAAGCGGGCGAGCACATGGTCGAGCAGCAGTCCGGCGAATTCCAGCCAGACGCCCTCCCCGGTCACGGAGGCGAGCGCGAGGAAGCCCTCGGCGACGTCGGCGTAGTCCTCCAGGACGCCCGCGTTGGGGCCGACGCGGCCGTCCTTGCTGGTGCGGGCGAGCCGGACGTGTTCGTCCAGGTGGACGCGGACGAGCAGGTCGGCGGCGCCGAGGGCGGCCTCGGTCAGGTCGGGCCGCCCGAAGTAGGCGCCGGTCTCGGCGAGCGCGGCGATCGCGAGCCCGTTCCAGGCGGCGACGACCTTGTCGTCCCGGCCGGGGGCGGGCCGCCGCACCCTGGCGGAGAGGAGCCGCTCCCGCACCGAGGCGACCTTCCCGGCGTCGAAGACCGACTCGGTCTGCGGGAGCTGAAGGACGGACTGGCCGTGCTCGAAGGTGCCCTCGTCGGTCACTCCGAAATACCGGGCGGCGAGTTCGGCGTCCTCGCCGAGGACCTCCCGGAGCTGTCCGGGTGTCCAGGCGTAGTACGCCCCCTCCACATGCCGTCCGGTGCCGTCGTCGCTGTCGGCGTCGAGGGCGGAGGCGAAACCGCCTTCCGGCGTGCGCAGTTCGCGGACCATGAAGTCGGCCGTCTCCAGCGCGACCCGCCGGGCGAGGTCCGAGCCGGTGACCCGCCACAGGTGGGCGTACACCCGGCAGAGCAGGGCATTGTCGTAGAGCATCTTCTCGAAGTGCGGCACGATCCAGTCGCGGTCGACGGAGTACCGGGCGAACCCGCCGCCGAGCTGGTCGTAGAGACCACCCCGTGCCATCCGCTCGCAGGTGTCCCGGGCCATCTGCAACGCGCCCTCGGCGCCGGTGCGCGCGTGGTGCCGCAGCAGGAACTCCAGCACCATGGACGGCGGGAACTTGGGCGCGCCGCCGAATCCGCCGCGCTGCGCGTCGTACTCGCGGGTGAGCCCGAGGAGGGCCTGGGCCAGCTCCTGCTCGCCGGGTGCCTCGGCGGCCTGCCGGACGATCTCCCGCTGGGCGAGATCGCGCACGATCTTCCCGGCGACCTCGCTGACCTCGTCGTGCCGGGTGCTCCACGCCTGCTGGACGCCCTCCAGCACCTGCCGGAAGGAGGGCATGCCGTGGCGCGGGGCGGGCGGGAAGTAGGTGCCGAAGTAGAACGGCTCCGCGTCCGGGGTGAGGAACACGGTCATGGGCCAGCCGCCCTGCCCGGTGGCCGCCTGGACGGCCTCCATGTAGACGGCGTCGACGTCCGGCCGCTCCTCGCGGTCGACCTTGACGCTGACGAAGTGCTCGTTGAGGTAGTCGGCGGTGGCCTGGTCCTCGAACGACTCATGGGCCATGACGTGACACCAGTGGCAGCTGCTGTACCCGACGCTCAGCAGCACCGGTCTGTGCGTCCTGCGGGCCTCGTCGAAGGCACCGGCCGACCACGGCCACCAGTCGACGGGATTGTCCGCGTGCTGGAGCAGATACGGCGACGTCTCATGGGCCAGTCGATTCGGCATGACTCCATCCTGCCGCAGTACGCGGACGTCGGCCGTCAGGCCCAGAGGGTGACCTCGAGTTTCGCCAGACCGGAGGGCGGAGCGGTGATGACCTTGAAGTACACGGTGCGGCCCTCGGTCGTGGTCAGGCAGAAACGGCCGCCGCGGGTCGCCGGCAAGGTGTAGGTGCCGTTGCGCTCCACGCTCTGGGCGCACTCGTCGGCCGTCGGAGCGGCACCCGAGCCGGCCAGCGGGGCGAGTGTCGCATGGGAGTCCGGCACGAACAGGTCCGGAACACCCCCGGTCGTCGCGTTGATGATGAGGTCCGCGCCCTTGAGGGTGGAGTTCGCCACCGCGATCGGTTCGGACGTGTCGAACTCGATGTACGACCCCGAGTTGGTCGTGTCGGCCTCGATGACCTTGGGCCCGAACGCCGGCTTCGCCGCCCGGGCGCTCTCCCCGGGCTGCTCCGCCGGCTGGACGGCGGACTGGGTGGCGTCGGTGGAGCGGGACGCGGCGGACGACCGGGTGGGCGCCGGCGTCGCGCCCTTGTCGTCCGACGAACCCGGCCGGCTCACCAGGACCGTGACGATGATCCCCACCAGCGGGATCACGATCCCGACGACCCACCAGGCCCAGCGAGGCTGGTGCGGATGGTGCGGCTGGTGCGGCTGCTGTGGTCCCGGCGGCGACCCCGTGAACGCGCCGTTGTCCGCGGACATGTGCTCCCCCGACTTCCCCGGTCCTCGCCCTCGATGCGGGGATCACGATAGCCACACCCGCGAGCCTGCACGCCAACTCACCCGGCCCCCGGGCCCCCCGACGCCGTCCGCCGCGGACAAGGGCCCCACGTCCTCTGTCATGACGCCCACGGCGAGTTGCCACACTTCCCCCACAATCCGCCGATCGCCGCCCCCTCGCGCCGGCGCCTCCCGCCAAGGACACTCGTATCCCAGTGGAGTTGCCGCCGGAGGGGGACGGGACATGCGGGACGACCATCGGGCGGAGGCCGAGCGGCTGCTGGTGCGGGCCGTGGAGGAGGAGGTACGGCGTTCGGACGGGCGGATCGACGGTCAGCTGCTGCTGTCGCGGGCGCGCGGTGCGCTGGAGGCGATGTCCGGCGCGGCCGGTGAGGAGTACGAGGCGTATACCCGCGCCCTGGACGAGACGGAGGCCGGGCGGCTGACCTTCGGCCAGCGCTACGCGCGCGCCGGCGCCGGAACGGCCCTGCTGGTGGCGGCCGTTGCCGCCGTGGCCGCTGCGGTGGCCGACCTCTCCCTCGGTACCGGCGCCGGACCGGCCGTCGGCGCGGGCGTCACCGCGGCGGCGGTGGGCGCCGCCGCCACGGTGGTGAAGGTGGCCGGTGCGCATCTGCCCGCCGCCCACCACCGCGCGGGCGCGGCCGGCCAGCCGGGCGGCCCTGAGCAACTGCGGCTTCAGTGGCTGACGGCACTGGAGGTACGGGGCATCCGGCCGTTCCTCGACCAGCAGCGGGTGCTCAGCTCCTCGACGGGCGCGAAGAAGAACGGCGGCCCGGCGCTGCGCGGCACGGACAAGAGCGCGGCGGCCCGCCGGCGATCGGTGCTGGAGCAGTCGTTCGGTCATCTTCCGCAGGCCGGCGGCCCGTTCGCGGGCCGCCGGGCGGAGCTGGGCCGGATCAGACAGTGGGCGCAGGCCGCCCGGGCGGCCACCGAGACCCGGCCGACGGTGGTCGTGCTGCACGGCGAGCCCGGCTCCGGCCGGACCACGCTCGCGGTGCGCGCGGCGCACGAGCTGCGGGACCACTTCCGGGGCGCGGTGGTGGTGGACCTGCGCGGCGGCAGCCGGGAGGAGGCGCCGCTGGCCACCCGGGACGCCCTGCTGCACTTGCTGAACCGGCTGGGCGCACCGCGGGAACAGCTGCTGTTCCGGGAGCGCTCCTCCCCCGACCAGCAGGTCAAACGGCTCGGCGAGCTGTACCACCGGCATCTGACCGGTCTGCCGGTGACGATCGTGCTGGACGACGCCTCGGACCCGGAACAGGTACGCGCCCTGGTCCCGGAGCGCTCCGACAGCCTGGTGCTGGTGACGAGCCGTACGGCCCTCGAACTGCCCGCCGGCCTTCAGGCGTGGGTGCACGAGCTGCCGGTGCGGGCGCTGGACGCGGCGGGCGCCGAGGAGTTGCTGGCCGCGGCGGCCGAGGACGCGTCGGGGCCGTGCGACGCCGACTCCGCCGGCCAGGTCGGCCAGTTGTGCGGGGGGCTGCCGCTGGCACTGCGGATCGCGGGCTCGGCGCTGGGCCCGCGCTCACCGCGGCAGCTGGCCACGGACCTGGGCGCGTACGGCCCGGTGGAGCCGGTGGAGCGGGCGCTGTGGCTGCGCTACACCGACCAGCCGGAGCCCACGCGCCGGCTGGTGCGCAGGCTCGCCCTGGCGGGCCGGGCCTCGCTGGGCGCGGCGGCGGCGGCCGCGCTGCTCGCCACCGACGAGGCGGAGGCCACCCGGCACCTGGTGACGCTCGCCCGGGCCGGACTGATCGACCATGTGCGCGGCAACCGCTACCGGCTGCACGATCTGGTGCGGGCCTTCGCGCACGCGCGGCTGCTGGACGAGGAGGACCCCGCGGAGCGCGCGGCGGCGCAGGAACGGCTGATCGTGAACTACGCGGAGCTCGCCGACTCGGTGCTGCGCCTGGTCGACGGGAACATGTCGACGAGGTCGCACCAGTTCGGCTCGCACGGCTTCCCCTCGCTCGACGAGGCGCTGCGCTGGCTGGACGACGAGTCGAGCTTCATCACGGCGACCCTGCGGCACGCGGAGGGCGTGAACCAGGCACCGGTGCTGAACCTGCTCGGCGCGCTGTGCGACTACTGCCTGCTGCGCGGCGACCTGTACCGGCTCGGTGAGATCAGTGAGCTGGCGCAGTCGGTGGACCAGGGGCTGCTGGTGCGCTCGGTGCAGTGGCGTACCGGTATCGCGGCCCGGCAGCTGGGCGAGCTGGACAAGGCGCGCGCCACGCTCGCCTCGGTCGTGGACCTGTACCGGGAGGCCCATCACGACGCGGGTGCGGCTCGCGCGCTGTGCTCCCTCGGGATCACGCTGCACCACCAGGGCAACCTCGTGGAGGCGGCGGCCAGGCTCCAGGAGGCGCTGGATCTTCAGGCGGCGCCAGAGCTGGCGACGGACCGGGCGTGGACGATGCACGCGCTGGCGGCGGTCCAGCGGGACCGGGCCCGGCTGGCTCAGGCACAGGACCTGCTGGACAGCTCCCTGGTGCTGCACCGCGAGGGCGGCTCGGTGCACGGCGAGGCGTGGGCGCACTTCCAGCTGGGCCAGCTGGCGCTGCGGCTGGGGGACGTGCCGCGCGCGGAGACGGAGCTGCGGGCCGCCCTGGAGCGGTACGGCCGGACCCAGGACGCCCGCGGGGAGGCGTGGGCGCTGACCCAGCTGGCCCGGGCCCGGCTGGTGGCCGGCGAGCCGTCCGCCGCCGTGGACGGCCTGCGCCAGGCGGTCGCCCGGCACCGGGACAACGAGGACGCGCGCGGTGAGGCGTGGACGCTGTACCACCTGGGGCAGGCGCTGGAGGAGGCCGGTGAGCTGGATCAGGCGGTGCGCGATCTGGAGCGGTCCCGGACGATGTTCTCCCGGATGCGGGACGTGTACGGCCTGGCCTGCGCCCGGCACCATTCGGCGCGGGTGACCCGGGACCAGCGGGCCGCGCAGACCGGCTCGCTGCGCAACTCCGGGTTCGCCCGTCAGCTGCTGGTGGACGCGCGCGCCGACTTCCAGCGGATCGGCGTCGCCCACGGCGAGGCGTGGACCTGCCTGGAGCTGGCCGTGGTGGACGCGGGCAACGCCCGGACCCAGCAGGCGCTGGGACTGTGCGACGAGGCGCTCACCCTGTTCACGTCCTACGGCGACCGGCGCGGCGAGGACTGGGCCCGCTTCCTGCGCTGCACCCTGCTGCCGTACGCGGCGCCGGGCGGGGTGGAGGTGGGCACGGCGGTCGCCCAGGAGGAGCTGGCCCAGCTGGCCCGCGCCACGCATCCGCTGCGGGACGAGAAGCTGGGCGACTACGCCTCGGCGTACGCCCTGCTGCTGGAGCGGGGTGTCCGGCTGGAGGACGGCTGGCAGGCGTGGCGGCTGCGCATGACTCCGGACCGCCACGCCCGGGAGGTGATGGGGGTGGCGGTACCGGCGGGGCGGTGACCTTCGGGTCAGCCCCGCTCTGCGGTGGAGTCGGCCTTCTCCCCGGCCGGCTCCCCTTCGGCGGCCGGGGACTCCTTGAAGTCGACCTTCCGCATGTGCTTGCTCATCGACTTCATCAGGCCCCACACGGCCAGGGCCATCACCGCGAAGACGATGAAGCCGAGGACGCCGGGGGTGACCTTGTTCTCGTCCACCTCCTTGGCGAGGGGGACGAGATGCGTCACTGCCAGGCTCACGCTTGCGCTCATGTCAGGCATTGTCCCGGATGCCCGCGAAGAGGTCGTCCTCGGGGATGGAGGTGTCGACGAGAGACTTCGCCAGCTCGTACTCCTCGGTCGGCCAGACCTCCCTCTGGAGCTCCAGCGGCACCTTGAACCAGCCGCCGTCCGGGTCGATCTGCGTGGCGTGGGCGATCAGCGCCTTGTCACGGATCTCGAAGAAGTCCGCGCACGGCACGTGCGTGGTGAGCGTGCGCTCCGAGCGCTCGATCTCGTCCCACCGCTTGAGCCAGTCCCCGTACGGCGACTCCAGGCCGCGGTCGAGCATCGCCTGGTGCAGCGCCTCGGTGCGGGGGCGGTTGAAGCCCTGGTTGTAGTAGAGCTTCAGCGGCTGGTAGGCGGGCCCGAACTCGGCCTCCGGGTACTTCTGGGGGTCCGCCGCGCCCTCGAACGCCACCATGGAGATCTTGTGGGTCATGATGTGGTCGGGGTGCGGGTAGCCGCCGTTCTCGTCGTAGGTGGTGATCACCTGCGGGCGGAAGGAACGGATCTTGCGCACCAGCTCACCGGCGGCCTTGTCGACGTCCTCCAGGGCGAAGCAGCCCTCCGGCAGCGGCGGCAGCGGGTCGCCCTCGGGCAGGCCGGAGTCGACGAAGCCGAGCCACTCCTGCTCGACGCCGAGGATCTCGCGGGCCTCGTCCATCTCCTTCTTGCGCACCTCGTGGATGTGCTCCTCGATGTACGCGTCACCCTGGAGCTTGGGATTGAGGATGGACCCGCGCTCTCCGCCGGTGCAGGTCACCACCAGCACGTCCACCCCCTCGGACACGTACTTCGCCATGGTGGCCGCGCCCTTGCTCGACTCGTCGTCGGGGTGCGCGTGAACGGCCATCAGTCGCAACTGGTCAGTCAAGACTCAATCCTCGGTAAGTCGGCGCCCCGGGTTCGTGGGGCAATCAATGATGGCGTCCCGGAGGGACGGCGTTGAGGGGTGGCGGTCGAGCGGCGGACGAACGCTTCTATAGTGACCGAATCGGGGGACGAATAATTCCGCGGAGAGGACGATCATGAGTACCGCGAGCACGCGGCTGCCCGAGGGCCGCTACGGCCGCCCCTCGGAGGAGCGCGCCGACCGCAAGCTCAAGATCGCCGGCTCGGTGCTGGGCGCGGTGCTGCTCGCACTGATCGGCTACTTCGCCTACCACTATGTCGTGCAGAACGAGATCAGCGCCGAGGTCATCGCCTTCCAGGCCACCGACGACGCGGTCAAGGTCCATCTGGAGGTCCGCAAGGACGCCGGCGCCTCCGGGTACTGCACCCTGCGGTCCCAGTCGGCCGACGGCGCCGAGGTGGGCCGGGCCGACTTCCGCTTCTCCGGCTCGGCCACGCGGATCGACAGGGTCGTCACGCTCCGTACGACCGCGGAGGGGACGACGGCGCAGCTGCTGGGCTGTCACGCCGGCTGACGGCCGGCGGACACTCTCCGGCTTCACCCGGAATCTGCAGGCCCCGACCTGCGTTGATGTGATTCTGATGGCTTATGTCCTCCCCCTTCCGCTCGTGAATTGTTAGGCTCGTGGTTTCGCCCATCCATGAGGGAACATGCTTCTGGGTAGGGCGATGCTTTGTATTCCCAGTACCGACGAGGAGCACCCTGTGACCCAGACCAGCGAGAACGTCACCTGGCTGACCCAGGAGGCGTACAACAAGCTCAAGGACGAGCTTGCGTACCTTACTGGTCCTGCGCGCACGGAGATCGCCGCCAAGATCGCGGCCGCGCGCGAGGAGGGCGACCTGCGCGAGAACGGCGGCTACCACGCGGCCAAGGAGGAGCAGGGCAAGCAGGAGCTGCGTGTGCGCCAGCTGACCCAGCTCCTCGAGAACGCCAAGGTCGGCGAGGCGCCGGCCGCGGACGGCGCCGTCGCGCCGGGCATGGTCGTCACGATCGCCTTCGACGGTGACGAGGACGACACGATGACGTTCCTGCTCGCCTCGCGCGAGTACGCGAGCGCCGACATCGAGACGTACTCACCGCAGTCCCCGCTCGGCACGGGTGTCATGGGGCACAAGGTCGGCGAGGACGCGGAGTACGAACTGCCGAACGGAAAGAAGGCGTCCGTGCGGATCCTGAAGGCCGAGCCCTACACGGCCTGAGCCCTTCCCGGTTCGCTTCCGGCCCCCGGCAGCCCCTTGGGGCGCCGGGGGCTTGGTCATGCCCGTGAGGCGGCGGGCGGGCCGGTTCCCCCGCCGCCGGGCGCTCGCCGGGGGTGGACGCGCATCACGAGGACGAACGGACGGTGACGGCGCGCGCCCGGCGCGGTGCGCCGGGCCGGGCGGAGGCGCCGGGCCGGGCGGAGGTCAGTCGATGACCGTGTAACCGGCGTCCCGCAGAGCCTGGACGACCTCGACGCAGTGCGCCGGGCCCTTCGTCTCCAGGTGCAGCTCCACCTCTGCCTCGGTGAACCCGAGCCGGGGATCGGTACGGACATGACTCACGTCGAGGACGTTGGCGTCGACCTCCGGCAACACCCCGAGGAGTGTGGCGAGCGCGCCCGGCCGGTCCGTCAGCCGCAGCCGGACAGCCAGGTAGCGGCCCTGCGCGGCCATGCCGTGCCGCAGCACGCGCTGCATCAGCACCGGGTCGACGTTGCCGCCGGAGAGCACCGCGACGACCGGGCCCTCGAAGGCGTCCGGCGCGGCCAGCAGCGCGGCGACCGGGCTCGCCCCGGCCGGCTCGACCACCAGCTTGGCCCGCTCCAGGCAGAGCAGCAGCGCCGCCGACAGCTGGTCCTCGCTGACCGTGCGGACCTCGTCGACCAGCTCGCCGACGATCCCGAACGGCACCATGCCCGGCCGCCCCACCTTGATGCCGTCGGCCATCGTCGCCGGGTTCCGCAGCGACACCGGGTGCCCGGCGGCCAGCGAGGGCGGATAGCAGGCGGCCCCCTCCGCCTGCACGCCGACGATCCGGACCTCCGGACGGATCGCCTTCACCGCCACCGCGATACCGGCCGCGAGCCCGCCGCCGCCCATGCCGACGACGATCGTGCGCACCTCCGGGCACTGCTCCAGGATCTCCAGGCCGACCGTGCCCTGGCCGGCGATGACGTCCGGGTGGTCGAAGGGGTGGATGAACACGGCGCCGGTCTCGGCCGCGTACTCCTGGGCGGCGGCCAGCGTCTCGTCGACCACCTGGCCGTGCAGGCGCACGTCGGCGCCGTAGTCCCGGGTCGCACTGATCTTCGGCAGCGGCGCGCCCTTCGGCATGAACACCGTCGAGTGCACGCCCAGCAGCGACGAGGCCAGCGCCACGCCCTGCGCGTGGTTGCCGGCGCTCGCGGCCACCACACCGGCCGCCCGCTCCTCCGGCAGCAGCCCGGCGATCCGCACATAGGCGCCGCGCAGCTTGAACGAGCCGGTCCGCTGGAGGTTCTCGCACTTCAGCTGCACCGGCGCGCCGATCAGCTGGGACAGGTGCCGGCTGCCCTCCATCGCCGTCACCCGTGCGACGCCCGAGAGCATCTTCTGGGCGCCGCGCACGTCGTCGAGGGTCACGGAACGCAAGGGGTCGGCCGTGCGGTAGCTCATGACTCCAGCATCGCAGTTCACGTTTGCGCACGATGGGTGTGACCAAGCAGCGAGACCGGTTTGCGCAGCGCCGGTACGGTCCGGCGCCCGGCCGCGTACCCTGTCCCCCAACCCAGCAGCCTTTGATGAAGCGAGCCTCCGGCCATGCCCACAACACCTGAAATGTCGATGGACATGACGACCGTCGGTGACACCGGTCTTCTCGACACCCTCCAGCACGAGGTGGCGGTGTTCGCCCGCCGTGCCGAACAGACCCGGCTCGGCGGCGTGGGCCAGGTGCGCAACTCCATGGACCGCGCCGCGTACCTGCTGCTCAACCGCCTCGACAAGGAAGGCCCGATGGGCGTCAAGGCGCTCGCCGCGAGCATGGGGATCGACTCCTCCACGGTCACCCGGCAGGTGGCGCCCCTGGTCGACACCGGGCTCGTCAAGCGCACCTCGCACCCCGAGGACGGGCGCGCGGTGGTGCTCCAGCTGTCCCCGCGCGGCGCCGCCCGGCTGGAGGAGGTGCGCTCGTCCAGGCGTCAGCTCATGGCCGAGCTGACACACGAGTGGGCGCCGGAGGAGCGCGAGCAGTTCTGCACGCTCCTCACCCGCTTCAATCGCGCGCTCTCCGCGCGGATGACGGTGCAGGGCGTTCCGGCGGCGGAGCAGCCGCCGGCCTCCTGAGCCGGGGCACCGCACAGGAGGGCCACGGAGTCTTGACCCCGGGCCGCCGCTGGCCTCATATGAGACCGGGTCCGGGACAGGGCCCCGGCACGGGGAGGCGTGGTGCGTGATCGGCAGCTGGCCCGCGGTGCCCGCCGGGTCCGGGAGTTCGAGGCGTTCGTCGCCGGCGCGGCGGGGCGCCTGCTGCACGCGGCCACGCTGCTCACCGCGGAGGCGCCGGACGCCAACCCGCGCGCGCGACGCCTGCTGACGCTCGCCCTCGCCCACACCTACGCCCGCTGGGACCGGTTGCGCGGCGAGGACCCCTACGACTGCGCCCGCCAGTACCTCGCCACCCGCTTCGCGCGCAGCGCCTGGCACCGGTACGGCGCTCTCGGTCGCGCCCGGCCGGATCCGCGCAGTCCGCTCGCCGCGCTCTCGCCGCGGGAACGGCTGGTCCTCGTCCTGCGGCTGTACGACGGTGTGGCCGAGGAGCAGGCGGCGGCCCTGCTGGGCCTGCCCGCGGAACGCGTCCACAGCATCTGCGACCGCGCGACGGCGACCGTGCTGCATCCCGCCCCGCAGACGCCCCCACCGCCCATGAGCGGAAGGGTGGCACCGTCATGAGGCACACCGGCACGTCCCCCCGCCCACCCGGCCGCCCCGCGCGCGAAGGCCACACCACCAAGAGGCGCACCGGCGGACCCTCCCCGCTGCCCCGCCCCGCGCGCGGTCGGTGGGAGATCGGCGCCGTGGTCCGGGCGGGCGGGGGTCGGCCTCGGAGGCCGTGGTGAAGCGGGGCGAGCGGGAGGACGCCGTGCGACGGATCATGGAGCGGGCCGTGGCGCCGGTGCCTCCTGAGCTGTGCTCCGGCGCGGTGCGCCGCGGGGACCGTCTGCTGCGCCGGCGGCGGTTCGTCCGCCGGGTGCTGTGGCTGCTGGCGTGCGCGGCGGTCGTCGCGTTCGCCGTGTGGGCGGTCGGCGCCCAGCCGTGGGTGGAGCCGCCCTCGCAGACGACTCCACCGATCACCGGCTGGTGAGCCCGGCCGAGCCGACTGCTAGCCGAGGGCCTGCTTGAGGTCCTCCAGCAGGTCGTCGACGTTCTCGATGCCGACCGACAGGCGCACCAGGTCGGCCGGGACCTCCAGCAGGGAGCCGGCCACGGAGGCGTGCGTCATCCGGCCGGGGTGCTCGATGAGGGACTCGACTCCGCCGAGGGACTCGCCGAGGGTGAAGATCTTGGCGCGGTTGCACACCTCGATCGCGGCCTCCTCGCCGCCCTCGACCCGGAACGACACCATGCCGCCGAACGCCTTCATCTGCTTGACGGCGACGTCGTGGCCGGGGTGGTCGGGCAGCCCGGGGTAGCTGACGCTGGTCACGCGCGCGTGCCGGGTCAGCATGTCGGCGATCTTCGTGGCGTTCTCGCTGTGCCGGTCCATGCGCACCGCGAGGGTCTTGGTCCCGCGCAGCACCAGCCAGGAGTCGAAGGGCCCGGCGACGGCGCCCATCGCGTTCTGGTGGTAGGCCAGTTCCTCGCCGAGTGCCGGGTCGTTGACGATCAGCGCGCCGCCGACCACGTCCGAGTGACCGCCCATGTACTTGGTCAGGGAGTGGACGACGACGTCCGCGCCGAGCGACAGCGGCTGCTGCAGGTAGGGCGTGGCGAAGGTGTTGTCGACGACGAGCCTCGCGCCCGCGTCATGGGCGACCTGGGCGACGGCGGCGATGTCGGTGATGCCGAGCAGCGGGTTGGAAGGGGTCTCCACCCAGACGGCCTTGGTCCTCGAGGTGATCGCGGCCCGGACGGCGGCCGGGTCACTGGTGTCGGCGACCGACCACTCCACCCCCCAGCGGGTGGCGACCTTGGCGAAGAGCCGGAAGGTACCGCCGTAGGCGTCGTTCGGGATCACCACGTGGTCGCCGGGGGTGAGCAGCGTACGCAGCAGTGTGTCCTCGGCCGCCAGGCCGGACGCGAAGGCGAGGCCGCGGCGACCGCCCTCCAGCGCGGCGAGGTTCTCCTCCAGGGCGGTGCGGGTCGGGTTGGCGCTACGGCTGTACTCGTAGCCGCCGCGGAGCCCGCCGACGCCGTCCTGCTTGTAGGTCGAGACCTGGTAGATCGGCGGGACGACCGCGCCGGTGACGGGATCCGCGGTGTTGCCCGCGTGGATCGCGAGGGTCTCGAAGTGTTCGCTGATATGCCTGTCGCTCATGTGCACCGAGCGTAATGCGCCCGGCAGGTTCCTGACGTCCGCGATGAGCCACTCGTCATGACGTCCGTGATGAGCCACTCGTCTGGTCCGCGCCCCCGCCCGGCACGGTCCGCGATCCGCCCCAGAGGGCCCGCGACCCGGCGCACATGATCCGGGATCCGCCCCGCACGGTCCGCGATCCGCCCCACACGACCCGAGATCCCGCCCCGCGTGTTCCGCGACCGCTCCTCGTGTTCCGTGATCTGGACCGTGCTCTCCTGCCCTGCTCCCCCTGCTCCGACTCGTCCCGCGGTCCGCTGTCATGCTCCGATCGGGAGTTGTCCACAGGTCGGGGGCGGGGTTCGCCAATTGTCGGCGGCGTCTGGTTCGCTTGACGCATGGCGATTCTCTGGCTGCTGATGGCGCTGCTCATGCTGAGCTTCGTCCTGCTCCCCGTCCTGCGGCGCAGGCGCGGCGGGATCGAGCAGGTCCCTCCCGGACATCCGGACGCCGCCGACCCGGCGGCCTACGGCTTCGTGCGCCAGGAGGAGCTGGACGTGCGTCTGCCCGGCCCGGACCAGGACCTGCTGGAGGTCCTGGAACTGGTGCAGCGCACCCAGGACTACCGGGCCGCCGCCCAGTTGCTGGCCGGCACGGAGTCGGGGGGCGAGCTGCGCTGGCAGCGGGTGCAGGCATTCGCCGGCGCCGCCGCGCTGGAGCTCCAGCAGCGGCCCGGCGGGGTGCACGAGACGCCCGGCGGCCAGTGGCTGCGGGTGTGGCGGGCCGAGCAGCCCAAGGACGCGGGCGGCGCCGCCGTCCACGCGGAGTTCCTGGTGCAGCAGGCATGGCGGACGGCCACGCCGGGCACGGACGACTTCCGGATCATCATGGAGGAGGCCCGGACGGCCTGCGGGCAGGCGGCCCTGCTGGCTCCCGGCGACCCGGTTCCGTATGTCATAGAGCTGTCCATCGCGCGCGGACTGGCCTACTCGCAGGCCGAGTACGAACAGGTGTGGCTGAAGATCCTCGACCGCGCCCCGCATCACATGGGCGCGCATCTGGCCGCGCTGCACTACTGGTGCGAGAAGTGGCACGGCTCGCGCGAGCAGGCGTACTCCTTCGCCGAGGCCGCCGCGGCCCGCGCCCCGCAGGGCTCGTTGCTCGCCGCGCTCCCCCTGTTCGCGGTGTTCGAGCACCTCCCGGAGGTGAACCTGGTCGCGAGTTTCTACCAGAGCGAGGTCGTCACCAAGGCGATCCACGGCGCCCTGCACGCGGTGCACGCCACGGACCGAGACGACCCGACACTGCCGCACGTCCGGCATCTGCTGATCTCCTTCCTGGTGTGCGCGGAGCGCTGGGCAGAGGCCATGGACCAGCTGATACACGTCGACGGGCACGTCGGTGCGCTGCCGTGGACCCTGTCCGCCGACCCGGCCGCCGCCTTCGCCCTCCACCGCGCGCTGGCGGTGGCCGGTTACGAGGCCAACGGCGGCAGCCCGGCCACCCTGCCCGGCTGACCCGGCCGGCTGACCCGGGCAGGGTGGCCGGGCTGCCCGGCTGGTCCGGCAGCCGGCGGATCACTCGCCGGGCACCGGAACAGCGCCCGGACGGCACCCGTCGCCGCCCCCACGCGGCCCGCGGGCACCACTGCGTCCCAGCCGTCCCAGCCCCGGCACTCCCGCCTTTACGCCGCGCTCACATTGCCCTTCTGACCTGCGATAGGGCATACTCCGGCATCCCCCCACACCGCACGACACGCACCGACCGGCCACCGGCCCAGTGCCCCGTCGCGCCCCTTTTTCCACTGCTTTGTCATGTCCTTTTCCTGAGGTCCTGTGGGGGGATCTGCCCAATGGGCGCTACTCTGCGCGCGCTGCGCGCCCTCGTCCTGCTGCTCGGCTTCTATCTGCTGAGCCTCGTCCTGCTCGCCGCGCTGGTCGGCGTTGATGTCCTGGTGTTCAGCTGGGGACACGGCGCGCTCACGCTGAAGGTCGGCATCATCACGGTGCTGCTGGCCGCTCCCGTCGTCAGCGGCATGTTCATGCTGCGCACACCCAAGGGTGAGGACCCGCACGGCATCCTGGTCACCGACGCCGACGAGCCGCGGCTGTGGGCGCTGGTCCGGGAGCTGGCCGCGGCGTCCGGCACCCGCGCCCCCGCCCGGATCCTGCTGACCGGCGAGGTCAACGCGTCCGTCAGCGAGAATCCGCGGCTGCTCGGTCTGCTGCCCGGCCGACGCACCCTCGCGCTCGGCATCCCGCTGCTGATCGGCCTGACCGAGGCCCAGGTGCGGTCCGTGCTCGCCCATGAGTTCGGGCACTTCACCGGCGGTGACACCCGGCTGTCCGCGCTCGTCGTGCGCGGACGCGTGCAGATCGCCCGGGTCATCGGCCAGTTCCACGAAAGGGCCGACGGCAAGGTGGCGGCCGACCGGGCCCGGCAGGAGAGGGCGTCCGCCAAGCGGGTCGCCAAGGGCAAGAAGGCCAAGCAGGTCGACACCGCCGGCGTCGGGGCGACGTACCGGACGATGGCGCGGATCTACACCGCGTACGGCAAGCTCTACCTGCGCGCCTCCCTCTCCACCGCGCGCGGCCAGGAGTACGCGGCCGACCTGGCCGCCGCCCGGATCGCCGGCCGCGACGCGACCGCGTCGGCGCTGCGCGAGATCCCGGTCCTGTCCGCCTCCCACGACTTCTACCTGGACTCCTACGCCACCCTGGGCCTACAGGCGCGGATGCTGCCGCCGCGCGGCGAGTTCTTCGGCGGCTTCGGCCGGCTGCTGACCGCCCGGGAACCAGAGGTGGCGGGGCTCCGCTCGGAGCTGCCGGAGGAGCCGGCCGGGCCGTACGACTCGCATCCGCCGATCGCCGAGCGCGTACGCCGGATCGAGGCGCTGCCCACCGACGGACGCGCCGACGAGGCCAAGGAGGCGGCGCTGGCCCTGCTCACCGACCCGGCGCGCACCCTGGCCGCACTGGAGGACGCCGTCCTCATCGACGAGCTGCTCACCTACCCGCGCGCCGCCGGCTGGCAGGATCTGCTGGACGCCTCGATGGCCGCGGGCCTGTCGACCGCGCAGACCCCGCTGCACAAGGCGCTGGCCGAGTACACCGGGCAGCCGGCGACGCTGTCCGCACTGCTGGGCGTCATCGACGACGGCCGGCTGTGGCGGGTGGCGGAGCGACTGCCCCTGACGCAGGAGGCGACGGCCGCGAAGGGGCGGGCGTTCCGCGAGTTCGTACGGCCCGCGCTCCAGCGCTCGCTGCGCACGATGGTGCTGGCCGAGTTCAGCTCCCGTTCGCTGCTGCACTGGGAGTTCTCCTGGACCCGCCCGGCGTCGGTGCGGCTGCCCGGCTGGGGTTCGCAGACGGCGGACGACAGCCCCGAGGCCGTGCTGGAGGCGGCCCTGGAGGCGGCGGTCGCCGACCACCCCGACACCGAGCCGCTGCGCGCCCTGCTGCCGCCGGCGATCCAGAACGTCTGACACCCCCCACGGAAATGAACGGACCGACTCGATGACCGTCTTCTTCTGGATCCTCGGCATCCTGGCCGTCCCCACGGCGATCTTCGTGCTGTGGCTGGTCTGGGTGTTCGTGAGGGAGCTGTTCAACCCCAGCCCCGACGACGGCACGAAGGCCGCTCGGGCCGCGGAGGAGCTCGGCCTGCTGCCCGCCGAACGGCAGGACACCGAGCTCGCGGGGCCCCTGCCGCAGGAGTGGGTCACGGCGCTCGCCGCGGTGCGCGGCGGTGACTGGATGCCGGGTGCCGAGCTGCTCGCGGCGATCGGCCGGGACTGGGACCGCCGGTCCGCGTTCACCGCTCTGCTGGCCGAGATCGCGACCGAGGAGGACACCTGGCTGCTGGAGTGGGAGGCCGCACGGCGCGACGACCCGGACGCGGCCGTGGTCCGGGCGCGCAGCACGGTGTTCCTGGCCTGGGCGATACGGGGCGGCAAGCAGGCGCAGCACACCACCCGGGAGCAGTTCGACGGCTTCCACCGCACCCTGGCCACCGCCCGTGAGGAGATCGCGAAGGCGGCGGAGCTGAACCCCGACGACCCGACTCCGTTCATCGCGGAGATCTGGGTGGCGCTGGGCCTCGGCTACGCGAACGCCGAGATGGACAAGCTGTGGGCGGAGCTCACCGGCCGCGCCCCGCACCACTACGAGGCGCACTACGCGGCGCTCCAGTACTGGTGCGCGAAGTGGCGGGGTTCGGAGCGCCTCGCGGTCGAGTTCGCCGAGCGGGCGGCGGCCGACGCGCCGCTGGGCAGCCTGCTGACGGTGCTGCCGCTCGTCGCACACTTCGAGCACGACGACTCGGACACCACCGCGGCCGACAACACCCCGGAGATGGTGGCCCGGGTCGACGCGGCCCTCAAGGACGCGGCGGCGGCCGACCCGTCCCACCCGCGCCTGCCGGAGCTGCGCCACCTGCTGGCGTTCTATCTGCACCTGCAGGACCGCAACGAGGCGGCGCTGGAGCAGTTCAAGCTGGTCGACGGGTATGTGGACGCGCTGCCGTGGCGCTACCGGAACGACAAGGCCGGGTACTACTGCCAGGTCCGCGACGCGGTGGCGCAAGCGGTGGCGGAGGCCGAGGCGGCGAAGGGCTGACGGAACGGGTCCGCGGGAGGTTGTGCGGGCTGCCGGCGCCGGCGGGGCGGCCCCGTACACGACCGTGAGGTCCCCTGAGCGCTAAATCCGGCGACGGCGCCGGTGCCCGCCCCGTAGATTCGCCCCGCACGTGGACAGGGATCGAAGGGGAGGGCATGGGCAGTCGTACGTTCCTGATCGGTGGTGGCTGGGACCGCGCCGAGGTGTACGAACCGTTCCTGCGGGAGGTGCGCGGCGAGCGGCGGGTCGGGTGTCTGATCCTCGACGAGGGTGACGGGGCCGCGCAGTTCGAGCGGTACTCGGCGGCGCTGCGGAAGGCCGGCCCGTCCTGCACGCCGGTGCCCCTGCTGGTGCCGCTCGGCGGTCGGTTCGCGCCCGAGACGGCGCTGGACGGGATCGACGGGCTGCTGGTGTGCGGTGGGCTCACCCCCGCGTATCAGGAGGCGCTCGCCGGCTGCCTGGAGCGGCTGCCCCGGCTGCTGGCCGAGCGCGAGGTGCCGTACGCGGGTTTCTCCGCCGGTGCCGCCGTCGCCGCTCGGCGGGCCGTGGTCGGCGGGTGGCTGGTGGACGGGGTCCCGGTGTGCCCTGAGGAGAGCGGGGAGGACCTGTCGGAGGTCGAGGTACGGGCGGGCCTCGGGCTGGTGCCGTTCGCGGTCGACGTGCACGCGGCCCAGTGGGGGACGCTGGCCCGGCTGGTCGCGGCGGTCGGCCGGGGAGACGTGCCGTACGGGGTCGCCGTGGACGAGAACACGCTCCTCGTGGTGGGGGACGGCGAGGCCCGGGTGGCCGGCGCCGGGCGGGCCCATGTCGTACGACCGCAGCCCCCGGGAACCGTGACCGTACGGTCATACACCCCCGGCGAACGCTGGCCCACCCCCTGACCCCGCGCCCCACAAGGCAAACACGGGGCCGCAACTACGCCCCCAAGGAACGCGGGGAACCGCGCCCCACAAGGAACGCGGGGAACCGCGCCCCACAAGGGGCGCGGGGAACTGCGCGAGCAACCACAACGCACCCACAACCGGAACGCGACCGCAACCGGACACGGCCGAACCCCCACACCCCCACAACCCGCCCCCGACCACAGCGCCCCACAAGGGGCGCGGGGAACTGCGCGAGCAACCACAACGCACCCACAGCCGGAACGCGACCGCAACCGGGAGACACAACGCAACCGGAACCCGGCCGCGCGGCCGTCGATCAGATCGTGGCGGTGTCGATCACGAAGCGGTAGCGGACGTCACTGGCCTGCACCCGCTCGTACGCCTCGTTGATCTGGTCCGCACGGATCAGCTCGATCTCCGCGCCCATCCCGTGCTCGGCGCAGAAGTCCAGCATCTCCTGGGTCTCGGCGATGCCACCGATGCCGGAGCTGCTCACACTGCGCCGGTGGCCGAACAGCGACTGGAGGACGATCTGCACCGGCTCCTCGGGCAGACCGACGTTCACCATGGTGCCGTCCGTACGCAGCATGCCGAGGTACGCGGAGAAGTCGAGCGGCGCCGAGACGGTGTTCAGGATGATGTCGAACGTGCCGGCCAGCTCCTCGAAGGTCTCCGGGTCGCTGGTGGCGTAGTAGTGGTCCGCACCCAGCCGCAGCCCGTCGTCCTTCTTGCGCAGGGACTGCGACAGGACGGTGACCTCGGCCCCCAACGCGTGCGCGATCTTGACTCCCACGTGGCCGAGACCGCCCAGGCCGACGACGGCGACCTTCTTGCCGGGGCCGGCGTTCCAGTGCTTCAGGGGCGAGTAGGTGGTGATGCCCGCGCACAGCAGCGGCGCGGCCTCGTCCAGCGACAGCCCCTCGGGAATGCGCACGACGTAGTTCTCGTCGACGACGATCTTCTCCGAGTAACCGCCGTAGGTGGGCTCGCCGTCCTTGCCGGTGTCGTTGTAGGTCCAGGTGGGGCCGCCCTTGAGGCAGTACTGCTCCAGGCCGGCCCGGCAGTTGTCGCACTCGCGGCAGGAGTCGACCATGCAGCCGACGCCCACCCGGTCACCGACGGCGAACCTGGTCACGCCGGAGCCGACCTCGGAGACGACACCCGCGATCTCGTGGCCCGGGACCATGGGGAAGATGCCGGGGCGCCAGCCGTCCTGGGCCTGGTGGATGTCGGAGTGGCAGATACCGGCGAACTTGATGTCTATCAGGACGTCGAATTCGCCGACCGCTCGCCGCTCGATGGTGGTCCGCTCCAGCGGTGCCTTCGGTGCGGGCGCGGCGTAAGCAGCAACAGTGGTCATGCCGGGGTTCTCCTAGCGGAAGTCCTCGTGCCCGGTTGCCTTCCGACGGGCACGTACCCAGCGTGCATCCGATCCGCGTGCGCCACCCAGTCCACGGGTTTGCGTACGACCGCTGTGCCTACCACCAGCGAGGTCAGGCTCCTGGGCGTACGACCGGGAATACTGGACCCATGAACAGCAGGGACGAGCAAGCGGGCGCGGCAGCCGCCACCGGCCGGCCCCTGGACCGGCGGGCGGAGCTGAGCGAGTTCCTGCGGAGCCGGCGGGCCCGGCTGAAGCCCGAGGACGTGGGGCTGGCCTCCTTCGGACGGCACCGCCGGGTGCCGGGGCTGCGCCGCGAGGAGCTGGCGCAGCTGGCCGGGGTGTCGGTGGCGTACTACACCCGGCTCGAGCAGGGCAACGGCCGGAACGTGTCGGCGGAGGTGCTGGACTCGATCGCCCGGGCCCTGCGGCTCACGGACGCCGAGCACGCGCACCTCACCCACCTGGCCAAGCCGAAGGCGCACAAGAAGAAGGCGGGGGCACCGCAGCAGCAGGTGCGGCCGGCGCTGCGGCAGCTGCTGGCGGTCCTGGACGGCGTACCGGCGTACATCGTGGGCCGCCGCGCGGAGATCCTCGCCTGGAACCGGGCGGCGGCGGCCCTCTTCGGCGACTGGGCGGAGCTGGCCCCGGCCGAGCGGAACTGGGCGCGGCTGGTGTTCCTCCGGCCGGACTACCGCGACCTGTTCGTCGACTGGGAGCAGAAGGCGATCGACATCGTCTGCGCGCTGCGCATGGACGCGGGCTGCTTTCCCGACGACCCGCGCCTGTCCGCCCTGGTGGGTGAACTCTCCGTCAAGAGCGACGAGTTCCGCCGCCTGTGGGCGACCCATGACGTCAAGGAGAAGAGCCACGGCATCAAGCGCCTGCACCATCCGCTGGTCGGCGATCTCTCGCTGAACTTCGAGAGCTTCCGTCTCGCGGGCGACTCCGACCAGTCCCTGATCACGTACCACGCGGAACCGGGCTCCCCCTCGGCGGAGTCCCTGCGCCTGCTGGCCAGCTGGGGGACGGACGCGACCCACGCGGGGGCGGGCAGTTCGGCGCCGTCGCGCTGACGGAGCCGAGTGGATCTTCGCTGCCCCTTCGCCCCAGTACGGGCCGGGCGCCGCGATGCGACGAACGCGCCGATCACGCCCCAGTACGGGCCGGGCGCCGCGACGTGCCGAACGCGCCGATCACCCCTGGTACGGCGGCATCGCCCCCCAGTTCCACTTCGGCGCCGGCTGCTCCGCCGGCGGCTTGGCGTCCGGCGACGAGAAGTACACGGCCAGGCGTGTGCCCCATTCCACGTACGCCAGGAACGCCGAGCGGAACTCCGCGTCCTTCGGGAGGCCCGCGTCGTCCGCCGCGTCCTGGATGAGGTTGACCCAGCGTCGGCGCTGGGGCTCGGTGATGTGCTTGCCGAAGTGTTTGGCGACCATGTGGCCGTGGCCGCCCTGGGTTTCGGAGTACGTCGTCGGGCCGCCGAAGACCTCGCCGAGCCAGAGGGCGACGTGAGCGGTGTGTTCGGGAGCCAGGTCCGCGAAGAGGGGGGCCAGGAGGTCGTCCTTCAGGACCTTGTCGTAGAAGGTCTCGGTCAGCCGGGAGAACGCCTCCGCGCCGCCCGCCCAGTCGTACAGGGAGGGGACGGCGGCCCCTCTGCCGTGCACACCGGTCGGCCGGTAGTGGCGCATCTCCTCGATGTTCTCGACGTACGGGCGGATCTCCGCGAAGAACGGCGGAAAGAGCTCCGACGTGCGAAAGCCCTCCAGGTGCTCCTGCGTGGACGTCCAGGTGATCCGCAGGATGTAGGACTCGGGCGCCTCCTCACAGCACGTCAGTTCGTAGTCGACGCACTGCGGGGCCGCGGCCAGCCGGGCTGCCGCGCGGGTGTAGGCGGACAAGAACTCCGCCGACTGCTGCTCGGGGATGCGGTAACGGATGTACTCGATCGTGTGAGCCGTCATGCGCCCACACAAACACGAACGCTCCACCGGAGGCATCAACTCCGGCGGGCTGCCCGCTCAGCGCTCAGCGAACGACTCAGCCGGCACGTGCCCCGTTCCGCGAGCCTTGCGCACATCCTCACAACAGCGCTCGAAGGACCCGTCGGTGTTCGGCATCCGGTCCCCGGGCCGAACCGGATCCCACGGCATCCGCCGCTCCCCGCGCTCGATGTCCGCCGAGGTACGTCCTGCCGTAGCCGCTCCCCCAACGGACGGCCCGCCGGAAGCTGACGCTTCCGGCGGGCCGCTTGTCACCGGTTACCGGTCCACTCGGCTACCGACGGCTCACTTGCCGTAGTACGCGTTGTAGATCGTGATCTGTGACGTGTTGCCCTTCTTGTCGGTGATCTTGGCGCGGAACGAGACGGCCTTGTTCTTCGCCGGGTTCTTCACGGTGATCTTGCCGCCCCGGACGTCGACCTTCGTGAAGTTCCTGCCGTCGTAGGAGACGTAGACGGCGAGGGACTTCAGGTTGCCGCCCGCGGCCGAGCCCTCCACGGTGACCGGGAAGGTGACCTTCCGGCCGGCCGCGACCCGGCTGTCCAGGCCGGTCGTGGCGCCGAAGCGCAGGGCGGAGGCCGGCAGCTGGGTGATGTCGGTCGACGGCTTCTTGGAGCGGAACGTCCAGGCCGCGTCGACCCGGGTCGACGCCTCGGCCACCTTCGCGGACCGCTTGACCGAGGTGGTCAGCCGGTACGCCGCGTCACCGGCCGGGACCTTGAAGGTCTTGTCGCCGAACAGCGGGTCGTCGTTGGAGCCGACCTTGGTGCCGTTGCGGTACAGGGTGGTGTTCACCGAGGTGAGGTCCGAGTACCCGGCGTTCTTGGCGGAGTCGGCGAGCAGCGGCAGCGAACCGAAGATCTCGTTGCCGTTCCGGAAGAGGCCGAAGCCCCCGCCGACGTGCGGCCCGAAGACCGCGGTGTTGACGGTCCTGGTGTAGGTCCGGCCGGCCTTGAAGGTGAACTGGCCGAGCTCGTAGCCGGCGTCGGAGACCGGGAAGCCGTCCTGGTCCACCCCGCCGTCCTGAGTGAACTCCAGCCCCCACTGCACGCCGCCCGTGGCGGACAGGTGCAGGGTGCGGGTGCCGGGCAGGGTCTGCGGGATGCCGATGGAGGAGGCACCGGAGCTGCCGGGCAGCCAGCCCATCGCGTCGAGGGCGCCCTTCTTGCCGTGCGCCGCCGCGCCCATGCGGACCTTCACCGTGGCCAGGTCGGCCGCCTTGTAGTGCTTGGTGTAGCCGGTGGCGAGCTGCTTGACCGCGCCGCCGGAGGTGACGTCGTACTGCTCGCTCGCCCCCTTGGTCCAGTGGCCGTCCCACTGCTGCCACAGCGTCCCGGCGGGCAGCTGCGGGCCCAGGTGCGCGGTGCGGAAGTTCTTGTACGTGTCCAGGAACCAGCCGTAGCCGTACTGGCCGTCGCCGACCGTGACGTCGAAGCCGGGCGAGGCGAACTGGGACTTCAGACCCGAGGCCGGGACGGTGATGTCGACCGGCTTGGCCTTGCGCGCGTCGATGGTGATCGTCTGCTTCTTGCCGATGACCAGCTTCGGCTGCGCGATCCAGTCGATGCCCTTGGTGGCGTCCTCGGGGTCGCCGTAGATCGCGGTGTTGAGGATGTACGTGCCCTTGGGCGCGCGCGCCTTCACCGTGCCGGACTTGTCGTAGGGAGTCAGCCAGACGCCGCCCGCCAGGCCGGCCACGCCGGAGAGGTCGGCGCCGTAGTACGGGGCCGGCTTGCCGTCACGGCCGACGAACTTCAGCGTGACGTCGTACGACTCCACCTCCCGCTGCACCGCGGCGGCCGTGCGGACCGTCTGGCCGCCGCCCGTCGCCGTCACGTACGCGGAGTAGGCACCGTCGACCGTGCCGCCCAGCTTGGTGTCGACGGTGAAGCCGACCGCGGCCTGGCCGTGCGCCGGGACGGTCACCTTCGTCGCGGCGAGCTTGAAGAAGCCCGACGGGGCCGCCGCGCCCTTGGGGTTGACGGCGGTGCTGCCCAGGGTGAGCGTGACGTCCTTGTCGCCGAGGTTGCGGTACGTCAGCTGCTTGGTGACCGCCTTGTCGTCGGTGTGCGGCCACTGCTGCACACCGAAGCTCACCGACCCCGGGTCGGCGACGATCGACTGCTTGATGGCCTTGTCGACCTGGATCCGGCCCGAACCCTGCTGGAACGGGGTGTACTTGCCGCCCTTGGCGGAGCCGGTCAGCGCGCCCTTGAGCTCGGCGTAGCCCCAGTCGGGGTGCTCCTGCTTCAGGATGGCGGCGGCACCCGCGACGTGCGGGGTGGCCATCGACGTGCCGGAGATGGTGAGGTAGCCGTCGGGCTTCTCGCCGACCTCCTGGTCGATGACGCTGCCCTTGGCCGCGGCGGCGGTGATGTCCACGCCCGGCGCGGTGACGTCCGGCTTGATGGCGCCGTCGCCGACGCGCGGGCCGGTGGAGGAGAAGTCGGCGAGCTTGTCCTTGTCGTCGACGGCGCCGACGGTGAGCGCGGCGTCCGCGCTGCCCGGCGAACCGATCGACTGGGGGCCGTCGTTGCCCGCGGCGATCGCGAACAGGACGCCCTTCTCGGCGGAGAGCTTGTTGACCTCGGCCTCGAGCGGGTCGACCTCGGGAGTGTCGTAGCCGCCGAGGCTGAGGTTGATGACGTCGGCGCCCTGTGCGGCGGCCCACTCCATACCGGCGAGGATGCCGGAGTCGTCACCGGAGCCGGTGTCGTCCAGGACCTTGCCGTTGAGGAGCTTGGCGTCCGGGGCCACACCCTTGAACTTGCCGCCCGACTTGGCACCCGTGCCCGCCACGATGGAGGCGACGTGCGTGCCGTGACCGAAGTGGTCGGTGGCGTCGGCGGCGGGGGTGAAGTTCTTGGACTCGACCACCTGGTCCTTGAGGTCCGGGTGGGTGGTGTCCACACCGGTGTCCAGGACGGCGACCTTCACGCCCTTGCCGGTGTAGCCGGCCTTCCAGGCGACGGGGGCGCCGATCTGCGGCACGGACTTGTCGAGGCTGGCCTTGCGGACGCCGTCGAGCCAGACGTGCGCGATGCCGGAGGCGGTCCGGTCGCCGTCGGTGACGGCGTCCCACAGCTCGGCGGTGTCCTTGACCGGGGCCTGCACGGCGTCCGCGTTGAGCGCCTTCAGGCTGCGGAGCAGGGTGCCGGCGTCCCGGACGTCGGCCTTGGCGTCCGTGGCGGCGCCGCGGTAGCCGACGATGACCTTCAGGCCGTTCTTCTGGGCCTTGCGGGTGGCGGCCTTGTTCAGTTCGGTGACGTCGAACAGGCGCTGGTCCAGCGTGCCGGAGGCGACCAGGTGGGCCGCGTCGGCGGGTATGACCAGCGTGTGCCCGGCGGTCTTGCGGACCTGGAAGGGTATGTGCGCGCGCCCCTCGGCCCGTTCGAGGCCGACGATGCGGCCCTTGGCGTCGAGGGCGATGCGGTCGCCGGTGATCAGGGTGACGTGGTGCTTGGCGGTGAGTGCGGAGGCAGCCGCCGGGGCGGGTGCGGGTTTCGCCGACGCCGGGCTGGTCATACCCGCCGCGAGGGCGACCGCTGCGGCGGTGGCCACTCCGGCCGCAGCTGCTCTTTTCACTTGTCTGCGCAAGTTCTCCCCCTGGAGATGGTGTTCCGGGTGAATTCCCCACTCACCCGGCGGGGGGGGAGGGACTCGCACAGATGCACGCCGACCGGCCCCCCGGTTCACGAAGTATGCCGGGGGGTGATCACGTGCCTCAATAGGTGAGAGGACGGTGAGGCAACGCGGCCGAAAACCGTTACGCACCGGCGTGGACACCGTCGCGGAACGGCGAAGTGGCTCATGCGTACGGGGCGTTGTGCGCCGTCAGACGCCGGCGTTCTCCTTCACCGTGATCCTTCCCTTGCGCAGAGTGGCCACTCGGGGGGCCGTCTTCGCCAGTGCGGAGTCGTGGGTGACCATGATGAAGGTCAGCCCGTGCTCCTTCCACAGGCGTTCGAGTACGTCCATGATCTCGTCCCGCATGCCCTCCCCCGCGCCCCTTTCGGTCTGACAGGGAACCGGAGACGGTCTTGGCGAGGTCGGCGGAGGTGGTGACCGTCGTGCCCGAGACGTTCTTCTGGATGGCGCTCTTGACGCTGCCGATCTGCTGGGCGGCGTCGGTGGAGGCCGGGGCCGCCTCGGTGACCGTCATGTCCGTGCCCACGGTAGGGACGGACCGTGACGGCACCATAAGGCCGGCATAAGAGAAGGATGAGAAGGCTGCGGCCCGGCCTCCGGCACCCCGGGGCGCGGGTCCGTAAAACACCGGTGCCGCCCCGTAGAAGCCGGGCCGCCCCGTAAAACGCCGGTGCCGCCCCCGGAAGGGGCGGCACCGAACGGACGATGAGGGGACGTCAGGCGGCCGAACCGGCCTTCCACTGCGCCCAGTCCATGTTCCAGCCGTTGAGGCCGTTGTCCGGCGAGACGGTCTTGTCACCGGTGTGCTGGACGACCACGACGTCACCGATCAGGGTGTGGTTGAAGAACCACGCGGCCGGCATGTCCGGGTCGCCGGCGCCCTTCTTGTCCTGCAGGCCGACGCAGCCGTGGCTGGTGTTGGCGCTGCCGAAGACGGACGGGGCGCCCCAGTAGTTGCCGTGGATGAAGGTGCCGGAGCCGGTCAGACGCATGGCGTGCGGGACGTCCTTGATGTCGTACTCGCCCTTGCCGTCGTCGTCGGTGAAACCGACCGTCGCGCCGTTCATGCGGGTCTGCTTGAACTTCTCGGAGATCACCATCTGGCCCTCGTACGTCTTGTTGTCGGGGGACCCGGCGGAGATCGGGATGGTCTTGACGACCTTTCCGTCCTGCGTGATCTTCATCTGCTTGGTCTTCGCGTCGACGTACGAGACCTGGTTGCGGCCGATGTGGAAGGTGACCGTCTTCTGCTGGACGCCGTAGACGCCGCTGGCGCCCTCGACGCCGTCCAGCGCCAGCTTCAGCGTGACGGTGGAGCCTTCCTTCCAGTACTCCTCCGGGCGGCAGTCCATGCGGTTGGCGCTGAACCAGTGGCAGGCGACCTCCTGGCCGCTGCTGGTGCTGACCGTGATGCCCTTCTGCACGGCGGCCTTGTCGGCGATCGCCTTGTCGAAGTTGATCGACACCGGCATGCCGACCCCGACCGTGGCGCCGTTGTCCGGGGTGAAGGTGCCGATGAAGCTGTTGGCCGGGGAGACGGTGGTGAAGGAGGCGTTCTCGTGGGCTATCAGGCCCTCCGAGTCCTTGGCCTCCGCGGCGACCCTGTAGGTGGTCGAGCGCTCCAGCTGGGCGGTGGGCTTCCAGCTCTTCTTGTCGGCGGACACCTGACCGGCGACGGACTTGCCGTCCTGGGTGGTCATGGTGACGCCCGTGAGCGTGCCCTTGCTCACCGTGACGGCCGCGGAGTTGTTGATCGACGCGTTGTCGGAGCCGTCCTGTGGCGTGATCCTGATCTGCGCCGCGGACGACTTCTTGGCCGCCGCCGCGTCGGACTGGGCCTGCGAGGAGTCGCCACTGCCACCGCTCGCGGCGGCCTCTTCGCCGCCGGAACACCCCGTGAGCACCAGCACACCGCCGAGCAGGGCGGACGCAGTCATCAGACGCCTGCGCCGCTTGCTGTCCGTCATCACAAAGTTCTCCATCGTTGCCGAGTCGCGTTAACCCCGAGAGTCCCCCGCCACGAATCTTCAACGCTACGGCCGGTTCGTCCCGTTCCCCACCCCTTGCGCCTGTGGGGCATCCCACGTTCGCGGAAGCCGGTCCGCGTGCGGTGCGCGTGGTGCGGGGAATCCGTCCGTGCGCCCCCCTGGGACGACGAGACCCCGGACGGCCCTTGCCGTCCGGGGTCATGGGTGCCCTGGGACGCTCAGCCGATGCCGCCCTCTTCCTCGTCGTCCGCCCCATCTTCCTCGTCCAGGTCCCAGTCGGGCGAATCAGGGTCGTAGTCGGTCCGCTCGCTGGACCAGGACGCCTGCTGGAGCTCCACCCCGGGCACCTCGCTGACCAGGTCGAACGGATCCACCAGATAGGCCAGGGCCTCCGCGGTGTCTTCCGTCACAGCCGCCTCGGCCTGGGAACGCTCTTCCGCCGGCAGGTCCGGATCCGCGGTGAGCCTGCGCCGCGCGGCCTTGGTCACCGCGTCCTCGTCCTGCACTTCCAGCACGAGCTCCACCCGAAGCCGTACAAACCGTGATGTCTCTTCTGTGCTCATGGCGGGAGCGTACGACTGAAACCTCTCGTGACTTTCCTGTGACCCGCGCCTTTCACTAACATCGCCCCACACGGCCAATTCGCCAGCGTCACAAGGGGATCGATATTCCGTGTCATCCGCTCGCCGCCCGCTGCTGACCGCCACCGCCGCGGGCACCCTGCTCTGCGCGCTGTGGTTCGTCCCGTCCGCGAACGCCTCACAGGACGCCCCGGCGAGAGAGACGGCAGTCATGTCCGCGCCCGAGCGGATCACCCAGGTCACGCAGGCCAGGGCGGTGACGGCGACGACCGCCGGGACCGCGGACCGGTCGGCGCAGGACACCGAACTGGCCGACACGGGCAGTTTCGACACCACCCCGTACGTCGTCGGCGGCAGCCTCTTCCTCGCGGTCGGCGCCGGGTTCGTCATGTACTCGGTGCGTCGCGAACGCCTGGGATTTTAATTTTCCTTGACGCAACCTTGACAGCCCACTCATAGTTCGCCCATGAAGAGATCATCGGGCGTGCGGCTGTGCGCCACCGCGGCTGTGGGCGCACTGTCGCTCGTCCTCATCACGGGGTGCGGCGACGGGGGGTCGAAGGGCTCCGGGGACTCCTCGGGCAAGGACGCGGGGAAGCCGGCCGCGAAGGCGCTGAGCGCCACCGAGCTGACGAAGCGGATCATCGCCAAGGGTGAGGTGCCCGGGTACGAGGTGGGGTCCGTCGAGGGCGGCCTGCCCGCCAAGAGCGAGGTCAAGGCGGACGACGCCAAGTGCGACCCGCTGCTGCACACGCTGACCGGCATCGCGCCGGGCAGCCCGGCCGCGAAGACCAGCCGCATGGCCACGGAGCACAAGAAGGACCCCACGGACGACGCGACGTCCCTGGACGACATGGCCGACGGCAAGTTCGAGGACGCGATCAAGAAGTCCATGGACCTGGACGTCACCGTGGTCACCCTGGCCTCCTACGACGGCGACGGCGCCGAGCAGGCCCTGAAGTCGGTGTCCGACGCGGTCAAGGGCTGCGCGGGCGGCTTCTCCGGCGAGCAGGACGGCGAGAAGGGGAAGTTCACCGAGGTCGCCGAGGAGAAGTCCGCGGGCGTGGGTGACGAGTCGGTGGCCTTCACCGCGACCAACGACGCGGGCAAGGACGGTGTGATGCCGCTGCACGCGGAGGTCGTGCGGCACGGGAACACCCTCGCGACGTACACCACGGTCAACCTGGGCGCGGGGATGACCAAGAAGTCCTACGCGGTGCCCGCCGCGGTCGTGAAGGCGCAGGCCGCCAAGCTGAGGTGAGTCGCGGGCGAAACGTTTCGGGGCCCCGGTCGCCGCCGGGGCCCCGGTCCGTTCACCGCAGCGGGCCGGTGACCTTCTCCACGGCCGCCAGCAGCTCTCCGCCGCGCACGAAGGCGTCGGCGGCGGCCAGGTCCGGCGCCAGGAACCGGTCCGGGCCCGGGCCCTGCACACCCGCGGCGCGCGCGGCCTCGATCACGGCCCGCGAGGCGGGCGCCGGGGTGAGGCCCTCGCGCAGTTCGACGGCGCGGGTGGCCGCGTACAGCTCGATGGCGATGACCCGGGTGAGGTTGTCCACGGCGGTGCGCAGCTTGCGCGCGGCGGACCAGCCCATGGAGACGTGGTCCTCCTGCATGGCGGAGGACGGGATGGAGTCCGCCGAGGCCGGTACGGCGAGCCGCTTCAGCTCGCTGACCAGGGCGGCCTGCGTGTACTGGGCGATCATGAGCCCGGAGTCGACACCCGCGTCGTCGGCGAGGAACGGCGGCAGCCCATGGCTGCGGTTCTTGTCCAGCAGCCGGTCGGTGCGGCGCTCGGCGATGGAGCCGAGGTCGGCGGCGGCGATGGCGAGGAAGTCCAGGACGTAGGCCACCGGAGCGCCGTGGAAGTTGCCGTTGGACTCCACCCGGCCGTCCGGCAGCACCACGGGGTTGTCGACGGCGGAGGCCAGTTCGCGCTCGGCGACCAGGCGGGCGTGCGCCATGGTGTCGCGTCCGGCGCCGGCGACCTGCGGGGCGCAGCGCACGGAGTAGGCGTCCTGGACGCGCGGGGCGTCGTCCTGGTGGTGCCCGGTCAGGCCCGAGCCCTCCAGTACGGCGAGCATGTTGGCGGCGCTGTCACCCTGACCCGGGTGCGGCCGGATGGCGTGCAGTTCGGGCGCGAGGACCTTGTCGGTGCCGAGCAGGCCCTCCAGGGTGAGGGCCGCGGTGACGTCGGCGGACTTGTACAGCGTCTCCAGGTCGGCGAGGGCCATGATCAGCATGCCGAGCATGCCGTCGGTGCCGTTGAGGAGGGCGAGGCCCTCCTTCTCGCGCAGCTCGACGGGGGCGATCCCGTGCTCGGCGAGCAGCTCACCGGCGGGCCGGACACGCCCGTCGGGGCCCTCCGCCTCCCCTTCTCCCATAAGGGTGAGCGCGCAGTGCGACAGCGGGGCCAGGTCGCCGGAACAGCCGAGGGAGCCGTACTCGTGCACGACCGGGGTGATCCCGGCGTTGAGCACGTCGGCCATGGTCTGCGCGACCTCGGGCCGGACACCGGTGTGCCCCGAGCACACGGTCTTGAGCCGCAGGAACATCAGGGCCCGTACGACCTCGCGCTCCACCCGCGGGCCCATGCCGGCGGCGTGCGAGCGGACGATGTTGCGCTGCAGCTGGGCGCGCAGTTCCGGGCTGATGTGCCGGGTCGCCAGGGCACCGAAGCCGGTGGAGACGCCGTAGACCGGGTCCGGCTTGGCCGCCAGCGCGTCCACGATTCCCCGGGCCGCCGCAAGGGCCGCCACCGCCTCTGCCGACAGCTCGATGCGGGCACCGCCGCGCGCCACGGCGAGAACGTCGGACGCCGTGACACCGGACGTCCCCACCACCACAGTGTGCATATCCATATTCAGGAGCGTACGCATTGAATGCGAGGATGTCACTAGTGGGTACCGGGGGCACCCCTTACCCCATGGTGTGGGCTTCGCCTCACGCCCGGCGCCCGCGGAACCGGCGCCGCTCGGCGTGCGCGGGCGGCGGCTCGTCGGCCAACCGTACGACCGGGTCGTCCGGCCCCTCCCGGCCGGCCACCACCGGCCGGTTCAGCCGCATGGCCTTGGCCCGGTACTGGGCGGCGTCCGCGAGCCGGAACAGCCGGCGCGCGTCCCGCACCTCCCCGATCGGCTCCTCGGTCGAGGCGACCCCGCACGCGACCCCCTCGCCCAGCTCCAACTCCGCGGCGCGGCGGCACAGTTCGTCCGCCGCCTTGACCACGTCGTCGGCGGGCTGCCCGACCGCGAGCAGACAGAACTCGTCCCCGCCGAGCCGTGCGGCCAGCGCGCCCGGCACCATGGCGCCGCACAGCGACAGCACCGAGCCGAAGCGTTCGAGGAGCCGGTCGCCGACGGCGTGCCCGAGGGTGTCGTTGACCCGCTTGAGCCCGTTGAGGTCACAGACGACCAGACTGACGACGACACCCTCCGCGCGGTGCAGCTCGACGGCCTCCTCCAGGCGTACGTCCACGGCACGGCGGTTGGCCAGTCCCGTGAGGGCGTCGGTGAACGCGAGCCGACGGGCCTCCTCCAGCCGCTCGGTCTGCGCGATGCCGGCGGCGACCACGGCGGCGAGCACGGTGGCGAAGTCGGCGTCGGCCCGTGCGAACGGAGGCCGGCCGGCCGGGCGCGCCACATACAGCTCGCCCCAGGCGCGGCCGTGCAGCACCACGGGAGCGACGACGCAGCAGCCGCGGCCCCGGCGGCGCAGGGCCGCGACCCGCTGGTGGAAGTAACCGGGGGTGCCGGCGGCCGTCCCCTCGGCGGTCTCCACCCAGGCGTTGGGGCCTCCGCCGCCGGCCCACCGTTCGTGCAGGAACTCGGTGATCTCCGGGAACTGGTGCACCGGGTACGCCTCGGCCTCCGGGAACTCCTCCTCGTCCGCGGCGCGGTCGCCCACGTTCACGAGGACGCGCAGCCGGCCCAGCCCCCGTTCCCACACCGACAGCGCGGCGAAGCTGCCGTCCAGCGCGTGGCAGGCACCGAGGGCGGCGGCCTGCCAGCACTCCCGTGGGGTGTGCGCCGCCGCCATGCCCTGCGCCAGCGTCACGACCGCGACCAGCCGCTTGTCCTCACCCATTACTCCAGGTTAGGGAAGATTACGGCGATTCGGGACATCGGTGCGGCGATCAGGTGGAATGTGCGGCTATGCAGCCGAGGCCGCGGGCGGGCCCCCTCACTCTCCCGGCCACTGCGGCTTGCGCTTCTCGTTGAACGCCGCCACTCCCTCCGCCCGGTCCCCCGAGAACGCCACCGAGCGCCATGCCGCGTCCTCGACCTCCAGACCGGCCCGCAGGTCCAGCCCGTGCCCCAGCCGCAGCGCCCGCTTCGCGGCCCGCAGCCCCACGGGCGAGTTCGCGGCGATGCGCGCGCCCAGGGCCAGCGCCTCCTCGCGGTCCTGGCCCTCCTCCACCACCTGGTCCACAAGCCCCAGCTCGGCCGCCTCCGCCGCCTCGACCCGCCGCGCCGAGAAGATCAGCTCGGCCGCCCGCGCCGCACCGACCCGCCGCGGCAGCAGCTGCGTACCGCCGCCGCCCGGGATCACCCCCACGGACACCTCCGGCAGGCCCACCACGGCCGTGCGGTCGGCCACGATCAGGTCGCAGGACAGCGCCAGCTCGAACCCGCCGCCCAGCGCGAAGCCGTGCACCGCCGCGACGGTCGGCATCGGCAGCTCCAGCACCCCGGTGTACGCCGCCCGCGCCACCGGCCGCTGCCGTACGAGATCGGCGTCGGAGAAGGAGTTCCGCTCCTTCAGGTCCGCCCCCACGCAGAACGCCCGTTCGTGCGACGAGGTCAGGACCACCACCCGGGCCTCCCGGTCGCCGGCCAGGGCGGCACACGCACTCGCAAGGGAACGGGCCATCTCCGTGGAGACGGCGTTCATCGCCTTGGGCCGGTCCAGCACCAGCTCCGCGACCGGCCCGTGCCGCCGCACCAGCACGAACTCCCCGAACCGCTCCTCGCTCATGACACCCTCCGGTTAACGCGGGTTAACTCACTGTCGGCCCGATCATCGCAGCCGCACCCGGCGCCGGGAAAGCCCGGGGGGCTACGCCCGTTCGAGTGACATCCCGGCCGTCTCCCCGCACACCGCCCACAGGAGCGCATAGCGTGCGCTCCGCCATGGCGCGCCCGGGCGCGCGTCGGGGAGGGAACCCATGACACCGATACCTGCACACTCCGCCACGGCGCCGGGGAGTGCGCCGGGCGTACGGCGGGGGCGGCACCGCAAGCCCCGCCCCCGCAAGGTGCTGCTCGCCACCGGCGGTCTCGCCCTGGCCGCTGGCGTGCTCAGCCTGGTCCGCGTCACCCCGCAGCCGGGTGCCGGCGCGCCCGGCACGGCGGAGGCCGAGCCCCGGCACGACCCGGGCACAGTGGCCGCGGGCCGCTCGGCGAACACCGCGGCCACCCTCGCCGCCACCCCCACCGCGCTGCCGTCGGCGACCTCCGCCCTGGGCGGCAGGAGCCTCGCTCCGTTGCCCACCGGGTCACCGGCCCCCGGACCGGCGGGCACGGCACCGGCGGGCACGGCACCGGCGGGCGGAGCCCCGGCGCCGACCACCGCCTCGTCCCCCGCCCCCGAGACCGTCCCGACCGGCGCGCCGGACACCCCCGTCGGTACACCGCGGCCCACGCCGACGGCGTCCGCCCCGCGCCCGGCCCCGGCGACAGCGACCCCCACCCCCGCACCGAGCCGGACCCCGGCGCCGGGCCACGGCACGCCGAAGCCCGATCCCGGCGGGTGGTGCGTACCGGTGATCGGGCTGTGCGTGGACGTGTCGGGCGGCTAGTGCTGTGGCCGGAAAGGTTTGCCGGAAAGCTCGCGGCGTCCGGTGCGGTGCATCGCAAGGCGGAGCATCACCCGCGTACTGGATGTACTCGGGTGATGCGACAACGCGGCGAGGTGCCGTGCCGGGCGCCGCGAGCCGGTGAACCTTTCCGGTCACAGCACTAGGGCCGGCTGTCGCGGGGGGCGAGCAACCACGGCTCGACCACCCCGAGCCCGCGCACCGGGCGCTGCCACATCGGCTGGAGCGCGAAGCGGTACGTCGGCGGCTCCTCGCCCTCCTTCTCGGCCGCCGCGGCGGCCTCAGCGGCCTCCGCCTCCGAGACGGGCGCCTCGCCGGTGCGGATCAGCTCCTCGGCGAAGGCGCTGTCCACCAGGACGGCGTCCCGGGGCGCTATCGACGTCAGCCGGGAGGCCAGGTTGACCGTCGTACCGAACACGTCCCCCATACGGGTGGTCACCGTGCCGAACGCCATGCCGACCCGCAGCTCGGGCATCGTCTCGTCGTTCGCCAGCGTCTCCACCAGCCGCAGCGCGATGTCCGCGGCGACACCGGCGTCGTCCGCCGCGAAGAGCACCTCGTCGCCGAGGGTCTTGATCAGCCGGCCGCCGCGCGCGGCCACCAGGTCGGCGGCGGTGGTCTCGAACGCCTCGACCAGTTCGCCGAGCTCCTCTTCCTCCATCCGGCGGGTCAGCCGCGTGAACCCGACGAGGTCGGCGAAGCCGACGGCGAGCCGCCGGTCGACCATCTCCTCATCGTCGGCCGACTGCACGACACGGCCGGCCGAGGCGGCCAGCTGGCGGCGCCAGACGTAGACCAGGAACTCCTCGAGTTCGGGCAGGAGCAGTTCGACGATCGGGTACGTCACCTCGGTGCGGGTCATTCCCGGCTCGGGTGGCTCGGTCAGGCCCTCCAGAAAGGAATCCATCTGCCATTCCGCCAACCGGGCGGTGGTCTGCCCGGTGGACCGGGCCACCTGGACCGCCATGGCCTCGCTCAGCAGTCCCGCCTCCACCAGGCCGGCCAGGCGGCGCAGGGCGAGGACGTCGGCCTCGGTGAGGGCCCTGGCCTGACCGATGTCCGCGAAGCCCATGGCTCGCCAGAACCGGGACGCCAGCTCCATGGAGACGCCGGCGCTGCGGGCGGCCTGGAACGGGGTGTAGCGGCGCTCGGCGCCCAGGATGAGCTGTTCGAGCCGCAGGGCCAGCGGGTCGTCGCCGCTGTCGGGGGCGTCGGGGTCCACCCGGCCGTCCCCGCCCGCGCCGGAGCCCGTGTCGTCGACGGTCACGCCTGCTGCCCTTCCGATCTGCCACGGTCAGATATCGACCGGCCTCAACTCTACGGCAGGTGTGCGCCAGCTCACTCCCGTGGGGCACGGCCGACGCCACGCCCGCCCGGCCCCGACAACAGGTGCCCCGAGCTGCGGCGAACACCACCGACACGGCGCCACAACCGCCCACGCCACAACGGAAACACACCCGGGCCCGACGCCCCACCCGGACGGCGCCACAACCACCCACCCCCCACCGGAACACACCCAGGCCCGACGCCCGACCCGGACGGCATCGGTTCACGCGGGACGCAGATGCACGATGTCCCCCGCTCCCACCGGCTCCTGCACGCCTTCCCCCGTGGCGATGATCAGGCGTCCGTCGCCGTCCAGGGCCACCGCCTCCCCGACCAGCGACCGGTCGCCCGGCAGCTCGGCGCGGACCACGCGGCCGAGGGTCGCGCAGCCCGCGGTGTACATCTCCTGGAGGCCGCTCGCGGAAGGGTCACCGCCGGCCGCCCGCCACCGCCCGTACCAGTCCTCCAGCGACCGCAAGACGGCCCGCAGCAGCGGATCCCGGTCCGTGCCCCCCGCCCCGGCCAGCGCCAGCGACCCCGCCTGCGGTACCGGCAGCTCGTCGGCCCTGAGGGTGACGTTGATGCCGACGCCGATGACGACACCGTCGTCCCCGGCCCGCTCGGCCAGGATGCCCCCGGCCTTGCGCTCCTCCCCGCCCACGGTCACCAGCAGGTCGTTCGGCCACTTGAGGGCCGTGTCGACGCCCGCCGCCCGGGCCAGTCCGGTCGCCACCGCCACCCCGGTCAGCAGCGGCAGCCAGCCCCAGCGCGCCACCGGCACCTCGGTGGGCTTCAGCAGGACGGAGAAGAAGAGACCGGAACGCGGCGGCGCCGACCAGCGGCGGTCCAGCCGGCCCCGGCCGGCCGTCTGCTCCTCCGCCACCAGTACCGCGCCCTCGTCGGCGTCCCCGGCGGCGGCCAGCGCGGCGAGGTCGGAGTTGGTGGAACCGGTCCGCCGCACCACCTCGATGTCGCGGTACAGGCCCCCCTCCCGGACGAGCCCGCGCCGCAGCGCCGCGGCGTTCAGGGGCGGACGGTCCAGGTCGGACCAGCGGCTGTCGTCTGAAGGATTCTGCGGCGTCATGCAAGCCACCCTAGGTGTGGTAAACGACGCACTGCTGATCGGGAGGCCCAGCACTACTCTACGGATGAGTAACCGTCCCCCCTTTTGAGCAGGCAGGGAGCCGCATCCCGATGTCCGAGCCGGAAGAGCGTCACGAGATCCACGAGATCGACATTCACACGACCGCGGGAAAGCTCGCGGATCTCCAGCGCCGCATCCACGAGGCGACACACGCCGGCTCCGAGCGCGCCGTCGAAAAGCAGCACGCGAAGGGCAAGCTGACGGCCCGTGAGCGCATCGAACTCCTCCTCGACGAGGACTCGTTCGTCGAGCTGGACGAGTTCGCCCGGCACCGCTCGACCAACTTCGGGCTGGAGAACAACCGCCCCTACGGCGACGGCGTCGTCACCGGGTACGGCACGGTGGACGGCCGCCCGGTCGCCGTGTTCTCGCAGGACTTCACCGTCTTCGGCGGCGCCCTCGGCGAGGTCTACGGCCAGAAGATCGTCAAGGTCATGGACTTCGCGCTGAAGACCGGCTGCCCGGTGATCGGCATCAACGACTCCGGCGGCGCCCGCATCCAGGAGGGCGTGGCCTCCCTCGGCGCCTACGGTGAGATCTTCCGCCGCAACACCCACGCCTCCGGCGTGATCCCGCAGATCAGCCTGGTCGTCGGCCCCTGCGCCGGCGGTGCGGTCTACTCCCCGGCCATCACCGACTTCACGGTCATGGTCGACCAGACCTCGCACATGTTCATCACCGGCCCCGACGTCATCAAGACGGTCACCGGCGAGGACGTCGGCTTCGAGGAACTGGGCGGCGCCCGCACCCACAACGCCACCTCCGGCGTGGCCCACCACATGGCGGGCGACGAGAAGGACGCCATCGAGTACGTCAAGCAGCTGCTGTCGTACCTGCCGTCCAACAACCTCTCCGAGCCCCCGGTCTTCCCGGAGGAGGCGGACCTCGCCGTCAGCGCCGAGGACCTGGAGCTGGACACCCTGGTCCCGGACAGCGCGAACCAGCCGTACGACATTCGCACGGTGATCGAACACATCCTGGACGACGCCGAGTTCTTCGAGACGCAGGCCCTGTTCGCGCCGAACATCGTCACCGGCTTCGGACGGGTCGAGGGCCACCCGGTGGGCGTCGTCGCCAACCAGCCGATGCAGTTCGCCGGCTGCCTCGACATCGACGCCTCCGAGAAGGCGGCGCGCTTCGTGCGCACCTGCGACGCCTTCAACATCCCGGTGCTGACCTTCGTGGACGTGCCCGGCTTCCTGCCCGGCGTCGGCCAGGAGCACGAGGGCATCATCCGGCGCGGCGCCAAGCTGATCTTCGCCTACGCCGAGGCCACCGTCCCGCTGATCACCGTGATCACCCGCAAGGCGTTCGGCGGCGCCTACGACGTCATGGGCTCCAAGCACCTGGGCGCCGACCTCAACCTGGCGTGGCCCACCGCCCAGATCGCCGTGATGGGCGCCCAGGGCGCGGTCAACATCCTGCACCGCCGCACCATCGCCGAGGCGGAGGCGAACGGCGAGGACCTCGAAGCCGTGCGCGCGCGCCTGATCCGGGAGTACGAGGACACTCTCCTCAACCCCTACGTCGCGGCCGAGCGCGGCTACATCGACGCGGTCATCATGCCGTCCGACACCCGCGCGCACATCGTCCGCGGGTTGCGTCAGCTGCGCACCAAGCGGGAATCCCTCCCTCCGAAGAAGCACGGCAACATCCCCCTCTAGGCCCGCGGACCCTGGGAGCGGTCATGAACATCAAGGTCGTACGAGGCAACCCGACCCCGGAGGAGCTGGCCGCCGCTCTGGCGGTGGTCCGCGTCCGCGCCGCGGCGGCAGCGAGCACGCCGTCCGGCGCGGAGGGCCCGAGGGACGCGTGGTCGGATCCGTCCCGGATCGCGGCGGCCCGCGTCCCCAGCCCGGGCCCGGCGTCGTGGACGCGCACCTTCTGGCCGAGCTGAGCGTGCGCCGTCTCCGGGGGCGCGGGTCCCCCGGCCTCCGGGGACGGCACCGGCCGCCGATTTGAGTACGCCTACTCAGGCGCCGTCGCCCGGCCCGGCGGCACGCTGGTGGCATGCTGTGGTCAGACCCCGAGAACGAGCCGCCGAAGGAGCTGCGCGACGCGCAGGAGATGCTGCGGCGGCTCGGGCTCCTCGTGGCGCTGGCCATGGTCCTGATCATGATCGTCATCGGTCTGCGGTGAGCCGAGCCGCTCACGTCACCGGTCTGAGGTGAGCCGAGCCGCTCACCCTGACTAACCTGACCGCATGACTGCAACGCGCCGCAGGCGACTCGTGCTCGCCTCCCAGTCCCCCGCCCGGCTGGGCCTGCTCCGGCAGGCCGGTCTCGCCCCCGAGGTGATCGTGAGCGGCGTCGACGAGGACGCCGTCACCGCGCCGACCCCGGCCGACCTGGCGCTCGCCCTGGCCGAGGCGAAGGCGTCGGTCGTGGCGGCGAAGCCGGACGTGCAGGGCGCCCTGGTGATCGGCTGCGACTCGGTGCTGGAGCTGGACGGGCGGGCGCTCGGCAAGCCGGCCGACGCCGAGGAGGCCACCGCCCGCTGGAAGAGCATGCGGGGGCGGGCCGGAGTGCTCCAGACGGGGCACTGTGTGTGGGACACGGCGGCCAAGCGGTACGTGTCGGCGACCGCCTCCACCGTCGTCCGGTTCGGTGAGCCGAGCGACGCCGAGATCGCCGCCTACGTGGCTTCCGGCGAGCCCCTCCACGTCGCCGGCGCCTTCACCCTGGACGGCCGTTCGGCGCCGTTCATCGAGGGCATCGAGGGCGACCACGGCAATGTGATCGGCATCAGCCTGCCCCTGGTCCGCAGGCTCCTGGCCGAACTGGGTGTCGGCATCACGGAGTTGTGGGCGCCGGAGCGCTGACCTGGGCGGGGACGGTGTCCTGCGGCCCGTCCTCCCCGTCCTGCGGCTCGTCCGTACGGCTCGCCGGCGCACCCGCGCCGGTGAGGGCCGCGTCCGGCTCCGCCCGTGCGGTCGGGTCCTCCCCCCGGCCCGGCGCACCGCCGGCGGCGCTCTCCGGGCCGCCCGCGCGGTCGTACGTCATCAGGAGCAGGACGATCAGCCCGAGGACGGCGACCATGACCAGGAACGCCGTCCAGCCGACCAGGCCCCAGGCGAAGGCGCCGAGCAGGCCGTGCACCACGGCCACGCTGATCAGCAGGACACGCCCGAAGCCGGCCGGGGCGCGGTCGCGTATCGCGACGAGCACGGCCACCAGCGCGCAGAACGCGAAGTAGAGGCCGAAGATCACTCCGCCGATCTTCGAGGACATCGCCATGACGTCCGGGTCGAGGCCGGCCAGGGACATGTCCTGCCGGTCGACGACCACTCCGAGGAACCAGTTCAGCGCGGCGATGAACACGGCCTCCGCCAGGAGGACGAACGCCACGACCCATGCCACCGGCCTGCGCACCACCGGTCCCCACCCACTCTCACACCAGCAGCCTGTTACTCCAGGTACGCCCACCCGTCACCCGGCCGCCACCCCTCAAGGCTGACCCTCCGGGTCGCAGTGATTTTTTCCGCAGCGCGAACGCTACTAACGGGTAAACCCCGGGACAAGGGTTCGGGCAGCAGCAAAGAATCATTGGGCCATTCGTAGGGACTCGACAAAGAATCAGAGTGGGCCGCAGCACGCCCTCACAGAGACCTTGGCCACATGACAGGGCTAGGGTTTCCCGAAGGAGTCCTGCGTACCGAGGTGCGACATGGGCTTTCTCTGGTCGAGCGAGCCTCGCATCACGCTCCGTGTGGGCAAGCTCACCACTGGGGACGGGTCGAAGTGCCGTGTCGGCAGTCCCTAAACTCGGCTTGTTTCAAGGAGGGAGCCTCAATCGTGCGCAAGGTGCTCATCGCCAACCGTGGCGAAATCGCTGTCCGCGTGGCCCGGGCCTGCCGGGACGCCGGGATCGCGAGCGTGGCCGTCTACGCGGACCCGGACCGGGACGCTCTGCATGTCCGCGCCGCGGATGAGGCGTTCGCCCTGGGCGGTGACACCCCGGCCACCAGTTACCTGGACATCGGCAAGGTGCTGAACGCCGCCCGTGAATCCGACGCGGACGCCATCCATCCGGGCTACGGCTTCCTCTCGGAGAACGCCGAGTTCGCGCAGGCCGTCCTGGACGCCGGCCTGATCTGGATCGGCCCGCCGCCGCAGGCCATCCGCGACCTGGGTGACAAGGTCGCCGCCCGGCACATCGCCCAGCGCGCCGGCGCCCCGCTGGTGGCCGGCACGCCCGACCCCGTCTCCGGCGCCGACGAGGTCGTGGCCTTCGCCGAGGAGCACGGCCTGCCGATCGCCATCAAGGCCGCCTTCGGCGGTGGCGGCCGTGGCCTGAAGGTCGCCCGCACCCTCGAGGAGGTCCCGGAGCTGTACGACTCCGCCGTCCGTGAGGCGGTGGCCGCCTTCGGCCGCGGTGAGTGCTTCGTCGAGCGCTACCTCGACCGTCCGCGCCACGTGGAGACGCAGTGCCTGGCGGACAAGCACGGCAACGTGGTCGTGGTCTCCACCCGTGACTGCTCGCTCCAGCGCCGTCACCAGAAGCTGGTGGAGGAGGCCCCGGCGCCGTTCCTCTCCGAGGAGCAGGTCGCCGAGCTGTACCGCGCGTCCAAGGCCATCCTGCGGGAGGCCGGCTACGAGGGCGCCGGCACCTGCGAGTTCCTGGTCGGCCAGGACGGCACGATCTCCTTCCTGGAGGTCAACACCCGGCTCCAGGTCGAGCACCCGGTGACCGAGGAGGTCGCCGGCATCGACCTGGTCCGCGAGATGTTCCGCATCGCCGACGGCGAGGAACTGGGTTACGACGACCCGGTGCTGCGCGGACACTCGTTCGAGTTCCGCATCAACGGCGAGGACCCGGGCCGCAACTTCCTCCCGGCTCCCGGCACGGTCACCCGGTTCGACGCGCCGTCCGGCCCCGGCGTCCGCCTGGACGCGGGCGTGGAGGCCGGCAGCGTGATCGGCCCGGCCTGGGACTCGCTGCTCGCCAAGCTGATCGTGACCGGCCGCACCCGCAAGGAGGCCCTGGAGCGGGCCGCCCGGGCCCTGGACGAGTTCCAGGTCGAGGGCATGGCCACCGCGATCCCGTTCCACCGCGCGGTCGTCCGGGACCCGGCGTTCGGCCCGGAGCTGACCGGCTCCGCCGATCCGTTCACGGTCCACACCCGCTGGATCGAGACCGAGTTCGTCAACGAGATCAAGCCCTTCGCCGCCCCCGCCGACGCCGAGGCGGAGGAGGAACTGGGCCGTGAGACGGTCGTCGTCGAGGTCGGCGGCAAGCGCCTCGAGGTCTCCCTGCCCTCGTCTCTGGGCATGAGCCTGGCCCGCACGGGCCTCGCGGCCGGCGCCAAGCCCAAGCGCCGCGCGGCGAAGAAGTCCGGCCCGGTCGCCTCCGGCGACACCCTCGCCTCGCCGATGCAGGGCACGATCGTCAAGATCGCGGTCGAGGAGGGCCAGGAGGTCAAGGAGGGCGACCTGATCGTCGTCCTGGAGGCCATGAAGATGGAACAGCCCCTGAACGCCCACAAGGCAGGCACCATCAAGGGCCTGAACGCCGAGGTCGGCGCGTCCATCACCTCGGGCGCGGCAATCTGCGAGATCAAGGACTGAGCCGCCGTCGTACGGCAGTGAGAGGCCCCCGGTGCATTCCGGGGGCCGATCGCGTTCCGGGGGCGCTGCGCCGCCCTCGGCGCGGTCGGCGGCGCGGGCAGTGGAGATTCCCGTGCGCTGCCGCTGGGACCAGGTCCCGTGGCTTTCGTCTTCGGCGTCAGCGGTGTAGGCGCAGATGCGGCACGACACGCCCGCACCACAGGCCGTGCTCCCACCGAACCCGGTCGGCCGAGCCTGCCCCCGCTCCGTGCGGGCAGGCCCCCTCGGTGTCGGCGCTCACCGGCGCCGCAGATCCGCGACGCGCCCCCGTTCGGTGGTCGTCGGGTCTCCCAGGCCCGTGGTGGACCGTAGGGGGGAGGTGCCCGGCACGTGCCCCCTACGTGGTCCCGGCAGTGGGGCGCGGCGGCCCGCCGGGACCTGGTCACCCCCCGGGTTCCCGCTCGCCCCCGCGACGGCGATCTGCACGCCCTGGTCGGCGAGCGCCTGCAACTCCGTGGCGGCGCGGTCGTCGTGGCCGGGCGGCTCGTCGGTGACCAGCCGGGTGATGAGGTCCGTCGGCACGGTCTGGAACATCGTGTCGGTGCCGAGCTTGGTGTGGTCGGCGAGGACCACGACCTCCGCGGCGGCCTGGACGAGGGCCCGGTCGACGGATGCCGAGAGCATGTTGGAGGTGGACAGGCCCCGTTCGGCGGTGAGACCGCTCCCGGAGAGGAAGGCCCTCGACACCCGCAGGCCCTGGAGGGACTGCTCGGCGCCGGAACCGACGAGGGCGTAGTTGGAGCCACGCAGGGTGCCCCCGGTCATGACGACCTCCACCCGGTTGGCATGGGCCAACGCCTGGGCCACCAGCAGGGAGTTGGTGACGACCGTCAGGCCCGGCACACGCGCGAGGCGGCGGGCCAGCTCCTGTGTGGTCGTACCCGCCCCGACCACGATGGCCTCGCCTTCTTCGACGAGGCCCGCGGCGAGGTCGGCGATGGCCGTCTTCTCGGCGGTCGCGAGATGTGACTTCTGCGGGAAGCCGGATTCTCGCGTGAACCCGCCCGGCAGTACCGCACCGCCGTGCCGGCGGTCGAGGAGTCCTTCTGCCTCCAGTGCCCGCACGTCCCGCCGTACGGTCACTTCGGAGGTCTGGACGACGCGGGCGAGCTCACGGAGCGACACGGCACCGTTCGCTCGCACCATTTCGAGGATCAATTGGCGACGTTCAGCAGCGAACACGAAACTGACAGTAACCCCAGCGACCGTCTGCTTTCAGCAGTTTGCGCCGAATAACAGAAGTTGTTCGCATGGTAGGGCGGGAGGTGGTATAAAGCCCGCCCACCCCGACTATGCCGTCCGCATTCGCCACAACTCCCCGTGACCAGCGGGAAGTCGGGCCGGCCGTCAGGCCTCCGCGCTCGCCTTGCGGGTGTGCAGCTGCCGGGCGACCTCCGCGATCGACCCCGAAAGGGAGGGGTAGACCGTGAACGCGTTCGCGATCTGTTCGACCGTGAGGTTGTTGTCGACGGCGAGCGAGATGGGGTGGATCAGTTCCGAGGCGCGGGGCGCCACGACCACGCCGCCGACGACGATGCCCGTACCCGGCCGGCAGAAGATCTTCACGAAGCCGTCCCGGATGCCCTGCATCTTGGCGCGCGGGTTGCGCAGGAGGGGCAGCTTGACCACCCTCGCGTCGATCTTGCCCGCGTCCACGTCCGCCTGCGTGTAGCCGACCGTCGCGATCTCGGGGTCGGTGAAGACGTTCGAGGAGACCGTCTTCAGGTTCAGCGGGGCCACCGCGTCGCCGAGGAAGTGGTACATCGCGATACGTCCCTGCATGGCGGCGACGGACGCGAGGGCGAAGACACCGGTCACGTCACCGGCCGCGTACACGCCCGGAGCGGTCGTCCGGGAGACCTTGTCGGTCCAGATGTGGCCCGACTCGCGCAGTTTGACGCCGGCGTCCTCCAGACCGAGGCCCGCGCTGTTGGGGATGGCACCGACGGCCATCAGGCAGTGGGAGCCGGTGATGACCCGGCCGTCGGCCAGCGTCACCTCGACCCGGTCGCCCACGCGCTTGGCGGACTGCGCGCGGGAGCGGGCCATGACGTTCATGCCACGGCGCCGGAAGACGTCCTCCAGGACGGCGGCGGCGTCCGGGTCCTCGCCGGGCAGCACCCGGTCGCGCGAGGAGACCAGGGTGACCTTGGAGCCCAGGGCCTGGTAGGCGCCGGCGAACTCGGCGCCGGTCACGCCCGAGCCGACCACGATCAGCTCTTCCGGCAGCTCGTCGAGGTCGTAGACCTGGGTCCAGTTCAGGATCCGCTCACCGTCGGGCTGGGCGTCGGGCAGCTCGCGCGGGTGGCCGCCGGTGGCGATGAGGACGGCGTCGGCGGTGAGGGTCTCCTCGGTGCCGTCGGCGGCGGCGACGACGACCTTGCGGGACCCGTCCAGGGCCTGCATGCCGTCCAGCCGGCCGCGTCCGCGCATGACCCGCGCGCCGGCCCGCGTCACGGACGCGGTGATGTCGTGGGACTGGGCGAGCGCGAGGCGCTTCACCCGGCGGTTGACCTTGCCGAGGTCCACGCCGACCACCCGGGCCGCCCGCTCCAGCGGCGGGGTGTCGTCGGCCACGATGATCCCCAGCTCCTCGTAGGAGGAGTCGAAGGTGGTCATCACCTCGGCCGTGGCGATAAGGGTCTTCGACGGCACGCAGTCGGTCAGCACCGACGCTCCGCCCAGACCGTCGCAGTCGACGACGGTCACCTCCGCGCCGAGCTGAGCGGCCACCAGCGCCGCTTCATATCCGCCGGGTCCGCCACCGATGATCACGATCCGAGTCACGTACTCCATTGTCCCGCACGCTTCAACGTGCTACTGCCCGGGGGGCGCCCCCGAGCGGACGCGGGGCACTCGCGAAGCACTCGCAGGGCACTCGCACGGCACTCGGACGGCACTCCCGGGGCGCCTGGGGCGCACGGTGCGGCTGCCGTACCCTCTCCCCATGTCGCTCTATGCCGCGTACGCCGGCAATCTCGACGCGCGCCTGATGTCCCAGCGCGCCCCGCACTCCCCGCTGCGCGCCACCGGCTGGCTGAACGGCTGGCGGCTGACCTTCGGCGGCGAGCAGCTGGGCTGGGAGGGCGCGCTGGCGACGATCGTCGAGGATCCGCTGGCCGGGGTCTTCGTCGGCCTGTACGACATCGCGCCCATGGACGAGGAGTCGCTCGACCGGTGGGAGGGCGTGGGCCTCGACCTCTACCGGCGGGTACGTGTGCGTGTGCACACCCTGGACGGCGAGGAGTCGGCCTGGACGTACGTCCTCAACGGCTACGAGGGCGGGCTGCCGTCGGCCCGCTACCTGGGTGAGATCGCCGACGCGGCGGAGTCCGCCGGCGCACCGCACGACTACGTGATGGAACTCCGCAAGCGCCCCTGCTGAGCCGGCTCCGTCCGCCTCCCGGGGGTTTCTCCCCTTTCGACCACCGTTTGTGGAAAACGACAAGACAACGAATGCAAACCCGTGGGCTCTGTCATCTACGCGCGTAGGCGAAGACCGGTTACCCTCGTCGGCGTGAACGCATCTCTTCTTCCGGACGACATCCAGGGCGACCCCTACGCCGCCGCCGACGCCGCCGCCGCGCGCCTGCGCGCACTCACCGGCGCCGAGACCCACGACGTCGCCCTCGTGATGGGCTCCGGCTGGGCTCCGGCCGTCGACGCCCTGGGCGCACCCGACGTCGAGTTCCAGGTCACCGAACTGCCCGGTTTCCCGCCGCCGGCCGTCGAGGGGCACGGCGGCAAGATCCGCTCGTACTCCTTCGGTGACAAGCGCGCCCTGGTCTTCCTGGGCCGCACCCACTACTACGAGGGCCGTGGCGTCGCCGCCGTGGCGCACGGCGTGCGCACCGCCGTCGCCGCCGGCTGCAAGACCATCGTGCTCACCAACGGCTGCGGCGGCCTGCGCGAGGGCATGCGCCCCGGCCAGCCCGTCCTCATCAGCGACCACATCAACCTGACGGCGACGTCCCCCATCGTGGGCGCGAACTTCGTCGACCTCACCGACCTGTACTCCCCGCGCCTGCGCGCCCTGTGCAAGGAGATCGACTCCTCCCTGGAGGAGGGCGTCTACGCGCAGTTCCCCGGCCCGCACTACGAGACCCCGGCCGAGATCCGTATGGCCCGTGTCATCGGCGCGGACCTGGTCGGCATGTCCACGGTTCTCGAGGCCATCGCCGCGCGTGAGGCGGGCGCCGAGGTGCTGGGCATCTCCCTGGTCACCAACCTGGCCGCGGGCATGACCGGTGAGCCCCTCAACCACGAGGAGGTCCTCCAGGCGGGCCGCGACTCGGCGGCCCGCATGGGGCAGCTGCTGGCGCAGGTGCTGGGCAAGCTGTAAGGCGCCCGGAGCCCGTCCGCCCGCCTTCCGGCCGACCGGTTCGGACGGGCGGGCGTGCAGTCACATTCACAGGAGAGGTTGATCCCAAGGTGCACGACGATCTCATCGCCCGGGCCAAGGCATGGCTCGCCGAGGACCCGGACCAGGACACCCGCGACGAGCTGGCCGGGCTGATCGACGCCGGTGACGTCACCGGGCTGGCGGACCGCTTCAGCGGCACCCTGCAGTTCGGCACCGCCGGCCTGCGTGGCGAGCTGGGCGCCGGCCCCATGCGCATGAACCGCAGCGTCGTGATCCGCGCCGCCGCGGGCCTCGCCGCGTACCTGAAGAAGAACGGGACCCCCTGCGGGGACGGCACCGCCGGGCTCGTCGTCATCGGCTACGACGCCCGTCACAAGTCGGCCGACTTCGCCCGGGACACCGCCGCCGTGATGACCGGCGCCGGCCTGCGTGCCGCCGTGCTCCCGCGCCCGCTCCCGACCCCCGTCCTGGCCTTCGCCATACGGCACCTCGGTGCGGTCGCGGGTGTGGAGGTCACCGCCAGCCACAACCCGCCCCGGGACAACGGCTACAAGGTCTACCTCGGCGACGGCTCCCAGATCGTCCCGCCCGCCGACGCGGGGATCGCCGCCGAGATCGACGCGATCGTCTCCCTGGACGACGTGCCCCGCCCGGACGCCGGCTGGGAGATCCTGGACGACACGGTCCTGGACGCCTATCTGGCCCGTACGGACGCCGTCCTGGCGGCCGGTTCCCCGCGCACCGCCCGCACGGTCTACACGGCCATGCACGGCGTCGGCAAGGACGTCCTGCTCGCCGCGTTCGCCCGGGCCGGCTTCCCCGAGCCCGTGCTGGTCGCCGAGCAGGCCGAGCCGGACCCGGACTTCCCGACGGTCGCCTTCCCCAACCCGGAGGAGCCGGGCGCGATGGACCTGGCGTTCGCCGCGGCCCGCGCCACCGACCCGGACCTGGTCATCGCCAACGACCCCGACGCGGACCGCTGCGCGGTGGCCGTGCGGGACGGCGGCGACTGGCGGATGCTGCGCGGCGACGAGGTGGGCGCCCTGCTCGGCGCCCACCTGGTCCGGCGCGGCGCGAGCGGCACCTTCGCCGAGTCGATCGTCTCCTCCTCCCTGCTCGGCCGGATCGCCGGCAAGGCGGGACTGCCGTACGAGGAGACCCTGACCGGCTTCAAGTGGATCGCACGCGTCGACGGCCTGCGCTACGGCTACGAGGAGGCCCTCGGCTACTGCGTGGACCCGCAGGGCGTGCGCGACAAGGACGGCATCACCGCCGCGCTGCTGATCACCGAGCTGGCGTCCGTGCTGAAGGAGGAGGGCCGTACCCTCCTCGACCTGCTCGACGACCTCGCCGTGGAGCACGGCCTGCACGCCACCGACCAGCTGTCGGTGCGGGTGAAGGACCTCTCGCTGATCGCGGACGCGATGGGCCGGCTGCGCGAGCAGCCGCCGAGCGAGCTGGCGGGCCTGGCCATCACCCGGGCCGAGGACCTCACCCGGGGCACGGACAGGCTGCCGCCCACGGACGGCCTGCGCTACACCCTCGACGGCGCCCGGGTCATCGTCCGCCCGAGCGGCACCGAGCCGAAGCTGAAGTGCTACCTGGAGGTCGTCGTGCCGGTGTCCGCGCACGCCGACCTGCCGGCCGCGCGCACCCGCGCGGCCGAACTGCTGGCGGCCGTCAAGCGGGACCTGTCGGCGGCTGCCGGCATCTGATCCGTATCCGTACGACGAGGACGGGGTGTCCCCCGGCCGGGGGACACCCCGTCCTCGTCGGCGGCGACGGGCGGATCCGTGCCGGCCTCCGGCACCGCACGGCGCCCTGAGCCGCCGCGTCACATCGGCGGCCCGGCACCGAACCGCGAATCGCTTGGCATCACACGCATCGCGACAGCCACGGCCGCGGAATCACGCCGCATCACGCACGCGCGCCGCAGCCACAGCGACCACGTCATCGCTACGCATCACCCACGCACGCCACAGCCACAGCCACAGCCACGGAATCGCTTTACATCACGCGCGCATGCCACAACCGGAACCGCAACCGCAACCGCGCAGGATCCTCACCCCACCGCGAGCAGGATGGCCAGCAGCACCGCTCCGGCGACCGCGGGCGCGGCCACCTCGTAGGCCCAGCGCACGGTGACCTCCCCCTGCGCCGACTCGGCCTCCCCGCTGCGCTCCAGGAGTTCCCGCAGGTCGTCCATGACCTGGTCGGTCTCGGCGCGGGCCGGCCCGGTGTCCGGACCGCGCAGACTGAAGCCGCCGAGGCCGAGGGCGCCCGGTCCGAGCCCGCCGCCCCGGCCGCCCGGCGTCACGCCCCGGGCCTCGTCCACCGCCGCCCGCTGCTGCCGGCGGGCCGCCTTCTGGCGGGCCCGCAGGGAGACGGGGATGGCCCACAGCTGGTACTTGGCGCCGGACTTGGTGAGGACCTCGTTGGAGTATCCGGAGCGCAGGCCGGCGATCTCGCCCCAGGGCAGGGTGATCACCCGGAAGGGATTGCGGACCCGCAGCCGGTCCTCGTTCGCGAAGACCGCGGGGCGAACGGTGAAGGCGAGGATCAGCGGCACGATCAGGATCAGGCCGGCCAGCGCCAGCCACGGGGTCCGGCCGTGGCCCTTGAACAGCGCGTCGAAGCCCAGCCAGAGCACGACCAAGAGCAGCAGCACGCCGCCCGCGACCCCCAGGGGGGAGCGGTAGATCCGGTCCTTGGCGGTGGGCACCGGAGGCTGTGACGCGGGTGACGGATGGTCCGGGGTGGTCATGGCCCGATTCTGCACGACACCGCCGACCGCATGACCGCCCGCCCGGGAACCGGCGCTCATCCGTGATCTGCCGACCGGGGACGAGCAGCGGGGGTGTACAGCCGCTACGCGCGTAGATATGCTCGTCTGGTGACCATGCCCACCTCTGCACCCACAGCACACGCTCTCGCCGACGTAGCCGCGTCCGACAGCACGCTGCGCCGCTTCCTGCACGGGCTGCCCGGCGTCGACGCGGTCGGCCTGGAGGCGCGCGCCGCGGCTCTCGGTACCCGTTCCATCAAGACCACCGCGAAGGCGTACGCCATCGACCTCGCCATCTCGATGGTCGACCTGACGACGCTGGAAGGCGCGGACACCCCGGGCAAGGTCCGGGCGCTCGGCGTCAAGGCGGTCCACCCCGACCCGACGGACCGTACGGCCCCCACGACGGCCGCGGTCTGCGTCTACCCCGACATGGTGGCCGTCGCCAAGGAGGCCGTCGCCGGCTCCGGCGTGAAGGTCGCCTCGGTGGCCACCGCCTTCCCGGCCGGCCGCGCCGCTCTCGACGTGAAGCTGGCCGACGTCCGTGACGCCGTCGCCGCCGGAGCCGACGAGATCGACATGGTGATCGACCGGGGCGCGTTCCTCGCCGGCAAGTACCTGAAGGTGTACGACGAGATCGTCGCCGTGAAGGAGGCTTGCGGGACGAACGCCCGGCTGAAGGTCATCTTCGAGACCGGCGAGCTGTCGACGTACGACAACATCCGCCGCGCCTCCTGGCTCGGCATGCTGGCGGGCGCCGACTTCATCAAGACCTCCACCGGCAAGGTCGCCGTGAACGCGACCCCCGCGAACACCCTGCTGATGCTGGAGGCGGTGCGCGACTTCCGCGCCCAGACCGGCGTCCAGATCGGTGTGAAGCCCGCCGGCGGCATCCGCACCACCAAGGACGCCGTCAAGTTCCTGGTGCTGGTCAACGAGACCGCGGGCGAGGACTGGCTGGACAACCACTGGTTCCGCTTCGGCGCCTCCTCGCTGCTGAACGACCTGCTGATGCAGCGGCAGAAGCTGGCCACCGGCCGCTACTCCGGTCCCGACTACGTGACGGTGGACTGATCACCCATGGCATTCGAGTACGCACCCGCCCCCGAGTCCCGCGCGGTCGTCGACATCGCGCCCTCGTACGGCCTGTTCATCGACGGCGAGTTCACCGAGGCCGCCGACGGCAAGGTCTTCAAGACGGTCTCCCCGTCGACCGAGGAGGTCCTCTCCGAGGTCGCCCGGGCCGGCGCCGAGGACGTCGACCGCGCGGTGAAGGCCGCCCGCAAGGCGTTCGAGAAGTGGTCGGCACTGCCCGGCTCCGAGCGCGCCAAGTACCTGTTCCGTATCGCCCGCGTCATCCAGGAGCGCAGCCGTGAGCTGGCCGTCCTGGAGACGCTGGACAACGGCAAGCCGATCAAGGAGACCCGCGACGCGGACCTCCCGCTGGTCGCCGCGCACTTCTTCTACTACGCGGGCTGGGCCGACAAGCTCGACCACGCCGGCTTCGGTGCCGCCCCGCGTCCGCTGGGCGTGGCCGGCCAGGTCATCCCGTGGAACTTCCCGCTGCTGATGCTGGCGTGGAAGATCGCCCCGGCCCTCGCGACCGGCAACACGGTCGTCCTGAAGCCGGCCGAGACGACCCCGCTGTCCGCCCTGTTCTTCGCGGACATCTGCCGCCAGGCCGGCCTGCCCAAGGGTGTCGTCAACATCCTCCCGGGCTACGGCGACGCGGGGGCCGCGCTGGTCGCGCACCCGGACGTGAACAAGGTCGCCTTCACCGGCTCCACGGCCGTGGGCAAGGAGATCGCCCGTACGGTCGCGGGCACGAAGAAGAAGCTCACCCTGGAACTGGGTGGCAAGGGCGCCAACATCGTCTTCGACGACGCCCCCATCGACCAGGCCGTCGAGGGCATCGTCACCGGCATCTTCTTCAACCAGGGCCAGGTCTGCTGCGCCGGCTCCCGCCTCCTCGTCCAGGAGTCGATCCAGGACGAGCTGCTGGACTCCCTCAAGCGCCGCCTGTCCACGCTGCGCCTCGGCGACCCGCTGGACAAGAACACCGACATCGGCGCGATCAACTCCGCCGAGCAGCTGGCCCGGATCACCGCGCTGGCCGAGCGGGGCGAGGCGGAGGGTGCCGAGCGCTGGTCCCCGGCCTGCGAACTCCCCTCCTCCGGCTACTGGTTCGCGCCGACGCTGTTCACGAACGTCACCCAGGCGCACACCGTCGCCCGTGACGAGATCTTCGGCCCGGTGCTGTCCGTCCTCACCTTCCGCACGCCGGACGAGGCGGTCGCCAAGGCGAACAACACCCAGTACGGCCTGTCCGCCGGCATCTGGACCGAGAAGGGCTCCCGGATCCTGGCCGTCGCGAACAAGCTGCGCGCCGGTGTCGTCTGGTCCAACACGTTCAACAAGTTCGATCCGACCTCGCCGTTCGGCGGTTACAAGGAGTCGGGCTTCGGCCGCGAGGGCGGCCGCCACGGCCTGGAGGCTTACCTCGATGTCTGACCGTCTGAGCGTCTTCAAGACCTACAAGCTGTACGTCGGCGGGAAGTTCCCGCGTTCCGAGAGCGGCCGGGTGTACGAGGTGACCGACTCGAAGAGCAAGTGGCTGGCGAACGCGCCCCTCTCCTCCCGCAAGGACGCCCGTGACGCGGTCGTGGCCGCGCGCAAGGCGTTCGGCGGCTGGTCCGGCGCGACCGCGTACAACCGCGGCCAGGTCCTCTACCGCGTCGCGGAGATGCTGGAGGGCCGCAAGGAGCAGTTCGTCCGGGAGGTCGCGGACGCGGAGGGCCTGTCCAAGTCCAAGGCCGCGGCGGTCGTGGACGCGGCCGTCGACCGCTGGGTCTGGTACGCGGGCTGGACCGACAAGATCGCCCAGGTCATCGGCGGCGCCAACCCGGTCGCGGGCCCGTACTTCAACCTCTCCTCCCCCGAGCCGACCGGCGTGGTCGCCGTCCTGGCCCCGCAGGAGTCGTCCTTCCTCGGCCTGGTGTCGGTCGTGGCCCCGGTGATCGCCACCGGCAACACGGCGGTCGTGATCGCTTCCGAGAAGGCCCCGCTGCCGGCGCTGTCCCTGGGCGAGGTGCTGGCCACCTCCGACGTCCCGGGCGGCGTGGTCAACGTGCTGTCCGGCCGTACGGCGGAGATCGCGGCGCCGCTGGCCGCGCACCAGGACGTCAACGCGATCGACCTCGCGGGCGCGGACGAGGCGCTGGCGAAGGAGCTGGAGATCGCGGCGGCCGACAATCTGAAGCGGGTTCTGCGTCCACAGGCTGTGGATTACTTCGAGACACCGGGGACCGACCGGATGACGGCGTTCCTGGAGACGAAGACGGTGTGGCACCCCACGGGGTCGCTGGGCGCGTCGGGGTCGTCCTACTGACGGGATCCGGGCGGGGAACTGCCGCCGGCTGCCGGGTGCGGGTCCGCTCCGGCCGGTCGCGCAGTTCCCCGCGCCCCTTCCAGGCGCTCTCAGTGGCCCGGGTCGCGCAGTTCCCCGCGCCCCTTCCAGGCGCTCTCAGTGGCCCGGGTCGCCATGACGGGTGCCACCTTTGGTGCGCAGGGTAATGGTGTCGGCACGGAGGGTAGTTGAGGTGAGACTCACGCTGAAAAGCCGACCCGCGGGGTCGGCAGGGTGCCCGCCATGCGTCAAACTGGTGTTCCGTGAGCATTCATCCTCCGGCCCCCGCCCGTGTCGTGCTGTTGTGCGGCCCCTCGGGCTCGGGCAAGTCACTCGTCGCCGCCCGTTCCGGGCTTCCCGTGCTGCGCCTGGACGACTTCTACAAGGAGGCTGACGACCCGACTCTGCCCCTGGTGCAGGGGAGTTCGGACATCGACTGGGACCACCCGGAGTCGTGGGACGCGGACGTCGCGGTCGAGGCCATCTCCCGGTTGTGCGCGACGGGGTCGACGCCGGTGCCGGTGTACGACATCTCGCTGAGCGCCCGAACCGGCGAGGAGACGCTGAGCATCGGTCGTAGCCCGCTGTTCATCGCGGAGGGCATCTTCGCCGCGGAGATCGTCGAGCGCTGCCGGGAACTGGGCCTGCTCGCGGACGCGCTGTGCCTGACGCGTGGACCGGTCACCACCTTCCGGCGGCGCTTCCTGCGGGATCTGCAGGAGGGCCGCAAGTCGGTGCCGTTCCTGCTGCGCCGCGGCTGGCGGCTGATGCGCGCGGAGCGGTCGATCATCACCCGCCAGGTGGCCCTCGGCGCGCACGCGTGCGACCGGGACGAGGCGCTGGACCGGCTCGCGACAGCGGCGACGGGCCGGCCGTCCCGGCAGCAGACGGCGGTCTGACCTGCCCGGCGGAACGCGAAACGGGACGGGGTCGAGCCCTCCGTCCCACCAGTCGCCGCGTCGCGGAACGCGAAACGGGACTGGTCGAGCCCTTCGGCCCGCCAGTCCCGTTCCTGTCGCTCCCCCGTGGGCCCACCCCCCGGTGGCCCCGCTTCCCCCGTGTTCCCCCCTCAGGTCACCCCCAGTGACCCCTGACCCTCAGGCGACCAAGTCGCCGAAGGCGTCCTCCTCGTCACGGCCGAAGCTGAGGACCTCGTCCTCGCGCAGCCGGCGGAGCGACCGCCAGATGCTGGACTTCACCGTGCCGACACTGATGCCGAGTATCTCCGCGATCTCCGGGTCCGTGCGGCCCTCGTAGTAGCGCAGGACCAGCATGGTGCGCTGGAGTTCGGGCAGCCGGGCCAGCGCCTGCCACAGGACCGCGCGCAGCTCGGTGCCGCGCATCGCGTCCGTCTCGCCGGGCGTCTCCGGCAGTTCCTCGGTCGGGTACTCGTTGAGCTTGCGGCGCCGCCAGGCGCTGATGTGCAGGTTGGTCATGGTGCGGCGGAGGTATCCGCCGACCGCCGCCTTGTCGCTGATCCGGTCCCACGCCTTGTACGTCGAGAACAGCGCGCTCTGCAGCAGGTCCTCGGCCTCGAAGCGGTCGCCGGTCAGGTGGTAGGCGGTGGCGTACAGGGAGGCGCGGCGCTCCTGGACGTAGGCGGTGAACTCCGCCTCGCTCAGCGAACGGCGCTCCCCCGAGTCCTCCCCGTACGCGGTTCCCCCGTGCTCCCCCGTGTTCGCGTCGACCACCGACATGTAGGGCTGGCGCCCTTGCTGCGCAGAGGCCGGGTGCTGACGCCCGGTGCCGCGAGCGCACCCCCGCCCGCTCACAGCACCGGACTTCTCGGAGCCCCGGTGCACGTCGTGCAGGCGCGTGACCACTGCGCTGGTGCTGATGCCGTGCAGCGTGTTCATCTCGCGCTCCCCCGTCGTGGACTTCCGGTGACTCGGTCCTGCCGGGCCGGTTCCTGCTCACCGTCCGGCCCGTGACCAAAAGACTGCCGGGGCGACTTCATGGCCGTGTCCGCCGACTGTCACAGACCTGTCACAGGGGTCCCTCCCAGGACGGTCACACGCTGCGCACAGGTGGTGGCGCTGGAGAAGCCATGGCGCCGGCAGGTCGTACGACACCCCGTCCATGGGCCAGAATGAGCCCGTGCCTTCCCTGTTGCTGATCGAGGACGACGACGCCATCCGTACGGCCCTGGAGCTCTCCCTGACGCGCCAGGGACACCGGGTGGCCACCGCTGCCAGCGGCGAGGACGGTCTGAAGCTGCTGCGCGAGCAGCGGCCGGACCTGATCGTGCTGGACGTGATGCTGCCCGGCATCGACGGGTTCGAGGTGTGCCGGCGCATCCGGCGCACGGACCAGCTGCCGATCATCCTGCTGACCGCGCGCAACGACGACATCGACGTCGTGGTCGGGCTGGAGTCGGGGGCCGACGACTACGTCGTCAAGCCGGTGCAGGGGCGGGTGCTCGACGCCCGGATCCGGGCCGTGCTCAGGCGTGGGGAGCGCGAGTCCAGCGACTCGGCGACCTTCGGCAACCTCGTCATCGACCGGTCGGCCATGACCGTCACGAAGAACGGCGAGGATCTCCAGCTGACCCCGACCGAACTGCGCCTGCTGCTGGAGCTGAGCCGACGGCCCGGCCAGGCGCTGTCCCGCCAGCAGTTGCTGCGGCTGGTGTGGGAGCACGACTACCTGGGCGACTCCCGTCTGGTCGACGCGTGTGTGCAGCGGCTGCGCGCCAAGGTGGAGGACGTGCCCTCGTCCCCGACCCTGATCCGTACCGTCCGTGGTGTCGGCTACCGCCTGGACAGCCCTCAGTGACCGATACGCACAGGGGGCTGCGCGGCTGGACCGCGGGGCGCAAGGGGAGTCTGTCGCGACTGCGGTTCACCAGCCTCAGGCTGCGACTGGTGCTGGTGTTCGGGCTGGTCGCGCTCACGGCCGCGGTGTCGGCGTCGGGCATCGCCTACTGGCTCAACCGGGAGGCCGTGCTCACCCGTGCCCAGGACGCGGTGCTGCGTGACTTCCGGCAGGAGATGCAGAACCGGGCGGGTGCGTTGCCCGCGCACCCGAGCCAGGACCAACTACAGCGCGCGGCGGGCCAGATGGCCGCCAGCAGCCAGCGCTTCAGCGTGCTCCTGGTCGCCCAGGACGCCGACGGCAAGACGGTGTACGGCAACTCGGGCGGCATCAACGGTTTCGCGCTGGAGGACGTGCCCGAGTCGCTGCGCACGGCCGTGGCCAAGCGGCAGCAGGTGTCCGGCGCCAACAAGGAGCCGTACCACCTCTACTGGCAGCGGGTGGTGGACCACGGCACGCCCTATCTGGTGGCCGGCACGCGCGTCATCGGCGGCGGTCCGACCGGCTACATGGCCAAGTCCCTGGAGCCGGAGGCGAAGGACCTGAACTCGCTGGCCTGGTCGCTGGGCATCGCCACCGGACTCGCGCTGATCGGTGCCGCGCTGCTCGCGCAGGCCGCCGCGACGACCGTGCTGAAGCCGGTGCACCGGCTCGGCGTGGCCGCCCGCCGGCTCGGCGAGGGCAGGCTGGACACCCGGCTGCGGGTGTCCGGCACCGACGAACTCGCCGATCTGTCCCGGACGTTCAACAACGCGGCCGAGGCGCTGGAGCAGCGGGTCGCGGAGATGGCCGCGCGGGACGACGCGTCCCGCCGGTTCGTCGCCGACATGTCGCATGAGCTGCGCACCCCGCTCACCGCCATCACCGCCGTCACGGAGGTCCTGGAGGAGGAGCTGGAGTCGGAGGCCGGGGGCATCGACCCGATGGTCGAGCCCGCCGTCCGGCTGGTGGTCAGCGAGACGCGCCGGCTGAACGACCTGGTCGAGAACCTGATGGAGGTCACCCGCTTCGACGCGGGCACCGCCCGGCTGGTCCTGGACGACGTCGACGTCGCCGACCAGATCACCGCCTGCATCGACGCCCGCGCCTGGCTGGACGCGGTCGATCTGGACGTCGAGCGCGGCCTGCACGCCCGCCTGGACCCGCGCCGCCTGGACGTCATCCTCGCCAACCTGATCGGCAACGCGCTCAAGCACGGCGGCTCGCCGGTGCGGGTGACGGTGCGGAAAGCGGACGATTCGATCCAGATCCAGGTCCGCGACCACGGGCCCGGCATCCCCGAGGAAGTCCTCCCGCACGTCTTCGACCGCTTCTACAAGGCGAGCGCCTCCCGGCCGCGCTCCGAGGGCAGCGGACTCGGCCTCTCCATCGCCCTGGAGAACGCCCACATCCACGGCGGCGAGATCATCGCCGCCAACTCCCCGGAGGGCGGAGCGGTGTTCACGCTCCGGCTGCCACAGGACCCCTCACGGCTGACCGAGGAGGACGGCGGGGGCGACACGGACAGCGAGACCGACCGGGACGACGCGGGAAAGGAGGGGTCATGACCGTACGACGCCTGCTGGCGCTGCCCCTCCTGGGCGCGCTGCTCACCGGCTGCGGCATCCGGGCCACGGAGGTGCCGACCGACTTCGGGGCGGCGCCGTCCCGGGTGCCGTGCTCGCTGGCCGGGCCGGATGGGTCCACGCAGTCCTCGCGCGGGGTGCCGGTGCAGGTCTTCCTGCTGTGCGGCGCCTCCCTGGTGGCCGTGGACCGCGCCGTGCGGGTGCCGGAGGGCACCCCGGACGCCCGGCGCCGGGTGATCGTGGCGCAGGGGCTGCTGGACCAGCTCGCCGCCTCGCCGTCGGCCGCGGAGCGCTCCGCGGGCTATACGACGTATGTGCCGGGCGGCCTCGGCGTGAGCGGGCCCGGTCCGAAGGACCCCGAGGACACGCTGCGCCTGAGCACGGCGCCCTCGCGTCTCACCTCCTACGCCCTGGCCCAGCTGGTGTGCACCCTGTCCGACTCGGCGGCGACGGAGGACGACGGCTCGGTCATCCTGGGTGGTCCGGGGCCGGGCCCCCTGCGGCGCTACGAGTGCACCGACGACGTCCGCGACCATCCCGGCACCGCCCAGCCGCCGTCCGGCGGGGTCACAGGCGGCTAGCAGTCCGTCGCGGGCATGTGCCGCCGGGCCGTCCGGGCCGCCGCCGGCGGCGGCCCGGACGGCCCGAACCCCGCCCCGGAAACGACACACCTGCGCCGAAACGTTTCCACTGCGGAACCAATCGCGCCCACCCTGACGTCTAGGGGGGCGTGCAGCGTCAAGGCTCCATCGGCGGCAGCGCCGCGATCCGCATCCGGGTGACAGGAGGTGTCCTCCTCGTCGCGCACCTCGCCCTCGTCACCTGGCTGATGCTGCTTCCCCTGGACGTCCCCTGGGTGATGCCCCCCAATCTGCGCCCGCTGGCCGGCATCCGGGCCGATCTGGCGCTGGGCTGGCCGGGCGCCGCCAGACCCCTCGGCGAGGGCCTCGCGCTGCTGGCGCCGCTGGGCGTGCTGCTGCCCCTGGCGCACGGCAGGCTCACCGTCTCCCCGTTCGCCTCGCTGATGCGTACGGGCGCGGCCGGCGCTCTGCTCTCCCTCGGTATCGCCTTGTTGCAGACCGGCGTGCCGGGCCGGGTCGTGGACGTCGACTCCGTGCTGCTGAACACGACGGGTGTCGTCCTGGCCCACCTGGCCGTCGTACCGGCGGGCCGGGCCTGGCTGCGGCGGCAGCAGGCACGGGAACCCGGCGGGGCCGGGCAGGCGGTAGCCGTCCAGGAGGAGCTGTCTCAGGGACGTACCCCGACGATTCCCAGGGTCGGTATCGCCCCGTAGAGGGATGCTTCGTCCCGTTCGTCTCCGTACCGTGGACAACAGTTGAGGGGTCCCGACCGGGGCCCCGCCACCGGCTCGTGAGCGAGCCGACGACCGCGGAGGAGCCGACATGACCGCCCTTGCCCGCCCCACCCACGGCCGGATGATCGGCGGAGTCTGCGCCGCACTCGCCCGGCGTTTCGGCACCTCGGCCACGACGATGCGGGTGATCTTCCTGGTCTCCTGCCTGCTGCCGGGCCCGCAGTTCCTGGTCTACATAGCGCTGTGGCTGCTGCTGCCGTCCGAGGACAAGGCCCGCACCGCCTGGTGAGCACGGCGCGCAGGCCGTGGGCCCGAGGGCATCGAGGCCCGTGGGCCCGAGGGCGGGGACGCCCGTAGCGCCGAGGGCGTGGAGACGCGGAGGCGTGCGTACGCCGCTGGGGCGCTCCCGGACGGTTGCGGGGCGCCCCAGCGGCGTCGTACGGCCGGCGGTGTCAGCCGATCGGAATCCCGTTCACCGGCACCCCGTGCGTGGGCAGACCCGTGCTCTTCAGCGGCAGTCCGCCGAGCAGCCCGGCGGCCGGCGCGGTCGGCCCCTGCGCGAGGACCTTCCGCACGGCGGGCTGGGCGGCGGTGACACCGGCGCCCAAACCACCCTGCCCCTGGGCGAGCGCCTCGGTGGCACCCGGCAGCGCCTTGCCGACGTTCTCGGCCGGCAGCGTCTTGGTGACGGTGCCCAGGACCTGCGTGGCGTCCGGGGCGGCCGGGGCGGCGTCGGCCGCGCCCGCGCCGACGGCGGCGATGACGGCACCGAGGGCGGCGACGCCCAGGGTCTTGGCAGCAGCGTGCTTCATGGTGAATGCGTCCTTGCCTGCGGAGAACGGGTGATCACAAACGAGCTGAGCGGTCCACGACCGTAAACATGCCGGACCACCCGCCGCAAACACCGAAATGCGGACGGCTTGTGAAAGCGCGTCCGCATTCCGTGCCGGCCGGAACCCGGCGACTATGCCCCGAAACCGCCGAAACCGCTGGTAGACGCGGTCTGCTGGAAAAGCCATTCGGACTTCAACTCGGCATATCCGGGCTTGATCACGTCATTGATCATCGCGAGTCGTTCATCGAAAGGAATGAACGCTGATTTCATCGCATTGACGGAGAACCACTGGAGGTCGTCGAGCGTATAACCGAATGCGTCGACGAGGTGCTCGAATTCCCGGCTCAGGCTGGTGTGCGACATCAGCCGGTTGTCGGTGTTCACCGTGGCCCTGAAGTGCAGCCGTCGCAGCAGCCCGATCGGGTGCTCGGCGTAGGAGGGGGCGGCGCCGGTCTGGAGGTTGGAGCTGGGGCACAGCTCCAGCGGGATCCGCTTGTCCCGCACGTAGGAGGCGAGCCGGCCGAGGCTGACCGAGCCGTCCTCGTGGACCTCGATGTCGTCGATGATCCGCACCCCGTGCCCGAGCCGGTCGGCGCCGCACCACTGCAGCGCCTGCCAGATGGAGGGCAGTCCGAACGCCTCGCCGGCATGGATGGTGAAGTGGTTGTTCTCCCGCTTCAGGTACTCGAAGGCGTCGAGGTGGCGGGTGGGCGGGTAGCCGGCCTCGGCACCGGCGATGTCGAAGCCGACCACGCCGGAGTCCCGGTGACGGTTGGCGAGTTCGGCGATCTCCAGGGAACGGGCCGCGTGCCGCATGGCGGTCAGCAGAGCGCCGACCCGGATCCGGTGGCCGTTCTCCCGGGCCAGCCGCTCACCCTGCCGGAACCCCTCGTTGACGGCAACGACCACCTCTTCCAGGGTCAGTCCCGCGTCGAGGTGCTGCTCGGGCGCGTACCGCACCTCGGCGTAGACGACCCCGTCCTCGGCGAGGTCCTCGGCGCACTCCCGGGCGACCCGGACCAGGGCCTCCCGGGTCTGCATCACGCCGACGGTGTGCCGGAAGGTCTCCAGATACCGTTCCAGCGAGCCGGAGTCGGCCGCTTCCTGGAACCAGATCCCCAGCTTGCCCGGGTCGGTCTCGGGAAGCTCGGTGTACCCGGTCTCCCGGGCGAGTTCGACGACGGTCCCCGGGCGGAGCCCGCCGTCGAGATGATCGTGCAGCAGTACCTTGGGCGCCCGGCGGATCTGGTCCGGCGTCGGAACGTGTGCCGGCACGGGCGCCGGGACGGCCCCCGTGGGTGCAGTCTGGCTCGTCATTTCCGCACTCTAACTCCTACGCGCGTAGAGCGCCCGGTGCGCGCGGCGGCTGTTTTCCGGCACTTTTCCGCCGATACGGAACGGTGACCCCCAGGACGGGTTTCGTACACCGCGCCTTCTGACACTGTTCTGTCATGGGACAGCAAGCGAGGCCGGTCCGAACGGCCGGGCTGGGCAAGGCAGTCGGTCCGCAGCCGATGCCGGTGAGCGGAGCGGTGCTGCTGCTCCCCGGCGGGGAGGAGGTCTCCGCCCGCCGACCGTCCTCCGTCCGGGGGACGGCCCTCATCCGCTCACTGGGCCGCGCACTCGCCCGCGCGGGCCGTACCGAGGGGCTGGCCGTCCACCCCGTCCGCTACCGCTACCGCGGCTGGAACGGCAGCGAGGCACATCCGGCGGCGGACGCCGAGTGGGCCGCCGACGAGGTCGTACGACGCTACGGGGACGTTCCCGTGTGTCTGGTCGGCGTGGACATGGGCGCACGCGCGGCGCTGCGGGTGGGCGGTCATGAGGCCGTCAACTCCGTGGTGGCACTGGCCCCCTGGCTGCCGGAGGAGGACGTCGCCGCAGCCGCCGAGCCGGTCAAGCAGCTGGTCGGGCGCCGGGTGCTGATCGCGCACGGCACGAACGACGAACGGACCGATCCCGAGCTGTCGTTCCGGTTCGCGGCGCGGGCGAAGAAGGTGAACCGGGAGGTGTGCCGGTTCGAAGTGCACTCCGACAGACACGGTCTGCACGGTCACCGCGGCGAAGTGCTCTGCCTGGCGGCGGACTTCGTGATGGGCGCGCTGTTCGGGTGTCCGGTGTCGCGGCCGGTGGAGGACGCGCTGGCCGCGCCGCCGCCGATCGGGCTCCGGATGCCGTTGGCCGCGGGGTTCGGCCGGTCGCTGAAGCGGTAGCGCGCGGGGGGCCGGGGCGCGGGCTCGGTCGCTGACGCGATAGGGCTCGGCGGACGCGCGCGGAATCCGGGGCGCGGGCGCGTGGGAGTTCCCGCGCGGTTCCATGCGCCCCTCGGGCCGGCCGCCCCTCAGGCCGGCAGCAGATTGCCGCTCAGGCCGGCAGCAGGTTGCCCCTCCTGGAGAGCAGGAACTTCTTGAACGCGGCCACCGGTGGGGTGTCCGGGCGGTCCGCCAGCCAGGCGACGCCGATCTCGCGGGCCGCCCGGGGGGCCGTGACCGTCAGTTCCACCACGCCCGGCCTCGGGACAGTCGGCGGCGGCAGGAGGGCCACCCCCAGCCCGGCCGCCACCAGGCCCCTCAACGTCTCCGCCTCCTCGCCCTCGAAGGCGACCCGGGGGCGGAAGCCGGCCTCGCCGCACAGCGAGTCGAAGATGCGGCGCAGGCCGTAGCCGGGCTCCAGGGTGACGAACGTTTCCTCGGCCGCCTCGGCCAGCCGGACCCGGCGGCGGCCGGCCAGGCGGTGGTCCGCGGGGACGACCAGGCGGAGCTTCTGCTCGTCCAGCCGGCGGGCCACCAGGTCGGGCGCGTCGGGGACGGGCGAGGTGAGACAGAGGTCCAGCTCGCCCGCCCGGAGCCGCTCCAGCATCGCCTCGCCGTAGTTCTGGACCAGGCTGAAGCGGACCCGCGGGTGGTCGGCGCGGAAGGCGTGCAGCAGCCCGGGTACGGTCTCGGCGCCCATGGTGTGCAGGAAGCCGAAGGCGACCTTGCCGGTGGCCGGGTCGGCGTCCGCGCGGACCTCCTCGGCGGCGCGCTCGACCTCGGCGAGGGCCCGCTCGACGGAGGCGAGGAAGGTGCGGCCCGCGGTGGTGAGCGAGACGGTCCGGCCGTGCCGGGCGAACAGGTCGACGCCGAGGTCCTGCTCCAGCCGGGCCATCGCCCGGGAGAGGGTGGACTGGGGGACGCTCATCGCCTGGGCGGCCCGGGTGACGTGCTCGGTACGGGCGACGCCGGCGAAGTAGGCGAGGCGGGGCGCCAGCAACAGCGCCATGTCTTCTGTGTCACCGGTCCGTGACAGCCGCGCCTGTGACCTCTGCTGATGCTCCATGGGAACGATTATCGCGAATCCATGCATTGGACGGATGAGAGGCGCGGTACCTACGGTCGAAGCATGTCACCCGCCAGTACCGAGGCGTCCACCAGCGTGGACGCCGTTCTCCCCGCCCCTGCCTCCTACTCCGACTCCCGTCTGACCCCGGGCGGCCCCGGCTACCGCCGGATGAGCTTCGCCCTCTTCCTCGCCGGGGTCGCGACCTTCGCCCTCCTCTACTCCACCCAGGCGCTGCTGCCGCTGATCTCCGGGGAGTTCGGGGTCGCGGCGAGCGAGGCGAGCTGGACCGTGGCGGCCGCGACCGGCGGGCTGGCCCTGTTCGTCCTGCCCATGAGCGCCCTGTCGGAGCGTTACGGCCGCCGTACGGTGATGACGGCCTCCCTGGCCGTCGCCGTCACGGTCGGCATGCTGGTGCCCTTCGCGCCGTCGATCGGCGCGCTGGTGGTGCTGCGCGGGGTGCAGGGTGCGGCGCTGGCCGGTCTTCCGGCCTCGGCGACGGCCTACCTCGCCGAGGAGGTGCGGCCGAAGGCGCTGGTCACGGCGATCGGACTGTTCGTGGCGGGCAACAGCGTCGGCGGCATGAGCGGCCGGGTGATCACCGGCTGGGTCGCCCAGGAGTGGGGCTGGCGGGTCTCGGTCGGCGTGATCGGCGCGCTCGCGGTCGCCTGCGCGGTGGCCTTCCGGCTGCTGCTGCCGGCGCCGAAGCACTTCACGGCGGGCTCGCTGCGCCCCCGCGTGCTGCTCGGCACGGTCCGCGGACACCTCTCCGACCCGCTGCTGCGCCGTCTGTACGCGATCGGCGCGCTGTTCATGACGGTGTTCGGCGGTGTCTACACGGTGATCGGCTACCGGCTGACGGCGGAGCCGTTCGGGCTGCCGCAGGGCATCGTGGGCTCGATCTTCCTGGTCTACCTGGTGGGTACGGTCTCGGCGTCCACCGCGGGCCGGCTGGTGGGCCGGCTGGGCCGCCGGGGCGCGCTCTACCTGGCGGGCGGTACGACGGCGGCGGGTCTGCTCCTGTCCCTGACCTCCTGCCTGCCGCTGGTCCTGCTCGGTCTGGTCCTGATCACGGCGGGTTTCTTCGCCGGGCACGCGGTCGCCTCCTCGGCGGTCAGCAAGACGGCCACGCACGGCCGCGCCCAGGCGTCGGCGCTGTACCAGTCGGCGTACTACATCGGCTCCAGCCTGGGCAGCACCGTCGGCGCGATGGCCTTCCACTCGGACGGCTGGACGGGCACGGTCGGTGTCGGTCTGCTCGCGGTCCTCGGCGTCGTCACGATCACCGTCCTCGGCTCGCGGGCCGCCCGGGTGGACGCCCGACGGGAGCCGGTGGGGGCGCACTGAGTCGGCGCACGCCGCTCCACCCCGCAAAGCAACCGTTCTGATCTGGGCGTTTTCTCACTTCGGGGGCCATTGTCAGTGGGCTGCGGTAGCTTCCCAAGTGCTGGGGCGCGAAGGCGCGCTACAGGACGGCCACAGGGGTGGGTGGACGATGGGCAACGGCACGGCGACGGCGGACCTGGACGTCGCACTGGAGAGGCACCGGACCGAGCTGACGGGGTACTGCTACCGCATGCTCGGCTCCTCCTTCGAGGCCGAGGACGCGGTGCAGGACACCCTGGTGCGCGCCTGGCGGAGCTACGAGAAGTTCGAGGGCCGCTCCTCGCTGCGCTCGTGGCTGTACCGGATCGCGACGAACGTGTGCCTGGACATGCTGGCGGCGGGCAACAAGCGGGCGCGGCCCATGGACCTGACCGAGTCGACCCCGCTCGCCCGGGCGGCGCTCTCGCCGCGCCCGGAGAACACCTGGCTGGAGCCGATGCCCGACGCGCGCGTCCTGCCCGCGGTCCAGGACCCGGCGGAGGCCGCCGTCGCCAAGGAGACCGTCCGGCTCGCCTTCATGGCGGCCCTCCAGCAGCTGCCGCCCAAGCAGCGGGCGGTGCTGATCCTGCGCGAGGTGCTCGCCTGGAAGGCGAGCGAGGTGGCCGAACTGCTGGGTACCTCGGTCGCCTCGGTGAACAGCGCGCTTCAGCGGGCCCGCGCCACGCTCGCGGAGCGCGCGGACGCGGGGGCCGAGGGTGCGGTGTCCGACCCGCTGGACGAGGAGCAGCAAAAGCTCCTGGAGCGCTACGTGAAGGCGTTCGAGGGCTATGACATGGCGGCGCTGACGGCGTTGCTGCACGAGGACGCCATCATGACGATGCCGCCGTTCGACCTGTGGCTGCGCGGCACCGCCGACATCACCGGCTTCATGACCACCATCGGCGCCTCCTGCGCCGGTTCCCGCCTGCTGCCGGTCCGGGCCAACGGCCTGCCGGGCTTCGCGCACTACAAGCCGGACCCGGAGAACGGGGGGTTCAGCCCGTGGGCGGTGCAGGTGCTGGAGATCTCAGACGGCCGGATCACCGGTTTCCACTGCTTCCTCGACACCCAGCGCTGGTTCCCGCTCTTCGGCCTGCCCCTCCACCTGGAAGCGGAGGCCGACGAGGTCGAGAAGGGCGTGTAGCGCGGGATCGGCGTCCCGCAGCCGTATCCGCCCGCCGGCCCGGCGGGCGGTCAGCTCCAACCGGGCGAGCAGGTCGACGGCGGCCAGCCCGGGGGGTCCGAGCCCGCCCACGTCGCAGACGACGACCGGGGCGCCCCTGATCTCCAGCAGCGCCCTCAGGTCGTCGCAGAGCCCCGGCACCGCGTTGCGGGTGACGGGGCCGGCGAGCATGAGCACGGGCGGTGTCTTGGCGTCCACGTGCGGTAGACCGGCGACGGGGCCGTAACTCATCGCGCACCGGGCCGGCTGACGGAGATCACATTGACCGGTTCCCCTCCCCGGCCGGAGGGTTGGCCCTGTGACGGGGGTGCTGAGCGGGTTCGCGGTGATCGCGGTCGTCATCGTGGTGGGCTACCTGCTCGGACGGCGTGGCACGCTCGGTGAGCAGGGCCGCGAGGTGCTGACGCGGCTGGCCTTCGCGGTGGCCGGTCCGGCGCTCCTGTTCACCACCCTCGCGCGGGCGGACCTCTCCGTCCTCTTCTCCAGCCGGCTGCTGGTGACGGCGCTGAGCACGATGGCGGTCGCCGGGCTGTTCGTGGCGGTGGGTGTGCTGCGGCACTGGGGAGTGGGCCGTACCACGATCGGCGCCCTGTGCTCCGGTTACGTCAACTCGGGCAACCTGGGCATCCCGATCGCCGCGTACGTGCTGGGCGACGCGTCCCTGGTGGCGCCGGTGCTGCTCTTCCAGGTCGTGCTGGTCACGCCCGTCGCCCTGACGGTCCTGGATCTGTCCGGTCCGGGCGGGAAGGACTCGGTGGGGCGGCGTCTGCTGACCCCGCTGCGCAACCCGATCGCGGTCGGCTCGCTGTCCGGAGCGGTGGTTGCGGCGGCGGGCTGGCAGCTGCCCGGTCCGCTCATGAATCCGCTGAGCCTGATCGGGGGCATGTCCGTCCCCGCGGCGCTGCTGTCCTTCGGCATGTCCCTGCACGGCAACCCGGCCCCCGGCCGCGGGCAGGACAGCCGGCTGGTCCTGCTGTCGGTCGCGCTGAAGTCGCTGGGCCAGCCGCTCGTGGCGTGGGCGCTGGCCAGGGGTGTCTTCGGTCTGCACGGCGCCACGCTGCTGGACGTGGTGGTGACCGCGGCCCTGCCGGGCGCCCAGAACCTGTTCACCTACGCCAGCCGCTACCGAGTGGCCGAGTCCCTGGCCCGCGAGTCGGTCCTGCTGTCGACGGTGGTGTCGGTACCGGTGCTGGTGGGGGTGGCGGCGGTGCTGGGGTGAAACCGGTCAGTCGACGGGGAACGCGCCGGTGCCAATGGCGATGGCGATGGCGATGGCGATGGCGAGGTCGATGGCGAGGTCGAACGGTTCCGGCAGCTTGAGGGGATCGCCGAACTTCACGGCGCCGGGGACCCGGTGGACGTCACCCTTCGGCTCGCCGTAGAGCGTCGCGGTGGGGCCTTTTGGGGCCCAGCGGTCGGCCAGGGGCCGAACGGGACCGGCGGTGGTCCACCGGTCCCGTTCATCCGAACGATGAAAGTCCAGGTCAGGCGATACGTTCCCGCACCACCGACGTGGCCTGGAAGTCGGTGCCCGCCGCCGCGATGTCGTACGAGCCCGTCACGGCCTGGAGCGCGTACTCGAAGCGCTCGGGGGTGTCGGTGTGCAGGGTGAGCAGGGGCTGGCCCTCGGTCACCGTGTCGCCCGGCTTGGCGTGCATCTCCACGCCCGCCGCCGCCTGCACCGGGTCCTCCTTGCGGGCGCGGCCGGCGCCCAGACGCCAGGCGGCGACGCCGATGTCGTAGGCGTCGAGGCGGGTCAGGACGCCGGTGGACGGGGCCTTGATGACGTGCTGCTCCTTCGAGGTGGGCAGCTCGGCGTCGGGGTCGCCGCCCTGGGCCGCGATCATCCGGCGCCACACGTCCATCGCGGAGCCGTCGGCCAGGGCCTTCGCGGGGTCCGCGTCCTTGATGCCGGCCGCGTCGAGCATCTCGCGGGCCAGGGCCACGGTCAGCTCCACCACGTCCGCCGGACCGCCGCCGGCCAGGACCTCCACCGACTCGCGGACCTCCAGCGCGTTGCCCGCGGTCAGGCCCAGCGGGGTCGACATGTCCGTCAGCAGCGCGACCGTCTTCACGCCGTGGTCGGTGCCGAGACCGACCATGGTGGACGCCAGCTCGCGGGCGTCCTCGATCGTCTTCATGAAGGCGCCCGTGCCGACCTTCACGTCCAGGACCAGGGAGCCGGTGCCCTCGGCGATCTTCTTCGACATGATCGAGGAGGCGATCAGCGGGATCGCCTCCACCGTGCCGGTCACGTCACGCAGGGCGTACAGCTTCTTGTCCGCGGGGGCCAGGCCGTCGCCGGCCGCGCAGATCACCGCGCCCGTGGTGTCGAGGACGTGCAGCATCTCCTCGTTGGAGAGCAGGGCGCGCCAGCCGGGGATCGACTCCAGCTTGTCCAGGGTGCCGCCGGTGTGACCGAGGCCGCGGCCGGACAGCTGCGGGACGGCGGCCCCGCACGCGGCGACGAGCGGGGCGAGCGGCAGGGTGATCTTGTCGCCGACGCCGCCGGTGGAGTGCTTGTCGGCCGTCGGGCGGGACAGCGACGAGAAGTCCATGCGCTCACCGGAGGCGATCATCGCCGCGGTCCAGCGGGCGATCTCGTGGCGGTTCATGCCGTTCAGCAGGATCGCCATGGCGAGCGAGGACATCTGCTCGTCGGCGACCTCGCCCCGGGTGTACGCGTCGATGACCCAGTCGATCTGCTCGTCGGTCAGTTCGCCGCGGTCCCGCTTGGTGCGGATGACGGAGATGGCGTCCATGGCCATGGCTGATGGCTTCCTTCCGGGAGGTGCGAAGGTGTACGGCCCCCCTGAGCGGATCAGGGGGGCCGTACGGGAGTTACTTGGTGAGATGGTCCGGGCCGAATGCCTGGGGCAGCATCTCGGAGAGCGTCAGGACGCCCTCGGGGGTGTCGAGGAGCAGGCCCGGGCCGCCGAACTCGTAGAGCAGCTGGCGGCAGCGGCCACAGGGCACCAGGAGGGCGCCCTCGCCGTCCACGCAGGTGAAGTGCGTCAGACGGCCGCCACCCGTGCGCTGGAGCTGCGAGACCAGGCCGCACTCGGCGCACAGGCCGAGGCCGTAGGAGGCGTTCTCGACGTTGCAGCCGGTGACGACACGGCCGTCGTCGACCAGGGCCGCCACGCCGACCGGGTAGCCCGAGTAGGGGGCGTAGGCGTGGGACATGGCCTCCCGCGCCTCGGCGCGCAGCGCCTCCCAGTCGAAGCCGGCGGCTTGCGCGGTCACTTGCCCTGGCCCTTCCGGTACCGCATGCCGTCCGCCTTCGGCATGCGCAGGCGCTGCGCGGACAGCGACAGCACGAGCAGCGTGACGATGTACGGGGTGGCGCCCACGAAGTCGCTCGGGACCTCGTCGGTGAGCAGGTACCAGACCAGCACCAGCGCGGCCATGACGGCGCTGATCACGCCCTGCACCACGGCCTTCTTGTACAGCTTCCAGCCGGCCAGCAGCGCGAGCAGGACGACCAGCAGGAGCAGCAGGGCGTGGACCGTGACGCCGCCGTTGCGCAGCTGGAGCGCGTCGGAGTAACCGAACAGGCCCGCGCCCATCGCGAGGCCGCCGGGGCGCCAGTTGCCGAAGATCATGGCGGCGAGTCCGATGTAGCCGCGGCCTCCGGTCTGGCCCTCCAGGTAGGTGTGCGAGGTGACCAGCGCGAGGAACGCGCCGCCGAGGCCGGCGAGGCCGCCGGAGATGGCGACGGCCGCGTACTTGTACCGGTAGACGTTGACGCCGAGCGACTCCGCGGCGACCGGGTTCTCACCGCAGGAGCGCAGCCGCAGGCCGAAGGCGGTGCGCCACAGCACCCACCAGCTGCCGACGAACAGCAGCACGGCGAGGATCGTGATCACGGACAGGTTGGTGATCAGACCGCCGATGATGCCGGCGAGGTCGGAGACCAGGAACCAGTGGTGCTTCTCGATCGACGCCAGACCGTCCGAGAGGCCGGGGATGGTGACGTCGGGCAGCGAGTCCGCGGGCGGGGACTGCTTGGGGTTGCCGCCCGCCTCCGCGGCCTTGCCGTCGGCGAAGAACAGCTTGGCGAGGTACTGGGTGGCACCGAGCGCGAGCAGGTTGACGGCGACACCGGAGACGATGTGGTCGACGCCGAAGGTGATCGTGGCGACGGCGTGCACCAGACCGCCGAGGACACCGAAGCCGATGCCGCACAGCAGGCCGAGCCAGGGGCTGGACTGCCAGCCGATCCAGCCGGCGCCGAAGGTGCCGAGGATCATCATGCCTTCGAGGCCGATGTTGACCACGCCGGCCCGCTCGGACCACAGGCCGGCGAGTCCGGCGAGGCCGATCGGCACGGCGAGACCGAGGGCGGCGGCGACCTGTCCGGCGGAGTCGAGCTGGTCGGCGCCGGTGATCACGCGGACGGCCGCTACGAGCAGCAGGGCGCCGGCGACGATCATGAGGATCTGGCCGAGGGAACGGCCCGAGCGCTGAGGCGCGCCTGCCGCCTTGGGCGCCGCGGGCGGCGGCGCGTCGGTCATCGTGGCAGTCATCACGCCACCTCCTGCTTCTTCGTCGGGGCGGCGGCCTGCGCGGCGAGTTCGGCGCCGACCTTCTGCTGCTGGCGCTTGAGGCCGTAGCGTCGTACGACTTCATAGGCGATCACGACGCAGAGGACGATGACGCCCTGGATGACGCCGAGGATCTCCTTGTCGTAGCCCTCGAACTCGAGATGGTTGGTGGTGCGCTCCAGGAAGCCCCAGAGCAGGGCGCCGAGCGCGATCCCGACCGGGTTGTTGCGGCCGAGCAGCGCGATGGCGATGCCGGTGAAGCCGATCCCGGTGGGGAAGCTGTTGTCGTACTGGTGGCTCTCGTTCAGCAGCGTGGGCATGCCGATCAGACCGGCCACCGCACCCGAGATGATCATGCTGGTGGCGACCATCTTCTTCACCGACACACCGCTCGCGGAGGCGGCGCTCTCGGACTGGCCGACCGTGCGCAGGTCGAAGCCGAACCGGGTGCGGCCGAGCACGAACCAGTACGCGAGACCGACGATCACGGCGACGACGATGAAGCCGTCCAGGACGCCGGCCGGGCCGGTGTCGATCGAGAAGAAGAACGAGGACGACGGCAGCGGCTTGGTGGAGACGAGGGTCCCGCCCTGCTGGAGCTCGCCCAGCCGGTCGGGCTGGAGCAGGTAGCCGATGATCGCGGTGGCGATCGAGTTCAGCATGATGGTCGCGATGACCTCGCTGACGCCCCGGGTCACCTTGAGCACGCCGGCGATGGCCGCCCACAGGGCGCCGGTCGCCATGGCACAGATCATGATCAGCGGGATGGCTATCCAGCCGGGCACGGTCAGCGCGCCGCCGAGGACGGCGGCGATGAACGCGGCGAGCCGGTACTGGCCGTCGACACCGATGTTGAACAGGTTCATGCGGAAGCCGATGGCCACCGCGACACCCGCGAGGTAGTACGTCGTCGCCTTGTTCAGGATGTAGACCTGGCTGTCGCTGGCGAAGCCGTAGGTCGTCATGTCGCTGAAGGCGGCGCCGGGGTTCTTGCCGGTCGCGAGGATCACCAGGGCGGTGACGACGAGCGCGGCGACGACCGCCAGCACCGGCGCGGCGATGCCGAGGAACAGCCGCTCCTTGTCGATCCGTGAGGTCAGCTTCTTCATCGCTCGTCGTCCTCTGTGTGCTCCAGGTGGCCGGTGGCCGCACCCGTCATGGCGGAGCCCAGCTCTTCGGGGGTGATGGTGGCGGGGTCGGCGTCGGCGACCAGACGGCCGCGGTACATCACCCGCAGGGTGTCGGAGAGGCCGATCAGCTCGTCCAGGTCGGCGGAGATCAGCAGTACGGCCAGGCCCTCGCGGCGGGCCTCGCGGATGTAGTCCCAGATGGCCGCCTGGGCGCCGACGTCCACGCCACGGGTGGGGTGGGCGGCGATGAGCAGCTTGGGGTCGTGGCTCATCTCGCGGCCGACGATCAGCTTCTGCTGGTTGCCGCCGGACAGCGAGGCCGCGGTGACGTCGATGCCGGGCGTGCGCACGTCGTACGCCTGCACGATCCGCTCGGTGTCGGCACGGGCCGCCTTGATGTCGAGCAGTCCGGCGCGCGAGTTCGGCTTCTCGGTGACGTGGCCGAGGATGCGGTTCTCCCACAGCGGTGCTTCCAGGAGCAGGCCGTGGCGATGGCGGTCCTCGGGGATGTAGCCGATGCCGGCCTCGCGGCGGTCGCGGGTGGCGGCGCGGGAGATGTCGGTGCCGTCGAGGGTGACGACACCGGCGTCGGGCTGCCGCATGCCCATGATCGCCTCGACCAGCTCGGACTGGCCGTTGCCCTCCACACCGGCGATGCCGAGGACCTCACCCTTGTGGATGGTGAAGGAGACCTCGTCCAGGATGATCCGCTCGATGCCGTCGAGGTCGGTCTGCGACAGGTGCAGGCCGTCCAGTTCGAGCATCGGGGCGTCCGTGACGGTGGACTCCTCGGTCTCCGGGGTGGGCAGCTCGCTGCCGACCATCAGTTCGGCGAGCTGCTTGGGGGTGGTGCCCCGCGGCTCGACCGTGCCGACGGTGGTGCCGCGCCGGATGACGGTGATCTCGTCGGCGACCGACAGCACCTCGCCCAGCTTGTGGGAGATGAAGATGACGGTGAGGCCCTCGGCCTTGAGCTCGCGCAGGTTGTCGAAGAGCGCGTCGACCTCCTGCGGCACGAGCACGGCGGTCGGCTCGTCGAGGATGAGGGTCTTGGCGCCGCGGTAGAGGACCTTGAGGATCTCCACGCGCTGGCGGTCGGCGACGCCCAGCTCCTCGACGAGGACGTCGGGCCGGACGTTCAGGCTGTAGGCGTCCGAGATCTCCTTGATCTTGGCGCGGGCCTTGCCCCCGATGCCGTGCAGCTTCTCCGCGCCGAGGACGACGTTCTCCAGCACGGTGAGGTTGTCGGCGAGCATGAAGTGCTGGTGCACCATGCCGATGCCGCGGGCGATGGCGTCGCCGGGGTTGTGCAGGACGACCTGCTCGCCGTTGACCGTGATGGTGCCCTCGTCCGGCTGCTGCATGCCGTAGAGGATCTTCATCAGGGTGGACTTGCCGGCGCCGTTCTCACCGCACAGGGCATGGACGGTGCCCGTACGGACCGTGATGTCGATGTCGCGGTTGGCGACGACGCCGGGGAAACGCTTGGTGATGCCGCGCAGTTCGACGGCAGCGGGAGGGCTGGACGCGTTGATGGCGCACTCTCCTCGGGGAAAGGGGCTGCGGGGAGGGGGCAGGCGTCGGCGACGCTAGCGCGGCAACTCCGTGCTACACGCGTAGAGTTGACACATTGTTATGGCTCGGCGAGGGGCTCCGAAGGGCGCCCCGCGCCGAGCCTGGAGTCCGACGGGACCCGTCAGGTCACGGGGTGGTCTTGACCTTGATCGAGCCGTCGACGATCTTCTTCTTCGCCGCGTCCAGCTTGGCCTGGATGTCGTCGATGAAGCCGCCGCTGGTGGCCAGCGAAACGCCGTCCTTGGCGAGCGAGTAGCTGTTGGTGCCGGTCAGCGGCTTGCCGTCGTGGACCGACTTGACGAAGTCGTAGACACCGACGTCGACGTTCTTGACCATCGAGGTCAGGATCGCCTTCTTGTACTTGGCCAGACCCGGGATGTTGTACTGGTCCGAGTCCACGCCGATGGCCCAGGCGCCCTTCTTGCCGGCGACGGCCTCGATCGCGCCGTTGCCGGAGGAGCCGGCCGCCGTGTAGATGACGTCGGCGCCGTTGTCCAGCATGCCCTGCGCGGCCTCCTTGCCCTTGTCGGGGCTGGCGAAGCCGGAGGTGTCCGAGCCGTGCGACAGGTACTGCGTGTCGATCTTGATCTTCGGGTTGGTGTCCTTGACGCCCTGGACGTAACCCGCCTCGAACTTCTTGATCAGCGGGACGTCGACACCACCGATGAAGCCGACGTGCTTCGTCTTGGTCTTCAGCGCCGCGGCGACACCGGCCAGGTAGGAGCCCTGCTCCTCGGTGAAGTTGATGCTGTCGACGTTCTTGGCGTTCACGACCGAGTCGACGATGCCGAAGCTGGTCTTCGGGTACTTCGCGGCGACCTTGGTCATGGAGGCGGCGTAGGCGTAGCCGACACCGACGACCGGGTTGTAGCCCGCCTCCGCCAGGTCCGACAGACGCTGCTCACGGTCGGCCTCGGTGTCGGAGGTCTTGGCGGTCAGTTCCTTGATCTCGCCGCCGAACTCCTTCTTGGCCTTGTCGGCACCGCGCGCGGCGGAGTCGTTGAAGGAGCGGTCACCACGGCCGCCGACGTCGAACGCGAGACCGATCTTGACGCCCTTGCCGTCGCCCGAGGGGGACGAGCCGGCGTCGTTGTCGGAGGAGGTGCTGCCACAGGCAGTGGCAGTCAGTGCGAGTGCTGCGGACGCGATACACGCAGCGGAAAGCTTGGCTACCCGGCGCACGGGAAGGCTCCTTCACCTGACCTGAGCGCCATGTCGGCGCTTGATGGGAGCACCATGCCAGTGCTCCAGCCGAGACGCCCCATCGGCGTCGGCTTCGCGGCATCGTAACGCGCGTAGATGTCGCAAAAAACCCTCTCGCGAAGCCGTTATCGATTCGAGGCAAACGGTGTCTGAACTCGAACTGAGGGCCTTCTCACGGCGTTGTTGCGGACAGTATGCGAATGGCTTGCTTCTGTGTTGCGCCGGTCAGGGGAACGGCCCCCGAGGGGGCCGTCCGCTCACCCTCGCGTCGCGTCGGTGTCCAGGAAGGCCGCGGCGGTGAACATCTCCACGCCGACCGTGATCGCACGCTCGTCGGCGTCGAAGTCACCCTGGTGGAGATCGCGCACCGTGCGCTCACCGGGCCGGCGCACCCCGAGGCGGGCCATCGCTCCCGGCACCTCCTCCAGGTACCAGGAGAAGTCCTCGCCGCCGAGGCTCTGCTCCGTGCTCTCCACGGAACGCATGCCCCGCCGGGCGACCATGGCCCGGCGCAGCAGCTCGGTGGACTGCCGGTCGTTCACCACGGGCGGCACGCCCCGCATGTAGTTGATCTCCGACTTGGCGCGGTGCAGCGTGGCGACCTCGTCGATGGCCTCGTGCACGATGTCGGGCGCGTCCCGCCAGGCGTCCAGATCCAGGCAGCGGATGGTCCCGGACAGCTCGGCGTGCTGCGGCACGACGTTCGGGGCATGGCCGGACTCGATCCGGCCCCAGGTCAGCGCGAGCCCGGCGCGGGTGTCGACGCGCCGCGCGATGAGCGCGGGCACGTCGATGGCCACGCGGGCGGCGGCGGTGACCAGGTCGGTGGTCAGGTGGGGACGGGCGGTGTGCCCGCCGGGTCCGTCGAGCGCGATCTCCAGCCGGTCGCAGGCACTGGTGATCGGCCCGTGCCGCAGCCCGACCTTCCCCGCGTCCACCCGGGGGTCGCAGTGCACGGCCAGGATCCGGCCGACGCCTTCGAGCACCCCGTCGGCGATGGCGCCGAGAGCCCCGCCGGGCAGCACCTCCTCGGCGGGCTGGAACACCAGCCGCACCGGACGGGACAGCAGCCGCTTGGCGTGCAGGTCGGCGAGGACGAGCCCGGCGCCGAGGACGACGCTGGTGTGCACGTCGTGGCCGCAGGCGTGGGCGCGGTCGGGCACGGTCGAGCGGTAGGGGCAGTCCGTCTTGGTGTCCGGGATGGGCAGCGCGTCGATGTCCGCGCGCAGCGCCAGGATGGGTACGGCCGAACGCTCACCCTCCGTGACCCCGATGTCGCAGACGAGTCCGGTTCCGGTGGCGAGGACTCGGGGCCGGAGCCCTGCCTGCTCGAGCCGCTCCTTGATCGCGGCGGTCGTACGGAACTCCTGGTTGCCCAGCTCGGGGTGCATGTGCAAGTCGCGGCGGAAGGCGACGAGTTCGGCGTGCAGGGACTCGCTCAGCACGCCGGGGAGCACATCCCCCGAAAGGCCGGCCTCGGACTCTAGGGACATCAATTGCTTCACCCTCTGAAGGGTAGGACGCCCACTGATCAACTACCCCTCGATCAACAAAAGTTCAGCCCGTTAGGGGAAGAAAATCTGACCGGCGGACGCATGGCGGCGGACTACGGTGGGTAAAACCTCTGCTTCCTCTCTCCACCCATACCACGCATCACAGCAATCACGCGCGCGATGTCCACGAACCGGACCCCGCCCGCTTCATCCGGCTGATGCGTACGCCGGTCTTCGCCCGGGGCCGAGGTGCGTGCCGGAGCCGTCGGCGGTCATGTCGCATCCGGTGAGGGTGGTGAACATGAGGGGCACGGCGACCGCCAGGACGCCCGGCCTGATCTTCACGTCGGGGAGTCTCTCCCACTTCACATGATCCCAGGAACCGGGCCCGTCCGGGAACGTGTCGAACGCCGGCCACCGTCGTCTGCGTAGTGGCCGTAGGGCGCGTCCGTGACAATCTTGTCCGGTGCGTCATAGCCCAGCCAGGTGATCGTGGAGACGGATCGACCGCCGGCCTCGTGCGGGCGGAACCGTGTGCCGCCGCATCCGCTTCCAGTCGCTCCCGCACCAGCTGGAAAACGGTACGGCGATGCGACCGCGGAGCACCTGAGCATCCGTACCCACGGCCGACGGCCGCGGGTCGGGCCGGGCTACTCCGGGCTCACCGCTGCCAGCCGGTGGACGTCCCGGGCCGTGTCGGTCACGCCCGACAGGAAGCCCTGGGCCCGTGGGGAGGCGGTGTCCGTGAGCCAGGTCGGGTCGATGTCGCAGACCGCCACCCGGACGCCCGTGCCGGCCAGGGCCAGCGGGAGGGTGTGCACCACCGTGGAGGGGAAGCTGAGGACCGTCCGGCCGATGGGACCGCGACGGGCGATCAGTTCCAGCGGCAGGTCCGGACGCACTATCTCCAGTCCCGTCTCGACGGCCAGGCGGTGCAGCTTGTCGGTGCTCTCCCGGCGGTGGGCGAAGTAGCGGGCGGCGCCGTGCGCCTTGGCCAGGTGGCGGACGGCCTCCAGATAGCAGTCGCCGTCCACGACCCCGGTCTCCACCAGGGAGGTGCCGACCATGTCCGCGCCCTTGGTGATGCGCGGCGGTCCGAAGCGGGCGCGGGTCCAGGCGAAGTCGTTGGCGGTGACGGTGACGCCCTCGGGGGTCTCGGTCACCGGCATGGAGGAGAAGACCTCGACGCGCCGGTGGTCGCTCGGGGTGAGGCGGCGCCGGGCGGAGGAGGAGACCGGCGCGAAGAGCAGGTCGCGGGCGCCGGGCCGGCCGCCCTTGCGGTGCCAGCGGACCAGGCGTTCACCACGGGCCAGCTGGGCGACGAACTCCATCGTCGCCGTGCCGTCGTCGACCACGACCAGGTCCTTGGCCCGGGTGATGGTCAACAGGAGCTGCACGTAGCGGGAGAACGGGTCCCCCATCACGATGCGGTCGGCCCGGCGGAGGGAACCCGCCAGGCCGCCGATCGTGTGGAACGGCGCGGTCGTACCGCCCCGCGCCTCTTCCCAGCGCACCAGGTACCCCTCGTCCCGGGCCAGGTCGGCCATCCGGCGCAGCTGGCCCCGGGTCATGGGGTCGGTCGGGGACAGGACGACGACGGTGAGCTCCGCGTCGGCCGGCTGTATGGCACCGGCCGGCATCCGCCGGGCCTGTGCGGGCACGGCCTGCCGTTCCGGCTCGGCGCCGCCGCGCCGACCGTGCAGGTGCGCCCACTCCAGTACGTTCAGCAGCTGTACCGGGCTCTCCACGAAGGCGAGCGTGTGGGCAGGGGGGCCGGCCTGACCGGCGCGGGGGCTCATCGGCGTACGACCGTCCCGTCGTAGGGCAGCTAAGGCGATCAGGGTGCTCAGACCGAGACCGGCTCGCCCGCCGCCGCGGCGATCTCCGCCTCGGCGACGACACCGGCGACGCGGCGCAGCTTCTTCATCGGGCCCAGCTCGGAGTCGTAGACCTTCTTGACGCCGTCGCCGAGGGACGCCTCGATGGTGCGGATGTCACGGACGAGGCGGGTGAGGCCCTGAGGCTCCACGGAGGCGGCCTGGTCGGAGCCCCACATGGCGCGGTCGAGGGTGATGTGACGCTCGACGAAGGTCGCCCCGAGCGCGACCGCGGCGAGGGTGGTCTGCAGGCCCGTCTCGTGACCGGAGTAACCGATCGGGACGTTCGGGAACTCCTTCTCCAGCGTGTTGATCGCGCGGAGGTTCAGCTCCTCGGCCTTGGCCGGGTAGGTGGAGGTGGCGTGGCACATGAGGATGTTGTCGCTGCCCAGGACCTCGACCGCGTGGCGGATCTGCTTCGGCGTCGACATGCCGGTGGAGAGGATCACCGAGCGGCCGGTGGCGCGCAGGGCGCGCAGCAGCTCGTCGTCCGTGAGGGAGGCGGAGGCCACCTTGTGGGCGGGGACGTCGAACTTCTCCAGGAAGGCGACGGCCTCGGTGTCCCACGGGGAGGCGAACCAGTCGATCCCCTTCTCCTTGCAGTACTGGTCGATCTGGCGGTACTCGTCCTCACCGAACTCCACGCGGTGGCGGTAGTCGATGTAGGTCATCCGGCCCCAGGGGGTGTCGCGCTCGATGTCCCACTGGTCGCGGGGCGTGCAGATCTCGGGGGTGCGCTTCTGGAACTTGACGGCGTCACAGCCGGCCTCGGCGGCCACGTCGATCAGCTTGAAGGCGTTCTCCAGCTCACCGTTGTGGTTGATGCCGATCTCGCCGCAGATGTAGACGGGCTTGCCGGGGCCTACCTCGCGCGAACCGAACGTGCGCAGACGGGAGTTGGTGCTCATCAGGGGGTGTCCTTACTTGGGGAGGGAATCGAGAGAGGGGCCGAGGATCCAGCTGGCGATCTCTCGGATCGCGCCGTCGCCGCCGGGGACGGTGGTGACCGCGCGTGCGGCGCCGCGTACGACGTCATGGGCGCTCGCGACCGCCACGGGCCAGCCGACGAGGGCGAAGCACGGGAGGTCGTTGACGTCGTTGCCGACGTAGAGCACGCGCTCCGGCGCGATGCCCTGCTCCTCGCACCACTGCTTCAGGGCGAGGTCTTTCCGGTCGATGCCGTGCAGCACGGGGATCTTCAGCTTCCGTGCCCGGGCGGCGACGACCGGGTTCTGTTCCGTGGACAGGATCAGCATCTTCAGGCCGCTCCTGCGCAGCGCCGCGATGCCGAGTCCGTCACCGCGGTGCACGGCGACGAACTCCCGTCCGTCGGAGTCGACCAGCACCCGGTCGTCGGTCTGGGTGCCGTCGAAGTCCAGTACGACCGCGTCCACGTCGTCGGCGGTCGGCAGCGAACCGGGGCGGTCCGCGTCGAAGAGGGGGGCGAGGGCCCGGGCCCGCGCCAGGTCGTGCGGGTCGTCGATCTCCAGCACCCGGGCCGGGTCGGTGCGCACCAGCTCGGTGTGGCCGAAGAAGCGGTGGCGCTGCTCGCGGAAGCCGGCCGCGTCCATGGCGTAGGCGGCGCCGGTCTCCAGGAAGTCCTGGGGGCGGTCCTGGCGGCGCGGGCGGTAGGACTTGTCGTGGTTGACGCCCGCCCCGCCCTCGGCCTCCACCTCGGCCTCCCGCCAGATGAAGCCGTGGAAGGGAGCCACGGTGACGGCGGTGTCGGCGCCGTTCTCGGCGACCGCGGCGGCCACCCCGTCGATGTCCTCGCGGATCAGGAACGGGCTGGTGCACTGCACGAGCAGGACCACGTCGACCGCGGCGCCGTGCAGCGCCTCGTGGGTGTCCATGGCGTGCAGGACCGCGGCCTCCGAGGTGGCGGTGTCACCGGCGATGGCGGCGGGCCGCAGCACGACCTCGGCGCCGGCCTCCCGCGCGGCGGCGGCGATGGCCTGGTCGTCGGTGGAGACGACGACATCGGTCACCAGCCGGGTCGCCCGGCACTCGCGCACCGCGCGCGCCACCAGCGGGACACCGCCCACGGGGGCGAGGTTCTTCGCGGGGACGCCCTTGGAGCCGCCGCGCGCGGGGATCACCGCGAGCACCCGGCGGACCGTTGCGGCCGGTCCGGCTTCCGAGTGGGACATGGGGTCTACTCCTTGCAGTGAGGTCACAGCTCGCCCATCCGCCGGATCACGGGGGCGACCCGCTGGACGCCGTGCCGGTAGGCGCCTCGCGCGGCCCGGCGCACGATCTGCCGGACGGGACCGGGCGCCTTGTCGGCGGCGGGCGCGCCGGGCAGCGGTACGCCGTCGGGGCCGAGGTGATGACGGGCGAGGATGCCGGGCAGATAACCGGGCGCGGTCTCGCGGGTGTAGTAAGGGTTCAGGGGCGGCAGGCCGCCCGGCCGGTCCAGCAGCTTGGCGATGCGCTCGCGGGCGGTGTCGAACGCGGTGGCGTAGGAACCTCCCCCGGAGGAGGTGCCCGCGGCCGCCACGCCCTGCCGGGCCACCCACTCCTCGTCCGGCACCGGCCGGTGCCCGGCGTCGAGCTGGTCCCAGGAGGCGAGGCAGCCCGAGCCGGTGAAGTGGTGGTTACCGAGCACCTCGCGCACCCCGAGGTCGGTGAGGACGGCCGTGGGGATACGGCGGTGCAGGGCCTCCAGGGCGGCGGTGGAGCTGACCGTGACGAGCAGGTCGGTGCGGTCGAGCACCTCGCCCATGTGCCCGTACACCAGACGGAAGTTGGCCGGCAGGTCCTTGCCCTGGACCAGCTTCTGGTACGGCAGCTCCTCGATGTGGGTGGTGTGCTCGCCGGGCTTGGAGCGCAGCTTCAGCAGCACCTCGCGCCCGGGGTGCCGCCGGGCGTGTTCCACCAGGCGGTCGAGCAGGTAGACGCGGTCCCGGCGGTTGTCCGGCACGGACGGCTGGACCGCGAACACCACCGTGTAGGGCTCGTGTTCGCCGGTGTAGGGCGCGCCGCCCAGGAAGGGCAGCGCGACCTCGGTGACCGAGGAGGCGTCGGCGCCCACCCCCTCGTACACGGCCCGGAACCGGTCCGCGTCATGGCGGGAGTTGGCGAGGACGAGGTCCGCGCCGTGCCGCAGCAGCAGTCCGTCGGTGAGCTTCTCGTAGACGACCCCGACATAGCCGGTGACGACCACGGGACGCCGCCCGGAGCCCCAGGCGGCGCGCAGCCCGTGCAGCATCGCCTGGACGCCGCCGCCGACCAGGGCGAGGACGAGGATGTCGTACGACTCCTCGGTCATGGCGCGCACGAACTCGACGCCGGTGACCTCGTTCAGGGAGTCGGCCTGGACGCCGACCTCCCCGAGCTGGCGGGCGGTTGGGGTGGCGCGTCCCCGCAGCAGATAGCCGTCGAGCCGGACCTCGGCAGCCGCGGGAGCGAGGCGCTGCGCGGTGAGCGCGCCCCACTTCCAGCGGGTGTCGGAGTCCGCGAGGACGGCGACCCGCAGGGACTTCGTAGCACTTGCTGGCACATCGAAGACGCTAGGAAGCGATTCCAAGGTTCCACCCAACCTGAATACAACAAACGGTTAACAGCGCGTCGCCGAATGGCGAATCAGGCGCTGATCACACCGGAAAACAGTCTGGTTCACAGCTTTGCCACGTGTAGTTCACCTGAAATCAAGGAGACAGTCAGGACGCGGGCCGGGCTTCCCTCTAACGTCATCCGGGTGGTGAAGCTCTCGGTCATCGTGCCCTTCTACAACGTCCAGCAATACGCGCCAGACACGCTGAAGAGCCTGCGTGCGAACACGCGTGAGGACTTCGAATTCATTCTCGTCGACGACTGCTCGCGCGACGAGACTCCGGAGATCCTGGCGCGCGCGGAACGCGAACTGCCCGGCGCGGTCCTGGTCAGACATGAGCAGAACGGAGGGCTGGCGACCGCGCGCAACACCGGCATCGACCGGGCGCGCGGCGAGTACCTGACGTTCCTGGACGGTGACGACTGGCTCGCCCCCGGGTACTACCCGCAACTGGTCGCGGCCATGGACGAGCTGGGCTGCGACTTCGTCCGCACCGACCATGTGCAGTGCACCGGCCGGGCCCGTGCCGTCCACCGGGTCCCGCAGGGCCGCCGCGGTGTCGTGCTGAACCCGCGGGACACGATCCTGCCCGCGGACCGGTCCACCTCCGTCGACTACGCGTACGCGTGGGCGGGCGTCTATCACCGCCGGCTCGTCGACCAGGGCCTGCTGCACTTCACCCACGGGCTGCGCACGGCCGAGGACCGGCCGTGGATCTGGAAGCTGCACCGGGAGGCGAAGTCTTTCGCCGCCGTCGGTCTGCTCGGCGTGTATTACCGGCGCGGGGTCGCTTCGTCGCTCACCCAGATCGGTGATGTCCGTCAACTGGATTTCATCCGCGCATTCGACCAGGTGATCGAGGAAACGGCGCGGGATCCCGAGGCCGATAAGCTGCTGCCGAAAGCCGTGCGCACGTATTGCGCCATCATGGCCCATCACCTCGGATCGATCGAGAGGTTCGAACCCGCCGTGGCTCGACAATTGCGTTCCCTGAGCGCGGCCGCGCTGAAAAGGCTGCCGCAGGACGTGCTGGCGCAGGTCCTGGACTCGATGGACCCGCAGCGCGCGAGCCGGCTGCGGCGGCTCAGGCGCCGGCCGGCCGGGGCCCGGACGGTGGCCGCCTGATGCCCCGCACCACCCACATCTTCTGCGCGTCGACGCTGTATGGAGCGGCCACCCTGGCCGCCGCCCTCGACGCGGGGTTGTTCGCACCGGCGGACCGCCGGCTGCTCGTCGTCACCAACAACGCGGCCAACCCCGAGACCACGCCGTCCGTGGACCGGATGCCGGGCTTCCCCGGCATCGGCGACCGCTTCGACGGGGTGCTGTCCTGGAACGAGGCCATCGCGCCCCTGCACCCGAGCGGTTGGGGCCCACGCGCCAACGACATTCCCATGTGGGAGCGGTACGTACGGCTGCTGTGGGGGCTCGGTGACGACCAGATCCAGCTCACCGTGGAATCCGTGCAGGTCAATCCGGCGCTCGCGCTGTGCCAGCTGTTCACCGGCGCTCCCGTCGATGTCTACGCCGACGGCCTCATAAGCTATGGCCCCACGCGCGACAAGATCGACCCGTTGGTCGGCACGCGCATCGAGCGTCTCCTCCACCTCGACCTGGTCCCCGGGCTGACCCCGCTGCTGCTCACCGAGTTCGGTGTGCGGCCGGAACTGGTGCCCACCGAGGTGTTCCTGAAGGTGCTGGAGGAACTCACCGAGGACGAAACCGAGCTGCCGGGCACCGGCGAGCCGCGGCCCGCGCTGCTCCTCGGCCAGTACCTCTCGGCGCTGGACATCCTCAGTGCCGCCGAGGAGGAGGAACTGCACCTGAGGATGGTGCGCGGCGCGGTGGCGCTCGGCCATCGCAGGCTGGTCTTCAAGCCGCACCCGGTGGCGCCCGCCCACTGGTCACGGCTGCTGGAGAAGGAGGCGGACCGGCTCGGCGCCGAACTCACCGTGCTCGACGTGCCCGTGCTCGCCGAGGTGGCGTTCCGGCGGCTGCGTCCCGCACTGGTCGTCGGCTGCTTCTCCACCGCGCTGTTCACGGCGGCCGCGCTGTACGGTCTGCCCGTCGCCCGGGTCGGCACCGACACCGTCCTGGCCCGGCTCACGCCCTACCAGAACAGCAACCGGGTCCCGGTCACCATCGCCGACGCGCTGCTGCCCGAGCTCGGCGACGGCGAGAGCGTGTCCGGCTGGTCGATGCCTTCGCGGGAACGCGTGGACGAACTGGCCGCGCTGCTCGCGGCGGTGGGCTTCGCCATGCAGCCGAAGATCTATCCGGAGCTGCGGGGTGCCGCCGAGAGCTACCTCTCCCGGCACCTCGACCCGCACACCTGGCGCTACTTCAAGCGCCGCCGGCTGACGTCGCTGGCCCTCCCGGGCGCGGTGCCCGCGCAGTTGTCGTTCATCCCACGCAACGCGACCGTGCGCCGGATCGCCCGCCGGGCCCGGGCGCTGGCGCGGCGCTGAGTCCGCCGCCTGCCCCCGCGTCTTCCCCCGCGTCTTCCCACGCCTCTTCCCACGCGTCGCTCCCCGCAGGACCGGGGGGCGACGCGCTTTTTCTGCACCCGGACGTCAACCAGGCGCCACATCTTTCACCCGCACGACATCTGTGCGATTGCTGCACGTCAACTTTGGATCGCTTTTCCTCCGTCGGGGTTGCGTAGCGTCGTTTCGTTGACTCACGGACGACACCGGATTTCGCACCCGCCGAAAGAGGCCCACGATGAAATCGGCCGACCAGACCCTCGCACCGGCGAGCACTGTCGGGGCGCTGCCCGCAGAACGGCTGCCGGTTCCCGGCACGTTGCCGGCCGGCCCCGTCCGCAAGCGCGCGGGTGACCGGCTGCGTGCCCTGGACGGGCTGCGACTGCTGGCCGCGCTGATGGTCTGCCTCTACCACTTCGCGGGCAAGAACGGAGAGGTCGCCTCCTCCTGGCACCAGTCCCCGGGCAAGGTGTTCCCGACCCTGTCACAAGCGGCGACCTACGGCTGCCTGGGCGTCCAGTTCTTCTTCGTCATCAGCGGCTTCGTGATCTGCATGAGCAGCTGGGGCCGCACCCTGGGTGACTTCTTCCGCTCCCGCGTCTCCCGGCTCTATCCGGCCTACTGGGCGGCCCTGCTCATCGTGGGCGCCGCCGCGGTCCTCCTGCCGGTGGTGGTGCACCCGCTCAGGTCGGACGAGTTCCTGATGAACTTCACCATGCTGCAGCAGCCGATGGGCGTGCCGCGGGTGCTGGGCGTGTGCTGGACGCTCTGGGTGGAGATGCGGTTCTACGTGCTCTTCGCGCTCTTCGTGATCTGGCGGGGCGTCACCTACCGGCGGGTGGTGACCTTCTGCATCCTGTGGACACTGGCCGGCGCCTTCGCCCGCGTCGCCGACCTCCCGCTCACCGACGAGCTGGTGATGCGGGACCACGCGCCGTACTTCATCGGCGGCCTGGCCCTCTACCTGATCCACCGCTTCGGCAGCGACCTGCTGCTGTGGGGCATCGTCGGCATGTCCTTCCTGCTGGGACAGCGCTACTCGGTCACGGCCCTGTGGCACCCGGGCGCGCACGGCGGCTTCCCACGCGATCCGCACGTCATCCAGGCAATCGTCTTCCTGTCCTTCGCGGCGGTCGCGGTGGTGGCGCTGGGCTGGACGCGCTGGGCCGACTGGCGCTGGCTGTCGGTGGCCGGGGCGCTGACGTACCCCTTCTACCTGATCCACGAGCACCTGGGCTGGTTCGTCATCCGGGTGCTGCACCGGGGCGTCGGCCTCGGCCCGTGGCCCACGCTCGCCGCGACGGTGGCCGGGCTGCTGGGGCTCGCCTGGCTGATGCACCGCTTCGTGGAACGGCCGTTCGGGCCCCGGCTGAAGCGGGCGCTGGCGGCGAAGCGGCCGAGGGCCGTCCCCGTGCGCTGAGCGGGCCCGCGCCGCAGGTGAAAGACGGCGGCCGGTGGGAGCGGATCACTCCCACCGGCCGCCGTGTCGTTCCCGGGTGCAGTTACCGCTGGCGTGCGCGGATCTGCTTCACGGCCTTGCGCACGGCGGGGTGGCGGCGCAGCGCCTCGGCCCGTACGGGGCTGCCGCCGGGCAGGCGGAGCGCGGTCAGGCGGCGCTTCTTGAAGTACTGCGGACACTCGGCGAGGTGCGCGCCCAGCCAGGCGGCGGCTTCCTCGTGCAGGCCGGGGTGCTTGCGGGACTGCATGCAGTAGCCGACGGTGCGCACGAGCGGCCCGAGCCTGTCGCCGAGCGAGCCGAGCGGGAGCGGGGCGCCCGTCTCGTCGCGTTCCGCGTCGGGCAGGGCCGCGTCGATGATCGTGAGCGGGATGCGGTTGCTGTTCTCGTACGGCGTGATGCGGTCCAGGAGCAGTTCCGTGCCCACCCGGGCGACCGGGATGCCGTAGAAGGCGGCGGCCGTCATCAACGCGGTGGAGAAGCAGCCGACGACCAGTTCCGGCTTCAGGTGGGCGAAGACCGTCTCGGCGAGCACCGGCTCGCTCAGCACGGTCAGCCGCACCCCGAGTGCCGTGGCCTGCGCCTCCAGCGACTTGTTGTAGACGGAAGGAGCGCTGGGGTGGGGCTTGAAGAGGACGGCGCGGTGTCCGGCGCGGGCGGCGGCGCGCAGCATCCGGACGTGGAGTTCCTCCTCCTCGTCCTGCGTGATCAGGTTGATGGCCGAGAGGTACTGGCCGAGCAGCACCGCGGTGGGGCGGTCGTCGGCGGGGAGCCGGTCGGCGAGGATCCCGGCTCCCTCCGCACCGATCTGGGAGAGGACCTCGACGATGGACTCGTTCGGCACGGCCACGGGCTCCACCCCGTACTCGGCCAGGAGCATCGGACGCAGCCCGGGTATCAGGTCGAGGTGGAGCACCCGCGCGATGCGGCTGCTCATGCCGTGCGGGATGCGGTTGCGGGTGGGGCCGTAGCTCATCAGGCCGTCCGCGTACACGTGGATCGGGCTGTCGGCGAAGATGTCGGCCACCGCGCGGGAGGGGTTGGCCTGGATCGACTCGCAGGCGATCTCGACCGGCTCGTCACCCAGGTTCCAGGCCAGGCGTACGGCCTTCTCCCACAGCACCAGGTCCTTGCCGCGCGGCGACCAGCCGGCCGGGTGGTGCGGGGAGATGAAGTCGTTCCAGGAGCGGACCTCGTCGAACTCCGGGCGCAGCCGCTCGAATCCGGGCATCCGGTCCAGCGGGGTGCCGACCTCGGGGACGGCGGCGGTGTTGCTGACCACGAGGATGCGGCGGTGCTCGGCGCGCGGGCCGAAGAGCCCGGCGCGCAGGGCGGCGGTGACGGTGGCGGCCGCGTACTGGGTGGCCGAGAAGAAGATCTGGGTCGCCCCGCGCCGGGGCGTGCCCCCGGCCGTCGCCGGGGCCGTGCCCGCGCCGGTGTCCGTACGGTCCGTGCCGCTCATGCGGCGACTCCCTTCATGCCGCCGCGTATGCGCCGCAGGACGTGTACGCGTGCCTCGCCCATGCCGACGAGGGCTTCGTTCAGTTCTTCCTCCGACATCCGCATCAGCGTCTCACCGGCCAGCTGCCGCAGCCTGGCCGCGACGCTGCGTTCGAACCGGTCCCGGTTCAGGAGCTGGTGGGCGATGACGACGCAGTAGTTGCGCAGCGCCTTCTTGCGCAGCGTGCCGACCTCGGGGTCGTCGGCGAGTTCGCCGAGGACCAGGTCGAAGGAGCGGAAGAAGTCCAGCTGGCGCACGTCGCCGATCTGGGTGAGCGAGCTGGCGACGCCCCTGCGGTAGAAGACGCCGCGCAGGCTGGCGACGGCGTAGGACTCCGCCCTGCGGTGCAGCTCCCAGATCCAGGGGCGGTCCTCGGCGGTGCGCAGCCCGTCGTGGAAGCGCAGCAGACCGCGGTCGAGCAGGCGCCGGTGGTAGATGCCGGCCCAGGCGTACGGGTAGTCCACCATGGTCGTCTCGTCGACGGGAAGGATGGAGCTGCGCGGGTCGAGCGCGGTGTGCCGGCGTCCTTCCGGCGCCCGGTGGACGGCGCGTTCGACGCCGGTCACCTGGACGTGGTCGGTGCGTACGAAGTCCACATCCAGGCGCTCGATCCGGTCCACCAGGCTCTCGAGGTAGCCGGGGGCGAGCCAGTCGTCGCCGTCGAGGAAGGTGAGGTAGCGGCCTTCCGCCGCGTCGATGCCGGTGTTGCGCGCGGTGGCCAGTCCGCCGTTCTGCTCGTGCCGGATCACCCTGCTGTTCGGCAGCCGTTTCGTCAGTTCCAGCAACGCCTCATACGTCTTGTCCTTGGTCGACCGGTCCTCGATGAGAAGGAACTCGAAGTCGCTTCGGGCGTTGTGGACAAGACTGGCGACCGTCTCCGATATATACGCCTCGACGTTGTAGCAGGGGATGATCACCGACAGTTTCGGGGAGCGGTTGGTCACACGTACACCCGGGCTCTCTCAGGGGCAGGTCATCTCAGGGGCAGGTCGCTGCGACCGTGGAATGTGTTCGACGGTCGCTGCGACCGTAGAAAGTGTTCGACTCCGGGCAGCAACCCCGGCCGGAACACGAGGTGAACGAGAAGTGGCGGCATGAAGTCGCCCCTCGGGGTACACCCGTACGTCACCGGTCGAACGCACACCCAGGGTCCGCGCGCCCGCGCTCAGCCGATGCCGTACCGCGCCGCGATGCCCGTGATCAACAGCTGAAGCCCCTCCTCGAACTGCTCGTCGTAACCGTCGAAGAGCAGCTTCCCGGCCTCGGCGGCCAGCGGGTACTCGGCCATCCGCCGGGCGCGTTCCTCGACGTCGTAGCCCTCCCGGCGTTCGTCCGGCAGCGGCTGTACCCCCTGCTCCTCGGTGACGAAGCCGAGGGTGTACATGTGCGTGGTGCGGGCCGCCCGGACGGCATCGGCGAGCGTGAAGCCGGCCTCCGTCAGCAGGCGCAGGGTCGCCTCCATCTCGCGTGCGTGGTCCACGCCCGTGAAGCGTGAGCCGCTGTAGACCTTGGCGCCGTCGCGGTAACCGAGCAGCACGGCGCGCAGTCCGCGGTTGGCCTTCAGCAGCCGCTCCCGCCAGGTGTCGGCGGGGTCGAGCGTGGCACCGGCGACCATCCGCCGGTACATCTCCGTCGCCATCTCGTCCAGCAGCGCCTGCTTGTCCTTGAAGTGCCAGTACAGGGCGGGCGCCTTGACGTCCAGCTCCCTGGCGATGGCACGCAGGGTCAGCCCCTCCAGACCGACCTCGTTCAGCAGCCGCAGCGCCGTGTCGGCGACGCGTCGGCGGTCCAGGGGGGCACGTTTCTCGGGACTCACGCTTGACAGCTTAACAGCGTTAAGGGCACGGTGGTCGGCGACGGCACTTAACAGCGTTAAGGAGATGTGGCATGGATGTCGTGATCGTGGGAGCGGGTCCGACGGGTCTGGCCCTCGGCATCGACCTCGCCCGCCGCGGGGTGGAGGCCCTGGTGGTGGAGCGGGAGGAGGGACTCTTCCCCGGCTCGCGCGGCAAGGGGATCCAGCCCCGCACCCAGGAGGTCTTCGACGACCTCGGTGTCCTGGACGCGATCCGGGCGGTCGGCGGCCCCTACCCGGCCCGGATGATCTGGAAGGACGGCGAGCGGATCGGCGAGCAGCCGATGTTCGAGGAGATCCCGGCGGACGAGGGCACGCCGTACACCGATGCGCTGATGGTCGCGCAGTGGCGGACCCAGGAGGTGCTGTACGCGCGGCTGGTGGAGCTGGGCGGCCGGGTGGCCTTCGGACGCGAGGTGACGGGTCTGGAGCAGGACGCGGACGGCGTGACCGTGCGGTTCACCGACGGCACGACCGCCCGCGCGGGATACGTCGTCGCGGCCGACGGGGGCCGCTCGGTGATCCGGCGCACGCTGGGTGTCGGCATGACCGGGGAGACGGTCGACCCGGCGTCGTTCCTGGTGGCCGACGTACGGCTGACGGGCCTCGACCGCGACCACTGGCACACGTTCCCGGCGGCCGGGGAAACCGGCCTCGCGCTGTGCCCGCTCGCCGGCACGGACGACTTCCAGCTCCAGGGACGCCTGCCCGAGGGCACCGGGGTCGAGCTGTCCCTGGACGGTGTCCGGAAGCTGGTGGCCGCGTACACGCACCTGGACGCCGGGCACGTGACCGAGCTGCGCTGGATCTCCGACTTCCGGCCGCGCACCGGCCTGGCGGAGCGATTCCGGGTGGGCCGGGTGTTCCTGGCGGGCGACGCGGCGCACGTCCACTCCCCGGCCGGCGGCCAGGGCCTGAACACCAGCGTCCAGGACGCCTACAACCTGGGCTGGAAACTGGGCGCGGTGCTGCGGGCCGGGGCGCCTGAGGCGCTGCTGGACACCTACGAGGAGGAGCGGCGCGCCAACGCGGCCGACATGCTGGGCCTGTCGACGGCGGTGCACCGCGGGGAGGTGCAGCGCGGCAAGGCGACGGTGCAGTTGGGGCTGGGCTACCGGGAGTCCTCGCTCAGCGTGGACTCCCGTACGGCTGCGGCCGGGATCCGGGCGGGGGACCGGGCACCGGACGGCAGGGCGGACGGCGTACGGCTCTTCGACGCGTTCCGGGGACCGCACTGGACGCTGCTGGGAGCGTCGCTGCCGGACGTCCGGTCGCTCCCGTCGGCTCCGGAGTCCTACGGGCCGGGAGTCTTCCTGATCCGTCCGGACGGGTACGTCGGCTGGGCGGGCGACACCACCGAGGGCCTGCGGGAGTACGCGGAAGGGGTGGGAACCCTCGTGGTGCCGTAGGGCGGAACCCCGAGCGGTCAGGCGCCGGCCAGCGACAACTTCACCGCGAACCCGAGGAACAGGGCACCCGCCGCCGAAGTGGCCGTGGCCGACAGCCGCTTGCGGCGCCGGAACGCCGCGGCGAGGCGGGTGCCGCCGAATATCAGGCCGCTGAGGTACAGGCAGCTGGCCAGCTGGGCGAGGGTGCCGAGGACGACGAAGGACAGGGCGGGGTAGGCGTAGCCCGGATCCACGAACTGCACGAAGAAGGCGACGAAGAAGAGGATCGCCTTGGGGTTGAAGAGGCTGACGACGAAGGCACGGCGGAAGGGCCGCTCGTCGGTGACCTTGGCGGGGACGGCGTCCTCGACGGTCCGCTCGCCCCGGGCCCGCCACATCTGCCACGCGGACCGCAGCATCCCGATCGCCAGCCAGGTCAGATAGCCCGCACCGGCGTACTTCACGATCCCGAACAGCAGGGCGTTGCCCTGGAGCAGCGAGGCGACGCCGGCGGCGGACAGAGTCATCAGCACGGTGTCCCCGCACCACACGCCCGCGGCGGCGGTGTATCCCGCCCGCACACCACGGCGGGCGGCCACGGAGAGCACGTAGAGGGAGTTGGGACCGGGCAGCAGGACGATCAGGATCAGGCCCGCGAGGTACGTGGGGAGGTCGATGACGCCGAACATGGAAGGAGTGTCGCACGGGGGTACGACACCGCGGACCGGGGCGGGTCACCCCTCCCGGGCGCGCCCCGCACACGTGACGTACCCGGCACGTGACGTACCCGGAAATGTCCTTCAGAACGCGTCATTCGGTACGTGACTCCCCCACACCTCCCGCAGCGCCCCGCAGACCTCCCCCACCGTCACCCGCCCCCGCAACGCCTCCTTCATCGGGTACAGGACGTTGTCCTGGCCTTCGGCGGCCTTCCTCAAGGCGTCCAGCGCCGCCTCCACCGCCCCCTGGTCCCGCTCGGCCCGCAGCCTGGCCAACCGCTCGGCCTGCCGGGCCTCGATCGCAGGGTCCACCCGCAACGGCTCGTACGGCTCCTCCTCGTCCAGCTGGAAGCGGTTGACGCCGACCACCACCCGCTCGCCGGAGTCGGTCTCCCGCGCGATGCGGTAGGCGTTCCGTTCGATCTCGGACTTCTGGAAGCCCCGTTCGATCGCCGCGACCGCCCCGCCCAGGTCCTCGATCCTGCGCATCAGGCCGACGGCGGCCTCCTCCACGTCGTCCGTCATCCGCTCGACCGCGTAGGAGCCCGCGAAGGGGTCCACCGTCGCCGGTACGTCCGTCTCGTGGGCCAGCACCTGCTGGGTGCGCAGCGCCAGCCGGGCGCTTTTGTCCGTCGGCAGCGCGATCGCCTCGTCGAAGGAGTTGGTGTGCAGGGACTGGGTGCCACCGAGCACGGCCGCCAGGGCCTGGACGGCCACCCGGACCAGGTTCACCTCCGGCTGCTGGGCCGTCAGCTGGACCCCGGCGGTCTGGGTGTGGAAGCGCAGCATGAGGGACTTCGGATTCCGCGCCCCGAACTCCTCCCGCATCACCCGCGCCCAGATCCTGCGCGCCGCGCGGAACTTGGCGACCTCCTCCAGCAGCGTCGTACGGGCCACGAAGAAGAAGGACAGGCGGGGGGCGAAGTCGTCGACGTCCAGGCCGGCCGCCACCGCGGTGCGGACGTACTCGATGCCGTCGGCGAGGGTGAAGGCGATCTCCTGCGCGGGGGACGCGCCCGCCTCGGCCATGTGGTAACCGGAGATCGAGATCGTGTTCCACCTCGGCATCTCCGTTCTGCAGTACTTGAAGATGTCCGCCGTCAGACGCAGGGAGGGCTTGGGCGGGAAGATGTAGGTGCCCCGCGCGATGTACTCCTTCAGCACGTCGTTCTGGATGGTGCCGGTCAGCCGGTCAGCCGGGACGCCCTGTTCCTCGGCCACCAGCTGGTAGAGCAGGAGCAGCAGCGCGGCCGGCGCGTTGATCGTCATGGAGGTGGAGACCTGGTCCAGCGGGATGCCGTCGAACAGCAGCCGCATGTCCTCGATCGAATCGACGGCCACGCCCACCTTGCCCACCTCGCCGTGCGCCAGGGGGGCGTCCGAGTCGTGGCCCATCTGGGTCGGCAGGTCGAAGGCGACGGACAGGCCGGTGGTGCCGTGGGCGATCAACTGCCGGTAGCGGACGTTGGACTCGGCCGCCGTGCCGAAGCCCGCGTACTGGCGCATGGTCCAGGGGCGGCCGGTGTACATCGTCGGGTACACCCCGCGGGTGAACGGGTACGCGCCCGGCTCGCCCAGCTTCCGGTCCGGGTCCCAGCCGGTCAGGTCGGCCGGCCCGTAGACCGGCTCGATCGGCAGGCCCGACTCCGACTCACGTGCCATGGATGCCTCCGCAGTACGACGCGTACCCCTCACCATGCCCCGTAGTTCGACGCCGGTCACGCGGGGAAGCATCCACGGCATGAGGATCCCGGGGACACCCGCCGCCCTGCTCGCCTCGACCGCCGCCGCGGTCACCGCTCTCGCCGCGCTCTGCGGATGCACCGTGCAGCCGCAGGACGCCGACGGCAAGCGCGGTCTGCCGGTGCACATCCGGCTGCCGGACAGCCGGGCTTCCGGGCCGGCCGGGACGACACCCGCCGCTCAGCCGGCGCCGCGGGTGCTGTGGTCGCGCGGGGACGACGGGCCGGCGGTACGGGAGCTCCAGGCGCGACTGCGCCAGGTGGCCTGGCTGGCCGAGGGGCCGACGGGGTCGTACGACGGTCCGACCGAGCGGGCGGTCAGGGGCTTCCAGGGCAAGCGCGGGCTGCCGCGGACCGGCGCGACGGACGCCGAGACCTGGCGGCGGCTGGTGGCGATGACGCGTCCGCCGGGCAGGTGGGAGCTGTATCCGATGGGCGGTCAGCCGGCCGCCGCGCCGGATCCGCGCTGTCTGACCGGGCGGGTGCTGTGCATCAGCAAGGCCAGCCGGACACTGCGCTGGATGATCGACGGGCGGACCCTGTCCACGATGTCCGTGCGCTTCGGCACGCAGTACACCCCGACCCGCGAAGGTGTGTTCACCGTCTACTGGAAGTCACGGCACCATGTGTCGACCCTTTATGACGCGCCGATGCCGTACGCGATGTTCTTCAGCGGTGGCCAGGCGGTGCACTACTCGTACGACTTCGCGGCACGCGGCTACGCGGGCGGCTCGCACGGGTGCGTGAACGTCCGGGACGAGACGGCGATAGCCCGGCTCTTCGCCCAGGTGCGGATCGGCGACAAGGTCGTCGTCTCCTGGTGAGACCTGCCCGGCGAAAGCGGTGCGTTGCGGGGCGCGGGCGGGACCGGGGGAACGTGTCCCGCCCGCGCCGAGTGCACGAGCCCTGGGTACGGGGGGAACCCGGGCTCAGTGCGACGGCCGATGACCAGTCGGCTCACTCAGTACTGCGTCACCGACTCCAGAAACGTCACACCTCACGCCGAAAAACTTCCATGCCACGCAAAACCGCAGGTCAGAGAGTTGCGTCGGGCACCCGGGGGGGCGGGCCACGGCGACACAGAGGAGACGCCGCAGGTGGGAGGGGTGGCGTGAGGCGGGAGGCAGGACGACGGGGCTGGGCGGACGAGGGCCGTGAGATCGAGGGGAGGGCGACGGCGCTGATCTGACGCGGCCGTGCAGCGGGAGGGAGGGCGACGGGGCTGGGCGGACGAGGGCCGTGAGGTCGACGGGAGGGCGACGGCGCTGATCTGACGCGGGCCGTGCAGCGGGAGGGAGGGCGACGGGGCTGGTCAGTGTGTGGTGTGCGTGGGGCTCGGCGAGGGGGCCGGCTGTCGGTCGCCCGGGCGGGCGGGGTGCGGGGCGGACGTGGAGGAAGAGGGGGGAGCAGCAGGTACGGCGCCACCTCGGTGCCGGCCACCCTCGCCGTGACTCCGTTGACCGTGACCGTGGCCGTGGCTGTGGTCGCGGGTGTGGCCGTGGTCCCGGCTGTGGCCGTCGCCGCCCCCGCCGTCGCCCCTGTGGTGACCGTCGCCCTTGCCGCCTTTGCCGCCCCTGTCGCCTTTACCGCCCTTGCCGCCCTTGCCGACGCTGTCGCCCTTGCCGTCCTTGTCGCCTTTACCGTCCTTGTCGCCCTTGCCGTCCTTGCCCGTCCGCTTGTCTCTGTCATGTCCTTTGCCGGTGTCCCCGCCCGTACCTCCGTTCGTGGCGCCGGAGGCGGCGTCGCCGGAGGTCAGCAGAACCTTGCAGTACCTGGTCACCCGGGTGGGACCGCCCGCCAGGTTCTCCAGGGCGCGCTTACGGCCGGCGTCCAGGCCATTGCCGTCCCGCAGGGCGCGGCAGGCCGCGGCGACGCCGGGCCACCCGGAGCCGGACGTCGCGGAGGGGGATCCCGAGCCGGGAACGGCGCCCCGGCCCGTGCCGTGGTCCTCTCCGGCCTCGTCGGAACCGGCGTCGCGGCGCCCCTCCGCACCGCCACCGGGCACGCCCGTGCCCGTCCCCGTCCCGCCACCCGGTGTGACCGGCGGGGACGGAGAGCCGAGCGGCTGCCCGGTGGTCGTGTCGGCCGAGGCGGAGGCGCCGGGCCGGGGATGCTCGTCACCGAACGGCGTGGGCAGCACTCCGCTGCCGGCGGCCACGGCGACCCCGCCGAGCGTACCGACGGCCAGCGCGGCGGCGAGCGCCAGGCGTGCCGGGCGGGCCCAGCCGGGCCGCCGGGCCGGGATTCCGGTACGGGCCGGGGCGCCGATGCGGACCAGGCCCGCGTCGGTGCCGGGTGCCGGCGTGCGGGCGGCGACGGGGGCGCGGGCGGCGGCGGCGCGCTCCGCCTCGGCGGCCTCCCGGGCCTTACGGAACGCGGCCAGCGCGGCCTGCTCACCGGGGAGTTCACCGGCGGCGGGGGCCGCCTCCGCGGACAGCGCGCCGAGCGCCTGGGAGAGGCGTTCGGCCTGGTCACGGGCAGAGGGGTCGACGGCTTCCAGCGACTCACCGCGCAGCAGACGTTCCGCCGTCTCACGGTTCAGCCACTTGTACTGCTCGTCGGCCATCACATGTCCTTCTGCGTCCGCGCACGCGTATGCGTCACAGTTGCGGACGTCACCGCGCCGCGACGCGGTTCTCGCTGTGGTGGAAGTCCGTCGAGTCCACCCGCCGATTCCGGATCCGCGCCGATCAGCTCCGCGAGTCGCTTCAGGCCGCGGTGCGCGGCGGTACGGACGGCACCCGCGCGTTTGCCGAGCGTCTCGGCGGCGGTCTTGGCGTCCAGGCCCATGACCACGCGCAGGACGACCGCCTCGGCCTGGTCCTGCGGGAGCCGGGCGATCAGGGAGAGGGTGCTGCCGGTGGTCAGGGCCTCGATGGCCTCGCCGGCCGTGTCGGAGTCGGCGGCCCTGCCGGTCAGCTCCGTCTCGTCGCCACCTATGGCGGGGCGTCGCCCGCGCATGCGGATGTGGTCCAGTGCGCGGTTGCGGGCTATCCGGGCGGCCCAGCCGCGGAACCGGTCGGCGTCACCGCTGAAGCGGTCGAGATCCCGGGCGATCTGGAGCCATGCCTCGGACGTGACGTCCTCGGCGTCCGGGTCACCGACCAGTGTGCGGACGTATCCGAGCAGCCTCGGGTGCACCGCGCGATACACCGTACGGAACGCGGTCTCGTCCCCGCCCTGTGCCGCACACACCGCGGTGGTCAGCTCCGCGTCGTCCCCCAGCACCGTACTCCTTCAACGCCTGTCTTCGGTCGGCGCGAAAGGCACGTTACGGCGTTAAACCGCTGCTCGTCCATGTCTGTAGAAGATGCAACTAACTCGTGACCGGGTTCGTATGTGCACAGGGTGATGCCGTGACGTGGCCGGGTGTGACAGAAACCGCACTCGCGGCGCTGAAGGAAGTGCGGGCCGCGCGCGGCCCGTCCGCGCGACGGCCGGGGCCTCTCCTGTGGGGGGTGGCGGCCCCGGCCGTTGCCTCGGTGCCGCCGGCCGGCGCCCATCGCCCGCCGGCTTCCCACCGAGCGGCTTCTCCTGACCGCCACCGCCGTCCTCACCCCGACCGGGTGTCCTCACCCCTGCCGGGTGTCCCCACCACTGCCGCGTGTCGTCGCCACTGCCGGGTGTCCTCACCCTCGCCGGGTGTCCCCACCAATGCCGGTGCCGCTGCAATCGCCCGGCCGGCCGGTGTCCGTTCCGGTGGACCGGGGCGTGGTCGGACCGTCGGCGTCCGTACCGGTGCCGGTGGAGCCGAGCGCCGCGACGGCGAGCGGGCCCAGGGTGAGGCTCGCGAGCCTCGGCGAGAGCGCGGTCCCCGGTGAGCGCCGGGCGCGGGCCGGCCGCCCGGGCCGCCAGTCGTCCCGGGCGCGGGTCCGCGCGTCGTGCGCGCCCGCGTCGCGAGCGGCCCGGAAGGCGGCCACGGCGCCGCGCTCGGCCTCGGGGTCGATCCCCGCGGCGCGCAGTGCGGCGCCGAAACGTGTCTCCAGCCGGGACGTCCCGCGGGAGATGTCGACCGGTTCGGGCACGGCGACCGTGCCGCCGGGGTGCACGTGCCGGCCGCCGCGTGGCCCGTCGCCGCTGTGCCGTTCACCCATGTCCGTTCCCGCCCTCGTCCGGTCCGCCCCGAGATCCACACACCCTTGAGGCCGACGCGCCACACACCCTTGAGGCCGACGCGCCACACACCCTTGAGGCCGACGCGCCACACACCCTTGAGGCCGACGCGCCACACACCCGTGAGGCCGACGCGCCACACACCCGTGAGGCCGACGCGCCACACACCCGTGAGGCCGACGCGCCACACGCCCTTGAGGCCGAAGCGCCGCACGCCGCCCCCGCGGCGAAGGCGCCCTGCGCCCCCGCGGCCGACGCGCCGTCCGCCCTCATATACGTCCCGCGCCCGCTGCCGTTCATCTCGACTCACCCGGCGCCGGGGGATCGCCGTCCCCCACGGGCTGGGCGCGCTCGTCCGCCGGGCCGGGGGCGCCGAGCCGGCGGGCCAGGCCGCGCAGCCCCCGGTACGCGGCCGTACGGACGGCGCCGGGGCGCTTGCCGAGGACGCGGGCGGCGGCCGGCCCGTCGAGGCCGACGACCACCCGCAGCAGGACCGCCTCGGCCTGGTCCCGGGGCAGCGCGCGCACCAGCTCCAGCGCGCGTTCGGTGGAAAGCGACTCCAGCGCCTGGTCGTGGGTGCTGTGCCGGCCGGGCAGTTCCAGGACGTCCTCTTCGAGCCGTGCCACCCGCGGCCGTACCCGTTGCCGGCGCAGATGGTCCAGGGCGCGGTGCCGGGCGATGGTCGCGGTCCAGCCACGGAACCCCGCGCCGTCACCCTGGAACCGGCCGAGGTCCCGGGCGATCTCCAGCCATGCCTCGGAGGCGACGTCCTCCGCGTCCTCGCCGACCAGGCCCCGCAGATAGCCCAGCAGGCCGGGCTGCACGATCCGGTAGGCCACCGCGAAGGCGGTCTCGTCACCCTCCTGGGCCCGCGCGACGGCCGCGCCCAGCTCCCCGTCCCGCGGCTGCGGGCGGCGGGGCTCCCCTCCCTGGCCCAAGACCGTCCTCGTTCGTGCCGAGTTCCTGGCCACTGCGTGGCGCTTCCCTCACGGTGCGAATCGCTCCGGCCGTGTCGTCGCCCTCCACGATCACCAGCGTCGGCCCCGACGGAAGTGTCACAGCCGGCCGGCTCCCCCGCCCGGCGCCGGTCGGCCGGAGGCGGTAGCGTCCCGGCACAGCAGCCGGAGCGAGCCATGCCCGCTGTAGCAGCGGCGCGCCTCGTCGATCGGGTCCCACAGCCGGCCGTCGGGGGTGCGCACCCAGTGCTCGCCGCCGGTCGCCCACCACTCCGCGCCGGTCTGCCGGACGATCACCTCGCCGGCGTAGGCGCCGAAGCCGCGCAGCGCGCTCTCGACGGCCGCGTACGGAGGCCCTTCACGGCGTATCTCCTCGATCATCCGGTCCACCCGCCACAGACTCTGCGCCGAGTAGTCGAGCCGCACCCGCGCACCCTCGCGCATGGTCGCCACCGCGTCCGCCGCCCACCGCACGGGCTTCGCCGCGGCGTGCGGCCTGGTGTCCTGCTGTGCTGTCACGTACTGGGCTGTCACATGGGCTGTCACATAGGGAAGAGCGAGCCGGGGCGAGGTTCTGTCACGGGGTTTCGAAACGTTTCTCCAACGTTTTGCCAACCGCCGCAGGACCGCCCCACGTCCACCGCAGGAAGGTCACAGGTCCCCCTCACGCCCCGGGTTCCGCGGCGCTGCGCGCCCGGCGGGAGACCACCGCGCGCAGCACCCGGCGGCCCTCCACCGACACCTCCAGCGCCCCGCGCAGCCCCTGCGCGCCATGACCCGCCAGGAGTTCCAGGACCGCGGCCTGCCGGCGCAGCTCGGCGGCGACGAGCGGGGGCAGCTCCGCCGTGTCCCCCGCGCGCCCGGCGTCCAGGCCGTCCGGGGCCGGGCTGCCGTCGGCGGCGGGGTCGAGGAGGCGGTGGACGCGCAGCGAGGCGACCGAGCAGGCGTCGGCCCAGGGCCGTACCGCGGCGGTGGTGCGCCCGGCCGGAGCCGACTCCAGCATGCGGCGGGTGAGCCGCACGGCCTCGTCGTCGGCGGGCTCCGCGGAGCCGAGCGCGGCGCGGGCCACGGTCAGGCCGCCGGCCCAGTCGGAGCCGTCGGCGAGGCTCGCCCACAGGGGGCGCAGCAGCTCGTCGTCGCCGCCGAGCAGCGGCAGACACCGATCCAAACAAGCCAACCCGCTGGCGGCCAGTCCGCGTTCGTCGGCCTGTGCGATCAGGTCCACCAGGCTCATGAATGCCTCCCTCGCCAGGGCGCCGACCGGTACGGAGCCCGCACTTCCCCTTACTGCGTGCGACGGCGCGGGAGTGTCACAGCCACGAGTTTTCAGCCATGGGCGGGCGTCGGCAGCTCGTCGGAGCGGACCTTGCGTTCCCGCATGCGGGTCAGGCGGACGACCACCACGACGGCGAGGACGGCCGCCGCGATGTCGAGCCCGGGCCGGGCGGGGCGGCGTACAGCGGCGCGGGCACGGGTGGGCGCGGGCCCGGGCGAGGGCGGGCGGCTCTCCCCGAACCGGACGCGCGAGCACCCGAACATACGGTCGAGTGCGCCCCGCGTCCGTCCGGTTCTCAGCCCAGCCGGTTCGCCAGCTTCTGGAAGTCGGCCCAGGACAGCGTGGGCTTGCCCGGGTTCCACAACCTCTGCACGGTGGCCCGCAGCGGCATCCGCACACCGGCGGCGACCTGGTCCTGCGTCTGCGCATGGGGGAAGTCGCCCCACACCGCGAACGTCCCGCCGAGGATCTGCCCGTCGTAGCGCGCGGGTACGGCGGTCGTGCCGCGCACCACCCGCGGGTTCCACTGCTCGTAGATGCGCTGCCCCGTCGGGTACACGAACGTCTGCGGCTGCCCGAGGACGTAGTAGAGGAACTCGTCGTTGTAGTTGATGACCTTCCGTCCGGCGCTCAGGTACTCCGCCGGCGGCCGGGCGCCGATCTCCTTGCCGGTCCAGTAGGCGGCCTGGAGGTCCTTGGCGGGCTGCACGGAGGTGCCCCGCAAGAAGCCGTCGTTCCACGCCCGCATCGTCCTGCCGTGGGCGCGGACGGTGTCGGCGCGGTCGTTCAGCCAGCCGGTGGCCAGGTCGGCGACGGTGCCGCCGGAGCCGTACCGCTGCCGGGCGGCGGCGGCCAGCCGGGGATAGGAGCCCTGCGGGTCGCGCACCGTCAGCGCCTGGTACTCGTCGCCGCCGAGGTTCCACTGGCCGCCGGTGAAGAGCCCGGCGTACTCGTTCAGGAGATCGTCGACGATCTTCGCGGAGACGGGCTTGGAGATGTCGATCGCACCCCGGGTCGCCACCCCGTTCACGTTGCGCAGCTGGAGGTCGGGGTGGGCGGCGATGACGGCACCCAGGTGCCCCGGTGAGTCGATCTCGGGCACGACGGTGATGTGCCGGCTGTTCGCCAGCTCCACGATCTTCCTGACCTGCGCCTTGGTCAGATGGTCCGGCGAGACGATCTCGGGGTGGGTGCGGGACTCGATCCGGAATGCCTGGTCGTCGGAGAAGTGCAGGCCCAGCTCGTTGAACTTCAGGTCGCCCAGCTCACGTATCCGGTCCTCGATCCAGGACTCGCTGTACGGTTTGCGCGCGATGTCCAGCATGAACCCGCGCACCGGCTTGGCCGGCTCGTCCCGTACGACGCCCTCCGGGGCCGTGCCCCCGCCGTGGACCTCCTGCTTCAGGGTGCGGGTGCCGTAGAAGACGCCCGCCTCGCCGGGCCCGCTGATGTCGACCCGCCCGCCCCGGACGGTCATCGTGTACGACTCCCGGTTCCCGCTCCCGCCGAGCGCGAGCCGCACATCGCCCGCCCGCACGTCGTCCGTCCGTCCCGCGTAGGTCAGCCCCAGCTCCCCGGCCACCAGTCGCCCCTCGTCGGCCAGCCCGGCGTCGCTCACGACCACCCGCTCACCGCTCCGCGGCTGCCAGCCGGGCCCGCGCGCCGGGGTGTGGGAGCGCACCGCGGGGATCGTGCGCGGTGCCTGGGACAGCGGATACGACCGGCTCGGACGGGGACTGGCCGAGGGCGCGCCCGGTTCCGCCGGGTCGGCGCCGGAGACCCGGCCGGACGACGAGTGCCGGGCGCTCCCCTCCGCCCCGCCGCTCCCGTCCGCCGAGGCCCATACGCCGACGCCCGCGCCGAGCGCGATCGTCCCGACGAAGGCGGCGGCCACCACGGCCCGCTTCCGTATCACCTGCCGCGCCGAATCCCGGCGCCTGTGCTGGGTCACCATGCCAACGTACGACCCCTCACCGACCCAGCGGTCACTTGAACGAAGCGAAACTCTCCCGTTCGAGTGAAAATCAGGTATCCCTCGGACACAGCATGACCACTCTCGATAACCTGACGACACACCTTTCACAGCATCCCCTGCCACACCACATGTGACGCGAGGACCCACGCTGCCCGCCCACCATCTGCCGTATCTCCCCACGCCTCTCGACGCCTTCAACACCGCTCCCGCCGACGAGGCGCGCACCCTTCTGCTGCACTGCCTGCACAGCCAGCGCTGGGCCGACCGGATCGCGGACCACCGTCCGTATCCGGATCCGGAGGCACTGCTGGCGGCGGCGGACGAGGCGGCGTACGACCTCTCACCGGCCGATCTGGGGGAGGCCCTGGCGGGCGAGTCGCTGCCCGAGCTTCCCGAGGACACCTACTCGGCGGCTCACATGGCCCTCGGCGCGGCGCACGCCGCGTACGAGGCCAGATTCGGACACGCGTTCGTCATCTCGCTGGGTGGCGTCCCGCGGGACGAGATCATCGACCGCATCCTGGAGGCCATCCGGTCACGATTGGCAAACGATCGCGAGGAGGAGCGGGTGACGGCGGCGGAGGAACTGCGCCGCCTGGCACGAGGCCGGCTCCTGGGCCTGCTGAGCGGCGCGAGGAACCACACGACCAGTCACAACGCACCCGCACCCGGCAGATAACGGGACATCTCGCCCAGGAGGGCGCCGCGGCTAGCCCAACCGCGTGCCACTTCGATCACACAGGTAGGCCCCCCGTAAACCACAGCGCAGCGCCTCGCTACGATGCATAGGGCCGGTGGACCGTACCCGGCCGGGCCCGACCGACAGTGCGCATCCATTTTGCTTACGCGTGGCGGCACGGCCCTAGTCCCCGCTCCCGGAGGGTTCTTCCGTGCCGGCTGGAACGCTGTACCGCGGCCGGGAAGGAATGTGGTCCTGGGTGGCTCACCGAGTCACCGGCGTCCTCATCTTCTTCTTCCTGTTCGTTCACGTCCTTGACACCGCACTCGTGCGGGTCTCCCCCGAGGACTACGACAAGGTCGTAGCCACGTACAAGACGCCGATCGTCGCGCTGCTGGAGTACGGCCTCGTCGCCGCCATCCTCTTCCACGCGCTCAACGGTCTGCGCGTCATCGCCGTCGACTTCTGGTCGAAGGGCCCGCGCTACCAGAAGCAGATGTTCTGGGTCGTCGGCGTCGTCTGGGCCGTGCTGATGCTCTGCTCGGTCATCCCGCTGCTGGGCCACGCCTACCGTGTCCTCGTGGGGAGCTGACGCCACCAATGTCGAACAACTCAGTCACGACGGAAACCGCCGCGTCCGGAGTCGGCCCCGTGGAGGGCGCCCCCGTCTACACCGTCGACAATCCGGCCCCGCTGATCGAGGCGCCGCGCAAGCGCACCAAGAAGTCCCCGAAGTCCACGCGGGGCAACTTCGAGATGGCGGCCTGGCTGTTCATGCGCCTGTCCGGCATCGTGCTGGTGGTCCTCGTCCTCGGCCACCTGCTGATCCAGCTCTTCCTGGACGGCGGCGTCTCCAAGATCGGCTTCGCCTTCGTGGCCGGCCGCTGGGCGTCCCCGTTCTGGCAGGTCTGGGACCTGGTGATGCTGTGGCTGGCGATGCTGCACGGCTCCAACGGCCTGCGCACGATCATCAACGACTACGCGGAGCGCCCGAACAGCCGCCTGTGGCTGAAGGCGCTGCTCTACACCGCCACGGTGTTCACCATCCTGCTGGGCACGCTGGTGATCTTCACCTTCGACCCGAACATCCGCTAGGCACGGGGCTGCGAGAAACATGAAGATCCACAAGTACGACACCGTCATCGTCGGCGCCGGCGGCGCGGGCATGCGCGCCGCCATCGAGGCGACGAAGCGCAGCCGCACCGCCGTGCTGACCAAGCTCTACCCCACCCGCTCCCACACGGGCGCCGCGCAGGGCGGCATGGCCGCCGCGCTGGCGAACGTGGAGGAGGACAACTGGGAGTGGCACACCTTCGACACGGTCAAGGGCGGTGACTACCTGGTCGACCAGGACGCCGCCGAGATCCTGGCGAAGGAGGCCATCGACGCTGTCCTCGACCTGGAGAAGATGGGCCTGCCGTTCAACCGGACGCCCAACGGCACCATCGACCAGCGCCGCTTCGGCGGTCACTCCCGCAACCACGGCGAGGCACCGGTCCGCCGGTCCTGCTACGCCGCGGACCGCACCGGCCACATGATCCTCCAGACGCTGTACCAGAACTGCGTCAAGGAGGGCGTGGAGTTCTTCAACGAGTTCTACGTCCTGGACCAGCTGATCACCGAGGTCGACGGCGTCAAGAAGTCGGCCGGTGTCGTGGCGTACGAGCTGGCGACCGGTGAGATCCACGTCTTCCAGGCCAAGGCGGTCATCTACGCCTCCGGCGGCACCGGCAAGTTCTTCAAGGTGACGTCGAACGCGCACACGCTGACCGGTGACGGCCAGGCCGCCGTCTACCGCCGGGGGCTGCCGCTGGAGGACATGGAGTTCTTCCAGTTCCACCCGACCGGCATCTGGCGCATGGGCATCCTGCTCACCGAGGGCGCCCGCGGTGAGGGCGGCATCCTGCGCAACAAGGACGGCGAGCGCTTCATGGAGAAGTACGCTCCCGTCATGAAGGACCTGGCGTCCCGTGACGTCGTGTCCCGCTCCATCTACACGGAGATCCGGGAGGGCCGCGGCTGCGGTCCCGAGGGCGACCACGTCTACCTGGACCTCACCCACCTCCCGCCGGAGCAGCTGGACGCCAAGCTCCCGGACATCACCGAGTTCGCGCGGACGTACCTCGGCATCGAGCCCTACACGGACCCGATCCCGATCCAGCCGACCGCGCACTACGCCATGGGCGGCATCCCGACCAACGTCGAGGGTGAGGTCCTGGCGGACAACACCACCGTCGTCCCGGGTCTGTACGCGGCCGGCGAGGTCGCCTGCGTGTCGGTGCACGGCGCCAACCGCCTCGGCACCAACTCGCTGCTGGACATCAACGTCTTCGGCCGCCGCGCGGGCATCGCCGCCGCCGAGTACTCCGCGAAGGCCGACTACGTCGAGCTGCCGGAGGCCCCGGAGGCGTTCGTCGTCGAGCAGATCGAGCGGCTGCGCACCTCCACCGGCAGCGAGCGGGTGGCGACCCTGCGCCGCGAGCTGCAGGAGACCATGGACGCCAACGTCATGGTGTTCCGCACCGAGCAGACGATCAAGACGGCCGTCGAGAAGATCGCCGAGCTGCGCGAGCGCTACAAGAACGTGGCGATCCAGGACAAGGGCAAGCGGTTCAACACGGACCTGCTGGAGGCCATCGAGCTGGGCAACCTGCTGGACCTGGCCGAGGTCATGGCCGTCTCGGCGCTGGCCCGCAAGGAGTCCCGCGGCGGTCACTACCGCGAGGACTACCCGAACCGCGACGACGTCAACTTCATGCGCCACACCATGGCGTACCGCGAGGTCGGCGCCGACGGCTCGGAAACCGTCCGTCTCGACTACAAGCCGGTCGTCCAGACCCGCTACCAGCCGATGGAGCGTAAGTACTGATGGCTACCCCTGTTCTGGACAAGGCGGACGCGGCCGGCCAGCCCGAGCCCGGCTTCGCCGACTCCCCGTACATCACGGTCACCTTCCGCATCCGCCGGTTCAACCCGGAGGTCTCGGCGGAGGCCGTCTGGGAAGACTTCCAGCTGGAGATCGACCCCAAGGAGCGGGTCCTCGACGGCCTCCACAAGATCAAGTGGGACATCGACGGCACCCTCACCTTCCGCCGCTCGTGCGCGCACGGCATCTGCGGCTCGGACGCGATGCGGATCAACGGCAAGAACCGTCTTGCCTGCAAGACGCTGATCAAGGACATCAACCCCGAGAAGCCGATCACGGTCGAGCCCATAAAGGGCCTGACGGTCCTGAAGGACCTGGTCGTGGACATGGAGCCGTTCTTCCAGGCGTACCGGGACGTCATGCCGTTCCTGGTCACGAACGACACCAACGAGCCGACCCGCGAGCGGCTGCAGTCGGCCGAGGACCGCGAGCGCTTCGACGACACCACCAAGTGCATCCTGTGCGCCGCGTGCACGTCGTCCTGCCCGGTGTTCTGGAACGACGGCCAGTACTTCGGTCCGGCCGCGATCGTGAACGCCCACCGCTTCATCTTCGACTCGCGTGACGAGGCGGGCGAGCAGCGCCTGGAGATCCTGAACGACCGCGACGGCGTATGGCGCTGCCGTACGACCTTCAACTGCACGGACGCCTGCCCGCGCGGTATCGAGGTCACGAAGGCGATCCAGGAAGTGAAGCGCGCGCTGATCACGCGCCGCTACTGACCTTCCAGGTCGATCCGAGGGCCCCGTCTCCACTGGACACGGGGCCCTCGGGCATATGCCCCGCCTCCGGGTGACGGGTCCGCGCCGGAGCCCCGCCGCGGTCCGCTCCGGTGGGGCTCCTCGCATCCGGGGAGAAGGGCTCCTAATCTGACGACATGTCAGACGAAGAGTCGTACGAACTGCTCGGTTTCGACCACGTGCTGCTCCCCGTCGGTGACCTCGGCGAGGCCGTCGCCTTCTACCGACGAGCCGGGTTCACCGTGGGGTTCCGGTTCGACGAGGCCGGGATCGCGCAGCTGAGGGTCGGCGGGGAGACGCCCGGCATCCTGCTGCGCGCCGAGGAGGGGCTGGGGCACCGGCCGCCGCACTGGCCCGCGCCGCGGGTCTGGCTGGAGGTGCCGGACGCGCGTGCGGCGGCACGGGAGCTGGCCGCCGCCGGCATCGAGCCCCTGGACGAGCTGACCCAGGCGGTCACCGGCTGGACCGTGGAGATCGCCGACCCCTGGGGGAACGTCCTGGGCTTCACGGACTACACCAAACGCCCGGCACTGGGCCGCAGAAGCTGAACCCGCAACCCCGTTGAACACGGCCTCAACCTCGCCGACCTCGGCTTCGTGGCGCTGTACCCGAGCGGCGACGAGACGATCGAGGACACTCGCGGCGTCTTCAAGGCCCTGTCGGCCAGGCTGGGCGCGGTCCTGCCGGTGCTCGGCGTGATGCACCTGGGCAACGTGTACGTGCTCCACCTGATCCGGCGGCGGCCCGACGGCTGGTCGTACCACCCGGGTACCGGCTGGAGCTACGAGCCGCCGTCCCGCTCAGGCGCCGCCGCCACTCGTTAGGCTCTCCTACCGTGCCCGCGAAGAACGACGGCCCCGAGGCGGCCGGCCCCCAGAGCAGCAAGTCCGAGCAGACCCGCGCGCTGATCCTGGAGACCGCGATGCGGTTGTTCCAGGAGGGCGGGTACGACAAGACGACGATGCGGGCCATCGCCAAGGAGGCCGGGGTCTCCGTGGGCAACGCCTACTACTACTTCGAGGGCAAAGAACACCTGATCCAGGGGTTCTACGACCGGATCGCCGCCGAGCACCAGGCGGCGGTCCGCGAAGTGCTGGACCGGGAGACCGACCTGGAGGAGCGGCTCGCGGGCGTGCTGACCGCCTGGCTGGACATCGCGCGGCCGTACCACGAGTTCGCGGTCCAGTTCTTCAAGAACGCCGCCGACCCCGACAGCCCGCTCAGCCCGTTCTCGCCGGAGAGCGAGCACGCGCGCGAACAGGCCATCAGCGTGCACCGGGAGGTGCTGGCCGGCTCCAAGTCCAAGGTGGCTCCCGAACTGCGGGAGGTCCTTCCGGAGTTGATGTGGCTCTCCCAGATGGGCCTGGTCCTGTACTGGATCTTCGACCGGACGGAGGGGCGGGAGCGCAGCTACCGGCTGGCCCGGCGCGGGGCCCGGCTGACCGCCCGCGGTGTCTCCCTGGCCCGCTTCCGCGTCCTGCGCCCGCTGGTCATGGAGGTCCACGAACTGTTCACGGACTTCCTGCCGGGGATGACGAAGGCACTGCCGGATCCGGCGGGCCGGGAGCGGCAGGTCGAGTGACCACTTCCGCGTGAAGGGGTCCGGACGGGACACCGCGGGTCCTGGCTGCCCGCGCTGCCGCGGACGGCAAGCGCCGGGGCGCCGGACCCACCGGGGACGAGTACGCGAACCGCCGCGTCCACGGCCCCGGTGAGATCGGCGCGCTGTCCGGGTCCGTCGGCGCCGAAGTCACCCTCGGCGTCGACGCGAGCCCGGTGCCGGCACCGGCACCGGCACCGGCACGAGGTACCGATCGTGCGCCGGTGGCCTCCCGCGGTCCGGCCGGCGCCCGCCCCCGGCCGGCAGGGTCACCGCCACGTCTCCGCCGGCTCGTCGTCGGCCGTGCGGACGTAGCCGTGGGCCACCGAAGCGGGGTTCTGCGCAGGTACGGCCCCCGCTTCCGCCTCCTTGGGCTCCACCGCGAGGTGCGGCAGCCGCTTCTCCAGCCATCCCGGCAGCCACCAGTTGGACTTCCCCAGCAGGTGCATGGCGGCCGGCACCAGTGCCGTACGCAGGATGAACGCGTCGAGCGCGACCGCCGCCGCCAGGCCCACGCCCGCCATCGCCCCGCCCGGGTCGCCGCTGAGCACGAAGGCCATGAACACGCAGACCATGATCAGGGCCGCCGAGTTGATCACGCGGCTGGTCTCGGCGAGGCCGACGCGGACCGCGCGCGCGTTGTCCTTCGTGTGCACCCACTCCTCGTGCATCCGGCTGACCAGGAACACCTGGTAGTCCATGGACAGGCCGAAGAGCAGGGACAGCATGATGACCGGCAGGAAGGCGTTGATCGGGCCCTCCTTGCCGAGGCCCAGCAGATCCAGGCCCCAGCCCCACTGGAAGACCGCGACCAGGACACCGAAGGAGGCCGCCGCCGCGACCAGGTTCATCACGGCGGCCGTCAGCGGGACCACCAGGGAGCGGAAGGCGATCAGCAGGAGCACGAAGCCGAGGCCGATGATCGTCGCGATGAAGTAGGGCAGGCGCTGGCCGGTGACGGACGCGAAGTCCTTGTAGAGCGCGGTGTCACCGCCGACGTGGGCCTGCACCTTCGCCGCCGGGATCACCTCGTCCCGCAGGGTGTCGATGAGGTCGTCGGTCTCCTTCGCCTGCGGTGACGTCTTCGGCACCACCTGCACGACCGTCACGCCCCCGCGCGCGGGCAGCGCGCCGACCTGGGCGACCCCCTCGGTCGCCTGGATGTCCTTCACCAGGGCGGTCGCGTCCCCGTCGGCGACCACCACCTGAAGCGGGCCGTTGAAGCCCGGCCCGAAGCCCTCGGCGAGCAGGTCGTACGCCTTGCGGGTCGTCAGGGACGCGTCGTCGTTGCCCTGGTCCGACGCACCGAGGCGCAGGGACAGCACCGGCAGGGCGAGCACGGCCATTACGACGAGGGCGAGCGCCGCGATCGTACGGGGGCGCTGCTGCACGCGCGCCGACCAGCGGGCCGCGGGACCGCTCGCCCGCTCCCGCTCGGGGCCGTTCTCGGCGAGCCGGCGGCGCTGCTTGCGGCTGAGCACGCGTGGGCCGTAGAAGCCCAGCAGGGCCGGCAGCAGGGTGGTCGCCGCGAGGACGCTGAGCACGACCGTGAGCGAGGTGCCGATGACCACGCCGTCCAGGAAGCGCAGGTTCGTCACCAGCATGCCGGCGAGCGCGATGCACACCGTGCCGCCCGCGAACAGCACCGCACGCCCCGAGGTGTTGAGGGCGTTGACCACCGACTCCTCGGGGTCCATGCCCCGCAGGATGCCGCGCCGGTGCCGGGTGACGATGAACAGCGCGTAGTCGATGCCGACGCCGAGACCGATCAGGGAGGACAGCAGCGGCGCCAGATCCGGGATCTCGGTGGTGTGGCTGAGCAGCTGTACGGAGAACATGCCCATGCCGACGCCGAAGACGGCGATCCCGATCGGCAGCAGCATCGCGAGGAACGAGCCGAACGCCAGGAACAGCACGACGGCCGCGGCGAGAACGCCGACCATCTCCGACAGGCCCTGGGGCGGCTCCTGCACCCGCTGGATGGCCGGGCCACCCAGATCGACCTCCAGGCCCCCGCGTTCGGCGCCCTGCGCGGTGTCGACGACGTCCTGGATCAGGTCCTTGGGTACGGTTTCGGCCCGCTCGGTGAACGTGACCCGGGCGTAGGCGATCCGCCCGTCCCGGCTGATCTGTGCCGCCCCCTGGGCGCCGGTGTAGGGGCCGGCGACCTCGCCGACGCCCTTCATCTTCGCGATCTCGTCCAGCGCGGGCTGGATGCGGGACTTCACCCGCGCGTCACGCACCGATCCGCCGTCGGTCTTCCACACCACCGTGTCGGTGTCGCCCGCGCTCTGCGGGAAAGCCTTCTCCATCAGGTCGTACGCCTGCTTGGAGTCCGTGTTCGGGAGGGAGAAGACGTTCGCGTAGTCCGTGCCCGCCGCCGAGGCCGCGAAGCCCAGGCCGAGCAGTGCCCCCACCCACAACAACAGGACCACCAACCGGTGCCGGTAGCACCACCGTGTCCATGTCGTCACGCTCAACTCTCCTTAAGAGGTCGGTACTTCTTCGGCCGGTCCCTCGAGGCCCTGGGCTCCAGGATCGGCATCCGCAGGCGCGCGTGGGCACCTGTCACGCATGACTCTCAAGGAACTCCAAAGCTCGTTCCGGCCCCGTCGTGGGCGACCCGGCCGATACTGGGGGCATGACGGCTCTGGGAACCGTGCTGGTCGTGGAGGACGAGGAGAGCATCGCGGACGTCCTCGCCATCGCCCTGCGCTACCACCGCTTCGAGGTGATGACCGCGGGCGGCGTACGCGAGGCCCTCGCGCTCTTCGAGCGCACGCGGCCCGACGCCGCCCTGCTCGACGTCATGCTGCCGGACGGCGACGGCCGCGCCCTGGGCCGCGAACTGCGCGTCCGCCAGCCGGATCTGGCACTGGTGTTCCTCACCGCGCGCGACTCCCCCTCCGAGATAGTCGGCGCCCTCGGCTTCGGCGACGACTACATCACCAAGCCGTTCGACATCGACGTGGTCGTCGCCCGGATCGGCGCCGTGCTGCGCCGCACCCGCCCCGACGACGTCATCCCCGAGCGCCCGCCCCTCAGATACGGCGATCTGGAGCTGGACGAGACGACGTACTCGGTGCACCGCGCGGGCCGCACCGTCGAGCTGACCCCCACCGAGTACGCGCTGCTGCGGTTCCTGGTGCGCAACGGCGGCCGGATCGTGCCGAAGGAGCAACTGCTGCGCCACGTATGGCAGTACGAACACGCCCCGTCGGAGTCGACCGTCGTGGAGACGTACATCAGCTATCTGCGGCGCAAGCTCGACACCCTGGGCTCGCCGGTGATCACCACCCGGCGAGGGGTCGGATACGGGCTCGCATGAGGCCACGCATCAGGCGCGGGGTGCACTCCCTGCGCGGCCAGCTCACCCTGGCCAACGTCGGACTGCTCGCCATCGGCATCGTGGTCGCGACCGCGGTGAGTCTGATGGGGATGCGGCACTACCTGGTCGGCCAGATCGACACCGAACTGACCAAGACGCGCGACTCGATAGGAAGTTCGGGGCTCACCCTGCAACAGGTCGACTCGCTGCGCGTGCTGGACTTCGTCCGGGACCGCATCGCGCCCCGGCACATGAACCAGCAGCCCACCCCGGACTCGATCTTCACCGCCGTGGATGCCCGCGGGGAGCCGCTCGCCCTGTTCGGTATCCAGCCCACCGAAGCCCAGCGTTCCCTCGCTGCCGCCGCCGCCGGCCCGCGCGCCCTCACCACGGACCCGGCCCCGCACGACGTCACCGTGCACGGCGCCACCTACCGCGTGACCGCGACCCGCCTCGCCGACGGCCCGTACATCCTGGTGGCCATCTCCACCGAGGCCCTGGACAACGGCATAGCCAAGGCCCTCAAGCTCGACCTGGCCGTCGGCACCCTGCTGCTCGCGCTGCTGTGCTGCCTGACCATGTTCAGCGTCCGGCGCCGGCTGAGGCCACTGGAGGACATGGTGGAGACCTCGTCCGCCATCGCCGAGGGCGACCTCACCCGGCGCGTGCCCTCCAGCCACTATCCGACGCAGGAGGTCGAGCAGCTGCGGCTGGCCCTGAACTCCATGCTCCACCAGGTGGAGTCCGCGTACCGCACCCGCGAGCGCACCGCGGCCCAGCTGCGCCGCTTCGTCGCCGACGCCTCGCACGAGCTGCGCACCCCGCTCGCGGCGATACGCGGCTACCTCCAGCTGTACGACAAGGGCATGCTGAGCGAGCCCGGCGAGCGCCGGCGCGCCTGGGACCGGATGAACGCCGAGGCCGATCGCATGGGCCGGCTCGTCGACGAGCTGCTCACCCTCGCCCGTCTCGACCAGCGGCCCGAACTTCGCCTGCGGGACGTCGACATCAGCCGGCTGGTACGGGAGGCCGCCGAGGACCTCCGGGTGCAGCAGCCGGACCGGCCGGTCACCGTGGCGGCGGACGGGGTGCTGCTGGTGCGCGCCGACGAGTCGGGGCTGCGCCAGGTGCTGGGCAACCTGCTGGCCAACGTCCGCACGCACACGCCCGCCGATGTGCCGGTGCGGCTGGGCGCGGAGCGTGCGGAGGGGGTGCTGCGGCTGTGCGTGGCCGACGAGGGGCCGGGGCTGGCCGAGGAGGACGCCACCCGCGTCTTCGACCGGTTCTTCCGGGCCGGTGGCGGCGCGGGCAGCGGGCTGGGCCTGGCCATCGTGCAGGGCGTGGTGCACGCGCACGGGGGCGAGGTGGCCGTGCGGACGGCGCCCGGCGAGGGGCTCGCGGTGACGGTGACCCTGCCGCAGCGTACGTCCGTTCGGTGAGGGACTCCCTGCGGGACGGGCGGACCCGTCAGATCCACCCCAGCCGCCACAGCCGGAACACGCCCGTGCCGTCCACCAGGTACTGGGCGCCGCCGACGTCCTCGATGCTGACCACGTACTCCTTGCGCTGCCACAGCGGGATCAGCGGAACGTCCTGGGCGACGTCCCGCTGGATCTCCTCGAAGTCCTTCGCGGCCCTGCTGCGGTCGGCGAACTGCTGGCTGTCCAGGATGAGATGGTCGACCAGCTTGTTGCTGTAGCCGGTGCTCATGGCGGAACCGGTGCCGACGAGCGCGGCGCCGAAGGTGTCCGGGTCGGGATAGTCGGCCACCCAGCCGACCGACCACGCGTCCATCTTCCCGGCGGCCCAGCGCTTCTGGAAGTCGGTCCACTCGTAGCCCTTGACGTCCACCTTGAACAGGCCGCCGGTCTCCAGCTGCTTCTTCAGCTCCGCGGCCTCCTCCGCGCTCGCCTCCCGGTTGAGGCCGTAGCCGAGGGTGACGTGCACCGGCAGGCTCACCCCGGCCTCGGTGAGCAGCTCCCGCGCCTTGTGTGTGCTCGGTTCGGGATAGTTGTCGAAGAACGAGGTGGTGTGGCCGATGATGCCGGTCGGGATCAGCGAGTAGAGCGGATCGACCGTGTCCTGGTAGACCGTCGCGGCGAGCTGCTCGCGGTTGACCAGCCAGGCCAGCGCCCGGCGCACGCGCGCGTCGTGCAGCGGGGAGCGGGAGCGGGTGTTGAGGTACAGGTTGCGGGTCTCGGAGCTGTCGGAGTCGGTGACCCGCTGGCTCGGGTCGCTCGGGTTCAGCGCGGAGAGCACGTTCGGTGGCAGGGTCCGGGTGGCGACGTCGATCTGCCGGCCCTTCCACGCGCGCTCCAGCTTCTCGGAGTCGGTGTAGTAGCGCAGCTCGATCGGGCGGCCGGTGCCGCTGAGGTACCCGCTGTAGCGCTTGTTCGGCGCGAGGTCGGCCTTCCGGCCCTTGGTGTACCCCGTCAGCGTGTACGGCCCGGTGCCGTCGACGCCGGTGTCCGTACGCAGGGCGCCGGCCGGGTACTTGTCCTTGTCCACGATCACACCGGCGCCCGTGGCGACCTTCAGCGGGAAGGTGGCGTCCGAGGACGACAGGTGGAAGGTGACGGTGTGCTCGTTGTCGGCGCTCACCGAGGCGAGCGTGCCGAGCAGCGACGCCGGGCCCACATCGGAGTTGATCTTCTTGACCCGGTCGAAGGAGTACTTCACGTCCTCGGCCGTCATGGCGCGCCCGCTCGGGAAGGTGATCCCGGAGCGCAGGGTGCACCGGTACGTCTTCAGGCCGCTGCCCTCGAACGCGCAGCTCTTCGCGGCGTCCGGGACCGGCTCGACCCCGCCCGGCTCGAACGTCAGCAGCGACTGGAAGACATTGCTGAACAGCGCCCAGGAGCCGGCGTCGTAGGCGCCGGCCGGGTCGAGCGCGGTGACCGCGTCCGTCGTACCGACGGTGATGGTCCTGTTGTCGTTCCCCCGCGACGGCAGCAGCTGCCAGGCGCCGACCCCCACGACAGCGAGCACGAGCAGCGTCAGAAGAATCCGCATGCGAACAGATCGCACGGTGGTGCCCTCCCCGGGGCCGTCGAGGCCCTACCCCTGGCCCAGCACGAATCGGTCACTTCCCCATGAGTGACGCGGCTCACCTAACCACACGGTTTTCACCGCGGGGAAGGGCTTTCTGACCAGTTGTGGAAGAACTTACCCAGGCATGGTTTCCGCCGGGTTCCACAGCTTCCGCACAGCCGTGGGAGGGCGGCCGCAGCAGCTCCCCGCTATGACGTCCGGCGCAGTGCGCGCAGGCCGCGCAACCCGATGACCCCGATGACCGTCCCCAATACGAAGGAAACGACCGCCAGCATCAGATGCACCCAGAAGTACGCGGTCGGGTGACCGTCGTCGAAGGCGAGCCCGCTGCCGTCCTTGACGAGATTCTTGACGAAAGTGACCCAGATGACCCAGCTCCACACCCCGAAAGCGAGCAGGAACCAGGAGACAGGGCGGCTGAGTTTCACAGGGACGGACCTTTCCGCACGACACCGGTCACCCGCGAGCGGCCGGGGGTCCGGGGGTCGCCCCCCGGGTGGGCACAGCATGTCCCCAGTATCGCCCGCCTCCGTCCGGTGCCGGGTCGGGGGTGGGGCGGCCGGGACTTCCCGCAGTGGTGCCGGTACGTTCTCGACCGTGCCCGCACCGAAGAAGCCCGGCCGGCGATCCCTGCTGGTCACCTCCGCCACCCTGCTCTCCCTGTCCGTCACCGCGCCCGCCGCCCTCGCCGCGCCGGCACCGGCCCCCACGACGAGCCCGACGGCCACGCCCCCGGCCCTGATGTCGACGCTGGGCGGTGCCCGGCTCGGGCAGCCGGGCACCCAGGTCAACCTCGCCCCCGGCGTCCCGGTGCTGCCCAAGGACCTGACCGCCCGCTCCTGGATCGTCTCCGACGCCGAGTCGGGCGAGGTCCTGGCCGCGCACAACGCCCACTGGCGGCTGCCCCCGGCGAGCACGCTCAAGATGCTGTTCGCGGACACCGTGCTGCCCCGGTTCCCCGCGAGCACCCGGTACAAGGTGGCTGCGTCGGACCTCAAGGGGGTGGGCGCCGGCTCCAGCGTGGTGGGGATAAAGGAGGGCGGCACCTACTCGGTCCACGACCTGTGGCTCGGGGTCTTCCTGCGCTCGGGCAACGACGCCGTGCACGTGCTGTCGTCGATGAACGGCGGTGTCCGGCAGACCGTCGAGGACATGCAGGACCACGCCGAGGAACTGCAGGCACTGGACACGTACGTGGTCTCCCCCGACGGCTACGACGCCCCGGGGCAGGTGTCGTCGGCGTACGACCTGACGCTGTTCGCCCGTTCCGGACTGCAGAAGAAGGACTTCCGCGACTACTGCTCGACCGTGAGCGCGAAGTTCGGCTCCGCCGAGATCCGGAACACCAACCGGCTGCTGAGCGGCGACAGCGACGTCCCCGTCTACCAGGGCATCGCGGGCGTGAAGAACGGCAACACCAGCCACGCGGGCGCCACCTTCACCGGGGTCGCCGAGCGGGGCGGCAAGGTGCTGCTGGTCACGGTGATGAACCCGGAGAAGCCCGAGCACAACGAGGTCTACAAGGAGACCGCGAAGCTGTTCGACTGGGGTTTCCAGGCGATCGGCAAGGTCAACGCGGTGGGCGAGCTGGTCCCGCCGAGGAGCGCCTCGTCGGCCACCGCGCAGCCGGACGCCGGCGTGTCCCCCGGGCAGGGCGCGCAGCCGTCGTCCGGCGGGACCGGCGGGCCGGGGTCGAAGCCGGCGGCGAGCGCCACCGCCGGGTCCGCATCCAGCGGCGTCGGGATCGCCCTGGCCGTCGTGGGCGGTGTGCTGGTGCTGCTCGGCGGCGGGGCGTTCCTGGTCAACCGCCGGTGGCCGCTGCCGGACCTGATGCGCCGTCGGACGCGTCCCTGAGGCCGACCCCTTCCTCCTCCTTGCTCCGGGTAGCCGTCCAGGCGGCGCAGAACAGTACGAGTTTCGCGGTGAAGTTGATCCACAGCAGCAGGGCCACGGGGACCCCGAACGCGCCGTACATGCTTTTCGCGGCGACGCCCTGGATGTAGCCGCTGAGCAGCAGTTTGAGCAGTTCGAAGCCGATCGCGCCGAGCATCGCGGCGACCAGCAGGCGGCGGCGCGGCGGCTCGACCCCGGGCAGCAGGGTCAGGACGTAGAGCAGGACCAGGAAGTCGGCGAGTACGGCGACGACGAACGCGGCTATCCGCAGCAGCGCGCTGCCCCAGCTGTGTTCGTCCAGCCCGACCTCCCGGGACAGCCGGCCGACGGCGGCCGAGGCGAGGATGGACGCGGCGAGGGTGAGCAGCAGGGCGCCGCCGAGGCCGAGCAGAATGCCGGCGTCCTTGGCCTTGGTGAGCAGCGGGTTCTCCTCGCGGTCCGGCAGCTCCCAGACCGAGCGCAGGCAGTCCCGCACCTGACCGACCCAGCCGATGCCCGTGAACAGCAGGACCGCGCCCGCGATGACACCGACGGTCCCGGCGTTGTCGACGAGCGAGGTGAGGTCCAGCCGGCTGGAGACGACGCCGGGGAACTGCTCGGCGATCTTGTGCTCGACCGTCTTCTGCCGGTCGGGGCGGAGCGTGGCGGCGCTGACGGCGGCGGCCACGGTCAGCAGCGGGAACAGCGCCACGAAGCTGACGAACGTCATGGCGGCGGCCAGCCGGGCCCACTTCACCCGGTCCAGCCGCTCGTAGGACCGCCACGCGTGCGTGGCTGCCAACCGGATGACGATCGGCCCGATGCCGGGGAGCTTCTTCAGCCAGTCCATGATCCGACTGTGCCCGCTGCACGGGAGCGTCAACACCGCGTTTCTTCGCCAGAACGGTCATATGTGGGCTATACGGTCAGCTGTCATGAAGGATGCCTCCGAACCGTCCACCGCGCTGCCCCGGTCGTTGCTCGTCCTCGGCGGCACGTCCGAGATCGCCCTGGCCACCGCGCGCCGGCTGATCGCCCGCCGCACCCGCACGGTGTGGCTGGCCGGCCGCCCCTCCCTCGCCCTGGAACAGGCCGCCGAGAGCCTGCGCGCGCTCGGCGCGGATGCCCGCACCGTCGCCTTCGACGCGCTCGACCCCGAGTCCCATGAGAGCGCCCTCGGCAAGGTCTTCGCCGAGGGCCCCGTCGACATGGTGCTGCTCGCGTTCGGCATCCTCGGCGACCAGGCGCACGACGAACGCGACCCGGTCCGCGCGGTGCAGGTCGTGCAGACCAACTACACCGGGGCCGTCTCGGCGGGGCTGGTGGCCGGCCGGGCCCTCCAGGCCCAGGAGCACGGCTCCATCGTCGTGCTGTCCTCCGCCGCCGCCGAACGCGCCCGCCGCGCCGACTTCATCTACGGCTCCAGCAAGGCCGGCCTCGACGTGTTCGCCCAGGGCCTCGGCGACGCCCTGCACGGCACCGGCGTGCACGTCATGGTCGTACGCCCCGGATTCGTGCGGACACGGCGGACCGCGGGACGGCCGCCGACACCGCCCACCACCACACCGGAGGCGGTCGCCACGGCCGTCGAACTCGGCCTGCGCCGGCGCTCGGAGACGGTCTGGGTACCGGGCAGACTCCGCCTGCTGATGTCAGCACTACGGCACGCGCCACGGCCGCTGTTCCGGCGGCTGTCGGTCTAGCGCCCCGTCAGAGGGCGGGGGCCGCGCCGGCATGCGGCTGTGCCGCGGGCGCGATCGGCCCGGACGAGCCGCGGGCCGCACGAGGGCACATCACGGCGCGACCCGCGGAGCGCACATGTCGGCGTGGCCGGGCTGCGGCGGTACGACGGCCCCGCCGAAGGCGTACTCGCGCAGCTTGCGCCAGACGCCGTCGGCGCCCTGCTCGTACAGCGCGAAGCCGGTGCAGGGCCACTCTGCGTCGTAGCCCGCCAGTTCCTCGAAGGCGCGGTCCATCGCCGCGTCGTCGATGCCGTGCGCGACGGTGACATGCGGGTGATACGGGAACTGCAGCTCGCGCGCCATCGGCCCGGAGGCGTCCCGGATGCGCTGCTGAAGCCGGCCGCACTCCTCGGCGCCCTGGACGACGCGCACGTAGACCACCGGCGACAGGGGCCGGAAGGTGCCGGTGCCGGACAGCCGCATCGGGAACGGCCGGCCCGCCGCCGCGACCCCGGTGAGATGCGCCTCGATCGCCGGCAGGTCGGCCTCGTCGACCTCGGTCGGCGGCAACAGCGTGACGTGCGTGGGGATTCCGTGAGCCGCGGGGTCGCCGAAGCCCGCGCGCCGCTCCTGGAGCAGGCTGCCGTGAGGCTCCGGGACCGCGATCGACACGCCGATCGTTACGGTCCCCACGTCGTCTCCTGTCGTCGCGTCTGTCGTCTTCTCGGCCGTCTCGTCCCGGCCGTCGGATATCGACTGTACGGCCACGGATGTCCTGTGGGCAGGCGCAGCGGAAGTGATGTGCAGCGCTCTGCCCGAGCGGACCCGTACGGTCGTACGCCTCAGTGCTTGGCCGGGAGGAAGCCCACGCGGTCGTACGCCTGCGCGAGGGTCTCGGCGGCGACGGCGCGCGCCTTCTCCGCGCCCTTGGCCAGGATCGAGTCCAGCGTCTCGGAGTCGTCCAGGTACTGCCGGGTGCGCTCCCGGAACGGCGTCACGAACTCGACCATGATGTCGGCGAGGTCGGTCTTGAGCGCGCCGTACATCTTGCCCTCGTAGTCCTGCTCCAGCTCGGCGATCGACTTGCCGGTGAGCGTGGAGTAGATGGTGAGCAGGTTGGAGACGCCCGGCTTGCTCTCGGTGTCGAAGCGGATCACCGTGTCGGTGTCGGTGACCGCGCTCTTGACCTTCTTGGCCGTGGTCTTCGGCTCGTCGAGGAGGTTGATGAGGCCCTTCGGCGTGGACGCCGACTTGCTCATCTTGATCGACGGGTCCTGGAGGTCGTAGATCTTCGCCGTCTCCCTGAGGATGTACGGCTTGGGGACGGTGAAGGTCTGGCCGAACCGGCCGTTGAACCGCTCCGCGAGATCGCGGGTCAGCTCGATGTGCTGACGCTGGTCCTCGCCGACGGGCACCTCGTGGGCCTGGTACAGCAGGATGTCCGCGACCTGGAGGATCGGGTACGTGAACAGGCCGACGGACGCCCGGTCGGCGCCCTGCTTGGCGGCCTTGTCCTTGAACTGGGTCATGCGGCCGGCCTCGCCGAAGCCGGTGAGGCAGTTCATGACCCAGGCCAGCTGGGCGTGCTCGGGGACATGGCTCTGCACGAAGAGGGTGCAGCGGTCCGGGTCGAGGCCGGCGGCCAGCAGCTGGGCGGCGGCGAGCCGGGTGTTGTCCCGCAGCTCCTTCGGGTCCTGCGCGACCGTGATCGCGTGCAGGTCGACGACCATGTAGAACGCGTCGTGTGACTCCTGCAGGGCCACCCACTGGCGGACGGCGCCGAGGTAGTTGCCGAGGTGGAACGAGCCGGCGGTGGGCTGGATTCCGGAGAGCACGCGAGGACGGTCAGCAGAGGCCATGTCCACCATTCTCGCAGAGGGCGCGGGTGGGGTCGGCCCGGGAACGGTGGGGGATCCCGGAGCGCGGGGGTCTGCCGGCCGGTGGGGGCCGTTCGCGCAGTTCCCCGCGCTCCTGGGCGGGCCGCCCCTGGCGGAAGCGCGCCCTTCGGCGGGCCGCCCCCAGCACAAGCGCGCGCCTGGGCGGGCCGCCCCTGGGGGGACCGGTCAGCCGAGGTCGACTTCGGGGTACAGCGGGAATCCGGCGACCAGGTCCGTGGCCCGCTGGGCGATCTCCCGCGCGACCTTCTCGTCCAGGACGTGGGCCGCCTTGGACGGGGCGCCCGACTTCGTGGTGCCCGGCTCGGTGGTGGAAAGGACGCGGTCGATCAGGGCCGCCACCTCGTCCATCTCGGCCGTGCCCAGGCCACGCGTGGTCAGGGCCGGGGTGCCGACGCGGATGCCGGAGGTGTACCAGGCGCCGTTCGGGTCGGCCGGGATGGCGTTGCGGTTGGTGACGATGCCCGAGTCGAGCAGGGCCGCCTCGGCCTGGCGGCCGGTGAGGCCGTAGGACGAGGCGACGTCGATCAGGTTGAGGTGGTTGTCGGTACCGCCGGTGACGAGCGTCGCGCCCCGGCGCATGAGGCCCTCGGCGAGGGCGCGGGAGTTGTCGACGATGCGCTGGGCGTAGCCCTGGAAGGCGGGCTGCCGGGCCTCGGCCAGGGCGACGGCCTTGGCCGCCATGACGTGCGGGAGCGGCCCGCCGAGGACCATCGGGCAGCCGCGGTCGACCTGGTCCTTGAGGGAGTCGTCGCACAGCACCATGCCGCCGCGCGGGCCGCGCAGGGACTTGTGGGTGGTGGTGGTGACGATCTGGGCGTGCGGGACCGGGTCGAAGTCGCCGGTGAGGACCTTGCCCGCGACCAGGCCGGCGAAGTGCGCCATGTCGACCATGAGGGTGGCGCCGACCTCGTCGGCGATCTCGCGCATGATCCGGAAGTTCACCAGACGGGGGTACGCGGAGTAGCCGGCGACGATGATCAGCGGCTTGAAGTCGCGGGCCTGGGCGCGCAGGGCCTCGTAGTCGATGAGGCCGGTGGCCGGGTCGGTGCCGTAGGAGCGCTGGTCGAACATCTTGCCGGAGATGTTCGGGCGGAAGCCGTGGGTGAGGTGGCCGCCGGCGTCCAGGGACATGCCGAGCATGCGCTGGTTGCCGAATGCCTGGCGCAGCTCGGCCCAGTCGGCCTCGGTGAGGTCGTTGACCTGGCGGACGCCGGTCTTCTCCAGGAAGGGGGCCTCGACGCGGTCGGCGAGGACGGCCCAGAAGGCGACGAGGTTGGCGTCGATGCCGGAGTGCGGCTGGACGTAGGCGTGGCGGGCGCCGAAGAGCTCGCGGGCGTGCTCGGCGGCGAGGGCCTCGACGGTGTCGACGTTGCGGCAGCCGGCGTAGAAGCGGCGGCCGACGGTGCCCTCGGCGTACTTGTCGCTGAACCAGTTGCCCATGGCGAGCAGGGTCGCTGGGGAGGCGTAGTTCTCGGAGGCGATCAGCTTGAGCATCTCGCGCTGGTCGGCGACCTCCTGGCCGATGGCGTCGGCGACGCGCGGTTCGACGGCACGGATCACGTCGAGCGCGGCGCGGAAGGCGGTGGACTCGGTGGAGAGAGGGGCGGCGTTCTCGGGCATCGGGGACCTCCGGACGGTGTGCGTGCAGCATTCACGTTCGGCCCAGGCGCACGGCACTCTTCCCGCTCGGGCCGCTCCCTGATGGTCCGTCCCATCCCAGCGCGCCAGTCACGGCCCGCACGTCAGCCTACCCGGCGCGCCGGACGCGGCCACGCGGCGGGGAGCCGCATGTCGGTCACGGGCCGCGTCCACCGCGCGAGCGAGGATGGGAAGGGGGTCACCGTCGTCTCCGGGAGTACCCGTGACCGCTGCTGCGGACCTCATCGCCACCGCCGACGCGCACTGCGCGCCCACGTACCGTCCGCTGCCGGTGGTGATCGCCACCGGGGAGGGGGCGTGGCTGACGGACGTGGCGGGGCGGCGGTATCTGGATCTGCTGGCCGGTTACTCGGCGCTGAACTTCGGGCACGGCAACCGGCGGCTGGTCGAGGCGGCCCGGCGGCAGCTGGACCGGGTGACGCTGACCTCCCGCGCCTTCTACCACGACCGGTTCGCCGCCTTCTGCGCCGAGCTGGCGGAGTTGTGCGGGATGGAGATGGTGCTGCCGGCGAGCACGGGAGCGGAGGCGGTGGAGAGCGCGGTGAAGACGGCCCGGAAGTGGGGGTACCGGGTGAAGGGGGTGCCCGCGGAGATGGCGAAGATCGTGGTGGCGGGCGGCAACTTCCACGGCCGTACGACGACGGTGATCAGCTTCTCGACGGATCCGGAGGCGCGGGCGGACTTCGGGCCCTACACGCCGGGGTTCCAGATCGTGCCGTACGGCGATCTGACGGCGATGCGGGAGGCGCTGACGGAGAACACCGTCGCGGTGCTGCTGGAGCCGATCCAGGGTGAGTCCGGGGTGATCGTGCCGCCGGCCGGTTATCTGGCGGGGGTGCGGGAGCTGACGCGCGAGCGGAACGTCCTCTTCGTCGCCGACGAGGTGCAGTCGGGCCTCGGCCGTACCGGCCGGACCTTCGCGTGCGAGCACGAGGGCGTGGTGCCGGACATGTACGTCCTGGGCAAGGCGCTGGGCGGCGGCATCGTGCCGGTGTCGGCGGTGGTGTCGAGCGCGGCGGTGCTCGGGGTCTTCCGGCCGGGTGAGCACGGGTCGACGTTCGGCGGGAATCCGCTGGCCTGTGCGGTGGCGCTGGAGGTGATCGCGATGCTGCGGACCGGCGAGTACCAGGAGCGGGCGGCCCGGCTGGGCGAGCGGCTGCACCGGCTGCTGGGCGACCTGTCCGGCACCGGCAGGGTGACGGCGGTGCGGGGGCGTGGGCTGTGGGCCGGGGTGGACGTCTCCCCGGCGGCCGGGACCGGGCAGGAGATCTCCGAACGGCTGCTGGCCCGTGGGGTCCTGGTCAAGGACACCCACGGGTCGACCGTGCGGATCGGCCCGCCGCTGGTGATCGGCGAGGAGGACCTGGAGTGGGGGGTGGAGCAGCTGCGGGCGGTGCTGGCCGGGGCGTGATCAGCGCAGCGGGATGTCGGTGCCGTGCTCGTCGGCGGGCCGGGGTCCGAAGATGCGCCGGTCGGCCTCGCGGATGGGCACGTCGTCGATGCTGGCCTCGCGTCGGCGCATCAGGCCGTGCTCGTCGAACTCCCACAGTTCGTTGCCGTAGCTGCGCCACCACTGGCCGGCGGAGTCATGGCACTCGTACTGGAAGCGGACGGCGATGCGGTCGCCGTGGAAGTCCCAGAGGCTCTTGCGCAGCGCGTAGTCCAGTTCGCGCTGCCACTTCTCGGTCAGGAAGGTGACGATCTCCGCGCGGCCGGTGACGAACCGGTCGCGGTTGCGCCAGACGGAGTCCGGTGTGTAGGCCAGGGCGACCCGGTGGGGGTCGCGGGTGTTCCAGGCGTCCTCGGCCGCCTGCACCTTCTGGCGGGCGGTTTCCAGGGTGAACGGCGGGTAGGGCGGGCGGCCTTCGGGCACGGCGACCTCCTGAGGTCGAGAACGAGCGTTCTCCATCGATGCGACTAAGGTAGAGAACGATCGTTCTCGTCGTCAAGGAGCCACGGATGCCCGCCCCGATCACCGAGGAACAGAACCGCCTGGACCGCGAAGCGCTCCTGGACGCGGCGGAGACGCTCTTCTACGCGCACGGCATCCAGGCGGTCGGCATGGACCGGGTCCGGGAGGCGTCCGGACTGCCCCTGAAGCGGATCTACCGGCTCTTCGCGACCAAGGAGGACCTCGTGGTCGCCGTGCTCCGGCGGCGCGACCGGCGCTGGCGCGCGAGCCTGACCGCCCACGTGGAGAGCGTCCCGGACCCGCGCGAGCGGGTGCTCGCGGTCTTCGACTGGCTCGCCGCGTGGTTCGCCGAGCCCGGCTTCCGCGGCTGCGCCTGGATCAACGCCCACGGTGAACTCGGCGCGTCCTGCGAGCGGGTCCTGGCCGAGGTCCGGTCCCACAAGCGGGCCTTCCATGACCAGCTCACCGCCTGGGTGCGCGCCACCGGCGTACCGGTGGCCGAACCGGTGTACCTGCTCGCCGAGGGAGCCATCGTCACGGCCGGCGTCGACGCCGACCCCGCCCCCGCCGGCCGGGCACGGGCGGCCGTCGAGAGGCTGCTCGGGGACCGGACCGGCGGCTAGAGGATCACATGCGGCAGGAAGCGGGCGTACTCGTCCGTGATCAGACCCGTGGACTCGCGGATGCCGAGCCCGGCCGACTCGTCGCGGACGACCCAGGCGCCCAGGACGACGTGGTTGCCGTCGAAGGCGGGCAGGGGGGCCAACTGCTGGTAGCAGCAGGGCTCGTCACGCAGGACGGGCGGCGATCCCGGCTCGTGCACGGTGACGCCCTCGCCCTCGCGGCCGAGCAGGGGCTTGGCGACGTAGCCGGCCGACTCGGCCAGCTCGCGGGGGCCGTCCAGGTAGGCGGGGAGGAGGTTCGGGTGCCCGGGGTACAGCTCCCAGAGGATCGCCAGCAGGGCCTTGTTGCTGAGCAGCATCTTCCAGGCGGGCTCGATCCACAGGGTGCTGCCGGTGCCACCGCCGTTGTCCAGGGTGTCCAGGACGTGCCCGCCGAAGACGTCGGTGGTGAGCCACTCCCAGGGGTAGAGCTTGAAGATGCCGCGGATGAAGCGGAGCCGGTTGTCGACGAAGCGGCCGGAGAGGGTGTCCCAGCCGATCTCCTCGACGGCGAGCCAGTCGGTGGCGAGGCCGGCCTGCTCGGCGGTCTCCTTCAGATAGGCGACCGTCATCAGGTCCTCGCCGAGTTCGTCGGCGGCGGAGTGGGCGAAGTGCAGCGGGCTGCCGGCAGGCAGCAGGGCGGCCTGCGCGCGCCAGGCGTCGACGAGCCGTTCGTGCAGGGAGTTCCACTGGTCCGCGCCGGGGAAACGCTCCTCCATCCAGAACCACTGCGGGGAGGCGGCCTCAACCAGCGAGGTGGGGGTGTCGGCGTTGTACTCCAGCAGCTTCGCCGGGCCCGTGCCGTCGTAGCGCAGGTCGAAACGGCCGTAGACGGAGGGGAGTTCGGCACGGCGCCGCCACGCCTCGGTGACCGCGTCGGCCACCCGCGGGTCGGTGATGCCGAGGTCGGCGAGCCGGTCCTCGGCCACCATGTGCCCGGCCGCCGTGAGGCACATGCGGTGCAGCTCCTCGACGGTCTCCTCCAGCGCCTCGACCTCGTCCAGGGAGAAGACGTAGTAGGCGCTCTCGTCCCAGTAGGGGCGCAGGGAACCGTCGGGCTGCCGGGTGAGCGGATAGACGAGCCCCTGCTCCTCGACGGTCCGCTGCCAGCCTGGACGAGGGGTGATGGTACGGCGTTCCATGTGTGTGCTCCGGTCAGCCGCCGGAGCTGCCCTTGCCGCCGCCGAAGCCGCCGCGGTGGACCCCGCTTCCGCCGTGGTGGTCGTCGTCGTCCGAGGATCCGCCGCCCGAACCCCCGCCGGACTTGGTGAAAGAGCCGCCGTCGGCCCAGCCGCCCTGCTCCTTGCCCCCGTAGTACCAGGCTCCGTCGGGCTGCTTCGACAGACCCTTCTTCACCGGCTTCTTCTTCCCCGTCGACGTTCCGGACCCGCCGGTGGTCTTGCAGCTCTTGTCGGCGACGACCTTGTAGCCCTTGTCGAGGCGGTAGCTGTCGCGGTCGACGCAGCGCTTGTCCGGATCGGACGAGCAGGCGGTGAGCGCGGTGGCCAGCAGACCGACGCTGCCGAGGACGACCGTGCCGGAACGGAGTTGCCCGCGTGCTCGCGCCATCGTGTGTCTCCCCCGTCGGATGCCGTGTACGACGGCCAGCCTAGAGACCGCGTCAGACCGACGGGCAGGGGGCCCCGCGGTCTCCCGCTCGCCTAGAGTCACTTCGTGCTTTTTGGAATGGTGTGCGCTCTCGGCGCTGCGGTCTGTTTCGGTACGGCGACGGTGTTGCAGGCGGTGGCCGCGCGGGCGGCGGGCGCCGGCGGGGATGGCGGCGGGGGTGGCGGCGGCGACGCGGCGCTGCTGCTGCGGGCGCTGCGGCAGTGGCGGTACCTCGCCGGTCTGGCACTGGACGGGCTGGGTTTCCTGCTCCAGATCGCGGCCCTGCGGTCCCTGCCGATCTACGCCGTGGGCGCCGCGCTGGCGGCGAGCCTCGCGGTGACGGCGGTGGTGGCGGCGCGGCTGCTGCGGGTCAGGCTGAGCGCGGTGGAGTGGAGCGCGGTGGGGGTGGTGTGCGCGGGCCTGGCCATGCTGGGCCTGGCCTCGGGCACCGAGGGCGACCGGAGCGCGCCGGACTGGCTGGGTTACGCGATGGTGGCGGTGGCGGTCGGCGTGCTGCTGCTCGGCGGGATCGGCGGCCGGCTGTCCGGCCGGACCCGGGCGCTGCTGCTGGGGCTCGGCGCCGGGTTCGGGTTCGGGGTGGTGGAGGTGGCGGTACGGCTGATCGACTCGCTGCGGCCGGTGGACCTGCTGGCCAACCCGGCGATGTACGCCCTGCTGCTCGGTGGCGGCGCCGCGTTCCTGCTGCTCACCTCGGCCCTGCAACGGGGCTCGGTGACGACGGCCACGGCCGGCATAGTGATCGGCGAGACCCTCGGTCCGGCGGCGGTGGGCGTGATCTGGCTCGGCGACCGCACCCGGGAGGGCATGACGTGGCTGGCGACGCTGGGCTTCGCGGTGGCGGTGGCGGGGGCGTTGCTGCTGGCGCGGTTCGGCGAGGCACCGGTGGAGGAGCCGGCCGCCTGAGGCTGGTGGGGACTGCCGTCCGTCCGGTGGCCGCGAGTTGTGCGCAGCGGGTCCGCCCGAGGGGTGGGCTTCCGTTCCGGCCGGCGGCCACGGGTCGTTCGTGGCCGGCCGCGCGGCGCCTCGCGCCCCGGTCCGCGGCACCCATTTCTTTACGGCAGCACCCGGCACAGCGCCTCCAGCGCCCCCGCCCACGCGCTGTCCGGGGGCGTGCCGTAGCCGACGACCAGGGCGTCCACAGGCTCGGCGACGGCCTGCGGGTGCCGGTGGAAGGCGAGGCCGTGCAGGGCCAGTCCCTGCCAGGCCGCGGCCTGCACCACCGACTCCTCGGTGCCCGGCGGCAGCCGCAGCACCGCGTGCAGCCCGGCGGCGATCCCGGTGACCCGTACCTGCGGCGCCCGCTCGGCCACGGCGGCGGCGAGGGCGTCCCGTCGGCGCCGGTAGCGCAGGCGGGAGGAGCGGACATGCCGGTCGTAGGCGCCGGAGGTGAGGAACTCGGCGAGGGTGAGCTGCTCCAGCACCCCCACGCTGTCCGCCTGGCCCTTGGCCGTGACCGCCTCCGCCGCAAGGTCCGGCGGCAGCACCATCCAGCCCAGCCGTAGTCCGGGCGCGAGCGACTTGCTGGCCGTGCCGAGGTAGACGACCCGGTCGGGGGCGAGGCCCTGCAACGCGCCGACGGGCTGACGGTCGTAGCGGAACTCGCCGTCGTAGTCGTCCTCCAGGACCAGCCCGCCGGTGCGTCTCGCCCAGGACACGACGGCGGACCGCCGGTCGGGGTGCAGGGGTGAGCCCATGGGGAACTGGTGCGCGGGGGTCAGCAGCACCGCGCCCGCGTCCCCCGCCGCACCGGGGTCCGTGCCGAGTTCGTCGTACGGCAGCGCGGGCGTGGCCAGACCCGCCGTCCGCAGCAGCTCCCGGTGCACGTCCAGCCCGTACGACTCCACCGCCGCCGCCCGCGCCCCGCGTGCCCGCAGCACCCTGCCGAGGATGTCCAGGGCGTGCGAGAAGCCCGCGGTGATCAGGATCGTGCCGGGGTCCGCGCGCACGCCGCGGGCGCGGGCGAGGTAGTCGGCGAGGGCGGTGCGCAGTTCGGGCCGGCCGCGCGGGTCGCCGTAGCCGAGGGCGTGGAAGGGGGCCGTGGCCAGGGCCCGGCGGGTGGCCTTGAGCCACTGGGCACGCGGGAACGCGGCGAGGTCCGGGGTGCCGGGGACGAGGTCGTGGGCCGGGCGGCCGGGGATGCGGCGGGGCGCCGGGCCGGCGTCGGCGGGCGGCGCGGTGCCACCGGGCACGCCGGTCGCGACCCGGGTGCCGGAGCCCTGCCGGGCGGTGAGCCAGCCCTCCGCCACCAGGTCGGCGTAGGACTCGGCGACCGTGTTGCGGGCGATGCCGAGGTCGGCGGCGAGGGAGCGGGAGGACGGCAGCCGGGTGCCGGGGGCGAGCCGGCCGGAGCGCACCGCGTCCCGCAGGGCGTCGGTCAGACCCCTGCGCAGGCCACTCGCCCCGCTCGGTTCGAGGTGCAGGTCGACACCCAAAGTGGCCCATGAATCCGCCATGGGAATGGACCATACTCCTGGGCTGCCCGGCTCCTAGGGTCGAGGCATGAGCACTGCACAGGAATCCGTCGAGTACGCCGCCGAAGAAGCACCGCGACTGCGCTGGGCCGAGCACGCCCCCGAGGTCTACAAGGCGATGATCCGCCTGGACTCCGCCGCCAAGCGGGGCCTGGACCCGAAGCTGTACGAGCTGGTGAAGATCCGCGCCTCGCAGGTCAACCACTGCGCGTTCTGCCTCGACATGCACACCAAGGACGCCCTCGCGGCGGGCGAGAGCGTCGAGCGGATCATCCAGCTCAGCGCGTGGCAGGAGTCGCGGCACTTCTACACCGAGAAGGAGCTGGCCGCGATCGAGCTGACCGAGGCGGTCACCGTCCTCACGGACGGCTTCGTGCCGGACGAGGTGTACGACCGGGCGGCGGGGCACTTCGAGGAGGCCGAACTCGCCCAGCTGATCGCCGCGATCACGGTGATCAACGCCTGGAACCGGTTCGGTGTGACCACCCGCATGACCCCGGGGCACTACCAGCCGGGGCAGTACAAGTGAGCGCAGGACCCGCCGGGGCGGTACAGGCCGGCTTCGAGCCGGGAGGTCACCGCACATGAGCACGGTGGACGAGTTCCGCGCGCTGCACCGGGGGCGTGCCCAGGGCGACCCGCTGGTCCTGCCCGGGCCGTGGGACGCGGCCAGTGCGCGGGTCCTCGCGGCGGCCGGGTTCCCGGCCCTGGCCACGCCGAGCGCGGGCGTGGCCGACTCCCTCGGCTACGAGGACGGGGCCACCCCGGCCGGCGAGATGTTCGCGGCCATCGCCCGGATCACGCGGGCGGTGGACGTGCCGGTGTCGGCGGACGTCGAGGGCGGCTACGGGCTCGCGCCGAAGGAGCTGGTCGAGCGGCTGCTGGAGGCGGGTGCCGTCGGCTGCAACCTGGAGGACTCCGACGGGGGTGTCCTCAAGGACCCGCACGAGCACGCCGAGTTCCTCGCCGAGGTGCGGTCCGCGGCCGCCGGCGGGCTGTTCGTCAACGCCCGTGTCGACGTCTTCGTCCACGGCGACGGTGATCCCGAACGGGCCATCGAGCGGGCCGCGTTGTACCGCTCGGCGGGGGCCGACTGCGTGTACCCGATCCTCGCCCCGGCGGCCGTGACACCCCTGCTGCGGTCCGGGATCGAGGGCCCGCTGAACCTGCTGGCCCGGCTGGACGGGGACGGCCCCTCGCCCGCCGCGCTCGGCGAACTCGGGGCCACCCGGATCACGTTCGGTCCGGGACTCCAGCGACGGGCGTCGGCCGCGCTGCGCGAGATCGCGGCCGGCCTGCTGCCCTGAGTCCGGTCAGGACAGCCACTTCTTCCACACGGAGGGGTGGCTGTCGACCCACTTCCGCGCCGCGTCCTGCGGGCTCAGCTTCTGCTCGGCGATCATCAGGGAGACCTCGTTCTGGTCCTCCGTCGTCCACGTGAACTTCCTGAGGAAGTCCGCGGCCTTGCCGCCGGAGTGCGCGAAGTCGGCGTTGAGGTACTTCTGCAGCGGGGTGTGCGGGTAGGCGCAGGCGACCTTCGCCGCGTCCGCGTCGCAGCCCTCCTGGTACGGCGGCAGCTTCACCTCCGTCATGGGGACCTTCTCGAACAGCCACTGGGGCGAGTACCAGTACGTCAGGAAGGGCTTCTTCTCCTTGGCGAACTGCTTCATCTGCGTGATCTGCGCCGCCTCGGAACCGGCGAAGACGACCTGGTAGTTCAGTTTCAGGTTGGTCACCAGGGCCTTGTCGTTGGTGACGTAGGACGGGGAGCCGTCCATCAGCTGGCCCTTGCCGCCGCTCTCCGCGGTGCGGAACAGCGAGGAGTACTTGTCGAGGTTCTTCCAGTTCGTGATGTCAGGGTGCTGCTTGGCGAGGTACGTCGGCACGAACCAGCCGATGTGGCCGGTCACCCCGAGGTCGCCGGCGCGCGCGATCGTCTTCTTGTCCTCGACGTACCGCTTCTGCTGGTCGGGGTGGCCCCAGTCCTCCAGGAGGGCGTCGACCCGGCCCTGGCTGAGCGCGTCCCAGGCGGGCACCTCGTCGACCTGGACGGTGTCGACGCGGTAGCCGAGCTTGTGCTCCAGGAGGTACTGGGCGACGGCCACGTTGGACTGCGCGCCCACCCAGGACTGCACGGACAGGGTGACCGTCCTCGCGCCGCGGGCGTTGGCGAACGGGCTGGCCTGCTTGGTCATGTCGGCGGCGCCGCAGCCGGTCAGCAGCGCGAGCGCGGATGCTCCGGCGGCCACCGTGAGGGTCGTACGGAATCGCATGTCACGCTCCCTTCTTCGTGCGCCGTTCGGTGGGCTGGGTCACCCGGTCGAGCATCAGGCCCAGGCAGACGATGGCCGCGCCGGCCACCAGGCCGGTCGCCAGGTCGCCCTGGGCGAGGCCGAAGGCGACGTTGTAGCCGAGGGCACCGCCGCCGACCAGGCCGCCGATGATGACGACGGCGAGGACGAGGACCACGCCCTGGTTGACGGCGAGCAGCAGCGCGCGCCGGGCGAGCGGGAGCTGCACCTGCCACAGTTGCTGCCGTCCGGTCGCGCCGAGCGAGCGCGCGGACTCCAGCGCCGCCTGGTCGACCTGGCGCAGGCCCTGCGCGGTGATCCGGACGACGGCCGGGAGGGCGTAGACGACGGCCGCGGCGACGGCGGGGGCACGGCCGACGCCGAACAGGGCGACGACCGGGATCAGGTACACGAACTGCGGCATGGTCTGGAAGACGTCCAGGACGGGGCGCAGCGCGCGTTCGACCCGGTCGCTGCGGGCCGCGGCGATGCCGGTCGCCAGGCCCAGGACCAGGGTGACGGCGACGGCGGCCAGCACCTGGGAGAGGGTGTCGAGCGACGGCTCCCACACGCCGAGCACGCCGATCGCGGCCATGGCGAGGACGGCGGTCAGCGCGGTGCGCCAGGTGCCGATCAGCCAGGCCAGGGCGGCGACGATCAGCAGGACCGACCACCAGGGCAGCCACTGGAGGCCGTCGCGGACGGGGTCCAGGATCCAGGTGGTGAAGTGGGCCGCCCAGTCGGCGGTGCCGCCGACGACCGGGACCCCGGAGTAGAGGTGGCCGGTCATCCAGTCGACGGCGCGGTTGACCGGTTCTGCGATGTTCGCCGTCCAGCCGGCGGGCCAGTCGAGCGCGCCGAGGAGGCGGGTGGCGAGGGCGGCGGCGACGGTGACGGCCAGGGCGTAGGGCCAGCCGATCGTGCGGGGGCGGTCGGCCGCCTGGATGCCGTTGCCGGCCGCGGCGGTGACGCGGTCGAGGACCACCGCGAGCAGCACGATCGGGATGCCGGCGGCGAGGGCCGCGCCGACGTCGACGGAGGCGAGGGCCTGGTAGACGCGGTCGCCGAGGCCGCCGGCGCCGATGACCGCGGCGATCACGGCCATGGACAGCGCCATCATGATCGTCTGGTTGAGGCCGAGGAGGAGTTCCTTGCGGGCCAGGGGGATCCGGGCGGTCAGCAGCCGCTGGCGGCGGGTGGCGCCGAGCGACTCCACGGCCTCCAGGACTTCGGGATCGGCGCCGCGCAGGCCGAGCGCGGTGAGGCGGGCCATCGGCGGGGCGGCGTAGACGACGGTGGCGAGGACGGCCGCGGGGACGCCGATGCCGAAGACCAGGACGACGGGGAGGAGGTAGGCGAAGGCCGGGAGCACCTGCATGGTGTCCAGGACCGGGCGCAGGGCGCGGTCGAGCCGGTCGGAGAGGCCGGCGGCGAGGCCGAGGAGCACACCGACGAGCACGGAGGCGAGGACCGCCACGACCATCAGCGCGAGGGTCTGCATGGTCGGGATCCACATGCCGAGGGCGCCGCAGGCGAGGAAGGCGACGGCCGTGCCGGCGGCCAGGCGGACACCGGCGACCCGCCAGGCGAGCAGGGCGCCGAACGCCGTGACGCCTGCCCAGCCCGCGGCGAGGAGGACGAGGTAGACGGCGCGGACGGCCAGCACGACGGCGTTGCTGACGTGGCCGAGGAAGTACAGGAACAGGGGGTGGCTGTCCCGGTTGTCGATGACCCAGTCGCTGGCCGTGGTGAGGGGTTTGTCCAGGCTCACGGTCAGCTCGTGGGGCCAGGTGGCGCCGGGCCAGTGGGTGGCGGCCCAGGGAGCGAGGACCGCGGCGACGAGCGCGAGCAGGAGGAGCTTGCCCGCGGCTCGGCTCTTCAGGACGCGCGGTTCGGCATTACCGGAGGTCGGGAGACTGAGCGTTGCCATCAGACGGCCTCCGGGGTGGTGCGGGGGCCGGGCGGGGTCGCCTGCCGGCGCCCGGCGGGTGCCGGCCCCTTCGGCACGGGCGCCGCTCCGGCGGCGCGACCGCCCGCGGCTGCGGGGGCTGCGGCGGGCCCGGCGGAGACGGCGGCGGCCCCGGCGGGTGCGGAGGCGGGCCCGGCGGGTGCGGAGGCGGTCCCGGCGGGTGCGGAGGCGGGCCCGGCCACTCCCGCTATGACGCCGAGCAGCTGTTCGTGGCCGACCACGCCGAGGCAGCGGCCCTCGTCCATCACACGGGCCGGTTCCCCGGCCCGGGCCACTGCCTCGATGGCCTCGGCGACCGTGGCCTCAGGGCGGACCGCCGGTCCGGTCCCGCTGTCGTCCGACGTCAGCGGGCGCATGGCCGTACGGCAGGTCAGCACCTGCTCGCGCGGAACGTCCCGGACGAACTCGCGGACGTAGTCGTCGGCCGGGGAACCGACGATCTCCTCCGGGGTGCCCAGCTGGACCACGCGGCCGTCGCGCATCAGGGCGATCCGGTCGCCGAGTTTGAGGGCCTCGCTCAGGTCGTGGGTGATGAAGACCATCGTGCGGCCCTCTTCGCGGTGCAGGCGGGTCACCTCGTCCTGCATGTCACGGCGGATGAGGGGGTCGAGGGCGCTGAACGGCTCGTCGAAGAGGAGGACCTCGGGGTCGACGGCGAGGGCCCGGGCCAGGCCGACGCGCTGGCGCTGGCCGCCGGAGAGCTGGCCGGGACGGCGCTTCTCCATGCCTTCCAGCCCGACCTTGGCGACGACCTCGGCGGCGCGCTCGCGGCGTTCGGACCTGCCGACGCCCTGGATCTCCAGGCCGTAGGCGACGTTGTCGAGGACCGTGCGGTGCGGGAGCAGGCCGAAGTGCTGGAAGACCATCGCGGCCCGGTGCCGGCGCAGTTCGCGCAGGCGGGACCTGTCCATCGCGCGGACGTCCTCGCCGTCGATGGAGATCGTGCCCGCTGTCGGTTCGATCAGCCGGGTCAGACAGCGGACCAGGGTGGACTTGCCGGAGCCCGACAGACCCATGACGACGAAGACCTCGCCCTTGCGGACGTCGAAGGAGACGTCCCGGACGGCGGCCGTGCAGCCGGTGCGGGCGCGCAGGTCGGCGGGGCCGAGAGCGCTCAGTTCGGGGTCGGCGGGGACCCGCTCGGGCTTGGGTCCGAAGACCTTCCACAGACCGGACACCGAGAAGACGGACTCGGCCGTGGTGGGGGGTTTGCGGGTGGGGACGGGAAGAGTCATCGGGGGTCGCCTCCGATCAGGTCGACGGCCTTCTCCCCGACCATGAGGACCCCGATCATCGGGTTGACGGCGGTCATGGTCGGGAAGACGGACGCGTCGGCGATGCGTATGCCGTCGAGACCGCGGATCCTCAGCTCCGGGTCGACCACGGCGAGTCGGTCGTCGGCGGCGCCCATCTTGCAGGTGCCGGCCGGGTGGTAGACGGTGTGCGCGACCTTGCGGGCGTACTCGCTCAGCTCGGCGTCGCCCAGGATCTCCGGGCCGGGGCAGACTTCGCGCTTGAGCCAGCCGGCCAGCGGCTCGGTCCTGGCGATCTCACGGGCGATGCGGATGCCGTCGACCAGGGTCTTGGCGTCGTAGTCGTCCTCGTCGGTGAAGTAGCGGAAGTCCAGCGCGGGCTTCACGGACGGGTCGGCGCTGGTCAGGTGGAGACGGCCGCGGGACTTCGGCTTGGGGATGTTCGGGGTCATCGACACGCCGTACGAGGGGCGTTCGTAGCCGAGGCGCTCCGGGTTGTCCGTGAACGGGATCTGGTAGAAGTGGAACATCAGGTCCGGGCCCGCGTGGTCGGGGTCGCGGCGCACGAAGAGGCCCGCGTCGGAGTCCATCGCGGAGTTCTCCGGGATCGGGCCGTGGGTCTCCCAGACGATCACCGACTCGGGGTGGTCGAGCAGGTTCTCGCCGACGCCGGGCAGGTCGTGCACGACGGGGATGCCGAGCGCTTCGAGGTCACCGCGGGGGCCGATGCCCGAATGGAGCAGCAGGCGCGGGGAGTCGACGGCGCCCGCGCACAGGACGACCTCGTTGCGGGCCCGTACCAGCAGTTCCTCGCCGTCCTTGGTGCGCACGTGGACGCCCTCGGCGCGGGTGCCGTTCAGCTCCAGCTTGTGGGCCCAGGTCTCCAGGAAGATGCGGAGGTTGGGGCGCTCGTCCATCACCGGGTGCAGGTAGGCCACGGAGGCGGAGGAACGCTTGTTGTCCTCCGGGTGGTAGGCCAGGTCGAAGAAACCGGCGCCCTCGGTGAAGGGCTTGCGGTTGAAGCCCTCGACCCGGGGTACTCCGAGTGCCGACCGGGCGGCGTCGACGAAGTCGCGGGCGATGGCGTTCCGGTCCTTCTCGTCGACGGAGACGATGTTGTTCTTCAGCCGGGCGAAGTATGCCTCCATGGGGACGGCGCCCCAGCCCGTGGCCCCGGCGGCCTCCCACTCGTCCCAGTCGGAGGGCAGGGGCTTGAAGGAGATGAGGGTGTTGTGCGACGAGCAGCCGCCGAGGACGCGGGCGCGGCTGTGCCGGATGTGGGAGTTGCCGCGGGGCTGCTCCACCGTCGGGTAGTCGTAGTCCAGTTCGCCGCCGAGCAGGCCCATCCAGCGGCGCAGGGTGAGCACGTCGTCACGGCCGACGTCGCTCGGGCCGCCCTCGATGACGGCGACGGTGACGTCGGGGTTCTCGGTGAGGCGGGAGGCGATGACGGAGCCCGCCGTGCCGCCGCCGATGACGACGTAGTCGTAGACATGGGGGGTGTGGGACATGGGGGTACTACTCCAGGGTTGAGAAGCGGTGCGCTCGACCGGCCGGTTCAGCCGGCGAACCAGCGCACCGGGCGCGGCGCGAGGTTCTGGTAGACGTGCTTGGTCTCGCGGTACTCGGCGAGCCCGGCGGGGCCCAGCTCGCGGCCGGTGCCGCTCTTGCCGAAGCCGCCCCACTCCGCCTGCGGCAGGTAGGGGTGGAAGTCGTTGATCCAGACGGTGCCGTGCCGCAGCCGGCCGGCGACCCGGCGGGCCCGGCCGGCGTCGGTGGTCCACACCGCGCCGGCGAGGCCGTACTCGGTGTCGTTGGCGAGGGAGACGGCCTCCTCCTCGGTGTGGAAGGTCTCGACGGTGAGGACCGGGCCGAAGACCTCCTCGCGGACGACCTTCATCTCGCGGTGGCAGGCGTCGAGGACGGTCGGCTCGTAGAAGTACCCGGACTCGGGGCGTTCCGGTGACGGCTCCGGCCGCTTGCCACCGCAGCGCAGCACCCCGCCCTCGGCCAGCGCGGAGGCGACGTACGCCTCGACCTTGGCGCGCTGCTGCTCGGAGACGAGGGGGCCGCACTCGACGCCGTCCGCCGTGCCGCGTCCGAGCCGGATCTTCTGGGCCCGGCGGGCGAGTTCGGCGACGAAGCGCTCGCGGACCGATTCCTCGACGATGAGCCGGGCGCCGGCCGAGCAGACCTGGCCGCTGTGGATGAAGGCCGCGTTGAGGGCCTGGTCCACGGCGGTGTCGAAGCCCTCCTCGGTGGCGCAGGCGTCGGCGAAGACGACGTTGGGGTTCTTGCCGCCGAGTTCGAGAGCGACCTTCTTGACGGTGGGCGCGGCGGCCTGGGCGACCTTGGTGCCGCTGACCAGGCCGCCGGTGAAGGAGACCAGGTCGACGCCGGGGTGCTCGGCGAGCCGGGCGCCGACGGTGTGGCCGGGGCCGGTGACGATGTTGGCCACGCCCGCGGGGAGGCCGGCTTCCGCCAGCAGCTCGATCAGCGCGACGGTCGTCATCGGGGTGATCTCACTGGGCTTGATCACGAAGGTGTTGCCGGCGGCGAGCGCCGGGGCGATCTTCCAGCTGGCCTGGAGCAGCGGGTAGTTCCAGGGGGTGATCAGCGCGCAGACGCCCACCGGCTCGTGGACGACCACGCTGTGGATGTCCGGCGAGCCCGCGTCGACCACGCGGCCGGGGGCCTCGGCGGCCACCAGATCGGCGAAGTAACGGAAGGCGTCGGCGACACAGTCGATGTCGACGCGGCCCTCCTCGGCGGTCTTGCCCGCGTCCCGGCTCTCCAGCAGGCCGAGCTCCTCGCGGTCGCGCACCAGCAGGTCGGCTGCGCGGCGCAGCAGGGCGGCGCGTTCGGCGACCGGGGTGTGCGGCCAGGGGCCGTGGTCGAAGGCGTGCCGGGCGGCGGCCACCGCGCGCTCGGCGTCCTTCTCGTCACCCTCCGCGACCACGGCGAAGGGGCGAGCGTCCGCGGGGTCGAGGATCTCCCGGGTCGCGCCGGAGATCGCTTGCAGCCACTCGCCGCCCGCGTGGATGGTCGCCTGGGCGTGTCGTTCCGTTCTGTCCGCCATGATCGGTGTTGCCTTCCGTTCCTGTTTCGTGCCCCTCTGTCACAGGCGTGTCACGCTCGGGGACCGTCGCCACCTGCCCAAGGCGCGGCACCGCATGCGCAATCCATGGCCGAAAGTGCGCGGGGTCACTGAAAAGGCACCGCAAAACGGATGAAAGTGGGCTACACCGAAATCTTCGCTACCGGTCCGCCGGTCCCGACCCCATCAGTTCCCGTAGGCAGCGGCGTAGCCACGCGTGCGCCGGGTCGGCGTCGTGCCGGGGATGCCAGGCGAAACCCACGCTCACGGCGGGCAGGCGGAGCGGGACCTCGAAGGTGACCAGGCCGAGCGTGTCGGCCAGCGCGCGGCCCCGCCGGCTGATCAGCCCGATCAGCCCGGTCTCGCGCAGCACGAACAACGAGGCCGGGTAGGTGCCGACGCTCCCCACCACCCTGCGCTCCAGGCCGAGCTCGGCGAGGGCGTCGTCGACCGGCCCGCGCTGCCTGCCGCGCCGGGAGACGATGAGGTGCCCCGCCGCCCCGGCGAACCGCTCCGGTGTCAGCTCCCCTTCGAGCAGCGGATGCCCGGCCCGCACGACGCCCAGCATGCGGTCCTCGTACACCGTCTCCACGTGCACCTCGGGAGCCGTCGAGTCGATCACCCCGACCTCCAGGTCCGCGGTGCCCTGGCGCAGGAACGGGGCGTCCACGTGGCTCTCGCTCAGGAAGCGCAGGCGGATGCCCGGCGCCTCGCGGGCGGCCCGGGCGAACAGGGGCGGCCCATGGGTGGCGGCCATCGCGTCGTGGCCGAGGATGGTGAACGTCCGGGCCACCGTGCGCACGTCGGTGTCCCGGCCCGGCGCGAACAGCGCCCGGGCGCGCTCCACCACGGCACTGACCTCGGCACGCACGGCCAGCGCGTGCGGTGTCGGCACCATCCGCCGACCGGCGCGGACCAGCACCGGGTCGCCGAGCGCCTTGCGGATGCGGCCGAGGGTGCGGCTCATCGCCGGCTCGGACAGGTGCAGGCGGCGCGCGGCGCCCTGCACGCTCTGCTCCTCCAGCAGGACGTCCAGCGCGACGAGCAGATTCAGATCGAGGCCGGTGGATTGCGTCATGCGCAGGTGTCCCTTGCAAAGGTTGCACTGGAAGGCAGTCCAGTGCCGAGCCTACGGTGGACGCGCATCCCACACCACCCACCAGCTCCTCGGGAGGAGCCGTGCCCTCGCACGCCCTGAAACGCCCCACCCTGCTCACGCTGTGCGCCTGCGTGCTGGTCGCGCAGAGCATGGTCGCCGCCATCAACCTGCTGATACCGCAACTGAGTTCGTCCACCCTGCACCCCTCGCCCACCGCGATCCTGTGGACGGTCGACGCCTACGTCATCGTCTTCGCGGGCCTGCTGATCCCGGCCGGCGCCCTCGGTGACCGGTACGGCCGCAAGGGCGCCCTGCTCACGGGCCTGGCCCTGTTCGCCGCGGGCGCCGCGACCAGCGCGCTCGCCCCCGGCCCGGCGCTGCTGATCGCGGGCCGGGGCCTGTCCGGCGCCGGGGCGGCACTGATCACCCCGGCGACCATGTCGATCCTGGTGCAGCTGGCCGGCCCCGAGCGCCGCGCCCAGGCGCTGGCCTCCTGGACGCTGGCCATGGGCCTGGGCGGTCTGGCCGGCAATCTGGGCGGCGGCCTGGCCGGTCAGTTCCTGTCCTGGCGGGCGCTGTTCGCCGCGATGGTGCCGCTGGCGGGCGTCCTCGCCGCCGCGGTGGCGGTGACCACCCCGCGCACGGCCCGCTCCGCGCCGGCCCGCCCGGACCCGGTCGGCACCCTGCTGCTGACCGCGGGCCTGGCCGCGATGCTGTTCGGCATCATCGAGGGCCCCGGCCACGGCTGGACCTCGGTCCGCATCCTGACCGCGTTCGGCACCGGCGCCCTGCTGGTGACGGCGTTCACCGTCCGCTCCCTGCGCTCGGACGCCCCGCTGTTCGACCCGCGGGTGTTCCGCTCCGGCGAGCTGCGCGCGAGCACGCTGGGCCTGGCGACCGGTTTCTTCGGCCTGTTCGCGCTGTTCTTCGTCAACTCCCAGTACCTCCAGCAGGTCAAGGGCTTCGAGCCGGCGGTGACCGGGGTCGCGATCGTGCCCCTGATCGTCGGCATGGCGTTGGTCCCGAAGTTCGCGGCCCGCTGGTCGGCGCGTCCGCGTCCGGTCGTGGGCACCGGGCTCGCGCTGATCGGCCTGGGCCTGCTGGCCGCGTCCCTGGCGGACGCGCACACGCCCTACGCCCTGTACGCCTGCTGGCTGCTGGTCATCTCGGCCGGCGCCGGCCTGGCCATGCCGGCGCTCACCCTGGGCGTCGCGGTCTCCCTCCCCCCGCACCAGGCGGGCCTCGGCTCCGGCCTCGGCACCTCGGCCCGGGAGATCGGCGCGGCCCTGGGCGTCGCCGTCGCCGGCACCACCCTGGCGGGCCACGCCGACTTCGGCCACGGCATGGGGCCGGCGCTGCGGGTGGTGGGAGTGGCGGTGCTGGTGGCGACGGCCGTGGTCGTGACGGGGTACCGCGGCTCCGGCCGCTCCGCCCGGGCGGTGTCGGGGGCCCCGGCGCCGGCCGAGGAACCGGTGGCCTGAACCCGACGGTGGGTCACGGTCGGCGGCTCAGAATGCAGACCCCGACCGAGAGGACCGCCGTGCGCCGTATCCCGACCTGTGTGCTGACCGATGCGGGCCCGCCCCGGGTGACCGGCGGACACGCGGTGGACCGTCACGTCCAGATCGGGTCCCTCACGAAGGCGCTGACCGGCACGTTGCTCTCCCGGATGGCGGAGACGGGCACGGTCGGGCTCGACGACCCCGTCGAACGGTGGCTCCCGGCGCCGCCCGGCACGGGCGTCACCCTGCTGAACCTGGCGCGGCACACCTCGGGACTCCCCCGGCTGCCGCCGCGCCTCGGGCGCCGGGATCCGTACGCGGGCTTCGACCGGGCGGAGTTGCTGCGGCTGGTCAGCACCCTGGACACGGTCGCGGTACGCCCGCCGGGCGACGAGGAGTACTCCAACCTCGGGTACGCCGTCCTCGGTGCGGCCCTGGCCGCCGCGGGCGGCGCCACCTACGAGGAACTCCTGGACACCCATGTCCTGCGGCCGTCGGGCGTCACCGAGGTGACCGCCCACCCCTCTCCGGGGCAGCGGTTGACGGCACCGGGCCTGCTGCCGGGCGTACGGCGCAGGCCGTGGACGATGGACGGGGCGATCCTCCCGGCGGGCGGCCTGTGGGCGACACCGCGCGCCGTCGCCGATCTCGTCGTACGGCTGCTGGTGGAACGGCGGTTGGGCGAACCGTCGGTGAGCTGGCAGTCGGCGGGTCAGGTCCGCTGGCACAACGGCGCGACCGGGGACGCGTCCGTGTTCGCCGGGGCGGTGGACGACGGCCGGTGGGTGGTGGTCCACCGGCTGAACGGACGGCCGGACGACACCGACCGCGCCGGGATCGAGGCGCTCAGGCAGAGGGCGTGACCGGGCCGGAACGGACCACGCCAGGACCGGCACCGGGCGCTCAGGCCGAGGGCGGGGGCCAGCCGGAACGGAGCGCGCCGCGATCGGGGCGCTCAGGCCGAGGGCGGGGCCCGGTTGGATACGACGAGGCCCCCTCCCGCGTACCGCGGAAGGGGGCCTCGTGTGTGGAGCGCCGGGCAGGCCTTGCACCTGCATCTCCCCGCAGGAAGCGGGGCGTCTTTCCTTGGACCACCAACGCATCACCTGGTGCCGGTTTCCCGGCGGCCGGTGCGTGATCAACTATAGCGCACCGGCGCCGGGGTCACGCAACGTCAGGTCAGATGAGGCCGAGGCCGCGGACCGCCTCGCGCTCCTCCGCCAGCTCCTGGACGGAGGCGTCGATGCGGGTGCGGGAGAACTCGTTGATCTCCAGGCCCTGGACGATCTCGTACTTGCCGTCCTTGCAGGTGACCGGGAAGGAGGAGATCAGGCCCTCCGGGACGCCGTAGGAGCCGTCCGACGGGATGCCCATGGAGGTCCAGTCGCCCTCGGCGGTGCCGTTGACCCACGTGTGGACGTGGTCGATGGCGGCGTTGGCGGCGGAGGCGGCCGACGAGGCGCCACGGGCCTCGATGATCGCGGCACCGCGCTTGGCGACGGTCGGGATGAAGTCCTCGGCCAGCCACTTCTCGTCGTTCACGACCTCGGCGGCGTTCTTGCCGGCGACCTGGGCGTGGAAGATGTCGGGGTACTGGGTGGCGGAGTGGTTGCCCCAGATGGTCAGGCGCTTGATGTCGGCGACCGTGGAGCCCGTCTTCTTCGCCAGCTGGGTCAGGGCGCGGTTGTGGTCCAGGCGGGTCATCGCGGTGAAGCGCTCGGCCGGGACGTCCGGCGCGGCGGCCTGCGCGATGAGGGCGTTGGTGTTGGCCGGGTTGCCGACGACGAGCACCTTGATGTCGTCCGCGGCGTGGTCGTTGATGGCCTTGCCCTGCGGCTTGAAGATGCCGCCGTTGGCCTCCAGCAGGTCACCGCGCTCCATGCCCTTGGTGCGCGGGCGGGCGCCCACCAGCAGGGCCACGTTGGCGCCGTCGAAGGCGACGTTCGGGTCGTCCGTGATGTCGATGCCCTGGAGCAGCGGGAAGGCGCAGTCGTCCAGCTCCATGGCCGTGCCCTCGGCGGCCTTGAGCGCGGGGGTGATCTCCAGCAGACGCAGCTTGACCGGCACGTCCGCGCCGAGCAGCTGGCCGGAGGCGATGCGGAAGAGCAGGGCGTAACCGATCTGGCCGGCCGCGCCGGTGACGGTGACGTTCACGGGAGTGCGGGTCATGGCGTTCTCCGTATGACAGCTGGCGGTGGGGCGTCCCTGCCCCGGGCGGATGATCGATCTCTTGGTATCAAGAGAGATCCAGCGGTCAGGCTATCGCGCATCCGCCAGGCGAGACGGCCGGGGCCGTGTGGCTCACCCCACAAGGGGATCAGGGGGACGTATCGGCATGCGGCCCGCGAAAAGGCGGCCGCCCGTCGTCCGGGAGAGGAGGGACGGAGACGGCCGCCTCGGGGGGTGCCGGTGTACCGGACTCCCGTGGGGGTACCTGTTCGCGTTCCCAGGATCCGGCCGGCTATGCGCGCGTCCCGGAATTTCTTCCTCCAGGTCCCCCTCCCCCTTTCTCAGGCCGTCACTCCGTACAGCCGCTCTGGCCCGACGCGAGGGTGGCGCAGGCCCTGACCTGCGCCGGGCCTCCTACGGCGACCATGGGGGTGTACCCGATCGTGTCCCCGACGGCGGTGATGTCACCCGTCTGCCTCTCCTTGCCCACGGTGACCCGCACGGTGTCGCCCGGTGCGCCGCCGGTGATCCGGCCCCAGGCCGTGCCGCACGCCCTGCTGTAACGGACCTCCAGGGTGGTGGTGCCGACGGTGGCGGTCTTGGCCGTGGTCACCAGGTCGCCGCTGCACCCCATGGCCTCGGCGTCCTTGCCGGCGCAGGCGGAGCCGGTGCACTTGACCCCGGGCGGCGGGCTGGTGCGGGTACGGGCCGACGAGGAGGGTGAGGCGGCCGTGCCCCGGGTCCCGTCGCCGTCGCCGTTCCGGTGGGTGAGGAAGAAGACGCCGGCGATGAGGGCGAGCACACCGAACAGGCCCGCGAAGAACATCGTCACCTGCTGGCGGCGCGCCGACCAGCCGGCGGCCGGCGCCGGGCGCGGGGCCACGGGCTGTCCGCCGGTGGGGCCGGGGGTGCCGACCGTGCCGGGCGGGGTGGGCGGGGTGGGCGCCCCGGGCGGGACGGCCGTGCCGGGCGGGGCGGAGGCGGGGCCTGACGGGGTGGAGACGGCACCGGGCGGGGTGGAGACGGCACCGGAAGGGATGTCGGCGGAGGCGGACGGGGTGTCGGCGGGGCCGTTCGGGGCGGCGGGGCCGTTCGGGGCGGCCGGGGGCCAGGGGCACGGCCGGGCGCTCGCCTGCGACGGCCCCCGGTAACCGGCCAGCCCCCAGGAGTTCTTGACGGGCAGCGAAGCACCGGCGTCGGCCGGGCCGCCGACGGCACTGTCCCGAGCGGCACTGCCGCCGACGGTACTGTCGCGGGCGCCGGTTCCCGGGCTCGCCGACTGGGCGGGGAGCGTCGGCGAGACACCGGCGGGGCCCGCGATCCCCGGCACGGCGGCGGCCCCGCCACCACGCCGGGCGGTCGTCCTCATGGCCTTCTCCGGAGTCGCGCCTGTCTCCCCGAGCGCGGCACGCGCCTGCGAGATGCGGAGTGCGTCCATGGTGGTGTCGTGCCGCATCTCCGCCCGGCTCCAGGCGCGTTCGGCAAGCTCCCACAGGGTGGTCAGATGACCGGGGTGGGTGCCGGTCGCCTCGGCGAGCGCGATGACCGCGCCCTTGGGCGCCAGAAGCCCGCCGCCCAGGTACCGCTCCCAGGACGTCTTGCTGTAGCCCGTCCGGTCGGCCAGTGCCGCGACGCTCAGACCGCTGCGGTCCACCAGTTGCCGTAGCCGGCCGGTGAACTCCCTGATCTGCGGGTCCAGATCCTCCGGCAGGGCTTTCCAACGAGGCATGGGTTCCCCCTCTTCCCCCGGTCGTGCTGTCGATCCCGCGCATGACCCCAGGCCACCCACAGGGATGCGCTGACCAAGGATCCCAGTTCCCGGGGCGGGGCGCACACGCGCGGGGCTCCGGGGTCATCCGCCGGGGGATCACCAGTCCCGTCTCGTACGCCAGTACCACCGCCTGTGCCCGGCTGCCCAGGTCGAGCCTGGTCATAGCGCCTGGCCGCACACGGAGGCCGCGCAGGGCGGCCGGGAGGTGGGCGAGGGCGACGAGAACGTAGGCGCGGGCGTCGAGTTCCGGCCATCCCTGCGACCGTGACTCCCGCCCGAGCAGGACGGCCACCACGGCCATGGCCGTCGCGATCAGCGTGTCCGCGACGAGCGGGCGGGGGTCCTCGGCCGCATCGCCGCAAGGTAACTCGCACGGGTGGATCCCGGAGTCAACCGAGCGCGGTACCGCGGAAGCCACAGGACCCGCTCGGCTACCGCCCGTGATGGTACGGCGGTTCAGCCCGTGGTGGTACGGCGGTTCAGCCCGTGGTGGTACGGCGGTTCAGCCCTTGGCGGTACGGCGGTTCAGCCCGGGGACGGGCGCGGGGCGGCGCGGGGCGGGCACAGCGTCGGGCAGGGGGATACGGCGATGGCCCGCGTCCCCGGGGGAGGCGCGGGCCGTCTGCCGTAGCACGTGCGCTACTTGGCGAGCGTGAAGTGCAGGATGTCCTTGAGGAACGGCAGCTTCAGCAGCGGGTCGGGCTGGATCATCAGCGCCAGCAGGATGATCGCCAGACCGAGGATGCCGTAGGTGACGATGTCCGTGAAGCGGGAGCGCACGGCGAGCATGCCGACGCCCGGCAGCAGCCAGCGCAGCACCGCGCCGACCAGCAGCGCGACGCCGATGAGCAGGGTCCCCGGACGGAACGCGTCCAGCGCGGTCACCAGCAGGCCGATCGCCACCAGGCCGGTGACGAGGAGCATCGGCCACTGCCGGGCGGGCGCAGGGGCGTCGCCGGCCGCGGCCCGGCCGCCGCCCTCGGGCCGGGCGGTGTCCTTGGTGAACAGCGGGAAGCGGCGGGTGACGCGACGCGGACGCCCCTCGGAGTCGGGGGCGCTGATCGCGTCGCGCACGGTCGGTTCCGCGGGCCCGCGGGAGTCGTCAGCCGGCACTGCGCTCCGCCGCCTCGACCACGTTGACCAGCAGCTGCGCCCGGGTCATCGGACCGACACCGCCGGGATTGGGGGAGATCCAGCCGGCCACCTCGAGCACGTCGGGGTGGACGTCGCCGACGATCTTTCCCTCGGCGTTGCGGGAGACGCCGACGTCCAGGACGGCCACACCCGCCTTGACGTCCTCGGCACGGATCAGGTGCGGGGAGCCGGCCGCCGCGACGATGATGTCGGCCCGCTTCAGGTGGGCGGAGAGGTCACGGGTACCGGTGTGGCACTGGGTGACGGTGGCGTTCTCGCTGCGCCGGGTCAGCAGCAGCGGCATCGGACGGCCGATGGTGACACCGCGGCCGACGACCACGACCTCGGCACCCTTGATCTCCACGCCGTGTGCCCGCAGCAGGCTGAGGATGCCGTTGGGGGTGCAGGGCAGCGGGGCGGGCTCGTTCAGGACCAGGCGGCCGAGGTTCATCGGGTGCAGGCCGTCGGCGTCCTTGGCCGGGTCCATCAGCTCCAGGATGCGGTTCTCGTCGATGCCCTTGGGCAGCGGCAGCTGGACGATGTAGCCGGTGCAGGCCGGGTCCTCGTTCAACTCGCGGACGACCGCCTCGATCTCCTCCTGCGTGGCCGTGGCCGGCAGCTCACGCTGGATGGAGGCGATGCCCACCTGGGCGCAGTCGCGGTGCTTGCCGGCGACGTACTTCTGGCTGCCGGGGTCGTCCCCGACCAGGATCGTGCCGAGGCCGGGCGTGACGCCCTTCTCCTTCAGCGCCGCCACGCGGACGGTCAGATCGGACTTGATCGCTGCTGCGGTGGCCTTGCCATCGAGAATCTGGGCGGTCATGTACCCATCCTCGCGGATGACCCGGTCCCGGTTCCAATCCGGGTGTCACAGCATGATCAGGGATGTTGCACTTGCACAACACCTGACGTATCCGGCTGGACAAGTAAGAGCCCGTTAAAGAACGATGAGCACACAGTGCCGCGGGCAGTGCCGGGGGGACGGACCGCATCTGTAGAACTCTCCTCCGAACCGTGCCGCGTGTCGTCCCCGCACTTGAGCAACGCAACGGAGGAAGACCGCCATGAGCTTTGGCGACCCGAACAATCCCTACGGCGCGCCGCCGCAGCAGCCGCCGGCCGCTCCCGGCTACGGCTACCCCCAGCAGCCCGGCGTCCCGCCGCAGGGCTACGCCTACCCGCAGCAGGCCGCCTACCCCGGTTACCCGGGCGCCAACGCGATGCCTCAGTCCATGCCGGGCCTGCTCGTGACGGCACGGGTGTTCCTGTACCTGATCTCCGCGGTGCAGATCATCGGGGGCCTCATCTGGCTGTACATCGCGGCGTTCGTCAACGACGTGTCGAACAAGGCGGACGAACTGGGCAGCTCGTCCGACGACAACCCGTTCGACTCGATCGGTGACGGCGGCCACATGGCCGCGGGCCTGATCGTGTTCTTCGCGCTGATCGCGCTGGGCCTGGCCGCGCTGTCCATCACGCTGGGTGTGAAGTTCGGCCGCGGCGCCCAGGGCGTGCGCATCACCACGGTGGTCTACGGCGCGCTCGGCGGCGTCGTCGGTCTGATCATGCTCTTCGTCGGCATGGACTCCGGTCTCGCCTCGGCGGTGATCTTCCCGCTCATCTGGGTGGTGTTCGCGGCCGTGATCACCGCCGCCCCGGTCGTCCCGAGCGGTACGGCCTGGTTCAACCGTCCGCGCTACTGAGCGCACGGGCCCGACGTACGACTGGGCTGTGCCCCTCCTGGGAGGGGCACAGCCCAGTCGCGTCGGTGCCGGGATCTGTCTGAACAGGCGTGACAGACGCGGTCCAGACAGACACGGTCCAGACAGACGTGGTCCCGCCCGTCGGAGGACGGGCGGGACCAGGCCGCTCAGTGCGGCCGGCGCTCGGTGCGGCCGGCGCTCGGTGCGGCCGGCGCTCCGTGCGGTCGGCGGCTCAGTGGAAGAAGTGGCGCGTGCCGGTGAAGTACATCGTCACGCCCGCCTTCTTGGCGGCCTCCACGACCGACTCGTCCCGGATCGAACCGCCCGGCTGGACGATCGCCCGGACGCCGGCGTCGATGAGGATCTGCGGGCCGTCGGGGAAGGGGAAGAAGGCGTCGGAGGCCGCGTAGGCACCCCGGGCCCTCTCCTCGCCGGCCCGCTCCACGGCCAGCTTGCAGGAGTCGACCCGGTTGACCTGGCCCATGCCGACGCCGACCGAGGCGCCGTCCTTGGCGAGCAGGATCGCGTTGGACTTCACCGCGCGGCACGCCTTCCAGGCGAAGGCCAGCTGCGCCAGCTCCTCGGGGGCGAGCGCCTCGCCGCTGGCCAGCGTCCAGTTGGCCGGCTCGTCGCCCTCGGCCTGGAGCCGGTCGGCGACCTGGAGCAGCGCGCCGCCGTCGATCGGCTTGACCTCGACCGGGTGGGCCGGGGCGTCGGGGCAGCGCAGCACGCGGATGTTCTTCTTCTTGGTGAGGGCCTCCAGCGCGCCCTCCTCGTAGTCCGGGGCCACGATGACCTCGGTGAAGATCTCCGCGACCTGCTCGGCCATCTCCTTGCTGACGGGCCGGTTCACGGCGATCACACCGCCGTACGCGGAGACCGGGTCACAGGCGTGGGCCTTGCGGTGCGCCTCGGCGACGTCCGCGCCGACCGCGATGCCGCAGGGGTTGGCGTGCTTGATGATCGCGACGCAGGGCTCGGCGTGGTCGTACGCGGCACGGCGGGCGGCGTCCGTGTCCGTGTAGTTGTTGTACGACATCTCCTTGCCGTGCAGCTGCTCGGCCGCCGCGAGTCCGCCCTCGCCGGAGGCGTAGAGGGCGGCGGGCTGGTGCGGGTTCTCGCCGTAGCGCAGGGTGTGCGCGCGCTCCAGGGTGGTGCCGATGAACTCGGGGAAGGCCGCCGCGGCGGAACCGCTGTCGGACGCGGCACCGGCCGGGGCGTACGACGAGGCGAACCAGGAGGCGACGGCGATGTCGTACTCGGCCGTGTGCCGGAACGCCTCGGCGGCCAGCCGCTTGCGGGCGGCGAGGTCGAAGCCGCCGTCCTTCACCGCGGCGAGGACGTCGGCGTACCGCTCCGGGCTGGTGACCACGGTCACGGACGGGTGGTTCTTGGCGGCGGCGCGGACCATCGAGGGGCCGCCGATGTCGATCTGCTCGACGCACTCGTCGGGCGAGGCGCCGGAGGCGACCGTCTCCCGGAACGGGTAGAGGTTGACCACGACCAGGTCGAACGGCTCCACGCCGAGCTCGGCGAGCTGCTCGCGGTGGCTGTCCAGGCGCAGGTCGGCGAGGATGCCCGCGTGCACCTTCGGGTGCAGCGTCTTGACCCGGCCGTCCAGGCACTCGGGGAAGCCGGTCAGCTCCTCGACCTTGGTGACGGGGACGCCGGCGGCGGCGATCCGGCCGGCCGTGGACCCGGTGGAGACCAGCTCCACACCGGCCTCGTGCAGCCCGCGGGCCAGCTCCTCCAGGCCGGTCTTGTCGTAGACGCTGACGAGCGCGCGACGGATGGCCCGCTTGTTGCTCTCGGCGGTCACTGGATAACTACCTTTCGTCCCTCAATGCGATAGCCGTTGCGGGCGAGCCGCCCCACGACCTCGACGAGCAGCCTTCGCTCGACTTCCTTGATGCGCTCGTGCAGCGCGCTCTCGTCGTCCTCGTCCCGGACCTCGACCACGCCCTGAGCGATGATCGGGCCGGTGTCGACGCCGTCGTCGACGAAGTGGACGGTGCAGCCGGTGACCCTGGCGCCGTACGCGAGCGCGTCACGGACGCCGTGGGCGCCGGGAAAACTGGGGAGCAGGGCGGGGTGGGTGTTGACGAAGCGTCCACCGAAGCGGGCCAGGAACTCCTTGCCCACGATCTTCATGAAACCGGCGGAGACGACGAGGTCGGGCTCGTACGCGGCCACGGCTCCGGCGAGGGCGGCGTCCCACTCCTCCCGCGAGCCGTGGTCCTTCACCTTGCACACGAAGGTGGGGATCCCGGCGCGCTCGGCGCGGGCCAGCCCCTCGACACCGGTACGGTCGGCGCCCACGGCCACGACCTGCGCGCCGTACTCCTCGGCACCGAGGGCGGCGATCTCGTCCAGCAGCGCCTGCAGATTGGTGCCGGAGCCGGAGACCAGCACGACGAGGCGCTTGACTGCCGGGCCGGCGGAGGTGGCGGCCACGATGGGGCCCTTTCTCGGGTTGCGATCCGTGCACGGCCGGTTTGTACAGTCCTACGAATGCTTCGCACCCCCGCATACGGGGAAGTCTACGAAGCGGCCGACCGCCAGCAACGATACCGGCACTCCGGAAGGGCCCCTCGGGACGGGTGGCCGACCGGCAGGTAGCGTTCGCAAGGAATCACGAAAGAGCAACCTCGGGAACGCGGTCGTCGTGCGGTGCGTTCACGGGGTGGAAGCTCACGTCGGACTGCCGTAGTCACCTAGGGGAAGACGCTCTTTTGATGCCCGATCGCAGCCTGCGACTCCTCACGTTCCCGCCGCGCCCGGCCCAGGGAGGCGAGCGTGGCGCCGCACTGCTGCGGGAGCGTCCGGCCTGGCCCCCGGCGCGGACCCCAGGCGGCGGCCCCGACGGCTCCGGGCAGGGCGGCACGGGCAACGGCGGCGCGGGCAACGGCGGCTCCGCTCGGGGTGGTTCCGGGGCGGACGGCTCGGGGCAGGGCGGCTCGGGAACGGACGGTTCCGGGCAGAACGGTTCCGGGCAGGGCGGTTCCGGGCAGGGCGGTTCCGGGCAGGGCGGTTCCGGGCAGAACGGTTCCGGGCGAGACGGTGGCCGGCAGGAGGACAATCCGTTCGCGCCGCCGCCGGAGGGTACGCCGGACCGGCCGTGGCAGCCGCGTCATCCCGGTGGCTCTTCAGGGCAGGGCTACGGTCATGGTCATGGTCATGGTCATGGTCACGACCACGGTCCCGGCTGGGGCGGTCCGGGGCAGGAGCACGGGCAGCCGGGCTACGGTCAGGGACAAGGCGCGGGTCAAGGACCCGGTCAGGGGCACGGTCAGGCTCCCGGGGGCGGTCAGGGGCCCGGTGGTGGTCAAGGACCCGGTGGCGGTTCGCCCTGGGGCGGTCAGTGGAGCGACCAGCAGCCCGGCCGTTCCCCCGGCGGCTTCGGCGAGCGACCGGGCGGCGGCCCGCAGGGGCCCGGCGGGCCGACCGGCCCCGGCATGCGCTGGGATCCGACGGACCCGGCGCAGCGCCGTGCGCGGTACGCCCTGCTCTCGGGCATGTGGTCGGTCTTCTTCGTCCTGTTCAGCTGGCCGTACGTGGCCCTGTTGCTGGGCGCCCTGGCCCTGTACTGGGGCAGCAGCGCGCTGCGCGCCAAGCCGCGCCGCCCGGCCCCGGGCGCCCCGGCGAGCCCGACGGACCCGTCGAACCCGGTGGCTCCGTCAGCCCCGGCGGCTCCGGCCGGTCGGCCGCAGACGACAGCGGCCGTCGGCGGCCTGATCACAGCCTCCCTGGCCCTGGTCCTGGTCGCCTCGACGTTCACCGTCCAGCTGGTCTACCGCGACTACTACACCTGCGTCGGCGACGCCCTCACCCACGAGGCCAAGCAGTCCTGCGAGACCCTGCTGCCGCGAGAACTCCGCGGCGTCCTGGGCTCGCAGGACGACTGAGGCCGCTCACTCGGCGGAATCCGGCCGGGGATCGGTACGTGGGCCGGGGCTGGCCTCGCGGCGGGGCTCGCGGTGGGACTCCGGCCGAGATTCACCGTGCGGCTCCGGCCGAGATTCACCGTGCGGCTCCGGGCGAGGCTCGCGGTGCGGCTCCGGGCGAGGCTCACCGTGCGACTCCGGCCGCGACTCACGATGCGGCTCCGGGCAAGGCTCACCGTCCGACTCCGGCCGCGACTCACCATGCGGCTCCGGGCGAAGCTCACCGTCCGACTCCAGCCGCGACTCACCATGCGGCTCCGGGCAAGGCTCACCGTCCGACTCCGGCCGCGACTCACCATGCGGCTCCGGGCGAAGCTCACCGTGCGACTCCAGCCGCGACTCACCATGCGGCTCCAGGCGAAGCTCACCGTCCGACTCCAGCCGCGACTCACCATGCGGCTCCAGGCGAAGCTCACCGTGCGACTCCGGCCGCGACTCACCATGCGGCTCCAGGCGAGGCTCGGGGGTCGGCCAGGAGGCGGGGTCGGTGGCGTCCTGGGATGCGACCTCCCTCAGGGCCGCCCAGCGGGAGGCGCGGGCGACGTCGTCGTGCCAGTCCCCGGGGTAGGGCTCGGTGAACGGGGTCGGGAACGGATCTTCGGCGGGGACGAAGTCGTACAGGTCCTCCTCCGCGACCTCGGTCGTACCGCCAGAGGCCGCCGTCTGCCCCCTCGCGGATCTCCTCCCCTTGAGCGCCTCCTTCTCCTTGCCGGCTCCCTTGGCTCGGGACCAGAACCCGGAACCGTCCGCGGCCCCGTCGGCCCCGTCCGCCCCCTTGCCCGCGGCTGCGTCGGCCAGGGCCGGCGCCCCGGCGGTCCGCACGGCAGCGTCCGCGTCGGCCGCATCCGGGACCGGCACCACCCCGGGCCCCGTCTGCTCGGCGCTCACCGGCTCCTCCGCCTTCCCCGCGGCCGTCGACGGCACGGTCACCGTGCCGCCCTTCCCCGCGTCGCCGACCTTCCCCGCGTCGCCGACCTTCACCCCGTGGGCGCCCTTCACCCCGTCGCCGCCTCTCGCCCTGTCGGCGCCCTTCACCCCGTCGCCGCCCCTCGCCCCGTCGCCGCCCCTCGCCCCGTCGCCGCCCCTCGCCGCCTGCCCGGCCGCGCTCCCCGCGCCCGCGCCCTGCACCGGGATCCCGCCGTGGCCCGCGCGTCGGCGGCGCAGCCGCCAGGCCCGCGCGAGCAGCGCCACCGGCAGTGCGAACACCAGCGTCCAGACCCCGGCCGCTCCCCCGGTCAGCCACCACGGCGGGCCGAGGCGGGCCAGCGCGGCCACGCCCAGGGGACCGCCCGCCGCAAAGGCGAGCAGCGCCAGCACCGCCGCGCAGACCGCGGCCGTCAGCAGGACCACTCCGCAGGTCCGGGCGGCCGACCAGCGGGCCCGCGCCTGTTCCCCGGGCTCCGGCCGCCGCACGGCCGCCCGCGCCACGAACCACCCCGCCGTCATCCCGGCCACCGCCGGCACCAGCCCCGCCGCCCAGTTCTGCGGCGTACCGGCACCTGGATCCGGCACCGCGGCCAGCAGCGGGAACGGCGGCAGCTGTGGGGCCGGGTGGGACGCGAGCGGACTGACGAGGTGCCCGGTGCCGAGGACGAAGCCGGGGCCGAGCGCGTAGGACGCGGCCCACACCGCGGCGTTGGGGATCAGGGCCACACCGAGCAGCAGCACGGCGAACCGCCCCGTCCAACCCGCCGTCAGCTGCAGGAACGACGCCCGCGCCGGCTCGCCGTGCCACACCAGTGACGCCCCGACCAGCAGGGCCCCGCCCCCCAAGAGCACCGCCGTCGCGGCACCGGCGGCCCGTACGGCCGCGCCCAACCGGGCACGTTCGTCCGCGCCGAACACCAGTCGTCGCACCGGTCCCGGCAGCACCGCCAGCACGCTCAGCAGGGGCTCGCGCGGGTGACCGTACGCCGACCACACCCCGGCACCCGCCGCGCCGGCCGCGACCACCGGCAGACACATCGTCACCCGGACCCACTCCGGGCGCAGTTCGCCGCCGGAGCAGTACAGCACCGCCGCGGCACCGACACCCAGATAGCCGAGGACCACGCCCGTCCACGCGGTACGCGCCGGCACCGGCGGCGGGCCGTCCGGCTCGGTGGAGGCGTCGGTGGCGTCCCGTGCCGCCCGGTACACCAGCCACACCGGGAGGGTGAGCAGCAACAACGGGGTGACGCCGACGGGCATCGGCGCACCGGACAGCGTGTCCGTGCGGACCAGTTCCACGCCGTGCGCCAGCAGCCACAGGGCGGCGGCGACGTGCAGCGCCTCGCCCGGCCCGCTGTCCGGGTACGGCGAGCTGACCCACAGCACCATGACGAGCACGGCCAGGGAACCGAGGCCCAGTCCGGCCGCGACGGCGCCGCCCAGCAGGCTCGCGGCGAGTCCGGGCGAGCGGTCGCGCAACCGGGAGCGCAGGGGCGACAGCGACGAACGACGAGCGGTCATCTGGATCACGCCGCCATGCTCCCAACGACACGCGCTTTCCCGGCGTAACAGGCGAACCACCGAAGTGTCGCTCAATATATGTTTATGTTCTTTTTCGCACGAAAGGGCGCATGGTGACGACGACGCAGCATCCTGCCGGCCCGCCGCCACCGCCGGGCAAACGCCGACGCCTGCGCCTGTCGCGCTCGCTGACGTCGGCTCAGAGGACGCCCGGCCGAGCGGACCCGGCCACCGCAATGGGGGAACCGGAGCAACAGGCCGCCACGGCCGCCATGTCCGACCGTCCCCGGGCTCTGACGCCCGATCAGGCATTCGACGCGCTCTACGCGTTCTGCGCCCCGGCCCTCGCACGCCAGACCTATCTGCTCACCGGGCGCCGGGAGCTGGCCCGCGAGGCAGTGGAACGTGCCTTCCAGCTGGCCTGGCAGCGCTGGCCGGAAGTGGCCCAGGACCGGGATCCGGCCGGCTGGGTGCGGGCGGTGGCGTACGACTGCGCGCTCTCCCCCTGGCACCGCTTCCGCCCTCGCTACCGGTCGCCGGAACCCCCGCCCGCCGACCCCGCCGACCGGGAACTGCTGCACGCGCTGCTCACGCTGCCGCCGTCGTACCGGCGCACGCTCGTCCTGTACGACGGTGTGGGCCTGGACCTGCCGGAGACGGCGGCGGAGACGGAGGCGAGCACGCCGGCCGCGGCGAACCGGCTGACCCATGCGCGGGAGGTGGTGGCCGCGCGGGTGCCGGAGCTGGCCGATCCCGCCGAGCTCCATCGCCGGCTGCTCGTGCTGGCCTCGGCCGAGCGGCTGAGCGCGGCCAGACCGCCGACCGTCCGGACCGGCTGCGAACGCCGCAACGTCTTCTGGACCCGGGCGGCCATCGCGTTCACGGTGACGATCATCGGCGCGACGACGCTCACGCTGAGGACGGCGCCGACGCGGTACGAGGCGCCGGTGGCCCCGGCCCAGGCGGTACAGGGAGTCCCGCCCCCCATCGGGTCGGGCCCGTTGTCGCGGGACGAACAGGCGCTGCGAGCGAAGTTGCGGCGAGCGGAGACCAGCGGGCCGGAACGGCTGGCACCCGAACCGAAGTGAGCCCTGCGCCGGCCCGCCACTGCGGCATCCCGCCGCAGCGGCGATCCGCCGGCGCGGCACCCGCCGATGCGCCACACCGCTGCGGCGCCCACCGGTGCGACCCGCCGCTGCGGCACACCGCTGCGGCACCCGTCGGTGCGATCCGTTGGTGCGATCCGTCGGTGCGGCACCAGCCGGTGTCGTGAGCGACAACGCCGGTAGGCCCGCCCCCGACCTCGGGGAACGGGCCTACCGGCTTGGAGTCGAGAAGCTCAGGCGCTCAGGATCTCCCGGGCGAGCTTGGCCGTCTCGGTCGGGGTCTTGCCGACCTTGACGCCGGCGGCCTCCAGGGCTTCCTTCTTGGCCTGTGCGGTGCCGGAGGAGCCGGAGACGATGGCGCCCGCGTGACCCATGGTCTTGCCCTCGGGCGCGGTGAAGCCCGCGACGTAGCCGACGACCGGCTTGGTCACGTTCTCCTTGATGAAGGCCGCGGCCCGCTCCTCGGCGTCGCCGCCGATCTCACCGATCATCACGATCAGGTCGGTGTCGGGGTCGTCCTGGAAGGCGGCCAGCGCGTCGATGTGCGTGGTGCCGATGATCGGGTCACCACCGATGCCGACGGCGGTGGAGAAGCCGATGTCCCGCAGCTCGTACATCATCTGGTACGTCAGCGTGCCGGACTTCGACACCAGGCCGATGCGGCCCGGCTTGGTGATGTCGCCCGGGATGATGCCGACGTTCGACTGGCCCGGGGTGATGATGCCGGGGCAGTTCGGGCCGATGATCCGGGTCTTGTTGCCCTTCTTGCCGGCGTACGCCCAGAAGGCGGCCGTGTCGTGCACGGCGATGCCCTCGGTGATCACGACGGCCAGCGCGATCTCGGCGTCGATGGCCTCGACGACCGCGTCCTTGGTGAACTTCTCCGGCACGAAGATGACGGAGACGTTGGCGCCGGTCTTCTCGATGGCCTCCTTGACGGTGCCGAAGACCGGTACCTCGGTGCCTTCGAATTCCACGGTCTGACCCGCCTTGCGCGGGTTCACGCCGCCCACGACATTGGTGCCGTCGCCCAGCATGAGCTTCGTGTGCTTCATGCCGGTGGCACCGGTCATGCCCTGGACGATGACCTTGCTGTCCTTGTTGAGCCAGATAGCCATGTGTGTTGGTGTCCTCGTCCTGAGTGCTTACTTGGCGGCGTGGGCCAGCTCGGCGGCCTTGTCGGCCGCGCCGTCCATGGTGTCGACGCGCTGCACCAGCGGGTGGTTGGCGTCCGTGAGGATCTTCCGGCCGAGCTCGGCGTTGTTGCCGTCGAGGCGGACGACGAGCGGCTTCTCGACCTTCTCGCCGCGGTCCTCCAGAAGCTTCAGGGCCTGCACGATGCCGTTGGCGACCTCGTCGCAGGCGGTGATGCCACCGAAGACGTTCACGAAGACGGACTTGACGTCCGGGTCGCCCAGGATGATCTCCAGGCCGTTCGCCATCACCTGGGCGGAGGCGCCACCGCCGATGTCCAGGAAGTTGGCGGGCTTGACGTCGCCGTGGTTCTCACCGGCGTACGCGACGACGTCCAGGGTGCTCATCACGAGACCGGCGCCGTTGCCGATGATGCCGACCTCGCCGTCGAGCTTGACGTAGTTGAGGCCCTTCTCCTTGGCAGCGGCCTCGAGCGGGTTGGCCGCGGCCTTGTCGTGGAGCTCCTCGTACTCGGGGTGGCGGAACTCGGCGTTCTCGTCGAGCGACACCTTGCCGTCGAGGGCGATGACCTCACCGGAGGCGACCTTCGCGAGCGGGTTGACCTCGACGAGGAGGGCGTCCGACTTGATGAAGGTGTCCCACAGCTTGATCAGGACGTTGACGACCTTGTCCGCGACCTCGGCCGGGAACTTGGCGGCCTCGACGATCTCGCGGGCCTTGGCCTCGTCCACGCCGTCGATGGCGTCGATCGCGATCTTGGCGACGGCCTCCGGACGGGTGGCCGCCACCTCCTCGATCTCCATGCCGCCCTCGACGGAGGCGATGGAGAGGAAGGTGCGGTTGGCACGGTCGAGGAGGAAGGAGACGTAGTACTCCTCGACGATCTCCGGGGCGGTCTCGGCGATCATCACCTTGTGGACCGTGTGGCCCTTGATGTCCATGCCGAGGATGTCCGTCGCACGGGCGACGGCCTCGTCCGCGGAGGCGGCCAGCTTGACGCCACCGGCCTTGCCGCGACCACCGACCTTCACCTGCGCCTTGACGACGGACTTGCCGCCCAGCCGCTCGGTGATCTCGCGCGCCGCCTCAGGCGTGTCGATGACTTCACCGGCCAGCACCGGTACATCGTGCTTGGCGAAGAGGTCCCTCGCCTGGTACTCGAACAGGTCCACGCGCTTCCGTCCCTATCAGTGATCTCGCGGTTCGTTGGATGCGTGGGCGTGCCGCGAAGGGCAACGTGACGTCCGCTGTCACTAGGGAAGCGCACACGGTGTCCGAGCGCGCGGCATGTCCGTCTCGCAGGTTATCTCTGCTTCCGGGGGCCCTCTAAATCGCGGGTCACACCTGAGCGGTGATACCTGTCACATGATGCCGTGATTGCTGGCACGGCGTGCCGACATATGGGCGGGGCAGGGGCGAAGTGCGAGGCCTCACCGGGCTGGGGTCGACCCGGTGAGGCCTCTGAGCGGGCCCTCCAGGGACCCGGGCGGTTGATCCCCACCCCAATGGGGACCACCCACCCCTTTCCCGCGGGGGTCCGGCCGGACGCACCGACGGCGTTCGGCCGTCCGGGTCCGTTCGCCCCCGCGGAGCCGGACGCGCCTCAGGCCTGCTGCACGCCGTGGGCGTACGTCAGGTCCTGGGCGTAAGCCGGGGTGACGGACCGGGCGACTCCCTGCGCTCCGGCGACGGCATGCCCGGCCAGCGGACCGCCGGTGGCCAGCGCGGTTCCGCCGAGGTCCTGCGCGAACGGCCCGGCCTGCTGCGTGAGCGGGCCGGTCTCACCGACGACCCCGCTCACGTAGGGCTGCACATCGCCGGTCACGCCGTACGCCAGCCCGCTCGCGCCGGCGCCGACACCGTCCACGACCGGCCGCACGCTCCCGTAGACACCGTCCACGACCGTCCGCACGGTGCCCGTGACCGTGTCCACGACCGGCCGCACGGTGCCGGTGACCCCGGCCGCGAACGGCGGGACCTGCCCGGCCACGCCTTCCGCGAAGACACCGGTCTGCCCGGTCACCCCGTGGGCGAGCGGCGGTACGGCGCCGGCGACACCGCCCGCGAAGGGCTGCACGTCACCGACAACGCCGTACGCGAGCGTCCCCGCGTCCCCCACGGCCTGCCCGGCCACCGGCACGACCCCGTGCACGGCCGTCCCGGCGACGGGCGGCAGCACGGCGTGAACGGCGTCGGGGGCCACCTGTCCGACCAGGCCGGTGGCGTAGGGCGGCAGGTCGGCGAGTGCGCCGGTGGCGACACCGTGCACGCCCGTCACCGCATGGGCCGCCACCGGCAGGGCGCCGTTCACGGCGGCGGACGCCGCCGGCGGGACGGCCGCGGTGGCCGTCTCGTCGACGACCGGTGTGACCGAGCCCGGAACCGTTCGGACCGTGCCGACGACCCGCTGTCCGACACCGGTGGCCGTACCCGTGACGTGCCCGGGCACGGCGGCGACGGCCGCCTCCGCGGCGCCGGCCACCTGGCCCGCCTCACCGCGCGCGAGGACGGCCGCACCGGCGGTCCGGCCCTGTGTCCCGGCCACGGTCTGCTGTGCCGTCGTGCGCGCGGCACCCTGGACGCCCTCGGCCTGCCGGCGCACGGCCGGCTGGGTGGCCTGCAGCTTGGTCTGGGCGGCGGCCAGGGCCTCCTCCACCTCCGGGGCGAAGGAGGACAGGGGGCCGAAGAGGTAGTCGATCTGGTCCTGGGCGGCGGAAACCGAGAGGTGGGTGGCGGTGTGGGCCGCCTCGGCCACCCGGCCGGTCCTGGCCGTGGTCCCGCCGGTGAGCCCGTCGCCCACTGCCCGCGCGTGCCGCGCGGGCGCCTCGGCCCGGGACTGGGTGGCACGGGCGGTGCGGGCGCCCTGGATGGCCTGGCCACCCCGGATCTTCGCGGCGGCCGGGGTCTTCGCCTCGGCATGGCGGCGGGCCTGGTCGGCCGTGCCGGTGACGGTCCCGCCCTGCTGCCGTGCCTCGGCCGCCGTGTCCGAGACGGTCGAGGTGGCCGACGCGGCCGTGTCGGTCAGGCCGGAGACGGTGTCGTGGACGCCGGTGAGGGTGCCGTCGACGTCGGTGAGGAGACCGTCGACGGTGTCGGTGACTATGCCGGTGCCGGTGCCAGTGCCGGTACCCGTACCCGTACCCGTGCTGATGCCGGTACCGCTGTCGGCGTCCGGCACCGAGAGTGCCGGGGTGGACAGCTCGTCGGCGCTGGCCACGGCCGAGCCGAGCGCCCATGCGCCGGTGACACCGGCGGCTATCACGATCGAGCGGCGGATGTTCTTGTTCATGCGTGCGTCAAGTCCTTCGGAGAACGGCTAGGGGGGTTCCGTCCGGGAAGCGCCGGGGAGGCCGGCGGGTCCGGCGGAGCGGGCAGACCTGTTCCGCCCCCGCGCGACAGGTCTGTGGCGGGGAGGTCGGCCCTGTGGCCTAGCCGGGGAAGAGGGGGATGTCCCGGTGCCGTTCCCGGGTACGTGGTGCGTCGACGCGCGCTGCGGTGCCGGGCAGGAGGCGCACGGGCGCCCGGCCGCCGGGCGTGACGGCATGCGCGTCACCGTGACGGGAGGCGGTGCCGTCGGCCGCCTGCTTGCCGAGGACGCCGTCCGGGTCTCCGGTGGGCGCGGGGTGCTGCTCGGGGGCGCCGCCGCGTGCGGTGGTGTGGTGGGTGGCCGGGTGCGCCGGGGCCTGAGGCGTGGCTGACTCGAGGTCCGGTCCGTACGCGGTCGCCGACGGCCGTGCGGGTAGAGCGGTACGCGTCTCGGCGCGGGCCTGATCGTCCTTGCCCGCCGCCGGTGACGTGCTGTCCTGCCGGTGCGGCCGGGATTCCGGCGTGGACGGTGCGGGCGGTGCGGGCGAGGCAGGCACCGGCAGCCGCTCGGAGACTCCGGGGAGTTCCGGCAGCGGCACGGAGGGAGGGGAGGGTGGGGAGGGCACGGCAGGAGCGGAGGGCACGGCGGGCAGCGTCGGCACCTTGGTCCGCGTTTCCGCGACGGTGCTGGATGCTGTCCGCGCGACGTCCCGTACGGGGATGACGATCCGTTCCGTGACCGTCCGCACGGTTCGTACCGCGTCCTCGTGCCCGGCCACGGAGTTCACCGGACTCACCGGCGTCCCCTCGGCCGCGTGAGCCTGTGCCCCGCACAGGAACCCGGCCACGAACAATCCGCCGACCAGCAGAGCGAGTTGCAGCGCACGCCGCCCGGCCGCCGTACGCAGCAGGCGCACAGCGGTACCGAACAGAGCGGCGGGCAAGGTCAAGAGACGGAGCTTCCTCGGGTCGGCACGGGCGGCGTCGATCCTCGCACGGTCGGCCCGAGGTTGCGCAAGCCCCCTGTTACCGATGGGTAGTCATGTCCGTGTTCCTGCCTCTTTCCTGCCCGGCGTCACGTGGTGTCCGGTATCGGCAACGGCCGCTTCTCCAGTGCCGCCGCCATCACCTCCGGGAAAAGGTCGGGCGTGCAGGCGAAGGCCGGTGCGCCGAGCGCGGCGAGCGCCGCCGCGTGCTCCCGGTCGTACGCGGGCGCCCCCTCGTCCGACAGGGCGAGCAGCGTCACGAACTGCACCCCGGACGCCTTCATCGCGGCGACCCGCTTGAGCATCTCGTCGCGGATACCGCCCTCGTAGAGGTCGCTGATCAGTACGACGACGGTCTCGGCCGGCCGCGTGATCCGCCCCTGGCAGTAGGCGAGCGCCCGGTTGATGTCCGTACCGCCGCCGAGCTGGGTGCCGAAGAGCACGTCGACCGGGTCGTCCAGCTGGTCGGTGAGGTCGACGACCGCCGTGTCGAAGACGACCAGCCGGGTGCTGATCGACCGCATGGAGGCGAGGACCGCCCCGAACACCGACGCGTACACCACGGACGCCGCCATCGACCCGGACTGGTCGATGCAGAGCACGACCTCCTTCTTCACCGACCGCGCGGCCCGGCCGTAGCCGATGAGCCGTTCCGGTACGACCGTGCGGTGCTCGGGCAGGTAGTGCTTGAGGTTGGCCGCGATGGTGCGGTTCCAGTCGATGTCGTGGTGGCGGGGGCGCTGGACTCGCGCGCTGCGGTCCAGGGCGCCGGTGAGGGTGGCCCGGGTGCGGGTGGCGAGCCGCTTCTCCACGTCCTCGACCACCTTGCGGACGACCGCGCGTGCCGTCTCCTTCGTCGTGTCCGGCATCGCCTTGTTGAGCGAGAGCAGCGTGCCGACCAGGTGCACGTCGGCCTCGACCGCCTCCAGCATCTCCGGCTCCAGCAGCAGGGAGGCGAGCCCGAGCCGGTCGATGGCGTCGCGCTGCATGACCTGGACGACGGAGGACGGGAAATACTTGCGGGTGTCCCCGAGCCAGCGCGCGACGGACGGCGCCGAGGCACCGAGCCCCGCCGACCGGTCCCGGCCCGACTGCGCCGCGTCGCTTCTGCCGTAGAGCGCGGCGAGTGTGCCGTCCATGGCCGCGTCCCGGCCGGACAGCGTGCATCCGGTGCCGTCGGCCGGGTCTCCGCCGAGCACCAGCCGCCAACGCCGCAGCCGCTCCCGCACCGGGTCGGGCCCGTGCCCGCGTTCCGGTACCGGTTCCGGTACCGGACCTGGCGCTGGCGCTGGCATCGGCATCGAGTCACGCCCCTGTGCCGATGCCGGCTCGGCCGTCGTACGCGTCATGTGCCCACCCCCGCGAAGCTGTCGTGGTCTGCGCTGTCGTGGACCGCGCCCCCGTGGACCGCGCCGCCCTGGACCGCGGTGCCGTGGACCGCGCCCCCGTGGACCGCGGTGCCGTGGACCGCGCTGCCGTGTTTCTTGCCGTGCGTGCCGCCGTGTGGCGGCGTACCGCCGTGTGGCGTGACGTGTCTCGTGTCGTGGTCTCCGTCCAGGCCTAGCAGCAGCCGCAGCAGCGGCAGCACGGCGTCGGCGCGCCCGGTGTCCGGTTCGGTGGCGAAGCCGGGGATCGCGGCTCCACGGGCGGCGGCCTGGCCGGTCCGGTCGCCGGGACCGCGCCGGACCAGTTCGCCGAGCGTTCTGCGCACCCCCGGCTCGTACGCCGCGAAGGTGCGCCGCAGCAGCGGCAGGACATCCGTGAACGCCTCCGCCGGCACCCCGGTCAGCCAGGTGTCGAGCAGACCGAGCAGACGCTCGTCGTGCACCAGGAGCAGTCCGCCACCGCCACCGGCGAAGCCCTCGGTCCAGGCGGCGGCAGCGGCGGGCGGTGTGCCCGGCGACAGCGCGAGCCCCATCAGCCGGGCCGCCTCCTCGGGCCGCAGCGCACCGTCGTCCAGCAGCAGCCGCACGGCCCGCCCCCGGATGACACCGGGCGCGGTGTCCCGTAGCGACAGCACCCGCAACACGGCCCGCCAACGCTCCCGCAGTCCGCCACCCGCGCCGAACTCGCGGTGCCCCGCATGGTCGCCATGGCCCTCATCGCCACGGCGCCCCTCATCACCATGGCGCCCCTCATCACCACGGCGCCCCTCATCACCATGGCGCCGCTCGTCGCCACGGCGCCCCTCATCGCCACGGTGACCCGCATGGCCACGGTGACCCTCATCGCCCTGGCGCCCCTCATCACCCTGGCACCCCTCATCGCCACGGCGCCCCTCGTCGCCGCGGTGACCCTCGCCGCGGTGTCCGGCTCGGTCTCGGTGTTCGCCGCCCTCCGGCGCGCCGGTGCCGTCTTCGGTGCCCTCCGCGGACGCACCGGCCAGGCTCTCCGTCAGCAGGCCCACCGCCGTGTGTACGGCGTCCACATGGCCGCGCATCTCCTCCGCCGCGTCCGCGTCGAGCGCGGCACAGGCCGGAGGCAGGCCGACGAAGACCCGCTCGGCGAGGCCCGCGGCGACCTCGGCCAGCGCGCCGGTGTCGGTGCCGCGCACATCGCCGTAGCGCAGCGAGCGGACCAGGGCGGGCAGCGCCTGCGCGAGGTGACCGACGTCGGTGTCGAGGGCCGCCCGGTCGGCGAGCACCCGCATGACCACGGGCAGCGCCTCCGGCAGGCCGGCCAGCAGACAGTGCTCGGCGAGCGCGGTCACGTCGGCGAGGGCGCGCGCGGCCGTCGCGTCCGCCTCGGCCTTGGCCAGGGCCGCCGCGTGCACGGTCGTCCCCCACACCCCCGCTTCGGCGACCCGCACCGACAACTCGGGCTCCCAGCGCAGCCGCCAGGTCTCCCGGAAGGTACCCGTGCTCCCCCGGGACCGGGTCGGCTCGCCCCAGCCGACGCCGAGCAGCCGCAGCCGGTGCAGCAGCCTGCTGCGCCCGCCGTCGGTGTCACCGCGCAGGTCCAGCTCCAGCTCGCGCTCCCCCGCCTCGGGCCTGAGCCGCAGCGAGCGCTGCTGCCGGGCCAGGTCGCGCTGCAACGGCACCGCCGGCGCGGACTCCGGGACCTCGCCCAGGGCGTCCCCGACCACCAGCCGGTCGTGCACCAGCGCCAGCGGCACGTCCGAGCCGTCGCACAGCACCGCGCGCACCGCGTCGGTGGTCTCGCCCAGGCCGGGCAGCGGACGGCCCCGCAGCGCCGCCAGGGTCTCCGCGAGCCGTACGGCTTCGATGACGTGCGCGGAGGAGACGATCCGGTCCTCCTCGCGCAGCAGCCGGGCCACCTTGGTCAGCCAACGCTCGACCGGCCGGTCGGGGGCGTGGAACAGGTGCCCGTACCAGCCGGGCGACTCGATGCCCGCGCCGTATCCGCCGGCCCGGGCCAGCCTGCGGTGTGTCCAAGGCACCCACGTCAGGTCCGTCCTGGTCCTGGGCAGCCCCCTGAGCAGTGCCCGGTCGGCGGTGACGGTGGTCTTCTCGCGCAGCGCGGGCACGTGCCAGGCACCGCACACCACGGCCACGGCACTCCCGAACTCCTTGCGGGCCTCCCGCAGCCGCAGCCGCATGTACGCCTCGCGGACGAGGTCCCGCCGGCGCCCGCCTGCGCCGTACCGCTCACGCAGCACGCCCATGGCCTCCGCCACCGCGTCGAACGGCGCGAAGGGGTCGCGCGGGCCCGGCCCCCGGTGTTCGACGACGTCCTCCCACCAGCGCTCGGGATCGTCGTACCCGGCCGCCTCGGCGAGCACGGCGAGGGGGTCGACACGGACCTGGTCGCCGTCGGAGACGGGCGCGGGCTCACGGGCGTCCGTCTCACCGGCCCCGGGCCCACGACTGTCCGCCCCGTCACCGGCCTCGCGGGCGCCGCCCCCTTCGCCCGCCCCGTACCCACGGACGTCCGCCCCGTCGTCCTCCCCATCGCCCGCCCCGGACCCACGGACGTCCCCCCCGTCACCGGCCCCGGCCTCGCGGGCGTCGCCCCCGTCGCCGTCACCGGGGCCGTCCCCCGGCCCGGACTCGCGAGGTTCCTCGTCCTGCCACGCGAGCGTGTGCGTGGCCGGCAGGTCGATGAAGCGGGCCGGGACACCTTGTTCCAGAGCCCATCGGACGGCCACCCACTCGGGGCTGAACTCCGCGAACGGCCAGAACGCCGAGCGGCCGGGCTCGTCCACGGCGTGCGCGAGCAGGGCGACCGGGGGCCGCAGACCGGGGTCGGCGGCCAGCGGGATCAGCGCATCGGCCTCGGGCGGCCCCTCGATCAGTACGGCGGCGGGGCGTGCGGCGTCCAGCGCGGCCCGCACCGCGCGCGCGGAACCGGGCCCGTGGTGCCGTACGCCGAGCAGCAGCGGCCCGGCGTCGTACGCCGTGCTCCCGCCGGTGCCGGTCATGCGCTCACCTCGCGGCAGGCGCGGTAGAAGTCGGTCCAGCCCTCGCGCTCGCGGACGACCGTCTCCAGGTACTCCTGCCAGATGACCCGGTCGGCCGCCGGGTCGCGGACGACGGCACCGAGGATGCCGGCGGCGACGTCCGCCGGGCGCAGCACGCCGTCGCCGAAGTGCGTGGAAAGCGCTAGGCCGCCCGTGACGACGGAGATCGCCTCCGCCGTGGACAGCGTGCCGCTGGGCGACTTCAGCTTCGTACGGCCGTCGGCGGTGATGCCGTCGCGCAGCTCGCGGAAGATGGTGACGACCCGGCGGATCTCCTCGATGCCGTCGGGTGCGGCCGGCAGGTCCAGGGAGCGGCCGAGCTGCTCGACCCGGCGGGTGACGATGTCGACCTCGTCGTCGGCGCTCTCCGGCAGCGGCAGCACCACGGTGTTGAAACGGCGGCGCAGAGCGCTGGAGAGGTCGTTGACACCGCGGTCGCGGTCGTTGGCGGTGGCGATGAGGTTGAAGCCGCGGACCGCCTGGACCTCCTCGCCCAGCTCGGGGACGGGAAGGGTCTTCTCGGACAGGATCGTGATCAGCGTGTCCTGCACGTCGGCCGGAATACGGGTCAGCTCCTCCACGCGGGCCGTCATGCCCTCGGCCATGGCCCGCATGACGGGGCTGGGCACGAGGGCGTCGCGGCTCGGGCCGTGGGCGAGGAGCTGCGCGTAGTTCCAGCCGTAGCGGATCGCCTCCTCCGGCGTGCCGGCCGTGCCCTGCACCAGCAGCGTCGAATCACCGCTGACGGCGGCGGCCAGGTGCTCCGACACCCAGGTCTTGGCGGTGCCGGGCACGCCGAGCAGGAGCAGGGCGCGGTCGGTGGCGAGCGTGGTGACGGCGACCTCGACGATGCGGCGCGGCCCCACGTATTTGGGTGTGATCAGCGTGCCGTCCGGCAGGCTGCCGCCGAGCAGGTACGTCGCCACCGCCCACGGCGACAGCTTCCAGCGGGCCGGGCGCGGGCGGTCGTCCTGCGCCGCGAGCGCGGCGAGTTCGGCCGCGAAGGCGTGCTCGGCATGCGGTCGCAGCGCCTGTGCGTTCTCTGCGCGGTCGGTCTCGGCGGTCGTCGGTCGCACGGACACAGTCATGGCTGAGGCCCCCTCCAGCTCGGCCGGTTCGGATCTGGCATCCACCGTGCACCACGCCACTGACAATCGCTCTGACCTGTGCGAATACGCCCGCCGGGCCGATTGTCAGTGGCGGGACCTACCGTCGGTGGCATGACTGAGCAGGGGGTGCGCTGGACCGCGGACCAGGTGCTGGCACTGGCGCCTGACGCCGCGTCACGCAAGGCGGGGAGCAGACTCGGCGCGGCCGGACCGTGGTCCGGGACGGGGAGCGGAGAGCGGGCGGTGTGGGGGCTGTGCAAGGGCAGCGGCAGCAGGCCGTACCAGACGGTGGTGGACCTGGCCGACGCGACCGGGCCGGCGTACAAGTGCAGTTGCCCGAGCCGTAAGTTCCCGTGCAAGCACGCGCTCGGCCTGCTCCTGCTGTGGACGGGCGACGACGGCGCGGTGCCGGCCGGTGAGCAGCCGCCGGACTGGGCCGGGCAGTGGCTCGCGGGCCGGCGTGGACGCGCCGAGACCAGGGGGACGCGGGCCGAGGGGGGTTCGAGCGCGGGCTCCGCCGATCCGGAGGCGGCCCGGCGGCGGGCCGAGCGCCGGGCCGAGCGGGTCACGGCGGGCGCGACCGAACTGGAGCAACGTCTGGCGGACCTGCTGCGCGGCGGCCTGGCCACGGCCGAGCAGGCGGGGTACGGGCTGTGGGAGGAGACGGCGGCCCGCATGGTCGACGCCCAGGCACCCGGTCTGGCCGCGCGGGTGCGGGAGCTGGGCGCGATCCCGGCATCCGGCCCGGGCTGGCCGGCGCGGCTGCTGGAGGAGTGCGCGCTGCTGCATCTGCTCGACCAGGGCTGGCTGCGCCGCGACCGGCTGCCGGACGCGCCGGCGGCCACCGTCCGCTCCCGGCTCGGCCTGCCCGCCACACCGGACGGCCCGCCGGTGCGCGACCGCTGGCTGGTCCTCGCCCAGTACGACGCCGCGGACCCGAAACTGACGACGCGCCGGATATGGCTGCACGGTGCCGAGTCCGGCCTGACCCGGCTGCTGCTGTCCTACGGTGCCGCGGGCCGGGCGCCGGAGCTGTCCCTGCCGGTCGGCCTGGCCCTGGAGGCCGAGCTGTCGGTGTATCCGGGCGCCGGCCAGTCCCGGGCCGCCCTGGGCGAGCGGTTCGCCGGGCCGGTCCCGGCCGCGTTCCGCCCACCGGGCGTGACCACCGCCGAGGCGACGGCCCGGTACGGCGAGGCGCTGCGCGACGACCCCTGGCTGGAATCGGTCCCGGTGACGCTGGACCGGGTCACACCGGTCCCGGACGGCGACCGGTGGCAGCTGGCCGACGCCGACACGGACTCGGCCCTGCCGCTGACCCGGGCCGCCCGCTCCCGGCCCGGCCTGTGGCGGCTGGTCGCGCTGTCCGGCGGTGCCCCCGTCACGGTCTTCGGCGAGTGCGGCCACCGCGGCTTCACCCCGCTCACGGCCTGGCCGGAGGGCGCGGGCGAGGCGGTACCGCTGTGCTGACCGGCCGTAGGGACACACACGCCCAGGCAGGCGAAGGGAAGAAAACACGATGAACGGGGCACCGACCAGCGGAACCACCACGGCAACGGGCGGCCGCGTTCCGACGACCGGCGCGAACACCACAGCCACGGACGAGACCACCACGACGACCCACGGCCACCCCCAGACAACCGGCGAACACCCCCCGACCACCAGCGGGCACCCCCCAACGACCAGCGACAACACCACAGCCACAGACGAGACCACCACGACGACCGACCGCCGCCCCCAGACAGCCGGCGGACACCCCCCGGCGACCGGTGGCCACGCCGCGGTGCCGGAGAGCGCCTGGGAGGAGCTGGTCACCGCCGCGCTCCTCGGGACCGACCGGCGTGCCCCGGCCCACACCACGCCCGGCCGCACGGCCCCGGTCGCGCTGCTCGACGCGGCGGCCGTGGCGACCGTGCGGCGCCGGGCCGGGCTGCGGCCCGCGCGGGCGGCCCAGCGGCCCGAGCGAGCGCCCGCCGATCCGCGCCCGACGCTGCCCGCACCGGCCGCACGCCGGCTCACCACCTTGCTGGCCGACCGGGCCGGCGGCGCGGGCGGCGGCCGGCGGGGCAGCTCCCCGGACCTCATGGAGCTGCTCCCGCAGTGGCTCGCGGCGGCCAACGCGCACGGGTACGCGGCACCCCCGCAGGCCCTGCCCGCCCTGCTGGACGCGGCCCGGGGCCGTACGGACCTGCGCCCGGCGGCGCTGGCGTTCGCGGGCCCGCGCGCGCTGTGGCTGGCCCGGCTGAACCCGGACTGGCGGTTCGCCCTGCGCGCGGCCCCCGGCGGCAGCGCGACGCTGCCCGAGCCGGACGACGCCGAGGCGGTGCGCCGGCTGTGGCGGGAGGGGCTGTTCGCCGAGCGGGCGGCGCTGCTGGGCGCGCTGCGCGCCCGTACGCCCGCGCTGGGGCGCGAACTGCTGGCGTCGACGTGGGCGAAGGAGCGTGCTGAGGACCGTCTGATGTTCCTCGACTCGCTCCGCACGGGTCTGTCGGACGCGGACGAGCCCTTCCTGGAGCAGGCGTTGGGCGACCGCAGCCGCAATGTCCGGGCGACGGCGGCGGAACTGCTGTCCGCGCTGCCTAACTCTGCGCTCGCCGAGCGCATGGCCGTACGCGCCACGGCGTGTGTGGCCCTGGACCGTACGGTGAACGTGCCGGCGATCGTGGTGGAGGCGCCGCTGGAATGCGATCCCGGCATGGAGCGGGACGGCGTCGTGGCCACACCGCCGACGGGCCGGGGAGAACGGTCGTGGTGGCTGGGGCAGTTGGTGGGGTCCGCCCCGCTCGGCACCTGGCCGGAGCGGCTCGGCGGCCGGACGCCGGAGGAGATCGTGACACTGCCGGTGGCGGACGACTGGCAGGGCGAGCTGCACGCGGCCTGGTGCCGGGCGGCGGTACGGCAGCGGGACGCCGCGTGGTCGCGGGCGCTGCTCGGCTCGCCGTCGGCACCGGAGGCGGGCGGCCCGGGCGCGGTGTCCCTGGCGGAACGGGCGAAGCTGCTGGCCGCGTTGGAGCCGGCCGAACGGGGCGCGTGGGTGGCGGGGTTCATCGCCACGCACGGCCTGTCGGAGGCGTTCCAGCTGCTCGGGGTGTGCGCGGTGCCGTGGGCTCCGCCGCTCGGCCAGGCGGTGGTGGACGCCCTCAACATCGCCCGTGACGCGGGAAGTTATCCGTGGAGTTTCAGCGGGGTCATGGGACTGGCGGAGCGCTGCCTGGACCCGGCGGAGACCGTGCGCCTGGAGGCGCTGCTGGCGATACCCGACGAGCGGGAGGACGCCGCACCGGGCGCCGGCGGGTACTGGGCGGAGGCGTTCCAGCGGCTGGTCACCACGCTGCGGCTCCGGGCGGCGATGACGCGGGAACTCGCACCGCCCACACCACCCGACGAGTCACCCCAGGTGGCCGCTCAGCCCCCGGACGCGGCCGGCTGACGGACGTTCTCCCGGACCCACTCCACGATCGACGTGGTCGTCGCCCCCGGGGTGAAGATCTCCGCGACGCCCTTCTCCTTCAGCGGCGGGATGTCCTCCTCCGGGATGATGCCGCCGCCGAAGACGAGGATGTCCTCGGCCTCCCGCTCCTTGAGCAGGTCGATGACCGCGGCGAACAGCGTGTTGTGGGCGCCGGAGAGGATGGACAGGCCGATGGCGTCGGCGTCCTCCTGGATGGCGGTGTCGACGACCTGTTCCGGCGTCTGGTGGAGACCGGTGTAGATGACCTCCATACCGGCGTCGCGCAGGGCGCGCGCGATGACCTTGGCCCCACGATCGTGGCCGTCGAGCCCCGGCTTGGCGACCACCACACGGATCGGACCGGCTGCCACACCCATCACTGCCTCCATCAAGCGACCACGGAAGCGATCGCTTCCGTCCGTATCGACAAGTACCGCACTTTTGGCGCGTTCCGCCACCGTCGCGAAGTGAACGAACGTTATCTCCAGCATCCCGCACCCGGCAGTTTTACGGAGGGCGGCGAGGGGGAAATCACATGGTGGGACATGAGGGCACACGGGGTACCGAGCCGTCCCCCGGAGTGCCGACAGGAGGTCGGCCATGAAGGTCACCGGGGTGTTGCCGCCGCTCTTTCTCCCGCTCTGCCGCCGCCTGTGGCCCGGCAGACTGGCCGGACTCTCCATGACGCTGCTCCGGGCCACGGCCCTGGAGGCCGCGATCCTGGCAGGTCACCTCCTGCTGTATCCGACCGGCCTGATCCAGGAACGCCGCTCCGCCGCCCTGCCCGCCACCGACGGCGCGGCCCGGCTGCCGGTGCGCCGCGGACCACCGGTCGTGCTGCTGCACGGCTTCATCGACAACCGCTCGGTGTTCGTCCTGCTCCGCCGTGCCCTCGCGCAGCACGGCAGGCAGCGCGTCGAGTCACTCAACTACTCTCCGTTGACCTGTGACATACGCATCGCCGCCGAGTTGCTCGGCCGGCACATCGACGAGATCTGCGAGCGGACCGGCAGCGCACAGGTCGACATCGTGGGGCACAGCCTCGGCGGCCTGATCGCGCGCTACTACGTCCAGTGCCTCGGCGGTGACCTGCGGGTACGCACGCTGGTCACGCTCGGCACCCCGCACTCCGGGACCCGGGTGGCGCCACTGGCGGACGCGCATCCGATCGTGCGGCAGATGCGGCCCGGCTCGGCGGTGATCAAGGAGCTGGCCGGGCCCGCGCCCGGCTGCCGGACCCGCTTCGTGAGCTTCTGGAGCGACCTCGACTCCCTGATGGACCCGCTGGAGTCGGCCTGCGTGGAGCATCCCGACCTCGACGCGCGGAACGTCCGGGTGACCGGCATCGGCCATCTCGCCCTGCCCGTCCACCCCGCCGTGGCCACCGGGATACGCGAGGCCCTCGACGCCCCGCACCCCGGGGAACGGGCCACCGACGGCCTGACAGTGGCCTGAGACCGGCCGAGACCGGCCGAGACCGAGGAGGGAGGGACCGCGGGACGGCAACTCCGAGGGAGCGCACAGCCCGCGCACAGCCGACAGATCGCCACTCGGCATCGAACATTCTTCGAACACAAGGCCAAGGTCGCGTCCGAGGACCCCCGAAACACAGCCGAATGCCCGTTTCCGGCCCGCGCGAAACAGGCCGAAGATTGTCGCGCCCAGGTACCGCCGGGTACAGTCGCCGCACTGCTCTGGCAGCCCCTGTTGTCGAGGCGAAAGAGAAGTTGGTGAACGACCGTCACCCGTCGGGGAGTACGACTACCCCGGCCCCGGCTTCCGACGCCTCCACCGCGCACTACGCGACGTACGGGGCACAGGAAGCCCACTACGACGACCTCACCACGTACGGCGGTTATGAAGCCACCGGTTTTACCGGCGGTTCAGGCAGCACCACGGCCTTCCACGCCGACCCGCTCTTCGGCAGTCTCCCGGGCAGCGGACAGTCCACCGGCGCGTACGACACCTCCCAGTGGCAGACCGCCACCGGCCAGACCCCGGCCTACGACCCTTACGCGGCCCAGCATGTCGCCGCCTACGACTCCGGTGTCTACGACAGCACCGCCTGGAGCCTCCCCGCGCAGGCCACCGGGAACGACGTCAGCGGCCAGTGGGACACGGGCGCCTGGCTGCAACCCGGACAGGCCGGCACCGCCGACCCCACCCAGCAGTGGGAGTGGGGCACCCAGACCTTCGACACGGGCGCGTACGACGCCACGCAGTGGAACTTCGCCGGACAGAACGGGCCGGCAGACCCCGGGCAGGGTGGTGAACCGTTCGATCAGCAGGCCACCGCGACATTCGAAGCGGTCGGAGACCCGCAGGACACCGCGACGTTCGCGGCCGTCGGCGACCCGCACCCCCCGTTCGAGCAGGCCGGTGACCCGCAGGCGACCGCTGCCTTCGAGCAGGTGTCGTACGAGGACACCTGCTTCGACGACCGACCCGTCGGCGAGGGCGAACCGGACGCCACCGGCGAACTGCCCACCGTGACCGACCTGCTGGACGACCAGGAAGAGATCACCCCCGTGCCGGCGCCCCGCGCGGGCTCGCGCGGCGGGTCACGCTCCCGGCGCCGTACGCCCGCCAAGCGCTCCGCGCTGTTGACCGTCGCCGTGCCCTCGGCCTGTGTGATGGGGGTCGCCGGAATCGCCGCCGCCTCGGTCGGCGCGCTCACCGACGACTCCGCGGACGCCACCGCCACCGCCTCGGACGCACACGCGGTCAAGCCGTCGGTCGCCAACAGCAAGCTGGACACCCAGCTCAACACCCTCTCCGCCGGCGCCACCGACTTCGCCGACCGGGCGAGCCGCACCCAGGAGCGGATCGACCTCAAGGCGCAGCAGGAGCTGGAGAAGAAGAAGGCCGCCGCGGAGGCCGCGCTCAAGGAGCGACTGCGTCCCAAGTTCGCGCTGCCGGTCACCCAGCACGGGCTCAGCGCCTACTTCGGCCAGGCGGGAATCAACTGGATGTCGGTGCACACCGGCATCGACTTCCCGGTCTCCTACGGCACCACGGTGATGGCCGCCACCGACGGCACCGTCACCACGCAGTGGAACAGCGCCTACGGCAACATGCTGATCCTGACGTCGAAGGACGGCACGGAGACCTGGTACTGCCATCTGTCCAGCTACCGCGTCGCCTCCGGTACGACCGTCAAGGCCGGCGAGCCGATCGCCTACTCCGGCAACTCCGGCAACTCCACCGGCCCGCACCTGCATTTCGAGGTACGGCCGGCGGGCGGGGCGGCGATAGACCCGCTGCCGTGGCTGCGCAGCCACGGACTGGATCCCAGCTAGTCCCCCGGGGCCCCGCTCGTCAGCGGGGCCCTTTGCCGACGGACTACAGCCTCTCCACCGGCGCGTACCGCAGCAGCAGCCGCTTCGGTTTGGCGTCGCCGAAGTCGATCGTCGCCTCCGCGTTCCCCCCCGTGCCCTTCACCGCGACGACCGTGCCGAGTCCGAACTGGTCATGGGTGACACGGTCCCCGACGGCCAGTGCGACCACCGGCTTCTCCCCCGTGCGCCGTGTGGCGAACCCGGACGCGCCCGATGCCGAGGAGCGCGAACGGGTCGAGGACAGCGAGGCCGCGATCCCGGACGCCGGCCCGGAGGACACCGGCGCCGCGGCCCCTGTGCGCTTCCAGTCCACATGGGTGGGCGGGATCTCCTCCAGGAAGCGGGAGGGCGGGTTGTACGACGGCTGGCCCCAGGCGCTGCGCATCGCCGACCGGGTGAGGTACAGCCGCTCCCGCGCGCGCGTGATGCCGACGTACGCCAGGCGCCGCTCCTCCTCCAGCTCCTTGGTCTGGCCGAGGGCGCGCATGTGCGGGAAGACACCGTCCTCCATGCCGGTCAGGAACACCACCGGGAACTCCAGGCCCTTGGCGGTGTGCAGGGTCATCAGGGTGATGACGCCGTCGCCGTCCTCCTCGTCCGGGATCTGGTCGGAGTCGGCGACCAGGGCGACCTGCTCCAGGAAGTCGGCCAGTGTGCCGCCCGGGGCGGCGGCCCCTGAGGTCTCGGCTTCCTCGCCGCGCTCCTGCTCGAACTCCAGGGCGACGGCCGCGAGTTCCTGAAGGTTCTCGATGCGGGTCTCGTCCTGGGGGTCGGTGGAGTTCTGCAACTCGGCCAGGTAACCGGTGCGTTCGAGTATGGCCTCCAGCACGGTCGCCGGTCCGGCGCCGGACTCCACGATCGTGCGCAGCCGCTCCATCAGCGTGTTGAACCGCTTGACCGCGTTGGTGGACCGCGCGGCCATGCCGTACGCCTCGTCCACGCGCTTCAGGGCCTGCGGGAAGCTGATCTTCTCGCGCTGGGCGAGGGCGTCGATCATCGCCTCCGCGCGCTCACCGATGCCCCGCTTGGGCACGTTGAGGATGCGGCGCAGCGGCACCGAGTCCTCGGGGTTGGCGAGGACACGCAGGTAGGCGAGGACGTCCCGGACCTCCTTGCGCTCGTAGAAGCGGACGCCGCCGACGACCTTGTAGGGCAGGCCGACGCGGATGAAGACCTCTTCGAAGACTCGGGACTGGGCGTTGGTGCGGTAGAAGACGGCGACGTCGCCGGCCTTCGCCTCGCCCGCGTCCGTGAGACGGTCTATCTCGTCGGCGACGAACTGGGCCTCGTCGTGCTCGGTGTCGGCGACGTAGCCCGTGATCCGCGCGCCCTGGCCGGCGTTGGTCCACAGGTTCTTCGGGCGGCGGGACTCGTTGCGCTCGATGACCGCGTTGGCGGCGGTCAGGATGGTCTGCGTGGAACGGTAGTTCTGCTCCAGCAGGATCGTCGTCGCGTTCGGGTAGTCCTCCTCGAACTGGAGGATGTTGCGGATCGTCGCACCACGGAAGGCGTAGATCGACTGGTCCGCGTCACCCACGACACACAGCTCGGCGGGCGGGATGTCGAATTCGCCGGGCGGTACGTCCTCGTCGTGCCCGCCCGTTCCGACCAGCTCGCGGACCAGGGCGTACTGGGCGTGGTTCGTGTCCTGGTACTCGTCGACCATGACGTGCCGGAAGCGGCGGCGGTAGTGCTCGGCGACGTCCGGGAAGGCGCGCAGCAGGTTGACCGTCGTCATGATCAGGTCGTCGAAGTCCAGCGCGTTCGCCTCGCGCAGCCGCGACTGGTACAGCGCGTATGCCTGGGCGAGGGTCTTCTCGAAGCCGTCCGCGGCCTGGGCGGCGAAGTCCTCCTCGTCGATCAGCTCGTTCTTCAGGTTGCTGATCTTGGCGCTGAAGGACTTGGGCGGGAAGCGCTTGGGGTCGAGGTCCAGGTCACGGCAGACCAGGGCCATCAGGCGCTTGCTGTCGGCGGCGTCGTAGATCGAGAACGACGACGTGAAGCCGAGCCTCTTGCTCTCCCGGCGGAGGATGCGCACGCACGCGCTGTGGAAGGTCATCACCCACATCGCGTTCGCGCGCGGGCCGACGAGCTGTTCGACGCGCTCCTTCATCTCGCCCGCGGCCTTGTTGGTGAAGGTGATCGCGAGGATCTGGCCCGGGTGCACGTCCCGCTCGGCGAGCAGGTGGGCGATGCGGTGGGTGAGCACGCGGGTCTTGCCGGAACCGGCACCGGCGACGATGAGCAGCGGGGAGCCGGCGTGCACGACAGCGGCGCGCTGGTTCTCGTTCAGCCCCTCCAGGAGGACCGCCGGGTCGAGCGCGGGCCGGGGGACGCCGTCGCGGTAGTAGGCGTCCCGGTCCGGTGGCGTGTCGAACTTCCCACCGAACAGATCGTCCGGAAGTGGCTCCGGAGCGTGATCGTCCTCGGGCGGCGGCGGGGATTCCTCCTCGCGCCCGCGAGGGGCCTGGAGGTCCGCCAGGAAGCTGTCGTCAAAGAGGCTGCTCATCGCTCTCCGAGTCTAGGGCGCCCCACCGACAACCGGTCGCCGTCCCCGGAACATGGCTTGCTTCCCGGACAGTCGATCTTCGGGCCCTCGGCCCCCGTCGGCCGCTCACCCACCGGAAGCGCCTGGTCACACGCGTATGAACCTGTCCCCAGGTCACGGAAATGTATCGGACATACCGCGCACCAACCTTCACAGAAGACACACGAGTTGGCTAGGTTTCCGTCAGGCCGCACGACCCCTCTCCGGCGAACGTCGCCGGGCCATGCGGCCTCCGCCGAGTCCGGCGCGCCCCGCACGGTGCCCGGAGCCGGGGACCCACCGATCCTGGGGTGAATCGGCCGACTCCCGCCCGGGACGACGCCGTAGGGCAACCCTTCCAAGCACCCGCCCGAACCCGACAGCTAACCCGGTAGGCGGCAGCACGGAAGGAGTCGCCTCCCTTGGCGTCGCATCGCAAGCCGCGCCCCGGCGGAACCCAGGCGGCGGGCATCCGCACCCCCGCCCTCGCCACCGCCGCCCTCACCTCCGTGGCCGTCCTCTCCCAGACCGCCGAGGCCACGACCGGGACCGATCACGGCAGGCCGAGCCTGGAAGAGGTGGAGCGCAAGATCGACGAGCTCTACCGCCGGGCGGACTCGGCGGCCGACACGTCCGGCACGGGCAGAGAGCGGACCGAACACAAGGTGCGGACCGAACGGACCGAACGAAACGAGCGGCCCGAGCGCACGGAACGGGTCGTCCTCGACGAGCGGGGCGAGCGAGAGCGGGGTGAGCGCGCCGAGGCCCCCCGGCGGCGCGCGGACAGCCTCCAGCGGCTCCGGGAGGAGGTCGCCCGACGCGCCCAGCACCGCACCGTGCCGGCGCAGCGCGCCACGCTCCCGGTCCAGCGCGCCACGCTCCCGGAGCGGCGCGCGGTGATCCCGGAGCGGCGCGCGGCGATCCCCGCCCAGCGCGGCACCGTTCCCGTTCCGGACGCGGCCACCGGGGCGCGTATCGACGCCGCCGCCCTGGCGGCCCCGGAGCGTCAGCCGGAGATCGCCGCGAGCGGCCCGAAGGCGGCCAAGGCCACCGTTCAGAAAAAGCTCGCCCACGCGCGCGTGCTGCTGTCGCAGCGGACCGCCGGCGCGCCGTCCGGCACGGACGCGGCGTTGGTCGCGCCCGGCACGGACGCGACCAAGGCCGGGAAGGCCATCGCCTTCGCCCGCGCCCAACTCGGCAAGCCGTGTGTGTGGGGCGCCGCCGGTCCTGGCTCCTACGACTGCTCGGGCCTGACCCAGGCCGCCTGGAAGTCCGCCGGCGTCACCCTCCCGCGCACCGCACGCCGGCAGGCCGACGCCGGCACGCCGGTATCCCCTGCCGATGCCCGCCCCGGCGACCTCGTCTTCTTCCACGACGACGCGGGGCATGTCGGGCTCTGCACGGGCGACGGCATGATGATCCACGCCCCCAGGCCGGGCGCGTACGTCCGCGAGGAGCCGGTCTCCGCCATCGGCGAGGCGGCCGTCCACAGCGTGGTGCGGCCGGGCTGACGCGGGGGCGCGGCGGGGATCAGGTCCAGAGGACGGCGATGAAGACGTTGGCCGCGGTCAGCAGTCCGACCAGCGCGAAGACGCCCTTGTCGACCCGCTCCTCGTCGCGCTTCACATAGACCAGGCCGAGGATCACGATCAGCAGGGCCAGCTTCACGCCGATCTTGATGTTGTTGACGTGGTGGTCGTCGGCCTGGTTCAGCCCGACCAGGGCCACACCGGTGACCAGCATGGTGATCGCGCCGTGCAGCATCCCGGGCACGAACCGGGCCGTGCCCTGGCCCATCGCCTTCATCTGGGTGAGGAAGCCGCCGAGCAGCGCGGCGATACCGATGATGTGCAGGCCGACGAAGAGATGGATGAGTACGTCCATGGAGCCGGAGCCTAGCCAGCGGCCCCGGGGGCTCCCGCCACCGGCCCCGCCGGCAGCCCGACGAGACGGCCCGGCGGGGCCGGCGGCGCGGCCCGTGACGGGCCGGTTGGCGCGGCCCGTGACGGTGACGACGCCGGGATCGGAGGCGGGTGGCACCGCGGGTTCGTCACTGTGCGGCGCCGCCTGCCGGGCGGTGCCGGCGAATCTTGCATAAATGCGTCCCGTAGCACCCCACGACCCCCGCCCGTCCCACTTTTCCGCACTTCGGTCACCACGCTCCGTAAAGGTGACGTCCCCCTTCGAGCAGACCGGTCACATACGGTCACACCTCGATCCGTCGGAGCCAGTTACGCACACCTCGTTACCAACTCGTCACCGCCCGGCCTAACGTCCTCCCCCAGGTGACCGGCTCCCCGCCGCCGCCCGGACCAGGGGCGGCGACCGGCCACCACCGCCGAGAAAGGCCCCGCGGCGGCCCGCTCCCCCTGTGCGGGCCGCCGCGGGGCGTACGGATCGCTCGGTCGTACAGACCGCTCGGTCGTACGAGTCGCACGGAAGGACGTGACGGTCCAGGTGGCAGCCCACCGCAAACCCCCGCAACGCCCGCTCAGCGGCCACACGGCCCGGACGGCCGCCACTCTCGCCCTGGCGGGCGCGGCCACCGCGACCGGCCTCGACGGGACGGCACACGCCGAGCCCCAGCTGACGCCGGCGCAGGTGAAGGCCAGGGTGGACACGTTGTACCGGGAGGCCGAGGCCGCCACCGAGAAGTACAACGGGGCGAAGGAGAGCACGGACGCGGCCCGTCGGCGGCTGAGCACGCTCCAGGACGAGGCCGCCCGCAGGCAGGAGGCGCTCAACTCGGCCCGGGACGCACTGGGTTCGATCGCGGCGGCGCAGTACCGTGACGGCGGCATCGACCCGGCCTGGCAACTGGCCCTCTCCAGCGACCCCGACCGGTACCTGGACGGCGCCGCGCTCGCGGAGCGGGCCGGTGACCGGCAGGCCGCCGCGGTGACGCGGGTGCACCGGCACCTGCGGGAGATCGAGCAGTTGCGCGGTGCCGCGCGCATCGAGCTGAAGTCGTTGCGCTCCCGGCAGGCCGAGCTGAACCGGCAGAGGAAGACCGTCACCGGCAAACTGGACGAGGCCCGGCGGCTGCTGGCGCAACTGCCCCCACGGCAGCGCACCGAAGTAACCGCCGTAGGCGGCACGAGCCCACGCGCCTCCCGCTCGGCGGCGGATCCGCGGCAGCCGCTGGAGCGGGCCACGCCCGCCCCGGCGCCCACCGGGCGCGCCGCGGCGGCCGTGGCCTACGCCTACAGCAAGCTCGGCAGTCCCTACGTATGGGGCGCCACCGGCCCGAACGCCTTCGACTGCTCGGGCCTGGCCCAGGCCGCCTACCGTGCCGCCGGCATCTCCCTGCCCCGCACCACGTACGCCCAGATCAACGCGGGCCGACGGGTGTCACGCTCGGAACTCCAGCCCGGCGACCTGGTGTTCTTCTACTCCGGGATCAGCCACGTCGGCATCTACGTGGGCGACGGCCAGATGATCCACGCCCCGAACCCGTCGGCGCCGGTCCGTCTGGCCCCGATCGACCAGATGCCGTTCGCGGGGGCGACACGGGTGACGTGAGGGCCGGGCGAGGGGCCGGGCGGTGGACCGGGCGGCCTCGCGGGAGTCAGACCAGCCGGCGCGCGGTCGCCCAGCGGGTCAGCTCGTGCCGGTTGGACAACTGGAGCTTGCGCAGGACCGCCGAGACATGGGACTCGACCGTCTTGACCGAGATGAACAGCTGCTTGGCGATCTCCTTGTACGCGTAGCCGCGGGCGATCAGGCGCAGCACCTCGCGTTCCCGCTGGGTGAGGCGGTCCATGTCCTCGTCCACGGGCGGGGCGTCGGTGGAGGCGAAGGCGTCCAGGACGAACCCGGCCAGCCGCGGGGAGAAGACGGCGTCGCCCTCCTGCACCCGGAAGATCGAGTCGACCAGGTCGGTACCGGTGATGGTCTTGGTGACATAGCCGCGGGCGCCGCCGCGGATCACCCCGATCACGTCCTCCGCCGCGTCCGACACGGACAGTGCGAGGAAGCGTACGGGCCGCTCGGCGTCCCCCATCAACGCCGCGCACCGGCGCAGCACTTCGACACCACCGCCGCCCGGCAGATGGACGTCGAGGAGAACCACCTCGGGCCGGGTGGCGGTGATGACCGTGACCGCCTGGTCGACGTCCGCGGCCTCGCCGACCACCTCGACCCCGGTCTCGGCGGTCTGGCCGATCTCGGCCTGGACGCCGGTGCGGAACATCCGGTGGTCGTCCACGAGCACCACCCGTACGTGCCGCCCGCCCGCGCCGTCGTCGGACCGGCCGGGCTCGGCCGCCTCCGCCGGTCCTGCCGTACCGTTCGCCTCGGTCGCGTCGCTCATGACGTCTTCTCCGCCCTCTCCATCTCCAGCTCGACCTCGGTGCCGCCGTCCGGCACCGCCCGCAGCCGGGCCGTGCCGCCGTTGCGCTCCATGCGGCCGATGATCGATTCTCTGACGCCCATGCGGTCGGCGGGTATCGCATCGAGGTCGAAGCCGGGGCCGCGGTCCCGCACGGACACGAAGACCGTCTTTCCCTCGACTTCGGCGTAGACCTGCACGGCGCCGCCCTCGCCACCGTACTTGGCGGCGTTCACCATCGCCTCGCGCGCGGCCTGCATCTGTGCGCTGGTCCTCTCGTCCAGCGGGCAGTCGCCGACGATCACGACCTCGATGGGTACGCCGTGCTTGTCCTCCACCTCGGCCGCGTTGCGCCGCACCGCCTCGGCGACCGTGTCCGGCTCGTCGGCCTCGTCCTTGCCGGTGCCCTCCGGCTTGTACAACCAGGTGCGCAGGTCCCGCTCCTGGGCACGGGCGAGCCGACGCACCTCGCTCGCGCTGTCGGCGTTGCGCTGGATCAGGGTGAGGGTGTGCAGCACGGAGTCGTGGACATGGGCGGCGACCTCGGCGCGCTCCTGGGCGCGGATGCGCATCAGGCGTTCCTCGGACAGGTCCTGGGTCATGCGGACCAGGTAGGGGCCCGCGAGCAGGGTGATACCGACCAGGACGACGAGCGCGGCCTGAAGGACCGCGCCCAGATGGGCGGCCGAGCCCTGGAGGACGAAGATGGCCGAGACACCGGCCGTGACGAGGAGGACGCCGCCGGCCGCGCGCAGCAGGGTGAGGGTGCGGCGCCGGCGGCCGGCCTCGACCCAGCGGGCCCGGCGGGCGTTGTCCGCCTGCCGCCAGACGAGGGCGACACCGGCCGCGACGAGCACGGCGGGCACCAGATACGCCTTGGCCGCGCTGCCCAGGTTGACGCTGCCCACGAAGACCATGGACACGACGACCATGAGGAGCAGCGCGACGATCTGCCCCCGGTCCGGCTTGCGGGTCACCAGTCTGCGCCGGCCGTCCGGCGAGGTCTCCGTGCCCACCAGCGACGGCTTCTGGTCGCCGACGCCGCCGATGCCGAGCGGGACGAAGAACCAGAACGCGGCGTACAGCAGCGCTCCGAGCCCGTCGGCCATGAACAGACCGACGAACACGAGCCGCACCCAGACCACGGGCAGCCCCAGATGCCCGGCGAGGCCCCGCGCCACTCCGCCGAGCCAGCGTCCGTCGCTGCTGCGGTAGAGCTTGCGCGGGGGCCGCGGGTCGTCGAGTGGCAGGCTTGCGGCTTCCGGCATGCCAACGATGGTCACACGGCCGGCGGGGCAGGGCATCAGGGTCGGTCCCCGAGACGCCCCTGATCTTCCGCCGGGGCCGGTCCGGGCGGGCGGCTCGTGCGGTCGGCGGCGGCGGTCCGTGCCGCTCGAACGTCCCCCCGCCCTGTGTCAGGGCCGATTTCAGGGTTGGTCCAGGGTCGTCCCGACTGCCGCTGCGGTGGCCGGGCCGTCACCATGGACGCATGACGGATCACGAGCACGCCGCGACGGGTCCGGGACCCGGCCCCGGCCCGCGCCCGGCCCCGGGCACCGGACCGACGGATGCCGCGCCCGCCGCGACGGGAGGGACGGGAGCGGCCGACCACGGCACCAGCGCCCACGCCCACGCCGACAAAAGCACAGACACAGGCACGGGCACGGGCACAGACAGCGGCACCGCCGCCGACAACAGCACCGGCGCGGGCGCCGGGGGCACCCACACCCAAGCCGGCCCGCGCCCCCGCTCCCGGACCGGCGTCAACTTCCCCAAGGACGAGCCGGAGGAGGACCCCGCGCTGCCCGCCCGGTTCCGGCGCTACCGCCGGCACAAGATGATCGGGGGCGTGTGCGCGGGACTCGGGCGCCAGACCGACATGGACCCGGTGATCTTCCGGATCACGCTGGCCGTGCTGGCCGCGACCGGCGGCCTGGGTCTCATCTTCTACGGCTTCGCCTGGCTCCTGGTGCCGTACGAGGACGAGGAGGAGAACGAGGTCCGCAAGCTGTTCACCGGCCGGGTCGACGGCCAGGCGCTGGCCGCCGTGCTGTTCGCGCTGGTCGGCTGCGGGATCTTTCTGACGATGCTGAGGAACGGCGGAGTGCTGGCCTTCGCCACGGTGCTCTCGCTGCTGCTCGCGGGCGCGGGGTACTGGTCGCGGCGCCGTGGCGCTCCCGACCCCGACCCCCTGGCCGCGCAGGCCGTCGCCGACGCACCACCGGAGGCCCAGGCGCCGCCGGTCGTCACCACCTACCCCTCCTGGTGGCGGGACCCGATCGTCAAGGACGGCACCCATGACGGCGGCACCGGTTATCTGTGGGGGCCCGGCGACGCCCGCGAGCGCGACCTCGTCTCGGTCGTGGACGTCGGCATCGCCACTCCCTGGACGCACCACGGGGCGGTACGGCCACCCCAGGTCCCGCCCCCGAGACCGCGGGGCCCGCGCTGGATCGGCGGCTGGGTGTTCCTGCTCGCCCTGCTGGCGGGAGGCCTGGGCACCGGGCTCAGCTGGCACACGCACCCGCTGGGCACCAGCCTGCAAACGGGCCTGGCGTGCGCGCTGGTGGTGTTCGGGCTGGGCATCATGCTCAGCGCGTTCCTCGGCCGGACCGGCGCCGGGACGGTGTTCCTGGCGGTGGTCACGGCGGCCCTGCTCGCCGGGGCGGCGGCCCTGCCCCGGGACATCACCACCGACTGGCGGGAGACGTCCTGGAAGCCCGCCGCGGCGGCCCGGGTGCGGTCCTCGTACGACCTCGGCACCGGAAGGGGCACCTTGGATCTGACCCGGGTGCGCCCGGCCGCGGGTCGGACGGTCGCCACGGACGCACGGGTGGGTGCGGGACAGCTGAAGGTGATCGTGCCGGCGGACGTGACCGTGCGGATGGACATCGATGTGGGGGTGGGCGCCATACGGTTGCCCGACGACCAGGGAAAGGACGTGGACGTGCAGCCCGGCCGGCACAAGGACGTGACACTGGCCCCGGCCCGGGGTGACGGGAAGTCCGGCGCGCTGGAGCTCACGCTCGGCGTCGGCGTGGGACAGGTGGAGGTCAGTCGTGCTGCGTCATGAGTTCCAGCCCGGGAAGCTGGTCGCCGGTCTGTTCCTCACCGCCGCCGGTGCGGCTTACGCGGGGGACGCGCGCGGTCTGTGGGACACGCCCTGGTTCGTGATCGTGCCACTGGTGGTGGGCGGCCTCTGCCTCGCCGGCGTCACCGCCGCGCTGACCCGGGGGATACGCGGACGAGGCGGCGCCGAGGGCGGCTAGCGGTAACCGCCGATGCGGCGCCGGGCCCGCCAGGCCGCGTCCACGGAGAGGTAGGGGGCGCCGGCCAGGACCAGGGGGATCCAGGCCATCAGGTAGGCGAGGTCGTTGCCGTAGTAGTAGGGGGTGGACGCCCAGCTCATCGTCAGCCAGAGGCTGAGCGAGATCAGCGCGCCGCCCAGCGCGGCCAGTCGGCCGAAGAGACCGAGCAGGGTGCCGATGCCCACGGCCAGCTCACCGATGGCGATGGCGCAGCCGAAGCCGACCGGGTTCTTCAGAGCCAGGTCGACCAGGGCCGGGATCGCGGCGGAGTCGCGGGCGGCGCGCATGGTGTCGCCGATCGATCCGGCGCCGCCGGACTGCATGAAGGCGCTGTCGGTGAGTTTGTCCAGGCCGGCGTAGACGAAGGTGACGCCCAGGAAGACGCGCAACGGAAGCAGGGCGTAGTGGGCGGCGGTGTCCCGCCAACCGCGCGGGCCGTCCAGCCGGATGGAATGCGTGTCGGTCCGCATGCCGTGAGTCATCGCTGCCAGCCGCCTTTCGCCCGCCCTGCCACCCTCACTCGACGATACGTATGACGAGCAGGGTCGGTTCAATCCTCTCCCGGATGATTTTCCGGATTTCGGGTGTTCCGTGGCCGCCCCTGCCCCGCCGGGATCACTCCGTCACATGGAGCGGGTAGCGGTTGGTCGCCACGCCGGCCGCGGTCACCACCTGGACGTCCACCGCACCGGGCTCCACGTCCGCGGGTACGGGCACGGTCAGTGCGTTGTCGGTGGGGTTGCGGAAACCGCCCGTGACGGGGACGAGGGGGACGTGGACGTCGACCGCGCCGATGCGGACGACCATCCGGGAGAGCCGGTCGGCCGTCTGGGCGCCCGGCGGGACGAAGCCGGTGCCGCGGATCTCGATGTCGTCGCCGGTGCGCACCGGGCCGTCCAGGTCACCGGGCTCGCGGGCACGGACCACCGAGAGGATCACCGGCCGGCCGCCCTCGGCGTACTTGCCGGCCAGATAGGTCGCGGCCGAGATCAGCACGACCACGCCCAGACCCCAGGGCAGGTCGGGCAGCTGGTCCGGGCGGCGGGCCAGCCGCACGGCGGCGAAGAGCAGGGCCACACCGCTGATGGCGACGTACTGGATGTCGGCGAAGGCGCCCCGGCCGGAGTCGTCGGTGAGCAGGTCGGCGGCGCGCGGGCGGTGGGCCGGCACCTTCTGCAGCCGCTGGGCGAGGATGCGCAGGCCCACCACCCGGCGGACCAGGACGGCGATGCCGCACACCACGGCGAGGACGGTCACCACGCCCGCGCCGCGCGCCAGGTCGAGGCCGGCGATCAGCGCGTCGCGTTCGGCGTGGTCGGAGGCGGCGGCGAGGCGGGCGGCCAGCAGCAGGATCGCGTAACCGACGAACAGCACCCAGCAGGCGGCGACGGTACGGGAGGTGGAGATGCGATTGTCCTCGCCGATCACCGGCGCGAGCGCTCCGCCGCGCGTCCGGTGGAGGAAGCAGGCGGTGGTCAGGGCACCGGCCACGGTGAGCGCGGCGAGCAGGGCCGCGGTGCGGGCGCCGGTCCAGCCCGCGCCGATCGCGGTGAACGCCTCGATGAGCAGCAGCACGGTGACCGCGCTCCACACCCCGCACACCGTCCGCAGCCACAGCCGGGCGAGCCGGACCGCGCCCTCGGCCCGGCCCTGTTCAGCGACGGCCTCGGCCCGCTGGGTCAGTTGCTCGGACACCCACTGCCGGGACGCCGAGGCGGAGTGCGCCACGCCCGTGGGCAGCCCGTGTCCGGCGGCGAACTCGTCACGCCGGCGCAGGAACGCGGCGACGGCCCGCCGGTGCCCCTCCCGGGCGCCGTGCGGGCAGTCCCCGCAGGTGCAGCCACCGTCGTGGACGCCCCCGGCACCCGTGTCCCCCCTCGCCTCCTGCACCGCCACGCCCGACGCCCGCCTTCCCCACCGCCTGCCGCCCCTGCCGCCGGCACGCACGACGCGTGTGACGGTCGGACAACTCCCCGGTCATGTCAGCGAATTGTGCCCTACCCCGGAGCGCCTTTGGGGCGGCCGGGCAGGGTCACCGCGGGTGAAGCCGGGGCCGCCGTGTTGACCCGGCTGCGCACATTCCGGCCCGGGTGGACGGCGGCGCGGGACGTGCGGGGGCTGCGGGCCGCTGCGGCCTCAGCTCAGCAGGTCCGGTTCGCTGCGGCTGATGTCCTGCCACAACGGCTGGTAGTTGATCCAGGCCACCAGGTCGCCGCCGAGCTGTTCGCGGGTGGCGGCGGCCGCCTTGTGGTCGATGAGCACCGGTCGGCCGGCTGCCTTCGCCAGCAGCTGGACCTGGCAGGACCGGTCCAGGGACAAAAACCACCAGGCGGCCGCGTCCACCGAGTCCCCTACGGTGAGCAGCCCGTGGTTGCGCAGCACGAGCGCCTTGCAGGAGCCCAGCGCGCCGGCGATCCGGCGGCCCTCCTCGGCGTCGACGGTGACGCCGGTGTAGGCGTCGTAGAGGGCGAGGTCCTCGTAGAAGGCGCAGCTCTCCTGGGTGATGGGGTCGATGAGGTCGCCGAGGGCGGCGAGGGCACGGCCGTGCACGGAGTGGCAGTGGGCGACGGCGACGACGTCGGGGCGGGCGGCGTGCACCTGGGCGTGCACGGTGAACGCGGCCTGGTTGACGTGGTAACGGCCCTCGACGACCTGCCCGTCCTGGTTGGCGAGGACGAGATCACCGACCGTGACGTGCTTGAAGGGCATCCCGAACGGGTTGACCCAGAAGCAGTCGGTGAATTCCGGGTCCCGGGCCGTGATGTGCCCCGAGACCCCGTCCTCGAATCCCGCCCGCCCGAAGATCCGCAGGGCGCCCGCGAGCCGTTCCTTGCGGTGCCGGCGCTCGTCCTCGGCCGACTCGTGCATCGGCGGCATGGCGAACTGCAGCCGGCCGGTGGGCAGCGGCAGGGGCGGGGTGGGCCCGTGCATAGATCCTCCCGTCCTGGGATTGCGGTACGGGCCGGAACGTACCGCCAGGCGGCGCAAAAGGGCAGAGCCGTTTTGTAAAGATGCCGTACGCAGCGCATACCCGACAGGAGGTGTCGGGTTTCCCGGTGAGACTGAGCCGTATGAACTGGGCAGACTTCAGCACCGCCGCACCCGAGCTGGCGAAGATCACCGAGGAGCGCTTCGGCGCGTACCGGCACCATGTCCTGGCGACCCTGCGCGCGGACGGCTCACCGCGCACCTCCGGCCTGGAGGTGCGCTTCCTGGACGGGGAGTTGTGGCTCGGCATGATGCCGGGTTCGCTCAAAGCCCTCGACCTGCGCCGCGACCCGCGCTTCACCCTCCAGGCCAACCCCGGCGACGGCACGGACATGAACGGGGGTGACGTCCGGATCAGCGGGCGGGCGTTCGAGGTCGGCGAGGGCACGGCCAGGTCGGCGTATGTGGAAGAGGTGGAACCGCCGCAGCCGTTCCACCTCTTCCGCACCGAGCTGACGGAGGTCGTACGGACCCGCGTCGAGGACGACCGCTATCTGGTCGTCCAGGTCTGGAAGCCCGGAGAGCCGGTGCGCGCTCTCAGGCGGACCTAGGGCCGCTCGCTTGGATCATGCCGGGCTCGTGGAGTCTGGCGCCGTGCCCTGATCCGGCCTGATCCGAACGAAAGACCCTGGGGAGGACTACTCCCACTCGATCGTGCCCGGCGGCTTCGACGTCACGTCGAGCACGACGCGGTTGACGTCCCGGACCTCGTTGGTGATCCGGGTGGAGATGCGGGCGAGGACGTCGTACGGCAGCCGGGACCAGTCGGCGGTCATGGCGTCCTCGGAGGAGACCGGGCGCAGCACGATCGGGTGGCCGTAGGTGCGGCCGTCACCCTGGACGCCCACGGAGCGGACGTCCGCGAGCAGGACCACCGGGCACTGCCAGATGTCGCGGTCCAGGCCGCTCGCGGTCAGCTCCTCACGGGCGATGGCGTCGGCCTCGCGCAGCAGGTCGAGCCGCTCCTTCGTCACCTCGCCGACGATGCGGATGCCGAGACCCGGGCCGGGGAACGGCTGGCGCTGGACGATCTCCTCCGGCAGGCCCAGCTCCTGGCCGACCATGCGGACCTCGTCCTTGAACAGCTTGCGCAGCGGCTCGATCAGCTTGAACTCGAGGTCCTCGGGCAGGCCGCCGACGTTGTGGTGCGACTTGATGTTCGCGGTGCCGGTGCCGCCGCCGGACTCGACGACGTCCGGGTAGAGGGTGCCCTGGACCAGGAACTCCACGGCCGGGCCCTCATCGGCGATGATCTCGGCCTGCGCCTGCTCGAAGACGCGGATGAACTCGCGGCCGATGATCTTGCGCTTCTCCTCGGGGTCCGACACGCCCTTGAGGGCGTTCAGGAAACGCTCCTCGGCGTCGACGACCTTCAGCTGCACCCCGGTGGCCGCGACGAAGTCCTTCTCGACCTGCTCGGTCTCACCCTTGCGCATCAGTCCGTGGTCGACGTACACGCAGGTCAGCTGCGAGCCGATGGCCTTCTGCACCAGGGCGGCCGCGACGGCGGAATCCACACCGCCGGACAGACCGCAGATCGCGCGCTTGTCGCCGACCAGCTCGCGGATGGCCTCGACCTGCTCCTCGATCACATTGCCGGTGGTCCAGTCGGGGCTCAGGCCGGCACCGCGGTAGAGGAAGTGCTCCAGCACCTGCTGACCGTGCGTGGAGTGCATGACCTCGGGGTGGTACTGGACGCCGTAGAGCTTCTTCTCGTCGTTCTCGAAGGCGGCGACCGGGACAACGTCCGTGGAGGCGGTGACCGTGAAGCCCTCGGGGGCCGCGGAGCAGGCGTCGCCGTGCGACATCCACACGTGCTGCTCGTCCGGGGTGCCCTCGAAGAGGGTCGAGGAGTTCCTGGACACGTGCAGATCGGTGCGGCCGTACTCGCGCGACCCGGTGTTGTCGACGGTCCCACCGAGGGCCTGCGCCATCAGCTGGAAGCCGTAGCACATGCCGAAGACGGGGACGCCGGCCTCGAAGAGCTGGCTGTCGAGGCGGGGGGCACCCTCCTCGTACACCGACGAGGGGCCTCCGGAGAGGATGATCGCCGCGGGGTTCTTGGCGAGCATCTCCTGGACCGGCATGGTGCTCGGCACGATCTCGCTGTAGACCCGCGCCTCGCGGACGCGACGGGCGATGAGCTGGGCGTACTGCGCACCGAAGTCGACGACCAGGACGGTGTCGGTGGTGCCGGCAGTGGGAGTCGCTGATGACACGGGGTGCCTTCTGGTGGTCGGGCGGGGGTCTGTGCTACCGAGTCTAACGGGAGGGCGGGAAGGGTTCCCCTGTACGGGCCGTGGCATACTGGCCGCATGCTTCAGCACACGACCTTCGTCTTTACCTATGGCATCCGGCCCGCCGGCTGCCATGGTCGTGCCGCTTGAGCTGACGCCAAGCGACTTCCCAGGCGCCCCGGGCCGACAAGGCCCGGGGCGCCTGTCGTTCTCCGGGTTCTGTTCGTTCCAGGGCATCCACACTTCCCGACCGAGGAGCCCGACGTGACCACCACCACCGCGGCAACGACCGCCCCCGCGGAAGCGACCGCCACCCCGGAGACGACCGCCACCCCGGAAGCGGCCATCGCCGGCGCGCGGGAGCGCATCGACGCGCTCGACGACCGGATCATCGGCCTCGTCCAGGAACGGATGGCCGTCTCCGCCGTCGTCCAGCAGACCCGGATCGCCTCCGGCGGGCGGCGGGTGCACCTCTCGCGTGAGATGGAGATCCTCGGCCACTACCGGGACGCCCTCGGCAAGCCCGGCACTGCCCTCGCGATGACCCTGCTGGAGCTGTGCCGGGGTCGCATCTGAGTTCGGCCCCGCTCTCACCCGTACGGCGCGTGACCGGTCCGCACACCGCTTCGTTGAGGGGGATGTCCGTGTCAGCCAGGGGCGGGCCCGAAAGAACCACGCGTGGCTCACCGGAGCGATGAGACGTACGGGTCGTGCCGTACGTCGTGGGACCTCGCTCCGGGAAAGTGACCGGACGGCAGGGGACAGCAGCCCGGTCACCCAAGAGAACGGCCGGCTCCGGGGACGCCTGGGGCCGGCCGGCGGAAAACTGCAGACAGGCCACAGGGCACAGGAACAGGCGGCGCGACCCCCCGGCGCCGCTCCCCGGCACCGGCGCTGCCCTGACGCCGGTGCTGACCGCAAGAAGGGCCCCGCGGCCCCTCCGTCCCGCGGGGCCCTTCGTCATGCCCGCAGGCGGCCGGGCGTCCCCTGTCCGCGGCGGACCAGGCACTTCCGTGTCCGCCGTCGGTCGGGCACCCCGTGTCCGCCACCGGGCGGGCGCCTCATGTCAGCAGGCGGTCGGGCGACCGGCATGTGACCCACGTCATACGAAAACCGCGGGCCTTCGAAGCAACCCTTCTCGCTTATCGCCGATCAAACCTGCCGGATCAAGAAACGGCGAGAGGGACCTGCCTTCGGAGGGGGATGCAGGTCCCTCTGTGCCGTTCGGGTCACTTCTTCGGCGGTACCGCCGGCATCCCCAGGAAGGGCAGCCGCAGCGCGCCGAACGCCTCCGCGGGGACCACCGGGGCCTGCGGCTCCACCGGCTTCAGCCGCTCGTACGCCACTCCCGGCGCCGGCCGCGGGTCCTCCTCACCCTTGTTCGGCCAGAACGACATCGCCCGCTCGGCCTGCGCGGTGATCGTCAGCGAGGGGTTCACGCCCAGGTTCGCCGAGACCGCGGCGCCGTCCACGACCGAGATGCCGGGGTGGCCGTAGAGCCGGTGGTACGGATCGATCACGCCCGTCTCCGGGGAGTCGCCGATGGGGCAGCCGCCGAGGAAGTGCGCGGTGAGCGGGGTGCCCATCAACTCCCCGACGTTGCTGCCGGCGAAGCCGTTGATCTCGGCGGCGAGAGCGGAGGCGGCCTCGGTGGCGGACCTGATCTGCTTGGGGTTCGGGGAGCCGTGCCCCTGCCGGGCGGTGAGCAGGCCCTTGCCGACGCCACCGGGCTTCAGATACGTCGTCAGCGAGTTGTCCAGGGACTGCATGACGAGGCCGATGATGGTCCGCTCCGACCAGCGCCGGTTGGACAGGGAGCGGGCGACCAGCATCGGGTGCCGGGCCGCGTTCGCCAGCCAGGCGAGCACCCGCGAGGAGCCTTCCGCGTACGGCACCTGGAGGATCGACAGGCCACCCATCGAGTTGGAGCCCTTGCCGTAGCGGACCGGTTCGATGTGGGTGTTCTCGTCGGGGTGGATCGAGGACGTGATGGCGACGCCCCGGGTGAAGTCGGCCCTCGGCTCGCCGGTCGCCATGCGGTAACGGCGGTTGTCGGTCTGCGCGCCGACCAGGGCCTCGGAGTTGGTACGAGTCAGGTCGCCCAGCCGGTTCGACAGGTACGGCAGCCGCCCGCTCGCCTTCATGCGGTGCAGCAGGGTCTGGGTGCCGTAGGTACCGGCCGCGAGGACGACCCTGCGGGCGGTGAGGAGCCGGCCCTCGCCCTTCTTCTTCCGGTCCGTGGGCAGGGTCGCCACCGCGTACCCGCCCCGCGAGTCGTCCGTGACGGACACGACCGTCGTCATGGGGTGGACGACCGCACCCGCCTTCTCCGCGAGGTAGAGGTAGTTCTCGTTGAGGGTGTTCTTCGCGCCGTGCCGGCAGCCGGTCATGCACTCGCCGCACTCGGTGCACGCCTTCCGGTCCGGGCCGGCCCCGCCGAAGTACGGGTCGTTCACCTGCTCGCCGGGGCGGGCCTTCGCCTTGCCGTCGGCGTCCTTGCCGTCGCCGAAGAACACGCCGACCGGCGCCAGGTGGAAGGTGTCGCCGACCCCCATCCGCTGGGCCGCCGCCTTCAGATGGACGTCCGAGGGGGTCATCGTGGGGTTGAGCCGGACGCCGAGCATGCGCTGGGCCTGGTCGTAGTACGGCTTCAACTCCTCCTGCCAGTCGGTGATGTGCCGCCACTGGGCGTCATCGAAGAACGCCTTCGGCGGTATGTAGAGGGTGTTGGCGTAGTTGAGCGAGCCACCGCCGACGCCCGCGCCTGCCAGCACCATCACGTTGCCCAGCAGGTGGATGCGCTGGATGCCGTACATGCCGAGTTTCGGGGCCCAGAGATAGTTCTTCAGGTCCCAGGAGTTCCTCGGCAGCGCGTCACGGGTGAAGCGGCGGCCGGCTTCGAGAACGCCTACCCGGTATCCCTTTTCGGTGAGGCGCAGGGCTGTGACCGAACCGCCGAACCCCGACCCGACGACGATGACGTCGTAGTCGTACCCGTCCTCGTCCCGGGCCTGGACAGACTTCTCCTGCGACACGTGCTCTCCTCGTTGAGAACGGGTGGTCTAGCGGAACCGGAATGCCTTCATCAGGCGGAGACTGCGGCTCATGAACGCCGCGTACCGCTCGTCGTCCATGCCCAGCGACGGCGCCATCGGCAGCAGCCGCTGCCGGGCCACCGTCTGGGCCTCCGTGTACTTGAGGATGCCCTCGGAGCCGTGGCGGCGGCCGAGGCCGGAGTCCTTCATGCCGCCCATCGGGGACTGGACGCTGCCGTAGGCGGGCGCGTAACCCTCGTTGACGTTGACCGTTCCGGTGCGCAGGCGGCCGGCGACCTCCTGGCCGCGGCGGGCGCTCTTCGTCCACACGGACGCGTTCAGACCGTACGGCGTGGCGTTGGCACGCTCGACGGCCTCCTCGTCGCTCTTGAAGCGGTAGACCGAGACGACCGGGCCGAAGGTCTCCTCCTCGCAGACGGCCATGGAGCTCTCGACGCCGTCCAGGATGGTGGGCTCGAAGAAGTAGGGACCGATGTCGGGGCGGGCCACCCCGCCCGCTATCACCTTCGCGCCCTTGGCGACGGCCTCCCGCACATGCCGTTCGACGGTCTCGAGCTGGCGTTCGCCGACCAGCGAGCCCATGTCGGCGCCGTAGGCCAGGGAGTTGCCGAGCCGCATGGCCCTGGTGCGGGCGGCGAACCGTTCCAGGAAGGCGTCGGCGACGGACTCGTGGACGTACAACCGCTCGATGGAGATGCACAGTTGGCCGGCCGAGGAGAAGCAGGCGCGGACGGCTCCGGCGGCCGCCTTCTCGATGTCGGCGTCCTCCAGGACGAGCATGGCGTTCTTGCCGCCGAGTTCGAGGGAGACACCGACCAGCCGGGAGGCGGCGCCGACGGCGACCTCTCGGCCGGTACGGGTGGAGCCGGTGAAGGAGACGTAGTCGGCGTGCCTGACCAGCTCCGGGCCGACGACCGGCCCCTCGCCGAGGACGACCTGGAAGACCCCGTCGGGCAGTCCGGCCTCGATCAGCAGGTCACGCGCCCACAGTGCCGTGAGGCAGGTCTCCGTGTCCGGCTTCATCACCACCGCGTTGCCCGCGACGAAGGCGGGCAGGGCGTCACCTACGGACAGCTCCAGCGGGTAGTTCCAGGGGGCGATCTGGCCCACGACCCCGCGCGGGTGCCGCAGTTCGGTGACCTTCGTCAGGGTCGGCACGGCGCCCGCGTGCCGCTTGGGCTTCAGATACGCCGCGGCCCGGCGGCCGTAGTGGCGGGCCGCGACGGCGACGGCCTGCACCTCCTCGTGCGCGTGCAGGCGGGCCTTGCCGGTCTCCAGCTGGATCAGGTCCAGGACTTCGGCCTGCCGCTCCAGCACCAGGTCGTGAAAGCGGAGCAGGACGGCGGCCCGCTGCCGTACCGGGGTCCTCTCCCACACGGCCTGGGCGGCGCGGGCCACCTCGAACGCCTTGCGGACGTCCTCCGGGGTGGACTCGGGCAGGTCGGCCAGTTTCTCGCCGCTGAACGGGGTGTGGTTGGCGGTGCGGCCGGAGCCGACGACGCCCTTGGTGAGCTGGGCCACCAGTTCGGGGGTGACCACGTCGGCGGCGGTGCGGGCGCCTTCGGGAGCGGGCGCGAGCGGGTTGGTGCCGGCGATGTCCGGGGCCTGCGTGTCCGTCATGACGCGCAGGGTATGCCGCGGCGCACCGCTTTGTGTACCCGTCGGTAACGCGGATTCACCGAGTGCTCACACACTGCCAGTGATCACTGGCAGAGAATGCGCTGATCAGGGCGTTGGCGGGGTGGCGATCAGTCGACTCCGGGTTTTCTCGCGAGCAGCAGACCGAGGGCGCCGAGGGGCGTACGACGGCGCGCGCCCGTCACGCCCCCCGGCTCCGACGGCTCGGTCCGCTCCCCCGGCTCCCCCGGCTCCCCCGGATCCCCGCGATCCGACGGCCCCATCGGTCGCCCCGGCTCCACCGGCTCCCCGCGATCCGACGGCCCCATCGGTTGCCCCGGCTCCACCGTGGCCCCCGGCTTCACCGGCTCCCTCGGCTCCCCCGTCTCCCCCGTCTCCCCCCGCGTCGTCGGCGCGTCCTGTACGGCGTCGGCGGTGCGGGCGAGGTAGTCGCCGAGTACGGCGGTGACCTCGTGCGGGTCCGGCCGGGCCGCCGGTTCCTCCGCGAGCAGCCGGTCCAGCAGCGGGCCGAGCGGACCCAGCGAGCCGGGGTCCGCGTCACCCAGGGCCGTACGCAGCAGCGCACCCAGGGACCACAGGTCGGAAGCCGGCCCGGCACCGGGCCCCGCCGCTCGTTCGGGGGCGACGAAGCCGGCGGGCGCCTCCTGCGCGCGCCCGCCGCCGATGCCGAAGTCGGTGAGGACGACGCGTCCGGTGCCGGACTCCAGCAGGACATTGGCCGGTTTGACGTCCCGGTGCACGATGCCGACGGCGTGGGCGGCGCGCAGCGCACCGAGCACGGCGAGCCCGATGCGCGCGGCCTCGGCGGCCGGCAGCGGCCCGCGCCGCAGCACCTCGCGCAGGGACTCGCCCGACACCAGCTCCATGACGATCCAGGGGACGCCGGCCTCGGTGACGACGTCGTACACCGTCACGGCCGAGGGGTGCCGCACCAGGGTGGTGGCCCGGGCCTCGTGGTGAAGCCGGTGTGCGACGCGCCGGCTCTCCTCGTCGGTGGCCGGATCGCCGGGCAGCAGTGGCTCCTTGACGGCGACCGGTCCGTGCCCCTGCTCGTCCCGGGCACGCCACACGGTCCCGGTCGGCCCGGACCCCAGGCGTCCGGCCAACCGGTAACGGCCGCCGATCAGACGTGCGTCGGGCGGGTGTTCGCCGTCTTCGGTCATGTCACATGAGTACCGTGCGCACCGCGCCGTTGTCGAAGCGGGCGGCCGGGCTCAGGGCTTGGTGATCTCCAGGTTGGCGATCGCCGCCCTCGCCACCTCCCGGCCGCGGGCGGTGAAGTCGCCCTTGGCCGGGTATCCGACGGCCAGTTCGTACATGTCGCCCGACTCGCTGCGGTAGTAGAAGATCCGCAGCTCGCGAGGACTGTCGCGCTCGTCGTCCGCGGGATAGACGACCGTGTTCCCGGCGGCCTGCCGGCCGTGGTAGGTGGCCTCCGTGTCCGGGACCGTCTTCGTGGCCCTGCCCATCCGCAGGTCGTAGTCGCCCTGGCTCTTGAACTCCTCGTTGTCGTCGTACATCTGGGCCCTCGCACTGGACTTGATCCGGTCCAGGGAGTCCTCCGACCCGCGCGCCAGGTGCAGGCGGATCCAGAGGGACCCGCTCCAGTCCCAGTACGTCACCCAGTTCTGGTCGCTGTCGTCCTTGTCCGGCCGGGCGGCCTGATAGCTCGCGGGGACGGCGAGGGTGACGCCGAGCCTGCTCTCCGGCCGCTTGGCCCAGCCGTCGGGCAGCGGGCCCGCGGAGGGGGCGGCGAGGACGAGGTACGCGGTGACGGCCGCCGCGACCGCCGCCGCACCGGCACCGAGCCAGGCGATACGGCGCCGGCGGCGGGAGCGGGTGACGGCCGGACCGCCCTGGGCCGGGGACGGCGCCGTGGGGGGCGCTGATGCCGGGGCCTGGGACGTCGGATCCCGGAGGACCAGAGCCTGGGGGACCGGGGTCTGGGAGACCGGAGTCGGGGGGAGCGGGGCCGGGGGCGCCGGGGGGTTCGCGGCCTCCTGGAGCAGGGCGCGGACCCGGTTCGCCGTCGGGCGGTGCGCGGGGTCCTTGTGGAGCAGCCCGTTGATGACCTCGGCCAGCGGGCCGGAGGCGGACGCGGGCGGCGCCGGGGTGGCGTTGAGGACGGACTGGAGGGTGGCCGGCGTGTTGCTGCGGCGGAACGGCGACACGCCCTCCGTGGCCGTGTACAGCACCACGCCCAGGGACCACAGGTCGCTCGCCGGGCCGGGCCGCTGCCCGAGCACCCGCTCCGGCGCGATGAACTCGGGCGAGCCGACGAAGCCGCCGGTGTCCGTGAGCCGCGGATCCCCCTCGATCCAGGCGATGCCGAAGTCCGTGAGGACCACCCGGTCGTGCCGGCCGAGCAGGATGTTGTCGGGCTTGACGTCCCGGTGCAGGACACCCGCGGCGTGCGCCGCCTCCAGCGCGCCGAGGACCTCCAGACCGATCCGGGCCGCCTGCCGCGCGTCCAGCGTGCCGTCCTGCAGCGCGCTGCCGAGCGTGCGGCCGTGCACCAGCTCCATGACGATCCAGGGCCGGCCGTCGACGACCGCGACGTCGTGCACGTTCACCACCGCGGGGTGGTCGAGACGGGCCGCCGCGCGGGCCTCACGGCGCATGCGTTCAAAGGCGTTGGCCTGTTCGCGCTCGGGAAGATGGTCCGGTACGCGCGGTTCCTTGACGGCGACCTCACGGTCCACCGTCTCGTCCTTGGCCCGCCATACGGTGCCCATCCCGCCGTGTCCCAGCTTGCCGAGCAGCCGGTAGCGGCCCGCGACGATCCGGCCCGTGCCCGGGTCCGCGGCGGCGGGGAGGGCGGCTCCGGCGCCCGGAGCGGTCGAGGGCACCGCCGCCGCCGGGCCCGGCAGCGCGTGGGCCCCGCCGTCCGGGCCGGGGCGCGGTCTCGGCGGTTGCAGCACAAAACTCGTCGTGTCGTCGGCCCCGTGGCCGACTCCCCCGTCACTGCTCATGCGTCATCTCTACCGCGCCCCCGGCGCCCGCAGCCACAGAGAGGGCGAACCGGTCACACACCCGTGACCGAGAACGTGTCGACCGCCACGTCGAAGTACTCCCGTGCCTCCCGCACCTTCCCCACCGGCGCCGACACCCAGACGTCGTACAGCAGGCCGTCCTCCTCCCAGCACAGGTCGTAGGTGTGGCGTGCGCCCTCCGCCGTGCTGAAGCCGTCCCAGGTGAACTCCCAGAGCGCGGCCCGGTGCCCGCCGTGCGTGGTCCGGGTGACCCGTCCGTCGTGGTAACCGGGGTTCGTGGACGCCCCGTCGGCGGCGGACCGGTCCATCACGCCCTGCGGGCCGCCCGGTTGCGGTGCGCTCACCTTGATGCCCAGGCGGAAGGTCTGCCCCGGCGAGAGGTAGAACACGCGCTCGCCCTGCGGGCTGCGGGTGAAGTCCTCCGGTACGGCGAGGGTGAAGCCGGCCGGGTCCCGTGCGGTGCGGTAGCCGGAGGGCGCGGTGTGCGAGGCGGCACCGGTCGGGCGGGGGGTGCCGGAACCGGGCCTGCCCGGCGAGGGGCTGCCGGGAAAGGGGGTGGACGGCGACGGTGTCCCGGTCGCCGTCGGGGAACCCTCGGGGCCCGTGCCGGTCCGGGTCGCCGGGGTCGTCGCCGTGCCGCCCGGGGTGCCGCCGCCCCCGCCCCCGTCCCGGTGCAGCAGCAGGGCCGCGGCCGACACGCCCGCCCCGGCCAGCGCGGCGACGAGGAGCGCCGCCACCAGCACCCCGCGCGGGGACGACCGGGCCGGGGGCGGCTGCGCGCCGGCGGCCGGCAGTGGTCCGCCGTGGGGCAGGTCCGGCTGGGTCGGCACGTAGGGCTCCGGGGTCTTCGGCGTACGGCCTCCGCCGGCCCGGTGGGCGCGCCCGCCGCCGTACGGTCCCGCTGTGCCCTGGCCGGCCGGCGCGTCCGGTGTCCGGCCCGTCTCCAGGTACGTCCGCAGCATCCACTCGGCGTCCGCCGCGCCCAGCCGCCGGTCGGGGTCGCGGTCCAGCAGGCCCCGGACCACCGGCAGCAGCGGCTCGGCCTGGGCCGGCGGTCGGATGTCGTCGGCGACGACGGCGTGCAGGATGCCGCCGATCGAGTCGCGCCGGAACGGTGACTCGCCGCTGAGCGCCGTGCACAGCAGCGCGCCCAGCGACCACAGGTCGGACTCCGGCCCCGTGCGCAGCCCGGACATCCGCTCCGGTGAGGTGTACTCGGGCGAGCCGACGAAGGAGCCGGTCTCGGTGAGCGTGGTCGCGCCCGCGACCTGGGCGATTCCGAAGTCGGTGAGGACGACCCGGTCGGTGTCGGACTCGATCAGGACGTTCGCGGGCTTGATGTCCCGGTGCAGCACGCCCGCCTCGTGCGCGGTGCGCAGCGCGCTCAGCAGGGCGATGCCGATCCGCGCGGCCTCGGCGGCGTCGACGGGGCCGTGCCGGGCGATCCGCTCGGCGAGCGAACCGCCGTCGATCAACTCCATCACCAGGTACGGCCGTTCGTCCTGCTCCACCACGTCGTGCACGACGATGATGTGCGGGTGCCGCAACTGACAGACCGCGCGGGCCTCGCGGAACGTACGGTCACGGCGGCGGTGCGCGTCGTCGTCCGGGCGCGAGTCGTCCGGAAGGAGTTCCTTGACCGCCACCTGACGGCCCAGCACCTGGTCGCTCGCCCGCCACACGACGCCCATGCCGCCGCGCCCGACGCGTTCTTCCAGGCGGTAACGGCCCGCGATCAGCCGGAAGCCGGCTCCCTCGGTCCCCATGCGCCCATCATGCCGCAGAGGGCGTCCGGTTCCTCGAAATCCGGTCGCCCGCCCGGAGGCACCCGGTCACCTGCCGAGCGGCGATCAGCAGCCGGCTCGAACGCCCTCAAAAGACGCCGTGTCCGGCCGCGTGTGCAGCCGGGACCGGCCGCCCGTCTCACCGCGGCTGCTGCCAGCCCTGAAGCACCGCCTTGAACTGCTTGCCCGTCGTCGCCCAGTCCGCCGCGGGCGACGAAAGATAGATCACGTACTCGACGCCGTCCCGGGACATGTACGTCTCCTCGACGGCACGCCGCGGCCCGGGGAAGGGCGTGTCCTTGGGCTGCGCGGTCCAGGTGTACTCCCAGACGGAGCCGTCGAGGTCGCGGTAGAGGTTCTTCTCCAGCCGGACGCGGTGGTAGTCGACGAGCCGCCGCCTGAGCTGATCGTCCAGGTCGAACTGGTGCGAGTAGGCGTCCTTGAAGTCCGGTGAGGAGTCGACGGCGATACGGACGAAGTGCTTGCCGCCGTCGGGCGTGTAGTCGACCTGCCTGAGGTCGCCGGGAACGCCGACGACCTTCCGCGACCAGCCCTTGGGCAGATAGATGCTGAAGCCCCATTCGTCGTCGTAGCGCTGCCACGAGGCGGGAACCGTGCCGTCGGTGCCCGGCGCGGCGCCGTTCGTGGAGGGTGACGTGATGGCCGGGTTCGCGCCCCCGCCCGTGCCGCCGGCCTGCTCTCGGTCGCCCCAGTGCTGGAAGGCCACCGCCGCGCCACCGCCGAGCACGGCCGCGGCGGCGACGACGAGCGCGAGCGTGCGCAGCCGGCGCCGGGGCCGGGCCGGCGCGGTGCCGCCCGCCGGGGCCGGGGGCATGGGCGCCACCGCCGTCGACCCGGTCCCGGGACGGCCGGCGCCCGGGGGGAACCCGGGGACGGTGCCACCGGTCGGATAACCGCTCGTTCCGTGGCCGGAGTTGCCGGCCCCGCCCGTGTGCCCGCCCGAGCCCTGGGTCGGGATGAACGCCTCCGCGGCGCGCGGCCGGCGGCCCTCCGCCGCCTCGGCGAGCATCTGCTCCGCCTCCCCCGCGTCCGGCCGGTGGGCCGGGTCCTTGCGCAGCAGGGCGGTGATGACAGGTTCGAGCGCACCGGCGTGGCGCGGCTCGTTCACGTGCTCCTCGACGATCGCCTGCATGGTGGTCAGCGGCGAGGTGCGCCGGAACGGTGAGCGCCCTTCGACCGCCGTGTACAGCGTGGCACCGAGTGCCCACAGGTCGGAGGACGGGCCGGGGTCGTGGCCGCGTACCCGCTCGGGGGCCAGGTAGTCGACGGAACCGACGACCTCTCCGGTGCGGGTGATGGTGGTGTCGCCCTCGATCTGGGCGATGCCGAAGTCGGTGAGCAGCACCCGGCGGTCGGTGCCGAGCAGTACGTTGCCGGGCTTGACGTCCCGGTGCAGCACACCGGCGGTGTGCGCGGCGCGCAGCGCCCGCAGCACCCACAGCCCGATCCGCGCGGCCTCCTCGGGCTCGACGCGCCCGCGCTCCTTGACCGCGTCGGCCAGCGAGTAGCCCTCGACCAGTTCCATCACGATCCACGGGCGGCCGTCGTGTTCGAGGACGTCGTGCACGGTGACGACGGCGGAGTGGTTGATGCGCGCGGCGGCCCGCGCCTCGGCTCGGGTACGGGCGAGCAATACGGCCTGATCGCTGTCGGAGACGTAGAGCGCCGCGGTCAACTCCTTGATGGCGACCTTTCGGTGCAGCACCTCGTCGTGGGCGCGCCACACCCGGCCCATGCCGCCGCTGCCGATGGAATCGGCGAGCCGGTAGCGGCCTGCTATGAGCAGACCCTGCATCTGATTCACGTTGCCCCGCAATGCTCTTGACAGGGTCAGACTAAGGACCGGTCCGCGCACAGGGAACCAGCGGGGTGCGAAGGAAACCGCACTGTGACGATGGTCATTTCCGCGCGAGAGAGGGAACCGGCCGGCCGTGCCCCGCCCCCGCATACACGGTGCTCAACCGATGTAGCGATACGTCGCCGTCGCCTGCTCGTACAACCGTGTCACCTCGTCCCGTTCGGCGTCCGGGCCACGCACCTGGAGGATGTGGTAGCGGCCGTTCAGCAGCACCGCCATGTTCCGCACGAACAGGTCTCTTCCCTGTCCGTCGGTCCAGGTGAACTGCCCCTCGGCCATGGTCCGTCCGCCCACCTCGATGGTCCGCAGGCCGGTCGCCGTGGCCCAGCTGGAGTCGCGGTACGGCTGGAGTTCCCGCTCCTTGTCCCGCTGGTAGGCCATCGGATCGCTGCCGTAGGCGGACGTGCCGTCCCGGCCCGGTACGACGATCAGCTCGAAGCTCCCGTGGCCGTAGACCACCTGGCCGCTGCCGTTCTTCGCCGCGCGCTCCCAGCCCTTGGCGACGGCCACCTGGAAGCCGTCCGGGTCCTTGCGCAGCGTGAACCCGTCGGGGACGGCGGGGTCCCCGCCGGTCTGCGTCTCGGTCGCGGGCGCGGACGCGGAGGCGCCGCCGTCCGGTGCGCTCTGCCCGGTGGAGGGCTGCCGGGTGTGCGTGGGCACGGGGCCCGTCCGCCCGGCGCTGCCGGTACGGTCCCCGCTCGCGGCGCCGCTCCCCTCCTGCTTCGGCATGAAGAGCATCGCGTACGCGATCGCGCCGGCCAGCAGGAGCAGGATCAGCACCAGCAGGGTCCGGCCGAGGCTGCGCGGCGAACCGGTGCCCTCCCGGGCCCGCTTGTGCCGGCCGTGCGGATGGGCCGCGGGCAGTCCGGCGCGCCGCCGGCGCACCAGCTCACCGCGGCGCCGGACGATCGGCAGCCGGCGCGGATCGGCGGGCGGCACGGGGACGACATGGGTACCGGCGTCCGGCTCGGGCGCGGACCGCACCAGGGAACGCAGCCAGCCGCTCAGCTCCTCGACATCCGGCCGCTCGGTGGGGTCCTGACGCAGCAGCGACTCCACGACCGGCCGCAGCGGGCCGCACTCCTCGGCGAAGGCGGGCGGCTCGGCGCACACCAGCTGCACCAGCTCGGCCGTCGACTCCTCCGGGTACGGTGCGTGCCCCTGCACGGCCCGGAACAGCAGCGCGCCCAGCGCCCACAGGTCGGTGGCGGGACCGATCGGCGCCGCCAGCTGCCAGTTCTCGTGCACGGGACCGGCCTGCTCCGGCGCCCACCGCTCGGTCACCGGTCCCACCACGGTCATCCGCACCTGCCGCGCCCGCTCGGCGGCGAGCGGGGTCCCGGGCCCACGGCGCACGGCACCCGGTTCGTCCCACCGGACGCCGGACGGTGCGGGCAGCGCTACGGGGGCGAGTTCGGAGTGGGCGGGCAGGGCACCCTGCCGGCCGGGTCCGGCCGGCGGGCGGGCCTGCCGGCTGTCCGCGTCCTGCGACGCCGGGCCGTGCCCCTGGCCCGGCACCTGTCCGGGCGGGCCCGGCCGCCGCGCACCGCCGCCCAGGGCCGGGGCTGCGCCACCGGACCCGGTGCGCGGTGCGGCACCGTGCCAGGGGGCGCCGCGCACCCCGTACGGGTCGGCTGTCCGGCCGGGCGGCGGCGCGGTGCCCGCCTCCGAGGGGTACGACGGCTGTGCCGCGCCGTCGGCCCGGCCGGCCCCGGTGTCGTCCTCGGCGGGCGGACGGGCGCCGGGCAGCGCGGGGGGTCCGCTCTGCTGGACCTCGTGCACCCGGGCAGCGGCACGGGCACCGGCCCGGTACGCCGCGATGGCCCCCGCCCGGGCGGCCCGGACGTCGGCACCGGTCTCCAGGGCCGGCTGCCCGGCCGCACCGGACACCCCGTTCACGCCCGGAGCCGGCAGTCCCCCGGCCGCCCGCGCCTGGATGGCGGCGCGCCGCGCGGCCTCGGGATCGGCGTCCGCGTTCGGCCCGCCGGCCGCCCCCGCGTCACCCGCCACACCCCCGGAAAGACCGCCGGAGCCGGCGAAAGCCCCGGCTCCCGAGCCGGGATCACCTCCTGGAGGGCCGCCGCCCGCACCAGGTCCTGTCGGTCCGGTCCGCCCGTCCGGCCCGGCGCCGGGCACCTCCGCCGCGCCCTCTCCCGGGCCCTCCGGAGCCGGCACCGGGTCGTACCCGCACAGCGCCTCCTCCGCCGCGCCGGCCGCGAGGCCGGTCAGCATCACGCGGCCGTCTTCGCAGACGAGGACCGTGCGGACGGTGATGTTGCGGTGCACCCAGCCATGGGCGTGCAGCACCCGCAGCGCCATGAGCACGTCGGAGGCGACCTCGGCCGCCCGGTACGGGGACAGCGGCTTGTCGGTGAGCAGGGCGGACAGGGGACGCGCGGCCACCAGTTCGCTGACGATCCACAGGGACCCGCCCTCGGCGAACACGTCGAAGACCTGGTCCAGGCGGGGGTGGTCGGGAATGCGGGCCGCCGCCTGCGCGGCCTCGACGGCGCGCCGGACCGCCGGATCGGCGGGCTGCCGGGTGGCGGTCCTGGCCTGCGGCGCCCGGCGGGAGGTGGGTTCGCGTGCGGTGAACCCCTCGGGCAGTCCCTCGGCGTCGATCACCTCGGCCTCGACGACCTCCGGCAACGGCACCTGCCGGACGAGGACTTCCTGGCCGCTGTAGGTGTCGAAGGCGCGCGTCTCGGTGAGTTCGTACTCGTCGGACGGCGGCAGTGGCAGGCGGTAGCGGTCGGCGAGCACCCGACCCGCGTAGTCGTCCACTTTGCCTCCCCCGGCCGCCCGGTTGGTCACATCCGATCGCCTCACGACCCGTTTCGCACACGCATGCGGCTGCGTACGGTCCGCGACCCTTCACGATACGTGCCGGAGGCAACCCGCATTGAGAGGATGACGGATTCTCACGCACCAAACCGGTGTTGAGCGCCTACGACTTCGGCTTGAAGGACTTCGTCAACGTCTTCCACGTGTCCTCGCGCAGATCACCGTGCCAGCCGGCGTCCTTCGCGGTGTACATCAGCCCGTAACCGAGGTGGTCGTTCACCACGAAACCCCGGTCGATCGAGCGGTACTTGGTACCGCCCTCGGTGTAGGTGAACTCCCAGTCGGCGGTGTTCCAGCCGCGGTAGCCCACCTTCTCGATGCGGATCCTCTGGTAGTGGGAGCGCACCATGTACCGCTCCTGGTTCTCCCAGTCCGCCACCGGGTCGTCCTTGGGCGTGCCGGTCCAGCCGACCAGCAGCTTCTGCCCGTCGGGTCCGGTGTAACGGTCGCCGGCGGCCACGGTGGTCTGGTACCTCCACCCCTTGGGCAGACCTATCGAGTAGCCCTGACCGCCCTTGCGGGTGGTCACGACCGGCGCGCTCCCGCCGTCCTTCGAACCGGAGGAGCCGGAACCGTGGGAGTCGGCGGAGTCGTCGGCGGACCGGCTCGCGTCGGGGTCCGCCGCGGTGTCCGACGCCGAGGGGGTACCGGCGGACGCCGAACTCGCGCCGTCCGTCCGCTCCCCGCTGCCCGTGCCGCCGCCCGTGTCCTTGTCCTGCTTGGTGGACGCGCTGGGACTGGCCGCGGCCTTGGCCCCACCGTTCTTACCGTCCTTGCCGCCACCGCCGCTGAGGGCGAACGCCAGCACGGTCCCGAGCACCGCGAGCGCGACGAGCACGGCGATGACCACCAGCGTGCGCTTGGGCACCACATCGGTCAGCGGGGCCCTCGGCACCGGCCGCGGCTGCAGGTCCAGGTCCGGCGGCGGCACCACGGGCCAGCCGGAACTCGTCTTGTTCGCGCTGGAGTTCGGCATACCGGCGGCACCCGGCCCCGGGCCCCCCGGCCGCGCGGCGGCACCGGCCCCCGGCCCGCCCACGGAACCCGGCCGCACCCCACCGGCGGAACCCGGCCGCACCCCACCGGAGGCGGCACCCCCGGCACCCGTGGTGCCGCCCGTGTCCCGCGCGGACGGCTCGCTGCCGCTCTTCCCCCGCGCCGTCGCCGCGGCCGAGGCGGCCCCGGCCACCTTGCGCACCGACCGCAGAGCGCCGCGCAGCTTCTCGCCGGCCTCCTCGCCCCGCTTGCCCTCCGGCCCGCCGGGCTGCGCCGGCAGCGGAACCACCCGCGTGGCGTCCATCGGCTCCGGCGCGGGCGCGTTGATCACCGCGTGGAGCATGGCCCGGGCCCCGGCGTCGTCGAGCCGCTGGGCCGGGTCCTTGGTCAGCAGGCCGTAGATGACGTCCCGCAGCGGTCCCGCGTGCTTCGGCTCCTCCAGGTTCTCGGTCATCACCGCGGTGAGCGTGGCGATCGCCGAACCCTTGTCGTAGGGCGGCGAACCCTCGACCGCCGCGTACAGCAGACCGCCGAGCGACCACAGGTCGGCCGCCGGTCCCGGCTTGTGGCCGCGGGCCCGCTCCGGGGAGATGTAGGAGGGGGCGCCGACGAGCATGCCGGTGGAGGTGATGGACGGGTCGCCCTCCACCTGGGCGATGCCGAAGTCGGTGAGCACGACCCGGCCGTCCTCGGCGATGAGCACGTTGGACGGCTTCACGTCCCGGTGCAGTATGCCCTCGCGGTGCGCGGAGCGCAGCACGTCGAGGACGGCGAGACCCACCTCGGCGGCGCGCTTCGGCTCCAGCAGGCCGTCCTCGCGGATGACCTCGGCCAGGGACTTGCCCTCGACCAGTTCCATGACGATCCAGGGCCGGTCGTCCTCGTCGACCACGTCGAAGACCGTCACCGCGCTGTTGTTGCGGATCCGGGCGATCGCCTTGGCCTCGCGCAGGGTGCGCGTGATCAGGCGCCGCTTCTCCTCCTCGTCGATGTTCGACGGGAACCGCAGCTCCTTGACGGCGACCGTCCGGCCCAGGGTCTCGTCCTCGGCGCGCCAGACCGTGCCCATACCGCCCCGGCCCAGCACGTCTCCCAGCCGGTACCGCCCCGCGAGGAGACGCCGCTCGTTCTTGTCCTGACGAGTCTCCTGACGGGGTGTCCCCGCCCGCTCCGCGTCCGACATGCGTCCCCTCATACAACCCGCCCTGACAGAGCCTCCATTGTCCCTCACCCGGCAAGTGCCCCTCGCCCCGGGTGCCCCTGGGCGAAACGGCCACTCCTCGCCTCGGACGCCCCCTTGAAGCTGACGTTCCGCTTACCGGGATGATGGGTCGTAAGAGGGGAGGAACCGGCATGCCGACGCTTCGGACAGTCCTGGCCATACCGGTGTCACTCGCGCTGCTGCTCGCCCCGGTCGCCTCCCGGGACACCTCCCCGGCCGCGGCCGTGGAAGCGGTCCTGCCGCTGCTCGTCAGCGACGGCGGGGCACCCGCCGCGGCCCTGCTGGCCCAGGACACCGAGGGGGACGCGCCCCGCCTGCGCTACACCGCCGCCGGCCAGGGCATCGCCCGCGCCGACCACTTCCGTGCCGGCAGCATCACCAAGACCTTCATCGCGACGGTCGTCCTCCAGCTGGCCGCGGAACACCGGCTCTCCCTGTCCGACACCGTGGAGCGGCACCTGCCGGGACTGCTCCGCGGGCGCGGCACCGACGGCCGGCGCATCACCCTGCGGGCCCTGCTCACCCACACCAGCGGGCTGGCCGACTTCACCGAAGCCACCCGGGGGACCGTGCCCCTGACCCCGTTTCAGGCCGTACGCATCGCTCTGGCCCTCCCTCCGGCCCGCCCGGGCCACTACTTCTACTCCAGCACCAACTACGTCCTGCTCGGCCTGGTCGTCCGCCAGGTCACCGGTCACTCCTACGCCTCCGAGGCCGAGCGCCGCATCATCGCTCCGCTGGGTCTGACGGGCACCTCCTTTCCCGGGTCCCGCAGGTCACTGCCCGCGCCGCACGGCCGTGCCTACGCCGCCGACGGCTCCGACGTCACCGAGCTCGACCCGCGCGTGGCCGGCGCGGCGGGTGAGCTGGTGACCACACTGGCCGACCTGGACCGCTTCTACGGGGCACTGCTGGGCGGCCGGCTGCTGCCCTCGCGCCGGCTGCGCGAGATGCTCGACACCCGCGCCGCACACGGCTCGTACGGCATGGGGCTGTTTCCGGTGAAGCTGCCGTGCGGCACCACCGTGTGGGGGCACAACGGCCGGATATCCGGCAGCTACGTGCGCAGCGCGGCCACCGCCGACGGCCGCCGTGTCCTCACCTTCCGGGTGAACACGGACGCGAACGCGGACCCTCGCCTGGAACCGGCCCTGCTTGCCGCCGAGTTCTGCCCTCGCACCCCGTAGAACGACCGGGGCCGCACCGGAGATCCCGGCGGCGATCACTCGTGCGAGTGAGGTTCGCGGTGCGGTTCGCGGCGGAGAAGAACCAAGAACCGCTGCTAGCGCGGCACGATGTCCGGTGCCCCCAGCCGCGCCGCGTCCGCCGTCTGGTCGTCCGGCTGGAGCTGGGACTCGCGCTCGGCCTCCACCCGCTTCTCGTAGTGCTCGACCTCGCGCTCGATCTGGTCCTTGTCCCAGCCGAGGACGGGTGCCATCAGCTCGGCCGCCTCCCGGGCGCTGCGGGTGCCCCGGTCGAAGGTCTCGATGGAGATGCGGGTACGGCGGGTGAGGACGTCGTCCAGGTGCCGGGCGCCCTCGTGCGAGGCGGCGTACACCACCTCGGCGCGCAGGTAGTCGTCGGCGGCGTGCAGCGGCTCACCGAGCGCGGGGTCGGCGGCGATGAGGTCCAGGACCTCCTCGGCCAGGGAGCCGTACCGGTTCAGCAGGTGTTCCACGCGGACCACGTGCAGCCCGGTGCGTGCCGCGATCCGCGCTCGCGCGTTCCACAGCGCCTGGTAGCCCTCCGCGCCGAGCAGCGGGGTCTCCTCCGTCACGCAGTCGGCGACGCGCATGTCGAGGCCGTGGACGGCCTCGTCGACGGCGTCCTTGGCCATCACGCGGTAGGTGGTGTACTTGCCGCCCGCCACGACCACCAGCCCCGGCGCCGGGTGGGCGACCGTGTGCTCGCGGGACAGCTTGCTGGTGGCGTCGGACTCGCCGGCCAGCAGCGGACGCAGCCCGGCGTACACCCCCTGGACGTCGTCGCGGCTGAGCGGCACGGCCAGCACCGAGTTCACGTGTTCCAGCAGATAGTCGATGTCGGCGCTGGACGCGGCCGGGTGGGCCTTGTCGAGGTCCCAGCCGGTGTCGGTGGTCCCGACGATCCAGTGCCGGCCCCACGGGATGACGAACAGGACGGACTTCTCGGTGCGCAGGATCAGGCCGGTGGTGGAGTGGATGCGGTCCTTGGGCACGACCAGGTGGATGCCCTTGGAGGCGCGGACGTGGAACTGACCGCGCTCCCCCACCATCGCCTGCGTGTCGTCGGTCCACACGCCGGTGGCGTTGACGACCTGCTTGGCGCGGATCTCGTACTCCCCGCCGCCCTCCACGTCCTGCACCCGGGCGCCGACGACCCGCTCGCCCTCGCGCAGGAACCCGGTCACGCGCGCGCGGTTGGCCACCTTCGCGCCGTAGGAGGCCGCCGTGCGCACCAACGTGGCCACGAAGCGGGCGTCGTCCATCTGCGCGTCGTAGTACTGGAGGGCGCCGACCAGGGCGTCCTTCTTCAGACAGGGGGCCACGCGCAGGGCGTGACGGCGGGTCAGATGGCGGTGCACGGGCAGACCCCGGCCGTGGCCGCGGGCCATGGACATCGCGTCGTACAACGCGACGCCCGAACCGGCGTACCACCGCTCCCAGCCCTTGTGCTGGAGCGGGTACAGGAACGGCACCGGCTTGACCAGGTGCGGGGCGAGGCGCTCCAGGAGCAGGCCGCGCTCCTTGAGGGCCTCGCGGACCAGGGCGAAGTCGAGCATCTCCAGATAGCGCAGGCCGCCGTGGATGAGCTTGCTGGACCGGCTGGAGGTGCCGGACGCCCAGTCGCGGGCCTCGACGAGGCCGGTGGACAGTCCGCGGGTGACCGCGTCCAGCGCGGTGCCGGCCCCGACCACTCCGCCGCCGACCACCAGCACGTCCAGCTCGCGTTCCGCCATCGCCGCCAGTGCCTCGGCGCGCTGTGTCGGCCCCAGAGTCGCTGTCCTCACCGCTGCCTCCCGCTGTCGCAGACTCGCTCGCGTCGGCCGCACCCGATGGGCGAAGCCCGGCCCTCCTCATGCCCAAATTCTGACCGGGATGCCCGACTTCAGCCACCACGGGCTCCCAACCTGTGGACAACTCGCGCACAACCCTCGGAAGACACACAAACACAATCACACAGAACGGTCATATGTGTACCTAGTCTGACAGTGCACTCGCTCATGCTGTCCACAGCGGTTGCGCACCTGTCCCGCTTCGGCTACTGGGAAGGACGGCCCACGCATGCCCGCAGACCTCGCCGTCATCGGACTCGGCCCCTACGGCTTGCCGCTCGCCCGGGCCGCCGTCTCCGCCGGAATCTCCACCGTCGGCTACGCCACCGGCCCCGAGGCCGGCCCGCTCAGCCCCGCAGAGCTGCGCCGGATGCACACCGCGGGCTTCCGGCCCGGCACCGACCCCGCCCAGCTCGGCCGCGTCCGCACGGCGGTGATCTGCGCGCCCACTCCGCGCGGCGCCGACGGCGGACTCGACCTCGGCCAGGTCGAGGCGGCGGCCCGCACCCTGGCGGAACGGCTCCGCCCGCACACCACGGTGATCCTGGAGTCCCCCGTGCTGCCGGGCACGACGGAGGAGTTCCTGCGCCCGCTGCTGGAGAAGGGCTCGGGGCTGCGCGCCGGCCGCGACTTCCACCTCGCGTACTCCCCCAGCCGCGTCGACCCCGGCAACCGCGACCACGTCCCCGCCAGCACCCCGAAGGTCATCGGCGGTCTCACCTCCGCCTGCACCGAGTCCGCCGCCGCGTTCTACGGCCGGCTCACCGACAAGGTGGTACGCGCGCGTGGCCTGCGCGAGGCGGAGACCGTGCAATTGCTGGAGACCAACTTCCGGCATGTCAACATCGCGCTCGTCAACGAGATGGCCGTCCTCTGCCACGAGCTGGGTGTGGACCTGTGGGACGTCATCCGGTGCGCGGAGACCAAGCCCTTCGGCTTCCAGGCGTTCCGGCCGGGTCCGGGCGTCGGCGGGCACGGCGTCCCGCAGGACCTGACCGGGCACGCGACCCGCACCCTGCGCATGGTGGAGCTGGCCCAGCAGGTCAACAGCCGTATGCCCCGGTACGTCGTCCAGCGCGCCGCCACGCTCCTCAACGAACACGGCAAGTCCGCGCGCGGGGCCCGCATCCTGCTCCTCGGCGTCACCTACAAGCCCGACCTCGCCGACCTCCAGGGCGCGCCCGCTCAGGAGATCGCCGTCCGGCTGATGGAGTTCGGCGCCTCGGTCAGCTACCACGACCCGTACGTGCCGTCCTGGAACGTGCTGGACCGCCCGGTCCCGCGCGCGGACTCCCTGTACGAGGCCGCCGCCGACGCCGACCTGACGGTCCTGCTCCAGCACCACCGGACGTACGACCTCCAGGGGCTCTCGGTGAAGGCGCAGCTGCTGCTGGACACGCGGGGGGCCACGCCCACGGGAGCGGCGCACCGGTTGTGAAAGGGCGCGCGTACGCCGGCCGCGCTCCCGGACCGGTGGCAGGCGGGACGCTGCGCGGGTACCGCACGGAAGCAGCCTGAGCCCACCGCGGGACCACTGCGGCACGCTCCTGGTCACCCCGCCCCGCGGCGCGCCCACCGCGGGACCACTACGCCAGGCTCCTGGTCACCCCTTCCCCCGGCGCGCCCCCGGTCGATCCGGTCCGGGCACGCGAAGGGCCGGTCACCCCGTCGGGACGACCGGCCCTCCAGGCGTCGTGGGACACCCGGCGACTACCGCCGGTGCTGGCTGTCCGCCACCGTCACCTCGACCCGCTGGAACTCCTTCAGCTCGCTGTAGCCGGTCGTGGCCATGGCGCGGCGCAGGGCGCCGAAGAAGTTCATCGAGCCGTCGGGGGTGTGCGACGGGCCGGTGAGGATCTCCTCGATCGTGCCGACCGTGCCGAGGTCGACCTTCTGGCCGCGGGGCAGCTCCTCGTTGACCGCCTCCATGCCCCAGTGGTGGCCCTTGCCGGGCGCGTCCGTGCCCCGGGCCAGCGGGGAGCCCATCATCACCGCGTCGGCGCCGCAGGCGATCGCCTTGGGCAGGTCGCCGGACCAGCCCACGCCGCCGTCCGCGATCACGTGCACGTACCGGCCGCCGGACTCGTCCATGTAGTCGCGCCGCGCCGCGGCCACGTCGGCGACGGCCGTGGCCATCGGGACCTGGATGCCCAGCACGTTGCGCGTGGTGTGCGCGGCGCCGCCGCCGAAGCCGACGAGGACGCCGGCCGCGCCGGTGCGCATCAGGTGCAGGGCGGCGGTGTACGTGGCGCAGCCGCCGACGATCACCGGGACGTCCAGCTCGTAGATGAACTGCTTGAGGTTCAGCGGTTCGTGCGAGGACGAGACGTGCTCCGCCGAGACCGTCGTACCGCGGATGACGAAGATGTCCACGCCCGCGTCCACGACCGCCTTGGAGAACTGGGCGGTGCGCTGCGGGGAGAGCGCGGCGGCGGTGACCACGCCGGAGTCGCGCACCTCCTTGATGCGGGCGCCGATCAGCTCCTCCTTGATGGGAGCCGCGTAGATCTCCTGGAGGCGGCGGGTGGCCGCCTCGGACGGCAGCTCGGCGACCTCGTCCAGCAGGGGCTGCGGGTCCTCGTGCCGCGTCCACAGGCCCTCGAGGTTGAGCACGCCGAGGCCGCCCAGCTCGCCGATGCGGATGGCGGTGGCCGGGGAGACCACGGAGTCCATGGGGGCGGCCAGGAACGGCAGCTCGAAGCGGTAGGCGTCGATCTGCCAGGCGATCGAGACCTCCTTCGGGTCCCGCGTACGGCGGCTGGGGACGACGGCGATGTCGTCGAAGGCGTACGCCCTGCGGCCGCGCTTGCCGCGCCCGATCTCGATCTCAGTCACGTTGGTGGCCTTTCCCTATGCGTTGCAGCGCCTTCCAGTATCGCCGACCGGTACGACAAGGGCGGCCCCGGATGCTCCGGGGCCGCCCTCTCGTGGCCTCACGCGTGCGCGTGCGTCACTTCTTGCTGCTGTAGTTCGGCGCCTCGACCGTCATCTGGATGTCGTGCGGGTGGCTCTCCTTCAGGCCCGCCGAGGTGATCCGCACGAACCGGCCGTTGGTCTGCAGGTCGGGCACCGTCTGGCCGCCGACGTAGAACATCGACTGGCGCAGGCCGCCGACCAGCTGGTGGACCACGGAGGACAGCGGGCCGCGGTAGGGCACCTGGCCCTCGATGCCCTCGGGGATCAGCTGCTCGTCGGAGGCGACGCCCTCCTGGAAGTAGCGGTCCTTGGAGAACGACCGGCGGTCGCCGCGGGTCTGCATGGCGCCGAGCGAGCCCATGCCGCGGTAGGACTTGAACTGCTTGCCGTTGATGAACAGCAGCTCGCCCGGGGACTCCTCGCAGCCCGCGAGCAGCGAGCCGAGCATCACCGTGTCGGCGCCCGCGACCAGGGCCTTGGCGATGTCGCCGGAGTACTGCAGACCGCCGTCGCCGATCACCGGGACGCCGGCCTCCTTGGCGGCGAGCGCGGCCTCGTAGATCGCGGTGACCTGCGGGACGCCGACGCCGGCGACCACGCGGGTGGTGCAGATGGAGCCGGGGCCGACGCCGACCTTGATGCCGTCGGCGCCCGCGTCGACCAGGGCCTGGGCGCCGTCGCGGGTGGCGATGTTGCCGCCGATGACGTCGACGCCGGAGGAGTTCGACTTGATCTTGGCGATCATGTCGCCGACCAGGCGGGAGTGGCCGTGCGCGGTGTCCACGACGATGAAGTCGGCACCGGCCTCGATCAGCGCCTGGGCGCGCTCGAAGGCGTCACCGGCCACGCCGACCGCCGCACCGACCAGCAGACGGCCCTCGGCGTCCTTGGCCGCGTTCGGGTACTTCTCCGCCTTGACGAAGTCCTTGACGGTGATCAGGCCCTTGAGGACGTTCTCGTCGTCGACCAGCGGAAGCTTCTCGATCTTGTGCTTGCGCAGCAGCTCCATGGCCTCGGGGCCGGAGATGCCGACCTTGCCGGTGACCAGCGGCATCGGGGTCATGACCTCGTGCACGCGGCGGCTGCGGTCGCTCTCGAAGGCCATGTCACGGTTGGTGACGATGCCGAGGAGCTTCTTGTCGGCACCGGTCACCGGGACGCCGCTGATGCGGAACTTGGCGCACAGCGCGTCGGCCTCGGCGAGGGTGGCGTCCGGGTGAATGGTGATGGGGTCGGCGACCATGCCGGACTCGGAGCGCTTCACCAGGTCGACCTGGTTGGCCTGGTCCTCGATGGAGAGGTTGCGGTGCAGGACGCCGACGCCGCCCTGCCGGGCCATCGCGATCGCCATGCGGGACTCGGTCACCTTGTCCATGGCGGCGGACAGCAGCGGGATGTTGACCCGCACGTTCTTGGAGACGTACGAGGCGGTGTCGATCTCGTCGGGAGCCATGTCCGACGGGCCCGGCAGCAGCAGCACGTCGTCGTAGGTCAGCCCGAGTGTCGCGAATTTTCCGGGCACTCCGTCGACGTTGGCAGTCATGACACCTTCCCCAAATGGCCTTGCTCGGTGCGGATGTCCATGCTAACGGGAAGCGTCGCTAGCAAATTCCACGGTGCGGGGTCACTTCAGGCTTCGTATGTTCGTACGGAACCGACGGCGCACCTGTTCAGCGGAGGAGCTACGGAGGCTCCGCACAGGGTGGTTACTGTTCGGCGAGCGCCCTGAGGCGGCTCAGGGCCCGGTGCTGGGCCACGCGGACCGCACCGGGTGACATTCCCAACATCTGTCCCGTCTCCTCCGCGGTCAAGCCCACGGCGATACGCAGCAGGAGCAGCTCGCGCTGGTTCTCGGGGAGGTTGGCCAGCAGCTTCTTGGCCCACTCCGCGTCGCTGCTGAGCAGGGCGCGCTCCTCGGGGCCGAGGGAGTCGTCGGGCCGCTCGGGCATCTCGTCGGACGGCACCGCGGTCGACCCGGGGTGGCGCATCGCGGCGCGCTGGAGGTCGGCGACCTTGTGGGAGGCGATGGCGAAGACGAACGCCTCGAAGGGGCGGCCGGTGTCCCGGTAGCGGGGCAGAGCGAGCAGGACCGCCACGCAGACCTCCTGCGCGAGGTCCTCCACGAAGTGGCGCGCGTCGCCGGGCAGCCGGGACAGCCGGGTGCGGCAGTAGCGCAGCGCCAGCGGGTGGACATGGGCGAGCAGGTCGTGCGTGGCCTGCTCGTCGCCGTCGACGGCCCGGTGGACGAGCGCGCCGAACGCCCCGTGGGCCGTGCCCGCCTCGTCGTCGCGCATCGGTCCATGGTGCCTTGCGGCCGTCCGGTCCGTCGCATCGTGTTCGTGGTTGTGCACCGAAGCGTTATGAGCAGGTGCGCCGGCACTCATCCCCTGCGCCCTCCCCTTCCGCTCGACCGACTCGTCCCCGAGAGACTCCACACCTCAAGGATGCGGCATCCGCGCCGAAACGAGCAGCGCGCGTCCGGCGGGTCGCCTTGCGCATGCCCCTGCGGGGGGTACGGCGAGGGCTGTGCGCCGGAGCGGTGGCATGCCGCGGCGGGCTGTCGTGCGCCGGGGACGTCGCCTTCCGGCACGTCCCGTCGGGGCGCGGACCCGCCCACCGGCGTGCACGGCGAGGGCACGCGTCCGGCACGGTCGCCGCACGGAGTGCGCCGCACCGGCATCGGCACGGCCGCACGCGCCCTTGTCAAGGCACGACCAGGTCAGGACGCACCCCGAGCACCCCCGACGGGCGTGGCACGCCGTCGCCGACGCGGCCTTGCCCGCCCCTCGGCGCACCCGTCGGGGCAGCACCGAAGAGCGCAGGAGCCGACGCCGGTGGAGTGACCGCATTCCCCGGTCCGCCCCGGGCGTTCCGCACAACGGCACCGGACCGCCCCTGGGCGGCCCCCGTGCCATGGTCTCGGCCGGTCGCCCGTGCGGACGCCGCGCGCCACGGCCACGGACAGGAGCACGGACGACAGTGAGACCGGGAGCGCGGCCGGGCAGCGCCCGGTGCCGGGCGGCCCGCTCGGCCCGGCATCGTTACCGGACCAGTCCCCAGCGGAAGCCGAGGGCCACCGCGTGGGCCCGGTCCGAGGCGCCGAGCTTCTTGAACAGGCGCCGCGCGTGCGTCTTGACGGTGTCCTCGGAGAGGAACAGTTCGCGGCCGATCTCGGCGTTCGAGCGGCCGTGACTCATGCCCTCCAGGACCTGGATCTCACGCGCGGTGAGCGTGGGCGCGGCGCCCATCTCCGCCGAGCGCAGCCGACGCGGGGCGAGCCGCCAGGTCGGGTCGGCGAGCGCCTGCGTCACCGTGGCGCGCAGTTCCGCACGCGAGGCGTCCTTGTGCAGGTAGCCGCGCGCGCCGGCGGCGACCGCGAGGGCCACCCCGTCGAGGTCCTCGGCGACGGTGAGCATGATGATGCGCGCGCCGGGATCGGCGGACAGCAGCCGGCGCACGGTCTCGACGCCGCCCAGGCCGGGCATGCGTACGTCCATCAGAATGAGGTCGGAGCGGTCGGCGCCCCAGCGGCGGAGGACTTCCTCGCCGTTGGCCGCCGTCGTCACGCGCTCGACGCCGGGCACGGTCGCGACCGCGCGGCGGAGCGCCTCTCGGGCAAGCGGGGAGTCGTCGCAGACGAGGACGGATGTCATGACCGCCCTCCGCAGCTGATGCGCGTCACCTTGAGCCTCCAGGCTGGTACGGAATCGTCACCTGTGCGGTCGACCGTCTCGGACGCCTGCCCGAGCGCTTGTGTTCTCAACCGCCTCCGCACTCTCAACGACGGTCACTCGAAAGAGTTACGGGGCCGCTTGCCGTCTTCGGCACTCTACGTGAGGGGACCGACACGGTGCAGATATGCCCAACGGACCCTCAACTTTTCATCACAAGCCATGCCCCATTCGGCGCCTTTTCTTCCCGTTTCGCAGTGTCCGGGGCTAGATTCGCAATGAGTCATATTTTCATCTCCTTAGACCGGAGATGTACGGTCGTTGGCACCGTATCCGCCCAGATCGGCTACAAGGGGTCACGTAATGGCAGATTTCTCCCGCCTTCCCGGACCGAACGCGGACCTGTGGGACTGGCAGCTGCTGGCTGCATGCCGCGGGGTGGACAGCTCGCTCTTCTTCCACCCGGAGGGCGAGCGCGGGGCGGCTCGGAGCGCTCGCGAGAACTCGGCCAAGGAGGTCTGCATGAGGTGCCCGGTCCGGGCGGAGTGCGCGGCGCACGCGTTGGCGGTGCGCGAGCCGTACGGCGTCTGGGGCGGCTTGACCGAGGACGAGCGTGAGGAGTTGATGGGGCGGGCGCGCAACCGTCTGGTGGCGGCATCGACCACCAGCGGGCACGACACCCCTCACCACTGAAGGAACGTTTCTGCGCCCCCGGATCGCGGGTGCGCCCCTTCCTTCCCGTAGGGCACGCGTGCGCGTGCCCATGACCCTGCCGCCGCACCCGCCCCCGTACCGCTACGCGCGCCCGGCCGCCCGGGCCAGCTGCTCCAGCGTCGCCGACACGGCCGGCACCTGTGCCAGGTCGGGCAGGGTGAGAGCGACGATCTCGCGCCGTACCGCCGGCTCCAGCCGGACCGTGCGCGCGCCCCGCGGCCGGACCGACTCCACGGCCAGCTGGGGCAGTACGGCGACGCCGAGGCCGGCGCCGACCAGGCCGACCACGGCCGGATAGTCGTCGGTGGCGAAGTCGATGCGCGGGGTGAACCCCGCACCCTCACACACCTCGATCAGCTGGCCGCGGCAGCGCGGGCAGCCCGCGATCCACGGTTCGCGGGCCAGCTCGCCGATGGCGACGCTCTCCGCGCGCGCGAGCCGGTGCCGCTCGGGCACCAGGGCGACCAGACGGTCCGTCAACAGGGGGCGCGCCACGAGGTCGTCCCAGTCCTCGGCGACCGCCGCCCCCTCGTAGCGGAAGGCCAGGGCGAGGTCGCAGTCGCCTTCCCGCAGCAGTTCGACGGACCTCGGCGGCTCGGCCTCCTCCAGGGAGACGCGGGTGCCGGGGTGGGCGGCGCGCAGGGCGGCCAGGGCCGTCGGGACCAGGGTGGAGCTGCCGCTCGGGAAGGAGACCAGCCGGACCCGGCCCGCGCGCAGGCCGGCGATGGCGGCCACCTCCTCCTCGGCCGCGGTGAGCCCGGCGAGGATGCCGGAGGCGTGCCGGACGAGGGCCTCGCCGGCCTGGGTGAGGCGCATCTCGCGCCCGTTGCGGACCAGCAGCGGGGTGCCGACCGAGGCTTCCAGGGCCTTCATCTGCTGGCTGACGGCGGGCTGGGTGCAGCCCAGCTCGCGCCCCGCCGCCGAGAAGGAACCGGTGGTGGCGACGGCGCGCAGGACGCGGAGATGACGGGCCTCGATCACCTCTTGAGCATAAGGCAGCCTTGGGTGATGTTGCCGATACCGCGTCGATGCTTTGGGTCGGGAATCGCATAGCGTGCAGGAATGAAGCTTCTCTCCGTCAATCTGGGCCGGCCCAGGCTCGTGCCCTACACGAACCAGCCGGACGGTCTGACCGGCATCGACAAGCGCCCGGCCGACGGTCCGGTGCGGGTGGCCGCGCCCGGCCCACGAGGGGTCGGCGCGAGCGGGCTGGCCGGGGACACGGTCTGTGACACCCGCTACCACGGCGGGGACGACCAGGCGGTGTACGCCTTCGCCCGCGAGGACCTCGACGAGTGGGAGCACGAACTCGGCCGATCGTTGGCCAACGGTTGCTTCGGGGAAAATCTGACGACGGACGGCCTGGACGTGTCCGGGGCGCTGATCGGCGAGCGCTGGCGGATCGGTTCCGAGGTGGTGCTCGAGGTGACCTCGGGCCGCATCCCGTGCAACACGTTCCAGGGCCATCTGGGCGAACGCGGCTGGGTCAAGAGGTTCACACAGAAGGGCGCAACGGGTGCCTACCTCCGGGTGATCGAACCGGGCGAGGTCCAGGTGGGGGATCCGGTGGAGATCGTGCACCGGCCGGACCACGGGGTGACGGCGGCGATGCAGTTCCGTGCGGTCACCACCGAGCGGGAGCTGCTGCCGCGGCTGCTCGCGGCGGGCGGGGCGCTGCACGCGGAGGCGCTGGCGAAGGCCCGGAAGTACGTGACGGAGCACGGGGGCTGAACGGCCGTCAGGGCAGCGCGGGGCCCGGCGTGCACGGGCAGCGGAGGCTGTCGGTCCGGGTCACTACCCTTGGGCCATGACAACGGCTCTGATTACGGGATCGACCGCGGGAATCGGTGCCGCGTTCGCGCGGCGGCTGGCGGCTGACGGGCATGACCTCGTGCTGGTCGCGCGGGACACCAAGCGGCTGCGCGAACAGGCGACGGAACTGCACGACCGGCACGGCATCGAGGTGGAGGTGCTGACCGCCGACCTGGCGCAGGACACGGGCATCGAGGCGGTGGCCGCCCGGCTCGGCGACCGGAAGAACCCGGTCGACCTGCTGGTCAACAACGCCGGCTTCGGCAACAAGGGACGCTATCTGGACGTCTCGATGGCGGACGAGCTGAGGATGCTCAAGGTGCACTGCGAGGCGGTGCTCCGGCTGACGTCGGCGGCGGCCGAGGCGATGCGCGAGCGCGGCCGGGGCGGGGTGGTGAACGTCGCCTCGGTGGCGGCCTTCGTCCCGCGCGGCACGTACGGCGCGTCCAAGGCGTGGGTCGTGCAGTTCACCCAGGGCGCGGCGAAGGACCTGGCCGGCAGCGGGGTCCGGCTGATGGCGCTGTGCCCCGGGTTCGTGCGCACCGAGTTCCATCAGCGGGCCGGGATGGGCACGGACAACATCCCCGGCTGGATGTGGCTGGACGCCGACAAGCTGGTCGCGGCCGCCCTGGCCGATCTCGCGCGCGGGAAGTCGCTGTCCATCCCGGATCCCCGGTACAAGGCGCTGATGGGGCTGGCGAAGGTGGCGCCGCGCGGACTGCTGGGCGGGATCACGTCGAAGACCGGGCGGAAGTACGGGCCGCAGTAGCAGAGGGGTGGCGCTGCCGTCCCGGTGGGAAAATGGGCGGGACGGTTACCGGACCAGGGGGGCCGGAGGCGGCGCCATGACCTTCGTACAGCTCATCGAGTGCAGGACGAGCCGGCTGGACGAGATGAACCGGCTCATGGACGACTGGGTCCAGCAGACCAAGGGGACGCGTACCGCGACGCACGCGGTGGTCGGCACGGACCGTTCGGACGCGTCGCACGTCGTCGAGGTGGTGGAGTTCCCCTCGTACGAGGAGGCGATGCGGAACTCGAACCTGCCGGAGACCGACCGGATCTTCCGGGGGCTGGTCGCACTGTGCGACGAGATGCCGACGTTCACCGACCTGGACGTCGTGCGGGACGAGCCTCTGTCCGAGCATGTCGTGCGCGCCTTCTTCGAGGCGCTGCGCACCGCGGGCGAACTGCCTCCGCTGAACGATCTGCTCGACGAGGACATCCACAGTCACGACCCGATGAACCCGCAGGACACCATCGGCCTGGACAACGTCCGCGCCGAGTTCCGGATGTGGCGCGGTGCCTTCGACTTCGCGTTCACGGTCGAGGACGTGTTCGCCCAGGGTGACCGGGCGTGCGCGCGGTGGACCTGGCGGGCCACGCACCGGGGCGACTTCCTGGGGATCGCGCCCACCGGCAGGCAGGTCACCATGACCGGGATGACGCTGTTCCGGTTCGGCGCCGACGGCAAGATCGCCGAGCTGTGGTGGCAGCACGACCAGCTGGGGCTGATGCAGCAGCTCGGCGCCCTGGACGAGTTGGAGCAGTAGGCCGACCGGGCGCACAGGGCGAAGGCCCGGCCCCCTCGACGGGGTGCCGGGCCTTCACTCACGGGCGGTCGCCTCAGTGGGCGTGGCCGTGGCTGTGGCCGTGACCCGCGGCCTCCGGCTCCTCTTCCTTCTTCTCGACGACCAGGGTCTCGGTCGTGAGCAGCAGGGAGGCGATGGAGGCGGCGTTCTCCAGGGCGGAGCGGGTGACCTTGACCGGGTCGATGACGCCGGCCTTCACGAGGTCGCCGTACTCGCCGGTGGCGGCGTTGTAGCCCTGCCCCTTGTCCAGGTCCTTGACCTTGGACACGATGACGTAGCCCTCCTGGCCGGCGTTCTCGCCGATCCAGCGCAGCGGCTCGACCACGGCGTTGCGGACCACGGCGACACCGGTGGCCTCGTCGCCGGTCTTGCCGAGGTTGCCCTCCAGGACCTTGGAGGCGTGGACCAGGGCGGAGCCACCACCGGAGACGATGCCCTCCTCGACCGCGGCGCGGGTCGCGGAGATGGCGTCCTCCAGACGGTGCTTCTTCTCCTTCAGCTCCACCTCGGTGGCGGCGCCGACCTTGATCACGCACACGCCGCCGGCCAGCTTCGCGAGGCGCTCCTGGAGCTTCTCGCGGTCCCAGTCGGAGTCGGTGTTCTCGATCTCGGCCTTGATCTGGGCGACGCGGCCGTGGACTTCCTCGGACTTGCCGGCGCCGTCGACGATCGTGGTGTCGTCCTTGGTGACGGTCACGCGGCGGGCGGAGCCGAGCACGTCGACGCCGACCTGGTCGAGCTTGAGGCCGACCTCCTCGGAGATGACGGTGGCGCCGGTGAGGACGGCCATGTCCTGGAGCATCGCCTTGCGGCGGTCACCAAAGCCCGGGGCCTTCACCGCGACGGCGTTGAAGGTGCCGCGGATCTTGTTGACGACCAGGGTCGACAGGGCCTCGCCCTCGAGGTCCTCGGCGATGATCAGCAGCGGCTTGGAGGAGCCGGCCTGGATGACCTTCTCCAGCAGCGGCAGCAGCTCGGTGATGGAGGAGATCTTGCCCTGGTTGATGAGGATGTACGGGTCCTCCAGGACGGCCTCCATGCGCTCCTGGTCCGTCACGAAGTACGGCGACAGGTAGCCCTTGTCGAAGGCCATGCCCTCGGTGAAGTCCAGCTCCAGACCGAAGGTGTTGGACTCCTCGACGGTGATGACACCGTCCTTGCCGACCTTGTCCATCGCCTCGGCGATCAGCTCGCCGACCTGCTGGTCCTGGGCGGACAGCGCGGCGACGGCGGCGATGTCGGACTTCTCGTCGATCGGGCGGGCCGAGGCGAGCAGCTCCTCGGAGATGGCCTTGACGGCGGCGTCGATGCCCTTCTTCAGGGCGGCCGGGGAGGCGCCGGCGGCGACGTTCCTCAGGCCCTCGCGGACGAGCGCCTGGGCGAGGACCGTGGCGGTGGTGGTGCCGTCACCCGCGATGTCGTTGGTCTTGGTCGCCACCTCCTTGACCAGCTGCGCACCGAGGTTCTCGTACGGGTCGTCGATCTCGACCTCGCGGGCGATCGTGACACCGTCGTTGGTGATGGTGGGGGCACCGAACTTCTTGTCGATGACGACGTTGCGACCCTTGGGGCCGATCGTCACCTTGACGGTGTCGGCAAGCTTGTTGACGCCGCGCTCAAGGGCGCGACGGGCGTCCTCGTCGAACTTCAGGATCTTCGCCATGGCAGCGGGAGCCCTCTCGGAAATCTGTGGGTGAAAAGCGCAGCGCCCCGGGCGCCCGGCTTCTTATCGGATGCGGGGGCCAGGGGCGCAGCTCAAAGCAGAGAGTTGCTTGAGGTGATTACTTCTCGATGATCGCGAGGACGTCGCGAGCCGAGAGCACGAGGTACTCGTCGCCGTTGTACTTCACCTCGGTGCCGCCGTACTTGCTGTACAGAACGACGTCGCCGACCTTGACGTCGAGCGGCAGGCGCTCGCCGTTCTCGAAGCGGCCCGGGCCCACGGCGAGGACGGCGCCCTCCTGGGGCTTCTCCTTCGCGGTGTCCGGGATGACCAGGCCAGAGGCGGTGGTCTGCTCGGCGTCGAGCGGCTGGACCACAATGCGGTCCTCGAGCGGCTTGATGGCAACCTTGGAGCTGGTGGTCGTCACGATCCGACCTCCCCCTTCGGAGATCTCACGGGGTTAACTGTCTGAGGTGGCGACCAGGTCGATCCGTCGTCGCGGGTGCCGGATCTGCCCGTCGCGTTTGTTGGCACTCTCACCTGCGGAGTGCCAGAGCCGAGACTATGACCGGGGTTAGCACTCGGTCAAGCGGAGTGCCAATCGGCGTGTGGCGCGTCGGCCGGCGTCCGAGGCTCCGCCGGTGTGTCCCGGCGGTCCGGTGCCGGGCCGCCGGCTCCGGGAACCGCCGCCCCCGGGACCCTGGCTTCGGGCCTTGCCGCCCTCGTCCTCGAACGCCCGGACGGGCTGGTTGCCGCCGGGACGAGCTACAGGTAGTCCTCGAGCCGTCCCACCGTCAGTCCCCGCCGCTGCGCTTCCCTCAGCACCCGCACCGTGCGCTCGCGCAGGGAGAGTTCCCCCGACTCGTCGGGGCCCACCAGGACGATGTCGCCGGGACGCAGGTGGCGGGAGCCGTGGGTGCAGGCGAGGCCGGCCGGGGTGAGGGCGGCGCGCCACAGGACGAGCGCGGAGATGCCGCAGTCGGCCGCGGCGCGCCGGGTGGTGGCGTCGTAGGAGCCGTAGGGCGGGCGGAAGAGGCGGGGGCGGGCGCCGAGGCGGGCGCGCAGGCGGTCCTGCTGGCCGCAGATCTCGGCGCGCTGCTCGGCGTACGGCAGTCCGGCCGGGGCCCGGTGGTCGACGGTGTGGTTCTGGATGCCGGCGCCGAGTGCGCGCAGGCGGGCGAAGTGCCCGTAGCCGGGCGCGGCGACGCTGTCGGTGAGGAACAGGGTGACGGGCAGCCGGAGTTCGCGGACCATGTCGACGAAGCGGGGGTCCCGCTCGGCGCCGTCGTCGTAGGTGAGGAAGACGACCGGGTCCCGGGTGGGGACGTGGTCGGCCACCGGGGGCAGGGCGTGCGCCCCCGGGTGCGCTGCGAGCGGCCGGGCCGGGTGCACCGGGGAGCGGGCGAGCGGCTGGGTCAGCCCCCAGCGCAGATAGCTGCGGTCGGCCCCGGCGCGCGGGTGCACCCCTTGGGCGGCCTTCTTCCCGAGGCGTTCGATGGGGTCGACGGACTGGGCGCAGCCCGTGAGGAGCAGGGCCGCGGCGAGGACCGCCGCCGGCCCCCGCAGGCGCCTCACAGGTAGTCCTCCAGGCGGGCCACGGCGTAGCCCTCGCGCGTGGCCTTGTTCAGGAAGCGGCGCATGTCGTCCACCATCGTGCCGTTCCAGTCGTCCCGGCCACGGAAGTGGGTGAGGACGATGTCGCCGGGGTGCAGGCTGCGGTCCCAGTCGCGGTACTCCCAGTGGTCGACGAAGACCTCCTCGTCCCAGATGGGCGCGTACTTGATCCCGCACTCCTTCGCGGCGCGCAGGGTGTCGCCGTTGTAGTTGCCGTACGGCGGCCGGAACACGGTGGGCGCCTTGCCGAACTGCTTCTTCATGATGGCCTGCATGCCGCAGATCTCGTCCCGCTGCTCCTCGTAGGACAGGCCGGGCAGGTAGGGGTGGGTGAGGGTGTGGTTGTTCAGGGTCACGCCCTGCGCCTGCATCCTGCGGAAGTAGCCGTAGTCGTCCTCGACGAGGTAGTTGCTCAGGAAGGCCGTGTACGGGATCTTCAGCTCGCTCATCATGCGCAGGAACGCCGGGTCCTTGTCGGCCCCGTCGTCGATGGTGAGGAAGACGACCTTCTGCCGGGTGGGGACGGTGGTGAAGACCGGCGGGAGGTCCTCCTCCTCCTGGCCGTCCACCTCGAAGCCGTCCCGGGGTGTGATCGTGGGCTTCTTCGCCGGCGGGGCCGGGGGCGTGAGCGGGGCGTGGTCCAGGCCCCAGCGCTGGGCGGCGGCGACCAGCCGGGCGTGCTCGCCGGCCTGCCGGGCCCGCGGGTCCTGGGGGCGGGCGGGACCGTGCCGACCGGTGGCCGGTTCGGGGCTGCCGGCACAGCCGGACAGGAGGACGGCGGCAGCCAGCGCGACGGCCGTGGAGCCCGCGGCCGTCCTCGCGACCCGCGCCCGACATTTGTCATTTTGTACTACTGCTCGCATGGTGCCGGATCCTCCCAGGCCCCGGCCCGCGAACCGGGCCGACACCGCCGCCGGAGGCGCACCATCCACCGACTGGCCCACAATGACCCGGTGAACGACCTCGCTCTGCTCCTCACCCCCGAAGGCCGCGCCCTCCTCGACGAGGTGCGCGACACCGAGCCCGCGCGGGAGCTGGCCGTGGCCACCCGGTTGCGCCGCGACCACCCGGCCGAACTGGTCTCGGCCGCGCTCGGCCAGGCCCGGCTGCGGCAGCGGGCGGTGGCGAAGTTCGGGGCCGCGGACGCCGGGCGGATGTTCTTCACCCCGAACGGGGTCGAGCAGTCGACGCGCAGCAGCGTGGCGACGTACCGGGCCCACCGGCTGCGGGAGCTGGGCGTGACCTCCGTGGCCGACCTGTGCTGCGGCATCGGCGGGGACGCGATCGCGCTGGCGCGGGCCGGGATCCGGGTGCTGGCCGTGGACCGGGACCCGCTGACCGCGGCGGTGGCCCGGGCGAACGCCGAGGCGCTGGGGCTGGCCGGCCTGATCGAGGTGCGGGAGGCCGATGTCACGGAGGTGGACACCGCCGGGTACGACGCGGTGTTCGTGGACCCGGCCCGGCGAGGCGGACGCGGGAGGGTGTTCGACCCGGAGGCGTACTCACCTCCGCTGTCCTGGGCGATCGAGACCGCCCGCACGGCGCCCCGGGCCGCCCTGAAGATCGCCCCGGGCATCCCGCACGAGGTGGTCCCGGCCGAGGCCGAGGCCGAGTGGATCTCCGACGGCGGGGACGTGAAGGAGGCGGTGCTGTGGTTCGGCACCGGCGCGCCGGGCGCCGTGCGGGCCACGCTGCTGCCGGGCCCGCGCACGCTGCTCGGCCGCGGGCTGCCCGACCCCCAAGTGCGGCCGGTGGGGCGCTACCTGTACGAGCCCGACGGCGCCGTGATCCGAGCGCACCTGGTCGCCGAGGTGGCCGAGGAGGTCGGCGGCGGCCTGGTCGACCCGACCATCGCGTACGTCACCGCCGACGCGCCGCGGCCCACCCCGTACGCCACCGCCTACGAGATCACCGACCGGCTCCCGTTCAACGTCAAGAAGCTGAAGGCCCTGCTGCGGGAGCGCGAGGTCGGCACGCTGACCGTGAAGAAGCGCGGCTCGGCGGTCGAGCCGGAGGAACTGCGCCGCAAGGTCAGGCCGCAGGGCCCGAACGCGGCCACGGTCTTCCTCACCCGGGTGGCGGGGGCGCCGACGATGCTGATCGGGGCTCCGCTGCGGGCGCCCGCCGGAGCGTCTCCACTCGGCTGAGCAGCAGCTTCCGTTCCCTGTCGTTGTGGGCCAGCCCCGCCGCGCGGACGAACTCCTCGCGGGCCTCGGCGGTGCGCCCCAGGCGGGACAGCAGGTCGCCGCGGACGCTGGGCAGCAGGTGGTAGTCGCGCAGCGCGGGCACGGCGGCCAGGGCGTCCACCAGCGTCAGGCCCGCGGCCGGGCCGTCGGCCATCGACACGGCGACCGCCCGGTTCAGCTCGACCACCGGGGACGGCGCGCGGACGGCCAGCAGGCCGTACAGCGTGGCGATGGCGCGCCAGTCGGTCTCCTCGAACGCGTACGCCCGCGCGTGGCAGGCGGCGATGGCCGCCTGGAGGGCGTACGGGCCCGGGGACCCGCCCGCGGTGGCCCGGGCGCGGTCGAGGGCACGGATCCCACGCGCGATGAGCATGCGGTTCCAGCGGCGGCGGTCCTGGTCCCTCAGCAGCACCGGCTCGCCGTCCGGGCCCGTGCGGGCGGCGGTGCGCGACGCCTGGAACTCCAGCAGCGCGGTCAGGCCGTGCACCTCCGGCTCTCCGGGCATCAGCGCGGACAGGACGCGGGCCAGCCGCAGCGCGTCCTCGCACAGGCCGGGGCGCAGCCAGTCGTCGCCGGCGGTGGCCGCGTAGCCCTCGTTGAAGACCAGGTAGATGACGTCCAGGACGGAGCCGAGGCGAGCCTCGCGGTCGGGCCCGTACGGCACCTCGAAGGCGACGTTCTTCGTGGCCAGGGTGCGTTTGGCGCGGACGACCCGCTGGGCGATCGTCGGCTCGGGCACCAGGAAGGCCCGAGCGATCTCGGCCGTGGTCAGGCCACCGAGCAGACGCAGGGTGAGCGCGGTGCGGGCCTGCGGGGACAGCACCGGGTGGCAGGTGGTGAAGACCAGCCGGAGCAGATCGTCGTCGATGTCGTCCGGGGCGGCCGGCTCCTCCGGCGGGGTCGTGGTCTCCAGGTCCCGGCCGATCTCGGCGAGTTTGCGGGCGTAGGACTCGCGCCGCCGGATCAGGTCGACGGCCCGGTGCCGGGCGGTGGCCATGAGCCAGGCGCCGGGATTGTCGGGCACCCCGTCCCGGGGCCACCGCTCCAGGGCGGCGACCATGGCGTCCTGCGCCAGCTCCTCGGCGATGCCGACGTCCCGCACGATCCTGGCGACGCCGGCGATCACGCGGGGCGACTCCAGACGGAAGACGGTCTCGATCGCGTGCGCCGCGGCCGGACCCGGTGCGGCGGGCCGCGGTGGCGTGGGCCGGGAAGCGGCGGACTGTGGCGGAGTGGGCCGCGGTGGCGTGGGCGTGGGCTGTGGTGGCGTGGGCTGTGGTGGCGTGGGCTGTGGTTCCACAGCCCACATGCAACACCCCGGCGGGCAGCGGGCCAAACCGGCTCAGCCCTCGGCGATCTCCCGCAGCTCGCAGGCGATCTGCCACTCCTGGCCGTGGACCCTCAGGAACCGCTGGGTCCACTCCAGCGCCTCGGCCCGGTCCTTGCACTGCATGAGCGCGTAGCCGCCGATGACCTCCTTGGACTCGGTGAACGGCCCGTCGGTGACGGACGTCTTCTCGCCGTTCCAGTCCACCCGGGTGCCCTGGGCGGACGGGGTGAGCCCGCCGGTGTCCAGCAGGACACCGGCCTTCGTCATCTCCTCGATCAGCTCGCCCATCCGCCGCATCAGCTCCTCGCTGGGCCCCCCGGCGGGGGCGGCGGACTCGTCGACGCGCACGAGCGACAGGTAGCGGGGCATGGTGACTCCTTCGGTCGGGCGGCGGGACCGTTCCCCGCCGCTCACCCATGCGTCGAACGGGAGAGGCCCGGATCGACACGGCCGCGGAAAAATCTCCGGGGATTTTTTTCCGGGTCGTCCCTCACGGCGGGACGCCCTCAGCGCAACGGGGTCGTCCCTCACGGCGGGGACGCCCTCAGCGCAGGGACGACCAGAGCGCGCTCGCCGCCGGTTCCTCGGGGACCACCCGGTTGGGATCGGAGGGTGCCGTGACCACCGGCATGGTCACCGTTGTCACCCGGTCGGCGGTCAGGCCCTCCAGGCTCCGGCCGAGACTCATCAGCTCACCCAGGGAGTCCAGGCCGGTGTCGGTGGTGAGACCGGCGGTGACGGCGTCGGCGACCTGGTACAGCTTGGCAGGGTCGGTGAGCCGGCCGGCGTCGGCCAGCCGCTCCAGCAGGTCTTTCACCAGCATCTGCTGGAGCCCTATGCGGCCCAGGTCGCTGCCGTCGCCTATGCCGTGCCGGGTGCGGGCGAGGGCCAGGGCCTGCTTGCCGTCCAGGTGGTGGGTGCCTGCCCGGAGGTGGAGACGGCTCTTGTCGTCGTCGATGTCCTGGCCGGTGGTGACGTCGACCCCGCCGAGCGCGTCGACCAGCCGGGCGAAGCCGGAGAAGTCGATTTCCAGGTAGTGGTCCATACGGACGCCGGTGAGCGACTCGACGGTCTTCACCGCGCACACCGGACCGCCCACCGCGTAGGCGGTGTTGAACATGGCGCCGTGGGCCACCGCCGTGGTGCCGCCGGAGGCGAGCGGGCAGGACGGGCGGGTGACCAGCGTGTCGCGCGGGATGCTGACCACGGTGGCCTTCGTCCGGCCCGCGTCGACGTGCACGACCATCGCGGTGTCGGACCGGGCCCCGGAGCTGTCGCCGCCCCCCAGCTCCCGGTTGGCCGTGCCGCTGCGCGAGTCCGAGCCGAGGACCAGGAGGTTCAGGCTGCCGGTGGGCAGGGGCGAGGCGTCGGCCGGGGCGGACGCCGCCGGGGTGGTCACCGCCCGGGCGGGCCGGTCGTCGCCGAGCGCGCTGTTGATGTCGACGCTCTCGATGTTGCTGTTCAGGTGCCAGTACACCCAGCCGGCCGCCGCCGCGCCCAGCACCAGGGTGCCCGCCAGAGTGAGGCCGGCGATCCGCAGCGCTCTCGGCCGCCGGCCCACCCCTCTGCCCGCGTCGCTCTGCTCCTCTTGTTCCTCGTGTCGCGTCACGACAGGAACGTAAGTCCGAATTATTAGGGGACTGTTAGCGCGAGCGCCGCGAGTCGGCTTTCTTCGGAGATTCTCATCCAAGCGTCACCGTGGGCACCGGATTGCTGCCGCTCCAGGAGCCGTTGAAACCGAACGTCACCGAACCGCCGTCCGCCACCATGCCGTTGTAGGAGGCGTTGGCGCAGGACACCGCCGCGCCGGACTGGGCGCAGGTGGCGTTCCACGCCTGGGTGATCCGCTGGCCCCCGCCATAGCTCCAGCTCACCTTCCAGGAGGACAGCGAGGCACCGGAGCAGGAGATCCTCACCTGACCGGTGAAACCGGTGTTCCACTGGCTGGTGACGCTGTAGGCGGCGGAGCAGGCGCCCGTCGGCGGCGGTGTCGTACCACTCCCGCCCAGGGCCTCGGCGATGCCGTAGTACGCCGGTTTCGGCTGGTAGTTCTCGTCGTACGGGGTCGCCGCGCCGTAGCCCGGGAAGGTGCCCGGCACCCAGGAGTCGGCGTCGGTGAAGCCCCACACGGTGACGTTGACGCACCGGGTCACGGCCGCGCACGCGGCCACCACGGACTTGAAGTCGGCCGCCTGCTGGGCGAGTTTCGTACGGTCGGCCGGCAGTTGCATCCGGACGTCCAGTTCGGTGATCGCCACGTCGACACCGAGGTCGGCGAAGCGCTGGATGTTCTGCTGGAGCGTCGACGGCACCTGGCCGAGGATCAGATGGGCCTGGAGACCGACGCCGTCGATCGGCACGCCCTGCTGCTTGAGGGACTTGACCAGGTTGTACAGGGCGGTGGACTTCGCGCCCACGCCCTCGACGTTGTAGTCGTTGATGTACAGCTTGGCCCCCGGATCGGCCGCGTGCGCCCAGGTCAGGGCGTTCGCGATGTAGCCGGAGCCGAGGCCGTTGTACCAGAGGGAGGAGCGGTAGGTGCCGTCCTCGTTGAAGGGTTCGTTGACGACGTCCCAGGCGGCGATCCGGCCCTTGTAGCGGCCGACCTCGGTGCCGATGTGGTTCTGCAGCAGGCTGCCGAGCTGGGCGGGGGTCCAGCTGCCGTTCGTCAGCCAGCTCGGGTTCTGGCTGTGCCAGACCAGGGTGTGGCCGCGCACCTGCTGGTCGTGGGCCTGGGCGAAGGCCACGATACGGTCGGCCTCGGTCCAGTTGAAGCTGCCCTGGGCCGGCTCGACGCTCTCCCACTTCATGGCGTTGCCGGGGGTGAGCGAGCCGAACTGGGTGCCGGTGATGTCGCCGTAGCCGCCGGTCAGCGCGGTGCCGGTGACGGCCGTACCGATGACCTTGCCCCGCGCCGCGGCCAGGTCACGCAGCGGGGTGCCGGCTGCCTGAACCGTGCCGGCCGCCTGGGCAGTGCCGGTGCCGGCCGCCTGGACAGTGCCGGTGCCGGCTGCCTGGGCGGTGCTCGTGCCAGGGCCGGCGGTGCACAGGCCCACGGCGGTGACCAACGCGGCCAGGCCGGCCTTCAGGGATGTTCTGGAGGATCTCATCGCGGGCGCCTCCGAAAGTTTCGGTCATGTAACCGATTGACTTCGGAGGAGTGTGGGCGCGGGCCCCCCACCCGTCAATACGTCAACTTCCGGCCACGCCCGGCGCCGCGGTGCTGGAACGCACCACCAGACTCGTGGCCAGCTCCACCCGGGTCGCGGCCCGCTCCTCCCGTACCTGGCCCAGCTCCAGCACCAGCCGGGCCGCCGCTGCGGCCATCTCGGCCAGCGGCTGCCGTACGGTCGTCAGCGGCGGACCCACCCAGCGGGCCACCGGCAGATCGTCGAAGCCGACCACACTGAGGTCCTCCGGAATGCGCAGGCCCAGTTCACGGGCGGCCTCGTACAGGCCGAGCGCCTGGAGGTCGTTGCCCGCGAAGACGGCGGTCGGCCGGTCCGGGCGGCGCAGCAGCTCCAGGCCCAGGCGGTAGCCGGCGTCGTGGTGGAAGTCGCCCGTCACGACGAGCGAGGGATCGACGGGCAGGCCGGCCGTCTCCAGGGCCGCGCGGTAGCCGTCCACCCGCGCCCGGCTGCACATCATCCGGGACGGGCCGCTGATCGCGCCGATCCGGGTGTGGCCGAGTTCCACCAGGTGGCGGGTGGCGGCGAGGCCGCCCTGCCAGTTGGTGGCGCCGATGGACGGCACGTCCGGGCCCGGGTCGCCGGCCGGGTCCATCACCACGAACGGGATGGACCGGCTGGTCAGCAGCGCCCGCTGGGACTCGTCGAGTCCGGACAGCACCAGCACCACGCCGTGCGGGCGGCGGGCGGCGACCTGGTCGGCCCAGGTCCGGCCGGGGGTGAGCCGGCCGGCCGACTCGGACAGCACCACGCTCAGCCCGGCGTCCCTGGCCACGTTCTCCACGCCCCGGATGACCTCCAGCGCCCAGGCACTCTCCAACTCGTGGAAGACCAGGTCGATCAGGGGCGAGCGGGATGCCTCGGCGCGGCGGCGCCGGTAGCCGTAGGCGCGCAGCAGCTCCTCGACGCGGGTGCGGGTCGCGGGGGCGACATCGGCACGGCCGTTGAGGACCTTCGAAACAGTCGGAGCGGAGACCCCGGCCTCACGGGCGATCTCGGCGAGGGTCGCCGTCTGCGTTTCTGCGGGCTTCGGAGGCGTCATGCCCGCGATCGTATCCCCGCCGGCCCTCTTGACGAAGGTCCTGGCGCACCATAGGTTCCCGGAACATTCGAGGTGTTTTTCGAAACATTCGACAGCCGTTGACCGGCCCGTTCGATCCCGACCACCGACGGGAGTTCCATGACCACCGCTCCTTGGCGCGACCCCGCCCTGCCCGCCGACGCCCGCGTGGCCGACCTGCTGTCCCGGATGACCCTGGAGGAGAAGGCGGCCCAGCTGTACGGCGTGTGGGTGGGCGCCGCCACGGACGGCGACGGAGTCGCCCCCCTCCAACGGGAGATGACCGCCGACCACGACTGGGACGAGCTGATCACCCGCGGCCTCGGCCAGCTGACCCGGTCCTTCGGTACCGGCCCCGTCGACCCCGGCACCGGGGCGCGGGCCCTGGCCCGGGCGCAGCGCCGGATCGCCGCCGCGAACCGCTTCGGCATCCCGGCCGTCGCCCACGAGGAATGCCTGGCCGGCTTCACCGCCTGGCAGGCGACCGCCTACCCGGTCCCGCTCGCCTGGGGCGCCTCCTTCGACCCGGAGCTGGTCGAGCAGGTGGGCCGCCGCATCGGCCGGGACCTGCGCGCGGCCGGGGTGCACCAGGGCCTGGCCCCGGTGCTGGACGTGGTCCGCGACCTGCGCTGGGGGCGCGTCGAGGAGACGATCGGCGAGGACCCGTACCTGGTCGGTACGGTCGGCACGGCCTACGTGCGCGGTCTGGAGTCGGCCGGTGTCATCGCCACACTCAAGCACTTCGCCGGGTACGCGTCCTCGGCGGGCGCCCGGAACCTGGCCCCGGTGCGGGCGGGCCGACGGGAGTTCGCGGACCTCACCCTGCCGCCGTTCGAGATGGCGCTGCGCGAGGGCGGTGCCCGCTCGGTGATGGCGGCCTACACCGAGACCGACGGTGTGCCCGCCTCCGCCGACCCGCGGCTGCTGACCGAGCTGCTGCGCGAGGAGTGGGGGTTCACCGGCACGGTGGTGGCCGACTACTTCGGCATCGGCTTCCTGCGCACCCTGCACCGGGTCGCGGCGGACGAGACGGAGGCGGCGCATCTGGCCCTGGCCGCGGGCATCGACGTCGAGCTGCCGACCCTGAGGTGCTACGGCACCCCGCTGGTCACCGCCGTACGGGAAGGCCGCGTCCCGGAGTCCCTGGTGGACCGCGCGGCCCGCCGCGTCCTGCTCCAGAAATGCGGGCTGGGCCTGCTGGACGAGGACTGGCGGCCGGAGCCGGACGGCCCGCTCGACCTGGACTCGGCGGAGAACCGGGCCCTCGCCCGGGACCTGGCGGAGGAGTCGGTGGTCCTGCTGGACAACCCCGGCGGCCTGCTCCCGCTGGCACCCGGTACCCGGATCGCGGTCGTCGGTCCCCGCGCGGCGGACCCGCTCGCCATGCTCGGCTGCTACTCCTTCCCCTCCCACGTGCTCACCCACCACCCCGAGGTCCCGCTCGGCATCGACATCCCCACCGTGCTGGACTCCCTGCGCGCCGAGCTGCCGGACGCCAAGGTGACGTTCGCGGAGGGCTGCGGGGTGTCCGACCCGGACACCGGCGGGTTCGCGGAGGCGGTGGCCCGGGCGGCGGAGGCGGACGTGTGCGTGGCGGTGCTGGGCGACCGCGCGGGCCTGTTCGGCCGCGGCACCTCGGGCGAGGGCTGTGACGTGTCGGACCTGCGACTGCCGGGCGTCCAGGCCGACCTGCTGGACGCGCTCGTGGCGACGGGCGTCCCGGTGGTCCTCGTGCTGCTCACCGGCCGCCCCTACGCCCTGGGCCGCTGGCACGGCCGGCTCGGCGCGGTGGCGCAGGCGTTCTTCCCCGGCGAGGAGGGCGGCCCGGCGGTGGCCGGGGTGCTGTCCGGCCGGGTGAACCCCTCCGGCCGCCTCCCGGTGAGCGTGCCGCGCCTGCCCGGCGGCCAGCCCTGGACCTACCTCCAGCCCCCACTGGGCCTGGCAGGCGAGGTCAGCAGCCTGGACCCGACCCCGCTGTACCCGTTCGGCCACGGCCGCTCGTACACGGAGTTCACCTGGGAGGACTTCGCGGGCTCCGCGGCCGAGATCTCCACGGACGGCTGGTACGACCTCTCCCTCACGGTCCGCAACACCGGCGACCGCGCGGGCACCGAGGTCGTCCAGCTCTATCTCCACGACCCGGTGGCCTCGGTGACCCGCCCGGACGTCCGCCTGATCGGCTACCGGCGCCTCGGCCTGCTCCCGGGCGCCGCCCGCCGTGTGACCTTCCGCTTCCACGCGGACCTGGCGTCCTTCACGGGCCGCACGGGAGTCCGGGTGGTGGAACCCGGCGCGCTGGAACTGCGGGTGGGCCCGTCGAGCGCCGAGGTACGGCACCGGGCGCGGTTGCGGCTGACGGGGCCGGTACGGGTGGTCGGGGGCGAGCGGCGGCTGCACTGCGAGGTCAGGCTGTCCGAGGGAGCGGACTGAGCCACCGACGAGAACACCCCGCCTCCGGATGACCGGGGCGGGGTGTCGAGTGGAGCGCCGGGCAGGCCTTGCACCTGCATCTCCCCGCAGGAAGCGGGACGTCTTTCCTTGGACCACCAACGCACTGCGTCCGGGCCGGTGTTCCGGCCGTTCGCTGTGTGATGATCATAGCGCAGTCGGACCGGAATCCTCAACTTCAGGCGTCCGGCACCTGTTCGAAGCGCCACCGGTGCACCGCACGGGTCACCAAGTCACTGCCCGGCTCGGGAAGTTCGGGCAGCTCGGCGTCGTACGGCGCGTTCCACCACGTGATGACCAGCACCCGGTCCTGCGGCGCACGGAAGGTCTCGCGCCGCAGCGGCTCCGCGGGGAGCCGCTGTTCCCGCGCCCAGGACAGCAGCTCCGCGCCCCGGCCCTCGGCCGCACGCGCCTCCCACATCAGCGCGACCGTCACGAGTACAGGTTGTCCTTGCTGACCTCGTGCACATGGTCGTGGCCCGGGACGTGCGGGTCGGTCACCGGCAGGGAGGAGTCGGCCGACAGGTCCCAGCTGGAGGCGGACCGGTTGCGGGCGACCATCTCGGCGCCCAGCGCGGCCACCATCGCACCGTTGTCGGTGCACAGCTTGGGGCGCGGCACGCGCAGGCGGATACCGGCCGCCTCGCAGCGCTCCTGGGCGAGGGCGCGCAGCCGGGAGTTGGCGGCCACACCGCCGCCGATCATCAGGTGGTCCACGCCCTCGTCCTTGCAGGCGCGGACGGCCTTGCGGGTGAGCACGTCGACCACGGCCTCCTGGAAGGACGCGGCCACGTCACGGACCGGAACCTCCTCGCCGGCCGCGCGCCTGGCCTCGATCCAGCGGGCCACGGCGGTCTTCAGGCCGGAGAAGGAGAAGTCGTACGCCGGGTCACGCGGACCGGTCAGGCCGCGCGGGAAGGCGATCGCCCCCGGGTCGCCCTCCTTGGCGTACCGGTCGATGACCGGGCCGCCGGGGAAGCCCAGGTTCAGCACGCGGGCGATCTTGTCGAACGCCTCGCCGGCCGCGTCGTCGATGGTCGCGCCCATCGGACGGACATCGGAGGTGATGTCCGACGACAGCAGCAGGGACGAGTGGCCGCCCGACACCAGCAGGGCCATCGTCGGCTCGGGCAGCGGGCCGTGCTCCAGCTGGTCCACGCAGATGTGGGAGGCGAGGTGGTTGACGCCGTAAAGGGGCTTGCCGAGGGCGTAGGCGTACGCCTTGGCCGCCGAGACGCCGACGAGCAGGGCGCCCGCGAGGCCGGGGCCCGCGGTGACCGCGATGCCGTCCAGGTCCTTGGCGCTGACTCCCGCCTCCTTCAGCGCACGGTCGATGGTCGGGACCATCGCCTCCAGGTGCGCCCTGGAGGCCACCTCCGGTACGACACCGCCGAAGCGGGCGTGCTCGTCGACGCTGGAGGCGACGGCGTCCGCCAGCAGGGTGGTGCCGCGGACGATGCCGACGCCGGTCTCGTCGCAGGAGGTCTCGATGCCGAGGACGAGGGGTTCGTCAGTCATTGGTGTCGGTTCCTTGTACTGGGGAAGAACCCGCGGCGGAGCCGCTGTCGGATGCCGCGGAGCCGTTGTCGGATGTCGCGGTGCCGCTGTCGGGTCCTGTGGTCAGGCGCATCACCAGGGCGTCCACGTTGCCGGGCTGGTAGTAGCCGCGCCGGAAGCCGATGGGGACGAAGCCGAAGCGCTCGTAGAGCTTCTGGGCACGGACGTTGTCGACCCGGCATTCGAGCAACACCTCGTGGCACTCGAACGCGGTCGCCGCCCGCAGCAGTTCGGTCAGCAGACGGGCGCCGAGGCCGGTGCCCTGGTGGTCGCGGGCGACGGCGATGGTCTGGACGTCGGCCTGTTCGCCGGAGGAGACGAGACCGGCATAACCGACGATGCGGTCGCCGGTCTCGGCCACCAGATAGCGCCGGGTGGCCTCGGGGCCCCGGGCGTGGGCCAGTTCGGACCAGAACATGCCCCGGGACCAGGCGTCCTCGGGGAACAGGTCCTTCTCCAGCTCCAGGACCGGGTCGATGTCCCACCAGCGCATCTCGCGCAGTCGGGGGGGTGCCGGCTGTGTCACTTGGGGGTGACCACCTTGTAGTTCTTGGGGACCTGGGCGTCCGGGCGGCGCAGGTAGAGCGGCCGGGGCGCGGACAGTTCCTCGCCCGCGGCCAGTCTTTCCGCCGCGAGCGAGGCGAGGGCGGCGGCGGACACGTGCTCGGGCTCGTGGGCGCTCGGGAACGTGTCCGGGTAGAGCAGCGCGCCGGCGCCGACCGCCGGGAGCCCCGCGACCCGCTCGGCGATGTCCGCCGGACGGTCGACGGCCGGATCGGTCAGCCGGGTCCGGGAGTCGGCGTACGTGGCCCAGTAGACCTCCTTGCGCCGGGCGTCCGTCGCCACGACGAAGGGGCCCTTCTCGATGTCGGCGGCGTAGGCGAGGCCGTCCAGTGTGCACAGGCCGTGCACCGGGACCCCGAGCGCGAGGCCGAAGGTGTCGGCGGTCATCAGGCCGACGCGCAGACCGGTGTAGGGGCCGGGCCCGGTGCCGACGACGATCCCGGTGACGGCCTCCAGCTTCAGCCCGGCCTCGGCGAGGACCCGGTCGACGGCCGGCAGCAGCAGTTCCCCGTGCCGGCGCGCGTCCACCTGGCTGGAGGAGGCGATGACGTCCGTGCCGTCGTGCAGCGCGACGGTGACGGCGGGTGTGGCGGTATCCAGAGCGAGCAAGAGCACGCGAACAGCCTACGGCGCCCGCGGCTCGCGCATGGCCGACCTGGACGGAGGGTCACCGACTGCTACGGTCGGCACCAAGTACGACATATGGTGCGAAACGGAGGTGGGCGCAGGTGGCAGGGACCAGCTCGGGGATCGTGGCCGGCCTCACCGCGGCGGCCCTGGGAACGGCCGGTTTCCTTGCCTACCAGGCCCAGGCGACCGTCCCGGCGAGCCTGCGCGGCGGTCCGGCGGCGAGCGCGTCCGCGGCGGTCGCGAAGAAGGCACCCCGGGACCGGGACAACCCGACCGCCCTGCCGGGCAACTCCGGAACGGGTGAACGGGTCGTGTACTCGGTGGACGACGACCGGATCTGGCTGGTCGCTCCCGGCGACCGGGTGCAGCGGACCTTCCCGGTGCGCCCGGGCAGCGTGGACCCCCCGCCGGGCATCTACTGGGTCACGTCCCGCTCGAACGCGGCCACCGGAACCGACGGGCTGCCCGTCGAGCACGTGGTGCGGTTCACCAGCGTGGACGACGTGGTGATCGGGTTCAGCGCGGCGGTGAACAGCGACTCGGGCACGATGGCCGACCCGAGCGTGAAGACGGGCGGCATCCGGGAAGGCCGGGCGGACGGCGACGCGATGTGGCAGTTCGCGACGATCGGCGTACCGGTCGTCGTGATCCGCTGAGTCTTCCCTTGATCAACTGCCGACGCGTGTCACCGACATCCCGGGCCGGCACACCAGGGCCTTCCCCCGCACACCAGGGCCTTCCCCCGGGACCGGACCGGCTCCGGGCGGCCGTGCCGCCCGCGCGACGGCGGCGGACTCCGGACGACCGGGCGTCAGGCGGCGCGCGGCTGTTCGCGGGCGGGTCCGGGGGCCTGTCGCGGGGGCTCCGGGGCCCGTGGCGGCCGGGAGACCGCGTCCGCCGCCACGCACGACGCCAGCAGGTCGCGCATGGACACCCCGGCGGGCACGGCGGGCCGGGACTCCGCGGGTCGTGCTGCGGGCATGGACGCCTCCTGAGCCGCGGGGGCGGGCGTGGTTAGGTACACCTAACTACGGGCTGGGTACCATGTCACCACGCCCGGGACGTCCTGCGCAATATGGTGCCGACAGCTTGTCGGTACAAGGTCTCAGCCGGTCAGCGTCTCCAGGCCGGCGTCGGCCCAGCGCTCCCCCAGACCGGTCAGGGTCACGTGCCGTACCTCGTCGGTGCCCGCGGGTTCCGGGGTGTCCCCCGATGCCGCGTCCCCGACGGTGCGGTGGATGACGACCTGGAGCCGGTCCTCGGTCAGCTCCTCGACCTTGCCCTCGCCCCACTCCACGACGATCACCGAGTCGGGCAGCGAGACGTCGAGGTCCAGGTCCTCCATCTCGTCCAGGCCGCCGGCGAGCCGGTAGGCGTCGACGTGGACGAGGGGAGGGCCGTCGCCGAGGGACGGGTGCACCCGGGCGATGACGAAGGTCGGCGACGTGACCGCGCCACGCACGCCGAGTTCCTCGCCGAGCCCGCGGGTCAGGGTGGTCTTGCCGGCGCCCAGTTCCCCGCTGAGCATGACGAGGTCGCCCGCGCGCAGCAGCTTGGCCAGTCGGCGGCCCAGCTCCCGCATCTGCTCGGGCGAGGTGATCGTCAGCCGGATCTCAGCGGCCTCGTGCGCTGCTGGTGCTGCTGGTCGTTCCATAGCCACTTACGGTAGCCCCTGCCGGGACCGCACCCGCGCGGGTGAGCAGGTCGGCGAGGCGGTCGGTGACCACTTCCGGGTGCTCCAGCATCACCAGGTGCCCGGCGTCCGGCACGAGCACCAGCTCGGCCTCGGGCAGCAGGTCGGCGATGGCCTCACTGTGCTCGCTGGGCGTGACCAGGTCCTGCACCCCCGCCAGCACCAGCACCGGCATGTCCTGGAAGCAGGCGAGCGCCTCGGTCTTGTCGTGGTCGGTGAAGGCCGGGTAGAACTCGGCGACCACGTCGATCGGCGTGGACTCGATCATCCGCTCCGCGAACCGCTCCACCGCCGGGTCGATGTCCCGCCCCGCGAACGAGTACCGCTTGATGATCCCGGCGAACAGGTCGGCGGTGGCCCGGCGCCCCTTCTCCACCAGCTCCGCCTGCTGTCCGAGTGCCTTCAGCACACCGGGGAGGATCCGGCGCACCGCGTTGACGCCGGCCACCGGGAGCCCGAAGTTGACCTCGCCGAGCCGCCCGGACGACGTCCCCACGAGGGCGGCGGCGACGACCCGGTCCCGGATCAGCTCGGGGTACTGGGCGGCGAGGGCCATCATCGTCATCCCGCCCATGGAGTGGCCGACCAGCACGACCGGCCCGTCCGGTACCGCGGCGTCCAGGACGGCCTTCAGATCGCGGCCGAGCTGGTCGATGGTGAGCGGCACCCGGTTCTGGGTCTGGTCCACGCCCCGCCCGGAGCGCCCGTGACTGCGCTGGTCCCAGTGCACGGTGCGCACGACCCCGCGCAGGGCGGCCCGCTGGAAGTGCCAGGAGTCCTGGCTGAGGCAGTAGCCGTGGCAGAAGACGACGGTGACCGGGGCGGGCGCCTTGCGGCCGAAGAGCCGGCGCCGGCGGGGTGAGACGTTCGGGCCGGGGTCGGGCTCGACCTCGTCGACCTCGTAGTACAGCTCGGTGCCGTCGTCGGCCTGGGCCTTGCCGGGGGTGCCGCGCAGGGTGCCGTACGGCCCCGCCGAGTCCAGCGCCAGCCGGGCCTTCCTGCGCATCCCGCGGCCGACCGTCATCCGTTCGATGGCGACGCCGGCCGCCGCGCTCGCGGCGAGCACGCCTATCGCGGCACCGGCGATGCCGGTCGCCTTGCGCCAGCTCCCGGCCGTCGCCCCCGCGGCGGAGGCGACGGCCGCCGCGGCGACGTCCGCCACGGCCTCCGCGCTGCTCTCGCTCACGTACCGCTCCTCTTCGCCGTACTGCAGTTCGCCTGGTGGATGAGACGGGTGATACCGCCGTGCAGTTGCGTGACCGGTGTCACGGTGCTCCGGGCCGCCCCCCGGTACCGGCTACCCGACTTCTTGCCCGTTCACATAGATGCGTTCACATAGACGCGCGGAACGCGTGTTCCGATGCGCGTGACGATCTCGTACGCGATCGTGCCGCACGCCTGCGCCCAGTCCTCGGCCGTGGGCTCCCCCCGGTCGCCGGGCCCGAACAGCACGGCCTCGGTGCCCGCCGGGGGCTCGTCGCCGCCCAGGTCCACCACGAACTGGTCCATGGCGACCCGCCCGGCGACCGTCCGCCACTTGCCGTCGACCAGCACCGGGCCGGTGCCCGAGGCGTGCCGCGGGATGCCGTCCGCGTAGCCGACCGGTACCAGGCCGAGGGTGGTCTCGCCGGGGGTGACGTAGTGGTGGCCGTAGCTGACGCCGTGTCCGCCCGGGGCGTGCTTGACGAGGGCCAGCGAGGCGCTGAGCGTCATCACCGGGCGCAGCCCGAAGTCCGCCGGGGTGCCGAGCTCCGGGCTGGGCGAGACGCCGTACATGGCGATGCCGGTGCGGACCAGGTCGAAGTGGGTCTCGGGCAGGGTGAGGGTGGCCGGCGAGTTGGCGATGTGCCGCACCTCGGGCCGTACGCCCTGCCCCTCGGCGTAGGCCGTCAGCTCCCGGAACCGGTCGAGCTGGGCGGCGATGGAGGGATGCCCCGGTTCGTCGGCGCAGGCGAAGTGGGACCACAGTCCGGTGATCCGGACGAGTCCCTCGGCCTCCGCGCGCAGCGCCGCGCCGACCAGCTCGGGCCAGTCCGCCGGCTGGCAGCCGTTGCGGCCGAGCCCGGTGTCGGCCTTGAGCTGCACGCGCGCGGCCCGGCCGGCCGCCCGGGCGGCGGCGGTGACCTCGCGCAGGGCCCACAGCCCGCTCAGCGAGACGTCGATGTCGGCCTCGATCGCCTGCCGCCAGGGGCCACCGGGCACCCACAGCCAGCACAGGACGGGCCCGGACAGGCCGGCGGCGCGCAGTGCGAGCGCCTCCTCGGCCGTGGCCGTGCCGAGCCAGCTCGCGCCCGCCTCCAGGGCGGCGCGGGCACACGGCACCGCGCCGTGGCCGTACGCGTCGGACTTGACGACGGCCATCACGGCGGCGCCCTTCGCCCGGGCGCGCAGGGCCCGCACATTGGCGCGCAGGGCACCCAGATCGATCTCGGCGCGGGCGCGCAGGGCGGCGGTCGGCACAGCTGCTGTCTCACTCATCGCGCCCCCAGTGTCTCAGAGGCCGCCGACAGCCCCCCGGCACCGCCCCCCGCGGACCCTCAGCCGCCCGGACGCCGCCCCCACACGTAGACCTTGTCGCCCTTCTTCAGCACGCCCCACAGCTTGCGCGAGTCACCGAGCTCGAGGTTGACGCAGCCCATGGAGCCGACGGTGGTGTGGATGCTGCCGTAGACGGCGTGGAATGCCTGGCCGCCGTCGAAGAACTGGGCATACGGCATGGGCTGGTTGTACAGCGTCGACCAGTGGTTCTTGTGCCGCCAGTAGACGGTGTGCCAGCCCTTCCGGGTGACGTGCCCCTTCCGGCCGCTGCGCATCGGCACCGGCCCGAACACCACTGTGCCGCCCTTCTGCACCCAGGTCAGCTGCCGGTCCAGATCGACGCAGGCGACCCGGTAGGACCGCACCGGGCACTTCTTGGCGGCGTTCGGGTTCTTCCTCGCCGAGAGCAGCATCATGGTCGACCAGGTGACGGGCCCGGCGAACCCGCTGGCGGGCTTGATGCCGTGCTTGGTCTGGAACGCCCGGACGGCCTTGCAGTCGGCGGCGGACTGCCTCCCGTCCACCTTCAGCTTCAGCCACCGCTCGACCTGGCGCTGGTAGGGCCCGGTCTGCTTGCTGCACGTCACCTTGGCGACGGCGTCCCCCAACGGCACGTACTCGACGAGGTCGTACGTGCCCGGCGCCGCGTCCTTCGGCTCGACGGCGTCCTCCGCCTTCGTCGGCGTGTACACCTTCGGCGCCAGCGCCTGGTCCGGGGTGTCGATCTGCCAGGGCTGGGCGGGTCCCGGGGGAACGCCGGGGACGAGGTCGGCCAGGGGCACGGGGGCGGGCGGTTTCGGGGCGGCCGGGCGCGGGGCGGTGGACACGGCGGCTGCGGCGGTGCCGCCCGCCGGGAACGCGGTCGCGGCGGCGAGCAGCACCGCGAGGCTTCGGCCTGCGACACGTCTGCTGATCATGTGATCAGCCAAACGCCGGGGGCATTCGGAGCGGGGATGCCGCGCGGGCCGGGTCACCCGTTCGCTCCCCCGACACCGCACGTCCTCACTCCCTCAGCACCGCACCTGGCTCGCCCCTCAGCACCGCACTTCCCTCACTCCCGCAACGCCGCATGTCCCTCACTCCGCCACGCCGCACCTGCCTCGCCCCCCCTCAGCGCCGCACTTTCCTCGCTCCCTCAGCACCGCGCCTGCCCCGCTCTTTCCGTGCCCGACGTCCCTCCAAGCCCGCGGGATGTGTGACGCCACGTCATGCGCGCCCACCGGTGCGCCGTCGGCCGCGAACCGGCCCGCCAGCCCGTGCAGGTACGCCGCCACGCTCCCCGCGTCCACCGCCCGCAGCCCCGCCGCCAGCAAGGACCCGGACAGCCCCGACAGCACGTCCCCGCTGCCCGCCGTGGCCAGCCACGGCGTCCCCGTGGCGTTCACCCGCACCGCTCCGCCGCCGGAGCCGGCGACCAGTGTCGTCGACCCCTTCAGCAGCACCGTCGCCCGGTACACCGCCGCCAGCTCCCGCACCGCGGCCAGCCGGGCGCCCTCGACCTCCTCCCGCCGTACCCCCAGCAGCGCGGCGGCCTCCCCCGCGTGCGGAGTCATCAGCGTCGGTGCCGTACGCCGCCGCACCGCGTCCCGTTCGGCCAGGCGCAGCCCGTCCGCGTCCAGCAGCACCGGCACGTCCGCCTCCAGCACCTCGGCCACGGTCGCCGCGTCGTCCCCGGCGCCCGGCCCGACCACCCACGCCTGCACCCGCCCGGCCTTGGCGGGCCCGGCGTCGGAGACGAGGGTCTCCGGGAAGCGCGCGAGGACCGCGTCCGCGGCCGGCCCGACGTACCGTACGGCCCCGGCCCCGCCGCGCAGCGCCCCGGACACGGCCAGCACGGCGGCCCCCGGGTACCGCGCCGACCCCGCGGCGATCCCGACGACCCCGCGCCGGTACTTGTCGCTCTCCGCCACCGGCGTCGGCAGCAGCCGTGCCACGTCCGCGTGTTGCAGGGCCTCCAGCTCGGCGTCGGCGGCCGGCGGTTCCAGCCCGATGTCGACGAGCCGCACCACCCCGGCGTACTCCCGCGCGGGATCCACCAGCAGCCCGGGCTTGTACGCGCCGAAGGTGACGGTCAGGTCGGCCCGCAGCGCGGCGCCCCGCACCTGCCCGGTGTCCGCGTCGACCCCGCTGGGCAGGTCGACCGCGACGACGGCGGCGGCGGACCGCGCCACCACGTCGGCGAGCCGCTCGGCATCCGGCCGCAGGCCGCCCTTGCCCCCGATCCCGACGATCCCGTCGACCACCAGGTCGGCCCCCGGGATCAGCCCCTCGGCGGCATCCGTGGCGGCGACCGTGCCGCCCGCCCGCCGCAGGGCGGCCAGTCCCCCGGCATGGGCCCGGTCGGGCGTCAGCGGCACGGCCGTCACCCCCGCGCCGCGCCGGGCCAGCCGGGCCCCCGCGTACAGGGCGTCCCCGCCGTTGTCCCCGCTGCCGACGAGCAGCACCACCCGGCTGCCGTACACCCGCCCGAGCAGTTCGGCACAGGCGGCGGCCAGTCCGGCGGCGGCCCGCTGCATCAGCGCGCCCTCCGGCAGCCGCGCCATCAGCACCCGTTCGGCCGCCCTTACCGTCTCCACGCTGTACGCAGTACGCATGGCACCGAGTCTGCCCCGGAACCCCCACCGCCCACACCCCGGACCATCGCCCGGTCAGCCCTCGGCGACCACCACGGCCGAGGCCACGCCCGCGTCATGACTGAGCGACACATGCCAGGACCGCACGCCCAGCGCCGCGGCCCGCGCGGCCACGGTCCCGCTCACCCGCAGCCGTGGCTGCCCGGTGTCCTCCACGTACACCTCGGCATCGGTCCACTGCAGCCCCGGCGGCGCGCCCAGCGCCTTCGCCAGCGCCTCCTTAGCGGCGAACCGGGCCGCCAGCGAGGCGTAACCGCGCCGCTCCCCGCTGGGCAGCAGCAGCTCAGGCTCCACGAACAGGCGGTCGGCCAGCCCGGGCGTCCGCTCCAGGGACGCCCGGAACCGGTCGATTTCGGCGACGTCGATGCCCACCCCGATGATGCTCATGCGCAGCACCCTACGACCCGGGAGAGCAGGGTCCCCCCGACACCACGTCACCTACGCTTCGGGCATGACCTCATCGCGTGCCTATCTCTCCGACCTCTTCTCGCTGGACGACCGGGTCGCCGTGGTGACCGGGGGAAGCTCCGGCATCGGGCGGGCCGTCGCGGGGGCGCTGGCGCGGGCCGGGGCACGGGTCGTGGTCGTGGCCCGGAAGAAGGAGGAACTGGTCGCGACCGTTCAGGAGTTGACGGGCGACGGGTGCCGGGCGGCCTGGGTGAGCGGCGATCTGAGCACCCGTGACGGGGTGCGCGCGGCGGCCGCGGAGGCGGCGGCCGTCTTCGGGGAGCCCGACATCCTCGTCAACTCCGCCGGGATCAACCTGAGGCCGCCCATGAGCGAGCTGGGCGAGGACGTGTGGGACACCACCATGGCGGTGAACCTGGAAGCCCCCTTCCTGCTGGGACAGCGGTTCGGGCCCGGCATGGCCGAGCGGGGCTTCGGGCGGATCATCCACATCACCTCCCAGCAGGCGCACCGCGCCTTCGTGCAGAGCGGCGCCTACGGCGTCTCCAAGGGGGCGCTGGAATCCCTGGCCCGCTCCCAGGCCGAAGCCTGGTCGCCGCACGGTGTCACCTGCAACACCCTGGTGCCGGGCTTCGTGATGACCCCGCTCAACGCGCGGCTGTCGTCCGACCCCGAGCGGGTGGCGGCCCTGGCCGCACGCACGATGACCGGCCGCAACGGCATCGCCGAGGACTTCGCCGGCGCCGCGGTGTTCCTGGCGAGCCGCGCCTCCGCCTACGTCACGGGCCAGTCGATCCACGTGGACGGCGGCTTCTCCGTCCACTGAGCACTCGGGCCCGACCACCCCAAGATCATGAGAGGGCCGCTCGCAGTAGTCTTGCTCGCGACCGGTGATCCGTCTCGCGGCGGACGCCATCGCACACAACGGGAGGACACCGCCTTGAAGTTGAAGTCTCTGGGTACCGCGCTCACCACCGCGGCCCTGATCGGTACGGCCCTCACCGGCGCCGTCGCCACCGCCGGCACCGCGTCCGCGGCGAGCCTGCCGCACGACTGCAGCAAGGCGATCGTCAACGTCAAGGCCAAGGAGACCGTCAACGTCCGCACCTCGCCGAAGACGACCGCCACGGCCGTCGGCATCTGGGGCAAGGGCAAGAAGGGCGCGGTCTGCAACGACGGCAAGGCGTACAAGGGCGGCTCGTACAAGGCATGCGGCAAGTCGAGCAACCTCTGGTACTACGGCGGTGACAAGAAGACCGGCTGGGTCCCGAAGACCTGCATCAACTGGTGACCTCCTGACCGGTGACCAAGGGGCGGACGGCACCGGGCCGTTCGCCCCTCGCGCTTATTCCACCGTCACCGACTTGGCCAGGTTCCGGGGCTGGTCCACCTCGTTGCCGCGGGCCGTCGCCAGCTCGCACGCGAACACCTGCAACGGCACCGTGGCCACCAGCGGCTGGAGCAGCGTCGGCGTGACCGGGATGCGGATCAGATGGTCGGCGTAGGGGACGACCGCCTCGTCGCCCTCCTCGGCGATCACGATCGTGCGCGCGCCCCGCGCCCGGATCTCCTGGATGTTGGACACGATCTTGTCGTGCAGGACGGACCGGCCACGCGGCGACGGTACGACCACCACCACCGGCAGGTCCTCCTCGATCAGCGCGATCGGTCCGTGCTTCAGCTCGCCCGCGGCGAAGCCCTCGGCGTGCATGTACGCCAGTTCCTTCAGCTTGAGCGCGCCCTCCAGGGCCACCGGGTAGCCCACGTGCCGGCCGAGGAAGAGCACCGTGTTCTTCGACGCCAGGGTCCGCGCCAGCTCCCGTACCGGCTCCATGGTCTCCAGGACCCGCTCGACCTCCTCCGAGATACGGGACAGGTCCTTGATGACGGCCTGGATCTCGTCACCCCACTTGGTGCCCCGCACCTGGCCCAGGTACAGGGCGACCAGGTAGCAGGCGACCAGCTGGGTGAGGAACGCCTTGGTCGAGGCGACGGCCACCTCGGGGCCCGCGTGCGTGTAGAGCACCGCGTCCGACTCGCGGGGGATCGTCGAGCCGTTGGTGTTGCAGATCGCCAGCACCTTGGAGCCCTGCTCGCGGGCGTGCCTGAGCGCCATCAGGGTGTCCATGGTCTCGCCGGACTGGGAGATGGCGATCACCAGGGAGCGGCCGTCCAGGATCGGGTCCCGGTACCGGAACTCGCTCGCCAGCTCGACCTCGCACGGGATGCGCGTCCAGTGCTCGATGGCGTACTTGGCGATCAGGCCGGCGTGGAAGGCCGTACCACAGGCGACGATGACGACCTTGTCGATCTCGCGCAGCTCCGTGGGGCTGATCCGCACCTCGTCCAGGGTCAGCGAGCCGGACGGATCGATGCGCCCGAGCAGGGTGTCGGCGACCGCCTTGGGCTGCTCGGCGATCTCCTTGAGCATGAAGTAGTCGTAGCCCCCCTTCTCGGCCGCCGAGGCGTCCCAGTCCACGTGGTACGAGTGGACGTCGGCCGGGCTGCCGTCGAAGCCCGTCACGGTGACGCCGTCACGGCGCAGCTCCACCACCTGGTCCTGGCCCAGTTCGATCGCGGAGCGCGTGTGGGCGATGAACGCGGCGACGTCGGAGGCCAGGAACGCCTCCCCCTCACCGACGCCCACCACCAGCGGCGAGTTCCGGCGGGCGCCGACCACCACGTCCGGCTCGTCGGCGTGCACCGCGACCAGTGTGAACGCGCCCTCCAGCCGGCGGCACACCAGCCGCATCGCCTCGGCGAGGTCCCCGCTGGAGGAGAACTCCTCGGCCAGCAGGTGGGCGACCACCTCCGTGTCCGTCTCGGAGTTCAGCTCGTGCCCCCGCTCGGCCAGTTCCGCGCGCAGCACCGCGAAGTTCTCGATGATGCCGTTGTGGACCACCGCGACCCGGCCCGCGTTGTCCAGGTGCGGGTGCGCGTTGCCGTCCGTGGGACCGCCGTGCGTGGCCCAACGCGTGTGACCGATGCCGGTCGAGCCCGTCGGCAGCGGCCGGTCGGCCAGCTCCTTCTCCAGGTTGACCAGCTTCCCGGCCTTCTTCGCAGAGGCCAGTCCGCCGTCCGCCAGCACGGCGACACCCGCCGAGTCGTACCCCCGGTACTCCAGCCTCTTCAGCCCGGCCATCACGACATCGAGCGCCGACTGCGACCCCACGTATCCCACGATTCCGCACATGTTCGGCAGCCTACGGGCCGAATGCGATCGGAAACGGCTTCCGCCTGCCCGAAATCGGAAATTCCCACCGCCGCACGAAGGCCCGCGACGACGGTTCGCGCGTGACGGACCCCACCCGCCGTGCCGTTCAAACTCCGTTAACAATGGACTGTGATCTCACAGGTCTCCTCGATGCCCCGGAGCGCCCACCGGCACAGGCCGGAGGCGACTCCCTACGTCGACCTCACCCGTGCCGAGTGGAGCGCGCTGCGCGACAAGACACCCTTGCCGCTCACCGCCGAGGAGGTGGAGAAGCTCCGCGGCCTCGGCGACGTCATCGACCTGGACGAGGTGCGGGACATCTACCTCCCGCTCTCCCGGCTCCTCAACCTCTACGTCGGCGCCACGGACGGACTCAGAGGGGCGCTGAACACCTTCCTCGGCGAAAAGGGCTCCCAGTCCGGCACCCCCTTCGTCATAGGAGTCGCCGGCTCCGTGGCCGTGGGCAAGTCCACGGTGGCCCGTCTCCTCCAGGCCCTGCTCTCGCGCTGGCCGGAGCACCCGCGTGTGGAGCTGGTGACGACGGACGGCTTCCTGCTGCCCACCCGGGAGCTGGAGGCGCGCGGCCTGATGTCCCGCAAGGGGTTCCCCGAGTCCTACGACCGCCGGGCCCTCACCCGTTTCGTCGCCGACATCAAGGCGGGCAAGAGCGAGGTGTCCGCGCCGGTCTACTCCCACCTCATCTACGACATCGTGGCCGAGGAAAAGCTCACCGTCCGCCGCCCCGACATCCTGATCGTGGAGGGCCTGAACGTCCTCCAGCCCGCCCTGCCCGGCAAGGACGGCCGCACGCGGGTCGGTCTCGCCGACTACTTCGACTTCAGCGTGTACGTCGACGCCGGCGTCGACGACATCGAGCGCTGGTACCTCAACCGCTTCAAGAAGCTGCGCCAGACGGCCTTCCAGGACCCGAACTCCTACTTCCGCAAGTACACCGAGGTCTCCGAGGAGGAGGCCGTGGACTACGCCCGCACGCTGTGGCGGACCATCAACAAGCCGAACCTGGTGGAGAACATCGCCCCGACCCGGGGCCGGGCCGGCCTCATCCTGCGCAAGGGACCGGACCACAAGGTCCAGCGACTGCGGCTGCGCAAGCTGTAGCCGCACCTGTTTGGATGGGCGCCATGCTGCATCTGCGCCTGATCACCCCGGCGAACCGGACCGACGAGGTGGTCCGTCTGATCGAGAAGACGGTCGGCACCACTCACCTCGTCGTCCTGCCGGGCGCCGCCCGCGACCCCGCCGGTGACCTCGTCCTGTGCGACGTGGCCCGCGAGGCGGGGGACGAACTGATCGCCGGGCTACGGCGCCTGGGCCTGGACGACACCGGCTCGATCGCCGTCGACACCATCGACCTCTCCCTGTCCCGGCGCGCCGACAGGGCGGAGGCCGAGGCGCCGGGCGAGGGCGCGGACGCGGTGCTGTGGGAGGGGCTGACCGACGCGACCCACGAGGAGTCGACGCTCTCGTTCACCTACGTCGCGTTCATCACGCTGGCCACGATGATCGCGGCCTGCGGTGTGGTGCTGGACAACGCCGTCCTGATCGTCGGCGCGATGGCGGTGGGACCCGAGTTCGGTCCGCTCGCCGGCATCTGCACGGCCCTGGTGCAGCGTCGACCACGCCTGGCGTGGCGCTCACTGATCGCGCTGCTCGTGGGCTTCGCGGCGGCGATGGCGGTGACGGCCGGCTTCAGCGTGTTCATGGACGCGGTCGGCCTGTTCAGCAAGGCACAGCTGGAGGCCGACCGGCCCAACACCGGCTTCATCTACGCCCCGGACTGGTTCTCGCTCGTCGTGGCGGTGCTCGCCGGGATCGCCGGCACCCTGTCGCTGACGTCCGCCAAGTCGGGCGCCCTGGTCGGCGTCGCATCTCCGTGACGACCGTGCCCGCCGCCGCGAACGCGGCCGTGGCCCTGGTGTACGGCGACACCCACCAGACCGCGCGCTCGTCGGAACAGCTGCTGCTGAACCTGCTCGGCATCATCGTCGCCGGGACGCTCACCCTGCTCGCCCAGAAGTACTTCTGGGCGCGGCAACGGCAACGCGCCTGAGGGGAGCGCGGGGAACCTCGCGACCGGTCACGACCGACCGGCGGCCCGCGACGTGCGGTCCCCGCCCTCCCGGAACCGGAGCTGTCCGGAACTATCCGAGGGCCGACTTCACCGCGTCGGCGAGCCGCCCGGCGACCGCACGGGCCTGCTCGATGTCCGCGGCCTCGACCATCACCCGCACCAGCGGCTCGGTCCCCGAGGGACGCAGCAGCACCCGCCCGGTGTCCCCCAGCTCCCGCTCGGCCTCGGAGACCGCGGCGGCGAGATCCGCGGACGTCTTCACCCGCGACCTGTCCACGTCCGGCACGTTGATCAGCACCTGCGGCAGCCGCTCCATGACGGAGGCGAGCTCGCGCAGCGTCCGGCCGGTCTCGGCGACCCGCGCCGCCAGCAGCAGCCCGGTCAGCGTGCCGTCGCCGGTCGTCGCGTGGTCGAGGATGATCACGTGCCCGGACTGCTCGCCGCCGAGGGCGTACCCGTGCTCCTTCATCTCCTCCAGGACGTACCGGTCACCGACGGCCGTCTGCACCAGCTGGATCCCGGCCTTCTCCATCGCCAGCTTGAAGCCCAGGTTCGACATCACCGTGGCGACGACCGTGTCGGCGCGCAGCTCGGAGCGCTCCCGCATGGCCAGCGCGAGCACGGCGAGGATCTGGTCGCCGTCGACCTCCTCACCGGTGTGGTCCACGGCCAGGCAGCGGTCGGCGTCACCGTCGTGCGCGATGCCGAAGTCCGCGCCGTGCTCGACGACGGCGGCCTTCACCTTGCCGAGGTGGGTCGAGCCGCAACCGTCGTTGATGTTGAGCCCGTCCGGCTCGGCACCGATCGTGACGACCTGGGCGCCCGCCCGTGCGAACACCTCCGGCGAGACCCCCGAGGCCGCGCCGTGCGCTTCGTCCAGGACGATCTTCAGGCCGTCGAGCCGGTTGGGGAGCACCGACAGCAGATGGGCGACGTACTGCTCGAAGCCCTCGCCGTACGACCGGACGCGGCCGACGCCGGCACCCGTCGGCCGCTGCCACGGCTCGCCGTGCCGGTGCGACTCGTACACCGCCTCGATCCGGTCCTCCAGCTCGTCGGCGAGTTTGTGGCCGCCGCGGGCGAAGAACTTGATGCCGTTGTCCGGCATGGCGTTGTGGCTGGCGGAGAGCATCACACCGAGGTCGGCGCCGAGTGCGCCGGTCAGGTGCGCCACCGCGGGCGTCGGCAGCACGCCGACGAGCAGGACGTCCACGCCCGCGCTGGCCAGGCCGGCCACCACCGCGGCCTCCAGGAACTCCCCGGAGGCACGCGGGTCCCGCCCGACCACGGCCGTCGGCTTGTGGCCCTCGAAGGTGCCCGCCTCGGCCAGCACGTGTGCCGCGGCGACGGAGAGGCCGAGCACCATCTCGGCCGTCAGATCCGCATTGGCGACACCGCGCACGCCGTCCGTGCCGAAGAGTCGTCCCACTTGTCCTCCTGAGGAAGCATCGATGTCGGAAGCGGACGGGCGCCGCGTCGGGTGGCGGACGCCCCCGCATCCGATCACACAAGCCTTTGAGCGTCTTGTGTCGTTATACGCCCTTGGCTGGGATAAACGAACGCCCCGGGGGCACATGTGGCGTGCCGCCGGGGCGTTCGGAGTACGCGGGGCCGAAGCCCGTACCGCGTACGAGCAGGCAGCGAAGCTTAGCGCTTGCTGTACTGCGGAGCCTTGCGGGCCTTCTTCAGACCGGCCTTCTTGCGCTCGACCGCACGGTCGTCGCGCTTGAGGAAGCCGGCCTTCTTCAGCGGGCCACGGTTGTTGTCGACGTCGGCCTCGTTCAGCGCACGGGCGACACCGAGACGGAGCGCACCGGCCTGACCGGAGACACCGCCACCCGCGATGCGGGCGATGACGTCGTAACGGCCCTCGAGCTCGAGCACCTTGAAGGGCTCGTTGACTTCCTGCTGGTGCACCTTGTTCGGGAAGTAGTCCTCAAGGGTGCGACCGTTGATCTTCCACTTGCCGGTGCCCGGGACGATCCGGACACGGGCGATGGCGTTCTTGCGGCGGCCCAGGCCGGCGGCCGGCTGGGGCTCGCCGAAACGGGACGCCATCGACTCCGAGGTGTACTCGCCCTCGACGGGGACCTCGGACTCGGTGGTGTAGCTCTCGATGTCGATCTCTTCGATCGGCTGCTCGGCAGTGGTCTCGGCCACGATTCTCCTCAGATTCTGTTCAGTCTTAGGGGGTGGCCGGACTTACTGCGCGACCTGGGTGATCTCGAACGGCACCGGCTGCTGGGCAGCGTGCGGGTGCTGGTCACCCTTGTAGACCTTCAGCTTCGAGAGCATCTGACGGCCCAGCGTGTTCTTGGGGAGCATGCCCTTGACGGCCTTCTCGATGGCCTTCTCGGGGTTCTTGTCGAGCAGCTCGTCGTAGCGGACGGAGCGCAGACCACCCGGGTAGCCGGAGTGGCGGTACGCCATCTTCTGGGTCCGCTTGTTGCCGGACAGGTGCACCTTGTCGGCGTTGATGATGATGACGAAGTCACCAGCGTCGACGTGCGGCGCGTAGATCGGCTTGTGCTTGCCCCGCAGGAGGGTGGCAGCAGTGGTGGCGAGACGGCCCAGGACAACGTCCTGAGCGTCGATGACGTGCCACTGGCGCGTCACATCGCCGGGCTTGGGGCTGTACGTACGCACGGTTCGTAGCCTTCGCTTCGAGTGAATGGTCCTGAACAGGTCACCGAAACGATCACGACAGCCCTGACCGCACCGCGGTGACGCAACCGCGTGCTGATCGCTGGTCATCGGCCCGGTGGACCGGTGTAAGGGCCCGTCCCGTGAGAATGAGCAAGCCAATACACAACGAAGAAGCAGGTTACCTGTAGGGGCCCGGACGGGTCAAAACGAGGCTCTTCCCCCTCATGTCGACGGACAAACAAGGCATGCCGCCGGACGCGGCCCTGCACACTCCACCCCCCGTCTAAGATGCGCCCCATGAGTTACGGGCAGGGGGGACCCCAGTCGCAGTGGGATCCCTGGAAACCGAATTCCCAGCAGCCCTGGAGCGGCGGAGCCGACGACGGGTCTCCTGACTGGGCCGCGCTCGCCGAGGCATCGGAGACGCGGAACAAGCGCCGCAAGCTGCTGTTCCTGGCCGGCGGCGCGCTCGCCACGGTCGCGATAGGCACCGCGGTCGCGATGGCCGTCGTCTCCGCGAACGGCGGCGATCCACAGGCCGCGCCCAGCGACCTGCCCGCCAGCGCCTCGCTGCCGGGCTCCGCCACCGCGACGCCGTCCTTCGCGCCCACCAGCGCCCCGCCGCCACTGGACCCCAAGGACTTCATCTCCAGCGCCAAGAAGGACACCGCCCCGCTCAGCCCGGGCACCCTGTTCCCGGGCACCCAGCTGACCGTGGGCGACACCGTGTACAAGAAGGGCCCGACGGCCGACACCAAGAGCTGCGCCACCGCCGCCGGCGGCACTCTGCCCAAGGCCCTCACCGCCAACGACTGCACCCGCCTGATGCGCGCCACCTACACCAAGGGTGACATCGCTGTCACCGTCGGCGTCGCCGTCTTCGACACCGCGGCCCAGGCGACCAAGGCCAAGGCCCAGACCGACGACAGGAGCATCGTGCGCTCCCTGTTCGGCAAGAGCGTCAAGCCCTTCTGCGACGGCGCGTTCTGCCGCTCCACGCGGAACGCCTACGGCCGCTACGCCTACTTCACGGTCTCCGGCTTCACCACCGGCAAGGACGTCACCAAGCAGGACACCAAGGTCTTCGACGTCGGCAACGACCTGGCGCAGTTCACCGTCAACCAGATCTACCGCCGCGGACAGGCCCAGGCATCCGCCGCGGCCGGCCAGTAGCGGGAGGGCACGGGGCCGCCCCGCGGGACGGGCGGCCGCGACCAGCATTGAGGGGCGGCCCCGACCAGCAGCCGGCGGGGGGCGGCCCTAACAGGTGGCGCAGCCCGACGCCAGAGGAAGCGAGCGCTTGTTCCGCGCCTCCTTGTTCCGGGCCGCCAGCAGCTCGTCGGCGGGGTAGCCGACCTGCTCCAGGGTCAGCCCGTGCGGCCGTACGACGTGCACGGCGGAGTCCCGGACCCCCGCGGCCAGCACCTTCCCGGGCCACTGCGGTCCGCGGTGCCCGTCCCCGACGAACAGCAGCGCGCCGATCAGCGACCGCACCATGTTGTGGCAGAAGGCGTCGGCGCGGACGGTGGCGGTGATGACCCCGTCACCGCCCCGGACCAGGCTCAGCTCCTGGAGCGTGCGGATCGTGGTCGCCCCCTCCCGCCTCTTGCAGTAGGCGGCGAAGTCGTGCTCCCCGAGCAGCGCCCGGGCGGCCTCGTTCATGGCGTCCACGTCGAGCGGCCAGTCGTGCCAGAGCACATGCCCGCGCAGCAGCGGGTCCACCCCGCCGGGGTCGTCGGTGACGCGGTACGCGTAGCGCCGCCAGATCGCCGAGAACCGGGCGTTGAAGCCGGCCGGCGCCTCGGTGAGCCGCCACACCCGCACGTCCTTCGGCAGCCGCCCGGCGAGCCGCTTGAGCAGCTTCTCCTGGTGCTCCGCCCACAGCTCGACGGGCAGATCCACATGGGCCACCTGCCCCCGCGCGTGCACCCCGGCGTCGGTACGCCCGGCCACGGTCAGCTCGTACGTCTCCTTCGACCGTGTCACCGTGCGCAGGGCGTCCTCGATCTCCCCCTGCACGGTCCGCCTGCCGCCGGCCTGCTTGGCCCAGCCGTGGAAGTCGGTGCCGTCGTAGGAGAGGTCGAGGCGGATGCGTACGTGACCGGGTGCTGCTTCATCACTCACAGGGAGATCCTCTCAGGTGCACGAAAGCGGGCCCGCTCCTGCGACAGGAACGGGCCCGCAACGCCCTCAAGGGGCGCGGGGAACCGCGCGCGCGACCGCGGCTGAGCCGCAGCCGCCGACGCACAGCCCCCGGCAGAACGCTTACGCGTCCTTCGACTCCTCGGCGGGAGCCTCGGCGGCCTCGGTCTCCTCGACCTTGGTCTCCTCGGCCTTGGCCTCGTCGGACTCCTTGACCGCACGCTTGGTGGCGGCCTCGGCCTCGCCCACGGCGTTCTGCTGCACCGTCAGCGCCTCGACCAGCTCGATGACGGCCATGGGCGCGTTGTCGCCACGGCGGTTACCGATCTTGGTGATGCGGGTGTAGCCACCGGGACGGTTCTCGTACCGCGGGCCGATCTCGGTGAAGAGCGTGTGGACGATGCTCTTGTCCGTGATGACCTGGAGCACCTGACGGCGGTTGTGAAGGTCGCCCTTCTTCGCCTTGGTGACCAGACGCTCGGCGTACGGACGCAGCTTGCGCGCCTTCGCCTCGGTGGTGGTGATACGACCGTGCTCGAAAAGGCTCTTCGCGAGGTTCGCGAGGAGGAGCTTCTCGTGCGCGGCGCTGCCGCCCAGACGGGCACCCTTGGTGGGCCTCGGCATAGTGATTCTCCTAGGTGTCTGCCCCGGCCGTATCAGGTACCGGAGTCAGTATCCGAGCAGGCGGTCGCCCGTCGGAGATCCAGGCCCCCGAAGGGGCCTGGAAGGGGCGCGGGGACCTGCGCGACCGGCCACAGCCGGTGCGCAGACGCAGTACGGCCTCCCCGCGGAGCGCTCAGTACTGCTCGGTCTCCACGAAACCGGCGTCCGCGTCGTCGTCGGCACCGAAGGCGTCGGCGGCGGCGGTCGGGTCGAATCCGGGCGGGCTGTCCTTGAGGGCCAGGCCCATGCCGGCCAGCTTCGCCTTGACCTCGTCGATCGACTTGGCACCGAAGTTGCGGATGTCGAGAAGGTCGGCCTCCGAGCGGGCGACGAGCTCACCCACGGAGTGGATGCCCTCACGCTTGAGGCAGTTGTAGGAGCGGACCGTGAGCTCCAGCTCCTCGATCGGCAGCGCGAGGTCGGCGGCCAGGGCGGCGTCCGTGGGGGACGGGCCCATGTCGATGCCCTCGGCGTCGATATTGAGTTCACGCGCCAGACCGAACAGCTCGACCAGGGTCTTACCGGCCGACGCCATGGCGTCACGGGGACGCATGGCCTGCTTGGTCTCGACGTCGACGATCAGCTTGTCGAAGTCGGTGCGCTGCTCGACACGCGTGGCCTCGACCTTGTAGGTGACCTTGAGAACCGGCGAGTAGATGGAGTCGACCGGGATACGGCCGATCTCCTGGCCCACCTGCTTGTTCTGCACGGCGGAGACGTAGCCGCGACCGCGCTCGACGGTCAGCTCCATCTCCAGCTTGCCCTTGCCGTTGAGCGTGGCGAGGACGAGGTCGGGGTTATGCACCTCGACACCGGCCGGGGGCGCGATGTCGGCGGCGGTGACCAGACCCGGGCCCTGCTTGCGCAGGTACATCACGACCGGCTCGTCGTGCTCCGAGGAGACGACCAGCTGCTTGATGTTGAGGATCAGGTCGGTGACGTCCTCCTTGACGCCCGGCACGGTGGTGAACTCGTGCAGCACGCCGTCGATCCGGATGCTGGTGACAGCAGCGCCGGGGATCGAGGACAGGAGGGTACGGCGGAGGGAGTTGCCGAGGGTGTAGCCGAAGCCCGGCTCCAGCGGCTCGATCACGAACCGGGAGCGGAACTCGTCGACGACCTCTTCGGTCAACGAGGGACGCTGAGCGATCAGCATGTGTGGATCAGATCCTTCTTTCGTGGACGCCCGCTATTTGACGCCCGACGGAAACCGCACCTGTGAGAAATGCGGGTACTGCAAGGGTACGGGCGGCACGTCTCGAAAGAGCCGTACCGCCCGACGCTCTGTGCGGGGGAATACCCCCACACCCCCTGTACTGCTCGGTGAAGCAGCCGTGCGTCAGACGCGGCGGCGCTTCGGCGGGCGGCAGCCGTTGTGCGGGGTCGGGGTGACGTCCTGGATGGAGCCGACCTCGAGGCCCGTGGCCTGCAGGGAGCGGATCGCGGTCTCACGACCGGAACCCGGGCCCTTGACGAACACGTCGACCTTGCGCATGCCGTGCTCCTGAGCGCGGCGGGCAGCCGACTCGGCGGCCATCTGCGCGGCGAACGGCGTGGACTTCCGGGAACCCTTGAAGCCGACGTGGCCGGCGGAGGCCCAGGAGATCACGTTGCCGGACGGGTCCGTGATCGACACGATCGTGTTGTTGAACGTGCTCTTGATGTGCGCGTGGCCGTGAGCGACGTTCTTCTTTTCCTTGCGGCGCACCTTCTTGGCAGCGCCCTGACGTCCCTTGGGGGGCATCTACTAACTCCTACGGGAGGTGGTCGGTCCTACAGCGAAGACCGTGGACAGAGGTCCGCTGCGGACTACTTCTTGCCCGGCTTCTTCTTGCCGGCGATGGCGCGACGCGGGCCCTTGCGGGTACGAGCGTTGGTGCTGGTGCGCTGACCGCGGACGGGCAGACCGCGACGGTGACGGAGACCCTGGTAGCAGCCGATCTCGACCTTGCGGCGGATGTCGGCCTGGATCTCGCGACGGAGGTCACCCTCGGTCTTGATGTTGTTGTCGACGTACTCGCGGATCGCGACCAGCTGCTCTTCGCTCAGGTCACGGACGCGGGTGTTCGGGTCGACGCCGGTCGCAGCCAGCGTCTCCTTCGAGAGGGTCCGGCCGATGCCGAACACGTAGGTGAGGGCGACCTCCACGCGCTTTTCGCGCGGGATGTCAACACCGGAAACGCGTGCCATTCAATGGCTCCTGGTGAATCTTCGGAGGTCTTCCACAGAACCGGGCCCCGGCCGCCGTACTAGGTACGAACCGGGTCCCCGGCCTCCGAACCGGGGGTGTCGAGCCGCCTGGCTCGGGTTCTGCGTATGAACATATTCAGCTCGCGTCGCGCGAAACTCTGCGATAGAGGTGCAGAGGGTGATGGTCGTGCGTCAGCCCTGGCGCTGCTTGTGGCGCGGGTTCTCGCAGATGACCATGACCCGGCCGTGACGGCGGATCACCCTGCACTTGTCGCAGATCTTCTTGACGCTCGGCTTGACCTTCATTGGTGAGGTTCTCCGGGTCAGTGCCATCGCTCCGGGCGGGCCCGGGGCGCGGGCAAGATCTACTTGTACCGGTAGACGATCCGGCCACGAGTCAGGTCGTACGGAGACAGCTCCACCACGACCCGGTCGTCAGGGAGGATGCGGATGTAGTGCATACGCATCTTGCCGCTGATGTGTGCCAGGACCTGGTGGCCGTTCTGGAGCTCGACCTTGAACATGGCGTTCGGAAGAGACTCGACGACAGTGCCCTCGATCTCGATGGCACCTTGCTTCTTGGCCACGCTTCGCCCTTCGAATCGACTACCTTGATCGACTCTCTTACCTGCCACAGGGGCAGGTGCGAGCGCATGCAGACATGCGGGTGCACGAGAGCCGACGAGTCAGTCTACGTCGGCGCACCTGGAAAGGCGAATCGAGAGAGTCTGCCCCAAGGGAGTGATCCCTAAGCCAGCGGGTCGGGAGCGGCCGTGATGCCGTACTCGGCGAGCTTGGCCCTGCCGCCGTCCGGAGCCGTCAGGACCAGCGGGCCCTCCGCCGTCAGGGCCACCGAATGTTCCCAGTGGGAGGACCAGGTGCCGTCGGTCGTGATGACCGTCCAGTCGTCGGAGAGCACCTCGGTCCTCGGGGTGCCGAGGGAGACCATCGGCTCGATGGCGAGGCAGAAGCCGGGGATCAGCTTGGGGCCCTTGCCGCGGCGGCGGTCGACGTAGTTCAGCAGGTGCGGGTCCATGTGCATCTCGGTGCCGATGCCGTGGCCGCCGTAGTCCTCGATGATCCCGTACTTGCCGCCGCCCGGCTTCGGCTGGCGGCGGATGTAGGTCTCGATCGCCCGGGAGATGTCGACCAGGCGGTTGCCCTGCTTCATGGCCGCGATGCCGGCCCACATCGACTCCTCGGTCACCCGGGACAGCTCGATGAGCTCCGGGGCGTGACCGGAGCCCACGAAGGCCGTGTAGGCGGCGTCACCGTGCCAGCCGTCGACGATCGCGCCGCAGTCGATGGAGATGACGTCGCCGTCCTTGAGGACGACGTCGTCGGAGGGGATGCCGTGGACGACGACGTCGTTCACGGAGGTGCAGATGGTGGCGGGGAAACCGCCGTACCCCAGGAAGTTCGACTTCGCACCGTGCTCGGCGAGCACCTTGCGGGCCACCTCGTCCAGATCCCTGGTGGTGGCGCCGGGGACGGCGGCTTCCCGCGTGGCCGCGTGGATGGCGGCTACGACCAGGCCCGCCGCCCGCATCTTCGCGATCTGCTCGGGGGTCTTGATCTGCACCATGGGGGCCTGCGCTCTCCGTCACTCACGTCGACTGGGATACCTGTACAACAGTACGGCCGCGGCGCCCCCGGAGGGCACCGCGGCCGGAAGGACCGGGAACTACTTCTCGGCCTTCTCGCGCTTGAGGGCCTCCAGCGCCCGCCGCGTGATCTCGTCCACCGGACCCAGGGCGGAGATCGTCACGACCAGGCCCTGCGCCTTGTAGTAGTCGATGATCGGCTCGGTCTGCGTGTGGTAGACCTCCAGCCGCTTGCGCACGGTGTCCTCGGAGTCGTCGTCGCGCTGGTACAGCTCGCCGCCGCAGACGTCACAGACGTCCTCCTGCTTCGGCTTGCTGTAGGTGACGTGGAAGACGTGCGAGGAGTCGTTGCGGCAGATACGCCGGCCGGCGATCCGCTTGACGACCTCGTCCTCGGGGACCTCGAGATCCAGGACGGCGTCCAGCGTGATGCCCTCGGACTGCAGCAGCTGGTCCAGCGCCTCCGCCTGCGAGACGTTCCGCGGGAAGCCGTCCAGCAGGAAGCCGTTCACCGCGTCCGGCTGCTCCATGCGGTCCTTGGCCATCGCGATGGTGACCTCGTCGGGGACGAGGTTGCCGGCGTCCATGTAGGACTTCGCGAGCTTGCCCAGCTCCGTCTGGCGACTGATGTTGGCGCGGAACAGGTCGCCCGTGGAGATGTGCGGAATGCCCAGCTTCTCTGCGAGCCGGACGGCCTGCGTTCCCTTACCGGCACCCGGCGGCCCGACGAGGACGATACGCATCAGCGGAGGAACCCTTCGTAATTGCGCTGCTGGAGCTGGCTCTCGATCTGCTTCACCGTCTCGAGGCCGACACCCACGATGATGAGGATGCTGGTCCCGCCGAAGGGGAAGTTCTGGCTTGCCCCAAAGCCCACCAACGCCATTGTCGGTACGAGAGCGATCAGGCCCAGATACAGCGAACCCGGCCAGGTGATCCGGTTGAGCACGTAGCTCAGGTACTCAGCGGTCGGTCGGCCAGCCCGGATGCCCGGGATGAAGCCACCATACTTCTTCATGTTGTCGGCTACTTCCTCGGGGTTGAAGGAGATAGCGACGTAGAAGAAGGCGAAGAAAACGATGAGCAAGAAGTACGTAACGATGTAAATCGGGTGGTCGCCCTTGGTGAGGTTCTGCTCGACCCAGGTCTTCCAGCCCGATTTGCCTCCCGCGAACTGCGCCACGAGCGCCGGGATGTAGAGCAGCGAAGAGGCGAAGATGACGGGAATCACACCCGCCTGGTTCACCTTCAACGGGATGTACGTGGACGTACCGCCGTAGGACCGGCGGCCGATCATGCGCTTCGCGTACTGCACCGGAATGCGGCGCTGGGCCTGCTCGACGAAGACGACCAGCGCGACCATGATCAGGCCCACCGCGATGACGGTGCCGAACTCGATCCAGCCGCCGGCCAGGGTGCCCTGCTTCTTGATGGCCCACAGCGCGGACGGGAAGGTCGCGGCGATCGAGATGAACATCAGGATCGACATGCCGTTGCCGATGCCGCGGTCGGTGATCAGCTCACCGAGCCACATCACGACGGCCGTACCCGCGGTCATGCAGATGACCATGGTGATGGTGGTGAAGATCGCCGGGTCGGGGACGATCTGGTTCGCCACCGAGCAGGTGCCGAACAGGGCGCCGCTGCGGGCGGTGGCCACCAGGCCGGTGCCCTGAAGGATGGCCAGCGCCACGGTCAGGTACCGGGTGTACTGCGTGATCTTGGCAGTACCGGCCTGTCCCTCCTTCTTGAGCGCTTCCAGACGCGGGATCACGACCGTCAGCAGCTGCAGGATGATGCTGGCCGTGATGTACGGCATGATCCCGAGCGCGAAGATCGTAATCTGCAGCAGCGCACCACCGCTGAACATGTTGACCAGCCCGAACAGACCCTGGTTACCGGAGGCCTCACGGACACACGTCTGGACGGCCTTGTAGTTGACGCCGGGGATCGGGATGTGAGTACCGACCCGGTAGACGACGATGATGGCCAGCGTGAAGAGCAGCTTCTTGCGCAGGTCGGGCGTCTTGAACGCCCGGGCGAACGCGGTGAGCACGGTGCCTCCTGCGACCCCCGCGCGACTGCGTCAAGGGTGACGGTCTTGAAGTTCGACGAATAGATAACGGACGACTGCCGCTCAGGGTGCCCCATGGGGACGCCCGGTGAAAGTAGGCAGTGCAAGCCACCTTACCGGCGAGAGCACCGCCCTAGGAACGACCAACCGGGGATACCCCTTTTGTGGGGTATCCCCGGTCGGGATCGTTCACGTCATCGAGGAGTCCGAAAGACTCAGACCAGCTCGGTGACCGTACCGCCGGCGGCGGTGATCTTCTCCTTGGCGGAGCCGGAGACGGCGTCGACCGTCACCTGCAGCGCCACCGAGATCTCGCCCTGGCCGAGGACCTTGACGAGGCTGTTCTTGCGAACGGCACCCTTGGCCACCAGACCCTCGACCGTGACCTCGCCACCCTCGGGGTAGAGCGCGGCCAGCTTGTCGAGGTTCACGACCTGGAACTCGGTCTTGAACGGGTTCTTGAAACCCTTCAGCTTCGGGAGACGCATGTGGAGCGGCATCTGGCCACCCTCGAAGCGCTCCGGAACCTGGTAGCGGGCCTTGGTGCCCTTGGTACCACGACCGGCCGTCTTACCCTTCGACGCCTCACCACGACCGACACGGGTCTTGGCGGTCTTGGCGCCCGGGGCGGGACGGAGGTTGTGGATCTTGAGCGGGTTGTTCTCCGCCATGATCAGTCGACCTCCTCGACCGTCACGAGGTGGCGGACGGTGTGCACCATGCCGCGGAACTCGGGACGATCCTCCTTGACGACCTGCGTGTTGATGCCCTTGAGACCAAGGGAGCGCAGGGTGTCGCGGTGGTTCTGCTTGCTGCCGATGTAGGACTTGACCTGCGTAATCTTCAGCTGCGCCATGATTACGCACCCGCCCCGGCACGTGCACGCAGCAGAGCCGCGGGGGCGACGTCCTCGAGCGGCAGACCACGGCGGGCCGCGATCTCCTCGGGACGCTGCAGGCCCTTCAGGGCCGCCACGGTCGCGTGCACGATGTTGATCGCGTTGTCGGAGCCGAGCGACTTCGACAGCACGTCGTGGATACCGGCGCACTCGAGCACGGCACGCACCGGACCACCGGCGATAACACCGGTACCCGGGGACGCGGGCTTGAGCAGCACGACGCCGGCAGCCTTCTCACCCTGGATGGGGTGCGGGATGGTGCCCTGGATACGGGGGACCTTGAAGAAGTGCTTCTTGGCCTCCTCAACACCCTTGGCGATGGCGGCCGGCACCTCCTTGGCCTTGCCGTAACCGACACCCACGGTGCCGTCACCATCGCCCACCACGACCAGCGCGGTGAAGCTGAAGCGACGACCACCCTTCACAACCTTGGCGACGCGGTTGATCGCGACAACGCGCTCAACGTACGCGGTCTTCTCGGCGGCAGCAGCGCCGCCGTCACGGCCCTTCCGGTCCCGCCGCTCGCCGCCACCGGCACCGCCACCGCGGCGCTGGGGTCCAGCCATTGGAATTACCTCTCTCTGTTTCCGCTAGCTACGGCAGGCTCAGAACTTGAGCCCGGCTTCGCGGGCGGCGTCCGCCAGGGCGGCGATGCGCCCGGCGTACTGGTTGCCACCACGGTCGAACACGACAGCCTCGACACCGGCGGCCTTGGCACGCTCGGCGACCAGGGCGCCGACCTGCTTGGCCTGCGAGGACTTGTCGCCCTCGCCACCGCGGACGGACGCGTCCAGGGTGGACGCGGACGCCAGGGTGTGGCCCTTGAGGTCGTCGATCACCTGCGCCACGATGTGGCGGTTGGAGCGGGTCACGACCAGACGGGGACGCTCCGCCGTACCGGAAAGGTTCTTGCGGATCCGGATGTGACGGCGCTTGATCGCGGCGCGCTTGTAGGCGTCGCCCTTGAGGATCTTCTGCCCGTATGCCATGGCTTACTTACCCGCCTTTCCGACCTTGCGGCGGATGACTTCGCCCTCGTACTTGACGCCCTTGGCCTTGTACGGGTCGGGCTTGCGCAGCTTGCGGATGTTGGCCGCAACCTCGCCGACCTTCTGCTTGTCGATGCCCTCGACCTGGAAGCGGGTCGGGGTCTCCACCTTGAAGGTGATGCCCTCGGGCGCCTCGACGACGATCGGGTGGCTGTAGCCGAGCGCGAACTCGAGGTTCGAGCCCTTGGCCGTCACGCGGTAACCGACACCGCTGATCTCGAGCTTCTTCACGTAACCCTGGGTCACGCCGGTGATCATGTTCGCCACCAGCGTGCGGGACAGGCCGTGGAGGGCCTTGTTCTGACGCTCGTCGTTCGGACGAGTGACGTTCAGAACGCCGTCCTCACCCTTGACGATGTCGATCGGCGCAACGACGGTGTGGGTCAGCGTGCCCTTGGGGCCCTTGACCGAGACCGTACGGCCGTCGATGGTGACGTCCACGCCGGCGGGAACCGTGATGGGGAGCTTGCCAATACGCGACATAGCTGTTTCCTCCGTTCCCTTCCGTTACCAGACGTAGGCGAGGACTTCCCCACCCACGCCCTTCTTGCCGGCCTGCTTGTCGGTGAGGAGCCCGTGCGACGTGGAGATGATCGCCACGCCGAGGCCACCCAGCACCTTGGGCAGGTTGGTGGACTTCGCGTACACCCGGAGACCGGGCTTGGAGATCCGCTTGATCCCCGCGATGGAGCGCTCACGGTTCGGGCCGAACTTCAGCTCGAGAACGAGGTTCTTGCCGACCTCGGCGTCCTCGACCTTCCAGCCCGTGATGAAGCCCTCCTGCTGGAGGATCTCCGCGATGTGAGACTTGATCTTCGATGCCGGCATCGTCACGGAGTCGTGGTATGCCGAGTTCGCGTTCCGCAGACGCGTAAGCATGTCTGCGATCGGATCAGTCATGGTCATGAATTGGCCTTCGGCCTCTCTCGCCGGGGTTTCCTGGTGCGCCATCCCTCTCCCCGATCCGAGACGGGGCGGGTGCGGCGCGGTGGACCTACGGCGTAGTAAGTCGTACGGGCGCGGCAGGCGCCCAACCCCACAAGCCTACGGCATGTGGTGAAGGGCCCCTGCCGACCCAGATGCTTACCGAGAGCTTCAGGAATCCCTTGTTACGGGGATTACCAGGAGCTCTTGGTCACGCCCGGCAGCTCGCCACGGTGAGCCATCTCACGAAGGCACACGCGGCAGAGGCCGAACTTGCGGTACACGGAGTGCGGACGACCGCAGCGCTGGCAGCGGGTGTAGCCGCGCACACCGAACTTGGGCTTGCGAGCAGCCTTAGCGATCAGAGCCTTCTTCGCCATCTCGCTCACGCCTCCTTGAAGGGGAAGCCGAGGTGACGAAGGAGCGCACGGCCCTCAGCGTCGTTGGTCGCCGTGGTCACCACGGTGATGTCCATACCCCGGGTGCGGTCGATCTTGTCCTGGTCGATCTCGTGGAACATGACCTGCTCCGTGAGACCGAAGGTGTAGTTGCCACGGCCGTCGAACTGCTTGGGGGACAGGCCGCGGAAGTCGCGGATGCGCGGCAGCGCGAGCGACAGGGTGCGGTCCAGGAACTCCCACATGCGGTCGCCACGAAGCGTGACGTGGGCACCGATCGGCTGGCCCTCACGCAGCTTGAACTGCGCGATGGACTTGCGGGCCTTGGTGACGGCCGGCTTCTGACCGGTGATGGTGGTCAGGTCGCGGATCGCGCCCTCGATCAGCTTCGAGTCACGGGCGGCGTCGCCGACACCCATGTTGACCACGATCTTGACGAGGCCGGGAACCTGCATGACGTTCTCGTACTTGAACTCGTCACGCAGCTTGCCCGCGATCTCTTCGCGGTACTTCGTCTTGAGACGCGGAGTGGTGGTGGTAGCCATCAGATGTCCTCACCCGTCCGCTTGGCAACGCGGATCTTGTTGCCCTCGTCGTCGAAGCGGTAACCGACACGCGTGACAACCTTGTTGCCGTCCTTCTCAACGACCAGCTGGACGTTGGAGACGTGGATCGGCGCCTCGGTCGTGACGATGCCGCCGGCCTGCGAACCGCTGGCGGTCGGGCCGGCCTTGGTGTGCTTCTTGACCCGGTTGACACCCTCGACCAGGACACGCTCGTCGCGCGGGTAAGCGGCAATGACCTTGCCCTGCTTGCCCTTGTCCTTACCGGTGATGACCTGGACCAGGTCGCCCTTCTTGATCTTCATGCTTACAGCACCTCCGGCGCGAGCGAGATGATCTTCATGAACTTCTTCTCGCGCAGCTCACGGCCGACGGGGCCGAAGATACGGGTGCCGCGAGGGTCGCCGTCGTTCTTCAGAATGACGGCGGCGTTCTCGTCGAAGCGAATGTACGAGCCGTCCGGACGGCGGCGCTCCTTGACGGTGCGAACGATGACCGCCTTGACGACGTCACCCTTCTTCACGTTGCCACCGGGGATCGCGTCCTTGACGGTGGCGACGATGACGTCACCGATGCCCGCGTAGCGGCGACCGGAGCCACCGAGCACACGGATGCAAAGGATTTCCTTCGCACCAGTGTTGTCGGCGACGCGCAGTCGCGACTCCTGCTGGATCACGTCTATCTCCTGATCGTCTGCCGGTTCCCGGCAGGGGCCTCAGAGCGAGGGCCCCTGCCGAGCCTGGCGGAACTGACCTGCGGGTTTGCCCGCAGGAATTACTTGGCCTTCTCGAGGATCTCGACGACGCGCCAGCGCTTCGTCGCGGACAGCGGCCGGGTCTCCATGAGGAGGACGCGGTCGCCGACACCCGCGGCGTTCTGCTCGTCGTGGGCCTTGAGCTTGTTCGTACGGCGGATGACCTTGCCGTACAGCGCGTGCTTCACACGGTCCTCGACAGCGACGACGACGGTCTTGTCCATCTTGTCGCTGACGACGAGACCCTCACGGGTCTTACGGAAGCCACGGGCTTCGGTGTTCTCAGTCACGTTGCTCTCGCTCATCAGGCGCTCTCCACCGTCTCGATGCCCAGCTCGCGCTCACGCATCAGGGTGTAGATCCGCGCGATGTCCTTACGGACGGCCTTCAGCCGACCGTGGTTCTCGAGCTGACCGGTCGCCGCCTGGAAGCGGAGGTTGAACAGCTCTTCCTTGGCCTCGCGGAGCTTCGCCAGAAGCTCCTCGTTGCCCAGCTCGCGCAGCTCGGACGCCTTGGTACCGGCCGACATCACGCTTCACCTGCCTCGCGCTTGACGATCCGGCACTTCATCGGCAGCTTGTGGGCCGCACGGGTCAGCGCCTCACGGGCGATCTTCTCGTTGGGGTAGGACAGCTCGAACATGACCCGACCCGGGTGCACGTTCGCGATCCACCACTCCGGAGAACCCTTACCGGAACCCATGCGGGTCTCGGCAGGCTTCTTCGTGAGCGGGCGGTCCGGGTAGATGTTGATCCAGACCTTGCCGCCACGCTTGATGTGGCGGGTCATGGCGATACGGGCCGCCTCGATCTGGCGGTTGGTCACGTACGCCGGCGTGAGGGCCTGGATGCCGTACTCGCCGAACGCAACCGTCGTACCGCCCTTGGCCTGACCACGGCGCTTCGGGTGGTGCTGCTTGCGGTGCTTGACCCTACGGGGGATCAGCATTTCGGTCAGGCCTCCGTTCCGGTGCTCTCAGCCGGAGCGGACGCGGGAGCCTCGGCCTTGGGGGCCTCGGCGCCGGCAGCCTGCTGCGGCTTGCGACCGCGCCGCTCGCCACCACGGCCACCACGGGCCGGGCGGTCGGCACCGCCACGGGCCGGGCGGTTACCCGCACGGGCCGCAGCGTTCTCGGCGCGGACCTCGGCGATGTTCTTCACGTCGCCCTTGTAGATCCAGACCTTCACGCCGATGCGGCCGAAGGTCGTCTTGGCCTCGAAGAAGCCGTAGTCCACGTTCGCACGGAGCGTGTGCAGGGGCACACGGCCCTCGCGGTAGAACTCCGAGCGGGACATCTCGGCGCCGCCGAGGCGGCCACCGCACTGGATCTTGATGCCCTTGGCGCCGGCCTTCATGGCGGACTGCATGCTCTTGCGCATGGCCCGACGGAAGGAGACGCGGGAGGAGAGCTGCTCGGCGACGGCCTGAGCAACCAGCTGAGCGTCGGTCTCGGGGTTCTTGACCTCGAGGATGTTCAGCTGGACCTGCTTGCCCGTGAGCTTCTCGAGGTCACCGCGGATGCGGTCGGCCTCGGCGCCACGGCGGCCGATGACGATGCCCGGACGAGCGGTGTGGATGTCCACACGCACGCGGTCACGGGTGCGCTCGATCTCCACCTTCGAGATACCGGCGCGCTCCATGCCGGACGTCATCATCCGACGGATGGCGACGTCTTCCTTGACGTAGTCCTTGTACAGCTTGTCGGCGTACCAACGCGACTTGAAGTCGGTCGTGACACCGAGCCGGAACCCGTGCGGGTTTACCTTCTGGCCCATTACCGGGTTCCTTCCTTGCTGCTGACGACCACGGTGATGTGGCTGGTCCGCTTGCGGATCCGGTAGGCACGGCCCTGGGCACGCGGACGGAACCGCTTCAGGGTCGGACCCTCGTCGACGTACGCCTCGGAGATGTAGAGGCTGTCGGCGTCGGTGTGGTCGTAGTTGTGCGCGGCGTTGGCGATGGCGCTGTCGAGCACCTTGCCGACCGGCACGGAGGCTGCCTGCGGAGCGAATCGCAGAACAGCCTGGGCCTCCGTGGCGTCCATGCCACGGATGAGGTCCACCACGCGGCGGGCCTTCATGGGCGTGACGCGGATGTACCGCGCCTGGGCCCTGGCTTCCATGGTTGTCCCTTCAGTTACTTACGTGTCTGAATGCGATCCGCTACTAGCGGCGCTTCGACTTCCGGTCATCCTTGACGTGGCCCCGGAAGGTGCGAGTCGGCGAGAACTCGCCGAGCTTGTGGCCGACCATCGACTCGGTGACGAACACCGGGATGTGGGTCTTGCCGTTGTGCACCGCGATCGTGTGACCGAGCATGGCCGGGACGATCATCGAGCGACGGGACCAGGTCTTGATGACGTTCTTAGAGCCCGCTTCGTTCTGCGTGTCCACCTTCTTGATCAGGTGGTCGTCGACGAAGGGTCCCTTCTTCAAGCTACGAGGCATCTCAACCCGTCCTTAGCGCTTCTTGTTCGTCTTGCGGCGGCGGACGATGTACTTGTTCGACGCCTTCTTGGGCGAACGAGTACGGCCTTCCTTCTTGCCCCACGGGGACACAGGGTGGCGACCACCGGAGGTCCGGCCCTCACCACCACCGTGCGGGTGGTCAACCGGGTTCATGACCACACCACGGACGGTCGGGCGAACGCCCAGCCACCGCTTGCGGCCCGCCTTGCCCCAGTTGATGTTGCTCTGCTCGGCGTTGCCGACCTCGCCGATGGTGGCGCGGCAGCGGACGTCGACCAGGCGGATCTCACCGGACGGCATGCGCAGGTGGGCCATCGAGCCCTCCTTCGCGAGCAGCTGCACGGAGGCACCGGCGGAGCGGGCGAACTTGGCACCGCCACCGGGACGGAGCTCGATCGCGTGGATCGTGGTACCGACCGGGATGTTGCGGAGGGCCAGGTTGTTGCCCGGCTTGATGTCGGCCCCGGGACCGTTCTCGACACGGTCACCCTGCTGCAGGTTGCGCGGGGCGAGGATGTAGCGCTTCTCGCCGTCGGCGTAGTGCAGCAGCGCGATGCGCGCGGTGCGGTTGGGGTCGTACTCGATGTGCGCGACCTTCGCCGGCACGCCGTCCTTGTCGTGACGACGGAAGTCGATCACGCGGTAGGCGCGCTTGTGTCCGCCACCCTGGTGGCGAACGGTCACACGACCGGCGTTGTTACGGCCGCCCTTGCTGTGCAGCGGGCGGACCAGCGACTTCTCCGGCGTGGACCGCGTGACCTCGACGAAGTCGGCGACGCTGGCGCCACGACGGCCCGGCGTAGTCGGCTTGTACTTGCGGATTCCCATTTCTCAGTCCTCGTCCGATATCGGACGATCCGGACCGCCCTTAGGCGGTCGGACCGCCGAAGATGTCGATACGGTCGCCCTCGGCGAGGGTCACGATCGCACGCTTGCTGCCGGCACGCTGACCGAAGCCGGTCTTCGTGCGCTTGCGCTTGCCCTGGCGGTTGATCGTGTTGACCCCGGTGACCTTGACGTCGAAGACCGCCTGGACGGCCTGCTTGATCTGGGTCTTGTTGGCGCCCGGGGCGACGACGAACGTGTACTTGTTCTCGTCGAGGAGCGCGTAGCTCTTCTCCGAGACGACCGGCTTGAGCAGCACGTCACGGGGGTCCGTGAAGGACTTGCTCAGCGGGGTCTCGACGGTGTTCTTGCCCTCGGTGGCGTGGCGACGCGCCTTGGCGACGCGCGCGGCCTTGGCGGCCTTGGCAGCCTTCGAGGCAATGCTCGGGTGACGCGTAGCCATCAGGCCTCGCTCCCTTCGGTGTCAGCGGCCTTGGGGCCAGACACGAAGGACTCGAAAGCGGCCTGGGTGAAGACCACGTCGTCCGAGACGAGAACGTCGTACGTGTTCAGCTGGCCCGGCTCCAGGATGTGGACCTGGGGCAGGTTGCGGGCGGACAGCCACGCGGCCTCGTCGGCGCGCTCGACGACCAGGAGCAGGTTCTTGCGCTCGCTGATCTTGCCGAACAGGCTCTTGGCGGCCTTGGTGCTGGGGTTCGCGCCCTCGACCACGCCGGAGACGACGTGGATGCGGTTGTGACGCGCCCGGTCGGTGAGGGCGTGGCGCAGGGCCGCGGCCTTCATCTTCTTCGGGGTGCGCTGCGAGTAGTCACGCGGCACGGGACCGTGCACAACGCCACCACCGGCGAACTGCGGCGCGCGGGTCGAGCCCTGACGGGCGCGGCCGGTGCCCTTCTGGCGGTACGGCTTCTTGCCACCGCCGCGGACTTCGCCACGGGTCTTGGTCTTGTGCGTGCCCTGGCGGGCAGCGGCCAGCTGCGCGACGACGACCTGGTGGATCAGCGGGATGCTGATCTTCTCCACGTCGAAGATCTCCGCGGGGAGCTCGACGGAACCGGCCTTGTCGCCCACCGGCGAAAGGATGTCAACAGTGCTCATCGGTTACCTCAGGCCCCCTTGGCCGCGGTGCGGACCAGGACGAGGCCGCCGTTCGGACCGGGAACCGCGCCCTTGATGAGCAGCAGACCCTTCTCCGCGTCAACGGCGTGGACGGTCAGGTTCTGGGTGGTGACCCGCTCGTTGCCCATACGACCCGCCATGCGGAGGCCCTTGAACACGCGGCCCGGGGTGGCGCAGCCACCGATGGAACCGGGCGAGCGGTGCTTGCGCTGGGTGCCGTGTCCGGCGCCGAGGCCCTTGAAGTTGTGACGCTTCATGACACCGGCGAAGCCCTTGCCCTTGCTCTTGCCGGTCACGTCGACCTTGATGCCGGCCTCGAACACCTCGGCGGTGATCTCCTGGCCGAGGGTGTACTCGCTGGCGTCAGCGGTACGGATCTCGACGAGGTGGCGGCGGGGAGTGACGTCGGCCTTGGCGAAGTGGCCCTTGAGGGGCTTGTTCACCTTGCGCGGGTCGATCTCGCCGAACGCGATCTGGACGGACTCGTAGCCGTCGACGTCGTTCGTGCGGACCTGGGTGACGACGTTGGGGCCGGCCTTGACGACGGTGACCGGAACAACACGGTTGTTCTCGTCCCACACCTGCGTCATGCCGAGCTTCTCGCCCAGGATGCCCTTGATCTGCTTAGCCATTCTCAGATCACCAGCCCTCAGAGCTTGATCTCGATGTCGACACCGGCCGGGAGGTCGAGTCGCATCAGAGAGTCAACGGTCTTGGGGGTCGGGTCGAGAATGTCGATCAGGCGCTTGTGCGTGCGCATCTCGAAGTGCTCGCGCGAGTCCTTGTACTTGTGCGGCGACTTGATGACGCAGTACACGTTCTTCTCAGTGGGCAGCGGCACCGGGCCCGCGACCGACGCACCAGTGCGGGTCACCGTCTCGACGATCTTCTTCGCCGAGGAGTCGATGACCTCGTGGTCGTAGGCCTTGAGCCGGATGCGGATCTTCTGTCCCGCCATGGCTACTCAGTAGTCCTGTCTCTCTTACGCTCTGGAACCCGGCGGATTCCTTCTGCTGCCGTCGATTCTCCGACCCACGCGGTCGGGTGTGTCGCGCTTCCGCTGACACAGATGTCCCTTGTCCGAACATCCCTGCGGAACGCACACGGCCCTTCCGGAAACCGCGGACCGGGGACCTCAGGCCCACCGGGTGCCTGGCCGGTGCCGCACCGCACTTCCCGAAAGATTCCCGTACGTCCGCCCCAGCGCTGCCGTGATGGCAGTTAAGGCGACGAGTACTGTGGGACTCGCTTCCGGCCCTCCCGGCGGGAGGCGCGCAGCATCAACACTCGACCGAGCAACTCCGACAGTCTGCCATATGGGGCAGGCAGACCGCCAATCGAGTCGTAGAGATTACCCCGAGAGTGACGTAGGTCAAACCCGGACGCGTCCGAGTCCGGGGCCCCTAGTTGGTGCAGCCGAACTTCTTGGTCTGCTCGGGAACGAAAACGTCGACGAACCGCTGCAGTTTTCTGTAGCCCTCGGGTGTGTCCTCGACGCGGTCGCCCCAGAAGTCGACCACGAAGGACATGTACCCGGTCCCGGTGTCGCACGCCGCCTCGACCACGGCACGGTCGCTCCCGATCGAGGCGTGCCCCGGAAACGCGACCTTGCGCTGGGCGGCATGCCGGTACGGCGCTCCCACTGTGTCCCAGTCCGTCGGATCCGGTGCCCGGTCCCAGTGCCGTACGGCGACGGACAGGACGTCACGGCCGTCCACGCTGAGGTCGCACTGGGCGCCGCGCCGGGACGCGAAGGGCGTGTACTTCTGTTCGAGGCTGTCGCCGTCCGGAACAAGGGCCGACAAGGCCGACGAGTCAGCGGGGACATGGCAGAAGTCGGCGGGAATGCCCGGCCGCGCCGTACCGCAACCGGCCACAAGCGCCACAGAGGCCCCGCAGAGGAGCAACGGCACAGTCGACCTGATTTTCCCCGTCAATGTATTCCCGCCATCCCACGGAACTGGCTGCCACCGTCGTTGGCCCAGCCTTCGATCTGCTTGTACACCCCGTCGTCGGCCGAATACCCCGGGTGGCCGGCCGCCCAGTCGGAGTTGACCGCGTGCCACTGATCGGCGATGGAGTTGAGCTGGTTCCGGCGCAGATAGTAGGTCTGCTGACTGTCGCTGGTCAGTTTGTCGGCCTGGTGCTGCTGCTCATCCATGACCCAGGCGCTGGTGAGCACGTCCGCTCCGCGCTGGGCCATATCGCCGTACACCGGTATGAAGTTCAGCGCACCACCCAGGGCGTGATAGCTCCACGCCTTGTCCCAGGTGTAGTCGTGCTGATCGCCCTTGAGCGCGGCGTACCGGGCGTCCTCCATGAATCCGACGGCGTATCCGGCCGAACTGAGGGTGTCCTCCGGCCGTCGCGAGCTGTCGTGGATGTCATCCATGATGGCGTAGTTCATACCTTCGTGGAGCAGGCCGTAGGAGTGCTGACTCCGGGAGATCTGCTTGGTCATCTCCATGACCTGCTTCTGGTCCAGCGTGGGGCCGACGTCAGGATGGCGCTTGCCGCTCGCGTCGCTCATCGCCACGTAGGTCTCGTGACCGTGGTTGGTCATGACCTTCGCCATGGTGTCGCGCAGCGAGGACGGCATGTCGTCCCCCTGTCCGGACAGGACGTCCAGCGCGTGCACGAAGACCCGATCGTTCGCCTCCGTGTGCGTCGTCGGTCCCACCGGGCGTGACCCCTGCGGGTCGATCCCGGTGGCCGCGGCGGTCAGGGCGTCACCCAGTCCTCTCCGCTCGTCCGTGTCCTGCGTATCGGCGCCGACACCCTCGACCTTGCCCACATCGGTCGAGGTGTTGACGATGTTCCAGTCACGGCTGCCGTCGCCGTGACCGAGCAGGTAGTCGAAACGTTCCTTCCCCGCAGCCGTGCCGGGATCGAGGTAGCCGGCAGCCCCTTCCGGGGTACGGGACATGACTTCGAGGGCCCCGTCGACGGGATCGTTCGCGAACCAGCCGTCGCCGTCATCCTTGCTGAACGTGCCATAGAGGTCCCAGACGTTCGGGTCCTTCTTCTCCATGGCGATCATGTCGTCGGTGACGTCCGCGACGAACTGCGGGCAGTAGCCGTGCCCCTGCCGCATGAGTGTGGCCAGACTCTGGTACCCGCGGATCTCCTGGCCGTGCCCGCGGCCGACGGCTATCTTGCCGGCCGCCGCTTCGAGGGCGTACTTGTCGTCGCCGTGCTCACGCAAGTCCGCCCGCCACTTGTCGTAGAACCTCGCGTCGTCGGTCTTCGTCCACGCCTGGAACGCCTCGTTGTAGGCGGCGGTCCCGAAGCGCAGGTGTCTGCCCTCGGAGTCCTTGAAATCGGGCACCCGGGTAGCGACCGCCAGAGAGTCCGCAAGGCCGCCGTTGATCTCCAGGTAGCTGCTCTTGTTCTTGGTGTCGGCGAAGTACGCCAGGTCATCGAGCCTGTTCGCGAGCTTGAGAGTGCCGTCCGGACCCAGCCCGTTCAGGAAGGTCTGGTTGAACGCCTTGTCACCCTTGTTGTCCCGCAAGGCGCGCTGCAGTTCGGCCAGGTCCGCGGCGGAGACCTTGGCGCCGTCAGCGACCCGCCGGGCGATGTCGTCCGCCCCCTGGGCCTCGTACGTCTCGATGTCGCCCTGTGCCTTGCCGTTGAACCCGTCGAGCGTCCCGTCGTTGATGTCGGAGTCGACGACGACGGCCTTGAAGGCGGCCTCGGTGCCCTTGTCGGCGTCGTCGACGTTCCTCACGCACTGATCGATCTGAGCCTGCCAGGAGGCGACGGCCTTCCGGACTCTGCTGCCGTAGTCGGTGTCCGTCTCCAACAACTGACGGTCCCGCGCACTGAGTTTGTCGGGATCGAGCGAGACCACGCCTTGGTCCGACACCTTCATGTCCGAGGCGATCGCGTGGTCGCGTTCCCCCTCCAGCGCCTTGCGCAGATCCACGAACTGCGCGTGTGCGTCCCGCAGTAGCGAGGCGATCGCCTTCGCCTCCGTCTGGGCGTCCTGGTATTCCTTGATCCTGTTACCGAAGCGCATGTTGGCGACCTGCTGACTCTGCCCCGCCCACGCCGGACTCAGCGTGATTCCGTGCACGTCACGCCGGTACGCGGTCTCCTGCTTGTGGAGTTCCGCCGCCATGCCGTCCCAGCGTTCGGCGGCCGTGGTGAGTGCGGTCAGGTCGGTCGTCAGGATCTCGTGGTAGGTCGGCATGGGGTCCCCGTCGAGTGTGGTGGTGCGAGCGGCTTCGCCTGTCCGTCAGTGGGTGGGGGGCGTCGAGTACGTGTCGAACACCGACACCTTGCGCATCCCCGCGCGCACTCCGAAGTCGGTCCCGGCCATCACGGTGTTGTCGGCCCGGAGAGCTGCCTCGTCCTGCGACAGCCGGTTCAGGAAACCCTGGACCTGTCGTTCCCAGGTCTTGTGCGCCTTGCTCACGGCACCGGATACGAGCCAGCCGTGCCCGTCCTTGGCGTCGAACGCCTTCAGCACGGCGCCCGTCTCCTCGTCCGCCCAGCCCCCCGCGGTCTTCGTGCCCGGCCAGATGTCCTTGTGGAGGGTGTCCGCCGCGTCCTTCTTCGCTGCGGGTGAGGACGCGAGATCCGGCTGTCCACCCGCCGGCCCGCCCCCGCCCGGGCCGTCCGGCACATGGTTCAACCGCATGCCCATGGCGGACTCGCCGCCGCTTCCTGCCACGATGCCTACCCCCGTCTGCGACTCTGGCGTGCTCGCGTCACGCTAACAAACCACCGTCGGCGGTAAGGGCGTTGAGCTGCGACTTTGTCGCTTCCTTTACGACGATCTAGGCATCCCGTGAGGCGTACGTGACGAAGTCGGTCGAGGCGGCCGGGGCGACGGTGAGGCGGGGCCGTCCGCGTTCTTGCCCTGGCGCCCATCAAGGATCCGGGGCCGCCGCGGGTTCGAGACCGGGCGCCCCGTCCTCGTGGAAGCTCTCGCCGGCCGCTGGGGTGTCACCATCGCCATGGAGCCCCTGGCCCCCGCCCAGCCGCCCTCCTGGCCCACCTCCTGACGAAGCAGCTGCCGCCTTCACTCCCCTTCCGGGCCACGGCCGCCCCTGAGCGCGCCCGGCACCGCCTCCCGAAACGCCGAAGAGGCCCGTACGACCGAAGTCGTACGGGCCTCTCGTAGGTCGGAGACCTCAGGTCAGGCAGTGACCCTCAAGCAAGCGGAACTTACTTGTTGATCTTGGTGACCTGGCCGGCGCCCACCGTGCGACCACCCTCACGGATGGCGAACTTCAGGCCCTCTTCCATGGCGACGGGCTGGATGAGCTCCACCGTCATCTCGGTGTTGTCACCCGGCATGACCATCTCGGTGCCCTCGGGGAGGGTCACGACGCCGGTCACGTCCGTCGTACGGAAGTAGAACTGCGGCCGGTAGTTGTTGAAGAACGGCGTGTGACGGCCGCCCTCGTCCTTGGACAGGATGTAGGCCTGGGCCTCGAACGAGGTGTGCGGGGTGACCGAGCCCGGCTTGATGATGACCTGGCCGCGCTCGACGTCCTCGCGCTTGATGCCGCGGAGCAGCAGACCGACGTTCTCACCGGCCTGGCCCTCGTCGAGCAGCTTGCGGAACATCTCGATACCGGTGACCGTGGTGGTGGTCTTCTCGGTCTTGATGCCGATGATGTCCACGGTCTCGTTGACCTTCAGGACACCACGCTCGATACGGCCGGTGACGACCGTACCGCGACCGGTGATCGTGAAGACGTCCTCGATGGGCATGAGGAACGGCTTGTCGACGTCGCGCTCCGGCTGCGGGATCGACTCGTCGACGGCCTTCATCAGGTTGAGGACCGAGTCCACCCACTCCTGCTCGCCCTCGAGGGCCTTGAGCGCGGAGACCTTGACGACCGGAACGTCGTCGCCGGGGAACTCGTACTCGGAGAGGAGCTCACGGACCTCGAGCTCGACGAGCTCCAGGATCTCCTCGTCGTCCACCATGTCGGCCTTGTTCAGGGCGACGACGATGTACGGAACGCCGACCTGACGGGCCAGGAGCACGTGCTCCTTGGTCTGCGGCATCGGGCCGTCGGTGGCGGCGACCACCAGGATCGCGCCGTCCATCTGCGCGGCACCGGTGATCATGTTCTTGATGTAGTCCGCGTGACCAGGGCAGTCGACGTGGGCGTAGTGACGCGCCTCGGTCTGGTACTCGACGTGCGCGATGGAGATGGTGATACCGCGCTGGCGCTCCTCGGGCGCCTTGTCGATGTTGTCGAACGGGGTGGCCTCGTTCAGGTCCGGGTACGCGTCGTGCAGCACCTTGGTAATGGCGGCCGTGAGGGTCGTCTTACCGTGGTCGATGTGACCGATGGTGCCGATGTTGACGTGCGGCTTAGTCCGCTCGAACTTCGCCTTCGCCACTGGGGTCCTCCTGTGGAGTGGTTCTGTACGCCTTACTTCATCGGCGCCAGGTGATCTTTGCTGTAAAGGCCCGGAACCCGGGGGCAGCCCGTCCGCGTTTGCGGGGGAATGCCCCTGGAGGCTCCGGAGTCAAGCCTACGGCGTGTTAACGCGGTGCGTTACTCGCCCTTGGCCTTCGCGATGATCTCCTCGGCGACGTTCCGCGGAACCTCGGCGTAGGAGTCGAACTGCATCGAGTAGCTTGCGCGACCCGACGTCTTGCTGCGGAGGTCGCCGACGTAGCCGAACATCTCCGACAGGGGCACGAGGCCCTTCACGACGCGGGCACCAGCCCGCTCCTCCATGGCCTGGATCTGGCCACGGCGGGAGTTGATGTCGCCGATGACGTCACCCATGTAGTCCTCGGGCGTGGTGACCTCAACGGCCATCATCGGCTCGAGCAGCACGGGCGAAGCCTTGCGCGCGGCCTCCTTGAAGGCCTGCGAGCCGGCGATCTTGAAGGCGAGCTCGGAGGAGTCGACCTCGTGGTAGGCACCGTCGAGCAGGGTGACGCGCACGCCGGTCATCTCGTAACCGGCGAGGATGCCGAACTGCATGGCCTCCTGCGCACCGGCGTCGACCGAAGGGATGTACTCCTTCGGGATACGACCACCGGTCACCTTGTTCACGAACTCGTACGACGCGTCGCCGCCCTCGATGGGCTCGATCGCGATCTGCACCTTCGCGAACTGACCGGTACCACCGGTCTGCTTCTTGTGCGTGTAGTCCACGCGCTCGACGGCCTTGCGGATCGTCTCACGGTAGGCGACCTGCGGCTTGCCGACGTTCGCCTCGACCTTGAACTCACGGCGCATGCGGTCGACCAGCACCTCGAGGTGCAGCTCGCCCATACCACCGATGATGGTCTGGCCGGTCTCCTCGTTGGTGTGAACCTGGAAGGAGGGGTCCTCCTCCGCGAGACGCTGGATGGCGACACCCAGCTTCTCCTGGTCACCCTTGGACTTGGGCTCGATGGCGACCTGGATGACCGGCGCCGGGAAGTCCATGGACTCCAGGATGACCGGCTTCTTGTCGTCGCTCAGCGTCTCACCGGTGGTGGTCTGCTTGAGGCCCATCACGGCGACGATGTCGCCGGCGCCCACCGAGTCGATCTCCTCACGCTTGTTCGCGTGCATGCGGTAGATCTTGCCGATGCGCTCCTTCTTGCCCTTGACGGAGTTCAGCACCGAAGAGCCGGACTCCAGGCGGCCCGAGTACACCCGGACGAAGGTGAGCTTGCCGAGGTGCGGGTCGCTCATGATCTTGAACGCCAGCGCCGAGAGGGGCTCCTCGTCGGACGGCTTGCGCTTGACGACGACCTCGGGGTCCTTGACGTCGTGGCCCTCGATGGCCTCGATGTCAACGGGGGAAGGCAGGTAGCGCACGACCGCGTCGAGCAGGGGCTGAACGCCCTTGTTCTTGAACGCGGTGCCACAGAACACCGGGGTCACGGTGGTGCCGGTGCCCTTGCCGGACGCGATGGTGATACGACGGATCGCGGCGTACAGCTGCTCCACGGAAGGCTCCTCGCCCTCCAGGTACAGCTCCATGATCTCTTCGTCGTTCTCGGCCACGGCCTCGAGCAGCTTGCCGCGGTACTCCTCGGCAGCCTCGGTGTGCGTGTCCGGGATGTCGACGATGTCGTACATCTCGCCCTTGGTGGCCTCGGCGGACCAGACCAGGGCCTTCATCGTCACGAGGTCGATGACGCCCTTGAAGTCGGCCTCGGCACCGATCGGCAGCTGCATCACGATCGGCTGAGCGCCCAGGCGGTCAGAGATCATGTCGACGCAGCGGTGGAACTCGGCACCGGTGCGGTCGAGCTTGTTGACGAAGCAGATACGCGGGACGCCGTAGCGGTCCGCCTGACGCCACACCGTCTCGGACTGGGGCTCAACGCCGGCGACGCCGTCGAACACCGTCACGGCACCGTCGAGCACACGCAGGGAGCGCTCCACCTCGACGGTGAAGTCGACGTGCCCCGGGGTGTCGATGATGTTGATGGTGTGGTCGACGTCTTCCAGCGGCCAGTGACAGGTGGTGGCAGCAGAGGTGATCGTGATGCCACGCTCCTGCTCCTGCTCCATCCAGTCCATGGTGGCAGCGCCGTCGTGGACCTCACCGATCTTGTACGACACACCGGTGTAGAACAGGATCCGCTCGGTGGTGGTCGTCTTGCCCGCGTCGATGTGGGCCATGATCCCGATGTTGCGGACCTTGGCCAGGTCAAGTGAAGTGGTAGCCATAAGGCTTCAGTCTTCTCTCGGTCTCGATGTGGGTAGCGACTACCAGCGGTAGTGCGCGAAGGCCTTGTTGGACTCGGCCATCTTGTGCGTGTCCTCGCGCTTCTTCACAGCGGCACCCAGGCCGTTGGAGGCGTCGAGAAGCTCGTTGAGCAGACGCTCGGTCATGGTCTTCTCGCGACGGGCGCGGGAGTAACCGACCAGCCAGCGCAGCGCGAGCGTGTTGGCACGACCGGGCTTGACCTCGATCGGAACCTGGTACGTCGCACCACCGACACGGCGGGACTTGACCTCGAGGGTCGGCTTGATGTTCTCCAGCGCGCGCTTCAGCGTGATGATCGGGTCGTTGCCCGTCTTCTCACGCAGACCCTCCATGGCGCCGTAGACGATGCGCTCGGCGGTGGAGCGCTTGCCGTTCAGCAGCACCTTGTTGATGAGCGACGTCACCAGAGGAGAACCGTAGACCGGGTCGATGATGACCGGGCGCTTCGGGGCGGGGCCCTTACGAGGCATTCTTACTTCTCCTTCTTGGCGCCGTAGCGGGAACGGGCCTGCTTGCGGTTCTTGACACCCTGGGTGTCGAGGGAGCCACGGATGATCTTGTAGCGAACACCCGGCAGGTCCTTCACACGGCCGCCGCGCACGAGCACGATGGAGTGCTCCTGCAGGTTGTGTCCCTCACCCGGAATGTAAGCGGTGACCTCGATCCCGCTGGTCAGACGCACACGCGCGACCTTACGCAGGGCCGAGTTCGGCTTCTTCGGGGTGGTCGTGAACACACGCGTGCAGACGCCACGACGCTGAGGGGAACCCTCAAGTGCGGGCGTCTTGTTCTTTTCGACCTTGTCCTGCCGGCCCTTACGGACCAGCTGCTGGATCGTAGGCACTACTTCTCCGGTTTCTGTGTGCCGATAGGTACAGCTAACCTGAAACATCGCCGACCCACGCGGTCGGGTGTGTCGAATCCGCCAGACTCCCGCCGCAAGGCGGAAAGGACGCGAATTACGGTGGCCAGTCGCGGCTCGCCGTGCGGTTCACAGGCACGCACAGGAGCCAGGGCACACCCCAGGCACAAGGTCTGAGCGTACCTACCTCATACGCTGCGGTCAAAACAAATGGGGCTCGGGGGCTCCCTCCAGCGAAACATGTCAAGTCCCCGCTCGCTAGGTGATCTTCGAATACCCCGTCCGCGCACATCGGCGGCCACCACACCGCCCCCACCGCCGCCCGGCGACGACAGCCCCTGAACGCCACCGGAGAGCGTCAGCGTCACTCCACAGGCCCAACCCCCCAGAGGCCGGTACGGCAAGCCCCTGTGACCGCGCCAGGCCCCTCGTACGGCAGCCCCTGTGACCGCGCCAGGCCCCGCCTCCGTGCCCCGTGCGGGGGCGGCCCCTGTGACCGTGCCAGGCGGGCCGGCGCGAGCGCACGGCGAAGCGCCGGACAACGCCGAGGGGCGGCCACCCCGGCATGGAGTGGCCGCCCCTCAAGCTGCTCGCTTACTGGTTGTACGGACCGTAGTCGTAGTCCTCCAGCGGAACGGCCTGGCCGGAGCCCGTGCCGAACGGCGAGTAGTCGATGTCGTCGTAGCCGACGGCCGAGTACATCGCGGCCTTGGCCTCCTCGGTCGGCTCGACCCGGATGTTGCGGTAGCGGGACAGACCCGTACCGGCCGGGATGAGCTTACCGATGATGACGTTCTCCTTGAGGCCGATGAGGCTGTCGGACTTGGCGTTGATCGCCGCATCCGTCAGGACTCGGGTCGTCTCCTGGAAGGAGGCGGCCGACAGCCAGGACTCCGTCGCCAGCGAGGCCTTGGTGATACCCATCAGCTGCGGACGACCGGAGGCCGGGTGACCGCCCTCCTGGACCACACGACGGTTCTCGGTCTCGAACTTCGAGCGCTCGACCAGCTCGCCGGGCAGCAGCTCCGCGTCGCCCGACTCGATGATCGTCACACGGCGGAGCATCTGCCGGATGATGATCTCGATGTGCTTGTCGTGAATCGACACACCCTGCGAGTTGTAGACCTTCTGGACCTCACCGACCAGGTGGACCTGGACGGCACGCTGACCCAGGATGCGCAGCACGTCGTGCGGGTTGGTGGCACCCACGGTGAGCTGCTGGCCCACCTCGACGTGGTCGCCCTCGCGGACCAGGACCTTGGCACGCTTGGAGATCGGGAACGCCGTCTCGTCGCTGCCGTCGTCCGGGGTGACGACGAGCTTCTTGGTCTTCTCGGTCTCCTCGATCCGCACGCGGCCGGAGGCCTCGGAGATCGGGGCGACACCCTTCGGGGTACGGGCCTCGAAGAGCTCGACGACACGGGGCAGACCCTGGGTGATGTCGTCACCCGCCACACCACCGGTGTGGAAGGTACGCATCGTCAGCTGGGTACCGGGCTCACCGATGGACTGGGCGGCGATGATGCCGACCGCCTCACCGATGTCGACCAGCTTGCCGGTGGCCAGCGAACGGCCGTAGCACATCGCGCAGGTGCCGACGGCGGACTCACAGGTCAGGACCGAGCGGGTCTTGACCTCCGAGACGCCGTTCTTGACCAGCTCGTCGATGAGCACGTCGCCCAGGTCGGTGCCGGCCGGGGCCAGCACCTTGCCGTCGACGACGATGTCCTCGGCGAGGCAGCGCGCGTACACGGACGTCTCGACGTCGTCCGCCTTGCGCAGCACGCCGTCCGCGCCGCGCTCCGCGATGTGGAGCTTGAGGCCACGCTCGGTGCCGCAGTCCTCCTCGCGGATGATGACGTCCTGCGAGACGTCCACCAGACGACGGGTGAGGTAACCCGAGTCGGCGGTACGCAGAGCGGTGTCCGCCAGACCCTTACGGGCACCGTGCGTGGAGATGAAGTACTCCAGCACGGACAGGCCCTCACGGAAGGACGCCTTGATCGGACGCGGGATGGTCTCGTTCTTCGCGTTCGACACCAGACCACGCATACCGGCGATCTGCCGCATCTGCATCATGTTTCCTCGGGCACCCGAGTCAACCATCATGAAGATGGGGTTGGTCTTGGGGAAGTTCTCGTTCATCGCCTCGGCAACCTCGTTGGTCGCCTTGGTCCAGATCGCGATGAGCTCCTGAGTGCGCTCTTCCTTGGTGATCAGACCGCGCTCGTACTGCTTCTGGACCTTCTCGTCCTGCGCCTCGTAGCCGCGGACGATCTCCTTCTTCGCCTCGGGAACGACGACGTCGGAGATGGCCACGGTGACACCGGAACGGGTCGCCCAGTAGAAGCCGGACGCCTTCAGGTTGTCGAGCGTCGCCGCCACGATGACCTTGGGGTAACGCTCGGCCAGGTCGTTGACGATCTCGGAGAGCTGCTTCTTGCCCACCGAGTAGTCGACGAACGGGTAGTCCTCGGGGAGCAGCTCGTTGAAGAGCGCGCGGCCCAGCGTCGTGCGCAGGCGGAACGAGTCACCCTGCTGCCACTCGGGCTCGCCCTCCTCGCGCGCCGGCGGCATCCAGCCGCGCGGCGGGATGGTGCCCACCGGGAAGCGGATGTCGATCTGCGACTGCAGCGCCAGCTCGCCGGCGTCGAACGCCATGATCGCCTCGGCCGTGGAGCCGAACGCGCGGCCCTCGCCCTTGGTGTCACGCAGTTCGCCGTCGGTGGTGAGGAAGAACAGACCGAGGACCATGTCCTGGGTCGGCATCGTCACCGGGCGGCCGTCGGCCGGCTTGAGGATGTTGTTCGAGGACAGCATCAGGATGCGGGCCTCGGCCTGCGCCTCCGCGGACAGCGGCAGGTGCACGGCCATCTGGTCACCGTCGAAGTCCGCGTTGAACGCGGTGCAGACGAGCGGGTGGATCTGGATGGCCTTGCCCTCGACCAGCTGCGGCTCGAAGGCCTGGATGCCGAGGCGGTGCAGGGTGGGAGCACGGTTCAGCAGAACCGGGTGCTCGGCGATGACCTCTTCGAGGACGTCGTACACGACCGTACGGCCGCGCTCCACCATGCGCTTGGCGCTCTTGATGTTCTGCGCGTGGTTCAGGTCGACCAGACGCTTCATCACGAACGGCTTGAACAGCTCCAGCGCCATGGCCTTGGGCAGACCGCACTGGTGCAGCTTCAGCTGCGGGCCGACGACGATGACGGAACGCGCCGAGTAGTCGACTCGCTTACCGAGCAGGTTCTGACGGAAACGACCCTGCTTGCCCTTGAGCATGTCGGACAGCGACTTCAGCGGACGGTTGCCGGGGCCCGTGACCGGGCGACCACGACGGCCGTTGTCGAAGAGCGCGTCGACGGCCTCCTGGAGCATGCGCTTCTCGTTGTTCACGATGATCTCGGGCGCACCGAGGTCGAGAAGGCGCTTCAGACGGTTGTTGCGGTTGATCACGCGGCGGTACAGGTCGTTCAGGTCGGAGGTCGCGAAGCGGCCACCGTCCAGCTGCACCATCGGACGCAGGTCCGGCGGGATGACCGGCACGCAGTCCAGCACCATGCCCTTGGGGCTGTTGCTGGTCTGCAGGAACGCGGAGACGACCTTCAGGCGCTTGAGCGCACGGGTCTTCTTCTGGCCCTTGCCGGTGCGGATGATCTCGCGGAGGCGCTCGGCCTCCTCGTCGAGGTCGAAGGACTCCAGGCGCTTCTGCAGCGCCGCGGCACCCATCGAGCCGTCGAAGTACGTGCCGAAGCGGTCACGCAGCTCGCGGTAGAGCAGCTCGTCGCCCTCGAGGTCCTGGACCTTGAGGTTCTTGAAGCGGTTCCACACCTCGTCGAGGCGGTCGATCTCGCGCTGCGCGCGGTCGCGCAGCTGCTTCATCTCGCGCTCGGCACCCTCGCGCACCTTGCGGCGCACGTCGGCCTTGGCGCCCTCGGCCTCCAGCTCGGCCAGGTCGGTCTCGAGCTTCTTGGCGCGGGCCTCCAGGTCGGAGTCGCGGCGGTTCTCGATCTGCTGACGCTCGACCGAGACGTGCGCCTCCAGGGAGGGCAGGTCGCGGGTACGGCGCTCCTCGTCCACGTACGTGATCATGTATGCGGCGAAGTAGATGACCTTCTCGAGGTCCTTCGGCGCCAGGTCGAGCAGGTAGCCCAGGCGCGAGGGGACACCCTTGAAGTACCAGATGTGCGTGACGGGCGCGGCGAGCTCGATGTGGCCCATCCGCTCACGGCGCACCTTGGCGCGGGTGACCTCGACGCCACAGCGCTCACAGATGATGCCCTTGAAGCGGACGCGCTTGTACTTGCCGCAGTAGCACTCCCAGTCCCGGGTCGGACCGAAGATCTTCTCGCAGAAGAGTCCGTCCTTTTCCGGCTTGAGCGTGCGGTAGTTGATCGTCTCGGGCTTCTTGACCTCGCCGTGGCTCCACTGACGGATGTCGTCAGCGGTGGCCAGGCCGATCCGGAGCTCGTCGAAGAAGTTGACGTCGAGCACTATGCGTCAATCCCTCTCAGGGTCGAAAGTCTTTGGTCTGATACGGGGGCCTGGGGGTCGACGGGGCCCTCATGAGTGAGGGCCCCGCCGGACTCCCGTCAGACCTCTTCGACGCTGCTCGGCTCGCGCCGGGACAGGTCGATGCCGAGCTCCTCCGCAGCGCGGAAGACGTCCTCGTCGGTGTCGCGCATCTCGATGGACATGCCGTCCGAGGACAGCACCTCCACGTTGAGGCACAGAGACTGCATCTCCTTGATGAGCACCTTGAAGGACTCGGGGATGCCGGGCTCGGGGATGTTTTCGCCCTTGACGATGGCCTCGTAGACCTTCACGCGGCCGGTGACGTCGTCGGACTTGATGGTCAGCAGCTCCTGGAGGGCGTAGGCGGCGCCGTAAGCCTCCAGCGCCCACACCTCCATCTCACCGAAGCGCTGGCCACCGAACTGGGCCTTACCACCCAGCGGCTGCTGGGTGATCATCGAGTACGGACCGGTCGAACGGGCGTGCAGCTTGTCGTCGACCAGGTGGTGCAGCTTCAGGATGTACATGTACCCGATGGAGATCGGGTCCGGGAACGGCTCACCGGAGCGGCCGTCGAACAGCCTCGCCTTGCCGGTCGGCTGCACCATGCGCTCGCCGTCGCGGTTCGGGATGGTGTGCTGCAGCAGACCCGCGAGCTCGTCCTCCCGGGCGCCGTCGAACACCGGGGTGGCGACGTTGGTGCCCGGGGCGACCTGGTCGGCGCCGATGACCTGCAGGCGCTCCGCCCAGTCCTCGCCGAGGCCGGAGACGTCCCAGCCGCGGCTGGCGAGCCAGCCGAGGTGGATCTCCAGCACCTGTCCCGGGTTCATTCGGGACGGCACACCCAGCGGGTTGAGGATGATGTCGACCGGGGTGCCGTCCTCCAGGAACGGCATGTCCTCGATCGGCAGGATCTTGGAGATGACACCCTTGTTGCCGTGCCGGCCGGCGAGCTTGTCACCGTCGGTGATCTTGCGCTTCTGCGCCACGTACACGCGCACCAGCTGGTTCACACCGGGGGGAAGCTCGTCGCCCTCCTCGCGGTCGAAGACGCGGACGCCGATGACCTTGCCGGTCTCGCCGTGCGGCACCTTCAGCGAGGTGTCACGGACCTCACGGGCCTTCTCACCGAAGATCGCGCGCAGCAGGCGCTCCTCGGGGGTCAGCTCGGTCTCACCCTTCGGGGTCACCTTGCCGACGAGGATGTCGCCGGCGATGACCTCGGCACCGATACGGATGATGCCGCGCTCGTCGAGGTCGGCGAGGACCTCCTCGGAGACGTTCGGGATGTCCCGGGTGATCTCCTCGGGGCCGAGCTTGGTGTCACGGGCGTCGACCTCGTGCTCCTCGATGTGGATCGAGGAGAGGACGTCGTCCTGCACGAGGCGCTGCGACAGGATGATCGCGTCCTCGTAGTTGTGACCCTCCCACGGCATGAACGCCACGAGCAGGTTCTTGCCGAGGGCCATCTCGCCGTTCTGGGTGGCCGGGCCGTCCGCGAGCACCTGGCCCGTGATGATCCGGTCGCCCTCGTTGACGATGACCTTCTGGTTGACCGAGGTGCCCTGGTTGGACCGGGAGAACTTGGCCAGGCGGTACGTGATGTACGTGCCGTCGTCGTTGGCGGTGGTGATGTAGTCCGCGGAGACCTCCTGGACCACACCGTCCTTCTCGGCCTTGACCACGTCGCCGGCGTCGACCGCGGAGCGGTACTCCATGCCGGTGCCGACGAGCGGCGCCTCGGACTTGATCAGCGGCACGGCCTGCCGCATCATGTTCGCGCCCATGAGGGCACGGTTGGCGTCGTCGTGCTCGAGGAACGGGATCATGGCGGTCGCGACCGACACCATCTGGCGCGGCGAGACGTCCATGTAGTCGACGTCCTCGGGGCTGACGTAGTCGACCTCGCCGCCACGACGGCGGACCAGGACACGCGCCTCGGCGAACCGGAGTTCGTCGTTGAGCGTGGCGTTGGCCTGCGCGATGACGAAGCGGTCCTCCTCGTCGGCGGTCAGGTAGTCGACCTCGTCGGTGACCTGGCCGTCGATGACCTTGCGGTACGGGGTCTCGACGAAACCGAACGCGTTGACGCGACCGTAGGAGGCGAGCGAGCCGATCAGACCGATGTTCGGGCCTTCAGGCGTCTCGATCGGGCACATACGGCCGTAGTGCGAGGGGTGCACGTCACGGACCTCGAAGCCGGCCCGCTCACGGGAGAGACCACCCGGGCCAAGCGCCGACAGACGGCGCTTGTGGGTGAGACCCGACAGCGGGTTGTTCTGGTCCATGAACTGCGACAGCTGGCTGGTGCCGAAGAACTCCTTGATGGAGGCGACGACCGGCCGGATGTTGATCAGGGTCTGCGGCGTGATCGCCTCGACGTCCTGGGTCGTCATCCGCTCGCGGACGACACGCTCCATACGCGCCAGACCCGTACGGACCTGGTTCTGGATGAGCTCGCCGACGCTGCGCAGACGACGGTTGCCGAAGTGGTCGATGTCGTCGGTCTCGACGACGATCGTGTCACCGCTGTCACCGGTGGTCTCGGTCTCGCCGGCGTGCAGCTGCACCAGGTACTTGATCGTCGAGATGATGTCCTCGACGGTCAGGATGCCCGCGTCGAGCGGAGCGTCCGCACCCAGCTTCTTGTTGACCTTGTAACGGCCGACCTTGGCGAGGTCGTAGCGCTTGGGGTTGAAGTAGAGGTTCTCCAGCAGCGTCTGCGCGGCCTCACGCGTGGGGGGCTCGCCCGGGCGCAGCTTGCGGTAGATGTCGAGCAGCGCGTCGTCCTGGCCCTGGGTGTGGTCCTTCTCCAGGGTGGCGCGCATCGACTCGTAGTCGCCGAACTCCTCGAGGATCTGCTCGGTCGTCCAGCCGAGCGCCTTGAGCAGCACGGTGACCGACTGCTTGCGCTTGCGGTCGATGCGGACACCGACCATGTCACGCTTGTCGATCTCCATCTCCAGCCAGGCACCCCGGGACGGGATGATCTTGGCGGAGAAAATGTCCTTGTCGGACGTCTTGTCGATAGAGGAGTCGAAGTAGACACCGGGGGAACGGACCAGCTGAGACACCACGACACGCTCGGTGCCGTTGATGACGAAGGTGCCCTTGTTCGTCATGAGCGGGAAGTCGCCCATGAAGACCGTCTGGGACTTGATCTCACCGGTCTCGTTGTTGGTGAACTCTGCGGTGACGAAGAGCGGGGCGGCGTACGTGAAGTCGCGCTCCTTGCACTCGTCGATCGAGTTCTTCGGCGGCTCGAAGCGGTGGTCCCGGAACGTCAGCGACATCGACCCGGAGAAGTCCTCGATCGGGGAGATCTCCTCGAAGATCTCCTCCAGACCGGACTTGGTGGGGACGTCCTGACCGTTCTCCAGAGCCTCCTCGACCCGAGTCTGCCAAGCGGTGTTGCCGAGCAGCCAGTCAAAGCTCTCGGTCTGCAGCGCGAGCAGGTTCGGAACCTCGAGGGGCTCCTTGATCTTTGCAAAGGAGATGCGCAGCGGGGCGGTGCTGGCGCCGTTGTTCGTATTCGCGGTCGAGGCAGTGCGCGAGGCGGCCAAGAGGGGGTCCTTCCGAGGGCTCGGACTCACTACGCGCGTACCGGTCCCTCTCCGTGCACAGGGACGGAAACCCCAGGTCAAAGGGGATCGGTCGACTGTACTCAAGTGAGGGCAGACCCCTGGTGACGGGCAGGGGACAGCTAACAGGCAGCGCAAAGGGTCAGTGTAGCCACTTGGCACACTGATGTCCAGTGCGGGTTTTCGAAGACCCTCGTTGTGCTCAACACCCTTGCTGTCAACGCTCTCGGCCTGCTGCCCTCAACGCACGTTGATACTGCCCTCTTCGCCGTCGATCCATGCCTCGGATTCGGATCCTTGTGACGACGCGTCCTGAGAATTGCGCGCTGCGTACGGTTCGTCAAGGCCCCCCTGCCGGAAGCAGGCCGTCCGGTGGCACAACGAAGATCACCATACCCCTCGCCGTGGCGAGCGCAAGGCAACCGCGGTCGGTCCTCCGGATACGCCGAAGAGCGACCACCCGGATGGATGATCGCTCTTCGGTGCGTTCGCGTTACAGCCTGAGGGCGCCGGCTTCAGCGCCCCGCGAGGCCGCGTTCAGCACGCGTTCGAGCCCTGGCGGACCCGTGAGGTCTTACTTGACCTCGACGGAGGCGCCGGCGCCCTTGAGGGACTCGGCGGCCTTCTCGGCGGCGTCCTTGGCGACCTTCTCGAGGACGGGCTTCGGGGCGCCGTCCACGAGGTCCTTGGCCTCCTTCAGGCCGAGCGAGGTCAGCTCACGCACGACCTTGATGACCTGGATCTTCTTGTCGCCGGCGCCGGTGAGGATGACGTCGAACTCGTCCTTCTCCTCCTCGGCCTCGGCGGCACCGGCACCAGCGCCGGCGCCGGCCACGACGACCGGGGCGGCAGCGGCGGCGGTGACGTCGAACTTGTCCTCGAAGGCCTTCACGAACTCGGAGAGCTCGATGAGGGTCATCTCCTCGAACTGGGCAAGCAGCTCGTCCTGGGTGAGCTTCGCCATGTTGGCGGTCCTTCCACTCATATCGGCAGGTGCCGGATGTACTGGGTATGGCGGGCGTACGTCGGCCCGCTGCGACCTGTACCGGTGGTACGGGTCAGAAAGCGAGCCGAATTACTCGGCACCGCCCTGCTCGGCCTGCTTGGCGCGCAGCGCGTCCACGGTGCGGACGAGCTTCGACGGCAGCGCCTGGAAGACGGAGGCAGCCTGGGACTGCTTCGCCTTGAAGGCACCGGCCAGCTTGCTGAGCAGAACCTCGCGGGACTCGAGGTCCGCAAGCTTCTTGATCTCGTCGGCGGACAGCGCCTTGCCGTCAAGGACACCGCCCTTGATGACGAGATTCGGGTTGTCCTTGGCGAAGTCACGGAGACCCTTCGCCGACTCCACCGGGTCACCGGTGACGAAGGCGACGGCCGTCGGACCAGCGAAGAGCTGGTCGTCCAGCGTGATCCCGGCCTCGTTGGCCGCAATCTTGGTCAGCGTGTTCTTCACCACGGCGTACTGGGCGTTCTCACCGAGCGACCGGCGCAGCGTCTTGAGCTGCGCCACGGTGAGACCGCGGTACTCGGTCAGCACGGCGGCGTTGGAGCTGCGGAACTTGTCCGTCAGCTCCGCAACCGCGGCAGCCTTGTCGGGCCTCGCCATAGAGCCTCGGCCTCCTTCCGGGTGATTCGGACCGCGCGGACCCGAAGGAGGACTGGGCAAAACGAAACGCCCCGGCGCAGGCGCACGGGGCGGACTCGACCGACGCACACGCGCTTGGCGCGCACTCCGGGAGTTCTTCCACATTCACCTGCGCGGGTCGCCCACTTTTCAGCGGATCCTTCGGCCACCGCACCCTCGTTCGAGCGAGCGGCAACGACCAGCGGTCTTTGGCTTCTCGAAGAGAGTAAGGGACCGGGGCGCCACCGAGCAAATCGGACCGTCCGCGGCCGGCAGGAGACTGTGGGTGCCACCCCGGGAACGCCCGGTCCGCGTGGGCTCCGCGGCCGACGCGGGATCGCGAGCGCCCCTCAGGGGCCGCCGGGGTGGCGCGGGGCTCAGGAGGCGGTGCCGGTGCCGCCCGCCGCCATGCCGCCGGACTTCATCATGTCCGCGAAGTCCTTGGTGTCACCGGCCGGAGGTGCCTCGGCGGTGACCTTGACGCCGTAGTCGGTGTAGAACGACGTGTTGGTCATGAGGCCGTTGGCCGTGTCGGCCTTCTCGGACTTCTTGACCAGCAGGTCCTGGTCGTTGATCCAGAGGTCGACGGTGTCCGTGGTGACGCCCGCCTGGCTGAGCTGCTTCTTCAGGGCCGCCAGCTGGTCCGCGCTGAGGTTGCTGGTCTTGCCGGCGAGGTCGGCGACGTTCACCGTGCCCGAGTAGTGGGTCGTGTCGACGCCGGAGATCTTCTCCTCGCCGACCTTCTTGACGTCGCCGGAGGCCAGCAGCATCTTCACGGACTGGTTCGGCGTGGCGTTCTGGATCTGGTCCTTCATGTACGAACCGGAGGCGCCGCCGAGCTTGGCGAGGTCGTCGTACGAGTACTTGAGCCAGTGCTTGCCGCCGGTGTGCTGGGCGTAGGCGTCGCTCATGTGCGCGTAGTAGGCGTCCGGCAGATACCGGGCCTCCATCGACTCGGTGCCGGCCTTCTTCATCATCTCGGCCATCTGGCCGCCGGTGTACGTGATGGTGAGGGTGCCCTTGAGGCCGTCGTCCCAGGTGAGGGCGCCGTTCGCGGTCATCGCCATGAGGTCGCCGACGGATGTGGTGGAGCGCACCTTGGCCGACTCGGCCTTGTCGGTCGACTTCTCGGCGGAGCGCAGGGCGGCGATGGGACTGACGTTGATCGCGGTCTTGCCGGCCGCCTTGTCGCCACCCTTGTCGGAGCCGGAGGAGCCGCAGGCGGCCACTCCGGTCAGCGCGGCCACCACCGCTATGGAAAGGGTCGCACGGCGCACGGTTGTGCTCTTCATCTACTCCCACCCCTAATGCGTGTCCTGTGCCTGCACCGTAGCCCAGGCCGCTGACAGTCGTGCGAAAGGTCGCACAAAGAAAGGACGGGCCCGGAACCTCCAGGGTTCCAGGGCCCGCCCTTTTCCTTACGCGTACCTGACGCGGCTACCGGGGTGAGCGCAGGGCTCAGACGGCGGCCGGGTCCTCCTCGACGAGGAGGTTACGGGTGCGGTTCGGGTCGACCGGGATGCCGGGGCCCATCGTGGTGGTGATGGCGGCCTTCTTGATGTAGCGCCCCTTGGCGGCGGACGGCTTCAGACGGAGGATCTCCTCCAGCGCGGCGCCGTAGTTCTCCACCAGCTTGACGTCGTCGAAGGACGCCTTGCCGATGATGAAGTGCAGGTTCGAGTGCTTGTCGACGCGGAACTCGATCTTGCCGCCCTTGATGTCGGTGACGGCCTTGGCGACGTCGGGGGTGACGGTGCCGGTCTTCGGGTTCGGCATCAGACCACGCGGGCCGAGGACGCGGCCGAGGCGGCCGACCTTGCCCATGAGGTCCGGGGTGGCGACGACGGCGTCGAAGTCCAGACGGCCCTTCGCCACCTCGTCGATCAGTTCGTCGGAGCCGACGATGTCGGCGCCCGCGGCCTCCGCGGCCGCAGCACGGTCACCGGTCGCGAAGACCAGGACCCGGGCGGTCTTGCCGGTGCCGTGCGGAAGGTTCACGGTGCCACGGACCATCTGGTCGGCCTTGCGCGGGTCGACACCCAGGCGGAAGGCGACCTCGACGGTGCCGTCGAACTTGGTCGTGGAGGTCTCCTTGGCGAGACGGACGGCCTCGAGCGGGGCGTACAGCTTCTCCCGGTCGATCTTGGCGTCCGCAGCGCGGAGAGCCTTGCTGCGCTTGCTCACAACTGCTCCTGTGTGTTCTGAAAGGAGTCGTGGTACGGGCCGAGCAGGCCCTGCCACGTGCGACCGGCTACGGCCGCATGACTACTGGTGGGGTTCAGCCCTCGACCGTGACGCCCATGGAGCGCGCGGTACCGGCGATGATCTTCGCCGCGGCGTCCAGGTCGTTCGCGTTCAGGTCGGGCATCTTGGTCTGGGCGATCTCGCGGACCTGCGCCTCGGTGATCTTGGCGACCTTGGTCTTGTGCGGCTCGCCGGAGCCCTTCTCGACGCCCGCGGCCTTGAGGATCATCTTCGCGGCCGGCGGAGTCTTGGTGATGAAGGTGAAGGAACGGTCCTCGTAGACCGTGATCTCCACCGGGATGACCCAACCGCGCTGCGACTCGGTCGCGGCGTTGTAGGCCTTGCAGAACTCCATGATGTTGACGCCGTGCTGACCCAGCGCGGGGCCGACCGGCGGAGCCGGGTTGGCCGCGCCGGCCTGGATCTGGAGCTTGATAAGCCCCGTGACCTTCTTCTTCTTGGGAGGCATGCTCTCTCCGGGTCCTTACTGAGAGGTTGACTGCCATCCGCGTCATCCGGATTCATGCCGTTGCACGATCCCACAGATGGCATACCGCACAACGATAGCCGCTGTGCCCTCCGGACCAGAAATCGCCCAGGTCAGGCGGCCTGCGCGGGGGGCTCGGACCGCCGGTCGCGCCGTATGCGCACGGCTCCTGCGAGCAGCGCGAGCAGGGTCGCGCCCCCGGGCACCGCGAGCAGCGCGGCCACGGTCCCCCGGCCGGTGTCCGCGGCGAGCACGACCCGCTCCGGCTCGCCGGGGGCCGAGCGCACGTACACGGTGTCGCCCTCGGCGTGGCCGCCCGCACGCGTGCCGACCGGGAGGCCGGCGGTCACCTGCTCCCCCGCGAAGGGGTAGGTGACCGCGCAGCCGCCGACGAAGCAGGCTCCGTCGTGGAACGTGGCCGCGGTCCGCTCCGCGCCGCGCAGCTCGATGCGCAGCCGGGCGGCCGGGAAGAAGACGGCGTACGCCAGCGCCAGCGACGCGAGTGCGGCCACCGTGCCGACGACGGCGGGCCGGACACGGCGAGAGCGCCCCGGCCCGGTGCTCACCGGCGGGGCGCTCTCGGAGGACGTGCTCAGTTCTTCTGGATCTGGTCGAAGGACAGCTCGACCGGGGTCTCGCGGCCGAAGATCTCCACCAGGCCCTTGACCTTCTTGGAGTCGGGGTTGATCTCGTTGATGGTCGCCTGGAGCGTGGCGAACGGACCGTCGGTGACGGTGACCGAGTCGCCGACCTCGAAGTCCAGCACCTGGACCTCGACCTTGCGCTGCGGGGCGGGCTTGCCCTCGGCCTCGGCGGCCTCGCGGGCGGCCTTCTCCTCGGCCTCCGGGGCGAGCATCTTGACGATCTCGTCCAGGGTCAGCGGGTACGGGTCGTAGGCGTTGCCGACGAAGCCGGTGACACCGGGGGTGTTGCGGACGACGCCCCAGGACTCGTTGGTCAGGTCCATGCGGACCAGGACGTAACCCGGCAGCTTGTTCTGCTTGATCGTCTTGCGGTCGCCGTTCTTGATCTGGACGACCTCTTCCTGCGGCACCTCGGCCTGGAAGATGTAGTCCTCGACGTTCAGCGAGACGGCGCGCTGCTCCAGGTTGGTCTTCACGCGGTTCTCGTAGCCGGCGTAGGTGTGGATGACGTACCACTCGCCGGGGAGGGTGCGCAGCTCCTCACGCAGGGCCTGGATCGGGTCGACCGGGGCGGCCGGCTCTTCCTCGGCGGCCTCCGCGACGGCGGCGTCCTCGTCGCTGTCGGCCTCGCCGGTGTCGGCCTCGGCGTCCTCGGCGTCCTCGTCGGCTTCGGCCTCGACGTCCACGTCGCCCTCGTCCTCGGCGTGCAGGGCGGCCTCCTCGGCCGGCTCACCCGCCTCGGCGTCGGCAGCCTCGAACTCGTCCTGCTCGTCCGCGCCCTCGACGATGTCGAGCTCGTCATCCGCCGTCTCGGCAGCCAGCCCGCGGGGCTCGGTGGCGTCGTCGTTCAGGTTCGGGTCAGACACGATGGCTGCTTCTTCCTGGATACATAGGGGTGGAACATGCGAAAACGGGCGCCGGTGCCACGGCGCCCTTCGCTCTTGGCTCAGCCGAAGACGTACTTGGCCGCGTGGTTGAGCCCATAGTCAATCACGGTCACCAGCGCGATCATGATGGCGACGAAGAAGATCACCACGGTGGTGTACGAAGTCAGCTGGTTGCGCGACGGCCAGACGACCTTGCGGAGTTCCGCGATGATCTGGCGATAGAAGGTGGCGAGGCGCTTGAGCGGGCCCTTCTTGGCGCGCTTGCCGCCCTTGCGAGCCTTCTTCTGCGACTCAGGCAGCTCATCCTGGGCATCAGGCGTGTCGATGGAGCCCACGGCGTCCGTCATTGTCCTCACCTGGTCCCGGGTCGTGGCCGTGCCGCGCCCGGTTTCTGAGCCGCACGGCGGTGCATTGCTGTACGTACATGCGCACACATCCTGGCGGTGTGTGTAGCAGGGCCGGAGGGACTTGAACCCCCAACCGCCGGTTTTGGAGACCGGTGCTCTACCAATTGAGCTACGACCCTTTGTGTGTCCCCCAACGTACCGCATCCAACCGGGTGCTCGGTGTGCACCGGTTCGACGGCGGCTGCCGAAGGCCAACGAGGTGAGAGTGTACGTGTTTCACGCCTCGGCGTCGAACAGAAAGTGCCCGTCCCGGACCGCGCGGCCAAAGATCGTCCTGGCCCGGGGCCGGATTCGGACCCTTGTTCACGCATCGACCCCTGACTGTTCAGTCTGTGAAACCAATGTGCCGGGGGGATTTCCGGTCTGGAACGATGGACGGCATGAGCGCTGCAACCCCTCCCACCGAGCGCCGGGTCTCCGCCCGAGTCGGCGCGATCTCCGAGTCCGCCACCCTCGCCGTGGACGCCAAGGCCAAGGCCCTGAAGGCCGCCGGGCGTCCGGTGATCGGCTTCGGCGCCGGTGAGCCCGACTTCCCGACCCCGGACTACATCGTCGAGGCGGCCGTCGAGGCCTGCAAGAACCCGAAGTACCACCGCTACACGCCGGCCGGCGGCCTGCCCGAGCTGAAGTCCGCGATCGCCGCGAAGACGCTGCGCGACTCCGGCTGGGAGCCCGACGTCTCGCAGATCCTGATCACCAACGGCGGCAAGCAGGCCATCTACGAGGCGTTCGCCGCGATCCTCGACCCGGGCGACGAGGTCATCGTCCCGGCGCCGTACTGGACGACGTACCCGGAGTCGATCCGCCTCGCCGGCGGTGTCCCGGTGGAGGTCGTGGCCGACGAGACGACCGGCTACCGCGTCTCGGTGGAGCAGCTGGAGGCGGCGCGCACCGAGAAGACGAAGGTCGTCCTCTTCGTCTCCCCCTCCAACCCGACCGGCGCGGTGTACTCCGAGGCCGAGACCGAGGCGATCGGCCGCTGGGCCGTCGAGCACGGCCTGTGGGTGCTCACCGACGAGATCTACGAGCACCTGGTCTACGGCGACGCCGCCGCGGTGTCCCTGCCGGCGCTCCTGCCCGAGCTGCGCGACAAGTGCATCGTGGTCAACGGCGTGGCGAAGACGTACGCCATGACCGGCTGGCGCGTGGGCTGGGTCATCGGCCCGAAGGACGTCGTCAAGGCCGCGACGAACCTGCAGTCGCACGCCACCTCGAACGTCTCCAACGTCGCCCAGGTGGCCGCCCTGGCCGCCGTCTCCGGTGACCTGGAGGCCGTCGCGAAGATGCGCGAGGCGTTCGACCGGCGCCGTAAGACGATCGTGCGGATGCTCAACGAGATCGACGGCGTGCTCTGCCCGGAGCCCGAGGGCGCGTTCTACGCCTACCCCTCGGTCAAGGCGCTGCTCGGCAAGGAGATCCGCGACAGGCGCCCGCAGGACACCGTCGAGCTGGCCGCGCTGATCCTGGAGGAGGCCGAGGTCGCGGTCGTCCCGGGCGAGGCCTTCGGCACGCCGGGCTACCTGCGGCTTTCGTACGCGCTCGGTGACGAGGACCTCGTCGAGGGCGTGAGCCGGATCCAGAAGCTGCTGGCGGAGGCCAGGGACTGAGCGGTCCGTTCCGTGACACAGGGGCACCCCGGACGAACGGGGGTGCCCCTGTTCGTTTGTGCGAGCAAGACCACGTACGGGGAAACGGCTACCGGTGTGGCGGGTGTGTACGGCAGGATCCTGGGATGGAGCGTGTACGTGACCTCTCTGAGCTGCCGAAAGCTCATCTGCACCTGCACTTCACCGGCTCGATGCGGCCGGGAACCGTCCTGGAGCTGGCCGACAAGTACGGCGTACGCCTGCCCGAGGCGCTGGTGGACGCCCTCACCAGCGGGGAACCGCCCAGACTGCGCGCCACGGACGAGCGGGGCTGGTTCCGTTTCCAGCGGCTGTACGACGCGGCGCGCTCCTGCCTGCGCGAGCCGGAGGACATCCGGCGCCTGGTCCGGGAAGCCGCCGAGGAGGACGTCAAGGACGGCTCGGGCTGGCTGGAGATCCAGGTGGATCCGACGTCGTACGCGCCCAGGCTGGGCGGGCTGATCCCGGCCCTGGAGATCATCCTCGACGCGGTGGACACGACGTCCCGGGAGACCGGCCTCGGCATGCGTGTCCTGGTCGCCGCGAACCGTATGAAGCACCCGCTGGACGCGCGCACACTGGCCCGGCTGGCGGTGCGGTACGCGGACCGGGGCGTGGTCGGCTTCGGGCTCTCCAACGACGAGCGGCGGGGCATGGCCCGGGACTTCGACCGGGCCTTCCACATCGCGCGGGAGGGCGGTCTGCTGTCGGCCCCGCACGGCGGTGAGCTGACCGGCCCGGCGTCGGTCCGGGACTGCCTGGACGACCTGCACGCCACGCGGATCGGGCACGGGGTGCGGGCGGCCGAGGACCCGCGATTGCTGAAGCGACTGGCGGACCGGGGTGTGACCTGCGAGGTGTGCCCGGCCTCGAACGTGGCGCTCGGCGTGTACGAGAAACCGGAGGACGTGCCGCTGCGCACCCTCTTCGAGGCGGGCGTGCCGCTGGCCCTGGGCGCCGACGATCCGCTGCTGTTCGGCTCCCGGCTGGCCGCCCAGTACGAGATCGCCCGCCATGTCCACGGCTTCACGGACGCCGAACTCGCCGAGCTGGCGCGGCAGTCGGTGCGGGGCTCCGCCGCCCCGGAGAAGGTCAGGGAGCGGCTGCTGGCCGACGTGGACGACTGGCTGGCGCGTCCGGCCGCCTGAACCGGGCGGGGGACGGCCGGGCCGGGAAGCAGACGGGCATCCCGACCGGGTGCCCGCCGCGCCGCCGGGCGGCTGGACGCCAGCCTCAGGGCCGGTCCGCGACGGCGAGTCCGCCCAGCAGCGTGGCGGCGAGCCGGGCGGCGAACTCGTCCACCGGTGGCCGTCGGCCGCTCTCGGTGGCGTCGTAGGCGTACGCGCGGTGGGAGCAGGCGCCCAGGAGGAGGGAGGCGGCGGCGTAGGTGTCGGCGTCGGCGCGGATCCGGCCGGCGGCCTGTTCGGCACGCAGGTAGGCGTCCAGGCCCTGGATGGGCAGGTGCGGGCCGGAACCGATGGCGCGCAGGGCGTCGTAGTGACGCTCCTTGAGCTGGGTCTCGGCGTACAGGGAGGCCCCGATCGGGAAGCTCTGCTCGTAGAAAAGTGCCGCCTGCCGGGCGATGTCGGTGAGGTTCTCTGCCAAGGTGCCCTGTCCCGCTTCGGCGGCGAGGCTGCTGAGCAGCGGGGCGAGCCGGGGCAGGCGCTCGTCGAGGACCCGTACGAACAGCTCTTCCTTGCTGTCGAAGTACTTGTAGAGGGCCGCCTCGGAGCAGCCGGCGGCGCGGGCGATCTCCTTGGTGGTGGCGCGGGCGAGTCCGACGGTGAGCATCAGCTCGTGGGCGGCGTCGAGGATGCGGACACGCGCCGGCTTCGTCTGCATGGGACTCTCTTTCGGCCTTGACGGGTGGGTGAGTGCTTACCCACTCTAGAAGGCAGCAGGGTGAGTAAGTACTCACCCACTGATGTCGAGCAGGGGGAGCCACATGAAGCTGACCGTTTTCGGTGCCACCGGGGGGATCGGCCGGGAGCTGGTCCGCCAGGCCCTGGACGCCGGTCACGAGGTCACGGCGGTCGTACGGGATCCGGCCCGGCTGGGTGCCGCCGGAGATCGCCTGGAGGTCGTGCGCAGCGGCCTGACCGACCCGCAGGAGCTGCGCGCCGCCGTCCGGGGCCGGCACGCCGTCCTGTCCGGCCTGGGTGCGCGCAGCCGCAAGGACGCCGGTGTGACCACGCGGCTGACCCGGACGGTCCTGGGCGCCATGGAGGCGGAGGACGTGCGCCGGCTGCTGGTCGTCAGCGCCGGTCCGGTGGGACCGGATCCGGAGGACGACGGCGCGCTGGACCGCGCGATGCGGGGCATGGTGTCGGCGATCTTCAAGGACGTGTACGCCGATCTGCGGGAGATGGAGGCCGACCTGGCCCGCAGCGGCACGGACTGGACCTCCGTACGGCCGCCGCGCCTGCGGGACAAGCCGCTCACCGGCCGCTATCGCACCGTCGTCGGCGGCTTCCCGCCCAAGGGCCGCTTCATCGCGCGCGCGGACGTCGCGCACGCGATGCTGTCGATGATCGACGCCGGGGAGACCCTGAAGCAGGGGGTGGGGGTGGCCTACTGAGCCCGTCCGGTCACAGGCTCACACCCACGGTCACCGGCTCGTTGACCAGCGTGACCCCGAAGACCTCGCGGACGCCGGCGACCACCTCTCGGGCCAGGGCCAGCAGGTCCTCCGTGGTGGCGCCGCCCCGGTTGGTGAGGGCGAGGGTGTGCTTGGTGGAGATGCGGGCGGGGCCGGTGCCGTAGCCCTTGGTGAAGCCCGCCTTGTCGATCAGCCAGGCCGCGGACGTCTTCGTACGGCCCTCCCCCGCCGGGTAGGCGGGCGGCTCGACGCCGTCGCCCAGCCGCTCGCGCACGCGCGCGTGGAACGCGGCGAACTGCTCGTCGGTGAGGATCGGGTTGGTGAAGAAGGACCCGGCCGACCAGCTGTCGTGGTCCTCGGGGTCCAGCACCATGCCTTTGCCGGCCCGGAGCTTCAGCACGGTCTCCCGGGCGTCGGCCAGCGGCACCCGGTCGCCGGGCTCCGCGCCGAGTGCGCGGGCCGCCTCGGCGTACTTGACCGGGGCGGACAGTCCGTCCGCGTCCTCCAGGTCGAAACGGACCCGGAGGACGACATAGCGCTCGGGGTCGGCCTTGAAGCGGCTGTGGCGGTACGAGAAGGCGCACTCCTCGTTCGTCAGCGTGACCGTCTCGCCCGTCCGCCGGTCATACGCGATCACCTCCGTGATCGTCGAGGAGACCTCCTGGCCGTAGGCGCCCACGTTCTGGATCGGCGTGGCGCCCGCGGATCCGGGGATGCCGGCCAGGCACTCGATGCCGGCGAGCCCGGCTTCCACGGTGCGTGCGACGGCGTCGGTCCACACCTCGCCGGCCGCCAGCTCCAGGGTGGTGCCGCGCAGTTCGACGCCGCGGGTGGCGATGCGCAGGGCGGTGCCGTCGAAGCCCTTGTCGCCGATGACGAGGTTCGATCCGCCGCCGATGAGCAGCAGCGGGGTGCCGTTGTCGTCGGCCTCGCGGACTGCGGCGATCACCTCGGCGTCGGTCGCGGCGGTCACCAGCCGCGTCGCGGGACCGCCCAGCCGGAAGGTGGTCAGCGGGGCAAGGGGGGCGTCGTGGAGTACCTGCACGGGCCCAAGACTACGAGACACCTCCGACAGCACCGCACCCGCGCGCGGGCCGGCCCGAGCCGTGCCACGCGCGTGCGGACCTGCTCGGGCCGGTCCACGCACGCGCGCGTGGACCGGCCCGAGCCGTGGTCCGCGCGCGCGTGCCCGGTACTGTCGCGCGGCGACCACATGAGCCGCCGTACCGCCTCGTCCCGGCTCACCGGCAGTTCGCCGGCGGAGGTCTGCCGGCCGGTGGACTCGGCCGGGGCTTGCGGCGCGGTCCGGGCGGCGTGGGCAGCGTGGGTTCCCCGCTGGGGCAGCGCGGGTTCCTCGCGTGGGTGGCGCGGGTTCCTCGCACGGGTGGCGCGGGTCAGTGGGAGGTGGTCTCGAGGACCGGTCCGGGTGCCTGTCCGGCCGTGGTGGCGGTCGGGCCGGGGAGCCGGCGGGCGGGGATCACCAGGGCCGCGACCGCTGCCAGGGCGACCACCGCCGACCCGGTGACCAGGGCCGGCCGCAGGCCGTCCACGAAGCTCTGCGCGGACTCGTAACCGCCCTGTGCGGAGAAGATCGACGACATGATCGCGATGCCGAGCGCGCCGCCCACCTCGCGCAGTGCGTTGTTCGCGCCGGAGGCGATGCCCTGCTCCTGCGGGCGGACGCTGGACATGACCAGGTTCGCGGCCGGCGCGAAGAACAGTGCCATGCCGACACCGCTGATGATCAGGGCGGGCAGCTGGACGGCGTAGGAGGCGTCCGTGGTGGCCACCCCGGCCATGTAGCCGAGGCCGGCCGCCTGCAGGAACAGGCCCGCGGCGACGACCGGCCGGCCGCCGATCCGGTCGGAGAGGATCCCGGCGACGGGCGCGACGAGCATCGGCATGCCGGTCCACGGCAGCATCCGGAGCCCCGCCTCGGTGGGCGAGTAGCCGAGGACGCCCTGCATGTACTGGCTGAGCAGGAAGATCGAGCCGAACATCCCCACGAACATCAGCAGGCTGGCCGCGTTGATCCCGGCGAAGGCCCGGGAGCGGAACAGCCGCATCGGCAGCATGGGGGCGGCCGCCCGGGAGCTGTAGAGGACGAAGCCCGCCAGCAGCGCTCCGCCCGCGATCAGCGCGGTCAGCACCACGGAGTCGGTCCAGCCGTCGGCGGGCCCGCGGACCAGGCCGTAGACGATCCCGAAGAGCCCGCCGCTGGCGAGCAGCGTGCCGGGAATGTCGAGCCGGGCGCCGGTGCCGTAGGACTCGGCGAGGCGCAGCCGGGCGAGCGGCAGAGCGACAAGGCCGAGCGGCACGTTGAGCCAGAAGATCCAGTGCCAGGAGACGTGCTCGGTGAGGCTGCCGCCGATCAGCGGCCCGGAGGCCACGGCGAGCCCGTTGACGGCGCCCCAGATGCCGTACACCATTCCCCGCCTGGCCGCCGGCACGGCCGCGGTCAGCAGCGTCAGGGTGAGCGGCATCATCACGGCCGCGCCGACCCCCTGGACCGCGCGGGCGACGATCAGGGCGTCGATGCCGGGTGCCATGGCCGCGGCGGCGGAGGCACCCGTGAAGACGGCGAGTCCGGCGATGAAGAGCCGGCGGCGCCCGAAGCGGTCGCCGAGCGCGGCGCCGAACATCAGCAGGACGGCGAAGGTGAGTGTGTAGGCGCTCACCGTCCATTCCAGGTCGTCCAGCGCCCCGCCGAGATCCTTGCGGATGGAGGGCAGGGCCGTGGTGACGACGAGGTTGTCCAGGGCCGCCATGAACCCGGCGACGCTGGTGATGACGAGGGCCCACACGGCCCCCGCGCGCGATGTGGTGCTGCTGGGTATTGCTGTCTGCTGTGCCATCGCTCCCCCTGAGTGGTCTTTGGTTAGTTATTGATGACTAACTTTTTGCGGCAGGTGAAGGCGTCGCCGCCTTCCCCGGCCGCCCTACGCTTGCGGGCGCCCCGTCCCACGCGCCGACGGATGGAGCCCCTCCCACACCCGGTGCTGCGGCGGGAACCCCATGGCCACCAGGCAGTTGATGAGCATCCCGTACGCCAGGAAAGTGGTCGTCTCGTCGACGTCCGCGCCGAGCGGCAGATGCACCGTGTCCCACAGTCGCATCCAGCCCGCCCGGACGCTCTCGCCGAACTCGCGGTCGCCCTCTTCCTCGGCGGCCGCCACCGCGACGTACATCTGCATCTGCATCATCAGCCGCTCGGGCCGTTCCGCGATGACCCTGGTGTACGCGTTCGCCATGGCGTGCAGGGCCTCTTCGCCCCGCAGCCCCTCGGACGCCGCCTCGAAGGTCCGGATCGTGTCGTCCACGCACCGTTCCGCCGCCGCCAGGAAGATCGCCTTCTTGCCGGGGAAGAGCCGGAAGAGATACGGCTGCGACACCCCGACCCGCCTGGCGATCGCCTCGGTGGAGGTGCCGTGGTACCCCCCGCGCGCGAACTCGGCCATCGCCGCGCGAATGACGCTCTCACGCCGCTCGTCTGCACTCATCCTGGCCATGCGGAGGAAGTTAGTACTCAATCACTAACTTGGCAAGGGGCGCCCCGCGCGGGAGTGCGCGTAAGGGGTGCCCTGCCGTGGCGGACACCCCTCACATCGGTCGGTCTGCGGCCCCGGCCGTCAGGCCAGTCGTACGACCGCCCGGGACATGCCCAGTACCTTCTGGCCGGCGCTCATCGCCGTCAGGTCGACCCGCACGGTGTTGTCGTCCAGCTTGGCCGCGACCTTGCCGCTGACCTCGATCAGGGCGCCCTGGTCGTCGTTGGGGACGACGACGGGCTTGGTGAACCGGACGCCGTACTCCACGACCGCGCCCGGGTCCCCGGTCCAGTCCGTGACCACGCGGACCGCCTCGGCCATGGTGAACATGCCGTGTGCGATGACGTCCGGCAGGCCCACCTCCTTGGCGAACTTCTCGTTCCAGTGGATCGGGTTGAAGTCCCCGGAGGCACCCGCGTAGCGCACCAGCGTGGCGCGGGTCACGGGGAAGCTCTGCGCCGGCAGCTCGGTGCCGACCTCGACGTCGTCGTACGCGATCTTCGCCGTCATCGGGTGCTCACGCCTCCTCGGCCGCGCGGGCCACGAGCTTGGTCCAGGCGGTGACGACGAGCTCGCCGGCCTCGTCGTGCACCTCACCACGGATGTCCAGGATGTCGTTGCCCGCGAGGGACTTGATCCCCTCGATCGTGGAGGTGACCGTGAGCCGGTCGCCGGCGCCCACCGGACGGACGTAGGCGAACTTCTGGTCGCCGTGCACCACGCGGCTGTAGTCGAGTCCCAGCTGCGGGTCCTCGACGACCTGTCCGGCGGCCCGGAAGGTGATGGAGAACACGAAGGTCGGCGGGGCGATCACATCGGAGTGACCGAACGCCTTGGCGGCCTCGGGATCCGTGTACACCGGGTTGGTCTCGCCCACCGCCTCGGCGAACTCGCGGATCTTCTCCCGGCCCACCTCATAGGGCGCGGTGGGCGGGTAGGTCCGTCCCACGAAGGACTGGTCGAGCGCCATGGCCCGGCACCTCCTGATGTCTGCTGTGATGGCCCCAAATTAGCCGGAAACCCGCCATGGAACGCGCATGGGGCCGCCGGGGCGACGTGGGTCGACGGAAACGCCGTGAGGCCGCCCCCTCGAAAGGGGACGGCCTCACGGACGAGCCTGATTTATCGCGTCTCGCGGTGCGCGGTGTGCGCGTTGCAACGCGGGCAGTGCTTCTTCATCTCAAGGCGATCCGGGTTGTTACGCCGGTTCTTCTTGGTGATGTAGTTCCGCTCCTTGCACTCCACGCAGGCCAGCGTGATCTTCGGGCGGACGTCGGTGGCAGCCACGTGAGTGCTCCTTGACGAACGGATGGGACAGGTTCAACGCATAAAAGAGTAGCCGATCGAAGGACCGACCCCACAATCGGCTACTGTCAGTAGCGGTGACCGGACTTGAACCGGTGACACAGCGATTATGAGCCGCTTGCTCTACCGACTGAGCTACACCGCTTTGATGAGATCGGACCCCGCCTCGCGGCGGGAACCTCTCACACCAGAGCCCCAATACGGAATCGAACCGTAGACCTTCTCCTTACCATGGAGACGCTCTGCCGACTGAGCTATTGGGGCGAGCGATGAAGACATTACACGGTCCGCCGCCGTTCACCCAAATCCGTTTCCCGCCGCCCGCCCCGGCCTCCCTCACCGCCCTCCCGGCACCCCCTGGACCTCATACGACGCGCCTGCGCGCCACCGGCTCATCACGGGGTGCGGGAGCTGCGAGGTGGGGGCGAACGGGCCTCGCGCGGCGTGCGTCGCGCCGACGGCGACACGGACGGCGGCGGCACGCGCGCGTGAACCACTTCCGGCTGCACGGACAGCGGCGGCACACTCGCGTGAACCACTTCCGGCTGCACGGACGGCGGCGGCACACTCGCGTGAACCACTTCCGGCTGCGCCGAGGAAGCTGCACGCGCGCGTGGGCGTCGTCAGGTGCGGCCTCGGCCCGCGCGTGGGCGGCACGTGTACCGCGCGGCGCGGACCACGCCGGTACGACTATTGCGCTCCTGCGCGAACCACGCGGTTCGCGACCCTAGGCTCGACTCACTCTGCGTGATCTTGGGGCCTTACGGCCTCGCATCACGCACGCCGGCCCGCCGAGCCCCCCGGCCCCGACCCTGGAGCGCGATGCCCGACAGCCAGCCGCAGCCGCAACCGCCGTCGAACTCGTCGGGGTCCTCGGGGCCCTCCGATCCGGCGGCCCTCCTGCTCTGCGGGGCGCGGCTCACGGACGGCCGGACCGTGGACGTGCGACTGGGCAAAGGGCGGATCGAGGCGGTGGGTACGACCGGCAGTCTCGCCCCCGGCCCGGCCCGTGCGGGCGTCACGCGCGTGGACCTGAGCGGCTATCTGCTCCTGCCGGCCCCGGCGGAGCCGCACGCCCACGGCGACACCGCCCTGTCCGCCGAAAGCCCCGGCCCCGTGTCGTACGCCCCCGACGACGTCCAGCGCCGGGCGACCGAGGCGGCCCTGCTACAGCTCGGGCACGGGGCGACGGCGCTTCGCGCGCACGTGCGCGTGGGCGACGTCCAGGGGCTCGGCGCGCTGGGCGCGGTCCTGCAGGCACGGCGGTCGCTGCGGGGGCTGGCGGAGCTGACGACAGTGGCGATGCCACGGCTGCTGACCGGGGTGGCCGGCGCCGAGGGGCTCGCGATACTGCGGGACGCGGTGAAGATGGGCGCCTCCGTGGTGGGCGGCTGCCCGGACCTGGACCCGGATCCCACGGGCTACGTGGAGGCGGTCCTGGAGGTGGCCTCCGAACACGGTTGCCCGGTGGACCTGCACACCGACGCCGCGGACTCGGCCCGGCTGTCCCGGCTCGCGGCCATGGCCGGGGGCCTGCGCCCCGGCGTGACGATCGGACCGTGCGCGGGGCTCGCGCGCCTGCCCGTCGAGGCCGCCGCCCGCGCCGCCGACCAGCTCGCGGCGGCCGGAGTGACGGTGGTGTGCCTGCCCCAGGGCGGCTGCGGCGGCGCCGACAAGCGGGGCACGGCACCCCTGCGGCTGCTGCGTGCGGCCGGGGTGCGGGTGGCGGCGGGCAGCGGGGCCATGCGCGACGTCTCCAACCCTGTCGGCCGCGGCGATCCACTTGAGGCGGCCTACCTCCTCGCCTCCGCCCACGGCCTGCGCCCGGAGGACGCCTACGACGCCGTGTGCGCCTCGGCCCGGGCGGTGCTGGGACTGCCCGAGGTGCGGGTGGAGGCGGGATTCCCCGCCGAACTGCTGGCCGTACGCGGCGACCATCTCGCCGGCGCGCTCTCCCTGGCCTACAGCCGGATCGTGGTGCACCGCGGCCGGGTGGTGGCCCGTACGAGCGCGGTGCGCGAGTACTGCAACTCGGCGGCGGCGGAACTCGGGCTGCCGCGACAGGGGCGCGGGGAAGTGTCCTGACCGTGCGGCCGGGGGGACCCGGGGGGGGTGGACGGGGGGGGAGTTCCGGGAAGGCTGTCCGCGCCGCTGACCCGTGCGGCGGACGCGGCCTTTCGGGCGTACGGTCGGAATCATGCGCATTGTCATCGCTGGTGGTCATGGTCAGATTGCGCTGCGGCTGGAGCGTTTGCTCTCCGCGCGCGGGGACGAGGTGGCGGGCATCATCCGCAAGCCCGAGCAGGGCGACGATCTCCGGGCGGCCGGTGCCGAACCGGTCCTGCTCGACCTGGAGTCCGTCTCGGTCGAGGAGGTCGCCGCGCACCTACAGGGCGCGGACGCGGCGGTCTTCGCGGCGGGCGCGGGCCCGGGCAGCGGCAAGGCCCGCAAGGAGACGGTGGACAGGGGCGCGGCGGTGCTGTTCGCGGACGCGGCGGTACGCGCGCGTGTACGCCGCTTCGTGGTGGTGTCCTCGATGGGCGCGGATCCCGCGCACCAGGGGGACGAGGTCTTCGACGTGTATCTGCGCGCCAAGGGCGAGGCCGACGCGTACATCACCCGGCAGGAGGCGCTGGACTGGACCATCCTGCGCCCGGGCTCGCTGACGGACGACGCTGGCACCGGCCTCGTCCGTCTGGAGGCGCACACGGGGCGCGGCACGATTCCGCGGGACGACGTGGCGACCGTCCTCGCGGAGCTGGTGGACACGCCGGCGACGGCCGGTCTCACGCTGGAGCTGATCAGTGATTCGACGCCGGTGACGGTCGCGGTGAAGTCTGTCGCCGGGAACTGATGCCGGCGGCCGACCGTTGACCGGTCGAGCCTGCCGCGCACGCCGCTCGGCGCTCTGCTGACGGGTTGTCGGGGTTGTTGTCGGGCGTTGTTGTCGGGCGTTGCGCGCGCCCATGCACGCCCCGCCGGCGGCCCGTCAGAACTCATACGCCACAGGGGGACTCAGAACAGAGGCAACTGCCCGGGAAAGTCCGGCACGACATAGCCGTCCAAGGATGGCTGCTCCGCGCCGAGTTGCGCCTGGCGCCGCGATCCCGTGCAGGAGACGAGTTCTCCGCTCCCCCGCGCTCCGGGCGGGTCGTGTCGCGCGAAGCGGCCTGCGACAACAGCGATTTCGCGACGGCACACGGGACAGGTTCTGCGTCGGGAGGACATTCCGCCAGTCTGCCCGGAACGGGGCCGCCGGTGCGCCTCCGCACGGGCGAGAGCGGCGAAGCGGTCAGGTCCGGGCCCCTCTCCCTACACGGCGGCGCGGTCAGGTCCCAGCCTCCATGCCCACGCTCCCCATAGGGCGAAGCGGGCAGGGTCCCCATACGGCGAAGCGGGCAGGTCCGGGCCTCCGCTCCCCACGCGGTGGCGCGGCAGGTCCGGGCCTCCGCTCCCCACGCGGTGGCGCGGCAGGTCCGGGCCTCCGTTCCCCACGCGGTGGCGCGGCAGGTCCGGGCCTCCGTTCCCCACGCGGTGGCGCGGTCAGGTCCGGGTCTCCGCTTCCCACCGGTCGGGGCCCGCTCCGCGCCAGTCGATCAGCGGCGAGTCGGCCACCTCTTCCGGTTCGATCTCCAGCCCCGCCCTGCGCAGGAACTCCACGAGGTCCCTCACGTTGTGCGCGAGGCCGAGAATCTCGCCGTCCACCCGCACCCGGCGACCGCCGGTCGGAGACGGCAGGTGCACGATAATGGGACGTTTCCCGGCCATGGCTCCAGCATCATCCGGACCGTCCGGGCCCGCACCCGGGACGGTCATTCGAGAATCCCCAACGCGGTGTCCGGCCGGCACAGCGGGCACGCGGGGACACCTTCGTCGGTGAGGGCCCGCACCGCCTGCTCCCTGCCGACGCCTTTCGCCCGCTCGCCGGCGCCCGTACAGCCGCCGACGTGAACGTACACCGCGCTCCGGCCGTTCAGGCCACGCTCGATGAGCCACTCCGGAAGGGCCTGCCGGACGGCGAGACGGCGTTTCCGCTCGGCCTCCCGGCGCTCCTCGTCGGCGATCCACCGGTCCATCAACGCGAGCTGCCGCGCAGCCTGATGCTCGACGACGCGGCGGGCGAAGCGCAGCATGTCGAGACGCGTCAGCGGACGGTCATCGTTCACGCGTTCGATTCTAGTGACGTCATCGGGAACCGCGACCAGCAGGCCACCCGGGAGACGAAATCGCACGATCGGCCGCCTCCGCACGAGAACGAGAACGAGAGCGAGCAGGCGAACGCGAGGAAGGGCACCGCGTCCAGGGCGACGCACACCGACCCCGGGGGCTGCCGTGAGAACGAAGAACGACGAAAGGGCCCGCGTCCAGCGTTCTCGCTGGTCACGGACCCTCTCGGTGGTGTGGCGGCGCCAGGATTCGAACCTGGGGGCTGAGCCGGCAGATTTACAGACCGCGCGACGGGCACCCGTTGAACTGCGGTTTCGCAGCTCACAGCGACCGCTGCCCCGCGTCCGCCCCACCGGGAGGCGGCTCTGGTTCGCCGTTGAGCCGGTCCACGAGGAGCATCGCCACATCGTCCGCCAAGTCGCCCTCGGTGTGGCGGACCAATGCCTGGTGCAGAAGTTCCAGGAACTCCGGCGGGGTGGTGCCGGGGCGTATCCCCTCCATGGCCTCCGGCAGAGCGAAGAATTCGCTGTCGCGGTTGCGGGCCTCTATCACGCCATCGGTGTACAGCAGCAGGCGGTCACCGGGGAGGAACGTATAGCTCTCAGCTTTGGGCGGAGGGCCGGCGACAAGGTCTTCCATGCCGACGGGCGGCAATGGAGAGGTCGGCATCAGCGTCTCGGCCCTGCCCTGGTGCAACAGCAGCGGCGGCGGATGCCCACGGTTGACCAGCTGCACCACGGGTTCGTCCGGCACCTGCGCGATGAGCACCGTGGTGAACCCTTCCAGCAGAACTTCCTCGTCGTATGCGTCCGGCACGGCGAGTTCCCGTCGCAACGCAGCCGCACAGTGGTTCATCACCTCCACCAAGTCGTCCTCGTAGTGCACGGCCTCCCGAAACGCCCCCGCCGCCACTGCGACGGCTCGCACCGCCGCCAGCCCCTTCCCCCGGACGTCCCCCACGATCATCCGGACGCCATACGGGGTCTGTACGGCCTCGTACAGATCACCGCCCACCTGTGCGCCCGTCCCAGCCGCAAGGCACATGCTGGCCGCCCGCACCGGGCCCAGGCGCGCGGGTACAGGCCGTAGCACGACCTCCTGTGCCGCCACGGCGATCTGGCGAACCTGGTCGAGCTCTCTCTGTCGGCGCGTCTGCATGGCACTGCTCGTGATGAAGCCGGCCACGGACACCAGGGCCAAGGCCAGAAAGTTGGTATAGACCTGCAAGGTGCCCCACGCCTGGTTGTAGGTAGCCGTGGTCACGCTGATCACAAGCGCGAGAGCAGCTGCCGCGGCGGTCCCCTTGGGGCCCAACGTCACCGCCGCCAACGCCGGGATCGCGGTGAGAAAGGGGCCGGTATAGATGAAGTGGGCAGGCGTGAGCTCGATGACCAGCACGGCCAACCCGATCAAGAAGGGCACACACTGCATCAGAGCCAAGAGGAGCCGGCCATGGCCGCCGGCTCCTAGCCGAAGGAACGAGCGCAGGATCGCCTGCATGCTTTCAGCCTGCCTTGCTGAAGCTCACGCCTCCACTCGCCGCTCTCACGACGTCCCCGCCGTCTGACGCTCAAGGCCTCCGAACAGCACAACGGCTACTCGAACCGCCCCCACGGTCACCAGAACGACAAAAGGGTCCGCGTCCAGCACTCGGGCTGGTCACGGACCCTTTCGGTCGTGTGGCGGCGCCAGGATTCGAACCTGGGAAGGCTGAGCCGGCAGATTTACAGCGGGCTGGCTCTAGTGCTCCTGAACAGGCGTTTCGAGCGTCAAAGGCTGTTATGGGGGACGTCTGGGGGAACCTGTCAGTGCTGTGATCTACGGTGTCGCGCATGGCAGCTTCTGAGATCACTCGTGCAGGAATCTTGCAGGCGATTGCGGAGCACGACCGGATCGGCCCGGAGGCGTTCCGGGACCTCTACGGCTACCGCGCCGCGGCTACCTATCTTCTGGAACACGAAGGAAGCCTGTACGACTCGAAGGCGATAGCTGGCGTTGCTCACCGGTACGACTTCGGGGAGGCCCTCAAGCCGTCCCAGTTCAGCGGGGGGCTGAAGCATGCAGTGGCATGGCTGACGAGGGAGGGCTTCACCGTGGTGGAGCCCCCCAAGACCTTTCATCGGCGCGTAGGAGACGTTCGGCCGGCTCGACGTGCGACGGGACCCGCCCTGCACCGTCCCGTTCTGCTGCTCTGGGCATTCGGCCAGGCTCTGGCCGGAGCACCCCGCATGCAGACATGGTCGACCGTCCGTGATGCTGTCGCACCGCTGCTGGTGAAGCACGGTCAGGTGGAAGACGGTGTAGACGGGGCCCGTTACCCGTTCTGGGTACTCGTTCGCGATGGGCTGTGGACCATCGAGCAGGGGCAGGAACTCACGATGACCAGCCGCGGGCGACGCCCGACACTGGAGTCGCTGAACGAGGTCAATCCCCTTGGCGGTCTGCGCGAGGACGACTACAACCTGCTCCGCTCGCACCCGGATGCTGCGGCATCCGCGGCTGCCGGACTGATCCTGCGCTACTTCCATCCCCTTCCAGCAGGCTTGCTCGAAGACTTCGGCCTCCACGAGTTGCTCGCCGGCAGGTGGCCGGATGCTCTGCGTCCGCTGCTTGGGGAAACATTCAAGGATCGGGACGCCATTTGGCGGGCCTATGGTGGCCAGAAGATGGCAGGGATCGGCTGCCTCGCCGACGGCATCCTGAGCGCCTTCTCAGACGACAAGGGGCCCTACGCCGATGGGCGCATCCCGGACACCAACTGGATCGCCTACGTGGGCGATGGTCTGTCTGGCGACCAGAAGCTCACTGACGGCAATGAACTCATGGCCGAGCATCAGGCGGCTGGTCGTCCGCTGCGCTACTGGCACAAGCCGTTCCGGGGACAGTTCAGCTTCGAGACCTGGGCTGTGATCGTGCAACGCCGACTGCGGTGGGGCGTGGGAGAGGACAAGCTGCCCCGTCGTGAGTTCCTTTGGGTGCTGGCGCCTGTTCCCTCCCCGGAGCGGGAGACCTGGCCCGCCGAAGTGTTCGAAGCGCTGGACGCCGATACAGGGGAGCTCCACGACGACACCGGCGACTACCGTCCCAGCGACGTCGACCTCGAAGCCCCCAGCGGCGAGGAGAGCGACGCGGATGCGTATCGGCGTCTGGCGCGGAAGGCCGAGGCGAACGCCGAGCGTCGCGGCCAGATGAAGAAGCCGACACTGGCCGACAAGTACGTCCGCGACCCCAGCGCGCGAGCTGCCGTCATCAAGCGCTGCCGCGGCAGGTGTGAAAACCCTCAATGTGCAGGCCACCCCACGGAGCTGACCACAGCCGGCCTGCCAATTTTGCAGGTCGACCACGTCGAAGACCTGGCCAAGGAGGGACCCGATGTCCCTTGGAACATGATCGCCTTGTGCCCCAACTGCCACGCCCTCAAGACCTACGGCAAGAACAAGGAGAAGCTCCGGCGTCTGCTCGCTGCTACGGCACGACGCCTCCATGAGGCGATGCTCGACTGACTACGCCGACGTTGCCGTCAGGTACTGCCGTCAAGGGCGCCAGCGGGCCTCTGGTTGACGGAGCAACAGCTCACGTCGGTAGGCACGCCTGTGGTCTACTCAGTTCTCGTGATGAACGTAGGGGAACAACAACTCTTCCACTTCACACATGTCCGGCACCTGCCCGACATCCTGACCGAGAAGCGCCTGCTCTCGGACAGTGCCATGCAAGGCAGGGGCGGCGTGCCAATGGAGTGTGGAGACAGGGAGGTCAAGGCCGAACGGCGCACGCGACGGGTCACCGTCCCGCCTTGCGGATGCCCCGCTGACTACGTTCCGTTCTACTTTGCCCCGAGATCGCCGATGCTCTACGTCATCAGTCGAGGCGGCGTATCGACGTACCGGGAAGGGCAGCCCCCACTCGTCTATCTGGTCACGTCCGTGAACGCTGTCAGCGCATCGGGAAGGCCCTATGTGTTCAGCGACGGCAACTGCGCGAACGAGATCACCCGCCACTTCAACGACCTGAGCATGCTGCCGAGCGTCGTGGACTGGGAGATCATGGCAGCACGGTATTGGGCGAACACGGCTGACGATGGTGACCGCATGCGACGGCGCATGGCGGAGCTCCTCGTGCATGAGCATCTTCCCGTGACTGCTCTCCAGGAGATCGCAACTTACGATCATGACCACGCACAGGAAGTACGGCTCCTGCTCCGGGAGGCAGGAGCCGACATTCCGGTCACTGTCAGACGTGAGTGGTACTACTGAGATGACGACAACGAACGACCTCTTCAGGGAAGGGCAACGATGATCACGCGCGGCACCGGCAACCTGCTTCTAGCAGATGTCGATGCCCTTGTTAACACGGTCAATACCGTGGGCGTCATGGGCAAGGGCATCGCCTTGCAGTTCAAGCGGGCTTATCCGGAGAACTTCAAGGACTACAAGGCGTCTTGCGATCGCGGCGACGTCATGGTCGGCCGAATGCACGTACATGAGGTCAAGCAGCTAGGCAGCCCAAGATTCATCGTCAACTTCCCAACAAAGCGTCACTGGCGTGCCCCATCTCGAATCGAAGACATCGCGTCGGGCCTTGTGGCGCTGCGAGACGAAATCGTCGAGCGCGGAATCAAATCCATCGCAGTGCCGCCGCTCGGGTGCGGCAATGGCGGTCTCGAATGGCGCGATGTTGAACCAATGATCCGCCAAGCACTAGGCACTATTCCCGGAGTGGAAGTTCGAGTTTGGGAGCCATCCGGAGCTCCAAGCGCAACGTCCATGCCAAACGCTACTGAGGCGCCGGATATGACTAAGGAGCGCGCAGCATTTCTTGCCGCCCTTGACCGCTATATCCGAAGTGGAATTTCGCGGGGACTCGCCTTCGAACCTCGCGTTTCACTTCTAGAGGCACACAAGGTTGCGTACTTCCTTCAAAAGTTGCACCTGCCGCTAGGACTCCACTTCGAAAAGGGAATCTACGGTCCCTACTCCCAACCCCTCGATAGAGCGGTCTCGAACATGGAAGGCCACTTTCTAACGGGGTTTGGCGATGGAACGAGCGGCGCCCAGGCGATCCTGGAGCTCAACAAGGACTCCGTAGTTGAGGCCGAGCAACTACTCAAGCAATACTTGAGCTTCGAAGAAGTTGCAGCGAAGCTCCAGACGCTAACGGCGGGTTTCGAAGACGCATTCGGCATGGAACTCTTGAGCACCGTCCTGTTTGCCGCCGAAGAACTTGTATCTCCCCCGCCCACCCCTGAATCCGTTACGGCCTGCATCAGGGGATGGAACCATCGCAAGCAACGCCTCTTTACCGAGGATCACGTCCAGACGGCATGGCAGCGTCTAGCCGAAGTGGGCCTCCTGTAGCCTGCTCCACCAACGTCATCCAGACTGGCATTTCAGAGATTACAGTAGGGCAGCCTGCGCTACTGGCAGTGCCAACAGCAGCGCCCTTTCACGTAATGCTGCAGTATGCCTCTTGAGGCACTCCACTCAGGCGGCGAGCGGAAGCCGTGCAGGAGGCGGCGTGTGGTCCATAAAGCCGTGATCCGCCAACCGTGCCTGTCGCTGAGCGAGCCAACCGGAGACCCGGGGACCACCGTTTACCGCCGCGCCTTCACGGACCGTGCGAATGTGCGTGAAGCCCTGCTCTAGGTAGTACCGCTGGAGTGCATCGTTTGTTGTCCATGCGTCCAAACGAATCCACCGGGCTCCTGCGCGCCGGGCCCGATCGCCTGCCCAGTCGAGCAATCGACCGCCGAGGTTCTGCCCTGCGTATTCGCGGGCGACGGTGAGCTTGTTGATGAACATCGAAGGTTCGGTCAGTTCGTCGTCAGTCCAGAGGCCCTGTTCGGCGTCCGCGGTGAGAGTGATGGTGCCGGCGGTTGCATGCCCGTCGCGGAGCATAAACACGGCCCCTGCTTCGATCGTGGTGAGCAACTTGTCAGCCGGATACGGACGGCTCCACTGGTCTGACCCGAGACCGCGCAGCCAAGCTGCTGCCTCCTCACGGAAGGCCAGCAGCTTGGCAACGTCGTGCGGCTCTGCGGGGGTGATGATCACGTGTTCTCGCTCCGGGCGGCAAGGTCGCCGATCTCGTAGTTCATCCGGTTCAGGTCCCCCCGAAACGTTGTGATCGTGCAGCGGATGGGGCGATCTGTCGAGTAGCCGGTTCGCGTCCAGAGCATGACCGGCACCCCCGCTCCGATCTCCAAAAGGCGAGCCTCGTCCGGAGTGGGCATCCGGGCCGAGATCTCATCGAAGTACCCAACCTGCTCGATCCCCTGAGCGGCCAAGTACCGCGTTGTTCCCTCGTCGATGTCCCCCGGCTCAGCCAGTCGCGGCGACACATCGATCAGCCACGACGGATAGTAGGTCGCCTGAGTGGACCAGGGGACGTCGTCCACGTAGCGATGACAGAACCGCAATACCGTCTTCGTACTCGGCTCGACCTTGAGACGCTGAGCGATCTCCTGCGATGCCGGCAACATCTCGACGCGAAACGTCTGGTGCGGCCGTCGGCCCGCGTTCGTCACATCCGTGTTGTAGGCGTCGCCGTTCTGCGGAAACGTCAGATTCTCGAAGCGAGACGCGTTGAGTTCGAACACCTCGTGAGACTTGACTTCGTAGCCGAGACCCTGGCTAGACGAGACGAGCCCTTCGCTCACCAGCAGGCTCAGCCCGTTGCGGATGGTGTTCCGCGACGCGTCGAACCGCTGCGACAGGTCGCTCTCTGAGGGCAGCCTCGCCCCCGGCGCGTAGGTGCCGTTGTCGATCTCGCGACGCAGGACGTCGGCGACTTGCCGGTACTTCGGCTGCTTGTTCATGCCTTCATCATGACGCACTCGCGCAACTTGTTGGTACATGTAGGCCCCAATCCCTTGACGGCTCACGGTGCGTGGGTGCAGCATCACTGCATCAGCTTGTACCAACAAGCTGAGCAGGTGGTGCAGCACCTTCAAGCGTGCTCCCTCCTGCCTACAACTGCACAGCGTGATCCACCGCAGCTAGGACGGCCGTGACGACTCCGGCCGAGGCGAGTGGAGATCAGTCGGTCACCTCCCGTCAGGGACACGCACCGACTCAAAAGAACGGATCTGCCCAAGGGCACCTACGCCACGCGAAGAGACCGAGATGCGATTCCTCGGACGAGCGGGACTGAGGCACAGATCCATATCGCGCAGTACGGGCCGTCACCTCCCGCAAAAGGGGTCCGGCGCGGCACAGGCCCGCGCATCTCTGACTTCCGCCGCATCAATGCGGCGGCCGGTTGCCTTCGCTGCTCGTCTCCTACGAGCAGCGCTGAGGGGAGCCGGATCAACCGACTTCAACGGCGCGCGGCCCCGAGTGGCTAGACCCGGGGCCGCTGTTCGGGCCGTTTCACCTGCTAGGGAGACCACGACCCATGGAACACATCGTGACTGTTCAGGACGCTGTTACGGCCTTCGCCGACTTCATGGAACCGACCAGCGCTGAGCTGGCCGCGATCGAGCAGGAGTCCCCCGTCATCGCAGCGGAGATCGACCTGCTGGACGCGCAGATCATGACCCTTGACCGCCCCGCGAACGAGGTGGACACCCGCCGGATCCGCAGGGCCCGTAACCGAGTGCTGGCCGCCCGCCGGGACCTGGCCAACGGCCCGGCCGGTGCGCTGCTGCCGGGGGGCGCCGCGTGAGCGCCTCGCCGAAGCTGGCGGCCGCGCACGCTGAGGTGAAGGCGGAGATCGCCCGGACCGACGCCAAGACGGCCCTGCTGCTCGCGTTCGTCGGCGCGGTCCTGGCCGGCGCGTGGACGATCGCCCGCGATCTGCCGCTGAACGTCCCCGCCGGTATCGCGGGTGGGCTGGGCATGGCGCTGCTGGTCGGCGCGGCCGGTCTGCTGCTGCGGTCGACCCGCCCGAACCTGGGTGGCCGGCACGGCTTCCCGCTGTGGGCGACCCTCGCCACGGACGAGATCACCGCCACCGTCAACGACGGTGACCTCGCCGCCGACGTCGCCGGGCTGTCGCGGATCGCGGTCGCCAAGTTCACCTGCCTGCGCCGTGCGGTCGACCTGACCATGGCCGGCGGCGCCCTGCTCCTGCTCGCCGTCCTGATCGCGGCAGGAGGTGCTCTGTGAAGGCGCGGACCGTATTGCCGGCCGTCGCGATGACGGCCGTGTCCATGGTGCTCACCCTGGCCGTGGTGATGATGTGGCTGGGCACCGCGATGCCGTGGCCGGTCGCCCTGGTCGTCGGTCTGGGCATCGACGGGGGATGGCTGGCCACCCTCGCCTACGAACGCAGGTTGGCCGCGCAGGGCGACCACAGCCGCGCGGTGACCGTGGTCGGCTGGACGTTCGGGGCAGTTGCCACCGCCGTCCTGGTCGCCCACGCGCTCACCGCCGACCACTCGCGCGGTGCGTGGCTGGCTGTGGCGTGGCTGCCGGTCGCGGCCAAGGCCTTGTGGCTGGTGCACGGTCTGTGGGAGCGCACGGCGCTCACCCCGGTCGCGCTGGACGCGATCGCGGGCATTCAGCAGGAAGCCCGCGACGAGGCGGCCGTGGCCCGTGCTCGGCTGCGCGCCGAAGCGGCTACCGAGGAGACCCGGCTGACGGCCGTGACGGCGGCCGGTGCGCGCGTCGCACGCGTGCAGGCCAGGACCGCCGAGACTCTCGCCGGGGCGTGGTCGACGCTGGAGACCGCGCGGCGCGGCGAGGACACCGGACGGGCACTGACCAGCGTGACGACCCGCGTCACACCCGACGTCACGCCCCGATGGGAACTGCCCGTCTGGGGGCCCATCGAGCCGGTGTCCACGCTCGCGCTGGAGTCCGCTCCCGCGCTCGCGGACGCTCAGCTTGACGCGCTGGTCGACGAGATCCGGCACAGCGAGACGCCCGCCCTGTCCTACCGCGAGATGGCCATCCGCTTCCGCGCGGCCGGCCACTCCGCATCCGAGGTGCGCTTGCGGGCCGCGTGGAAGCGCGTCGTGGCCTGATGGGTGCGCTGCCGGTGTTCCGGTGGCATCTCGCCCCGGACGGCTACGCCACCCGCCGCCAACTCCGGGCCCGCAACCTGCGACCCGGAGGACAGGACGTGGCCGCACAGCTCGAACGGCCGCGCCGCCGTAGGCCGCCGCTGGTCGCCTACCTCTACCGGGTCGACCTGGCCAAGCCGGTGCGCCCCATGACGCCGGCGAGGTGGGCGGCTCTGGCCAAGGCCAACGCCGCCCGCCGCATCTGCCCCGCCTGCTGGCGTGACGCCGGATACGTCATCCCCGCCTCGCTCGGCACCTGCGTGCCCTGCGCCTACCCCGACCCGGAGGGGTCCGAAGGGAACACCTGATGGGCAACTCCGAGATCCGCCGCCTCGACCGCGAGATCGAGAAGACGACGAAGAAGCTGGAAGCGGTCCGCCGGGGTGAGTGGTGGCCGCTGAACGGCAGCGAGCGCCGCGCCATGGCCCGCGCCCTGGCCGGCGGCGCCTACCAGATCACCCGGGGCCGCAGCGCCGCCCGCTCCGAGCAGCGCATGGACACCACCGGCAACGCGGCCGAGATGCGGCTGAACGCCGAGCTGACCGCGCTGCACGGCGAGCGGCAGCGGCTCATCACGGAGGCGGCCCGCGCCAAGGCCGCCAAGAAGTCGTCCGGCTGGTTCTGACCAGCCTCATCCCCTCGCACGCCGGGGTGGCCGCTCTTTCCACGGACCCGGCCACCCCGGCCTCCCGCCCGCATAGGGGCAGTCAGGAGCAGTTCCAGCATGTCCGAGAACGTCGTTCACCTCCACAAGCCCACCGACCCCCCGACCGACACCACGGCACCCACGGTGCTCACCGTCGTGCCCGACGCACCGCCGACGCCGCCCGTGCCCCTGTGGGTGCGGCCCGGGCGTGCGGTGAAGACGGCCGTCCGCCACGAGTCGACCAGGGCGACAGTCCGGGCGGTTGCCCGGCACAGCCTCTACACGTTCAACGGCGGGCGGATCGTGGCCCGTCGCACCTGGGACGGCCGGACCGGCGCCCGTTACGAGCGCATGATCCGCGCGGCGGAAGCCGCGGGGAACCTGGAAGCGGCAGAGGAGTGGGAGGAGCGTTTGACGCGCTTCCGTGCCGCACGCCACCACCGCCGCATGGACGTGCTCCACTCCCCGGTGGAAGCCGCCAAGGGCGTCGGGGTCGGCGCCGGTATGAGCGTCGGTGTGCTGGTCGCCCTTGGTGTCGTGATGGCGATCAACACCGGTGAGGTGCGGAACGTGGTCACGCCGCTGTCCGCGACCATCGACTTCATCGCGACGCTGATCCGCATCGTTCAGCTCGTGTGGGGACCGGCGCTCACGATCGGCCCGTTCCTCGCGCTGCTGGCTCTGTGGTCGGTCGGCCGCAAGCAGCACGCCGCACCCGCGTGGGCCCTCCCGGCGAACGTCCGGGGCGGTGAGGGTGAGCCCATCACCCCGTCGATTGTGGTCAAGGCCCTGCGTGACCTTGGCATCCCCGCCATGCGCAACGCGATCAAGGAGATGGGGGATGCTGGCGCCTCCATGCTCGGTCCGATCCGGATCGCCGGGTGCGGCGTCGAGGTCGACGTCACCCTCCCGTCCGGGGTGGCGACGAACGAGGTGCAGGGAAAGCGGCGCAAGCTCGCCGAGAACCTGACCCGGCACGAGCACGAGGTGTTCATCACCATCCCGCAGGCCGCGCGCACGGTGCGGCTGTGGATCGCCGATTCCGGTGCGTTGGATGAGCCGATCGGGCCCTCTCCGCTGGTCACGGACGAGACCATCACGGCCGACTACGCCAAGGGCCGCGCCCCGTGGGGGCAGGACCTGCGCGGGGATGCCGCCGCCCTGAGCCTGTATCAGCGCCACCTGCTCATCACGGGTCTGTCCAACCAGGGCAAGACCGCCGCGCTGCGGTCGCTGGCTCTGTGGGCGTCTCTGGACAGGCGAGTGGAGTTCCGGATCGCTGACCTCAAGGGGGCGGGCGACTGGGCCATGTTCGACGGGCTCGCCACCGTCCTGATCCAGGGGCCGACCGATGAGCACGTGATCGAGGCGACCGAGATGGTCGAGGGCCTGGTCGATGAGATGAACCGTCGCATCGCGGAGCGACAGGCCGACCCCACCGTGGTGTTCGATCCGCTGATCGGCATCGTGGACGAGGCGCAGGTCGCGTTCATGTGCCCGGCCGTGGATGACGAGAAGCGCCCCTACGGCGGATCCAAGGCCACGTCCCGCTACTTCATGGCCGTGCGCAAGGTCCACAACCAGGGCCGTGTGGTCGACGTGCTCATGTACGAGGGAACGCAGGACCCCACCGACCAGAACCTTCCCAAGCTGGTCCGCGAGGGCGCCCACACCCGCGCCTCCCTCGCGCTGGGCACCGAGGCACAAGCCGTCATGGCCCTCGGCGAGAAAGCCGTCAACGGCGGCGCCGCCCCGCACCTGCTGCGCCAAGGACTGGACAAGGGAACCCTGGTCGTCGCCTCCGACGGCATCGAGATCCCCAAGGGCCAGTCGTCCATCACCGTGCGCACCCACTTCATCGGCGACAACGACGCCAAGGCCATCACCGACCGCGCCAAGGCCCTGCGCAACGGCGTCACCACCCTGCACGCGGTGAAGCGGGACGAGCAGCGTGACCCGCTCGCCGACATCCTCACCGTCCTCGGCGACGAGAAGCGGGTGTTCACCCAGGACGTCATCAAGCGACTGTCCGTGCTCAACGAGGACACCTACGGCCGCTGGTCATTCGGCGACCTCACCCGCGTCCTGGACGCGGCCGGCGTAGAGCCGAAGAAGTCCCACGGCCGCATGGTCGTCCGAGCCGAGGACGTCGTCCGCGCCCTCGCCGACCGCGAAGCCGAGGGTTCCGCTTCCGCCGCCGAGTAGCGGGGAGGCGCACCCGCCCGTGCCGGGGAGGCGGGGAGAACTCCCCAACCGCCTCCCCATCCCGCCTCCCCCACGGTGATCAGCGAAAACACCGCGCCGGGGAGGCGGGGAGGCACCCCAGGCCAACCCCCGAAACACCTCTCCACAGCGCCCCGGGCAGGGGGTGCCCCTGCCTCCCCATCCCAGCACCGGAAGGGATTCCGCATGTACCCCGAGCAGACCGACCGCGCGCCCGCCTTACGGGCCCCGGACGTCCACCGCCCCACCCCCATCACCCCCGCCGTCATCGCCCCGGCACCCCTCGTTCCCCTCAAGCCTGGACACGTGCCGGCGGTTGCCAGCGTCGTTCTTCCGGACGGCCGTGTCGTCACCGGCTACACCGTCGACCACGCCCGCCCGGAGCCGGTCGATGCCAAGCCGGCCGTCTCACGGACGGCGGTGAACGTCGCCCTCGGAGGCGTCGGGTTCCTCGCCGTCTGCGGTGGCCTGCTCCTGCTCACCACGTTCGTTGCCGCGCTCACCGCGCTCATCACCCAGCTCATCACCCTCGCGGCCGTCGTCTTCGGCGGATGGATCGCCATCCAGGTGTTCAGCGCGAGCGGCCACAAGGGCGGGACCACGGTCAACATCCGCAAGGCCGTGATCAAGCGCAACCGCTTCTACCAGTAGCTACGCCAAGGGCGGCCCCTCCCTCTCGCCAAAGAAGCGGGGCCGCCCTTGCCCAACCTGCACCCTTCACAGGACTGGAGACATCCAGCATGACCCATGACGCACGATCCGCGCTGCTACGCGCAGCGCTGGACGCCGCCGAACGCAGTTGGCACGTCTTCCCACTGCGCCCCGGCACCAAGCGCCCCGCGCTGCACGGTGAGCAGGCCTGCCCCGGTACCGGCCCCTGCGCCCGCGGGCACCGCAAGTGGGAGGAGCGCGCCACCTGCGACCCCGACCGCATCCGCGCCACCTGGTCCCACGGCCCGTTCAACGTGGGCATCGCCACCGGCCCCTCCGGGCTGCTGGTCGTCGACCTGGACGTGCCTAAGGACAAGGGCAGTTCGGACGCGCCTGACGGCGCGGCAACCTTCCGTGCGCTCTGCGAGCGCGCCGGCCACGCCGTCCCCGACACCTACCGCACCCGGACCGCGAGTGGCGGAAACCACCTGTACTTCACCGCCCCGACCGGGGCCCGGCTGACCAACACGGCCGGAACTGTCGGCGAGTTGGTCGACACCCGGGCATGGGGCGGATACGTCGTCGCCGCCGGATCCCTCACCCCCGCCGGACCGTACGAAGCGCTGTGCGGCCCTGAGACGGCCTCACTGCCCGGATGGCTGCACAGCATCCTGCGGCCCGCCCCCAAGACGACTCAGGGCCCGTCGACGGTCGCACCGGGGCGATCCCGCCGATACGCGGATGTAGCGCTCACCACCGAGACGCGGAACGTCGCTGCGGCCCAACTCGGGGCGCGGGAGTCGACGTTGTTCCGCGCAGCGCGCGCACTCGGGCGGTTCATCGCGTGGGGCGACCTCCCCCGCCACACGGTTGAGCAGGCTCTTCAGGAGGCGGGGGAGGCGACCGGACTGTCCGCGTCCGAGTGCCGCTCCACCCTCCGCAGCGCCCTGAACTGGTCCATCGCCCACAACCAGAACCGCCGGGAGACGGCATAAGCGCCCCCACTCCTCCCCCTCTGAAGAGCATCACCCCCACCCCGACCGGGCCGCAGGACGCTCCACAGGCTGTGGACACGACGGCCGTGGGCTGGCCGAAGGTCGCCGCCCGTCAGGGCGTCCCCATTGCTGTTGGCACTGACCCGACGCCCGAGAGCCCCGGGATCCGCATCTACGCCCCGCCGGTCTACCGCCACCCCCACGACGGGGCCCGCTGGTCCAAGCGCTGCGGCGACACCCCCACCGCCGCCTATGCCTGCCGCTGCGGTCGCACCGCCACCGCCGCCGGCCGACAGGCCGTGGCCGACATGGTCGCCGAGTACGACGCCCACAAGCACTTCTGCACCGGCACCCCCGCGCTCACCGAACGGAGGACCGCCGCATGACCGAGCCCGCCATCGACGGCGCTGCCCTGCTCAACGAGGTGGAAGCCTTCCACCGCCGCTTCAACGTCTTCCCGCACGAGGCCGCCTACGTGGCCGTAGTCCTGTGGGACGCCCACGCCCACCTGCTCGACTGCTTCGAGTCCACCCCGCGCCTCGCGTTCCTGTCCCCCGAACCGGGGTCCGGGAAGTCCCGCGCGCTGGAGATCGTGGAAACGCTCGTGCCCAACCCGATGGCCGCTGTCGACGCCTCCGCCGCCGCGCTCTTCCGCGCGGTGGCCGGCGTCGACGGTAAACGGCCCACGATCCTCTTCGACGAGATCGACACCATCTTCGGCCCCAAGGCCGGGGAAAACGAGCAGCTCCGGGGCTTCATCAACGCAGGACACCGCCGCAACCGGCCGATGTTCCGCTGCGTGGGAGACGGCGCCAACCAGACCGTGCAGGCGTTCCACTCCTACGCCGCCGTCGCCGTGGCCGGCCTCGGCTACCTGCCCGACACCATCCGGGACCGCTCCGTCAACATCCGCATGCGCCGCAGGGCCCGCAACGAGACGATCGAGCCCTACCGCACCCGCATCCACGAAAAGGAAGGGTTCGCCCTGCGCGACCGGCTCGCCACCTGGGCAGAACAGGTCAGCGAGCGGGTCATGAACGTGTGGCCGGCCATGCCCGAGGGCGTCACCGACCGACCCGCCGACGTGTGGGAACCGCTGCTCGCGGTCGCGGACGCCGCCGGCGGGGACTGGCCCGACCGGGCCCGCGAAGCCTGCATCGTCCTGGTCACAGCATCCAAGGCCAACGACAAAGGCAGCCTCGGGGTCCGACTGCTCACCGACCTGCGCGACCACGTCATGGTCGGCATCGACCGCCTTCCCACCGTCGCCATCCTCGACCGGCTCAACGCCCTCGACGACGCCCCCTGGGCCGACCTCGGCGGCAAACCGCTCGACAACCGGCGCTTGTCCAAGATGCTCGCCGAGTACATGACGGCCGACAACGAGCCGATCACCTCCCGCAACATCAAGGCCGCCGGCAGCGTCCTCAAGGGCTACTACGCCACCGATCTGAGGGACGCGTGGGCCCGCTACTGCCCCCCACCCCCGGAAAGTCCGCTACCTCCGCTACCGGGCACCGAAAACGCAGCCTGACCAGCACCAACGCGGTAGCGGCAACCGGCCCCGGTTGCCGCTACCGCCCCGCTACCCATCCGCTACCGCTACCCCTTCCCGCTACCTCCGACAGGCCCCTGACCTGCACGGTAGCGGCGGTAGCGGAAGTAGCGGACTTCCCAGAAGGCCCCTGGACGCCTCACCCGAGAAGGAGTCACCACCTTGGCCCGCACCAAGATGCTCAAACTCCCCGAAGTCCTCGAAGAGATCGAGATGAGCCGCGCCGCCTTCTACCGCATGCGCGCCCGGGGCAAGGCCCCGAAGCTCATCAAGCTCCCCAACGGTCAGCTTCGCTGCCGCCGCACCGATCTCGACGCGTGGTGGTCGTCCATGGAAGACGCTGCCGCCTGACCATCTCCCGCACACACGAGACACGAGGGGCCCGCTGGAAGCGGGCCCCTCTGGAGTTCATATGGCACTGACCTACGACGTTCGCCTCTACTCCATCGAGGTTCGCAAGGATCGCCCGAAGCCCTACCGCCTGCGCTGGCTGGTCGGGGAGCGCAAGCACTCCAAGAGCTACACGCTCAAAATCCAAGCCGAAGGGCGCCGCTCGGAACTCATGTCCGCTGTGCGGCGCGGCGACCAGTTCGACGAGGAAACGGGCCTGCCCGTATCCGAGTTGCGCGCCAAGCAAGGCTCCATCACGTGGTACGAGCACAGCCGCGCGTACGTCGACCGCAAGTGGGGGCTGGCCCCGGCGAAGTCGCGGAAGAACTACGCCGATGCGCTGGCAACCATCACTCCCGCGCTCGTGAAGACCAAGACGGGGATGCCCGACACCGCGCTGATGCGGCGCGCGCTGTACGGGTGGGCGTACAACCGGAATCGCTGGAACGAGACCCCGCCGGACGATGTGGCCCGCGCCCTCACCTGGATCTCCAAGCACTCCATGCCGGTCTCGGCGCTGGAGGATCCGGCGACCGTGCGTCTCGCCCTGGACGCGTTGTCCCTGCGGCTGGACGGGAAAGAGGCAGCGCCGCGCACCGCGAAGCGCAAGCGGGCCTGCCTGAGTGACATTCTCGGGCTCGCCGTGGAAGAGCAGTACTTCACCATGCCGGTCAACCCGATCACGGCCGTGAAGTGGACCGCCCCGAAGTCGGTGGAGGCGGTGGACCCTGAGAGCGTCGCCAACCCTCGCCAGGTCCGCGCGCTGCTGGCAGGGGTGCGCGAGCAGGGCCCGCGGGGGCGGCACCTGGAAGCGTTCTTCGGGTGCCTGTACTACGCGGCCATGCGTCCCGCTGAGGCGGCCGGACTGCGCGTGAGCCAGTGTCACCTCCCGGAGGCGGGGTGGGGGATGCTCACCCTGCGGCAAGGAGTGGTGCGGGCCGGACGGAGCTGGACCGACGACGGGACGGCGCATGAGACGCGCCATCTCAAGGCCCGTGCCAAGAAGGACTCCCGGCCGGTGCCGATCCCGCCGCACTTCGTTCGTCTGCTGCGGCAGCACATCGCCGCGCACGGCACGGCGCCCGATGGTCGGCTCTTCCGGACGAACCGCGACGGCCTGCTCCAGGAGACCGGCTACGGGGAGGTGTGGGCCAAGGCTCGGAAGGACGTGCTGAGCGAGTCGGAAACGGCTTCGCTGCTGGCCCGCCGTCCCTACGACCTGCGGCACGCCGGCGTCTCGTTCTGGCTCAGTTCCGGGGTGGACGCGATGGAGTGCGCCCGCCGCGCAGGACACAGCATCGCCGTGCTGCACAAGGTGTACGCCAAGGTGCTCGACCAGACGCGGGAGCACGCGAACAGCCGGATCGACGCCGCCCTTCGGGAGTGGAACGAGCCCGAGTGACCATGCTCACCCCCGGGGGACACCTGGGGGACCCGCACTGATCGACGGTGGGATACGGGCGGTACGAGGTGAGACACGTCCACGCCCCGTCCACGACGAATCGAACGAGGAGGGGCAACAAGAAACCCCCTCTGACCAGGTAATCAACCTGATCAGAGGGGGTTTCCCTCAGCGTGGCGGCGCCAGGATTCGAACCTGGGAAGGCTGAGCCGGCAGATTTACAGTCTGCTCCCTTTGGCCGCTCGGGCACACCGCCGGGTTGCTGCCATTCGAACCCGCTTTCGGCGGCGTTCCCCGGCAACGACGTAAACAATACCCGATGCACAGGGGTGCTTCGCCACCCGATTGATCTCCACCCCTCGGGTCGCGAGGTGGCTAGGCTGGTGCGGATGCGGCCCGGTGCTCCACCGGGCCCGGCGGTCGCCGCCGCGCACGCCGGCACGCACCCGATACGCACCCGATACAAGGAGCAACAGGACATGGCCGACTCCAGTTTCGACATCGTCTCGAAGGTCGAGCGGCAGGAGGTCGACAACGCCCTCAACCAGGCCGCCAAGGAGATCTCGCAGCGCTACGACTTCAAGGGCGTGGGGGCCTCGATCTCCTGGTCCGGCGAGAAGATCCTCATGGAGGCGAACTCCGAGGAGCGTGTGAAGGCGGTTCTCGACGTCTTCCAGTCCAAGCTCATCAAGCGCGGCATCTCGCTGAAGGCGCTGGACGCGGGCGAGCCGCAGCTCTCCGGCAAGGAGTACAAGCTCTTCGCGTCGATCGAGGAGGGCATCTCCCAGGAGAACGCCAAGAAGGTCGCGAAGATCATCCGGGACGAGGGTCCCAAGGGGGTGAAGGCCCAGGTCCAGGGTGACGAGCTGCGCGTCAGCTCCAAGAGCCGCGACGACCTCCAGGCCATCATCGCCCTCCTGAAGGGCAAGGACTTCGACTTCGCGCTGCAGTTCGTGAACTACCGGTAGGACGAAGAAGCCGACGCGCGAAAGGGTGGGCACCCCGGGGGTGCCCACCCTTTCGCGCGTCGTCGCCGTGCCGTGCTCAGTCGCGCGAGTTGCCGAACAGGATGCGGTAGACGATCAACAGCACCAGGGAGCCGCCGATGGCCGCCGCCCAGGTCGCGCCGTCGTAGAAGTCCTTGGTGATCGGGTGGTCCAGCCAGCGGGCCGATATCCAGCCCCCGAGGAACGCGCCCGCGACGCCGATGAGGGTCGTACCGATGAAGCCGCCGGGATCGCGTCCCGGCAACAGGACCTTGGCGATGGCTCCGGCCAGCAGTCCCAGGATGATCCAACCGATGATGCCCATGCCGTGAACCTGCCCTTCCGCGCTGTGTCCGCACTGTCCGGGCCCTGTTTTCGGTGAGGGCCCGCTGTCCGTCACGCGCGTGTTCGTGCCGTGTCGATGAAGAGGACGTCACGGGCGCACTCGTCGGTTGCCGCGCTCAGCAGGGTGCGACAGGACGCGTACCGGCGCCAGGGCGGTGAGAAGCAGCGATGCGGGACGCGATCGTCTCGATACGTTCCCCGTCGCGCCACAAGAACGCCGCGGTTCCGGCTGAGCACATGACCGGCTGATACTTGTGACAGCAGGCATGCCGGCGGAGCGACCTGGAAAGGTGCCGATCATGAAGGTGTTCAACCTCCTGCTCAACATCCTGTGGCTCGTCTTCTGCGGCCTCTGGATGGCGATCGCCTACCTGATCGCTGCACTCATCTGCTTCGTCCTGATCATCACCATCCCGTTCGGCATCGCGTCGCTGCGCATCGCCGGGTTCGTGCTGTGGCCGTTCGGCCGGACGACTGTGGACCGGCGGGACGCCGGAGCGGGATCGTTCATCGGCAACGTGATCTGGGTGATCTTCGCGGGATGGTGGCTGGCCGTGGCACACCTGATCACGAGCATCCCGCTCTTCCTGTCGATCGTCGGCATCCCTTTCGGCTGGGCGAATCTGAAGCTCATTCCGATCTCACTCATGCCGCTCGGGCGTGAGGTGGTGCCGACGGATCAGGGGTTCGCCGGGCGGTGACCTCTTCAGTGCCGACATCTCCCACGCGGGTCGGCGAACCCGTCCCGGGCATCCCGGTCGCGTGAGCGGAGCGGTTGCATGCGAAGACCCTCCGGGCAGTCGGAGGCGAAGAGAGCCCTGCTCCACTCGTGCCGTGTTTACCCGCGGAGAGGCGTGCGGGGGTGCTATCTCCCGCGAGAAGTCCGAGGCTGGGATCAGACGGCGGGAGCCGTCGATCGTCCACTCCGCTACGTCCTGTGGCCGGAGCCCCGCCAACGCTGGAGCTTCCCATGAGCCCGTCGGTGACGCCGATGGCTGTCATTTGTGATTGGCCGTTGCTTCAACTCGGCCTCGTGCAGGCGATCAACACCCAAACCGATCTGCGGATCACGGCCTTCTTCAGCAGCGTCCGTGAAGCGCTCCACGAGGCGAATGAAACAGAGGTCGTTCTCATCGCCCTGCAGGTGTCCGACCAGGTGACGTCCGACCAGGTCGCTCAGCTGAACCGGCAAGGGCATGCAGTCATCGTGCTGTCGACCTCAGAGGCCCAGTCCGATGCCGTGCTGTGCATCAAAGCCGGTGCTCGCGCGTATCTCAGCAGGCAAACCGACGTCTCGGAGCTGGTGGCGGCCGTCCGGGCCGTCGCCTCAGGCAGAAGCTTTCTCGGCACGAGTCTCGCCGGCCACAGTCTGCCTACACCCCCACCTCGCATCACCGATCGCGAGAGACAGATCTTGCAGCTCGTTGCCAATGGGGCGACGGATCGAGAGATCGCCGCCAAATTGGACATCACCGAAAACACCGTTCACACGCATCTGGAGCGGCTCCGCAGAAAGATCGGCTCTCGCCGCAGGGCCGACCTCACCCGCCTGGCCCTGAAGTACGGCGCGGTGGGAGACATTACGCCGGAGTGACAGCGTCAGAACCGAATCAGCACCGTAGGAACCGAATCAGCGCCGGCTCAACCATCGGCACCGTCGGACCCGTCACCCGGAAGCGTCACTCGGGCGAATATCGTTCAGGCTGTTCACGATGACCACCGGCGGCGGATTCGAGGGCGTAGGAACCTGGATGAGGATTGGCACGTAAACGACACTCCCATGTCTGAATTCGGCCTTCTTCGAGAACCGGTAGCACACGACGACGTCCGGGTTGTCTCGCGTCGCGTAACACCGCATCGCCGACTTCGCAGGCGCGGCCTGGATTCCGGAGGGCGAGACACCAGCGGCATTCGCCGACGTGGCCGACACGTCCACCATGAGGCAGGCACATGCCGCAGCCGCAATTGCGAGACCGAATCTCTGCAAGGTTACCGTTCCCAATTTTTCCTCACCCCGAAAGCGACAAGGGATATCGACGGCTGCGGTCCATAGCATTGGGCGTCATCGCGCAGTCACCTCGCAGAGGTGCCCTCTGCGAGGTGACGAACTCATGCGGATTCATCTGTGGGCCGATCAGCCCTGGGTACCGCCCTGGGTGTTGCCGGTGCCACCCTGCGTGCCGCCCTGGGTGTTACCAGTGCCGCCACCCTGCGTGCCGCCCTGGGTGTTCCCGGTGCCGCCACCCTGGGTACCGCCCTGAGTGTTCCCGGTGCCTCCACCCTGCGTACCGCCCTGAGTGTTACCGGTTCCACCACCCTGCGTACCGCCCTGGGTGTTCCCGGTGCCGCCACCCTGCGTACCGCCCTGGGTGTTGCCCTTGCCTCCACCCTGCGTACCGCCCTGAGTGTTCCCGGTGCCACCCTGCGTGCCGCCCTGGGTGTTACCAGTGCCGCCACCCTGCGTGCCGCCCTGGGTGTTCCCGGTGCCGCCACCCTGGGTACCGCCCTGAGTGTTGCCGGTGCCGCCACCCTGCGTGCCGCCCTGAGTGTTGCCGGTGCCGCCACCCTGCGTGCCGCCCTGGGTGTTGCCCTTGCCTCCACCCTGCGTACCGCCCTGGGTGTTCCCGGCGCCACCCTGGGTGCCACCCTGAGTGTTGCCGGTCCCGCCACCCTGGGTGCCACCCTGAGTGTTACCGGTGCCACCACCCTGCGTACCGCCCTGGGTGTTCCCGGTTCCGCCACCCTGCGTACCGCCCTGAGTGTTACCGGTGCCTCCACCCTGCGTACCGCCCTGAGTGTTACCGGTGCCTCCACCCTGCGTACCGCCCTGAGTGTTACCGGTGCCTCCACCCTGCGTACCGCCCTGGGTGTTCCCGCGGCCGCTGCCCTGGGTACCGCCCTGAGTATTACCGGTCTTGCCCTTGCTCTTGCTCTTGCACTTCTGCCCCTTGCAGGGCTTTTCCGGTGCGGAGTTCTTGGCCTGCGAAACTCCTGACTTGGCATGCGTCTGGATGCCGGAAACCGCAGCCGGCGCCGCTGAGGCTGGAACGCCTAGAGCGGCAACCCCTCCCGCCATAATCGCCGACACTATGGTTGTCGCTATTTTCTGCTTGCGCGTGTGCCTCACGGATCCGTTCCTTTCTTACATGTCAAGCACTGTTGACTTCGACGTCTGGTGATGTGACGCGCTCAGTGTCGACCTGTCGTGGAGTTGCCGATCACTCATGAAGATACGTCCGGAAATCTGAAGGCCCAGCGTATTTACCGCGCCCCCAAGCGGCCCCCTGGCATTGCCGGCCCAGCCGGACTTCAGCCCTGGGCGTTCTCTTGGACACGATCCGGACTGGAAAATCACACGCCCAAACGACTCAATCCCGATCCTCGTCTCAGGTATCGGCCGAGTCAACTCGAGTACCAAGTGAAGACAATATTCACCCGACGCGCTTGTCACCAGAATTAGCGACAAGAAGGAGGTCCGAATGAGCCTCATTCTTCGTTGATCGGATCGCCGAAGGCTTGCTCCAGCGGCGAAGGGTTACGTTGATCGGCACGCAAACTGGGGGCATGCCTGTAGCCAGAATTGACCACAGGCATGCTGCCCCGCCACGCCCAGGACAGCCTTCGCCGATGGCGGCCTAGCGGCCTGCCATCTTCTCGAGCCGGGCGATGCGCTCCGCCATCGGCGGGTGCGTGGAGAACATTTTGGACAGTCCCTGACCCGGGCGGAAGGGATTGGCGATCATCATGTGGCTCGCCGTCTCGATCCGGGGCTCAGGCGGCAGCGGGAGCTGCTTGGTGCCGGTCTCCAGCTTGCGCAGGGCGCTGGCGAGGGCGAGCGGGTCGCCGGTGAGGTGGGCGCCCGAGGCATCCGCCTCGTACTCCCGGGAGCGGCTGACGGCCAGCTGGATCAGGGTGGCGGCGAGCGGACCCAGGAGCATGATCAGCAGCATGCCGAACAGGCCGGGGCCCTCGTCGTCGTCCGAGCGGCCCACCGGGATGAGCCAGGCGAAGTTCACCAGAAACATGATCACGGAGGCGAGGGCGCCGGCGACCGAGGAGATGAGGATGTCCCGGTTGTAGACGTGGCTCAGCTCGTGGCCGATCACGCCGCGCAGCTCGCGCTCGTCCAGCAGTCGCAGGATGCCCTCGGTGCAGCACACGGCGGCGTTGCGCGGGTTGCGGCCCGTGGCGAAGGCGTTCGGGGCCTCCGTCGGCGAGATGTACAGCCGGGGCATGGGCTGACGGGCCTGCGTGGACAGTTCTCGCACCATCCGGTACAGCGCGGGGGCCTCGAACTCGCTGACCGGGCGGGCGCGCATCGCGCGGAGTGCCAGCTTGTCGCTGTTCCAGTACGCGTACGCGTTCGTGCCCAGCGCCACCAGGACCGCGACGATCAGCCCGGTGCGGCCGAAGAAGCCGCCGATGACGATGATGAGTGCGGACAGGCCCCCGAGGAGTACCGCGGTCCTGAGCCCGTTGTGCCGGCGGTGCACGGTGCGCCCTCCAAGTCGTGCAGCTGGGGAACACTCTGATCCAGTGGACCCTCCCGCTTCTGACAACGCCAGGCGACGGCCACGAGTTCCCTGCTGCGTACGGCGGCGCACGTCGGCCGTGTGGGTGACGTGCTGGTTTCGACCGCGCGCGTGACGGAACGCGTGCCCCCCGCGCGCGCGGTCGACTCCTAGAACAGCCCGGTGGCCGCGAAGCGGAGGACCAGCTGGGGTGCTCCGGACAGGGCGATGCCGAGGACTCCGGTGAGGGCGATGGCGGCCGTGAGAGGGGCTGGGACGCGGTGCCGTGCGGACTCGCCCTCGGGAGCGCGGAACAGCAGGGCCGTCCACTGCAAGTAGTAGAAAAGGGCGATCACGACGTTGACGGCCATGACGACGGCGAGCCAGCCGAGGCCCGCGTCGACGGCCGTCGAGAACACGGTGACCTTGGCGAACAAGCCGATGACGCCCGGCGGCAGCCCGGCCAGGCACAGCAGGAAGAAGGCCAGCAGGAGCGCGGTGACCGGGTTCGTGGCGTACAGGCCCCGGTAGTCGCTGATCCGGTTCAGCGCACGGCCGCGGCCCACCAGGGCGGCCACGGCGAACGCGCCGAGGTTCACGGCGGCGTACATCAGGGCGTACGCGACCGTGGAGCCGATCGCCTTCTCGGCGTCCTTGGTGTATCCGGCGGCGGCGATCGGCACCAGCAGGTAGCCGGCCTGGCCGACGGAGGACCAGGCGAGCAGCCGTACGGCGCTGTACGCGCGCGTGGCCTGCTGCCGCAGGGCGGCGACGTTGCCGACGGTCATCGTGAGGGCGGCCAGGGCGGCGAGCGCGGGACCCCAGACGTCGGCGTACGACGGGAACGCGACGACGGTGACGAGGATCAGGCCGGAGAAGCCGACGGCCTTGCCGACGACGGACAGGTAGGCGGCGACGGGCAGGGGCGCTCCCACGTAGGTGTCGGGCACCCAGAAGTGGAAGGGCACGGCCGCCGTCTTGAAGGCGAAGCCGACGAGGGTGAGGACGACACCGGTCTGGGCGAGGGTGTGCAGTTGTCCCTCGACGTGCGGCAGGCGCTGGGCGACCTGGGTGAGGTAAAGGGTGCCGGTGGAGGCGTAGACGAAGCTGATGCCCATCAGGCTGACCGCGGTGGCGGTGACCGAGGACAGGAAGAACTTCAGGGCGGCCTCGGAGGACCGCTCGTCGCCGTGCCGGATGCCGACGAGGGCGAAGGCGGGCAGGGAGGCGACCTCCAGGGCGACGATCAGGGTGGCCAGGTCACGGGAGGCGGGCAGCAGGGCGGCGCCGGCCGCGGAGGACAGCAGCAGGAACCAGAACTCGCCCGCCGGGACGCGCCGCCGGTCGTCGTCCAGGTTCGTGACGGACAGCAGGGCCGCGAGGAGGGCGCCGCCGAGGACCAGGAACTGGATGACGAGGGTGAAGTGGTCGGCGGTGTAGCTGCACGCGCGCGCGGGACCGGCGAGGCAGAAGGTGCTGCGGTGGCCGTCCCGCAGGGGCAGCAGCGTCAGGGCCGCCGCGGCGAGTCCGGCGACCGAAACCCAGCCGAGCACGGCCTTGCGGGACTCCGGCACGAACAGGTCGGCGACGAGGACGACGAGCGCCACGACGGCTGCGATGGTGGGCGGGGCGATCGCGAGCCAGTCGACGGACTGGACCAGCGACTCGGCAAGCGGCTGGGCGCTCATCGGGTGCCTCCTGCGAGGAGCTGCTGCACGGCCGGGTCGGTCAGGCCGAGCAGGGCCTTCGGCCACAGTCCGGCGAGGACGGTGAGGGTGACGAGCGGGGTCCAGGCGGCGAACTCGTACCCGTGGACGTCGGCGAGCTTCGGGACCTCCTGCTCCACGCCGCCCATGCAGACCCGGCGGACCACGATCAGCATGTACGCGGCCGTCAGCAGGGTGCCGAACGCGCCGATCGCCATGAAGGTGAGGAAGGCCGGCCGGCTGAGGTCGGCGGCGGGCCTGAACGCGCCGAAGAGGGCGAGCATCTCGCCCCAGAACCCGGCGAGTCCGGGCAGGCCGAGGGAGGCGACGGCGCCGAAGGCGAGGAGGCCGCCGAGGCGCGGGGCCTTGCCGTACAGGGCGGCGCCGGTCTCCTCGGCGAGGGTGTCGAGGTCGGTGGTGCCGGTGCGGTCCTTCAACGCGCCGACCAGGAAGAACAGCAGGCCGGTGATGAGGCCGTGGGCGATGTTGGCGAACAGGGCGCCGTTCACACCGGTCGGGGTCATGGTGGCGATGCCGAGCAGGACGAAGCCCATGTGGCCGACGGAGGAATAGGCGATGAGGCGCTTGAGGTCGCCCTTCGCGCCTGGCTTGGCGAGGGCCAGGCAGGCCAGGGATCCGTAGATGATCCCGACGACGGCGAACGCGGCGAGGTACGGCGCGAAGGTGTGGAAGCCCTCCGGCGCCACCGGCAGCAGGATCCGGACGAAACCGTACGTGCCCATTTTCAGCAGGACACCGGCCAGCAGGACCGAGCCGACGGTCGGGGCCGAGGTGTGCGCGTCGGGCAGCCAGCTGTGCAGCGGCCACATCGGCGTCTTCACCGCGAGCCCGATCCCGATCGCCAGAACGGCGATGACCTGCACGGACGCGGTCAGCGACCGGCCGTTGTCAGTGGCGAGTGCCACCATGTCGAACGTGCCCGCCTTGATGCCGATCAGGAGCAGGCCGAGCAGCATGACCACAGAGCCGAGCAGCGTGAAGAGGATGAACTTCCACGCGGCCCGGGTCCGGCCCTCGCCGCCCCAGCGGGCGATGAGGAAGTACATCGGGATGAGCACCGTCTCGAACGCGAGGAAGAACAGCAGCAGGTCGAGGACGGCGAAGGTCGCGAGGGTGCCGCATTCGAGCAGGAGCAGCAGCGCGACGAACGCCTTCGGGGACGGCCCCGACGGCGGCTTGAAGTAGGAGTACAGCGCGCAGAGGAAGGTCAGCAGCGCGGTCAGGACCAGAAGGGGGAGGGAGATGCCGTCGATGCCGAGGTGGATCCGCACGTCGAGTGCGGGGATCCAGCTGATGTCGGTCGTGGCCTGCATCTTCGACGGATGGTCGTGGTCGAAGCCGAGCGCGAGGACGATCGCGGCGATGAGGATCACGCCGCTGACGGTCACGCCGTGCCGCAGCACGGCCTGGTCGGGCGACTTCCCCTTCAGTCCGGGCGGGGCCGGGAGAAGAGCGGCGGCGGCGCCGAGGAGCGGGCCGACGACGACGAATGCCAGAAGGAACTGCATCACGGACTCGTTGATATCGATCACGCCTGCTCACGCTCCCGTGGCGACGAGGAGGACGGCGACCGCCAGGACGACGGTGCCGGCGAGCAGCGCGCTCACATAGGTCTGCACATTGCCGGTCTGGGCGCGCCGCACGGCGGCCCCGAGCAGCCGGGGCAGGGCGCCGGCTGCGCTCACGTAGGTGTCGACGACCTCGCGGTCGAGGAAGCGGACGAGACCCGCCGCGGCCTGGACCGGGCGGACGAACAGCGCCGCGTACACGGCGTCCAGGCGGAAGCCGGCGGCCGCGGGCCGGTGCAGCGGGCCGAGCAGCAGCCGCCCGGGGTCCGCCGGGTCGGCGGCATGGGCGATGTCGCCGTAGGCCGGTTCGTGGCTGGCGATGGCCTCGGCCTCGACCAGTGCGGCGTCGCCCTCGGGGTGGGCGGCGACCGCACCGAGCGGGGTGCGGGCCGCGAGCGCGGTGGTGCGCTGCCAGGCACCGTAGGTGAGCAGCCCGCCGACCAGGGCGAGACCCGTGCCGAGGATCGAGGTGAGCAGGGTCGGGGTCAGGGCGCGGCCGTCGAACCAGCCGGGCAGCGAGCGGTAGGCGAGCCCGCCGAAGGCGAGGGAGGGGATCGCCAGGACCCAGAGCACGACGGTCATGGTCAGCGGCTGGCGGCCGTGGTCCGGGGCCTCGTCGCCCCGGCCGCAGAAGGCCAGCAGCCACAGCCGGGTGGCGTACGCGGCGGTCAGCAGGGCGGTGAGCAGGCCGGCGACGAGGACGATCCAGCCGGCGGCGCCGGGCGCGTGGTCGGTGTGGCCGGTGGTCACGTGCTCGGCGGCGCCGAGGACGGACTCCTTGGAGAAGAAGCCGCTGAAGGGCGGGATCGCGGCGAGCGCGAGCAGCGCCACGGTCATCGTCCAGTAGGCGTCCGGCACGCGGTCGCGCAGGCCGTGCATGCGGGACATGGCGGCCAGCGAGTTGGTGCCGGCGGCGTGGATGATCACGCCGGCCGCGAGGAACAGCAGCGCCTTGAAGGCGCCGTGGGACAGGAGGTGGAAGACGGCGGCACCACGGTCACCGACGGCGAGGGCGCCGGTCATGTAGCCGAGCTGGCCGATCGTGGAGTAGGCGAGGACACGCTTGATGTCGTCCTGGGCGAGCGCGGCGAGACCGGAGCCGGCCATCGTGACGGCGGCCATGACGGCGAGCACCACCATCGCGGCCTGGGAGGCTTCGAAGAGCGGGAGGAGGCGGGCGACGAAGTAGACACCGGCGGCGACCATCGTCGCGGCGTGGATCAGCGCCGAGACGGGCGTCGGGCCCGCCATCGCGTCCGGTAGCCAGGTGTGCAGCGGGAACTGCGCCGACTTGCCCGCGACGCCCGCGAGGAGCAGCAGCGCGATCAGTGTCGGATGGTCGATGCCGCCGCTCGCGACGGCGCCGAGAACGCGGGTGACGCGGAAGGACCCGGCGTCGGTGGCCAGGGCGAACAGGCCGATGAGGAACGGCACGTCGCCGAGCTTGGTGACCAGGAACGCCTTCAGTGAGGCGGCGCGGGCCTCGGGGGTCTCCCAGTAGTGGCCGACCAGGAAGTAGGAGCAGATGCCCATGACTTCCCAGCCGACCAGCAGCACGATCAGGTCGCCGGAGTAGACGACCAGGAGCATCGCGGAGGTGAACAGGGAGACGAGAGCGGCGTACGAGGGGTAGCGCGGGTCGTCCCGCAGGTAGCCGGTGGAGTAGATCTGCACGCAGACCGCGACGAACGCCACCAGGACGGCGACGAGCGCGGCGAAGCCGTCGATGTGCAGGGCCAGCTCGATCGGCACGGACCCGGTGGGCGTCAGCTCGGTGTGGGCGTCGACGGCCGTGTCGCCGCCCTGCCGCACGGCGACCAGCGCGGCCATCACGAGCGAGGCCAGCGGCGGCAGCACGGCGAGCGGGCGGACGAACCCGGGCAGGGTGCGGCCGAGCAGCAGGCCGGCCGCGGCGCCCAGGAACGGCAGGAGGGGGACGAGGACGGCGAGGTTGGTCGTGGTCACGCGGGGGCCTCAGCCTTCTCGGCCGCGGAGGTGCCGGGGCCCTCGGGCTCGGGGCCCTCGGCGGTGTCGCGGAGCTTGTCGATGTCGGAGGTGCCGCGATTTCGGTGGACGGCGAGCACGATCGCCAGGCCGATGCCGATCTCGGCGGCGGCGATGGCGATGGTGAACAGGGTCAGCGCCTGGCCGGAGTGCAGGGTCTCCTCGGCGGTCCGGCTGAGCCAGACGTCGAAGGCGACCAGGTTGAGGTTGACGGCGTTGAGCATCAGCTCGACCGACATCAGGACCAGGATCGCGTTGCGGCGGGCGAGTACGCCGTACAGGCCGGTGCAGAAGAGGAGGGCGGAGAGTACGGCGGGATAGGCGAGGTGCATCAGCGGGCGCCTTCCTTCTCGCCAGGGAGGACGCCGGCGGCGGCCGGGGGCCCGGAGGCCGCGTCCGCCTTGGCCTTGCGGGACAGGACGATCGCGCCGACCAGTGCCGCGAGGAGCAGCACGGACAGGGCCTCGAACGGCAGCACCCAGTGCCGGAACAGGCTCGTGCCGGTGACCCGGGTGGTGCCGGCGGCGGGTCCGTCCAGGTCGATCCAGGTCGTGCGGAAGGCGTCCACGACCACCCACAGCAGGGCGACGGCGGCGGCTGCCGCGACGGCCAGGGCGGCCCAGCGGTTGCCGGAGTCCGCGTCCGGGGAGCGGCCGATGGGGGCCTTGGTGAGCATCAGACCGAACAGGAGCAGGACGACGACGGAGCCGACGTAGATCAGGACCTGTACCCACGCGATGAACTCGGCCGTGAGCAACAGGTACTCCACGGCGAGACCCCCGAGCGCGACCACCAGCCACAGCGCGGCGTGCACCAGCTGCCGGGTGGTCACGGTGACCAGCGCGGCGCCGAGGGTGACCAGGCCGACGAGCAGAAAGGCGATCTCGACACCGGTCGGGGACAGGAAGCCGTGCCGGGCTTCGGCGATGTTCACGGCTGCGGCGAAGGTCACGACCGGCCCTCCTGCGGTTCGGCCTGGGCGGCGGCCAGCTTCTCGGCCGTCTTGCGGGCCGCGGCGATCTCCTTGGGCTCCTCCGCGCCGGGGTCCAGGGCGGGCGGAGCCGGCACGGTCCACATCCACTCGCGGAGTTTGTCCCGCTCGTGGGTGAGGTCATGGATGTCGGTCTCGGCGTACTCGAACTCGGGCGACCAGAACAGCGCGTCGAAAGGACAGACCTCGATGCAGATACCGCAGTACATGCACAGGGAGAAGTCGATCGCGAAGCGGTCGAGGACGTTGCGGCTGCGCTCCCGGCCGCCGGGGGCGGCCGGCGGGACGGTCTCCTTGTGGGAGTCGATGTAGATGCACCAGTCCGGGCACTCGCGGGCGCACAGCATGCAGACCGTGCAGTTCTCCTCGAACAGCCCGATCACCCCGCGGGTGCGGGGCGGCAGCTCGGGGAGGGCGTCGGGGTACTGCTCGGTGACGGTCTTCTTCGTCATCGTGCGCAGGGTGACGGCCAGGCCCTTGGCGAGGCCGGAGCCGGGAATGGGGGCCATAGCTACTGGATCACCACCTTGACGATGCCGGTGAGGGCGATCTGGGCGAGGGAGAGGGGGACGAGGAGGGTCCAGGAGAATTTCTGGAGCTGGTCCTCGCGCAGGCGGGGGTAGGTGACACGCAGCCAGATCACGAGGAAGGCGAGGACGGCCGTCTTCAGCAGGGTCCACACCCAGCCGAGGCCGTCGGCGCCCCAGGGGCCGTGCCAGCCGCCCAGGAAGAGGACGGTGGTCAGGCCGCACAGGACGACGATGCCGGCGTACTCGGCGAGCAGGAACAGGGCGAAGCGCAGGCCGGTGTACTCGGTGTACGCCCCGAAGATGATCTCCGAGTCGGCGACCGGCATGTCGAACGGCGGGCGTTGCAGCTCCGCGAGCCCGGCGATGAAGAAGACGACGGCGCCGACGATCTGCCACGGCACCCACCACCAGTGGAAGGCGTGCAGGATGCCGGGCAGGGAGACCGTGCCGGCCGCCATGGCGACCGAGGCCGCCGTCAGCAGCATCGGGAGTTCGTAGGCGAGCAGCTGGGCGGCCGTGCGCAGGCCACCGAGCAGGGAGAACTTGTTGGCGCTGGCCCAGCCGGCCATCAGCGAGCCGAGCACGCCGACGCCCATCACCGCGAGCACGAAGAACACGCCGGCGTCCAGCACCTGGCCGACGGCGCCCTCGCTCGGGCCGATCGGGACGGCGAGCAGGACGAGGAGGTACGGCAGCAGGGCCACGGCGGGGGCGAGCTGGAAGACGCGGCGGTCGGCGCCCGCCGGTACCACGTCCTCCTTCTGCGCGAACTTCACGCCGTCGGCGATGAGCTGAGCCCAGCCGTGGAAGCCGCCCGCGTACATCGGGCCGAGGCGGCCCTGCATGTGGGCCATCACCTTGTGCTCGGTCTGACCGACGATCAGCGGGAAGGTGAGGAAGACGACGAAGACGACCAGGAGTCGCAGGGCGACGTCGAGTACGCCGTTCACTGCGGGCCTCCTGTGGGGTCGGGGTGGTCGGGGCTGTCGGGGTGGTCGGGGGTGCTGGGGCCTTCAGGGCGCTCGGGGCGCGACTCGGGTGCGGGTGCACGCCCGGCCTCGGGCGCGGGCGCCTGTCCGGCCTCGGACGCCTGTCCGGCCTTCGACGCCTGTCCCGGCTCGGATACGGGTCCCTGACCGGCCTCGGGTGCGGGTTCCTGACCGGCCTCGGACGCCTGTCCCGGCTCGGGTACGGCTCCCTGGCCGGCCCCGGGTGCGGGTGCCTGACCGGCCTCGGGTGCGGGCGCCTGCCCGGGCTCGGATGCGGGCGCCTGGCCGGCCTCGGGTGCCTGCCGCGGCTTCGGCTGCTTCTGCGGGACCCGCTCCGGTTCGGGCGCCTTGCTCGGCTCCGGTTCCGAGATCCGCTCCGGTACCGAGGTCCGCTCCGGTTCCGAGATCCGCTCCGGTACCGAGGTCCGCTCCGATTCCGAGGTCCGCTCCGATTCCTCGAAGGCCGGGCGGGCGTGGTGCCATGGCGCGTCAGAACTGCGCGGGGCCGTGCTCCGGCGGGCGGGGCGTGTGGCGCCGTCCGCCCCCGTCGGTGCCGCTGGTTCCTCGGGCGCCGCCGGTTCCTCCGAGGTCGCGGGAACAGTCGGTGCCGTGGGAACAGTCGGTGCGGCGGGAGCAGTCGGTGCGGCGGGAGCAGTCGCTTCCGCCGGGGCCGGCTCCTGGGCTTCGGCCCGCTGGGAGGACGAGCCCTGCGAGGCACTGCGGGCGCGCCGCTGGGGGGCGGGCGTGGGCGCCGGGGAGGGCTCGTGGGCCACCGATGCCTCGGCGGCCGGGCCTTCCGTCGGCGCTGCCGCAGCGGCCTGGTCGGTGTTCCCCTCGGCCGCGGCCTGCTTGCGCGTCGCCGCGTCCTCGTCCCGGGCCGCCGCCTGGCTGGCCGAGCCCTCGCTCACGCTGCGCATCCGGCGCGGCCGGGCGGGCGCACCGAGACCGGGACTGGCACCGGCATCAGCACCGGCACGGGCACCGGCACTCGCCTGCGCAGCCGCTGCTCCGGCCGCACCCGCGGCAGCGGCCTCGCCGGCCTGCACGGCCTCGCCGGACTTCGCGGCCTCGCCGGCCCGCGGGGTCTGGCTGGCCGAGCCCTCCGTGGCCGAACGGGTGCGCCGTACCGGGCGGTCGCCGGCCGCGCGCGCGGGGCGGTCGCCCGCCGTTCGTCCCGCGGCCGCCCGGGCCGGGCGGGCCGGGGCCGGGGGCAGCTGGCCCTTGAGGGGGCCCCACTCGTTCGGGTCCGGGACACCGGGGGGCAGCATCTGACGGCGCTTCGGGCCGCCGTGCTCGGACTCGCCGGGTTCCTTCGCGCCGGGCCACGCCTTGGCGACGCGGGCGGCGAGGACGAAGTCCTTGCGCAGCGGATGGCCCTCGAAGTTCTCGGGGAGCAGCAGGTGATCCAGCCCAGGGTGGCCCTCGAAGACGACGCCGAACATCTCGTGGGTCTCGCGCTCGTGCCAGGCGGCGCCCGCGTAGACGCCGATGGCGGAGGGCAGGGCGGGGGCCTCGTGCGGGACCGTCGTACGGACGAGGAGGCGGCGGACCGGGTTCAGGGCGACCACATGCGCGGAGACCCGGAAGCCCGTGCCCGGCTCGTCGACCGCGCTCAGCCAGTCGAAGTAGGTGCAGGACAGCGTCGTACGGGCCGTCTCCAGGGCGGTGAGCCAGGCGGACGGCGGTACGTCCACGGTCAGGAGGTCGTACGACTCCTCGGCCGTGGCGTCCGTGCCGAAGAGGTCCTCGGCGGGGGCGGGCAGCCAGCCGGCCGTGCTCATCGGGTCTCCCCCTCGGCTGTCGGCAGCGGGGGCCGCACCAGGTCACTCTGCAGCGCGGCGGCCGACGGGCGGCCGGACCCGGTGCCGTACCGCTCCTCCAGCGACTCGCGGGCGATCTTCTCCTGGAGCTTGAGGATGCCCTGGAGCAGCGCCTCGGGGCGCGGCGGGCAGCCGGGGACGTACACGTCCACCGGGATGATCTGGTCGACGCCCTTCGTGACGGAGTAGGAGTCCCAGTAGGGGCCGCCGCAGTTGGAGCAGGCGCCGAAGGAGATGACGTACTTGGGCTCGGGCATCTGCTCGTACAGCCGCTTCACGGCCGGGGCCATCTTGTCCGTGACCGTGCCCGACACCACCATCAGATCGGCCTGGCGGGGCCCGGGCGCGAAGGGGATGACGCCGAGCCGGATGAAGTCGTGGCGGGCCATCGACGCGGCGATGAACTCGATCGCGCAGCAGGCGAGACCGAAGTTGAACACCCAGAGCGAGTAGCGGCGGCCCCAGTTCAGGACCACCTTCATCGGCTCGGGCGCCAGGCGGGCAAGGGCACCGAGCCGCTTGGGCTCCGGAAGGTGGACGGGGTCCGGGTTCACGTCCATGCCAGGACGCCCTTCTTGTATGCGTACAGCAGGCCCACGGCGAGGAAGCCGAGGAAGATGAACATCTCCACGAGGGTCGTCGCGCCGTAGCCGGGGGCGGCGAAGACCGTCGCCCAGGGGAACAGGAAGATCGAGTCGACCGCGAAGATCACGTAGAGGAAGGCGTAGACGTAGTAGCGGACCTGGGTGTGGGCCCAGCCCTCGCCGACGGGGTCGACACCGCACTCGTAGGTCAGGAGTTTCTCCGGCGTCGGTACGACCGGGCGCAGCAGGCGGCCGGCGCCGAAGGCGACCGCGACGAACAGCACGCCGATGAGGGCGAGCAGTCCGACCACCGAATAGGACCGGAAGTAGCCGGCCGCGACGACGTGCGCCGCGGCGACCGTCGAGTCCCCCAACGTCTCCCGCACCGTCCGTCCCTCGCTCCCTGACCTCATGGCCTCATGGCCTCAGTGAATTCTGTGCTGCAACATGATTCGAGGATCTGTACGCACGGGAGTCTAGGCCCTGATAAAGAGCGGGTAAGCAGCCCGTCACGCCGTGAGACGGCCGGGGCCGGCGGGGGTGGGGTTTTCCCCCGGCGACTCAGGGCGGTGTACCGCATGGCGTGGACGGTGCCGCGCACGGCAGGCTGATCAGCATGACCGCTCCCAGCCCCGCCGCCGACCCGACCGGCGGCTCAGCCGACCCGACCGGTGGTCCCGCCGACCCGACCGGTGGTTCCGCCGACCCGACCGGTGGTTCCGCCGACCACGACGGACACGGTCGACGCGATGCATACGGCCGACGCGACGGACGCGATGGCCTCCACCGGCTGCCTCCGCCTCGTCCGGCCTATGACGCGCACACCTGGAAGGAGATCGCGTACCTCCTGCTGAACCTGCCGGTGACGCTGTTCGGGTTCACGTACGCGTTCACCTTGCTGGCGGTCGGCGGCGCCCTCACGGTCACTGTGATCGGGCTCCCGCTGCTCGCGCTCAGTCTGCTGGGCGCCCGGCAGCTGGGGAAGCTGGAGCGGGCGCGGGCCCGGACGCTGCTCGGGGTCCGGGTGGAGGAGCCGACGCCGCTGCCGCTCGCCAGGGGCGGAGGCCCGGTGCAGCGGCTGTGGATGGCCCTGAAGGACCCGGTGGGCTGGCGCACCCTGCTGTACGACGTGGTCCGGCTGCCCTGGGGCATCCTCACCTTCTGCACCGTGCTGACCTCGCTGTTCGTGCTGTGGCCTGTGCTGCCGTATCTGGCGCGGGGCATGGCGAACCTGGACCGGGCGATGGTGCGGGGGTTGCTGTCGCCGTCGGACGAGCTGGAACGCCGTATCGCCGAACTGGAGTCCGACCGCGGGGTCGTGGTCGACACGGCGGCGGCGGATCTGCGCCGGATCGAGCGGGACCTGCACGACGGCGCGCAGGCGCGGCTGGTCAACCTGGCCATGGGGCTGGGCCTGGCCAAGGAGAAGCTGCTGGAGGACCCCGACACGGCGGCGTCGATGGTGGAGGAGGCGCACGGCGAGGTGAAGCTGGCCCTCCAGGAGCTGCGCGACCTCGCCCGGGGCATCCATCCCGCCGTACTCACCGACCGCGGTCTGGACGCGGCCCTGTCCTCGGTCGCCGCGCGCTGCACGGTGCCGGTGGCGGTGGCCGTCGACCTGTCGGGCCGGCCGGCGGCGGCCATCGAGGGCATCGCCTACTTCACCGTCTCCGAGCTGCTGCAGAACATCAGCAAGCACAGCGGGGCCCGTACCGCCTCGGTGGACGTGTGGCGTGCGGACGACCGGCTGCTCATCCAGGTCCGGGACGACGGCCGGGGCGGCGCGCGGCTGGACAACGGCAGCGGCATCCGGGGCCTCGCGGAACGGCTGGGCGCGGTGGACGGCCTGTTCGTGGTCGACTCCCCGCCCGGCGGCCCGACGGTGGTCACCGCGGAACTGCCGTGGCGGGACCGACAGAAGTGACCGCGCCCACCACGACGCCCACGCGCGCGAGCGGAACGGAGCCCACGCGCGCGTGAGCGGCATGACGGCCACGCGCGCGTGAGCAACATGACGCCCGCGTGCGTCAGCAGCACGGCGCGCATGGGTGCCACGGCGTCCACGCGCGCGTGAACGGCATGACGACCACGCGCGCATGAGCGACACGGCGCGCATGAGCGTCGCCGGCGCTCCACGCGCGCGTGGAGCGCCAGGGTGGGGAAAACCCCCCGCTCGAGACGCCGACGGACTCCATGGCCCGGGGCCCCGGCGCGGACGACTCTGGAGATGCGGCTGAACCGCCGCTGGGACGACGAGAACGGGACGGCATTCCATGGCCATGGACTACGGACACGGGTACGGGCGCGGGCACGGGCACGCTTCCGGGACCGGCCACCGGCTACCGGCCGCCCTGCGGGCGCCGTTCGAGGCACGCACCTGGCGCGAGTTCGCCTACGTGCTGCTGAGCCTGCCGGTCTCCGTGGTGCTGTTCAGCTGGACGGTGACGATGATCGCCCTCGGCGCGGGCCTGCTGGTGACCTTCCTCGGCATCCCGGTACTGGCGGCGGCGCTCGCCGGCTGCCGGGGCTTCGGCGTGCTGGAGCGGGGGCGGGCGCGCGCACTGCTCGGCCTGGAGGTGGCCGACCCCGAGCCGCTGCGGATGCGCAGGCCGGGCCCGGCGGCCTGGATGGGCGCGCTGCTCAAGAACGGCTCCTCCTGGCGGCACGCGCTGTACGCGCTGGTGCAGTTCCCGTGGGCGGTGTTCACGTTCTCGGTGGCGGTGACCTTCTGGACCTGCGGCTGGACGCTGCTGACCTACCCGCTGTGGTTCTGGGTCTTCCCGGCGTACGCCGGCCGGGGCGGTCTCCAGCTGTACGGCGACGCCCACCACAGCGTCTATCTCGACAACCCGTTCGAGATCACCGTCACCGCGCTGACCGGGCTGGTGTTCACGCTGGTCACCCCGTGGCTCGTGCGGGCCCTGACGACCGTGGACGGGCTGCTGGTGCGCGGCCTGCTCGGGCCGTCGCCGCTGTCGGCACGGGTGGTGGAGCTGGAGTCGGACCGGGGGGCCGTGGTCGACACGGCCGCCGCCGACCTGCGCCGCATCGAGCGGGACCTGCACGACGGCGCGCAGGCCCGGCTGGTCAACCTGGCGATGGACCTGGGGCTGGCGAAGGAGAAGCTGCGGGAGGACCCGCGAACGGCGGCCCAGATGGTGGAGGAGGCGCACGGTGAGGTGAAGACGGCCCTCCAGGAGCTGCGCGACCTCGCCCGGGGCATCCACCCGGCCGTGCTCACCGACCGGGGCCTGGACGCGGCCCTGTCGGCCGTCGCCTCCCGCTGCACGGTGCCGGTGCGGGTGGAGGTCGACCTCCCGGCCCGGCCGGCGCCGGCCATCGAGGGCATCGCCTACTTCACCGTCTCCGAGCTGCTGCAGAACATCAGCAAGCACAGCCGGGCCCGTACCGCCGCGGTGGACGTGTGGCGTACGGAGGACCGGCTGATGCTCCAGGTGACCGACGACGGCGTGGGCGGCGCCGACGTCGCCCTGGGCTCCGGGCTGGCCGGTCTCGCCGCCCGCCTGGACGCGGTGGACGGCATCCTCATGGTGGACTCCCCGGCCGGCGGCCCCACCCGCGTGATCGCGGAACTCCCCTGGCGCCCGGGCCCCTGACGGCAGCGATCAGCGGCCACCGACAGCCGCCGCCCGGACACCTGAGAGCAACCACCGACAGCCACCGTCCGGACACCTGACAGCACCCATCAGCGGCCACCGACAGCCACCGTCCGCACACCTGACAGCAGCCATCGGACCACCGCACGGCACTCCCCAGCAGGGCACGGCACTCCCCGCTACGGCACGGCACTCCCCCGTACGGCGACGGCACTCCCCGGCACCGCGAACGGGACACCCGGTACGGCGACGACGGACAACGGTCCGCCGCCCCGCCCCCGCGTTCCCCCGTACGGCGGCGGTCCGGCCCGTTTCCTGGAATGCTGGACCTTGTAGGACGTCACGGACGACGCACGTCACGGACGACGGGGACACTTCTGCGGACGCACGTCACGCGCGTGGCCTTCCTGCCACGCACGCGCGCGTGGCGGGGACGCACGCGCACACGGGTGTCGCCGCAGAATCGGGCTGTGGGGGGCCGGAAGATCGTGGAGGACAGAGTGCGGGTGGTCATCGCCGAGGATTCAGTGCTGCTCAGAGAGGGCCTGACCCGGCTGCTGACCGACCGCGGGCACGACGTCGTGGCCGGCGTCGGCGACGCGGACGCGCTGATGAAGACCATCGCCGACCTGGACGACCGGGGCGAACTGCCCGACGTGGTCGTGGCGGACGTACGGATGCCGCCCACCCACACCGACGAGGGCGTCCGGGCGGCCGTGGCCCTGCGCCGGCTGCATCCCCGGCTCGGGGTGCTGGTGCTGTCCCAGTACGTGGAGGAACGCTACGCAACCGAACTGCTGGCCGGTTCCAGCCGGGGCGTCGGCTATCTGCTCAAGGACCGGGTCGCGGACGTACGGGAGTTCGTCGACGCCGTGGTGCGGGTCGCCGACGGCGGTACGGCACTGGACCCGGAGGTGGTCGCCCAGCTGCTGGGCCGCAGCCGCAAGCAGGACGTGCTGACAGGGCTCACGCCCCGGGAGCGCGAGGTGCTCGGGCTGATGGCGGAGGGGCGGACGAACTCGGCGATCGCCCGGCAGCTGGTGGTCAGCGACGGTGCCGTGGAGAAGCACGTCAGCAACATCTTCCTGAAGCTCGGCCTGACGCCGAGCGACGGCGACCACCGGCGGGTTCTGGCGGTTCTCACCTACCTGAACTCCTAGCGGGCCCCCTGTGTCAGCGCCGCGTCGACTCCGCCCTTCGGGTACGAGGGCGCACGCGGACGGACGGCCGACGTCAACGGTAGGGGGCAGCCAGGGGATCCCGAGGGCGGCCGGAGGAGAGAACCTGGGAACGCGCGGGGAGCGCCTTGAGCGGGGCTCCCGCGATGCGGGACATGATGTGAAGTCAGCGCGACAGGCCGTCTCGAATGCCGTCCAGTCCATGGACTGCCTCGGGAGGGCGACCCTAACCGACGTAGGGTTGATCTGGGACGGTCCGTGGGACGACCGACCCCGGAACAGCCGCCTCGAAGGAGGTCCAGTTCAGTGACCAGCCAGGTCAGCAGCCCAGCGGAGCAGACCGACGGAACCGTCGTGGGAGAGCAGCGCAAACCGGGCGGCGCGAAGGACGTGCGGCGCCTGGACCGGGTGATCATCCGGTTCGCGGGGGACTCGGGTGACGGCATGCAGCTCACCGGTGACCGGTTCACCTCGGAGACCGCCTCCTTCGGTAACGACCTCTCCACCCTTCCCAACTTCCCCGCCGAGATCCGCGCCCCCGCCGGCACCCTGCCGGGTGTCTCGTCCTTCCAGCTCCATTTCGCCGATCACGACATCCTCACTCCCGGAGACGCGCCCAACGTCCTGGTCGCGATGAACCCGGCCGCCCTGAAGGCCAACATCGGCGACCTCCCGCGCGGGGCCGAGATCATCGTGAACACCGACGAGTTCACCAAGCGCGCCCTGCAGAAGGTCGGCTACGACAGCTCTCCGCTGGACGACGGCTCGCTCGACGGCTACAGCCTCCACCCGGTGCCGCTGACCACGCTCACCGTCGAGGCGCTGAAGGGGTTCGACCTCTCCCGCAAGGAGGCCGAGCGCAGCAAGAACATGTTCGCGCTGGGCCTGCTCAGCTGGATGTACCACCGGCCCACCGAGGGCACCGAGAAGTTCCTGAAGTCGAAGTTCGCGAAGAAGCCGGACATCGCGGAGGCCAACGTCGCCGCGTTCCGCGCGGGCTGGAACTTCGGCGAGACGACGGAGGACTTCGCGGTCTCCTACGAGGTCGCCCCGGCCGCCCAGGCATTCCCGGTGGGCACCTACCGGAACATCTCCGGCAACCTCGCCCTGGCCTACGGCCTGATCGCGGCGTCCCGGCAGGCGGATCTGTCGCTGTTCCTGGGGTCGTACCCGATCACGCCGGCCTCGGACATCCTGCACGAGCTGAGCAAGCACAAGAACTTCGGCGTCCGTACCTTCCAGGCCGAGGACGAGATCGCGGGCATCGGCGCGGCACTGGGCGCGGCGTTCGGCGGCTCGCTGGCGGTGACGACGACGTCCGGGCCTGGCGTGGCGCTGAAGAGCGAGACGATCGGCCTCGCGGTGTCGCTGGAGCTGCCCCTGCTGGTGGTGGACATCCAGCGCGGTGGCCCGTCGACGGGCCTGCCGACCAAGACCGAGCAGGCCGACCTGCTCCAGGCGATGTACGGCCGCAACGGCGAGGCGCCGGTGCCGGTGGTCGCGCCGAAGACCCCGGCCGACTGCTTCGACGCCGCTCTGGAGGCGGCCCGGATCGCGCTGGCGTACCGCACTCCGGTGATGCTGCTCTCGGACGGCTATCTGGCCAACGGTTCCGAGCCGTGGCGCATCCCCGACCTGGACGAGCTGCCCGACCTGCGGGTGCAGTTCGCCTCCGGACCCAACCACACGCTCGCGGACGGCACCGAGGTCTTCTGGCCGTACAAGCGGGACCCGCAGACCCTGGCCCGGCCGTGGGCGATCCCGGGCACCCCGGGCCTGGAGCACCGCATCGGCGGCATCGAGAAGCAGGACGGCACGGGCAACATCTCCTACGACCCGGCCAACCACGACTTCATGGTCCGCACCCGCCAGGCCAAGATCGACGGCATCGAGGTCCCGGACGTGGAGGTCGACGACCCGCACGGCGCGCGGACCCTGGTCCTCGGCTGGGGCTCCACCTACGGCCCGATCACGGCGGCGGTACGGCGGCTGCGCGCGGCCGGCGAGCCGATCGCCCAGGCCCACCTGCGCCACCTCAACCCCTTCCCGCGCAACCTCGGCGCGGTCCTCAAGAGCTACGACAAGGTGGTCATCCCCGAGATGAACCTCGGGCAGCTCGCCACCCTCGTCCGGGCGAAGTACCTGGTCGACGCCCACTCCTACAACCAGGTCAACGGCATGCCGTTCAAGGCGGAACAGCTCGCCGCGGCGCTGAAGGAGGCCATCGATGACTGACGCCGGCAACGGGCTGCTCCAGCTGGTCCCCAAGGCCGAGGCCAAGCAGTCGATGAAGGACTTCAAGTCGGACCAGGAGGTGCGCTGGTGCCCGGGCTGCGGTGACTACGCGATCCTCGCGGCCGTGCAGGGCTTCATGCCCGAGCTGGGCCTGGCGAAGGAGAACATCGTCTTCGTCTCCGGGATCGGCTGTTCCTCCCGCTTCCCGTACTACATGAACACCTACGGGATGCACTCCATCCACGGCCGCGCTCCGGCCATCGCGACCGGGCTGGCGTCCTCCCGCCGGGACCTGAGCGTGTGGGTCGTCACCGGTGACGGCGACGCCCTGTCCATCGGCGGAAACCATCTGATCCACGCCCTGCGCCGCAACGTCAACCTGAAGATCCTGCTGTTCAACAACCGGATCTACGGCCTGACCAAGGGCCAGTACTCGCCGACCTCCGAGGTCGGCAAGGTCACCAAGTCGACGCCGATGGGCTCGCTGGACGCGCCGTTCAACCCGGTGTCGCTGGCGCTCGGCGCGGAGGCGTCCTTCGTGGCGCGCACGATCGACTCCGACCGCAAGCACCTGACCGAGGTGCTGCGTGCCGCCGCCGAACACCCGGGCACCGCGCTGATCGAGATCTACCAGAACTGCAACATCTTCAACGACGGCGCCTTCGACGCCCTGAAGGACAAGCAGCGGGCCGATGAGGCGCTGATCCGCCTGGAGCACGGGCAGCCGATCCGCTTCGGCACCGACGGCGGGAGAGGGGTCGTGCGCGACCGGCGGACCGGGGACCTGAGTGTGGTGACGGTGACGCCGGGGAACGAGGCGGAGATCCTGGTGCACGACGCCCACGCCGCGTCCCCCACCACCGCCTTCGCCCTGTCCCGGCTGGCGGACCCGGACACCCTGCACCACACCCCGATCGGGGTGTTCCGCTCGTTCGAACGGCCGGTGTACGACTCCCAGATGGCCGACCAGCTCGACACCGCCGTCGAACAGCAGGGCAAGGGCGACCTGGCCGCCCTGCTGGCGGGCGGGGACACCTGGACGGTAGTCGGCTGAGATCGTCCGTGCTTCACGAGGCCCGGGACTGGATTTCCCGGGCCTCGTGGTCTGCCCGGCGGCTCTCGTCGTACGCGTGGCGGGCCTTCTCCACCTGGGCCATGCGGTCGTGGGTCCACTGGGCGAGGGCCCGCACCTGCTCCGCCGCCTCGCGGCCGAGATCGGTGAGGGAGTAGTCGACGCGGGGCGGGATGACCGGCTTGGCGTCCCGGTGGACCAGGCCGTCGCGCTCCAGAGTCTGGAGGGTCTGGGTGAGCATCTTCTCGCTGACGCTACGGCCGGCGTAGGCACCGATCGCGCGTCGGAGTTCGCTGAACCGGTACGGGCGCTCCAGCAGCTCGATGAGGACGAGGACGCCCCATCGACTGGTGACGTGTTCGAGGACGAGGCGGTGGGGGCACATCGCTTCGCCCTCCACGGATTTCCCACTTACCAGCATGCCAGTACCTTACTTCAAAGTGGGTACTTTCGCATAGACAGTGCAGCTCCTACGGTGAGTGTCATCAAGGCATCCCACAAGGAGTTCCGAAACCATGAGCATCGTCGTCACCGGGGCCACCGGACATCTCGGCCGTCACGTCGTGGAGCAGCTGCTGGAGAAGGTACCGGCGGAGCAGATCACCGCGGTCGTGCGCGACAAGGAGAAGGCCGCCGGCCTCGCGGCCCGGGGAGTGCGGCTCGCCGTCGCCGACTACAACGAGCCCGAGACCTTCCACGGCCTCTTCTCGGCCGGTGACAAGGTCCTGCTGATCTCGGGCAACGAGTTCGACAAGGGCCGGGTGCGCCAGCACACGGTCGTCATCGACGCGGCGAAGGCGGCCGGCGTGGCCCTCCTCGCCTACACCAGCGCCCCGGGCACCCTGACGGCCGCGCTGGCCGACGACCACCGGGCGACCGAGGAGGCACTGCTCGCCTCCGGTCTTCCGTACAGCCTGCTGCGCAACGGCTGGTACCACGAGAACTACACCGAGAACCTGGCGCCGGTGCTGGAGCACGGCGCGGTCGTGCAGGCCGCCGGAGACGGCCGGATCTCCTCGGCCTCCCGCGCCGACTACGCCGCCGCGGCGGTCGCGGTGCTGACCGGTGAAGGACACGAGAACACGACGTACGAGCTGGGCGGCGACGAGGCGTGGGGCTTCGCCGAGTACGCGGCCGAGCTGAGCCGGCGGACCGGCAGGCAGATCGTCTACAGCCCGGTCACGACGGAGGCGCTCACGGGCATCCTGACCGGCGCCGGGCTGCCCGCGCCGCTGGCCGGGATCCTGGCCGGCGTAGACGCCTCGATCGAAAAGGGCGAGCTGGTCGTCTCCTCCGGCGACCTGTCCCGGCTGACCGGCCGCCCCACCACGCCACTGGCGGAGGCGGTCGCCGTCGCACTGGAGGGCTGACGTCCGAGAACCCCGGCTGTCATGACCGTATGGCGATACGGGCATGACAGCCGGGGGCGGCCGGCGCTACCTTCGTCTTCGCGCGTCCACGCCGGGTGCGCGGGCGAGAAGGAGGGGCCGTGGCCGCAACATCCGACGGTGAGCACCGCACGGGCTTGCTGAACGGCTTCGCCGCCTACGGGATGTGGGGACTGGTCCCCCTGTTCTGGCCGCTGCTCAAGCCGGCCGGGGCCCTGGAGATCCTGGCCCACCGCATGGCGTGGTCGCTGGTGTTCGTCGCCGTCGCGCTGCTGTTCGTGCGTCGCTGGGCCTGGGCCGGGGAGCTGCTGCGCCAGCCCCGGCGGCTCGCTCTGGTCGCCGTGGCGGCGGGTGTGATCACCGTGAACTGGGGCGTCTACATCTGGGCGGTGAACGCCGGCCATGTCGTCGAGGCATCCCTCGGCTACTTCATCAACCCGCTGGTCACCATCGCGATGGGCGTGCTGCTCCTCAAGGAGCGGCTGCGGCGGGTGCAGTGGGTGGCGGTCGCCGTCGGCTTCGCCGCCGTCGTGGTGCTGACCGTGGGCTACGGCCGTCCGCCGTGGATCTCCCTGTGCCTCGCTTTCTCCTTCGCCACCTACGGGCTGGTGAAGAAGAAGGTCCGCCTGGGCGGTGTCGAGTCGCTGGCCGCCGAGACCGCGATCCAGTTCCTGCCGGCGCTCGGCTATCTGCTGTGGCTGACCGCGCACGGGGGCGCCAGTTTCGCGAACGGCGGCCCCGGGCACGCCGCCCTGCTCGCCTCCACCGGCATCGTCACCGCCGTCCCCCTGGTCTGCTTCGGCGCGGCGGCCATCCGCGTGCCCCTGTCCACGCTGGGCCTGCTCCAGTACCTGGCCCCGATCTTCCAGTTCCTGCTCGGCATCGTCTACTTCCACGAGGCCATGCCGCCCGAGCGGTGGGCCGGGTTCGCGCTGGTCTGGCTGGCGCTGATCCTGCTCACGGGCGACGCGCTGCGCTCCGCGAGGCGGCCGGAGCGGCTCACCGTACCGGCGGCCCGCGCCGTCGAGCCCCCGGCATCGACCTCGACGTCAACCTCGACCTCGGTCTCGACCTCGACCTCGACCCGGGCGGACGCCTGACCGGTGCGGAGCCACCCCTTCCGCCGCCGGATCCGGCTATAAGTGGGGCCATGACCACACCGGCGCCTGCCCCGCTGCACTGGAAGCTCGTCATCGACGCGGCCGACCCGCACACACAGGCCGACTTCTGGGCCGCCGCGCTGCATTACACGGCCGAGGACAACAGCGCCCTGGTCGAACGGCTGCTGTCCCTCGGCGCACTGTCCGGGGAGGCGACCGTCGAGTACCACGGGAGGGCCGCCTTCCGTGACCTGATCGCCGTACGGCATCCCGACGACCCGTACGACCCGGAGACCGGCACCGGGCTCGGACGGCGGCTGCTGTTCCAACGGGTACCGGAGCCCAAGACCGGCAAGAACCGGCTCCACCTCGACCTCCACCCCGGTCCGGAGCGGCGCGCGGACGAGGTGACACGCCTTCAGGCGCTGGGCGCGTCGGTACTGCGGGAGGTGAAGGAGCCCTCGGGCCAGTGGGTGCTGATGGCGGATCCGGAGGGCAACGAGTTCTGCCTGCACTAGCTCACGAGTTCTGCCTGCACTAGCTCACGCGAATCCGCGCGCGGGCCGATCACAGCTTGCGCCTGGCTCACGCGGGTCCGCGCGGGCCGGTGGCACCTCGCGCTAGCGGGTCCGCGCGGGCCGGTGACTCCTTGCGCCTAGCCCACGCGGGTCCGTGCGGGCCGGTGACACCTCGCGTCGCCTCCGGCTGCGCGGGGCTGGTCCCACCCCCGCCACCGCCCGCGCGGGGCCGGTACCCCTTGACCGCGCGGGACCGTCGCCTCTGCTCCGTCACATGTGCCGGCCCCGGCCGCGCTCGATCACGCCTGTGCCGCCTTGGCCGCGCGGTCGGTCAGGCGGACCATGCGGGCGCGGGCGGACTCCAGCGGGCGCACGTCGTCCGCGGCGGGGCCCGGCTCGGTGGTGAGGTCCGTCCACAGGTCGATCAGGTCGCGGCCCAGCCGGAGGCCCTCTTCGGGGTCGCGCACCGCACGCCAGGCGGTGGCCGCGCTCCGTACGTTGCCGTAGGCGGCGTCCCCGTCGCCCGCCTGGCGGCGCAGCCGGGCGACGTCCACGGACAGCCGGCAGGCACGGACCGGGTCGTCGCCCAAGTAGGCGATGTAGGCGGACAGTTCCCGCAGGTGCAGCACCTCGGCGTGGTGCGGGCCGAACACGGCGGACGCCTCGGTGAGCGTCCGGTCGGCCAGTTCCGCCGCCGCCTCGACACGGCCCGCCCGCACGGCCTCATTGATACGGCTCATCGGTTCGCCGAGCAGCTCCGCACCCTCGGCGGTCTCGGTCAGGGGCCCGTCCCCGAGCACCTCCTCGGCGACGGCGTCGAACCCTCGGGCCGGGGTGTGGGTGGGAGCGGTGACGATCTCCGACCGCAGAGCGGTGACCACCTCCGGCGGTGTGGGGGTGACTGCCTCCGCGGGTGCGGGGACGGCTGCTCGCGCGGGTGCGGGGACGGCGGCTCGCGCGGCTGTGGGGATGGCGGCCGGGGCAACGGTCTCTGCCGGGAGGCGGGTGTCCGCCGCTGCCGGTACGCCGGTGCCCACGGCCGGCGCGTCCGTGTGCGCGATCCGCGCGCTCGCGCCCCTGGCCTGCGTGCTCGCGCCCCTGGCCTGCGTGTCCGGGGTCGTGGTCTGCGTGTCCGGGGTCGTGGCCTGCGTGTCGGGGTTCGTGACGGCCGCGTCCATCATGGGCGGAGGACCGAACTGACCGGTCGGTGCCTGCGCGGTCCCCTGCGCGACGACCTGCGCGGGCGCGCCCGGCGTCTCCGGTGCCGTCATCGCGACGGGCTCCCCCGTCATCCGGCTGGAGCCGTCCGCCGCGACCTCCAGGGGAACCACGCAGCCCGCGAGGTCGTCCTGGACCGTGGCGCGTATGGGGGCACCGAGGCTGATCGCCAGACGCTGGAGGTGGTTCAGCACGGCCTGCTGGATGTCCTCGCCGGGCGCCGCCACGACCGGCGTGCCGCCCACCGACGCGCTCCCCGTGGCGAACACCCGGACGTGCACCGCGGGGTGCCCCACGGGCTGCCGCGCCCGCTTCTTCTCGAAGCTGAGTCGAGCCATCGGTGTCCCTCACTCCCCCGGGCGTCGCCATCCGGTCGTACGCATCCTGCCTACCAGTGTGTCGGCTTCGCATCGGCTTCCGCGTCACCGCGACGTCACAGCCTCGCACCAGCCGCCACTGGCCAGAGTTACTTGCGTGTGCATAAGATGCACACGCCTTCATTCGTGATACGACATGACACACCTGGGGGGACCCCATGAGCCGCCGCTTCCTCTTCGTCCTCGGCAGCACGCGCGCCGAAGGCAACACCGAGCTGCTGGCCCGCAGGGCCGCCGAACAGCTGCCGGCCGACGCCGAACAGCACTGGATCCGCCTCGCGGAGCGGCCGCTGCCCGAATTCGTGGACCTGCGGCACGACAGCGACCACCGACGACCGTCGTCGGACACCTCCACCGGCCTGCTGCTGGACGCCACACTGGCGGCCACGGACATCGTCATCGCCTCACCGGTGTACTGGTACTCGGTGTCCGGCCTCACCAAGAACTACCTGGACCACTGGTCCGGCTGGCTGCGCACCCCGGGCCTCGACTTCAAGGCGACGCTGGCCGGCCGCACGCTCTGGGGCATCGCCGCGCTGGCGGACACCGAGCCGTCCGTGGCCGATCCGTACGTGGGCACCCTCAACAACTCGGCCGCCTACATGGGCATGCGCTTCGGCGGGGTCCTGCTGGGCAGTGGCAGCAAGCCCGGTGACGTACTGGAAGACACCGAGGCGCTGGCGCGCGCGAAGACCTTCTTCGCTCAGGACGCGCCCCTCGCACGCTTCCCGCACGAGACCGCCGGTGCCTGACCGCTAGGCGCTGATGTCCTTCGCGGTGAACCGCGCCCAGGCCGCCGAGCCGAACACGGCCGCGTACAGCGCTTGGAGGCCGAGGTTGCGCACCAGGTCGTCCCAGTAGACGGGGTCGCGCATCAGGTCGGCGAACGACAGCCAGTAGTGGGAGAACAAGTAGGGCTGCACCGCGTGCAGCTGGGGTATCTGGTCGACGATCTGTACGGTGATGAGCAGACCGACCGTGGTCGCCATCGCCGCGATGCCGCTGTTGGTGAGGGTCGACACGAACAGGCCGAGGGCCGCCACACCGACCAGTGAGGCCGCGACGACCAGGGCGATCAGCAGGGCGCGGCCGAGCCCTTCGGCACAACTGATCCGGGTGCCGGAGATCGTCGTCAGCTCGCCGAGCGGGAAGAACAGCGCACCGACGACCAGCGCCGAGACGGCGACCACGAGGGTCGCCAGCAGGCAGAAGGCCATCACCGTCGTGTACTTGGTGAGCAGCAGCCGGGTGCGGCCGGCCGGGGCCACCAGCAGGTAGCGCAGGGTGCCCGCTCCCGCCTCCCCGGCGATCGCCTCCCCGGCGATGACGCCGACCGCCATCGGCAGGAAGAACGGCAGGGTCGCGGCCAGCGCGGTGAACACCAGGAACAGGCCGTTGTTGGTGATCTGCGTGATGAACGCCGGGCCCTCGCCGTGTCCGCCGCCCACCGGCGCGCCGTCCCGCGTCTCGATCCGCACCGCGATCCCGACCAGCACCGGCACCGCGGCCAGCACCCCGAGCAGGGCGAGCGTGCGCCAGCGGCGGAGGGTGGTGACCAGCTCGCTGCGCAGCAGCCCGAGGGTCCACAGGGGGCTGGGCTCGCGTACGGCGGCTGCGGGCAGCCGTTCAGCCCGCGACATCGAAGCCCTCCCCGGTCAGCGCCACGAACGCGTCCTCCAAGGAGGCGCGTTCGACGGTGAGGCCCCGGACCCGGACGTCCGCGGCGACCAGGGCCGCGGTCACCTCGGCGAGGTCCCGGTCGGGTGGTTCGCCGGTCACCCGGTCGCCGTCGGCGGTCACGTCCGCGACACCCAGCTCCTTCAGCACGCGGGCCGCCTCGGCCGCGTCCGGGGTGGTCACCGCCAGCCGGTCGCGCGCTCCGGCCGCCAGATCGGCCACCGCGCCCTGGACGACGAGCCGGCCCTGCGCCATGACCGCCGCGTGAGTGCACACCTGCTCGATCTCGTCGAGGAGGTGGGAGGAGAGGAAGACGGTCGTGCCGTCGGCGGCCAGTTGCCTGATCAGGGTACGGATCTCGCGCATGCCCTGCGGGTCGAGGCCGTTGGTGGGCTCGTCCAGGACGAGCAGTCGGCGCGGCTGGAGCAGCGCGGCGGCCAGGCCCAGGCGCTGCTTCATGCCGAGCGAGTACGCCTTGGCCTTCTTGCCCGCGGCTGCCGCGAGGCCGACCCGGTCCAGCGCCGCGGCGACCCGGGCACGCCGGGTGCGGGGGTCGGCGGTCGGATCGGCGGCGTCGTAGCGCAGCAGGTTGTCCCGGCCGGAGAGGAAGCCGTACAGGGCGGGGCCCTCGATGAGCGCGCCGACCTGTGGAAGGACGGTACGGGCCGCCCGGGGCATGGACCGGCCGAGCACCCGGACCGTGCCCGCGGTCGGCTCGATCAGGCCCATCAGCATGCGGATGGTGGTCGTTTTGCCGGAGCCGTTCGGGCCGAGGAAGCCGAAGACGCTGCCCACCGGGACGGTCAGGTCGAGACCGTCCACGGCGAGCTGTCCACCGCGGTAGCGCTTGGTGAGGCCGCGCGTGGCGATCACACTCGCCCGCGCCGCCACCGGATCGCCCGTCGGCGCACCTGCGGACGCCCCGTCCTGGGCTGGCGTGGGTGCGCCGGCCGGGTCACGTTCCACGGCGGACGGTTCGGCCATCGGCTCCCCCTCGACTCGTCGTACCCGGTGGCGTCACTTCCCCGCGTCGGCCGCCTTCACCAGGGCGTCCTTGGTCACCGCACCGGCGTACACCTTGCCGTCGTCGGTGATCAGGGCGTTGACCAGGCGGGTGGAGAAGACGATGCCCTTGCCGAACTTCCCGGAGACCTGGTCGCCGAGCGAGCCGAGGAAGCCGCCGAGGTCACCGCCCTGGGAACCGGTCGGCATGCCGCCCTCGGCGCCGGTGTCGAAGGTCGCGACGGACGTCCAGCCCTCACCGAGGACGTTCAGCCCGCCCAGGCCCTCGGCGAAGTCCTCGCCGTGCTTCGGGGTGTGCTTCGGGGTGTGCTCCGGCGTCTTCGCCGCGTCCTTCTCCTCGGTGACCTTCGCGCCCTTGGGCGGGGTGAAGTCGAAGGTGGAGGCGGCCGGCCGGGCGAAGGAGACCTGGGTGAAGCCCGCGTCGACCACGGCGGCGCCGCCGCTCTTCGGGGTCAGCGTGAACTTCAGCGGCAGGCCGGTCCTCGCGTCCACGGCGATGCTTATCGCGCCGACCGTGCTGCCGGACTGCCTGGGCTGGATCAGCAGCTTGTAGGCGTCGCGTCCGGCGACGTGCGCGGTGCCGTCGACGGTGACGGACGTGGTGTCGTCCACCGCCTTCAGGGCCTCGTCGGCGAAGTCCTGGGGCGTCGCCGGCGGCTCGGCCTCGCGGTGCTTGCCGGAGTCGGCCGCGGTGGAGTGGTAGACCTCGTTGCTCTTGCTGTCGTAACCCCAGACGTCCTTGCCGTCGTGGATGAGGCTGTACTCGGCGCCGCTCTCCAGCAGCGACAGTTTCTGCCGGTCCGGGCCGTCGGCGGCGACCCGCAGGGTGTGCGTGCCGGACAGCAGCTCGGTGAGCTTGGCCTGCGGATCGGCGGAGGAGCCGTCGCCGGAGCCCTGGGCCGCCCCGGAGAGCAGGCCGTTCTCCAGACCGCCGAGGTCGGGCAGGCCGAGGTCTGTGCTGATCTTCACGGTGCCGGACAGCTGCTGCACGTCCGACTTGGCCATCTTCTCGATGAGCTGCTGTGCGGTGATCTTCGGCAGGTCGGGGTCGCCGGAGTCGGCGAGCGCCGGGACCAGCCCGATCGTGGCCGCCGCCACCCCTACCACCGCGACCGGGACGGCGTACCGCGCGGCCTTGCGCCGGCCGGAGCGCCGGTCCTCGTCCCGCGCGGCGCCCACTGCGTCGTCGGATTCGTACGGTGCCATGTGTGCCTTACCTCCGTCGTCGGCGGCGGCTGTCCTCACGCTGGTCCACCTGAGCCGCCATTCTCACCCGAATCGGTGAGGAGTGGTGATTTCCGTGGTTTCCATATGACCAAATCGGCCGTGAAGAAGCGTCAGCCCTCGGAGCCAACTCCATGTACGCCTGCGGTATGACACACGACGGCGGTATCTCCCCCCAACCCGTAGGGGGCGCGGGGGACGATGCCGCCCGTTCAGGTGTGCGGTGGGGCGCGGTCCGGGCCCGGCAAGGCGCGGTGGAGCCCCGCGCGTGTCCCCCGCCGGGTCGGCCGGCGCGGTGCACCCCCCTGCCGGGTCAGCCGGCGCGGTGCACCACCGCGTCGCACAGTTCCATCAGCGCGGCCTTGGCATCGCATTCACGCAAGGGGGCCAGTGCGGCCCGCGCCTCCTCCGCGTACCGGACCGTGTCCCGGCGGGCCTGCTCCAGCGCGGGGTGCGCACGCAGGGCGGTCAGCGCCTCGGCGTGCCGGGCGTCGTCGCTGAGGTCGGAGGCCAGCAGCTCGCACAGTGCGATGTCCTCGGCCAGCCCCAGCTTGGAGGCCCGCTCGCGCAGCCGGAGCACCGGCAGGGTCGGGATGCCCTCGCGCAGGTCGGTGCCGGGGGTCTTGCCGGACTCGCGGGAGTCGGAGGCGATGTCCAGGACGTCGTCGGCGAGCTGGAAGGCGACCCCGAGCCGTTCGCCGTACTGGGTGAGCACGTCGACGACCGTCTCGTCGGCGCCGGACATCATCGCGCCGAACCGGCACGACACCGCCACCAGGGAGCCCGTCTTGCCGGCGAGCACGTCCAGGTAGTGCTCGACCGGGTCGCGGCCGTCCGAGGGACCCGCGGTCTCCAGGATCTGGCCGGTGACCAGTCGCTCGAACGCCAGGGCCTGCACCCGGACCGCCTCGGGGCCGAGGTCGGCGAGGATCTGGGAGGCGCGGGCGAAGAGGAAGTCGCCGGTGAGGACCGCGACGGAGTTGCCCCAGCGGGTGTTGGCGCTGTCCACGCCGCGGCGGACGGCCGCCTCGTCCATGACGTCGTCGTGGTAGAGCGTGGCCAGGTGGGTCAGCTCCACGACCACGGCCGACGGCACGATGCCCGGCGCGTACGGGTCGCCGAACTGGGCCGCGAGCATCACGAGCAGCGGCCGGAATCGCTTCCCGCCGGCCCGCACGAGGTGCTGCGCGGCTTCCGTGATGAACGGGACCTCGCTCTTGGTGGCATCGAGCAAGCCTTCCTCGACAGCCGTCAATCCGGCCTGGACATCGGCTTCCAGAGCCTGGTCCCGCACGCTCAGCCCGAACGGCCCGACGACGGTCACGAGGGGTCTCCTGTCTGCTGGTGTCTGCTGGCGGTTACACGATTTGTCGATAGGTCGCTGCCATCACTCAAGTCAGCGTATCCGGTCCTGTTTCGATCACCGATAGCGCCCACCGGTCCAGCTTGGGCGGTATCGGATCACGAGCAGCATGGTTTTGATCACACGGTAAGAAGGGACATTTACTGACTTAACCGTAATCCGGGCGTTGTGTCGCGACCTCTCCACACCCTTCTTTCCCACACTCCTCCCCCACCGGCACTACGACAACGACACACACCGCACCCCGGGTTCCACCACCACTCAGACTTCCGACCCAAATCCCCCTAATCCCCCATGTCTGATTTGAAGTATTTTGCTATTTCGTGAATTGGGTCACGCACCCATTCGGCCCGACCGGCCCACCGGAGCCCCTCCAGCCCTTGCCCCGTCGGCGAGTTGAGAATTGGCAATCGCAAAGGATCAAGCGCCTCATACGGCATCGATCAAGGTCAAATCGCACGTTGTATGAATTCGGCACTTGTTCCCGGCATGTGCTCTCGCATACGTTCCGGGCCGTCGGGCGGACGCCGAATCCTGCCACCGCCCGCATACCCATCGACGAACTCATTCGTAGGCAGGAGCGGGGGACCCAGGTAAGTCGCCGGGCCGGACGGCACACGCCGCACCGGGACGGCTCGGGGTGAAGCCGTGCCTTCTCCAGGGCACGGCCGGGCACCTCCCCGCCCGAACCCGACAGCTCACCTCGCAGGCGCCGGAGAGGAACTTCCCCATGTCTGCTGCCGCTCAGCACGTCCGTACCCGGAACAGCCGCCTCATCCGCGCCCTCGCCGCCGCCGGGACCGGCGTCGCCGTCCTCACCCTGCCGCTCATCGGCGCGACCAGCGCCGCCGCGGCTCCCACCACCGCCACGACGGCCGCCACCACCCCCGCCGGATACCCGAACAACCTCGACGGCTGGATCCGCGAGTCGCTCGCGATCATGGCCGAGAAGAAGATCCCCGGCACCTACAACGGCATCTACCGCAACATCATCCGGGAGTCCTCGGGCAACCCGTCCGCCATCAACCTCTGGGACTCCAACGCCGCCAAGGGCATCCCGTCCAAGGGTCTGCTCCAGGTCATCGACCCGACGTTCAACGCGTACCACGTCGCCGGAACGTCGTTCAACATCTACGACCCGGTCGCGAACATCACCGCCGCCTGCAACTACGCGGCAGCGCGGTACGGGTCGATCGACAACGTGTTCGGCGCGTACTGACCGACGCGTTCGGCCCGTACCGGCAGACGCGTGCGGCCCGTACCGGCAAGCGCGTCCGGCGCGAACCGACGGCCGCCGGACAGGCGCACGGCGGCCGGCGCGCGGCCGGGGTCGGGAGCAGGGGCACGGCGGTCGGCGCCTACTGAGGGGCCGGTCAGTCGGTCGGGAACAGTCCTTCGAGGACGACGGCGATGCCGTCGTCCTCGTTCGACAAGGTGATCTCGTCGGCCACCGCCTTGAGTTCGGGATGCGCGTCGGCCATGGCGACACCGCGCCCGGCCCAGTCGAACATCGGGATGTCGTTGGGCATGTCACCGAAGGCGAGGGCCCGTTCGGCGCTGATTCCCAGCCGGTCGGCGGCCAGCGCCAGCCCGGTCGCCTTCGTCACCCCGCTCGGCTGGAGCTCCACGGTGCCCGGCCCCGACATGGTGACCGTGGCCAGCGAGCCCACCGCCGAGCGTGCCACGGTCGCCAACTCGTCGTCGGACAGGTCGGCATGCCGCAGCAGTACCTTGCTGATGGGCTCGCACCACAGGTCGTCGCGCCGGCCGACCCGCACCGCGGGCAGCGTCGGGTGGGGCATCCGGTAGCCGGGCTCGATGAGCGTGAGCCCGTCCACGCCGTCCTGGTCGACGGCCGCGTAGACCTGCCCCACCTCCGCCTCGATCTTGCCGAGCGCGGTCTCCGCCAGTTCCCGGTCCAGCCGGACCGACCACAGCAGACGGCCGGTCCCGGCGTCGTAGACCTGTGCTCCCTGTCCGCACACCGCGAGCCCCGTGCAGCCGAGGTCCGCGAGCAGGGACCGTACCCGCGGGACCGGGCGGCCCGTCACCACCAGGTGCCGGGCACCGGCCCGCGCCACCCGCGCGAGCGCGGCGAGCGACCGCTCGGAGACGGTGTCGTCGCCGCGCAGCAGCGTCCCGTCCAGGTCGGTGGCGATCAGTGCATATGCCAGGGGGGTGGGGTCCATGATCAGAGAATACGGACACCACGTCCCCCCGACTCATCGCTCGTTCCACGCACTTACGTGCTGTCCGCCCCCAAGTGAGTCCCGCCGAGGCGCCCATGGCGGCACTGATACGGCCCGGCACGGAGAGCGGGCTTAGCCGTGGGCCGCGGCCAGGTGGTCCGCCAGGCGCGGGGAGGCGAACTCCGTGCCGCAGACGAAGCGCATCACCGGTCCGTACGAGGCCGCCGCGGGCAGGCCGGTGAAGTACAGGCCGGGCTCGGAGGAGACGTAGCCGGGGCCGAGCCGAGGGGCGCCGCGGCTCACCTCGAGCCGGGTGCGCAGCTCGTGGCCGAGGAAGTCCATGGCCGCCATGTCGACGCGGTAGCCGGTGGCGGCGATGACGTGGTCGGCGGTGAGCCGCTCGGTGACGCCGGCATGGGTGCGGACGGTGAGCACGGGGCTGCCGTCCTTGACCTCGGCGCCCCTCACCTGCTCGACGTCCCGCACCTGCACGCCGCTCTCGAAGCGCTCGCGCAGCCACCAGGCACCGAGCGGGCCGAGGACCCGGCGGACCAGGTAGTGACGGGTGGTCTCGGGCAGGAAGCGGTAGGGGTGCGGGTAGTAGGTGAGTGCCCACAGCGACCAGGCGCGGCCGAACGGGGACTCGGGACGGAACCTCGGCTGCTTCCAGGGCGGGGCTCCGAAGGCGACCCGGCCGCGCCCGCGCGCGACCACGCGCACGCGTGCGCCCGCCTCCGCGGCGAGCGCGGCGGTCTCCAGCGCGGACTGGCCGGCGCCGACGACGATCAGCTCCTTGCCGGCGAACCGGCCGAGGTCGTGGTGCTGGGAGCTGTGCGAGACCGGGGCGGCCGGGCCGGGGCCGTCGGCCGCCGCCGACGCGAGCTCGGCCGGCAGGTGGGCGAAGCCGGACAGGCCGGTGGCGACGACGACCGCGCGCGCGGTGAACAGTTCGCCGGAGTCCAGCTTGAGTTCGAAGCCGCCGTTCGCGTGGCGGTCGACGGAGACGACCCGCACCCGTTCCAGTTCGGGGACCAGTTTCCGCTGGAACCACTCCCCGTAGGCGATGAAGGTCTCCACCGGGATGATGTCCTCGTCGGTCACCAGCCGACGGATCCCGGCCGCGTCGCAGTAGTCGGCGAGGGTGTGGCCGGGCTGAGGGCAGTCGAAGTTGGAGGCGACGGGCGTGGATTTCAGGAGCATGCCCTCGGGCATGTGGTCCCGCCAGCTCACCATGGGATCGCCGAAGACGCGGACGGGAATGCCGCGCGCTCGCAGATGAGCGGCGGTGGACAGGCCGAACGGCCCCGCCCCGATGACTGCAACCGGTCGGATCACGAAGTCCCTCCCCAGGACGCGGTGCGCCACGCTGCCGTGGCCTTGCCTACTTCGTGGATGTGCTGCCGCCGCGGCGGCTGGTCCGCCACAGCTGATAGAGGTGCTTCGTGCCCGGGCGCACGAAGCGGGCGAGCATCGTGAGGAACGGCAGCGGGTCGTCACCCGCGAACCAGGCCAGCTCCGTCCCGCTCGCCCTGGCCGGCGCGTGCGGCGTCGTGTAGCCGCTGCGGCGGTAGGCGAGGAGGGCGGGGAGGTCGATGTTCTCCACGACGTAACGGTGGCCGGCGCGCTGTTTCCCCTCCGGTACGGCGCGGCCGGTCAGGTGCAGGTGCATCGCGCGGACGACGTCCACTCCCGACTCGTTCTCGAAGAGCCGGAACTGGGCGCCCATGCGCGGGTTGAAGTCGAGGAGCTTGTACTGTCCGTCGCGCCGGTCGAAGCGCAGGTCGAGGTCGATGATGCCGGTGAAGCCGATCCGCTTGATGAAACGAGCGGCGAGGTCGGCGAGTTCCGGGTTGTCGACGACGTACGCGTTCGCCGTCATGCCGACGTGCGGTGGCCAGGAGCGGACCTTGACGCCGGTGAACATCGCGAGCGGACTGGAGTCCTGGTCGAAGCAGGCGTGCACGATCCAGTCCTCGGCCTCCTCCCGCGGCAGGTACTCCTGGAGGATCACGCCGGGATCGTCGCCCCAGTCGCGGGCCAGGCTGAGCAGTCCCGCGCGCGTGCCGATCCTCGTGGTGCCGTTCACGGCGGGCCTACGGCGCCGGACGAACGCCTCACGGTTCTTGGCCACCACCGGGAAGAGGGCCGTGTCGGCGAAGGCGACTATCTCGCCGTACGACCGCGGGAAAGCGGCCGTGGGGCTCGCGACGCCGTGCTCCCCGCACAGGTCGTGCAGTCCCTGCTTGCTGGCCAGGCGGCGGGGCAGCGCGGGGTCGACACGCGGAAAGAGAAAAGGTCCGGCCAGCTCGTCCTGGTGCTCGGCGATCAGGACGGCGGCCTCCTCGTCGGTCGGGAACAGCACGGCCGGGCGGCCGATCCGGCGGCCGATGCGCAGCAGTCCCTCGACCAGGCGGCCCGGGTCCTCCGCGCCGGTCGTCGGCCACACGAACGCCTTCCTCAGGTAGCGCGAAGAGGCCGCCGGTGTGTACGCGTCCTCGGTGACGGCGTACATGGGCACGCCCAGGCGGCCCAGGCTGCGGATCGCGCCGACACCTCCGTGGTGCAGCGGGTAGTCACCGAACTTGACGATCAGTCCGGGCACCTCACGGTCGGCGTGCACGGGCACGCTGACGGCGTTTCCGGCCACGGGTCCCCCCACGTGTCCCCCCAACGGATCGGACCCACCCCGTCCGAGTCCCAAAGGACGCTAAGCCGGAATTGCTGCCTCCGACAAGGCTTATCCGGACATTACGAACTCTTTAGACACTGTGCGAGCAACCTTTCGAGCACGTCATTGGGCACTGCCCAAGACACGCAGGACGGCCGTAACGTGTGGCTCGACCACATGGAACGCATCGCCATGCATGGCCTGGATGAGAGCGAGGCAGCACCCCCATGCCCCCCTTCGACGTCCCCGAGGGTGACCCCTTCGGTCCGCACAACCTCCCCTATGGCGTGTTCTCGCCTTCCGGCAGCACGGAGCGGAGGATCGGCGTCCGGCTCGGGAACCACGTCCTCGACGCGGGCGCCACGGCAGCGGCACTCGGCTCGCCCCATCACGCCCTGCTCGCCCGGCCCACCCTCAACCCCCTGCTGGCCGCCGGCCGCACCACCTGGTCGGAGGTACGCCAGGCCGTCACGTCCTGGCTCACCGACCCGGCGCACCGCGAGACGGTCGAGCCCCTGTTCCACCCCCTGGCCGAGGTGACCCTGCACCTGCCCTTCGAGGTGGCGGACTACGTCGACTTCTACGCCTCGGAGAACCACGCCCGGAACGTCGGCCAGATCTTCCGCCCGGACGCGGCGGACTCCCTCACCCCCAACTGGAAGCACCTGCCGATCGGTTACCACGGCCGCTCCGGCACGGTGGTCGTCTCGGGCACGGACGTCGTACGGCCCTCCGGGCAGCGCAAGGGGCCGGCCGACCCCGCCCCCGTCTTCGGCCCGTCGATCCGGCTGGACATCGAGGCCGAGGTCGGCTTCGTCGTGGGCGTACCGTCACACCTGGGCAGTCCGGTCGCGCTCGGCGACTTCCGGGAGCACGTCTTCGGGCTGTGCCTGCTGAACGACTGGTCCGCGCGGGACATCCAGGCCTGGGAGTACGTCCCCCTCGGCCCGTTCCTCGGCAAGTCCTTCGCGACGTCGGTGTCGGCGTGGATCACGCCGCTGGAGGCGCTGGAACACGCGCGCGTGGCGCCCCCGGAGCGCACGTACCCGTTGCTGCCCTACCTGGACGACTCCGCCCCCGGCGCGGAACCCGACGGGTACGACCTGCGCATCTCCGTCGCGATCAACGGCCATGTGGTCTCCGAGCCGCCGTTCTCCACCATGTACTGGACCGCCGCCCAGCAACTCGCCCACATGACGGTGAACGGCGCCTCGCTGCGCACGGGCGACCTGTACGGCTCGGGCACGGTGAGCGGCCCCGCCGAACAGCAGCGCGGCTCGCTGCTGGAACTGACCTGGAACGGCCGCGACCCCATCGAACTGCCGGACGGCAAGCGCACCTTCCTGGAGGACGGGGACGTGGTGACACTGTCGGCATGGGCACCGGGCGCGGACGGCCGCCGGGTGGGACTGGGCGAGGTCAGCGGACGGGTCGTTACGGGCTGAGCCACGACACCGCCGGCGCGCCTTGTCAGCGAGCGGGACCTCTTTCGCCGTCGCGGGCGTCGCGCGCCGCACCGGACGACCCGGGGCGGACGGGACAGTCCCCGAGCGGGCCCCCGCGCGCGGGACGGGGCACCCGGCCGCCCCCTGGCCGGTGCCCCGGTCCGCCGGCACCTGGCCCGGCTCCAGCCACGGCCCGCGAGGCGGGCCCCCTCGCCGACGCCACGGCCGCCTGCGGCTGGTCCTCGCGACGGACGGGGTACCTCGGCCTGGGTACTGCCCGCCCGGGCCTGCCGCGAACCGGCAGCGGCCTGCTGTGCCGCACCCCCGGCGAGGCGCGGGCACGCGCGCGTACCGTGAGCTGATCGGCACCAACAGTGCACCGGCTCCAACAGGCCGCTCACCCGCGCGCACCCCGGTCGGGGCGGATCGTCGCCGGCACCTGACTCACAGGGCTGTCTTCGCCATACTGGCAGTGACACGCACCCCGCGCGGCACCCGACCGTGCGCCGCGTGCCCGGCACCACCGACCCGCACGCCTCTCCGACCAGGAACCGGAGCCCCGGCATGACCGTCTGCCTGCTCCTGCTGAGCGTCGTCGCCCTGACGGCCGCCATGCCGGCGCCGCGCGCGCTGACCCGGGCGGCCTGGCCCGAGCGGGAACCCGTGGTCGCGCTGTGGGTGTGGCAGTGCCTGGTAGCCACCGTCCTGCTGTGCTGCCTGACCGCGTTGGTCCTGGGCGCGGCGGCCGTGTTCCACACCGTCCGCGACCGGGTGTTCGCACCCGCTCCGCCCTCCGTCACCGCCGCCTACGACCTTTCCACCGCACCGGTGTGGGCCGCCGCCCTCACCGTGCTGCTGGCCTGCGGAGCCGCCTGGACGACGGCGATGCTGGGCCGGGAACTGGTCGAGGCCCGCCGCAGCCGGGGCCAGGCCCGGGCGCAGCTGCGCGAACGCGCCCCAGAGTTGCCGGCCGGTCTGCCGCCGGCGCGCGGGCCGATGCTGGTGCTGGAGGAGGAGTACCCGGACGCCTGGTGGATGCCGGGACACCCGCCGCAACTGGTCGTCACCACGGGGGCTCTGCAACGCCTCACCGATCTGCAGCTGGACGCCGTCCTCACCCACGAGCGCGGACACGCCCGCGCCCACCACGACTGGCTGCTGCACCTGTCCACCGCACTGGCCACGGGCTTCCCGCGCGTACCGCTCTTCGCCCACTTCTGCGACCAGACGCACCGCCTGGTGGAGCTGGCAGCCGACGACACGGCGTCCCGGCGCTGCGGGCACCTCACCACCGCCCTCGCCCTGATCGAGCTGAACCAGCACCGGGGTGTCCTGTCCTGCGACTCCAGCCGTCGCCTCCTCGGTGAACGCGTGGACCGCCTGCTGGAGCCGCCGCCACGGCTGTTGCGCCGGCACCGGGCGCTGACGACGACGGTGGCCGCGCTGGTGCCGCTGCTGCCCCTGCTGATCACTTTCGCGCCGGGCCTGACGGCGCTGTCCTGACCACTCCGGGCCTGACCGCACGGGGCCTGACGGCGTTGCCCTGACCGTGCCGCCGGGTGGCAGATCTTGCCACGCAAGGATGTAAAAGCCCAGGTCAGCGACTTACCCAAGGGGTCGTCACCTGGCGCAACACTCCAGCAACACGCCATTCCCTACCTCGTAGGTATGGTTCCAGCCATGCCAGCCAACGACCGCCCCCGAGACCATGCCGGGCAGGGTGCCGCGACCACTGTCGCCGCCCACCGCGCACGGCGTCGGCTGCGTGCGGACCAGGCCCGGCAGCTCGCCGACCTGCTGCGCCGCCAGATCCTCACCGGCGCCTTCCAGAACGGCACCCTTCCCCACGAGTCCACCCTCGCCACCGACTACCGCGCCTCCCGCAACACCGTCCGTCAGGCCCTGGACCTGCTCCGTGCCGAGGGCCTGGTGGACCGGCTGCCCGGAGTCGGCACCGTCGTCGTCGCCCGGAAGTACCCCCACGGGCTCGACCGTCTGATGGGCCTCGCGGAAACCCTCCGCGAACACGGCCGCGTCACCAACGAGGTCCGCACCATGGGCCCCGCCCCCGCACCCGTCCCCGTGGCCGAACGCCTCCGTGTCCCGCCCGGCTCCGACGTCCTCTACATCGAACGCCTGCGTCGCCTGAACGGCCTCCCGCTCTCCCTCGACCTCACCTACATCCCACTCGACATCGGCGCCGACCTGCTCGGCGCCGACCTGGAGAACACCGATGTCTTCCGGCTCCTGGAAGCCATCACCGGCCGGCCTCTCGGCCATGCCGAGATCACCCTGGAGGCGGTCAACGCGGACGCGCATTCCGCGGCCGTACTTCAGGCTCCGCGTGGCGCGGCCGTGCTCATGCTGGAGCGCCTCACACACCTCGCCGACGGCCGCCCCGTCGACCTGGAGTTCATCCGTTTCCGCGGCGACCGCATCACCATGAGCGGCCTGCTGCACCGGTCGTAACCACCCTTGCCTGCACGTTTCCTGGAGACAGCCATGCCCTTGGTGCCCCAGCGGGCCGACGTGCCCGTGACCATCGACGAGTCGAAGTGCATCGACGGCTGCACCCTCTGCGTGGACATGTGCCCGCTGGACTCCCTCGCCATCGACGAGAGCAGCGGCAAGGCGTACATGCACGTCGACGAGTGCTGGTACTGCGGCCCGTGCGCGGCGCGCTGCCCCACCGGAGCCGTCACGGTCAACATGCCCTACCTGCTGCGGTGAGAGGTACAACCACCATGAAACGCACGGCAGTCGCCCTGTCCGCCGCCACGCTCCTGCTGCCCCTGTCCGCGTGCGGCGGCAGCGCGGAGGCGGGCAGCGGCTCCACGGTCACCGTGACAATCGGTTACCAGTCGAAGACCATCAACACCGTCACCGCGGGAACCCTGCTGCGCTCCCTCGGGTACTTCGAGAAGCAGCTCAACGCCCTGCACGACGGCCACACCTACAAGGTCGACTGGCAGGACTACGCCACCGGCGCCCCGATCACCGCCCAGATGACGGCCGGCAAGATCGACATCGGTTCGATGGGTGACTTCCCGCTGCTGCTCAACGCGGCCCGCGGAAAACAGCTCGGCAGCCCGACTCACCTGGTCTCCGTCACCGGCTACAACCTGCGCGGCGGCCTCAACACCGTCGTCACAGCCCCCGACTCCACGCTCACGTCACTGAAGGACCTGAGGGGCAAGAAGGTCTCGACGAGCATCGGCTCGGCCGCCGACGGCACCCTGGTACGTGCCCTGCAACGGGCCGGCATCGACCCGGACAAGGGGATTTCCAAGCTCAACCAGCAACCCGCGGTGGGCGCGTCCGCCCTGTCGGCCGGCAGCGCGGACGCGCTGTCACAGTTCGTCGCCTGGCCGGGCCTGCTCACCTACCAGGGCAAGGCGAAGGCCCTGTACGACGGCGCCCAGCTGAACCTGCCCACCTTCCATGGCGTCACCGCGCGCGAGGACTTCACCCAGCAGCACCCTGCCGTCCTGCAAGCCTTCCTCAAGGCGCAGGACCAGGCGACGGACTACCTCAACAGCCATCCCGTCACCGCCGCCGAGAAGGTCGCCAAGGCCACCGGCCTGCCCGCCGAGGTCGTCTACCTCTACAACGGCGCCCACGGCATCGCCACGTTCAACCCGGCGCTCTCGCCACGACTCGTCTCCGCCCTGGAACAGGACGTGTCCGTACTGAAGGCCGCCAAGCTGACCGGCGACATCGACGTGGACTCCTTCGTGGACGACCAGTACGTGAAGAAGGCCCTCGGCGCGTCGTACGCCAAGCGACTCACCACGGCGCCCCCGCCGGCCGCGAGCGAGGTGTGGGCCAAGGGCAGCGAGAAGACCCTCTCCTTCAAGTCTTCTGAGCAACTGCTGGCCTACCTGGCCGCGCACCAGGACGGCATCCGCGCCGCCTACGTACCCGACACCACGACCGGCACCCTCTGGTTCGCCGACAAGGCGGTCTGGGTGGCCGACGGCGACCGGCTGCTGCCCTTCGTCACCCCGGCAACCGCGCGGGACTACCTCTCTGCCCACGGCGGCGCGCGTACGGTGTCGTACCGCGAGGCGCTGGAGCGGGCCTCATGACCCGTCGGCCCCTGTTCCGGTATGCGCTGCGGACGGCCTCCCTTGCCGCCGCCCTCGGTCTGTGGCAGCTGCTGACCAGCCTGGACGTCGACCTGTGGCTGCGGTTCTCGCAGTTCCCGACGGTCACCGACGTAGCCCACGCCTTCGCCGACCGGCTCTCCGGCGACGACTACTGGACCGACCTCACCGACAGCCTGACCCGCATCCTGACCGGCTTCGCGCTCGCGGCCGTCCTCGGCGTGGCGGTGGGCGTGCTCGTGGCCCGCTCCCGCCTTGCCGAGGACCTGCTCGGCCCGGTGCTGGAAGTCGTCCGCCCGATCCCGGCGATCGCCCTCGTCCCGGTCGCGATCCTCATGTTCCCCTCGAACGAACAGGGCATCGTCTTCATCACCTGCACCGCCGCCTTCTTCCCGGTGATGGTCTCAACCCGGCACGCGGTGCGCGCGCTGACCCCGGTATGGGAGGAGGCGGTGCGCACCATGGGCGGCGGCCGGCTCCGCATCCTCGGCTCGGTCGTGCTGCCGGGCGCGCTGCCCGGCATCTTCGGCGGACTGTCGGTGGGGATCGGCGTGTCCTGGATCTGCGTGATCTCCGCCGAGATGATCTCCGGCCAGTACGGGGTCGGCTACCGGACCTGGCAGGACTACACGGTGGTCGACTACCCGGATGTCTTCGTCGGCATGGTCACGATCGGTGTGCTCGGCTGGATCACCTCGACGGCCGTCGAACTCCTCGGCCGCCGGCTGACCCGCTGGCTGCCCCGCACCTCGTACGTGCCCGCAGGCCGTCCCCGCGCGCCCAGGCCGCTCGCCGCCCCCGCTCGCCCCGACGGCGATCCCCAGCAGCAGCACCAGGCCGAGCAGCAGGGCCAGAACCACACCGAGGAGGCCCGCGATGAGCATCTCGTCTGAGACCGTCACCGCTCCCGCCGGGGCCGCGGCCAAGGCCCGGGGTGGCACCCGGCTCGCCTTCCGTTCCGCCGTCCTAGGCCGCCCGGACGCTCCGGTCCTCCACGGCGTCGACCTGGAGGTCGCCCCCGGCGAGATCCTCACCGTCGTCGGCCTCTCCGGCTGCGGCAAGTCCACACTGTTGCGCACGCTCGCCGGGCTGCTGCCGCCGCTGGGCGGCACGGCCGAGGTGGACGGCAGCCCGCTGACCGGGCCGTCGGCCGACCGCGCGCTGGTCTTCCAGGAGGACGCGCTGCTGCCTTGGCGCACCTTGCGCGGAAACGTCGAACTCCCGCTCGCCATCAGGGGCGTACCACGCGCGAAGCGGCGTTCCCGGGCCGAGTCGTGGCTCGCGCGGGTCGGCCTCAGCGCGCAGGCGGCGCAGTTGCCGCACCGGGTGTCCGGCGGGCAGCGCCAGCGCGCCCAGCTGGCCCGGGCGTTGGCCGACAGTCCGCGCGCGGTCCTCATGGACGAGCCCTTCGGCGCCCTCGACGCGCAGACCCGCTCCGGCATGCAGGACCTGCTGGTGGAGGTGCTGCGCGGCACGCGCGCGACCGTCGTCTTCGTCACGCACGACGTGGACGAGGCCCTCTTCCTCGGTGACCGCGTGGCCCTGCTGGGCTCCGGGCGTGTGTCCGCCGTACACGAGGTGCCGCGCCCCCGTGACCGTGCGGCCGTCGACGATCCAGCCCGAGCGGCGCTGCGCCGCTCCATCCTGACCTCGCTCGGTACCTGAAAGGCATCCTGGTGACCACCCCCGCGCCCGCCCCCCTGGAGATTCCCGCCGTCACCGACGCCGAGGAGCTGACCTGCGACGTCCTCGTCATCGGCGGCGGCACCGCCGGCACCATGGCCGCCCTGACCGCCGCCGAGCGCGGCGCGAGCGTCCTGCTGCTGGAGAAGGCCCACGTCCGGCACTCCGGTGCGCTCGCCATGGGCATGGACGGCGTCAACAACGCCGTCATCCCCGGCCGTGCCGAGCCCGATGACTACGTCGCCGAGATCACCCGCGCCAACGACGGCATCGTCGACCAGTCCACCGTCCGCCAGACCGCCACCCGCGGCTTCGCGATGGTCCAGCGGCTGGAGTCGTACGGGGTCAAGTTCGAGAAGGACGAGCACGGCGAGTACGCGGTCCGCCAGGTGCATCGCTCCGGCTCGTACGTACTGCCGATGCCAGAGGGCAAGGACGTCAAAAAGGTCCTGTACCGGCAGTTGCGGCGGCGCGAGATGCGGGAGCGGATCCGGATCGAGAACCGGCTGATGCCCGTCCGGGTGCTCACCGCCGAGGGGCGGGCCGTGGGTGCCGTCGGGTTCCACACCCGTACCGGCGCCTTCGTCACCGTCCGCGCGGGCGCGGTGATCCTGGCGACCGGTGCCTGCGGCCGGCTCGGCCTGCCCGCCTCCGGTTACCTCTACGGCACGTACGAGAACCCCACCAACGCCGGTGACGGGTACGCCATGGCCTACCACGCGGGCGCCGAGCTGACCGGCATCGAGTGCTTCCAGATCAACCCGTTGATCAAGGACTACAACGGGCCGGCCTGCGCCTACGTCGCCAACCCCTTCGGCGGCTACCAGGTCAACCGGCACGGCGAGCGCTTCGTCGACTCCGACTACTGGTCGGGGCAGATGATGGCCGAGTTCGCCGCCGAGGTCGCCAGCGACCGCGGCCCGGTCTACCTCAAGCTCAGCCACCTGCCCGAGGAGTCGGTCTCCGCGCTGGAGTCCATCCTGCACTCCACCGAGCGGCCCACCCGCGGTACCTTCCACGCCGGCCGTGGGCACGACTACCGCACCCACGACGTCGAGATGCACATCTCCGAGATCGGCCTGTGCGGCGGCCATTCCGCGTCCGGCGTGCGCGTCGACGACCACGCGCGCACGACCGTCCCCGGTCTGTACGCCGCCGGCGACCTCGCCTGCGTCCCGCACAACTACATGATCGGCGCTTTCGTCTTCGGCGACCTCGCCGGCGCGGACGCCGCACGGCACAAGGCGTACGGCGGTGAGCTTCCCGCGGACCAGGTGCGCGAGGCGCACGAACTGATCTACCGCCCGCTGCGCCACCCGGACGGCCCGCCGCAGACCCAGGTCGAGTACAAGCTGCGCCGCTTCGTGAACGACTACGTGGCACCGCCGAAGTCCGGCGCGCGGCTCTCCCTCGCGCTGGAGGCGTTCGAGCGGATGCGCGCCGACATCGACGCGATGGGTGCCCGCACCCCCCACGAGCTGATGCGCTGCGCCGAGGTCTCCTTCATACGCGACTGCGCGGAGATGGCCGCCCGCGCCTCCCTGGCCCGTACGGAGTCCCGCTGGGGCCTCTACCACGAACGTCTCGACCACCCCGGGCGGGACGACGCCTCCTGGTTCCATCATCTCGATCTGCACAAGTCCCCCTCTGGTGCGATGGAGTTCACGGCTCGTCCCGTGGCCCCCTATCTGGTTCCGGTGGCGGAGTTCACGCCTGTCGGCGGTCCCTCCCGGCAACTGGGCGAGGTCCGTGCCGAGCATGTGGCCACGGCCGGGCCGCGTGAGGTGGCGCCGGTGGCCGCGGGGCCCACGCCCGCGCGTACCGCCGGTTCCGTGGACCGGGCGGGCGCCGGCGACTCCGCTTCGCCCCGGCTGCTGGAGCTGCTGGATCTGGCCGAGGCGGAGCCCGAACTCGCCGCGGTCGAGCCCTATCTGGCCGACTCGGATCCCGCGGTCCGCCGCACCGCCGTCTCGGTGCTCACGGAGACCCTGCCGCCCGGCACCGGGCAGGCCCTCGCCCGTGCGCTCACCGATCCCGATGCCGAGGTCCGCGCGACCGCCGCCGCCTCACTGCGCGAACTCGTCGAGACGCTGCCGGCCGAACCCGCCCTGGGCGCCGCTCTCACCAGTGCGCTCACCCAGGCCGACCCGGTGGTCCGTGCCGCCGCCCTCGATGTGCTGCGAGCACTGCGGCTCGGCGAGGCCGCGGTGTTCGCGGCGGCGCTGGACGACCCCGACATCGCCGTCCGGACGGAGGCCGTGCGGGCACTCGTCTCGGTGGACGCGGTCCGGCCGCTGGCGGGCGCGGCGGACGATCCCTCCCGGGAGGTCCGCGTCACCGTGGCCAAGTCCCTGGCCACGGTCGGCTCAGGCTCCGCCGCCGCCACCGACCGGGACCTGCTGACCGCGACTCTGGACCGGCTCACCGAGGACGGCGACCCTCTGGTGCGCGGTGCCGCGCTGGGTGCGCTGGCCGCCACCGGCTGCCCGGCGTCGCTGGCTGCCCGTGCCGTGGCCGCCCTGTCCGATCCGGCCTGGCAGGTCCGGTCCGGCGCCGCGACCGCGCTGTCCGCCGCACTGGCCGACACGGCCGTGCCCGCCCTCGCCAAGGCCCTCGCCGACCCGAACGCCGATGTCCGCAAGGCGGCGGTCCTGTCCCTGAGCCGGCACCGGACCACCACCGAGGCCCGCGCGGCCCTCGCCACGGCCACGGCCGACTCGGACGCGGATGTCCGGGCCTACGCGGCGCGCGGGCTGTGAGCCCCGCACCGCGCCCGGGCCGGGCTATATCCAGTCGTCCGGCTCCGGCTCCGGCTCATCGGCCGGCTCGGGCCAGTGGGCGTCAGGAACATCGGCGTCGGCGGCGGCCGGCGCCGCCCCGTCCAGGGAAGCCAGTACCTTGAGCACGCCTTCCCCGTAGGTCGCCAGCTTCTTCTCGCCCACGCCGCCCACCGTGCCCAGTTCCCGCACCGAACCGGGCCACCGGCTCACGATCTCCCGCAGGGTGGCGTCGTGGAAGATGACGTACGCCGGGACGCCCTGTTCCCGGGCCTGCTCGGCGCGCCAGGCCCGCAGGGCTTCGAAGGCGGGGAGCAGTGCGTCGGGCAGCTCGGCCGCGACGGCCTTGGCCTTTCCGGCGCCTGCGGAGGCGCCGGTGGACCGTGACCGGGAAGCGGCCGGTTTCTTCGGCTCCTTGCGCAGCGGCACTTCGCGCTCGCGCCGCAGCACCGAGCCGCTCGCCTCCGTGAGCACCAGGGTGCCGTACTCCCCTTCGACCGCGAGGAGTCCCTGGGCCAGCAGCTGACGGATGACGCCCCGCCACTCGCCGTCGGAGAGGTCCTGGCCGATGCCGAAGACGGACAGCTGGTCGTGGTCGAACTGGATCACCTTGGCGGTGCGCTTGCCGAGCAGGATGTCGACGATCTGCATCGCGCCGAACTTCTGCCCTCGCTCCCGCTGCAGCCGCACCACCGTGGACAGCGCCTTCTGCGCGGCGATCGTGCCGTCCCAGGTCTCGGGCGGGGTGAGGCAGGTGTCGCAGTTGCCGCAGCCCGCGGCCTCGGGGTCCTGGCCGAAGTAGGCGAGGAGCTGGGCGCGACGGCACTGGGCGGTCTCGCACAGCGCGAGCATGGCGTCGAGGTGGGAGGCGGCCCGCCGGCGGAACGCTTCGTCGCCCTCGCCGGACTGGATCAGCTTGCGCTGCTGTATGACGTCGTTCAGGCCGTACGCCATCCAGGCCGTGGACGGCAGGCCGTCGCGGCCCGCCCGGCCGGTCTCCTGGTAGTAGCCCTCGATCGACTTGGGCAGGTCCAGGTGGGCGACGAAACGTACGTCAGGCTTGTCGATGCCCATGCCGAAGGCGATGGTGGCCACCACGACCAGGCCGTCCTCGCGCAGGAACCGGGACTGGTGCGCCGCACGCGTGGCCGCGTCCAGGCCCGCGTGGTACGGCACCGCCTCGATGCCGTTGGCGGTCAGGAACTCCGCGGTCCGATCGACCGAGTTGCGCGAGAGGCAGTACACGATGCCGGCGTCGCCCTCGTGCTCCTCCCGGAGGAAGGCGAGCAGCTGCTTCTTGGGGTCGGCCTTGGGCACGATCCGGTACTGGATGTTGGGCCGGTCGAAGCTGGCGACGAAGTGGCGGGCCGTCGGCAGGTTCAGCCGCTGCGTGATCTCCTGGTGGGTGGCCTGGGTGGCGGTGGCGGTGAGCGCGATCCGCGGGACGTCCGGCCAGCGCTCGCCGAGCAGGGACAGGGCGAGGTAGTCGGGGCGGAAGTCGTGGCCCCACTGGGCCACACAGTGTGCCTCGTCGATCGCGAAGACGGAGATCTTGCCGCGGGAGAGCAGATCCAGCGTGGCATCCAGGCGCAGCCGCTCCGGGGCCAGGTAGAGCAGGTCCAGCTCACCGGCCAGGAACTCGGCCTCGACCATGCGCCGCTCGTCGAAGTCCTGCGTGGAATTGACGAAGCCGGCCCGGACGCCGAGGGCGCGCAGGGCGTCCACCTGGTCCTGCATGAGGGCGATCAGCGGCGAGATCACCACGCCGGTGCCGGGCCGGACCAGGGCCGGGATCTGGTAGCACAGCGACTTGCCGCCACCGGTCGGCATGAGGACGAGGGCGTCGCCGCCCGCCACCACATGCTCGATGATCGCCTGCTGCTCGCCCCGGAAGGCGTCGTATCCGAAGACCCGGTGCAGCGTGGCCAGCGCCTCGCTGTCGGCCGCGCCCGGCCCCTCGGTCACCTGTGGCATCTCGCTGATCCCGCCCGTCACGCCCATAGTCCTGTCCCCCGTCGGTCCCCCGTGTGTCGTCTCTCGACCGCTGCCTCCACCATAGGGGTCCGGACCGACAGCCTCGGAGTTATCCACAGGCTCGCTGGATCCCTCGCGCCAAGGACACGGTCATCATCCACACGTTCGGGTACACACCGCTGCCCGGCACCCTTCGTGCCGAGGGCGCCGGGCAGCGGCATGTGCGGGGTGAGGTTCAGCGCACGAACACTCCCGCCTGGCTCGCCAGGTCCAGGAAGTACTGGGGCGCCACGCCTAGGACCAGCGTCGCCGCCACGCCCACGCCGATCGTTGTCATGGTCAGCCGGGACGGCACGGCGACGGTGGGGCCTTCCGGCTTGGGCTCGCTGAAGAACATCAGCACGATCACGCGGATGTAGAAGAACGCGGCGATGGCCGAGGAAATCACACCGATCACGACCAGCGGAACCGCGCCGCTGTCCGCCGCCGCCTTGAACACGGCGAACTTCCCGGCGAACCCGGAAGTCAGCGGGATACCGGCGAAGGCCAGCAGGAACACCGCGAACACGGCCGCCACCAGCGGGGAGCGACGGCCGAGGCCGGCCCACTTGGACAGGTGGGTGGCCTCGCCGCCCGCGTCCCGCACCAGCGTGACCACCGCGAACGCGCCGATGGTCACGAAGGAGTAGCCCGCCAGGTAGAAGAGGACCGACGACACGCCGTCCTTCGACGTGGCGATGACACCCGCGAGGATGAATCCCGCGTGCGCGATGGACGAGTACGCGAGCAGCCGCTTGATGTCGGTCTGTGTGATGGCGACGATCGCGCCGCCCAGCATGGTGATGATCGCCACGGCCCACATGACCGGCCGCCAGTCCCAGCGCAACCCGGGCAGGACGACGTACAGCAGACGCAGCAGTGCGCCGAACGCGGCCACCTTCGTCGCCGCGGCCATGAAGCCGGTGACCGGGGTGGGCGCACCCTGGTACACATCGGGCGTCCACATGTGGAACGGCACCGCGCCCACCTTGAACAGCAGGCCCATCATGAGCATGGCGCCGCCGATCAGCAGCAGCGCGTCGTTGCCCATGGTGTTGGCCAGTGCCGGGTCGACGTCGGTGACGGTGCCGTCGACGACCTGGGCGATGCGTGCGTACGACACCGAGCCCGCGTAGCCGTAGAGCAGCGCGATGCCGAACAGTGTGAACGCCGAGGCGAACGCGCCCAGCAGGAAGTACTTGACCGCGGCCTCCTGCGACATGAGCCGCTTGCGGCGGGCCAGCGCGCACAGCAGGTACAGCGGGAGGGAGAGAACCTCCAGGGCCACGAACAGGGTCAGCAGGTCGTTGGCCGCCGGGAAGACCAGCATGCCGCCGATCGCGAAGAGCAGGAGCGGGAAAACCTCGGTGGTGGTGAAGCCGGCCTTCACCGCTGCCTTCTCGCTGTCGCTGCCGGGCACGGAGGCGGCCTGCGCGGCGAAGGAGTCGACGCGGTTGCCGTGCGCCGCCGGGTCCAGGCGCCGCTCGGCGAAGGTGAACAGGCCGACCAGGCCGGCCAGCAGGATCGTGCCCTGCAGGAACAGGGCCGGGCCGTCGACCGCGATCGCGCCCATGGCGGCGATGTGCGCCTTGGTGGTGCCGAATCCGTCGGTCGCGAGCGCGACGACCGCGGCGAACGCGGCGCACAGGGCTACGACGGACACGAACACCTGCGCGTAGTAGCGGGACCTGCGTGGCACGAACGCCTCGATGAGCACCCCGACCAGTGCCGCACCGATGACGATCAGCGTCGGCGACAATTGTCCGTATTCGATCTTCGGCGCGTCGATCTTCGAGATCGGTTCGGCCGCGGTTGTCCACAGGCTGTGGACGGCTGATGCGCTCACTTGGCCGCCTCCACCTCGGGCTTGGGGTCCTTCTTGTGTACGTCGGACATGGTCTGCTTGACCGCCGGATTGACGATGTCCGTAACGGGCTTCGGATAGACGCCCAGGAAGATCAGCAGCACGATCAGCGGGGCGACGACGACCAGCTCGCGCGCGCGGAGGTCGGGCATCGCGGAGACCGCCGGTTTCACCGGGCCCGTCATCGTCCGCTGGTACAGGACGAGGGTGTAGAGCGCGGCGAGGACGATGCCGAAGGTGGCGATGATGCCGATCACCGGGTAGCGCGTGAACGTGCCGACCAGAACCAGGAACTCGCTCACGAACGGTGCGAGCCCGGGCAGCGAGAGGGTCGCGAGGCCGCCGATCAGGAAGGTGCCGGCGAGCACCGGGGCGACTTTCTGCACGCCTCCGTAGTCGGCGATGAGCCGCGAGCCGCGCCGGGAGATGAGGAAGCCGGCGACGAGCATCAGCGCGGCCGTGGAGATGCCGTGGTTGACCATGTAGAGCGTGGCACCGGACTGGCCCTGGCTGGTCATCGCGAAGATGCCCATGATGATGAAACCGAAGTGCGAGATCGACGCGTAGGCCACCAGGCGTTTGATGTCCCGCTGGCCGACGGCGAGCAGCGCGCCGTAGACGATGCTGATGAGTGCCAGTACGAGGATGACGGGTGTCGCCCACTTGCTGGCCTCCGGGAACAGCTGGAGGCAGAAGCGGAGCATCGCGAACGTGCCCACCTTGTCGACGACCGCGGTGATGAGGACGGCGACCGGTGCGGTGGACTCCTGCATGGCGTTGGGCAGCCAGGTGTGCAGCGGCCACAGCGGCGCTTTCACGGCGAAGGCGAAGAAGAAGCCGAGGAACAGCCAGCGTTCGGTGCTGGTCGCCATGTGCAGCGAGCCGCTCGCGCGGGCCTCGGCGATCTGCTGGAGGCTGAAGTTTCCGGCGACCACGTAGAGGCCGATCACCGCGGCCAGCATGATCAGGCCGCCGACCAGGTTGTAGAGGAGGAACTTCACCGCTGCGTACGACCGCTGCGTGGCGGCCGCCTCCTCGCCGTGCTCGTGGGCACGGTCCCCGAAGCCGCCGATGAGGAAGTACATCGGGATGAGCATGGCTTCGAAGAAGATGTAGAAGAGGAAGACGTCGGTGGCCTCGAAGGAGATGACCACCATCGCCTCGACCGCCAGGATGAGCGCGAAGAAGCCCTGGGTGGGCCGCCAGCGTCGGCTGCCGGTCTCCAGCGGGTCGGCGTCGTGCCACCCCGCGAGGATGATGAACGGGATGAGCAGGGCGGTCAGCGCGAGCAGCGCCACGGCGATGCCGTCGACGCCCAGCTCGTACCTGACCCCGAAGTCCTTGATCCAGGAGTGGTTCTCGGTGAGCTGGTAGCGGGTGCCGTCCGGGTCGAAGCGGACCAGGATGACGACCGCGAGGGCGAGGGTGGCGAGCGAGACGAGCAGCGCCAGCCACTTGGCGGCGGTGCGCTGTTTGGCCGGTACGGCGGCCGTGGCGACGGCCCCGAGCGCCGGGAGCGCCGCCGTCGCTGTCAGCAGAGGAAAGGACATCGGTATCAGACCGCCCTCATCAGCAGGGTCGCGGCGACCAGGAGTGCCGCACCGCCGAACATCGAGACCGCGTAGGAGCGGGCGAAGCCGTTCTGGAGTCGGCGCAGCCGTCCGGAGAGGCCGCCGAAGCCGGCCGCCGTGCCGTTGACGACACCGTCGACCAGGGTGTGGTCGACGTACACCAGGGACCGCGTCAGGTGCTCGCCGCCGCGCACCAGGACGACGTGGTTGAAGTCGTCCTGGAGCAGGTCGCGGCGGGCGGCGCGGGTGAGCAGCGAGCCGCGCGGGGCGACGGCCGGGACGGGCTTGCGGCCGTACTGGGCCCAGGCGATGGCGACGCCGATGACGAGGCAGACCATGGTGGCGCCGGTGACCGTCGCCGCACTGATCGGGGAGTCGCCCTCGCTGTGGCCGGTGACCGGCTCCAGCCAGTGCAGGAAGCGGTCGCCGATGCTGAAGAAGGCACCGCCGAAGACGGAGCCGACGGCCAGCACGATCATGGGGATCGTCATGACCTTCGGGGACTCGTGCGGGTGCGGCTCGCTGTGCTCGCCCTGGGTCTCGGCCGCGGGCTCGGCGCTCGGTGCCTCCGGGGAACGAGTGGGTTGGTTCCTCCAACGCTCCTCTCCGAAGAAAGTCATCAGCATCACGCGCGTCATGTAGAAGGCGGTGATGGCCGCGCCCAGCAGGGCCGCGCCGCCGAGGATCCAGCCCTCGGTGCCGCCCTTGGCGAACGCGGCCTCGATGATCTTGTCCTTGGAGAAGAAGCCGGACAGGCCCGGGAAGCCGATGATGGCGAGGTAGCCGAGGCCGAACGTGATGAACGTGACCGGCATGTACGTGCGCAGGCCGCCGTACCGGCGCATGTCGACCTCGTCGTTCATGCCGTGCATGACGGAACCGGCGCCGAGGAACAGCCCGGCCTTGAAGAAGCCGTGCGTCACCAGGTGCATGATCGCGAAGACATAGCCGATGGGGCCGAGACCGGCCGCGAGGACCATGTAGCCGATCTGCGACATGGTCGAGCCGGCCAGCGCCTTCTTGATGTCGTCCTTGGCGCAACCGACGATCGCACCGAACAACAGCGTGACGGCGCCGACGACGGTGACGGCCAGCTGGGCATCGGGAGCGGCGTTGAAGACGGCGCCGGAACGGACGATCAGGTAGACGCCCGCGGTCACCATCGTCGCGGCGTGGATCAGGGCCGAGACCGGGGTCGGGCCCTCCATGGCGTCCCCGAGCCAGGACTGCAGAGGCACCTGGGCGGACTTGCCGCAGGCGGCCAGCAGCAGCATCAGGCCGATCGCGGTGAGCTTGCCCTCGGAGGCGTCACCGGTGTGGCTGAGGACCGGGCCGAAGGCGAAGCTGCCGAAGGTGGTGAACATCAGCATGATCGCGATCGACAGGCCCATGTCGCCGACGCGGTTGACCAGGAATGCCTTCTTCGCGGCCGTGGCGGCGCTGGGCTTGTGCTGCCAGAAGCCGATCAGCAGGTACGAGGCGAGACCGACGCCCTCCCAGCCGACGTACAGCAGCAGATAGTTGTCGGCGAGGACGAGCAGCAGCATCGCCGCGAGGAACAGGTTCAGGTAGCCGAAGAAGCGACGGCGCCGCTCGTCGTGCTCCATGTACCCGACCGAGTACAGGTGGATCAGCGAGCCGACGCCCGTGATGAGCAGGACGAACGTCATCGACAGCTGGTCCAGGCGGAAGGTGACGTCCGCCTGGAAGCCGGCCACCGGCACCCAGCTGAACAGGTGCTTGACGAGCGTGCGGTGTTCGGCTCCCTTGCCGAGCAGGTCGACGAAGAGGATCACGCCGAACACGAAGGAGGCGGTCGACAGGAGCGTGCCGATCCAGTGGCCGACGCGGTCCAGGCGCCGGCCGCCGACCAACAGGACGGCCGCTCCGAGCAGGGGCGCCGCGATGAGCAGCGCGATCAGGTTCTCCACGATTCTTCCGACCCCTTACAACTTCATCAGGCTGGCGTCGTCGACCGAGGCCGAGTGGCGGGTACGGAACAGCGACACGATGATCGCGAGGCCCACCACGACCTCCGCGGCGGCGACGACCATCGTGAAGAAGGCGATGATCTGGCCGTCGAGGTTGCCGTGCATCCGGGAGAAGGCGACGAACGCGAGGTTGCAGGCGTTCAGCATCAGTTCGACGCACATGAAGACCACGATGGCGTTGCGCCGGATGAGGACGCCGGTCGCGCCGATCGTGAACAGCAGGGCGGCGAGGTAGAGGTAGTTGACCGGGTTCACTTCGACGCCTCCTCGGGCCGCTTGAACGTCTCCGGCGCGATCGCCCGGCGCTCCAGGCGCTCCTCCGCGCGCTGCTCCAGCGCCCGCAGGTCGTTGAGCGCCTCCGTGGACACGTCGCGGATCTGGCCGCGTTCGCGCAGCGTCTTGTTGACGGTCAGCTCGGACGGGGCGCCGTCGGGCAGCAGGCCCGCGATGTCCACGGCGTTGTGCCGGGCGTAAACACCGGGGGCGGGCAGCGGCGGGATGTGCGTGCCCTCGCGAATGCGCTGTTCGGACAGCTCGCGCTGGGTCTTGGCACGCTCCGTGCGCTCGCGGTGGGTGAGCACCATGGCGCCGACGGCGGCCGTGATGAGCAGCGCGCCGGTGATTTCGAAGGCGAAGACGTACTTGGTGAAGATGAGGGTCGCGAGGCCCTCGACGTTGCCGTTCGCGTTCGCCTGGCCGGTGCCGTTGAACTCCTTCAGGGAGGCGTTGCCGATGCCGGTGAACAGCAGCACGCCGAAACCGACGCCGCACAGAAGGGCCAGCCAGCGCTGGCCCTTGATGGTCTCCTTCAGGGAGTCCGCGGCCGTGACGCCGACGAGCATCACCACGAACAGGAACAGCATCATGATCGCGCCGGTGTAGACGACGATCTGCACGATCCCGAGGAAGTAGGCGCCGTTGGCGAGGTAGAACACCGCCAGGACGATCATGGTGCCGGCGAGGCAGAGCGCGCTGTGCACGGCCTTCTTCATGAAGACGGTGCACAGGGCGCCGATCACCGCGACGGTGCCGAGGACCCAGAACTGGAACGCCTCACCGGTGGAGGTGGTGTAGGCGGCGAGGTGGTGCGTCATCATCGGCCGATCACCTTCTCCGAGGCCGGCTCGTCCTCACCGAAGGTGGATGCGGCCTCCTGCGGGACCTCTCCCTTGGAGACGGCGACCTGCGGGACGGTGCCGGGCGCGGCCTGTGTCACCAGGCCGCGGTAGTAGTCCTGCTCGTCCGTCCCCGGGAAGATCGCGTGCGGCGTGTCGACCATGCCCTCTTCGAGGCCGGCGAGCAGCTGCTCCTTGGTGTAGATGAGGTTGGCGCGGCTCGAGTCGGCCAGCTCGAACTCGTTCGTCATCGTCAGCGCGCGCGTGGGGCACGCTTCGATGCACAGTCCGCACAGGATGCAGCGGGCGTAGTTGATCTGGTAGACGCGGCCGTACCGTTCGCCCGGCGAGTAGCGCTCCTCGTCGGTGTTGTCGGCGCCTTCGACGTAGATGGCGTCGGCGGGGCAGGCCCAGGCGCACAGTTCGCAGCCGACGCACTTCTCCAGGCCGTCCGGATGGCGGTTGAGCTGGTGCCGTCCGTGGAACCGCGGAGCCGTGGTTTTCTTCTGCTCCGGGTACTGCTCGGTCAGCCGCTTCTTGAACATGGCCTTGAAGGTCACGCCGAAGCCGGCCACGGGGTTCTGGAAGCCGGGCTTGGTCTGCCCGGACTCCTGAGGCTCCTCAGCCATCGGACGCCTCCTTTCCATCCGAAGTTCCGTCACTGACAGTGTCCGACCCGCCACTGACAATCAGCTCTCGCTGGCCGCGCGGGCGGCGCCTCGGCACCGACGGCAGCTCCTGTCCGGGCAGCGGCGGCACGGGGAAGCCGCCCGCCATCGGGTCGAAGGCCGGCTGCTCGGCGGTGGGCTGCTCGGCCGTCTTCGCCTTCTCGCGGAACATGTCGGCGACGAAGGAGATGAGCAGCAGGGCGAGGACGCCGCCGCCGACGTAGAGGGCGATGTCGGCGAAGTCGTAGTTCTCGTTGCGCAGGGCGCGGACGGTCGCGACCAGCATCAGCCAGGTCACGGAGACCGGGATGAGGACCTTCCAGCCGAGCTTCATCAGCTGGTCATAGCGGACGCGCGGGAGCGTGCCGCGCAGCCAGATGAAGAAGAACAGCAGCAGCTGGACCTTGATGACGAACCACAGAAGCGGCCACCAGCCGTGGTTCGCGCCCTCCCAGAAGCCGCTGATCGGCCAGGGAGCACGCCAGCCGCCGAGGAACAGGGTGGCCGAGACGGCCGAGACGGTCACCATGTTGACGTACTCGGCGAGCATGAACATCGCGAACTTGATCGACGAGTACTCGGTGTTGAAGCCGCCGACCAGGTCGCCCTCGGACTCCGGCATGTCGAAGGGGGCGCGGTTGGTCTCGCCGACCATCGTGACGATGTAGAGGATGAAGGAGACCGGCAGCAGCAGGATGTACCAGCGGTCGTGCTGCTGCTCGACGATCGTGGACGTCGACATCGACCCCGAGTAGAGGAACACGGAGGCGAACGCGGCGCCCATGGCGATCTCGTAAGAGATCATCTGCGCGCAGGAGCGCAGGCCGCCGAGGAGTGGGTAGGTGGATCCGGAACTCCAACCCGCCAGCACGATGCCGTAGATGCCGACCGAGGCGACCGCGAGGATGTAGAGCATCGCGATCGGCAGGTCGGTGAGCTGCATCGTGGTGCGGTGGCCGAAGACCGAGATCTCGTTGCCGGCCGGCCCGAACGGGATCACCGCGATCGCCATGAAAGCCGGGATGGCCGCGACGATCGGCGCGAGGACGTAGACCACCTTGTCCGCGCGCTTGACGATGAGGTCTTCCTTGAGCATCAGTTTCACGCCGTCGGCGAGCGACTGGAGCATGCCCCAGGGGCCGTGCCGGTTGGGGCCGATGCGCAGCTGCATCCAGGCGACGACCTTGCGCTCCCAGACGATGGAGAACAGCACCGTCACCATCAGGAAGGCGAAGCAGAACACCGCCTTGACGACGACCAGCCACCAGGGGTCGCGGCCGAACATCGAGAGGTCTTCAGCGGCGAGGTACGCGCTCATGCCTCCACCTCCTTGGGGGCCTCGTCGGCGACTGCCGCCGGGCCGATACGGACGAGGGAGCCGGGCCGCGCCCCCGTGTCGGAGGCGACGCCGGCGCCTGAGGAGTTCAGCGGGAGCCAGACCACACGGTCGGGCATCTCGGTGATCCGGACCGGCAGTTCGACCGTGCCGGCGGTGCCGGTGACGGTCAGGGTGTCGCCGTCCTTGACGCCCGCCTCGGCGGCCGTCGCGGCGGACACGCGCGCGCGTGCGGCGTGCCGGGTTCCGGCGAGCGCCTCGTCGCCTTCCTGGAGGACGCCCTGGTCGAGCAGGAGCCGGTGCCCGGCGAGCACGGCCTCCCCGACGGCCGGGCGGGGCAGCACACCCGCGGACTCCATGGGTTCGGAGGCGCGGGGGCCGTCCCAGGGTCCGAGCCGGTCGATCTCCGCGCGCGTGGTGCGCAGATCCGGCAGGCCCAGGTGGACGTCCATGGCGTCGGCGAGCATCTGCAGCACGCGCGCGTCGGTCGGCGCGAGCCGGCGGGTCATCTGGTCGGGCTTGAGCGCGGCCTCGAAGAAGCGGACGCGGCCTTCCCAGTTGAGGAAGGTGCCCGCCTTCTCGGCGACAGCGGCGACCGGCAGGACGACGTCGGCGTGCGCGGTGACCTCGCTGGGCCGCAGCTCCAGCGACACCAGGAAGCCGACGCTTTCCAGCGCCTCACGCGCGCGTGCCGGGTCGGGCAGGTCGGCGACCTCGACACCGGCGACCACGAGCGCGGCGAGCTCGCCACTGGCGGCGGCCTCGACGATCTGGTGGGTGTCGCGGCCGTAGCGCAGGGGCAGTTCGGCGAGCCCCCAGGCGGCGGCGACCTCCTCCCGCGCGCGCGGGTCGGTCGCCGGGCGGCCTCCCGGCAGCAGCGTGGGCAGCGCACCCGCCTCGACGGCGCCGCGCTCCCCGGCCCGGCGGGGGATCCACACCAGCTGGGCGCCGGTGGCGGCGGCGGCGCGTACGGCGGCCGTGAGGCCGCCGGCGACCGAGGCGAGCCGCTCGCCGACGACGATGACCGCGCCCTCGGCGCGCAGGGCCTCGGCGGCACGTGCGCCGGGCCCCTCCAGGCCGACGCCGCTCGCGAGGGCGTCCAGCCACTCCGTCTCGGTGCCCGGAGCGGCCGGCAGCAGCGTGCCGCCGGTCTTCTCCAGGCCGCGGGTGGCGTGCGTGGCCAGCGCGAACACCTGCTGCTTGTGCTTGCGCCATGCCTTGCGCAGCCGCAGGAAGACGCCGGGCGCCTCCTCCTCCGACTCGAAGCCGGCCAGCAGCACGGCGGGCGCCTTCTCCAGGGAGGTGTACGTGACGCCCGTACCGTCGAGGTCACGGCCGTGTCCGGCCACCTGGGCCGCCAGGAAGTCGGCTTCCTCGCCGCTGTGCACGCGCGCGCGGAAGTCGATGTCGTTGGTGTCGAGCGCCAGGCGCGCGAACTTGCTGTAGGCGTAGGCGTCCTCGACGGTGAGCCGGCCGCCGGTGAGGACGCCTGCCCGGGAGCGGGCGGCGGTGAGGCCCTGGGCGGCCGCTTCGAGCGCCTCGGGCCAGGAGGCGGGTTCGAGGACGCCGTCGGCGTTGCGGACGAGCGGGGTCTCGAGGCGGTCCCTCTGCTGCGCGTACCGGAACGCGAAGCGTCCCTTGTCGCAGATCCACTCCTCGTTGACCTCGGGGTCGTTCGCGGCGAGCCGTCGCATGACCTTGCCGCGCCGGTGGTCGGTGCGGGTGGCGCAGCCGCCGGAGCAGTGTTCGCACACCGACGGCGAGGAGACGAGGTCGAAGGGACGGGAGCGGAACCGGTAGGCGGCCGAGGTGAGCGCGCCGACCGGGCAGATCTGGATGGTGTTGCCGGAGAAGTACGACTCGAACGGGTCGCCTTCGCCGGTGCCGACCTGCTGGAGCGCGCCCCGCTCGACCAGCTCGATCATCGGGTCGCCGGCGACCTGGTTGGAGAAGCGGGTGCAGCGGGCGCACAGCACGCACCGCTCGCGGTCGAGCAGCACCTGCGTGGAGATCGCCACGGGCTTCTCGTAGGTCCGCTTCTTGCCCTCGAACCGGGACTCGGCGTTGCCGTGCGACATCGCCTGGTTCTGCAGCGGGCACTCGCCGCCCTTGTCGCAGACCGGGCAGTCCAGCGGGTGGTTGATGAGCAGCAGCTCCATCACGCCGTGCTGGGCCTTCTCGGCGACCGGCGAGGTGAGTTGGGTCTTGACGACCATGCCGTCCGTGCACGTGATCGTGCAGGACGCCATCGGTTTGCGCTGGCCCTCGACCTCGACGATGCACTGGCGGCAGGCGCCGGCGGGGTCCAGGAGGGGGTGGTCGCAGAACCGCGGGATCTCGATGCCGAGCTGTTCGGCGGCCCGGATGACCAGGGTGCCCTTGGGCACGCTGATCTCGGCGCCGTCGATCGTCAGCGAGACGAGGTCTTCCGGCGGGACCGCCGCCTCTCCCCCTCCCGTGGGGCGCTGGCCCGCGGCGGAGCCGCTGTTGGCCTGCTGTACGGTCATGCGTTCACCTCCGGGCGATCCGCCCAGGCCGTCGACTTGGCCGGGTCGAAGGGGCAGCCCCGGCCCGTGATGTGCTGCTCGTACTCCTCGCGGAAGTACTTCAGCGAGGAGAAGATCGGGGATGCGGCGCCGTCGCCGAGGGCGCAGAAGGACTTGCCGTTGATGTTGTCGGCGATGTCGGCGAGCTTGTCGAGGTCGGACATGCTGCCCTTGCCGGCCTCGATGTCCCGCAGCAGCTGCACCAGCCAGTACGTCCCTTCGCGGCAGGGCGTGCACTTGCCGCAGGACTCGTGGGCGTAGAACTCGGTCCAGCGGGTGACGGCCCGCACCACGCAGGTCGTCTCGTCGAAGCACTGCAGGGCCTTGGTGCCGAGCATGGAGCCGGCGGCGCCCACGCCCTCGTAGTCGAGGGGGACGTCGAGGTGCTCGTCGGTGAACATCGGGGTCGAGGAGCCGCCCGGCGTCCAGAACTTCAGCCGGTGGCCCGGCCGCATGCCGCCGCTCATGTCGAGCAGCTGGCGCAGGGTGATGCCGAGCGGGGCCTCGTACTGGCCGGGGCTGGCGACGTGGCCGCTGAGCGAGTACAGCGTGAAGCCCGGGGACTTCTCGCTGCCCATCGACCTGAACCAGTCTTTGCCGTTTTTCAGGATGGCGGGAACCGACGCGATCGACTCGACGTTATTCACCACAGTCGGACAGGCGTAGAGGCCTTCCACCGCAGGGAAGGGGGGACGGAGCCGCGGTTGACCACGGCGGCCTTCGAGCGAGTCGAGCAGTGCGGTCTCCTCACCGCAGATGTACGCGCCCGCACCCGCGTGCACGGTGAGCTGGAGGTCGAGTCCGCTGCCCAGGATGTTCTCGCCGAGGTAGCCCGCCGCGTAGGCCTCGCGCACGGCCTCGTGCAACCGCCGCAGAACGGGGACGACCTCACCACGCAGATAGATGAAGGCATGCGACGACCTGATGGCATAGCACGCGATCACCATGCCCTCGATGAGGCTATGCGGGTTCGCGAAGAGGAGCGGGATGTCCTTGCAGGTGCCCGGCTCCGACTCGTCGGCGTTGACAACTAGATAGTGCGGTTTTCCATCACCCTGCGGAATGAACTGCCACTTCATTCCGGTCGGGAATCCCGCGCCGCCCCGGCCTCGCAGCCCGGAGTCCTTGACGTACGCGATCAGGTCGTCCGGTGACATGGCGAGCGCCTTGCGGAGCCCCTCGTACCCTTCGTGCCTCCGGTAGACGTCCAGAGTCCAGGACCGGTCCTCGTCCCAGAAGGCCGACAGCACGGGTGCGAGCAGCTTCTCCGGGCTCGTGTCCTTGACCTCGGGTACCACGGTCATCACTCCCCCTCCTCGGCGGCAGGCCCTGCCGGGTGGGCGGGGTCGGAGGCCGATGTCTCCTGCGGCGCGTCATGGGAACTGAGGTGCTCGGCCGGCGAGGGCCCGTGCACCCTGTCCTGCGGTTCCTCATGCGGACCTCCGCGCGGATGGACCACGCGCGCGGGTGCGGCCTCTCCCCTTGCCAGGCGGAGGCCCACCAGCGACGCGGGTCCCGCACTGCCGCCCTCCTCGACGGCCCCGGGCCGCTCGTCGGGGAAGCCGGCCAGGATCCGGGCGGTCTCCTTGAACGTGCACAGCCGGGCCCCGCGCGTGGGCTCGACGGGCTGACCCGCGCGCAGGTCGTCGACCAGGCGCTTGGCGCTCGCCGGGGTCTGGTTGTCGAAGAACTCCCAGTTGACCATCACGACCGGCGCGAAGTCGCAGGCCGCGTTGCACTCGATGTGCTCCAGGGTGACCTTGCCGTCGTCGGTGGTCTCGCCGTTGCCGACGCCCAGGTGTTCCTGGAGGGTGTCGAAGATCGCGTCGCCGCCCATCACCGCGCACAGCGTGTTGGTGCAGACGCCGACCTGGTAGTCACCGGAGGGCCTGCGCCGGTACATGGTGTAGAAGGTGGCGACCGCGGTGACCTCGGCCGTGGTCAGGTCCAGCATGTCCGCGCAGAACTGCATTCCGGTGCGCGTGACATGGCCCTCCTCCGACTGCACGAGGTGGAGCAGCGGCAGCAGGGCGGACCGGGAGTCGGGGTAGCGCGCGATCACCTCGCGCGCGTCCGCCTCCAGACGGGCCCGGACGTCGTCCGGGTAGGCGGGTGCGGGCAGTCCGGGCATGCCCAGGCTGACGCCCCGCTCCGAAGAAGAGGTGGTCACCGGTCGACGCCTCCCATCACGGGGTCGATGGACGCGACGGCGACGATGACGTCGGCGACCTGGCCGCCCTCGCACATCGCCGCCATGGCCTGCAGGTTGGTGAAGGACGGGTCGCGGAAGTGGACCCGGTAGGGGCGGGTGCCGCCGTCGGAGACCGCGTGCACACCGAGTTCGCCCTTGGGTGACTCGACGGCCGCGTACGCCTGTCCCGGCGGGACGCGGAAGCCCTCGGTGACCAGCTTGAAGTGGTGGATCAGGGCCTCCATGGAGGTGCCCATGATCTTCTTGATGTGGTCGAGGGAGTTGCCGAGCCCGTCGGGTCCCAGGGCCAGCTGCGCGGGCCAGGCGATCTTCTTGTCGGCGACCATCACCGGGCCGGGCTGGAGCCGGTCCAGGCACTGCTCGACGATGGCGACCGACTGGCGCATCTCCTCCAGGCGGACGAGGAAGCGGCCGTAGGCGTCGCAGGTGTCGGCGGTCGGGACGTCGAAGTCGTACGTCTCGTAGTCGCAGTACGGCTGTGCCTTGCGCAGGTCGTGCGGCAGGCCGGTGGAGCGCAGGATCGGGCCGGTGGCGCCGAGGGCCATGCAGCCGGCCAGGTCGAGATAGCCGATGTCCTGCATGCGGGCCTTGAAGATGGGGTTCCCGGTGGCGAGCTTGTCGTACTCCGGGAGGTTCTTCTTCATCTTCTTCACGAACTCGCGGATCTGGTCCACCGCGCCGGGCGGCAGGTCCTGGGCGAGTCCGCCGGGCCGGATGTACGCGTGGTTCATGCGCAGGCCCGTGATGAGCTCGTAGAGGTCGAGAATCATTTCACGATCACGGAATCCGTAGATCATGATCGTGGTGGCGCCCAGCTCCATGCCGCCGGTGGCGATGCACACCAGGTGGGAGGACATCCGGTTCAGCTCCATCAGGAGCACTCGGATGATCTTGGTCCGTTCGCTGATCTGGTCCTCGATGCCGAGGAGCTTCTCGACGGCGAGGCAGTAGGCGGTCTCGTTGAAGAAGGACGTCAGGTAGTCCATGCGCGTGACGAAGGTGGTGCCCTGCGTCCACGTGCGGTACTCGAGGTTCTTCTCGATGCCGGTGTGCAGGTAGCCGATGCCGCAGCGGGCCTCGGTGACCGTCTCGCCCTCGATCTCCAGGATCAGGCGAAGCACTCCATGGGTGGACGGGTGCTGGGGACCCATGTTGACGACGATGCGTTCGTCGTCGGCGCGGGCCGCGGACTGGACGACCTCGTCCCAGTCGCCACCGGTGACCGTATATACGGTGCCCTCGGTGGTCTCGCGCGCGGAAGCGGCCGACGCGGCGGATGCTGACTGCGTGCTCACGAGTACGACCTCCGCTGGTCCGGAGCCGGGATCTGGGCGCCCTTGTACTCGACGGGGATGCCGCCGAGGGGGTAGTCCTTGCGCTGGGGGTGGCCCTGCCAGTCGTCCGGCATCATGATCCGCGTCAGGGCCGGGTGACCGTCGAAGACGATCCCGAAGAAGTCGTAGGTCTCGCGCTCGTGCCAGTCGTTGGTCGGGTACACGGAGACCAGGGACGGGATGCGCGGGTCGTCGTCGGGGGCGCTGACCTCCAGCCGGATCAGCCGGTTGTGGGTGATCGAGCGCAGGTGGTAGACGGCGTGCAGCTCGCGGCCCTTGTCGTTCGGGTAGTGGACGCCGCTGACGCCGGTGCACAGCTCGAAGCGCAGGGCCGGGTCGTCGCGCAGCGTGCGGGCGACGCGGAGCAGGTGCTCGCGTTCGATGTGGAAGGTCAGCTCGTCGCGGTCGACGACCGTCCTCTCGATGGCGTTCCCGGGGAGGAGTCCTTGCTCCTCCAGGGCGCCCTCCAGTTCGTCGGCGACCTCGTCGAACCAGCCGCCGTAGGGGCGGGTCGCCGGTCCCGGGAGTCGGACCGAGCGGACCAGGCCGCCGTAGCCGGAGGTGTCGCCGCCGTTGTCGGCGCCGAACATGCCGCGCTGGACGCGGATCTCCTCGCCGCCCTGGCCGCGCTGGCCGGGGAGGTTGGAGGCGGAGAGGTCCTTCTCGGGGTTCACCCCGTTCGCGGACCCGTTCGCGCCGTTGGTGCCGTTCGCGTCGTTCACCGCAGCAGCCCCTTCATCTCGATCGTGGGCAGGGCCTTGAGCGCCGCCTCCTCCGCCTCGCGGGCCGCTTCCTCGGCGTTCACGCCGAGCTTGGAGGACTGGATCTTCTGGTGGAGCTTGAGGATCGCGTCCATGAGCATCTCGGGCCGGGGCGGGCAGCCGGGGAGATAGATGTCGACCGGGACGACGTGGTCGACGCCCTGGACGATCGCGTAGTTGTTGAACATGCCGCCCGAGGAGGCGCAGACGCCCATGGAAATCACCCACTTGGGGTTGGGCATCTGGTCGTAGACCTGCCGCAGGACGGGCGCCATCTTCTGGCTGACCCGGCCGGCGACGATCATCAGGTCGGCCTGGCGCGGCGAGCCGCGGAAGACCTCCATGCCGAAGCGGGCGAGGTCGTAGCGTCCGGCGCCGGTGGTCATCATCTCGATGGCGCAGCAGGCCAGGCCGAAGGTGGCCGGGAAGACGGACGCCTTGCGCACCCAGCCCGCGGCCTGCTCGACGGTGGTGAGCAGGAAGCCGCTCGGCAGCTTTTCTTCGAGTCCCATGTCGTTAAAGGCCCCTCAGTCCCATTCCAGACCGCCGCGCCGCCATACGTACGCGTAGGCGACGAAGACGGTGAGCACGAAGAGCAGCATCTCCACGAGCCCGAAGATCCCCAGGGCGTCGAAGGTGACGGCCCAGGGGTAGAGGAAGACGATCTCGATGTCGAAGACGATGAAGAGCATCGCCGTCAGGTAGTACTTGATGGGGAAGCGCCCGCCGCCGGCCGGCGTGGGGGTCGGCTCGATGCCGCACTCGTAGGCCTCGAGCTTCGCGCGGTTGTACCGCTTCGGACCGATCAGCGTGGCCATGACCACGGAGAAGATCGCAAAGCCTGCCCCGAGGGCTCCCAGTACGAGGATGGGCGCATACGCGTTCACCGCTCCTCGCTCCTCTCAGTCGGCACTGACTGCTGGCGGTTGCACTGGGCTCACACCCGCCTCACCGGTCCCACGAGCCCCGCTCGTCCCGGGCGAAGATCGAGAACATGTGAAGCAGGTCACAAGCCCAACTGCCTCGCATCTTATGCCCGCCGCTCTGTGATCTGCGACACGGGGTATTACACAAGCTTTGTGATCTCCACCACCTGACGAAGGATCATGAAGTCGGATGATGAGTGATCTTCACACCCGAAGCGTTCAGTTGATCACCAGAAGTGACATTCTCGCTTGTCATCCCAGGCCAGGGGGGTCGTCTCCATATCAAGAGACTTCCGTTGCATGCAAATTGGCCTTGGACGCGAGGGCCTGATAGTGGCTCGCGTTCACACATCAGAGGGACGCCCGGGGCGGATGTGGACGCGGGTCGGGCCGCGTGCACGCGTTCACGAAGTCGGCACGCGCGGGACGCCGGGATTCCGGTGACCGTTCCGTGACCTCCGCCACATGCGTGAGAGGCTCCCGGGAACCGGGCTTGGCCAACCATCCCAACCAGTGGTAGGCGCGGGGCAATTCGGACGTAATGATCAAAGACCGTGATCAAGGGCTTGATCGCGGGCGTCCGCAATGTCCGTTACGGCGTCAATAAAGAGCGACAGGCCCGGGTTTCCCGGTATCGATTGAACAACTGTGGCGCAGCACACGTTTCTTGAAGATATGAAGGAGCCCCTGGTACCGGTTGTTCCCATGTCCCACACCGCTCACATACGCAGCCACCGGAAGCCCCGCCGCAACGCGTCGACCCTCGCCATGCGGGCCGGAGTTGCCGGTGGCGTCCTCAGCACCCTGGCCGTCGCCGGGGCGTCCGGCTCGGCGAACGCGGCCGAGCCGGTGACGCAGACCCTCGAACTGCCCACCCTGACGGCCGACCTGGCCACTCAGGCGGCCCAGTCCGCGGACGCCACCGAGCAGGCCGCCGCGCACTACCAGCTGCAGGCTGAGCGCGACGCGGCTGCCGCAAAGGCCGCGAAGCAGGCGAAGGCGGACCTCGCCGAGGCCAAGAAGAAGGCGGCGGAGGCCAAGAAGAAGGCCCAGGAGGAGGCCCGCCAGGAGGCCGCCGCGCGCGCCTCGCGCAACGCGCAGCGGACCACGCTCTCCACCACCGTGGGCGGTGACTCCACCTCGACCTCCACCTCAACCTCCACGTCCACGTCGACCTCCACCGGCACGTCCACGGCGACCGGCTCGGCCGCCGCGGTCATCAGCTTCGTCAAAGCGCAGGTCGGCAAGGCGTACGTCTCCGGCGCCAGCGGTCCCTCCGCCTACGACTGCTCCGGTCTGGTGCAGACGGCGTTCAAGCAGATCGGCGTCAGCCTGCCGCGCGTCTCCCAGGACCAGTCGACCGCCGGCACCCAGGTCTCGCTGAGCAACCTCCAGCCGGGCGACATCCTGTACTGGGGCAGCGCGGGCAGCGCCTACCACGTCGCGGTGTACGTCGGTGACGGCATGTTCGTGGGCGCGCAGAACCCCTCCACCGGCGTGGTGGAGCGCCCGCTGTCGTACGACCCGCCCACCGGCGCCGTGCGGGTGCTCTGAGCGCATCCAGCATCTCTCCACACACGTAAGGGCCGCAGCCGCTCGGGGGCAGCGGCCCTTGCGCCGTACCTGAAGCTCACGCCGGCACCCACCGGCCCACTGCCATGCCTCGTCTGCCGAGGCGCCCGGATCGCCACCTGGGCGCCCCATCGCCCACCTAGGCGCCCCATCGCCCTCCTGGGCGCCCGCAACGCCCTGCGGGGCGCTCAGCGCCTCCCCCGCGGCCTCGCAGCGTTCCCTGGCAGGCTCGGCTCGGGCCGCCGGACGGCGGTCGTTCGTGAGCGAAGGAGACAGCGCGATGCCACGCGTGTTCGTGCAGGGCAGTCCCGTCGGCCGATTCCCCCGCTACGCCCCCGAGGCCGGGCGCGGTGCGGTGCGCCGCATCACCGAGGTCGGCGAGGAGGTGCTGCACAGGCCGTGCCGGGACGTCACGGAGTTCGGGCCCGACCTCGCCGCGCTCGTCGACGACATGTTCCGCACCATGTATGTCGCCGACGGGGCGGGACTGGCGGCGAATCAGGTAGGGGTCTCTCTGCGGCTGTTCGTGTACGACTGCCCCGATGACGAAGGAGTCCGACATGTCGGGCACATCGTCAACCCGGTGCTCGAAACGCCCACGCGCGAGCGACGACTGCTGGACGAGGGCGAGGGCTGCCTGTCGGTTCCGGGTGCCGTGGTGGACGTCCCCAGGCCGGACCGGGCCGTCGTACGCGGGCAGGACAAGGACGGCAACCCCGTCGTCATCGAGGGCACCGGGTACTTCGCGCGGTGCCTGGCCCACGAGACCGACCACACCGCCGGGCAGGTCTATCTGGACCGGCTCTCGAAGCGGGACAAGAAGGACGCGTTGCGGCAGATGGCGGACCGGCGGGACGAGGTGTACGCCCGCCGGGCCGCCAAGGCGGAAGCCTTCGGCTCCTGACCGGTCCCCGGCGTTCGGTCACGCCTTCGGGGCCACCTTGCTCAGGCCGTTGATGATGCGGTCCATCGCGTCGCCGCCCGTGGGGTCGGTGAGGTTCGCCAGCAGCTTGAGGGTGAACTTCATCAGCATCGGGTGGGTCAGACCTCGCTGGGCGGCGATCTGCATGACCTTCGGGTTGCCGATGAGCTTCACGAAGGCGCGGCCGAGCGTGTAGTAGCCGCCGTAGGTGTCCTTGAGGACGCGCGGGTAGCGCTGGAGGGCGATCTCGCGCTGGGCGGGCGTCGCGCGCGCGTGGGCCTGCACGATGACGTCGGCGGCGATCTGGCCGGACTCCATGGCGTAGGCGATGCCCTCGCCGTTGAAGGGGTTCACCAGGCCGCCGGCGTCGCCGACGAGGAGCAGCCCGCGCGTGTAGTGCGGCTGGCGGTTGAAGGCCATGGGAAGGGCGGCGCCGCGGATCGGGCCGGTCATGTTCTCCGGGGTGTAGCCCCAGTCCTCCGGCATGGAGGCGCACCACGCCTTGAGGACCTCGCGCCAGTCCAGCTCCTTGAAGGAGGCGGAGGTGTTGAGTACGCCGAGGCCGACGTTGGAGGTGCCGTCGCCCATGCCGAAGATCCAGCCGTAGCCGGGCAGCAGGCGGTCCTGGGCGCCGCGGCGGTCCCACAGTTCCAGCCAGGACTCCAGGTAGTCGTCCTCATGCCGGGGCGAGGTGAAGTAGGTGCGCACCGCGACGCCCATGGGGCGGTCCTCGCGGCGGTGCAGGCCCATGGCGAGGGAGAGCCGGGTGGAGTTGCCGTCGGCGGCGACGACGAGCGGCGCGCGGAAGGTGACCTCGCGCTTCTCGTCGCCGAGCTTGGCGGTGACGCCGGTGATGCGGCCGGTGCGGTCGTCGACGACGGGGCCGGTGACGTTGCAGCGCTCGTGGAGGCGGGCGCCGGCCTTCTGGGCGTTGCGGGCGAGCTGCTCGTCGAAGTCGTCGCGCTTACGGACGAGTCCGTAGTTCGGGTAGGAGGCGAGATCCGGCCAGTCGAGCTGGAGGCGGCTGCCGCCGCCGATGATGCGCAGGCCCTTGTTGCGCAGCCAGCCGGCTTCCTCGGAGATGTCGATGCCCATGGCGACGAGCTGCTTGACCGCGCGCGGGGTGAGGCCGTCGCCGCAGACCTTCTCGCGCGGGAACTCGGTCTTCTCCAGGAGCAGGACGTCGAGGCCGGCTTTGGCGAGGTGGTACGCGGTCGTGGAGCCGGCTGGCCCCGCGCCGACGACGATCACATCGGCGGTGTGGTCGGAGAGGGGCTCGGTCACGGCGGGATCTCCCCAGGGTTCGAAATATGCGTGCCGACCGGCACTGGACTTGGGCAGTCTATTCAGCAGAATTGATCACCCGGCTGAAGGGCTGCCCTGTGAACGGACCTCTCCCCGCGGTACGGCTGCGCGTTCCCACTCACGAGGACGCCGTCGCCTGGCACCGGGTGTTCGACGACCCCGAGGTCATGCGGTTCTTCGGAGGCAGGTCGGCGGCGCTGTCCTGCTACGAGGAACTCACCGCGCGCCAGCGGCGGCACGACGCCGAGCGCGGGTTCTGCCTGTGGACGCTGCTGGACGAGTCGGGGGAGGTCATCGGCTTCACCGGCGCGCAGCCGTGGCGGCCGCAGTGGGGTCCGGTCGGCGAGACGGAGATCGGCTGGCGGCTCGGGCGGGCGTACTGGGGCAAGGGGTACGCCACCGCGGCGGCTCGGGAGACCGTCAGACGCGTGCGGGCGGCCGGTGTGCCTGGCGTGGTGGCGATGGTGATGGCGGGCAACGAGCGGTCGGTCGCGGTGGCCCGGCGGCTCGGCATGGAGCGGGCGGAGACCTATACGCACCCCACGCTGAACGAGCCGGCGCTCTGTTTCCGACTCACCCTCGGTGACGCACCGTAGTCATCTGTCACAGAAAGACACCGACGCCTTCCGGGTGGGCCGCCCGGGAGTTACCCTGCCAGTACCGCTGGGGGTGACATCTGTGCGTATAACACCCAAAACACCCGAAGTGCGTGTCCCCCGTCTGGTCGGCCTGATGGCCGTGGACGCGCGCGAAACGGCCCGGGCGCAGGGCCTGTTCCTCAACGCGCCGGACCGCCCGGACTTCCACCTCGCCGTCGTCGACCACGTCGTGCGCCAGTACCCGCAGCCCGGCGCCGAGGTGCCCCGGGAGTCGATGGTGTACGTGTGGTTCGACTTCGGGGACGGCGAGGGCGGCGGGGGCGTGCGTGAACCCCGTATCCCCGCACCGCCCGGAGGGGGACTGCAACGGGAGCTGGACCAGCCCGGCGACCCCTGCGCGGTGGCCGGATTCAGCTCGCCTTGAAGCCCCGGTGCAACGCGACCACACCGCCGGTGAGGTTGCGCCACGCCACCTTCGACCAGCCCGCCTTGCGCAGCCGCTCGGCGAGGGCGGGCTGGTCGGGCCAGGCCCGGATGGACTCGGCGAGGTAGACGTACGCGTCGGGGTTCGAGGACACCGCTCGCGCGACCGGCGGCAGCGCGCGCATCAGGTACTCGGTGTAGACGGTGCGGAACGGCGCCCAGGTCGGGTGGGAGAACTCGCAGATCACCACGCGTCCGCCCGGCCGGGTGACCCGGTACATCTCCCGCAGCGCCGCATCGGTGTCGTGCACGTTGCGCAGCCCGAAGGAGATCGTCACCGCGTCGAAGGTGTCGTCCTTGAAGGGCAGCCGCGTCGCGTCGCCCGCGGTGAACGGCAGCCAGGTGTGCCTCTTCTTGCCGACCTGGAGCATCCCGAGGGAGAAATCGCAGGGGACGACGTAGGCGCCCGTCCGTGCGAAGGGCAGCGAGGAGGTGGCGGTACCGGCGGCGAGGTCCAGGATCTTCTGCGCGGGGCGCGCGTCGACCGCCGTCGCCACCTCCTTGCGCCAGCGCCGGTCCTGGCCGAGCGACAGCACGTCGTTCGTCAGGTCGTACCGTTCCGCCACGTCGTCGAACATCGAGGCGACTTCGTGCGGCTGCTTGTTCAGGGAAGCGCGGGTCACCCGCCCATTCTTGCAGCCGCCTGTCACGGCAGGAGCCTCGGCTTCCTGCGTGCCGCGACGTCCTCCACCCAACGGCGCCGAGGAGCAGGCCGACGCGGCGCAGCGCCTTCGAGCGGCGTCCGGTGGTGTCAACGAACACGGGTCCCTCGGCGGACCCGTTGCCATGTTTGCGGCGGTGACCGCGCCCGGCGGTGCGACTTTCGATGACGAGTTCGGATTGCATTCCCCGGATATCAGAGAGCCTTTGTGTAACGTTTTCTCGGGAATTCTTGTGAGCCGCCAGTAATTCCTGTGAGTCACCCAGGAAGGCCACCTGCAACCTATTGTTTCGACGAGAAAAAGGGGAATTCCACATTTTCGTGTGAGAGATTCCGCCTCATGAGGAGCCCACTGACACCGATCGCCGGGTTCACCTGCGCGTTCGCGCTCGCCGTGACCAGTTGTTCCATGACGGCCGAGAGCAGGGGCGCGTCCGGAAAAGAGCTGGCCGCCGTGTGCGACAACGCCTCGGAGTTGGCCGCCGCCTACGGCGAGGCACTGGACACGGCCGGTTCCGCACAGGCCGACTTCGACATCGAGGGCGACGGACTGACCGACTCCGCATCCGTGGACCTGCGTTCGCGGTCGATAGCGCGGTTGCAGAAGGAACGGCCGGACCTGGAGGTCTCGTTCACGCTTCCGGTGATGCCGTCGGGGCTCGACTCCGACGGCCTCGCCCTGCTGGAGTCGGGGCGTTCGCGAAGACGTTCTCGAAGTGGCGTCGCAAGCGTCTTGGGTGCGCGCGCTCAGCGGCTCCGGTACACCAGTCGGCCGGCCAGCACGGTCGCCACGCAGGTGGCCGCGCCGCGCTCCGTCAGGGCCGCCTCGTCGGGTACGTCGAACACCGCCAGGTCGGCCCGGCCGCCGACGGTCAAGGGGCCGTGCACCGTGCCGGGAAGGTCGTACCCCTCGGCGAACGGGTCGAGGTCGGGCCGCTCACCGAGCAGCATGCCGCCGGGGGCGCCCGCGGCACCCACGACGCTCAGCCCGGACCGGGCGACGGCCGTGGCCACGAGCGGATCACGGAAGCGGGCTCCGGGGGACGCGACCGCCGTCGTGCCGTACCGCAGCATCCGCTGCAGGCCGCGCCGTACGCTGCCCGCCCAGCGGGTCTCGCCGAGGTCGCCCAGGGCGGCCAGCCGCTCCCCGTACAGGGGCAGTTCGCCCAGTTCGCCGGCTTCGCGCGGGTCGGGGTGGTAGCAGTCGCGCAGCAGCCACAGCGCGTGCCACTGTCGCAGGCCCGGCGTGAGCGCACCCGGCCAGCGCCGCACCCGCGCGCCCGGCGCCGCGGCCGCCACCTCCGCGTACGGACCGACGGCCGTGATCCGGTCGCCGTCCACCACGACGGCTCCGTCCGCGACGGGTGCCGCGCCCACCGGCAGGACCAGCGGGGCGGCGTGGATCGTCAGCAAGGCGCCCCTAGTTCGACGCGAGCAGCTTCAGCTCGGGGTGGGCGGTGCCGCCCGCGATGGCGGTGGAGGAGATGTGCGAGGCCACGCGGTCGTCGACGGGGTCGTTCGCCGGGTCGTCGTGGACGACGAGGTGTTCGTACGTCGTCGCGCGCTGCGCCGGGACACGGCCCGCCTTGCGGATCAGGTCGATGATCTCCAGGCGGTTGGAGCGGTGCTTGGCACCGGCCGAGGAGACCACGTTCTCCTCCAGCATGATCGAGCCGAGGTCGTCCGCGCCGTAGTGCAGGGACAGCTGGCCGATCTCCTTGCCGGTGGTGAGCCACGAGCCCTGGATGTGCTGGACGTTGTCCAGGAAGAGGCGGCCGATCGCGATCATCCGCAGGTACTCGAAGAGGGTCGCCTGCGTGCGGCCCTTCAGGTGGTTGTTCTCGGGCTGGTAGGTGTACGGGATGAACGCGCGGAAGCCGCCCGTGCGGTCCTGTACGTCCCGGATCATCCGCAGGTGCTCGATGCGCTCGGCGTTGGTCTCGCCGGTGCCCATCAGCATGGTGGAGGTGGACTCCACGCCCAGCCGGTGCGCGGTCTCCATGATCTCCAGCCAGCGCTCACCGCTCTCCTTGAGGGGCGCGATGGCCTTGCGGGGGCGCTCGGGCAGCAGTTCCGCGCCGGCGCCGGCGAAGGAGTCCAGACCGGCCTCGTGGATGCGGGTGATGGCCTCCTCGACCGGGACACCGCTGATCCGGGCCATGTGCTCGACCTCGGACGCGCCCAGCGAGTGGATCACCAGCTGCGGGAAGGCGTCCTTGATGGCCTTGAAGTGCTTCTCGTAGTACTCGACGCCGAAGTCCGGGTGGTGGCCGCCCTGGAACATGATCTGAGTGCCGCCCAGCTCGACGGTCTCCGCGCAGCGGCGCAGGATGTCGTCGAGGTCGCGGGTCCAGCCCTTGTCCTTGTCCTTGGGGGCCGCGTAGAAGGCGCAGAACTTGCACGCCGTGACGCACACGTTCGTGTAGTTGATGTTCCGCTCGATGATGTACGTGGCGATGTGCTCGGTGCCCGCGTACTTGCGGCGGCGCACGGCGTCGGCGGCGGCGCCCAGGGCGTGCAGGGGCGCGTCGCGGTAGAGGTCGAGTGCCTCTTCCGGGGTGATCCGCCCACCGGCAGCGGCACGGTCGAGGACAGACTGGAGGTCGGCCTGCTCTGTCACCAGGACGTCCCTTTCGTCAAGGGTGTGGACGGACCGAACCAGCCTACGCCAGCCGTTTCCCACCCAGGACGTCAGGCCGTGTACGCGCCGATGAGCAGCCCGGTGAGGGTGCCGGCCAGGAGGAACGGGCCGAAGGGTACGGCCGTCTTCCGGCCCGCCCGGCGGGCGAGGACGAGCGCGCCGCCGTAGAGCGCGCCGAGCAGGAACGCGGCGAAGGTGCCGAGCAGCACGGTGGGCCAGCCGTACCAGCCGAGTACGGCGCCCGTCCCCACGCCCAACTTCACGTCGCCGAAGCCCATGCCGCCCGGGTTGATGCGGTACAGCACGTAATAGCCGACGCCGAGCGCGAGGGCGCCGTAGAGCGCGGTGCGCCAGTGACCGGCGTGTTCGGGGAGCAGGGCGGTGAGGCCGAGCAGGGCCAGGGCGGTGGCGGCGAGCGGGAGGGTCAGCGGGTCGGGCAGCCGCTGCACGCGGAAGTCCACGGCGGCGAGCAGCACGCCGACGGGCGCGAGCAGCAGCCAGACCGCCAACTCGGGCCGCGTGCCGGTGGCGGCGGCGAGTGCGGCGCAGACGAGTGCGGTGACGGTGGCGAGGAGAGCGGCGGAAGGGACGGGGGACGCGGTGTGCGACGCGGAGGGGGTGTGCCGCGCGGGGGGAGTGGCGGAGGGGGTGTGCGACGCGGAGGGGGCGCCCGGCCGGGAATCAGCGCCGGCGTACGCCTCACCGCTCGCACACTCCCCGGACACCACCCCGCCGCTCCCGCACTCCCCGGACACCACCCCGCCGCTCCCGCACTCCCCGGACACCACCCCGCCGCTCCCGCACTCCCCGGACACCACCCCGCCGCTCGCGCACTCCCCGCACCTCACGCCGCCCAGCCACCCCCGGACCGGATGGCCGCCGGGGCAGCGGTCGCGCCAGGGGTCGCCGGACGGAACGGCGAAGCGGTAGACGGCGCGAGGCAGCGACGCGCCCGCCACGCCGCCCCACGCCACGGCGACGAGCACCAGCACCCCCGTGGTCACCGCACCCACGTTCCCCACCCCCATCACGCCGGCTGTCCGCCCAGGGTCCCTACCCGGTTCAGACGGCCGGCATCGCGTAGGCGTCCTCGCCGTTGGCCATCAGCAGCCGGCTGCCCGAGAGGGCGATCTGCCACTGGTCGCCGGTGGCCTTGTTGTCGGTCCAGCTCCAGCGCTTGCGGCCGGACCTGGCGTCCAGCGCGACGATGCCGCCGCCGACGGCCTGGGCACCGCAGTACAGGGTGGTGCCGGACTTCAGGAACACCTCGGGCGCGCCGCGGTCGTTGTCCTCACACAGCCAGATCCGCTTGCCGGTGCGGACGTCGACGGCCCAGACGCCGCGGTCGTGGTCGGCGACGTAGAGGACACCGTCGATGACGCCGGGGTTGTAGAAACCGCGGCGGCCGTTCGGGGACAGGGTCCAGCGGGTGGCTCCGGTCTTCACGTCCACGGCGGTCAGCTTCTCGCCCGGCAGGAAGACCAGGCCGTCGGAGACGGTGGGCCGCCAGGTCCAGTCGTCGCCCACCTTCTTCGTCCACAGCTGGGCGCCGGTGGCGGTGTCGCGTGCGGTGAGGTTGTACTTGGAGTCGGCGTAGACCAGGTACCTGCCGGAGACGGAACCCTCGACGTCGTAGTCGTCGGTGCCCCAGTCGCGCTTCTGGATCCACACGGTCCTGCGGGTGGCGAGGCTGATGGCGGCGACCGCCGTGCGGTACTCGGTGGCGCTCTTGGACTCGCTGAAGTCGCTCGCCGCGACGTAGACGTGCTGGTCGTCGACGGCGATGGTGTCCTCGATGTCGATGTGCTTGCCGAGCCGGCTGCGCCACACCTCGTCGCCGGTGGCCGCGTCGCGGGCGATGACGACGCCGTCGTACTCGCCGTCCGGCAGGTACATCCGGCCGTCACGGTAGAGCAGTTGGGAGCCTGGGACCACGATGTCCGGCTTGGACCAGCGGGGTTTGCCGGTCTTCACGTCGTACGCCACCAGCGGGTCGCCGCTGATCAGCAGCAGGCCGTCGTGGACGAGCAGCGGTACGGCGGCGGTGGTGTCCTCGGTGAGCGCCCGGTGCCACAGCGGCTGCGGGGCCACTCCGGCGGGCGGGGTGGTGAAGCGCTCGGCGGCGGGCTCACCCGAGGCGCCGCCCTTGCCTCCGGTGCTGGTGACGTCGGCCCCGGTGTCCCGGCCGAACCACCAGGCGGTGCCCCCGCCGACGGCCGCGACGGCGGCGGCCCCGCCGAGGGCCAGGGACAGGACGCGGCGGCGGCCGGGGCGCGCGGACGAGGAGGGGTCGGAGGCGCCGAGTTGCACGGTTCCGGGTACGGCGGTGCCGCCCGCTGGCCTTCCCTGTCCGGGCGCGTGCTGGGGGGTTCCGGCGGGAGGCGTGCCGTATCCGGCAGCCGGCGCGGGCGGGTATCCGTACCCGGCCGCAGGAGCGCCGGCCACCGACGTGCCACTCACCGGAGCACCACCGGTCGGGCCACCAACGCCCGAACCACCCGCAACAGAACCACCGCCGACCGAACCACCACCGACCGAGCCACCACCGACCGAGCCACCGCCCATCGGAGCGGCCCCCGTCGGAGCGGCCCCCGTAGGCGTCCCCGGGCCGGCCGTCATCGTCGGCGCCGGGCCGAACCCACCGGCGACGGCAACGGCGGCGGCACCCGCGCCGGCCGGCGTCGGTGGTTGCGCTTCCGGTGCCTCCAGGTCCAGGATTCCGGCCGCGTGCGTAGCGATCGTCGAAGCGACGGCGGACGGCAGCCAGTCCCGCAGGACGCCCGCGACACCCTGGGGGGCCAGCGCGGCGGCGATCTCGGCCGGAGCGGGCCGGCCCGCCGGGTCCTTCAGCAGGCAGGCGCGGACCAGGCCCAGGAGCGAGCGCGGTACGCCCGTCAGCTCGGGTTCGCCGTGCACGACCTGGTAGAGCAGCGCGGCGTGCGAGGCGGCCCCGGCGCCGAAGGCGCTGCGCCCGGTGGCCGCGAAGGCGAGGACGGCGCCGAGGGAGAAGACGTCGCCGGCCGGGCCGACGTCCTTGCCCATCGCCTGTTCCGGGGGCAGGTAACCCGGCGAGCCGACCACGACTCCGGTCTGGGTCATGCGCGTGCCGTCCACCGCCCGCGCGATGCCGAAGTCGATGACGCGGGGGCCGTCGGCGGCGAGCAGGACGTTCGAGGGCTTGAGGTCGCGGTGGATGAGGCCGGCCGCGTGGATCTCCTGGAGGGCGGCGGCGAGCCCGGCGCCGAGCGCGCGCACGGTGTGCTCGGGCAGCGGGCCGTGCGCGGCGACGACCTCGGTGAGGTCCGGGCCGAGCACGTACGAGGTGGCCAGCCAGGGCAGCGGCGCCTCGGGGTCGGCGTCCACGACCGCGGCGGTGTACGGGCCGGAGACGGCCTGGGCGATCTCGGCCTCGTGCCGGAAGCGCTCACGGAAGCCGGTGTCGGCGGCGAGGTCGGGGCGTACGACCTTGACGGCGACGGTACGGCCGCCCGGTGAACGGGCCAGGTACACCCGGCCCATGCCGCCGGCTCCGAGTCTGCGCAGCATGCGGTAGCTGCCCAACTCCCGTGGATCGTCCGGCTGAAGTGACTCCATGGCGGGATCTCCCCGTCCTTCCCCGTTGCGTCCTGCGCGCTCGGCGTGACCGATGCGTGTGGCTGGTGTTCGCCGACGCGGACACAGTAGTGACGGCGGGAGCCGGTGGGGCGCCAGGGGCGGGGCGGAGCCGGTCAGCGGACCCTTGACATCCGCGAAGTCGGATTCCCTTCTTCCGGACTGTCCGACGTGTACGTCAGGTCGTCACCGGTCGGCGTCAGCTCCACCTGGTGCGGGGCGGGGTCGCAGCCGGCGTGGTTGCCGGCGGCGCCGACCGAGGTCACGAGGATCTGGGTGCCGGTCACCTTCTTCAGGGTGAGGATGTCGGTGCACACGGCGCCGAGCTGGTCGGTCTGCCGGAGCCGTCCCAACTCCTCGCCCACGGCGGCCTGACGGACGGTCACGCGGAACGTGCCCATGGGCAGGTTGCCGCCGAGGCCGGTGGCCTGGCCCTCCCAGGTGCCGAGGTAGCGGTCCGGGATCGCGCCGGACCCGGCACCGGGGGTGGGACTTCCCGCTGCCGGACCGCTCGCCGTGGGGCCCGCGCTGGTGGCACCGCCGGGGAGATCGCCCGCGTCGGGGCCGCCGGTGGTCGCCCCGGGCGCCGGGGAGTGCCCGGGGCCGGCGCCCGCCTCGGTGTCCGCGCCGCCCCCTTCGAACCAGGGCCGCACCAGGGCGCCGAGCCCCACCGACAGCACCGCCAGCGCACCGGCGACCGCCAGCACGACCGTGCAGCTCACCCGGCGCCCCCGGCCGCTCTCCGGCGGCGCGGAGGCCGCCGCCACACTGACGGACACCCGGCCGGGCGGCGGCACGTCCCGCGGCTCGGGCACGACGGCAGCCCCGCCCGGCACCCCATCGATCGCCCCTACGGGAACCCCGCCGGTCGGCCGGCCTGGACCCCCCGTCTCCCCTACGGGAACCCCGCCGGTCACCCCGCCCACCGGGGACCCGGAAGCCGGAACCCCCACCCCGCCCACCGGGGACCCGGAAGCCGGAACCTCCGCCCCGCCCACCGAAGGGCTGCTGAACGACACCGGCCCCGACCGGGCCGCCTCCCCCGTGTCCAGGTTGAGCAGGCGTACGGCGCTGCGGCTGACCTGTTCCACCAGGGTGCCCGGCAGCCAGCCGCCCGCGACCAGGCGGGCGGCGCCTTCGGGGGCGAGCCGCCGGCTCACTTCTGCGGGGCGGGGCCGGGCCGCCGGGTCCTTGGCCAGGCATGCCCGCGCCACCTCCCGCACCTCGCCGGTGAGGGCGCCGAGTTCGGGCTCCTCGTGGACGACCTTGTACAGCAGCGCGGCCGAGGAGTCACCGCGGAAGGGCGGTTCACCGGTGGCCGCGTGGGCGAGGACGGCACCGAGGGAGAAGACGTCGGCGGCGCCCGTGACGCCCTGGCCGAGGATCTGCTCGGGCGACATGTACCCCGGAGAGCCGACCGACACGCCGGTGGAGGTCAGGGAGGCCGTACCGTCCATGGCGCGCGCGATGCCGAAGTCGATCAGCAGCGGCCCGTCCAGGGTCAGCAGGACGTTGGACGGCTTCACGTCCCGGTGCACGAGTCCCCGTTCGTGCACGGCCGTCAACGCCTCGGCGAGGCCCGCGCCCAGGGCCCGTACGGTGTGCGCGGGCAGCGGGCCGCCGTCGGTGACGGCCGCCGCGAGGGAGGGGCCGGCCGCGTACGCCGTGGCGACCCAGGGCACGGCGGCCTCCGGGTCCGCGTCGAGGACCGGCGCCGTCCAGGCGCCGCCGACCCGCCGGGCCGCCTCCACCTCGCGCCGGAAGCGGGCGCGGAACTCCTCGTCCAGCGCGAAGTGCGGGTGCACGATCTTCACGGCGACCGTACGGCCGCCCGCACTGCGGCCGAGATAGACCCGGCCCATGCCACCCGAGCCGAGCCGGCCGAGCAGCCGGTACGGCCCGATGGCGGCCGGCTCGTCGACTTCCAGCGGCTGCATGGCGCACTCTCCCCCCAACGCCCGATGTGCAGCAGCGTAGTGACGAGGAGCTACGGCCGCAGCAGCTCGACCTCCACGTCCGCCGGGAAGCCGGTCGTCGGGCCGACCCGGCGGGCGAACTCCGTGACGGCCTCCAGCTGCGGGGCGCCGAAGCTGAAGTCGAGGGTGGTGAAGTACTGCGCCAGGGTCGCCTCGTCGAAGGACTCCCAGCGGGCCGCCTGTTCGGCGACCTTGCCGACCTCTTCCAGGGAGAGGTTGCGGGAGGCGAGGAAGGACTCGTGGGCCTTGCGGGTGATGACCGGTTCGCGCTCCACGTAGTCCCGGCGGGCCGCCCAGACCGCGAAGACGAACGGCAGGCCGGTCCACTCCTTCCACAGCGCGCCCAGGTCGTGGACGTCCAGGCCGTAGCGCGGGCCGTCGACGAGGTTGGCGCGCAGGGCGGCGTCGCCGATGAGGACGGCGGCCTGCGCCTCCTGCATCATCAGGCTGAGGTCGGGCGGGCAGGTGTAGTAGTCGGGCTGGACGCCGTACCGCTCGGCGAGCAGCAGCTGGGCGAGCCGGACCGAGGTGCGGGAGGTCGAGCCGAGGGCGACCCGGGCGCCGTCGAGTTGCTCCAGCGGGACCTGGGAGACGATCACGCAGGACATCACCGGGCCGTCGCAGCCGACGGCGATGTCCGGGAAGGCGACGAGGTCGTCGGCGTTGCGGAGGAACTCGACGAGTGTGACGGGCCCCATGTCCAGGTCGCCGCGCACGATCTGCTCGCTGAGCTTCTCCGGGGTGTCCTTGGTCAGCTCGAAGTCGAGGAGGGTGCCGGTTCTCGCGAGCCCCCAGTAGAGGGGCAGGCAGTTGAGGAACTGGATGTGGCCGACGCGCGGCCGGGTGCGGGAATTGTCCACATCGCGAGACTAGACCCCGTGCGGTACGGTGCCGGGACCGCCCCCGCCACCAAACGGGCTAGCGAGGGTTCAAACATCCGAGTGACGTGATCTTGATCCCTATTGCATTCGGCCGCCTACATGCTAGGCTCGCCGCAAGTTGCAGTTTGGTTTCCCTTGCAGTACAGAGCCTGCGGAGCATGTGACCGCGGGCTCTCGTAGTTTTCAGACGAATGCAGTTGTGCAGCACCGTTTCGCACGTGCAGGTTCTGGAGCAGGGCAACCCTTTTGAGCCCAAGGAGGGCTTATGGCTACCGGAACCGTTAAGTGGTTCAACGCCGAAAAGGGCTTTGGCTTCATCGCCCAGGAGGGCGGCGGCCCCGACGTCTTCGTTCACTACTCCGCGATCAACGCCACCGGCTTCCGCTCCCTCGAGGAGAACCAGCAGGTGACCTTCGACGTGACCCAGGGCCCGAAGGGTCCTCAGGCGGAGAACGTCTCCCCCGCCTGATCACTGCCTGATCGCAGAACCTGAGTGCAGTACCCAAGGAGCCCCGCGCCGTCCGGCAACGGGGCTCCTGCCTTTTCCCGGTCACGCCCGGTTCACACGTGCTGCATGATCAGTACGAACTTCGTCCCGGCGGCGAGCGCCTCGTAGGCGTGCGGCACGTCCCCGCGGTACGACAGGTAATCCCCGGGCCCCAGCTCGACGGCGTCCCCTCGCGGCCCCGCCTTGACCCTCCCTTCGGCGACCACGATGTGCTCGGTGGTCCCGGGGATGTGCGGCTCGGAATCCCGGACGGATCCGGGCTCCAGCCAGACGTAGTAGATGTCCCTGCGGGCCCCCGGCGGGCAGGCGGACAGCAGCGAGGCCAGGTAGCTGGACCGCTCCGAGTGGACCGTGGGCCCCTCCCCGGCCCGGATCACCTGGATCGCCGGCGCGGGCGGCTCGACCAGCGCGCTGAAGGCGACGCCGAGCGTCACCGCGAGCGCCCAGATGGTCTCCATGCTCGGGTTCCCGCTCCCCGCCTCCAGCTGGGACAGCGTGGACTTCGCGACGCCGGCGCGCTTGGCCAGCTCGGACAGGGACAGACCGGCCCGGCCGCGCTCCCGCTTCAGGGACGCGGCGATCCATTCCATGGGGAGCCGGGAGGGCACCTCGGACATCTTCGTTCGCTCCATCGGTACGATCGTTCGCCTTGACGAACACGGCGTGCGTTGTTCATTGTAGAAAACATGCGTTCGGTACAACGAACAACCGGCACGGCCGAGGATCGCTCCCTGGTCCGTGACAGCTCGCTCGTCTGGCTGGCCAGCGGCGTCGTCGGCGTCTCCTTCGGTGCCGTGTCCGTCGCCGGCGGGCTGCCGGTCTGGGTGCCGGTTCTGATGTCACTGGTGGTGTACGCCGGATCAGCCCAGTTCAGCGCGGTGGGCGTGCTGCTCGCCGGGGGCGGGCCGGCCGCCGCCGTGACCACCGGGCTGCTGCTCAACACCCGTACGGCCGCGTTCAGTCTGGCCGTGGCCGAGATCATCGGCTCGGGCCGGGCGGCCCGCTTCCTCGGCGCCCACCTGGTCACCGACGAGACGGTCGCCTTCGCCCTCGCCCAGCCGGATCCGGCACGGCGGCGGCGGGCGTTCTGGATATCCGGGCTCGGCCTGTTCGCGGTGTGGAACCTCGGCGTCCTGGCCGGCGCCGTCGCGGACAGCGCGCTCGGCGACACCGCCCGCTTCGGCCTGGACGCCGCCTTCCCGGCCGTCCTGGTCGCCCTGGTGCTGCCCTCCCTGCGGGCGGACGCGACGGTACGACGCTGCGCCCTGCTCGGCGCCGCCCTGGCACTCGCGGCCACGCCCGCCGTCCCGCCCGGGGTGCCGGTCCTGCTGGCCCTCGCCGGTCTGTTCCTCCACCGCCGCCCGGCCGCCCGGGGAGCCGCCGCGTGAACGCCACGGTCGTCGTGATCCTCGCCCTGGCCGCGGGGACGTACGCCTTCCGCCTGGTCGGCCCGGTCCTGCACGGCCGCGTGACCGTCCCGCCCCGGGTGCAGGAGCTGGCCTCGGCCGGCGCGGTGGTCCTGCTCGTCGCCCTGCTCGCCATGGGCGCCCTGACCGAGTCCGGCGGCTTCGCCGGCTGGGCCCGCCCCGCCGGGGTCCTGGTCGGCGTGGCCCTGGCCTGGCGCCGGGCCCCGTTCGCCGTGGTGGTGCTGGCCGCGGCGGCCACGGCGGGTCTGCTGCGGCTGGCGGGGCTGGGCTGAGCCCCGCCGATGCTCCCGGACCGCAGCCCTGCCGGTGTCCCGGACGGCAGGAGCCGCCGGTCATTATTAATACAGCATATAGCTAAATATAGGGCCTACCGATACGTCAACAACGTGCTTGTCCGGCTAATCCTTCACCCGATCGCTGCCGCATCCATCCTCGAATGGCGGCGTTATTCGCAACATGACGACGGAAACGAGGGGGCGGGCAGTTGAATCTCTCGCAGGGAGAGCCTATTCGACTGCACGGCAGCCCATGCGGCTCGGCTCCCACACGTACCTGCCCGCACCCAACACCGCCGGCCCCGGCAAGGGAGCCCTGGCGAAGGGCGGCCTCCTCGTCACGCTCGAGGTGACCGAGGAGATCCTCCAGGAATTCATGGACGCGATGAGCTCCCTGGAGAGAGACGTCTCGAGACGCTGGGCGAGTTCGGAAATGTGGGTCTGCGGCACACCGGCGGAATGAGTAATCCGGTCATGCATCCCGAGTACATGGGATTTTACCCGGACGTCCCCGTCACGTATTCAGACGGCTACCAGAGCGGCGAGGAGCAGCATCGAGCGTCCACCGACGCCTTCTATGCGCCCTTCACCTCCCCGGACCCGGCCTGGGACCCCGGGGAAGAGCTGGCCTATATGCTGCGGGACACCATCGAGCAGCAGCCCAGGATCCCGGCCGCGCGCAACGAGGACAACCTCGCGAGTCCGGGCGGGAAGGCCCATCGCGACGCCCTGGTGGAACTCACGGCGGAGTTGCCCCCGGTGCAGACTCCTTTTCGGGGCCATCGCAAGGTCCGGGCGCGACAGCGCACGAGCACCATTCGTGTCGCCAGCTATCTGGTCGCGGCGCTGGCGACCGCCATCGCTTCCGCGGTGAGCATCTTCGGCGGCCTCATCGCGTACGACCCGCTGCGGTTCGTGGCGGCATCGCGCATCCACACCAGTGTGGTGTCCTGGTGGCCCATTCTGGTGTTCGGCCCCTGGCTGGTGGCGTCGCTTTCCATTCTCCGGGCATCGCTGCATCAGCGCCGGGCCTTCCATTCGTGGACCGTGCTGCTGATCTTCTCGGCGATCGCCATGGCGCTGTGTGTGGCGCAGGCGCCGAAAAATATTCTCGACACCGCGGCCGCGGCCCTGCCGAGTTTCGCCTCGCTGGCCTGTTTCCAGCAGGTGGTGCGCCAGATCACCCTCACCAGACCGCCCCGGCGAACCCTGCCCCGGCACCGGGTGCAGACTGCCGAGCCATCCCCCGACGAGACGAAGGACGGAGCGCCGCAGGACGCCACGCCGTCGACGAGTGGCGCGCGGGACGGGCACCGGCGCCGTCCTACGGACCGAGCGAGGACGGTGTGACACCGCCGGCCGGGGCGGCGGGGGCCCGGGCCGGACGCCGCGGCAGGGGTGCCGCATGAAGACCCGTGTCACGGCGCTCCCGCTCCTCCCCGATGTCGGCCGGCTCCGGCCCCGCCAGCAGATGGCCATCGACTGCGCCCTGTGTGCCCGTCCGCTCGGAGCGAGCGGACGGGTGCTGGGTGAGGTGCGCTACCGCGGACTGCTGTTCCGGCTCTGGGTCTGCGTCCTCGGCTGCCAGGCGGCCGCGTCGGGCCGGGTGACCGCCTGGGACGGGGAAGCGCGGTGATGCGCGGCTCATGACGCCGCCGACGCCTACCGGGCGGCGTGCCGCCAGACCGACAGGTCTCCCTGGACGAACGCGAGGTCCGGCAGCGCCGTCGACTTCGTCTGGATCACGAACAGCGCGATGTCCCCCGAGGCGGGGTCCTTGATGCAGATCTCGGAGCCGGCCGCCGCCGCGGCCAGCTTCCAACTGTGGTACTTGGAGTTCCCCAGCAGCAGACGGCACTCGTCGAGGGTGGTGCCGTGCCCGCCCATGATCTGCACGAACACGGCCGTGTCGCTCGTCAGTTCGCAGCCGGCCTCCGCGCAGTCGAAGCGGATGTCCCCTTTGCCGTTCTTGTTGCCGTTCTTGCCTTCGGCCAACGGGTCCGCAAGGCTCAACGAGTGCTGCGCGTCGACGCTCACCGGTGCGTACGGCTCGGCCTGCGGCTCGCGGGGTGCGGCCGAGGCGGACGGTGAGGTCCCGGGGCTGCGGTCGCCGGCCCCCCGCGCCGACGAACCGGACGTGTCCGAGGAGGACTCCGGCGCGGACGCCGAAGGATGCTCGGACGACTGTGCGGAGGCCTGTGCACCGGACGCCGTGGAGTGGGCCCCGTTCAGGCGACGCAGGCCGTCATTCGCGTCCATCACCGACCACGCCAGCGCCGCCACCAGCAGCGCTCCGCCCACCACGCCCGCGGCCGTGATCAGCGCGGCGCGCCGTCTGCGGGCCTTCCGCTCCTGCGGCACCGGATAGCCGGCCGTCGGCCGCGCGTACCCGATCAGCGGCTGCGGGACGACCGCGGTCGGATCGGGGACCGGAGCCGGCACCACGACCTCCGGCCCGGTGACCTCCCGCCAGACGGCAGGTCCCCCGCCCGCGTCGGCGTCCGCCCCCAGCCGCCGCCGGCACCACTCCACGACCTCCGCCGGAGTGGCCCGGTCCGCCGGGTCGGCGGCCAGGCACCGGGCGAACAGCGGACGCAGCGGCTCGGGCAGCAGGGACAGGTCGGGTTCGCCGTGCACGATCCGGTACAGCACGTTGACGCCCGGCCCGTCGCCGTAGAGCGGCCTGCCCAGCGCCGCGAACGCCGCCGTCTGTCCGAGTGCGAAGACGTCCGTCGCGGCCGTGACCTCGCCCCCGGACGCCTGCTCCGGGGCCATGTACGCGGGCGTGCCGATCATGTTCCCCGTCGCCGTGTACGACGTTCCGTCGGTGGCCAGCGCGATTCCGAAGTCGATCACCCGTGGCCCGTCGGCGGCCAGCAGCACGTTCGACGGCTTCAGGTCCCGGTGCACGATGCCCTCGGCGTGGATGGCCTGCAACGCCTCGGCCACCCCCGCCATCAGCCACAGCACGGCGGCCACCGGCAGCGGCCCGCGCCGGACGACGGCCTCGGTGAGGGACGGGCCGGGCACGTACAGCGTGGCCAGCCACGGCGGTACGGCGTCCGCGTCCGCGTCGATCAGCTCGGCGGTGTAGGCCCCCCGCACCCGCCGGGCCGCCTTGATCTCCCGGCCGAACCGCCGCCGGAAGTCCGGGTCGTCGGCCAGTTCCGGCCGCACCACCTTGATCGCCACGGGTCGGCCGCCCTGGGTGTGCGAGAGGTAGACCCGCCCCATGCCACCGGCGCCCAGCCGGGCGGCGAGCCGGTACCCCGCCACCACGGGCGGATCCTCCGCCCGGAGTGGCTGGAAGACCTCCGTCGCATGGCTCATCGCCCCACTACCCCCCATGTAGACGCACTGCCGAAGGCAGCAGCCTATGAGGTCGCTCCCCTCGCCATGAGGCCGACCGGCCCGCCCTTGTCAGTGCCGCCCGCTACGGTCCCTGCCCATGACCGACACCGAGGACTTCCTGACGGCCACCCGCGTCTTCTACGACACCGTCGCCGAGGACTACGCCGGGCACTTCCGGAATCCGCTCGCCGAACGGCCCCTGGAGCGGGCGCTGCTCGCCGCGTACGCGGAACAGGTCGGCCCCGGCGGCACGGTCGCCGACCTCGGCTGCGGGCCCGGGGAAGTCACCGCCCACCTCGCCGGGCTGGGCCTGTCCGTCTTCGGCCTGGACCTCTCCGAGTCCATGGTCGCCATCGCCCGCCGTGAGCATCCCGCACTGCGGTTCGAGCAGGGCTCGATGCTGGAGTTGCCTCTCCCCGACGGTTCGCTGGCCGGTGCCGTCTCCTGGTACTCCAGCATCCACACACCCGCGGACCGACTGCCGCGCCTGTTCGCCGAGTTCCACCGCGTGCTGGTTCCCGGCGGCCTGCTCCTGCTCGCCTTCCAGACCGGCGACGTCCCGCTCCGCCTCGACCGGCCCTGGGACCGGCCCGTCGTACTCGACTTCCACCGGCGCCGACCCGAACGGATGGCCGAGCTGCTGTCCGACGCCGGCTTCGCGCTGCGCTCCAGCACCGTGCGCGAACGCGAGGAGGGGCTCGGCGAGTCAGCCCCGCAGGCGTTCCTTCTCACCCAGAAGGAACGCTGACCAGGCGGCGGGGGCGACGGTGAGGTGAGCGGCGGCCGGTCGCTTCGAGTCGCGGATGTGGATGGCGGTGGGGTGGGGGGCGACCTCTACGCACTGACCGCCCTCGCCGTCGCTATGGCTGGACTTGCGCCATGTGTAGGCGAGTTCTAGGCATTCGCCGCCCCCACCACTGCTGTAGCTCGACTTGAACCAGTTCAACTGCTCTATGGTCATCGCTCTTCCAGCACCTTCTCAATCAGGGCCAGGGACTCATATGGGTTGAGGGCCTGCGCCCGGATGATCCCATAGCGAGCGGCGAGGATGCGGACCTCTTCTCGGTCGGTGATCAGCTTGGGGTGGCCTTGGACCTCCATGTACGCAACCTGCTCCTTCCCCTTCGGGATGAGCAAGGTGAAAGAGCCGCCTAGCGATGGGTGAATTTCCCGACCTGTCGGCATCACCTGAAGCTGCACGTTCCGCATACGGCCGATCCGCAGCAGCTGCCTCAGTTGGTCCCCGTGTACCTGCAACCCGCCAATGGGCCGCTCCAGCACGGCCTGCTCCACAACGAAACTGAACTCGGGCAACGGCCATTGCTCGAAGATGTGCTGGCGCGAGAGCCTGTCCGCCACTCGCTTCTCGATTGTCTCCTCGTCCAGAGGCGGGTGCCGCTGGGTGAACACCGCACGCGAGTAGTCCTCGGTCTGAAGCAGTCCCAGCACGCCCATGGTGCTGTAGTCGTGCAGCGATACGGCTTGCGCCTCCAGCGCCGCATAACCCCGGTACCACTCCGGATGCCGCGTCCGAGCCCTGCTCATCGCCTCCTCGACCTGAGAGATGACCTCGGTGAACAGCCCGCCGGCGTCGAGGACTTCGTCCGCCTTCCGCAGCAGCTCCGGCCTCGGCGTCCGTACCCCCCGCTCCACAGCCGAGATCAGATCAGGGCCGTACCCGACCAGCGTGCCGAACTCCTTCTGGCCCAGCCCCGCCTTCTCCCTCAGTAACTTCAGCTGCTTCCCGATGACGACGAAGACCGCCGCCGCCCCATTCGCCTCCGCCGGTGTCTCCGGCCTCCGCTCTTCCGTCACGCCACCCTCCGACACCCGTACACCAGACGTACCGCACCTGTACGACTACGGACAGTCGCCGAGCCGCCCCTGGTCAGGGTAGAGAGAAGCCACCACGCTCGGTGACGTGAACGTAGAAATCTCCACCCCCCGAACCGAACTCGTCCAGCGGCTCAGCGCCACCCCCCGTGGTGCCCGGCTGGCCCGTCGGCTGACCGGCAGCGCGCTCGCAAGCTGGGGATACCCGCATGACGGCGCCCTCAGCCACACCGCTCAGCTGATCGTGGCCGAACTCGCCGCGAACGCCGTCACCCACGGTCGCGTACCGGGGCGGGACTTCGAGCTGCGGGTGATCCTGCTGCGGGACGAGGACACCTTGCGTATCGAGGTGAGTGACGCCCTAAGCGACCGCACCCTGCGGTTCCTGGACGGGGGCCTGCTGGACGAGCACGGTCGCGGGCTGGTCGTCGTACAGGTGCTGGCCACCCTTTGGGGCGTCGCGCAGCGGGACGTCGGCAAGACCGTCTGGGTCGAGCTGGCCCTCACCGCACGGCGGCGACCGTGTCCGCGAAGGCCCGCGCCGGCGGACTGAGCGCGTCCCAGCGGCGCACGGCCCAGCCGACGGGGAGGGGGCGCAGGCCGGGCAGGGGAACCAGCCGCAAGGGGCCCTCGCCCGGCACCGGCAGGCCGGGTACGGCGGGGACGACCGCCCGCCCGGCCCCCAACTCGGCCAGCAGCAGGGCCGTGTCCCAGTCGGCCACGCTCGGTTCGTAGGCGAACCGCACACCCCGCTCGGCGCACGCCGCTTCGAGGTGTGCGGCGGACGTGGAGTTCGGCGGGAGCCGGATGAGCCGGACCTCGGCCAGCTCGGCCGGGTCCAGGTGCGGGCGGGCGGCCAACGGGTCGTCCGCGCGGACGGCGAGCAGCCACGGCAGCTCCGCGACCGTCCGCTGCTCGATACCCCGGACCGGCGGGCCGATGGTGATCCACGCGAGGTCGAGCGTGCCGTCGGCGAGGGCGTCGAAGCTGCCCCGGCCCGAACTGACCGTGCGGAACTCCAGGTTGACCTTGGGGTGGCTGCGGCGGAAAGTGACGACCGCGTCGGACATGAAGTGCCGGACGGTCGTCGCGCCGGTGGCGACGCGGACGTGACCGCTGTGGCCGTCGACCAGGTCACGCAGCTGTCGTACGGCCAGGTCCAGGCCGTTGATGCCCTCTGCCGCAGCGGCCTCCAGTATCCGCCCGGCCTGGGTCGGGACGACTCCGCGCGGCTGGCGTTCCAGCAGCGCCACCCCCGTCTCCCGCTCCAGCCGTTTGACGTGCTGGCTGACGGCCGACTGGGTGCAGCCGAGGTCCCGGGCGACCGAACTGAGGCTGCCCGCACGGCACACGGCCACGTACACACGGAGGTCGTCCAGAGTCACAAGACCCAAGCTAGCACTTGGGGTTGACAATAGAACCCAAGGATTGACTGGGCTCAGCCGGTCGTACGAGGATCGTGTGCGGGCCGCAACCGACCCAGGCGGCAACCCGCTCCCCGCCCCGTGGAGTCCGGACGACACGGGACCAGCGAGGAGCGGGTGTCGACCTCCGCCGCGAAGTGATCGCCGGGCCGCTCACTTCTCGGCCGGTGCCGTGCTTTCCCGGGGAAGAAGCGAGCGGCCGAACGAGCGGGGTTCTGTGCTCAGCGCTCGTAGAGTCCCTCCACCTCTCGCGCGAAGTCCCGCAGGACCTGCTCCCGGCGGAGCTTCATCGACGGGGTGAGATGACCCGACAACTCGGTGAAGTCCCCCGGCAGCACGGTGAAGCGGCGGATGGACTCGGGACGGGAGACCATTTTGTTCGCCTCGTCCACGGCCCGCTGGAGCACAGCCGTCAGTTCCGCGTCGTCGATCAGGAGTTCCGGGGGCACCGGATGCTTGCCGATCATCTGGCGCCAGTGGGTGATGCCGTCGGGGTCGAGCGTGATGAGGGCCGCGATGTACGGGCGGGCGTCACCGACCAGCATGACCTGGGAGATCAGCGGATGCTGGCGCAGCCAGTTCTCCAGCGGGGCCGGGGCCACCGACTTGCCGCCCGCCGTGATCAGCAGTTCCTTCTTGCGGCCGGTGATGGTCAGATAGCCCTCGTCGTCCAGCTCGCCGAGGTCGCCGGTGGGCAGCCAGCCGTCGCGGGTCGCGGGGACCACCCCGCCCGCCTGCGGGTCCCAGTAGCCGCGCAGCACATGGTCGCCGGCGAGGAGGATCTCGCCGTCCGCAGCGATCCGTACCCGGGTGCCGGGCATCGGCCAGCCGACCGTCCCCAGGCGGGGTTTGAGGGGCGGGGTGACCGTCGACGCGCCGGTGGTCTCCGTGAGGCCGTAGCCCTCGAAGATCTCGATGCCCGCGCCCGCGTAGAACGCGGCGAGGCGCCGGCCGAGCGGGGAGCCACCGCAGATCGCGTACCGGACGCGGCCTCCCATGGCGGCGCGGAGGCGACGGTAGACGAGGGGGTCGTAGAAGGTGCGTTGCGTCTTCAGGGCGCGGCTCGGGCCGCTTCCGGTGCCGGTCTGCCGGGCCTCCAGCGCCTCGCCGTAGCGCTGGGCCACGGCCGCCGCGCGGTCGAACACCGTCACCCGGCCGCTCGCCTCCGACTTGGCCCGCGCGGAGTTGTAGATCTTCTCCAGCATGTAGGGGATGGTCAGCAGGCAGGTCGGCCTGAACTCGGCCAGGTCCGGGAGCAGGTCGTCCGGGGCCAGGCTGGGGGCGTGACCGAGGCGGACCCGGGCACGGACGCAGGCGATGGCCACCATCCGGCCGAAGACGTGGGACATGGGCAGGAAGAGCAGGACCGACGGCTCCTCGCCCTGCGCCTTGAAGACCGGGTGGAGGAGCTCGATCGCGTTGTCGACCTCGGCGAAGAAGTTGCCGTGCGAGAGGGCGCAGCCCTTGGGGCGGCCGGTGGTGCCTGAGGTGTAGATCAGCGTGGCGAGTGTGGCGGGGCCGAGCATGCCCCGGCGTACGCCCACCTCACCGTCCGGCACCTGTGCGCCCGCGTCGGCGAGCCCGGCCACGTGGTCCTTCTCCATCACCCACACATGGCGAAGGTCGGGCAGGTGCGGGAGTTCGGGACCGAGGGCGGCGGCCTGGGCGGCGGTCTCCGTGACGAGGGCGACCGCACCGCAGTCGTGCAGGATCCAGCGGGTCTGGAAGACGGACGAGGTGGGATAGACGGGGACCGTGACCAGGCCGGCCGCCCAGGCCGCGAAGTCGAGCAGGGTCCAGTCGTAGGTCGTACGGGCCATGACGGCGATGCGGTCGCCGGGCACCAGGCCCTCGGCGATCAGCCCCTTGGCCACCGCCTGCACCTGGGCGGCGAAAGCGGCGGCCGTGACATCCGCCCAGCGCCCGCCGGGCAGCTTGCGGCTGAGCACGACCGCGCCGGGGGCCGTCTCCGCGTTCTCGTACGGCAGGTCGGCGAGGGATCCGTGCTTGACCGGGGGTGCGAACGGCGGCACGGACACCTCCCGGACGGCGCCGTCCAGCCGGCGTATCTCCGGTTCGACGAGGACCGGGCGGCCGTCGTAGTCGACGGCGGAGACGGGGGTGCCGGAGGAGACGGGGGTGTTCTGGTACGGCGTGGACACGGGCGGCTCCTCTGGCGTGCGTGCACCTGCGGCGGGCCCCGGCAGGAAAAAAGGGGGGTTACCGCTGGTCAGGCGGCGATCGTACGGGTCCGCTGTGAGGGGGTTGTGCGGGTTCGGGGATGGTCCGGGGCCGGGGATGTGCAGCCTCGGGGGTTATGTGAGGGGCGTTCAACTTCGCCTGGGGTGGGACGAGTCGAGGTGTGCGGGATCTCCGTCACCCCTTGCACGCGCCGGACTTACCTCCGGTAACCTTACTCCTGAGTAAGCAGTTCGGACCCGAGCCGCGCGGGAGTTGCACATGGCCGACCGCTACCTGTTCGTCCGGAAGGCGGCCCGCGGGACGACCTCCCTCAAGGGGGCTTGATGAACGCCGTCACCCTCACCGCCGCACCCGCGCTGGCCCCGCTGCTGGCCCGGGGTGCCCTGCGTTCCCCGTTCAAACGGCCGGCCCCGGACGCGGCCGTCCCGCACACCCGGCTCCTCCTGCCCGGCGTACGCGTCGACCTGGCGAGACTGGCCGCCTACGAGCGGGTCTGCGGCTTCCCGACGGGCGAACCCGATCTCCCGGTCACCTATCCGCACGTTCTCGGCTTCCCGCTGGCCATGCGGCTGATGAGCGGCCGGGACTTTCCGCTGCCGCTGCTGGGCCTGGTCCACACGTCGATCGAGATCGTCCGCGTGACCGCCCTGCCGGCCGACGGGTCGTACGACCTCTCCGTGTGGATCGAGGGCCTGGCCGCGCACCGGCGGGGCACGGAGGCGACGGTGGCCACCGCCGTGCGCTCGGGCGGGGACGTCGTGTGGGAGTCCCGCAGCACGTATCTCGCCCGCCACCGCACCGGCCCGGGTGCGTCACCCGGGCCGCGCGAGGACACCGACGTCCCGCTGCCCGTCGTCGCCGAGTGGGGTCTGTCGGGGGACGTCGGGCGGCGGTACGGTGCCGCGTCCGGTGACCGCAACCCCATCCATCTGCATCCGCTCACCGCCCGCCTCTTCGGCTTCCCGCGGGCCATCGCGCACGGCATGTGGACGGTGGCCCGCTGCCTGGCCGCCCACGGCACGGGCGGCTCCGCCGTGGTACGGGCCGGATTCCGGGCGCCCGTGCTGTTGCCGGCGACGGTGAACTACGGGGCGGACGGCAGCGGACGGTTCGAACTGCGGGGCGCGGGTGGCGGGCTGCACCTGTCCGGAGAGGTACGGCCACTGCCGACGAGGGGCTGGACGGGGACGCCGTGAGTGGGGCGCCGCGAGTGGGGCGCCGCGACTTTGGCGCCGTGAATTGGGCGCCGTGAATTGGGCGCCGTGAATTGGGTGTTGTGAGTCAGGTGCTGCAGGTCCGGCGCCGTTGGTCGGCCAGGCGCCGTGGGTGCGGGTGTGTCGTTGCCGGGTGCGGGCAGTCCGTGGCCGGCCGAGCGGCTTTCTCGGTGTTACGTCTGGTCAGGTGGGGGAGTCCACACGTGGCCCTGCATCAGGTTGCCCAGGCCCGACCAGGCGAAGTTCATCAGGGTGGTCGCGGCCTGGCGGGCGGTGACGGCCGGCGTGGCGTTGGCCCAGGCGGCGAGCGACTCCGCGGCGCCGACCAGCGCCTCGGCCAGCCCGGCCACCTCGTGCTCGGGCAGGTCGGGATCCCGGTGCGCCGCCCGGGCCACGACCGCGACCAGCCGGGTCACGAACGCGACGATCTCCGCGCGCATCGCGGCGACCTCCGCCGCGAAGGGCTCACCGTGCGTACGGGCCTGGAGATGCAGCACCGACCAGCCGTCGGGGTGCTCGGCGGTGTGCGCGAAGAACGCCCGCAGGCCGTCCCAGAGCTGCCGGTCGGCGGGCAGCCCCTGCCGGACGCCCGCACGGACGGCCGCCGTGAGCGCGGTGGCCTCGCGGCGGATGCAGGCGGTGAAGAGGTCTTCCTTCGAGTTCAGGTACAGATAGACCAACGGCTTGGACACACCCGCGAGTTCGGCGATCTCGTCCATCGACGCGGCCATGTACCCGCGCTGTCCGAAGATCCGTACGGCGGCGTCGAGCATCTGCTGCTCGCGCACCGCCCTCGGCATCCGTTTGGTCTTGACGGCACCCATGAGGGCAAGACTAGTTGGGCGCGGCAGCCCCGCCCTGTGCCCGCGACGCGTCGTCGGCCAGATCCTCCTGGCTGCGGTTGGCGTCCAGGTTGGCCTTCATCCGGTCGACCTTGCTCACGATCTGCACCGAGGCCCGGTCCCGCTCCTTGCGCAGCACCACCCAGCTGATCGGCGCCGAGAGGACCAGGGAGAGCAGCAGGACCCAGAGGAGGTTGGAGTCGCCGAAGCCGCGCGGGAAGAGGCCCGCGTAGACGGCCCCCCAGACGATCACGAGGCAGCCCGCGAAGACTCCGAAGCGCATCAGCGTGTAGCGGAGCATCTCAATCCACTCGTCCGATTCCAAAAGGGGTCATCGTCCAGTGAAGCACGCCACCGGGGGGATCTTGCACGGGGGTCAGCCGAGCGGCAGCAGCATGAGGACCTCGTCGCGGTCGTCGTCCGGCGCGACCCGGATGGCGTCCGGCACGCGGCCGACCTCCTTGTAGCCGCAGGAAGCATAGAACCGCTCCAGGCCGTGCCCGCCCCGGCAGCTCAGCCGGATCGACTCGACGCCGTCCAGCCCGCGGGCCGCGTCCGCGACGGCCTCCAGCAGGTCACGGCCGTAGCCGCGGCCCTGGTGCCGGGGGTGGACCATCACCGTGTACAGCCAGACCCAGTGGGCCATCAGCCGGTGACTGTTGCGGGTGAGGAAGGCGGTCGCGGCCACCCGGCCGGCCTCGTCGAGGCCCACGAGCAGCCGGGTGCGGCCCTCGGCCATCTGCACGAAGTGCCGCACCAGCTCCGGCCGTATCTGCTCGCGGCTCACCGGGGGCACGAAGCCGACGGAGCCGCCCGCGTTCGAGACGTCCGTCCACAGGTCGAGGAGGTCGTCGCGGAGGGTGGCGGTGATGGCGGGATCCAAGGTGAAGGTAAGAGGCACCGGGCCAGTGTATCCATTACACCGTTGTTGCTCGCGTGAGGGCTCGTACCGCCACCTTCAGGTCGGCCACCAGGCCCTGGTACGCCTGCTCGCGGTCCTCCGCGCGCAGCACGGACGACGGGTGCACGGTCGGTACCAGCCGCTCCGGGCGGCCGTGGATCTCCTCCTCCAGGACGGTTCCGCGCACCTGGCCGACCCGGAACGACGACCCCAGCAGTGCCTTGCCGGCCGTGGCGCCGAGGATCACGATCAGCTCCGGCTCCACCAGGGCCAGCTCGGCCGCCAGCCAGGGGCCGCAGGCGGTCATCTCGCGCAGGCTCGGCGCCTTGTGGATCCGGCGCTTGCGGGGTTCGGCCTGCGTGAACTTGAAGTGCTTCACCGCGTTGGTGACGTACGCCTCCGCCGGGTCCAGGCCGGCTTCCCGCAGGGCTCGGTCGAGCAGCTTGCCGGCCGGGCCGACGAAAGGTTCGCCCTGCCGGTCCTCCTGGTCGCCGGGCTGCTCACCGACGAGCATCACGCGCGCGTGGGTGTCTCCGGTGCCGAAGACGGTCTGGGTGGCGTTCCGGTGCAGGGGGCAGCCGCGGCAGCCGGCCGCTGCGCGGCGCAGGGCGGCGAGATCGGCGCCGTCGGGAACGAAGGGTTCCGCTGTGTACCGGTCCTCAGGTGCCTTCGTGGTGGGCATACCGGGCGGGTACCCCTTGTCGGGGGCCGCCAACGAAGGGGGCGCTCGGCCCGTCGCCCGACCGCGGCCCCGTCGTGGCTCGTCGCGCAGTTCCCCGCGCCCCTCGGTAGACCCAGTCCCCGCCCGCCGGGCAGTCCCGCGGCCCCGGGCAGGACCGCTCGCCAGCCGCCGGAACCCTCCCGCGGCCCAGGCAGGACCGCTCACCAGCCGCCGGACAGTCCCGCGGCCCTGGGCAGACCAGTCCCCGCCCGCCGGGCAGACCCGCGGCCCCTCGCGGGGGAAGTCAGACCCGCATCGGCTGGGGGGACTCGCGGCGCTTGGGGTCGGCGCCCTCGTACTCGCGGATGATCTCGTAGCGCGTGTTGCGTTCCACCGGGCGGAAGCCCGCGTCGCGGATCAGTTCCAGCAGGTCCTCGCGGGTCAGCTTGTTCGGCGTGCCGTAGTTGTCCGCGTCGTGAGTGATCTTGTACTCGACGACCGAGCCGTCCATGTCGTCCGCGCCGTGCTGAAGAGCCAGCTGGGCCGTCTGCACGCCGTGCATCACCCAGAAGACCTTGACGTGCGGGACGTTGTCGAAGAGGAGCCGGGAGACGGCGAAGGTCTTCAGGGCCTCCGCGCCCGTCGCCATCTGGGTACGGGCCTGGAGGGTGTTGCGTACCTTGCCGTCCTTCAGGTCCACGAAGTCGTGCTGGTAGCGCAGCGGGATGAACACCTGGAAGCCGTTCGTCTCGTCCTGCAGCTCGCGCAGGCGCAGGACGTGGTCGACGCGGTGGCGGGGCTCCTCGATGTGGCCGTACAGCATGGTGCACGGGGTCTTCAGACCCTTCTCGTGCGCCAGGCGGTGGATCCGCGACCAGTCCTCCCAGTGGGTGCGGTGGTCCACGATGTGCTGCCGGACCTCCCAGTCGAAGATCTCCGCACCGCCGCCGGTCAGCGACTCAAGGCCCGCGTCGATCAGCTCGTCGAGGATCTCGGAGGCGGACAGCCCGCTGATCGTCTCGAAGTGGTGGATCTCCGTCGCCGTGAACGCCTTCAGGGACACGTCCGGCAGGGCCTTCTTCAGCTCCCTGAGCGACCGCGGGTAGTAGCGCCACGGCAGGTTCGGGTGCAGGCCGTTGACGATGTGCAGCTCGGTGAGGTTGTCCGACTCCATCGCCTTGGCGAGCTTGACGGCCTCCTCGATGCGCATCGTGTACGCGTCCTTCTCGCCCGGCTTGCGCTGGAACGAGCAGTAGGCGCAGGACGCGGTGCACACGTTCGTCATGTTGAGGTGACGGTTGACGTTGAAGTGGACGACGTCACCGTTCTTGCGGGTGCGCACCTCGTGGGCGAGTCCGCCGAGCCAGGCCAGATCGTCCGACTCGTACAGCGCGATGCCGTCCTCGCGGGTCAGCCGCTCACCGGAGCGGACCTTCTGCTCCAGCTCACGCTTGAGTCCGACGTCCATGCCAACACCTTTCCTACGACAGCCCGACCAACGGTATCCCTAGACCTCTTCGGGCAGCTCCCCGACCCGGTTCTCCCACTTCGTGGACAGCACGATCGTGGTACGGGTCCGCGAGACGCCCTTGGTCCCGCTCAGCCGCCGGATGGTCCGCTCCAGGCCGTCGACGTCCGTCGAGCGCACCTTGAGCATGTAGGAGTCGTCGCCGGCGATGAACCAGCAGTCCTCGATCTCCGGCAGGTCCCGCAACCGCTGGGCGACGTCCTCGTGGTCGGCCGCGTCGGACAGCGAGATGCCGATCAGCGCGGTGACCCCCAGACCGAGCGAGGCCGAGTCCACGGTCGCGCGGTAACCGGTGATGACACCGGCCGCCTCCAGCCGGTTGATGCGGTCGGTGACGCTGGGGCCGGACAGGCCGACAAGGCGTCCCAGCTCCGCGTACGAGGCCCGGCCGTTCTCCCTCAGGGCCTGGATGAGCTGCCTGTCCACCGCGTCCATGCGATCGAAGCCTTCCGGTGAAAGTTCCTGAAGTGATGAGAGGTACTGCTACTTGCCCGCCGCGCCGCCGCCCAGTTCGCCCCGCCACCGCCGGTACAGGCCGTGCCCGACGCCCGCCGCGTCCAGCACCCGTCCGGCGACGAAGTCCACCAGGTCCTGGATGTGGGTGGCTCCCGCGTAGAACGCCGGTGAGGCCGGCACGACCGAGGCGCCGGCGTCGTCCAGCGCGACGAGGTGCCGCAGGGTCTGGCCGTTCAAGGGGGTCTCCCGTACGGCCACGACCAGCGTCCGGCGCTCCTTCAGCGTGACGCTCGCCGTGCGCTGGAGCAGGTCCTTGGACAGCCCGAGCGCCACACCGGCCACGCAGGCGGTGGAGGCGGGCACGATGAGCATCCCCTTCGCCGGGTACGACCCCGAGGACGGCCCGGCCGCGAGATCACCCGCGTTCCAGTACCGCACCCCGCTGACGTCCGCGTCGAAGGTCCCGGGTTTTCCGTCGGCGCCACGGGCCAGCCATTCCCGCAGGTCGTCCCGCCAGTGGGCGTCCCGGAACGAGATGCCCGTCTCGTCCAGCAGCGTCAGCCGCGAGGCCCGGCTGACCACCAGGTCGACCGCCTCGCCCGCCGCCAGCAGCGCCCGCAGCACGGCAGCCGCGTATGGCGTCCCGGAAGCTCCGGACACCCCCACGATCCAAGGCACGCGCTGCGTTTCTCCTGCGTTCACACCTTGAGCGTACCGGCGGGTTCGGCTCCGCTCAGGCCGGGTGGCGTCCAGCCGCTCAGACGGTCAGACCGCGCACGAGGAGATCAAGCAGCGCGCACACGAACAGGGCAATGCCGATGAAGCCGTTGACCGAGAAGAACGCCCTGTTGAGACGGGACAGGTCGTGGGGGCGGACGATGCGGTGTTCGTAGAGGAAGGCACCCGCGACGATCAGCAGGCCCAGCCAGAAGAAGACGCCGGCGTGGGTGGCCAGGGCGTACCAGACGAACAGCGCCGTGGTGACCGTGTGGCAGGCCCGCGCGCCCCAGATCGCGGCCGGGATCCCGAAGCGGGCCGGGACCGACATGACGCCGATCTCCCGGTCGGTCTCGACGTCCTGGCAGGCGTAGATCAGGTCGAAGCCGCCGATCCAGACGCCGACGGCCAGGCCGAGGATGACCGCCGTCCAGGACCACTCGCCGCTGATCGCCAGCCAGCCGCCGATCGGGCCCATGGCCTGGGCGAAGCCCAGGATGGCCTGCGGGAAGTTGGTGAACCGTTTCCCGTAGGGGTAGACCACCATCGGGATCACCGCGACCGGGGCCAGGGCCAGGCAGAGCGGGTTCAGCAGGGCCGCGGCGCCCAGGAAGACCACCAGGGCGACCAGGGCGCCCGTCCAGGCGTGCTTCACCGACATCGCGCCGGTCACCAGCTCGCGGTGGGCCGTGCGCGGGTTACGGGCGTCGATCTCGCGGTCGATGATCCGGTTGACCGCCATGGCGAACGTGCGCAGGCCGACCATGCAGACGGTGACCAGCAGCAGGCGGCCCCAGTGGATGTTCTCGTCCCACCGGTACATCGCGGTGAGGGCGGCGATGTAGGCGAAGGGAAGTGCGAAGACCGAGTGCTCGATCATCACCAGACGCAGAAACGCCTTGGTGCGTCCGGGCTGCGGAAGTGCCGCGGAGGCGCTGCTCACAGGCCGTACTCCTTCCAGCGGCGGTCCACCAGGGCCGCCGTATCCGGGTCCGACAGGACCATCTCGGGCCACCCTCCGTCGCGGGTGTAGCCCTCCTCCGGCCATTTCTTCGTGGCGTCGATGCCCGCCTTGCCACCCCAGAACTGCTGGTAGGAGGCGTGGTCGAGGTGGTCGACGGGGCCTTCCACGACCGAGAGGTCGCGGGCGTAGTCGGTGTTGCCGAGGGCCCGCCAGGCGACCTCGTGCAGGTCGTGGACGTCACAGTCGGCGTCCACGACGACGATCAGTTTGGTGAGGGACATCATGTGCGCCCCCCAGATCGCGTGCATCACCTTCTGCGCGTGCTTCGGGTACTTCTTGTCGATCGAGACGATCGCGCAGTTGTGGAAGCCGCCGGCCTCGGGCAGGTGGTAGTCCACGATGTCCGGGACGATGATCTTCAGCAGCGGGAGGAAGAAGCGTTCCGTGGCGCGGCCGAGCGGGCCGTCCTCCGTCGGCGGCCGGCCGACCACGATCGACTGGAGCAGCGGACGCCTGCGCATGGTCACGCAGTCGATCCGCAGGGCCGGGAAGGGCTCCTGCGGGGTGTAGAAGCCGGTGTGGTCGCCGAAGGGGCCTTCGGGCAGCATCTCGCCCGGCTCCAGCCAGCCCTCCAGGACGACCTCCGCGTTCGCTGGGACCTGGAGCGGGACCGTCTTGCAGTCGACCATCTCGATCCGCTTGCCCGCGAGGAACCCGGCGAACAGGTACTCGTCGATGTCACCGGGGAGCGGGGCCGTGGAGGCGTACGTCACGGCGGGCGGGCAGCCGAAGGCGATGGCGACCGGGAGGCGCTCGCCCCTCCGGGCCGCGACCTGGTAGTGGTTGCGGCTGTCCTTGTGGATCTGCCAGTGCATGCCGATCGTGCGCTCGTCGTGGCGCTGAAGGCGGTACAGGCCCAGGTTCCGGATGCCGGTCTCGGGGTCCTTGGTGTGGGTCAGGCCGAGGTTGAAGAAGGAGCCGCCGTCCTGGGGCCAGGTGAAGAGCGCCGGCAGCCGGTCGAGGTCGACCTCGTCACCGTGCAGGACGACCTCCTGCACGGGCGCGCTGTCGGACTTCACCTTCTTCGGGGGGACGTGGGCCATCGCGCCCAGCTTCCCGAAAGCCTCCCGCACCCCGACGAAGCCGTGCGGCAGCTCGGGCCGCAGCAGTCCGCCGATCTTCTCGGAGATCTCGCCGTACGACTTCAGGCCCAGCGCCTTCAGCAGGCGGCGGTCGGTCCCGAAGACGTTCATCGCGAGGGGCATCGCCGAGCCCTTCACGTTCTCGAAGAGCAGCGCCGGCCCGCCGGACTTCTGCACCCGGTCGACGATCTCCCCGACCTCCAGATACGGGTCGACCTCGGCCTTGATGCGCTTGAGGTCTCCCTCGCGCTCCAGCGCCCGGAGCAGGGAGCGAAGATCGTCGTAAGCCATGCGTCCCAGTATCGGCCACCCGGCAACCCGGGCCGGTCACCGGGGCCGTCTCAGCGCACAGGGGCGGTCGGGACAGCCGCCGTGCCCGCGCCGGGGAACAGGGTGGCGTGTCCGCCCTCGACTCGCACGTGTACCTGCGCGAGAGGCTCGACCCGATCACCGTCGGCTGACACGCCGTCTTGTCACCGACGGTTAATCACTTCCCCGTTCGGCCCGCCACCCGTTCCGTTGAAATGAAGCGGACGGGCATGTCCCGGCCGCGTCCCACGGCATTGCCTTGCCGGGGGCCCGCATCCAGGGGCCCCTTCTGTGAGGGGAGACGCGTGCGAATCACTGACATCCAGCGCTGCGAGGTCCGGCCGGGGCGGCTCGTCGAGTGGACGCTGAGCCCGGCGACCGTCGCGGCCGCGGCGGCGCTCCCGGACGACTCCCGGCCCCCCGCCTACATCCAGGAGTCGCACATCAGGACGGCCCGGACCGTCCGGCAGGACGGGATGTTCGTGCCGACCTGGCTCGGCACCGCCTTCGACCTGCCCGGCCCGGTCGACCTGGACGCGCTGGAGCGGGCCCTGCGCGCCTGGACCGTACGGCACGAGACGCTGCGCAGCGGCTTCCGCTGGGCCGGGGACGAGCTGCGCCGGTTCACGCTCGACGCGTCCGACGTCTCCCTGTCCCGGCGGGAGGCGGGTGACTTCCCCGACGCGGACGGCCTCGTCCGGCACCTGCAGGACCGCTTCGACACGGGCGCGGACGCGCTGCGCTGGCCGAACCTGCTCTACACGGCCGTCGTCCGGGACGACGGCGCGAGCGTGTACCTGGCCTTCGACCACAGCAACGTCGACGCCTACTCCCTGCACCGGATCCCCGCCGAGGTCCACGAGCTGTACACCGCGTGCCCGGCCGGGACCGAACCCGATGCCCGCACCCCGGAGGGGCTGTGGCTGGCGAGCCGCTACCCGGACACGGACATCGCGGCGAAGAACATGCGGCTGTACGTCGAGCGGCTGCGGGACCGGATCGCCTCGGTGGCCCACGGCAGCCTCCCGGCGGTTTCGTGACCCAACGGTCACCACGAACCCTGGCCCGAAGCAACTCTCGCTTTCTACACTGCCGTTGAGGGGGAGATGCGGTGCACAGACGGTTGCACGGGCGGGGAGCACTGTTCGACGTCGATCCGGCCGGGCTCACGCCGCGGCTCGTGGGCCTGCGCCCGCACCAGCACCGCGCACATCCGTACGAGCACCCGGACGAACCGCCGTTCGTGGTGCTCACCGGGGCGCGCGGACTCGGCAAGAGCGCGGTCCTCGCCGAGCTGCGGGACGCCTACAAGGGGCATACGCCGGTCGCGCTGGTCGACTGCGCGGAGGACCAGTTCCGGGCGCCGCCCGCGGACCGGCCCGCCGCCTCCTGGTCGCCGCTCGGACAGGCGCTGCTGATGATCGCCGAGCAGCTCGCCGCGCCGGTGACGGGGGCCGGCCGGATCACCTTCCCACGGCTGATGTCGGGGCTGGTCGCGGTGGCCGCCGGCGGCTGGGGCGACGCCGACTCGGAGCGGATCCGGCGGGAGGTCGAGCGGATTCTGCTGCTGAACGAGAGCGGCTCGTGGATCAGCGGGCTGGCCGGGCGCTGGGCCGGGAAGGTGGCGGCCAAGGTGGTCGCCGCGGCCACCGGCACCGGGCCGCTGGTGTCGGGCGCCATCGAGGCGACCCTGGAGTCCGTCGCCGAGGGGTTCACCAGCCGCCGTCACCAGAAGGCGTCGGTGTGGTACCGGACCTATCCGAACGCGGGCGGCAACGCCCAGCGCGGGCTGATCCTGCTGTCCCAGCACTTCCGCGACGGCGGCAGCTCCCGCGAGCACGCCGAGCGGTATCTGGTGCGGGCGCTGCTGGCCGACCTGACGGAAGCCTACGCGGGGGTGCTGCCGCGGATGCAGCGGCTGGGCCGGCCGCTGGTGCTGCTGGACAACGCGCAGTCGGCCCCCGGCCCGGGGCTGGTGGCGGCCGTACTGCGGGACCGTACCGAGGGCATCACGGACCGGGTGGCGTTCGTCGCGGCCCGGCGCGGCGAGGGCCGCGAGGAGCTGCCGGGCGCGGTGCGGCGGGGGCTGGCGGAGGTGGCCCGGCGCTGCGACTGGACGCCGGACGCGGCCCCCTCCTCGCGGGCGCTGCTGCTCGCGCTGCCGCCGCTGAGCCAGGACGACACCCTGCACATCATCGGCGCGGTCTGCGAGAACGCCGCCGTGCCCGCCCAACTGCCGCATGCCACACATCGGCTGACCGGCGGGAACCCGCTGGGCATCGTGCTGCTCGCCGAGTCGGCCGCGCAGGCCCTGCCCGGGGCGTCCTCGCTGGGCGAACTCCTCACGGCGGGGTTACGCACCGCCGAGGACGAGCCCGCCGTGCCCGCCTACGAGGCGCTGCTGGACCGGCTGGTGCCGGCCGAGCACCTGGACGAGCTGACCGTGCTGGCCGCCGCCCACGACCACGGCTCGGCCTGCGCGCTGGCCGCGGCTCTGCTGCCGGACACCTTCGGCCCGGCGAGCGTGCGGGCGCTGCAGACACTGCTCGCCGAGGAGGGACTGCCCGCCGTACCGGGCCGGTTCGTCGGCGACCCGTTCGTGCGCACCCTGCTGCTGCTCCGGCTGCATCTGCGGGACGCAGACCACACGTCGTGGCGTACCGCGCACGAGACGCTGATCGCCCACTATCCCGACGCCGGGCACGCCCGGTACCGGCTGCACCACGAACTCGCGCTCGGGGAGACCGAGGCGGCGGTCGGCCACCTGCGTGACACCTTCCCCACCGCGGAGCCCCGGACCTGGCTGCACACCCTGCGCTTCATCGCGTCGGCGTCCTACTTCCACGCGCACGACGCCGAGGGCCGCGACTTCACCGGCCGCGGCGACCGGCGGGCCGCGGTCGCGCTCGGCCGCACGGACGCCGAACACGCCGTACCGGAGGGCACGGACGCCGTGCTGCACCTGCGGATACGGCGGTTGCTGCACGCGGTGTGGCTGCTGGCGGACCCGCTGGTACTGCCCGACCCGCAGGTGTGCGACCGGCTCCGTTTCGAGCTGGAGCAGCTGTCCAACCTGCGGCCGGCGGGCAACGCGCTGCTGTGGCGGGCCTCCCGGGACTGGCCGGCGGCGGCGCTGGCCGGCCGCCCGATGGACGGTCCCGGCTCCACGGCCGACGCGGACGACGGCCCGGACGACCACAGCGGGGAGGCGTGATGGCGCGCAGGGGTGTGGGCACGTGGATGCGCGAGGGTGTGTGGGAGATCCCGCTGCGCCGCTACACGGCCCTGCTGGTGGTGGTGGCCCTGGTGGCCGGGCTGGTGATCGCGACCCGGTCCCTGCTGCACGAGGACCGGTCCTGCGGGCCCGGGGTGACCCGGCCGGAGGGCAGCGACGAGTGCGTGGGCGTGGCGACCGGGCCGTACGACTTCGGGCAGCCCTGGCTGCGGGACGTCGTACAGGCGATCGGCCGGGAGAACGACCGGCTCAGGGCCGGCAGTTATGTGACGGTGGCGCTGATGCTGCCGTACACCTCCACGTCGCCGACCAGTCTGAACGACATCCGCCACCAGCTCCAGGGCGCCTACCTGGCCCAGTACCAGGCCAACCACGACTCCAACGGGGAGCGCCCGCAGATCCGGCTGGTGCTCGCCAATCCGGGGGCGACCGGCGCGCACTGGCGGCGGACGGTCGGGCAGCTGACCGCGATGACGACGAGCGCGGACCGGCTCCGGGCGGTCGCGGGCATCGGACAGAGCACCTACGCCAACAAGCAGGCCGTCAGGGAACTGACCCGGCAGGGCATCCCGGTGGTCGGCTCCTCCATCACCGCCGACGACCTCGCCAACGGGCAGCGGGACAAGGACCCCTATCCCGGGCTGGCCCGGGTGGCGCCGACCAACACCGACGAGGCCCGCGCGCTGGCCTCCTTCGCCAAGGTGAGCGCGGGCAAGGCGCTGCTGGTGTACGACAAGCCCGGCGACCCGTACACGCGGACCCTCCAGCAGTCCTTTGGGGCGCTGATCAAGGGCTCGCCGTACGAGCCGCAGCCGTTCACGCCGCCCGACGACCGCACCGAGGAGGGCACGACCGCGAACACGTTCCGGCAGATCACGCACCTGGTGTGCGACACCTCCCGGGAGACGGACACGATCCTGTTCGCGGGCCGGCACACCCAGCTGCGCCAGTTCATCAACGCGCTGGGCGGCCGGGGCTGCCAGGACCGGAAGTTCACGCTGCTGACCGGCGACGAGGCGTCGTACCTGACCCATGAGAAGGACCTGGACCGCGGCGCGCTCCGGCACCACCTCTCCGTGCGCTACACCTCCCTCGCCCATCCGGACGCCTGGACGAAGGATCCGAACCGGACGGGCGGCTCGGCGGCCGACTTCACGGCGCTGCGGCAGCTGCTGGCGGACGCGGCACGGGAGCCGATGGGCCCGATCGGCTCGGTCGCCCTGGACGACGGGCAGCTGATCATCGGCTACGACGCCCTGCGGCTCGTGGTGCACGGCGTCCGCGAGGCGGTGCCGGCCGGCCGGACCGTCCCGGCGCTCGCGGACGTCGGCCTGCAGTGGCCGCAGGTCAAGGGCTCGCTGCGGGTGGACGGGGCGAGCGGCTGGATCTGCCTGGACGGGCACGGCAACCCCTACGACAAGGCGGTGCCGATCGTGGAGCTGACCCCCGAGGGCGGCTCGCGTTTCGTGCGGATCGCCTGGCCCGAGGGGAAGCCCCCGGGGAAGGAGTGCCTGCCGCCGTCCTAGGGTCTTTCGTTCGGGTCAGCCCGGCATGACCCAGCCGAGAGGCCCTAGGTGAACTGCCCGGGGAGGGGATCGGAGGGTTCCTGCCCGACGGAGCCGTGGGCGGGCCCCAGGGCTTCGATCAGACGCTGGAAGCAGGTCCGCCAGCCCTGCTCCGACGCCGCCTCGCCCTGGAACTCGTGCGTGAGGCGGAGCGCGCTGCCGCCCTCCTCGTCCCGCTCCAGGTGGAACCGGATCCGGCCGCCGCTCTCCACCGTGTACTCCGCGACCCGGTCCACGTCCCACGCCGTGACCTGCCCGTCGCCCAGGCCGCGCAGGGTGACCGCGCCGCCGAGCCGGGGTTCGAGCACATCGGCGGGGGTGAACCAGGCGGCCAGCCCCTCGGGCGTGGCCACCGCGGGCCAGATCTCCTCCATGGTCCGCGGGAGCAGCACCACGAAGTGCAGGATGTGTATGTTCCCGTGGGTCTGGCTGGTGCCCTGGGCGATGGAACCCCTCATGACACCAGCCTGCCTCCGGGGCGGGGGATGCGCACGTGGTCACCCGGGTGCCCGTCCGCACGGCGAGGGCCGGCGCCCCCCGGGATGCGCACGTGAGCGTCCGGGTGCCCGTCCGCACGGCGAAGGCCGGCTCCCCTGACCTTCGTCACGGGAACCGGCCCCTTCCGCCGCGGCGGGCGGCTACACGCCGGCGTACGAGTGCTTGCCGGAGACGAAGATGTTGACGCCGTAGTAGTTGAACAGCCAGCAGCCGAACGCGATCATCGCCAGGTAGGCGGCCTTGCGGCCCTTCCAGCCGGCCGTGGCGCGCGCGTGCAGGTAGCAGGCGTAGGCGATCCAGGTGATGAAGGACCAGGTCTCCTTCGGGTCCCAGTTCCAGTACCGGCCCCAGGCGTCGCCCGCCCAGATCGCGCCCGCGATGATCGTGAACGTCCACAGCGGGAAGACGGCCGCGTTGACCCGGTAGGCGAACTTGTCCAGGGAGGCGGAGGCGGGCAGCCTCTCCAGCACCGAGGTGGCGAATCTGCCGGGCTTGCCGCCGGTCTGGAGCTTGTTCTCGTACGAGTCCTTGAACAGGTACAGGATCGTGGCGACCGCGCCGACGTAGAACACCGCGCCGCAGAAGATCGCGGTGGAGACGTGGATGTACAGCCAGTACGAGTGCAGGGCAGGCACCAGCTGGTCGCTGGCCGTGTACAGGACGGTGACCGCGAGACCCAGGTCGAGCAGGACCGTGGTGGTGAGGAACAGCCCGAGCCAGCGCACGTTCTTCTTCAGCGCCAGCAGCGCGAGGTACACGCCGACGGCGACCGTGGAGAAGGTGATGTTGAACTCGTACATGTTGCCCCACGGCGCCCGCTCCACGGAGGCCGCGCGGGTGGCGACACCGGCCAGCTCCACCAGGAACGCGAGCACGGTGAGGGAGACGGCGATCCGGCCGTAGAGGTCGCCCTGCTCGTCGCCGCCGTGCGCGCCGGGCCCGTCCGGCACGTCCCGGGCGCCGGACGCCGAGCGCACGACGACCTTGGGCCGCTCCAGCACGGTGGTGCCTCCCGCCCGCTGGACCGTGACGGCGGGGGCACCCGTCGTCCGCGCGCCGTCGGCGGTGAGCGCGGCGGCCGTACGGGCGACCTTGCTGCGGCTGCCGAACAGCCACTCGGCGATGTAGGCGAAGAAGGCCAGGGTGTAGACGGCCATCGACGAGTAGATCAGCGTGTTGCTGAGACTCGCGAGATGTTCGTTGGTGGCGGCGGCGAGAGTCACTTCTCAGCCCCTTCGGCAGGTACGGCTTGGGGGTCGGGGGTTTCTGCGGGGCCGGCGTCGGAGCCGGCACCGGATCGGGGTTCGGGGGCGCCCGGCGCCCGGTCATAGAGGATGCCGGCGAGGTCGCCCAGCTCGTCGGGCACCTTCGCGGACTCGCTGCGGCCGAGCCCGGCCATCTCGACCACCGTCACGCCGTCGGCACCGCGTGCCGCCCGCACCCACACGCGGCGGCGCTGGATGAAAAGGGACCCGGCGAGACCGAAGATGGCGGCGACGGCACCGCCGAGCGCCCAGCCGCTGCCCGGCTCCTGGACGATCTCGAAGCCGGCCCACTCCTTGATGTCCTTGTCGAAGGTGATGGACCCGGCGCCGTTCGGCAGCGTGAGCGTGTCGCCCGGCCGGAGCTGCTTCTTCAGCAGCTGGCCCTTGCCGTCCTTGAACGCCTTCATGTGCCTCTTGTCGAGCTGGTACACGCTCTGCGCGAGGCCCGCGTTCACGCTGCCCAGATCGCCGTGGTAGGCGTTCACCGCGAGCAGCGGGTTCACCAGCGCCGGGAACTGGGAGAGCATCGTGCCGCTCTTGGGATCGAAGGTCGGCACGAAGAACGCCTGGAAGGCGAGCTGCTCCTGCTTGCCCTTGGGGTCGCGGTAGCCGTCCAGCACCTTGACCACGCCGTTGGAGGAGACGTTGCCGTCGAGCGGCAGGAGCGGGACGGCGTCGTGGTAGACGACCTTGCCCTTGCCGTCCCGGACGGTGACGACGGGCGCGTAGCCGTGGCTGACGAGGTAGACCTTGGCGTCGTCGATCTTCAGCGGCTCGTTGACCTTGACGGTGGTCGACGTCTCCTTGCCGTACGCGCCCACGCTGTACTTGATCTTCGCCTCGAAGGTGCGCGGCGTGCCCTTGTTCGGGCCGCTGGCCTCGTAGGTGCCCTCGAAGTCCTTGAGGTCGAAGCTGAACGGGACCAGGTCGTCCGGGCTGAACAGGCTGCCGGACTTGAGGTCGTCGTACATCAGCAGCGAGTTGGCGAAGCCGTCGCCCTCCACCATCAGCTTGGTGCCGTCCGACTTGTACAGCTGCCCGGAGGCGAAGGCGACCAGCAGCACGATCAGGGCGATGTGGAAGACCAGGTTGCCCAGCTCGCGCAGATAGCCCTTCTCGGCGGCGACGGCGTCACCGGCGACATGGGCGCGGAAGCGGCGCTTCTTCAGCAGGGCGAGCGCGGCCTCACGGACCTGCTCCGGATCGGCCTCGGTGCGCCACGTCGTGTACGCGGGCAGCCGGGTCAGCCGCTTGGGCGCGGCCGGCGGACGGCCGCGCAGCTGGCCGACGAACTGCCAGGTGCGGGGGATGATGCAGCCGACGAGGGAGACGAACAGCAGGATGTAGATCGCGGAGAACCACGCCGAGCTGTAGACGTGGAACAGGCCGAGCTTGTCGTAGACCGGCGCCAGTGTCCTGTGGGCGGCCCGGAAGTCCTCGACCTTGCTCGCGTCGGCGCCGGTCTGCGGGATCAGCGAGCCGGGGATCGCGCCGAGCGAGAGCAGCAGGAGCAGCAGCAGCGCGACCCGCATGGAGGTCAGCTGCCGCCAGAACCAGCGCGCCCAGCCGACGACACCGAGGCCCGGCACGCCCGCCAGTTCCTCCCGCGGCGCGGTGGACAGCTGGGAACCGGCGGCCCCCAGGTCCTCCTGGTCCTGGCTCGTGTCGGTGTCGGTCTTGCTCATCGGTCAGATCCCCACGTTGAAGCCGTCGGACCAGGTCTGCATCTGCTGGATCAGTCCGCTCCAGGCGCCCGTCAGCAGCAGCACACCGGTCAGGATCATCATCGAGCCTCCGATGCGCATCACCCACACATAGTGGCGCTTGACCCAGGCGAAGGCACCGAGCGCCCTGCGGAAACCGATCGCGGTGAGGACGAAGGGCACGCCGAGGCCGAGGCAGTAGACGAGCATCAGCAAGGAGCCGCGCGCGGCGCTCGACTCCTGGAAGGAGAGGGCGTTCACCGAGGAGAGCGTCGGGCCCATGCAGGGCGTCCAGCCGACACCGAAGAGGGCACCGAGGACGGGCGCCCCCAGCAGGCTGCCCGTGGGCCGCTTGTGGAAGCGGAACTCGCGCATGGTGAACCAGGGCATCAGCCCCATGAAGAACACACCCATGACGATCATGAGCACGCCGAGCACCTTGGACAGGGCGCCCTGGTAGTCGATCAGGTTGGCGCCGAAGTAGCCGAAGAGCGCCCCGCTGGAGACGAACACGGCGCTGAAGCCGAGCACGAACAGGGAGGCGCCGGCGACCATCCGTCCCCGTCGGGCCTCGGCCAGGTCGGTGCCCGCGACGCCCGTCACATAGGAGAGGTAGCCGGGGACCAGCGGCAGCACGCACGGCGAGAAGAACGAGACGAGCCCGGCGAGCAGCGCGATCGGCAGCGAGACCAGCAGGGCGCCGTGCATCACCGTCTGGTTCGGCCCCGGCCCGGCGGCCAGCGTCAGCAGAGCACTCACGTCACTTCTCCGCGAGGACCGGCTTGAGCATCTCCAGCAGACCCGTGTCGTCCAGCGCCTCCAGGGCCCGCGCGGCGACCTTGCCGTGCCGGTCGATGATGAGCGTGGAGGGGATGAGCTGCGGGTTGAGGGTGCCCTTCTTGAAGCGGAGCATCAGCTTGCCCGTGGGGTCGTACAGGCTCGGGTACCCGACGCCGTGGTCCTTCTCGAAGGCTAGCGCGGGGGTGGTGCTGGTGTCCCGCGTGTTGATGCCGACGAACTGGACACCCTTGTCCTTGTACTCCTTCGAGACCTTGGCGAAGTACGGCGCCTCGCTGCGGCAGGGCCCGCACCATGAGCCCCAGACGTTGATGACGACGACCCTGCCCTTGTAGTCGGCGACGTCGAGGGTCGTGCCGTCGATGGTCTTGCCGGACAGGTCCGGGGCCGGGGCGCGCTTGCCGGCCGGGACGGTGTCGATGCCGTTGTCGCCGGTGACGAAGTTGGTGTCGCCACCGCCACCGGAGATGCCGCCCTTACCGCACGCGGACAGGGCCAGGGCCGCGGCGGCGGCCGCGGCGGTGAGCAGGACGGCGCGGCTACGGGTACTCATGTGAAAAGTTTCGCATGCCTGTTCCGGGGATTTCGCCCACCCCCCTGCCGGGCGGAAAACCGCATTTCAGGGCGTATTTACACAGGGCATTTCGGACACCAGGCCCCGATCAGGCGGCATCGGAGGAGGCCGACCCGCCCTTGCGCAGGAACTCCTTCCAGCCCCCGGCGGGCTGCTGCCCGACCCCGAGCGTGCGCAGCTTGGCGAGCACCTCGGGCTTCTGCACGTCCATCCAGTCCGCGAACTGCCGGAAGGAGACCAGCCGCACGTCGGCGCCCTTCTCCTTCTCCCGCGCGATGTGCTTGATGGCCTCCTCGACGGAGTCCATGTAGATGCCGCCGTTCCACTGCTCGAAGTGGTTGCCGACGAAGAAGGGCGCCCGGTTCGACTCGTAGGCCCGCTGGAATCCCTGGATGTACGCCTGCGCGGACTGCTTGCGCCAGCCCGGGTAGTTGTACGAGGGCGCCTTGGTCGAGTTGACCGACTGGTTGGCGAGCATGTTGTAGTCCATGGACAGGACCTCGAACGAACGTCCGGGGAAAGGTATCTGCTGGAGGGGCAGGTCCCATATGCCCTTCCGCTTCTCCGGCCACACCTGACGGCCGCCCGGCGAGGAGGCGTCGTAGCGCCAGCCCAGCTCGCGGGCCTTGGGCAGCAGGTTGTCCTGGCCGAGCAGACAGGGCGTACGGCCGCCGACCAGCTCCTTGTCGTAGTCGAACGGCAGCGACGGCAGATCGGTCCAGCCGGTGTTGGTCCGCCACTCCTTCACGAACGCCTTGGCCTGCCGGATCTCGTCCCCCCACTGCTGCGGGGTCCAGTTGCCGACCGTGCCCGAGCCGGCGCAGAAGTGCCCGTTGAAGTGGGTGCCGATCTCGTGGCCCTCCAGCCAGGCCCGGCGCACGTTCTTCAGCGTGGCCTTGATGTGCTCGTCGGTGAGGTAGCCGATGTCGGAGGCGCCGCGCCGGTTGTTCGGGGGCTCGTACAGCCGCTTCTTCGACTCGGGCAGCAGGTACAGCCCCGAGAGGAAGAAGGTCATGCTCGCGCCGTGCTCCTTGGCCAGATCCAGGAAGCGCGGGAAGAGGCCGTTGCCGACCTCACCGGCGCCGTCCCAGGAGAAGACCACGAACTGCGGCGGGGTCTGTCCCGGCTCCAGCGGCTCGGGCTTGGCCGGCTGGTGCGGCTGCTTGCCGGTGAAGGAGGTGGAGCCGTCGCCGATGGGCCGCGCCGGGTGCCCGCCCGCCTTGCTCCCCTGCTCGGTCCCGCCCTTGCCGGAACCGTCCGGGTGCCCGGCGTCGTCCGAGGACGTGGAACCGCCGCAGCCGGCGAGCGAGGCGGCGGCCGCCGCGCCCGCGCCGAGGCCGAGTACTCCCCTCCGGGAGAGGTTCCGGGAGAAGGTGCGCATGGAAATCCCCGATCGTCGCTACCTGCTGGTCACCCAGTCAGAGGGTGTGACGATCGGGGAGGTTCCGTTGATTTGTGTGATTTTCGTGACGGATGCCGCGAAGGTGCGCTAAGCCACCTCAAACGGACTGTCAGTGACGGGCGGTCAGGCCCCGAACGCCTTCCCCTGCGCCGCGCCCTTGCCCTTCTGGGGCTTGGCGCCGGCACGCAGATGGACCGGGACGAGATCGATGGCGGGCTCGCTGTAGCCCACGGACACGATCCTGTCGCCCTGATATGTGAAAGTCGTCAGGGAGGCGAGGGTGCACTGCCGCTTGCGCGGGTCGTGCCACAGCCGGCGCCGCTCGATGTACGACCGCACGATCCAGACCGGCAGCTGATGGCTGACCAGCACCGCCTCGTGCCCGCGTGCCCGGTCCTTGGCCGCGTTCAACGCACCCATCATCCGCACGACCTGGTCCACGTACGGCTCGCCCCAGGACGGCCGGAACGGGTTGACGAGGTGCTTCCAGTTGTCCGGGTTGCGCAGCGCGCCGTCCCCGACGCCGAACGTCTTGCCCTGGAAGACGTTGTCGGCCTCGATCAGCCGCTCGTCGGTGTCGAGGTCCAGCCCGTGCGCCTTGGCGATCGGGGTGGCCGTCTCCTGCGCCCGCTCCAGCGGGGAGGCGCAGACGTAGGTCACGTCCCGCGGGGCGAGGTGCTCGGCGACCCGCTCGGCCATCTGCCGGCCCAGCTCGGACAGGTGGTAGCCGGGCAGCCGCCCGTACAGGATCCCGTCCGGGTTCTCGACCTCGCCGTGCCGCATCAGGTGGACGACGGTGATGTCCTTGGTGTCACTCATTCCGCAGTGGCCTCCGCAGCCGCCCGGGCCGCCGCCGGAAGGGCGTCGGCGATCTTCTGGATGGCCCGCTCGTCATGGGCCGTGGACACGAACCAGGACTCGAAGGACGACGGCGGCAGATAGACGCCGTTCGCCAGCAACGAATGGAAGAACGCGGTGAAGCGGTACGACTCCTGCCGCTTGGCGTCCTCGTAGTCGCGCACCTGCCGGTCCGTGAAGAACACGGAGAACATGTTGGAGGCGGTCTGCAGCCGGTGGGCGACGCCCTCCTTGGACAGCGCCTCGCTGACCAGCGTCCGGATCTGCTCGGAGACGGCGTCGACCTTGTCGTAGGCGGCGTCGTCGAGCAGCCGCAGCTGGGCGAGACCGGCGGCGGTGGCGACGGGGTTACCGGAGAGGGTGCCGGCCTGGTACACCGGCCCGGCCGGGGCGAGGTGGGCCATGACGTCGGCACGCCCGCCGAACGCGGCCGCCGGGAAGCCACCGCCCATGACCTTCCCGAAGGTCATGAGGTCGGGCTTGACGCCCTCCACGCCGTACCACCCGGCGCGGCTGGTGCGGAAGCCGGTCATGACCTCGTCGGAGACGAAGAGGGCACCGTTCTTGCCGCAGGCGTCCTTCAGGCCCTGGTTGAACCCGGGGTCCGGCGGCACGACGCCCATGTTGCCGGGCGACGCCTCGGTGATCACGCACGCGATCTCACCGGGGTGCCGGTGGAACGCCTCCTGCACCGCCTCCAGGTCGTTGTACGGCAGCACGATCGTGTCGCCGGCCTGGGCGCCGGTGACGCCCGGGGTGTCGGGCAGCGCGAACGTGGCGACGCCGGACCCGGCCGCGGCGAGCAGCGAGTCGACGTGCCCGTGGTAGCACCCGGCGAACTTGATCACTTTGGACCGCCGGGTGAACCCGCGGGCGAGCCGGATGGCGGACATGGTCGCCTCGGTGCCGCTGCTGACGAGCCGCACCTGCTCCACGGGCTCGACGCGGGCGACGATCTCCTCGGCGAGCGCCACCTCGCCCTCGCCGGGCGTGCCGAAGGACGTACCGCGGGCGACGGCGTCCTGGACGGCGGCGATGACCTCGGGGTGGGAGTGCCCGAGGATCATGGGGCCCCAGGAGCAGACCAGGTCGACGTACTCGCGTCCGTCGGCGTCGGTGAGGTAGGCCCCCTTGCCCGACACCATGAAACGGGGGGTGCCGCCGACGGCGCGGAAGGCGCGCACCGGGGAGTTCACTCCGCCCGGCGTGACGACGGAGGCGCGGTCGAAGAGCGCCTGTGAGGCGGGCGCGTCGTAGGGATAGGGCGTTTCGCTCATGGCACTCATGACGTGCGGCTTCTCCGGCTTCTCGGACTCCGGTTGCGGGGTGACCTCCTCAGGGTAGGCCGCGTCCCGGGCGGACCGTGGACGACCTCAAGATCAAAGCGTCGCCATTCGGCGGGCATCTGCGAGACTGACACCTGATACACAGAGCCCATACGCACGTAATCATCAGGGCCGGATGATCAGGGGCCGCCAGTTCCTCGTGGACTGTTGTTCCACCGCACGTTTCGGCGGGCGGACGTGGGGGAGGTCACTGACACGATGATCGGGTTGCGCGGCGGGGGCCACGCGTCCTAGAAAAGCAGTCGGGTGGAGATATGCATCGCGGTGGCGGACTGGGCGAGGGGACTGATGACCTGGGTCCTCGACGTGCCCGGCGGGGAAGGCACCGGCGCGACGCGGAGGAAACGACCGAAGCACGTCAGAGAGACACACATCAGGCCGACGCACGTGAGGCACAGGGGCTGCGCGCCGACCGCCTCCGGGCAGGGAGCAGGAACGGTGGTCGGGTGGGGGTGACGTACAAATACTTCGGCGCGCCGGACGGCGCGACCGCGGCCCGTGTCCCCATCTCGATGCGTCCCGAGGAACTCGGCGGCGACGAGCTGGGCATGAACGGCATGTTCACCAAGATCAAGCCGGAGACGATGGCCGCGATGGTGCTGACCGGCATCGAGGGCGTTCCCCTGCACAAGGTGCCGCCCCTGGAACTGGTCGTCCTGCATCCCGACTACGCGGTCGTCAAACTGCCCATGACCGTGGTCGACCCCCTGCGCGGCATCGGCGAGGAAGCGGTCGGCGCGGCGGCCTTCATCTGGTCGACGGTCCCGGACCGGGGCGGCCCACGGGACGCCTTCAACGTGTACCAGCTGCTGCACGAGTGGCAGGACTTCAGCCACCGGCTGCATGAGGCGGGGCATCAGCCGTACTGCCTGGTGTGGCCGTAAGCCCTTTCGCCGGTGTGATCCTGCGCTTCACTCCTCCCCGCCGCGGCGACCGGCCGCAGCTCCCGGGGGACGTAGGCGGGTCGTCGGCCACCAGGAGGCCGGGGGCGCCGGGGCCGCGCAGGGGGCGGGTCGGGTCCGCGGTGTCGCCTACGAGGCCCGTGTGGTCGAACTGATCACCCAGCTGGTCGTCGTACTGGCCAGCAGACGCAGGGCGGCGTCGGACGGGGAGCCGGGCTCGGCCGTGTAGGCGATGAGACGCCGGCCCGCGGAGCCCGGAAGGCTCAGGTTCTCGAAGCTCAACTCCAGCGGGCCCACCGTCGGATGGTGCAGCGACTTGCGCCCCGAGGTGCAGGTGCGGACCGGGTGCCGGGCCCAGAGCGCGGTGAACTCGTCGCTCTGGATGGACAGCCGGCCGATCAGCTCGGCCAGCGCCCGGTCGTCGGGGTGCCGGCCGGCGACCAGGCGCAGGGAGGCGACCGCGAGGTGCGCCTCCTCCTTCCAGTCGGGGTACCGCTCCCGGTACCGCTCGTCCAGGAACAGCATCCGGACCAGGTTCGGCCGCACGGCGGGTGCCTCCGGCCCCTCCCAGGGCAGATGCCCGGCGAGCAGGGCGTGGCCGAGCCGGTTCCAGGCCAGGACGTCGCCCCGCCGGTCCAGGATGAGCGCGGGTACGTCCGTCATGGCCGCGAGCAGCTGACGGGCCGACGGGGTCGCGTGCTCGGCGCGGGGCGCGGCCGGGCGGCGCCGGACGGTGGGGCGGGCCAGGTCCTTGAGGTGGTCGGTCTCGTCCTCGGTGAGCCGCAGGGTGCGGGCGACGGCGTCCAGCACGGAGTCGGAGACACCGGTCGCCCGGCCCTGTTCGAGGCGGGTGTAGTGGGTGATGCTGACGCCGGCGAGCAGGGCCAGTTCCTCGCGGCGCAGCCCGGCCACCCGGCGGCGCTCCGGTGCGGTCGCGAGGCCGACGTCCTCCGGCCGTACCGCGGCACGGCGGGACTTGAGGAACTCTCCCAGTTCGGACGGGGCGTCCATGTCTGCCTCCGGGGTGCAGGGCGGTCGTCGTCCATCCTGCCCGTCGGGCCGCGCGAACGGTATGCGTGAGGGTGGTCGTGCGATGACCACCCTCGCGCTGACCGGTCGCGCGGGGGTGCTGGCTGGGGCGGCGCGCCCGGACGAGTCTCGTGTCCGGCGACTTCGCCGCTCGAGCTCCGTCATCCAGAGGGGACCACCTCGTCATGTCCGTCGTAGCGACACAACCGGTCGGCGCACCCGCCGCCCTGACCCCACGGCTGCGCCTGGTGCTGGTGCTGCTGCTGGCCGCCCAGTTCATGCTGGCCGTGGACTTCTCGATCCTGAACGTGGCCCTGCCGGTGATCGGCGCGGGTCTGGGCTTCTCGCTCGACCGTCTCCAGTGGATCGGCACGGCGTTCGCCCTGTGCGCGGCCGGGTTCACCCTGCTGTTCGGGCGGGTCGCCGATCTCTTCGGCCGTCGCCGGCTGTTCCTCGGCGGTCTGGTGGTCCTCGGCGCGGCCTCGCTGGCGGGCGGACTGGCGCAGAGTCCGGAAGTGCTCATCGCGGCCCGGGTGTTCCAGGGACTGGCCACCGCCGCGGTGACCCCGGCCGGGCTCTCACTGCTGACGACGTCTTTCCCGGAGGGCCCGCTGCGGGAGAAGGCGCTCGGCCTCAACGGGGCGCTGATGTCGGCCGGTTTCACCACGGGCGCGATCCTCGGCGGCCTGCTGACGGACCTGCTGTCCTGGCGCTGGGCCTTCTTCATCAATGTTCCGGTGGCGCTCGCCGTGCTCCTGGTCGCGCCCGCGGTCATCGCCGAGTCCCGGCCCGAGGAGCGGCCGAAGCTGGACGTACCGGGGGCCGTCACGGTCACGCTCGGACTGCTGGCCGTCATCCTCGGCCTGACCCAGGCCGGCGAGCACGGCTGGGGTGCGCCGGCCACGCTGCTGCCGCTGGCGGCCGGCGCGCTGCTGCTGCTCCTGTTCGCGGTCGTCGAACGCCGGGTGTCCGCCCCGCTGGTGCCGCCGAGCGTGTTCGGCAGGCGGTCGGTGGCCTGGGGCAATGGCGCCGGTCTGATCGCATTCCTCACCGAGACGTCCCTGGTGTTCCTGCTGACCCTCTACCTCCAGGAGGTGCTCGGCTTCTCCCCGTTGGCCGCCGGGCTGTCGTTCGGTGTGCTGGGCGCGGGGACGGTCGTCGGCGGCACTCTCGCCCCGCGGCTGATCGGCCGGTTCGGTGCCACTCGGGCGCTCCTGGCCGGCGGTCTCGTCCAGGCCCTGTTCACGGCGGCCCTGCTCGGGCTCGGCACCGGCCGTTCCTCGCTCTGGCTGCTGCTGGCCGCGACCTTCGCGGGCGGTGTGGGCAACATGCTGGTCATCGTCGGCTTCATGGTGACCGCCACGTCCGGTCTCGCCGACGACGAGCAGGGCCTGGCCACGGGCCTCGCGACGATGACCCAGCAGATCGGCATCACCATGGGCACGCCGGTGATGAGTGCCGTGGCCACCGCCGCCATGTCCGGTACGGGCACCCTGGCCGTCCTCGGCGGCCTGAAAACCGCCATCGCGCTGAACGCGGCCCTGGTGCTCCTGGGCACCCTCACCAGCGCGGTGTTCCTGCGCGACAGGGCGCGGTGAGCCGCCGGTCAGTCCCGTTGCAGGCGGTCCGCCAGCCCCGCCTCCTCGAACGCCCGCACCACGTCGTCCCGGGTCTCGGTGAAGTGCGCCCAGCTGTCGCAGTGGGCCGGGACCACGCGGCGGGCCTCCAGGAGACGGGCGGCGGTCGCCGTGCCGGTGCCGTCGAGGACGAGGAGAGCGTCGTCGAGGACCGGCAGGCGGGGCGCGCCGGCGAAGAGGACGGCGGTGTCGACGGGGGCGTAGCGGGCGGCGATCTCCTTGACGAGGTCCAGGGAGGCGTTGTCGCCGCTGACGTAGACGGTGGGCAGGTCGGCGGCGGTCAGCAGAAAGCCGGTGACCTCGCCGACGATCGACTCGGAGCCCTCGGGGCCGTGCAGGGCGGGGGCGGCGGTCACGGTGAGCGTGCCGCCGTCGGGGCGGGGCAGGTCCACGGACTGCCAGGGAGTGAGGGGCTCGGTGGTGCCGCCGAGCCGGCCGGCCGCGGCGGGCGTGGTGAAGGTGCGCGGGACGTCGGCGAGCAGCGCGCGGCCGGAGTGGTCGAGGTTGTCGGCGTGCTGGTCGTGGGAGAGCAGGACGACGTCGACGGGGCCGAGTTCGGCGAGCGGGGTGCAGGGCGGCGCGGTCTTGGTGAGGACCCGGCCGCTGGGCGCCGGGTAGTCGCCGGGGTCGTCGAAGGTCGGGTCGGTGAGGAAGCGGAGGCCGCCGTACGCGATGAGGACGGTGGGACCGCCGAGGACCTGGACCGGTGTCTGCATTCCGCTCACCTCATGGAAAGATTCGGCTTCATCCGTGAGAGACGCTAGCTTCTTCTCACGGATGAAGGCAAGCCCTAACATGAGATGCATGAGAGACAGCGACGAGGCACTCATGGGGGCGCGCGTGGGGCAGCCCGTACGCGGCCACGCGAAGCCACCTGCCGGACGAGGCCCCGAGCCGCCCCTGCCACCCGTCCCCGGCGCCGCACAGCACCCCGCCCTCGACCTCGCCAACACCGCGCTCACCCTTCCGGGTGGCCAGTCGGCGGACCTCCTGGGCACCCCCTCCGCCGCCCGGCACTGGCTGGTGGCCCGCGGCCTCGCCCCGGACGCCGCCGACCTGCGCGAGAGCTGCGCCGGCAGGCTGCGCGCCCTGCGTGAGCAGGTCCGCGCGCTGCTCGCCGCCCGGATCGACGGCCACCCGGCCCCGGCCGAGGCGCTCGACGCCCTCAACGACGCGCTCAGCCTGGCCCCGGCCGCCTCGCTGCTGCACTGGTCCCCGGACCGCGGCCTGTACCGGGCCGCCGCCCACCCCACCACCCAGCTCGTCGAGCACGCCCTGGCGGCCCTCGCCGCCGACGCCGCCGATCTGCTGACCGGGCCGGACGCGGAGCGCCTCACCGCCTGCGGCTCCCCGCCCTGCAACCGCTACCTGCTCCGCCACGGCCGCCGGCACTGGTGCTCCACCCGCTGCGGAGACCGCGCCCGCGCAGCCCGCGCCTACGCCCGCCGCACCCGGCAGAACGCGTCGGAGTGACCTCGTGCGCCTCGTCCCCCCGTCAGCGCGCCGCGTACGGCGCCGGACCCCACCGACCCTACGTATCGTAGGTTCCCAACAGCCAGCCCCTACCGGGCTGTTCACAAGCCTGTTCAACCGGGGGACGCATGCAGGACATCACGGAGACGGAACCCGGCACGGAGGTCTGTGCGAGCAGTCTCGCGCCGACGCTGACCGTGCTGGTCGTCAGTATGGCCATCGCCGCTGTCGGCGTGTACGAGTTGTGCGGCTTCGGTCTGCACAGCCTGGACCGGCGCCCGCACCTGTTCAGCGACGGCCTCGCGACCGGCGGGGTGATCGTCGCCACGGTGGCCGCGGGAGCGGCGGTGGGCAACCTGGCCTGGCTGCTGACGGCGGCCCGCCGCGGCATCGGCAACGGCAGCTGAGGGCAGCACGGCAGCGACAACCGAGGCGGCCGGCACGACAGCCGCCGACCGCCAGCTGACAACCACCGACCGGCAGCGGCAGTGCCAGCGGCAGCAACTGACGGTGGCTCCGCTCGGCAAGGGCAACGGCGACGGCAGTCCGCGGATCCGCTCGGCGACGGCAGTTGGCAGTCGGTGGTGGCAGTCGGTGGTGGCAGTCGGTGGTGGCACTCGGTGGTGGCAGTCGGTGGTGGCCCGGTGCGGCGTTGGTCGTCGAGAATGAGACGCTGTGCGCCGGCTGTGCGAATCCCCGTACGCCCGCGCACCGCTCCCTGCAAACCGCAGGGTCTGCGCCGCCCCGTCCCCAAGGGTGACCACTCCTCATGCCCGCACCACAGACGACCCTGGCCCCGCCACGGGTTCCCGCTCCCCGCGGCCCCGGCCGCGCCGTCCGCCTCCTCCCGTCCCCTCTCCGCACCTCCCCCGGCGACGGCCAGCTGCGCGCCCGCGCCGCCACGGCGACCGTCTGGTACCTGCGCCTGCTGGCCGTGCTGAACATCGCGGCGGTCATGTCCCTCCCCTTCCGCGAGGAGGTGCACGAGCACAACGCGGGCGAGTACTTCACCCCGTACCTGGCCACCGCCGGCCTGGGCTCGGCGGCCCTCGCCCTGTTCCTCGCGGTGGTGATGCGCCGCCGTAAGCGAGCCGCCTGGCTGTTCAACCTCCTCCTCGCCGGCTCACTCCTCGGCCTCTACGCCGTCGCCCTGACCCACGCCCCCTACCGCGAACACGCCTTCAACTGGGTTTCCGCCGCCCTCACCGGCCTGTTCGTCGCCGCCCTGCTGATCGGCCGGCGCGAGTTCGACGCCATCGGCGACCGCTCCAACCCGCGCCTGGCCCTCGCCGTCGGCGTGGGCGGCACCCTCGTCAGCGGCGGCCTCGGCACCCTCCTGGCGCACGCGACGAACAAGGTGCCCGGCGCCGCCCTCAAGGACGAGATCGCGTACAGCCTGCTGCGCGGCGTCAGCGTCGGCCCGCTCGCCGACCGCGTCGCCGCCGTCCAGGCCCCGCGCTGGGCGGACATGGTCATCAACATCCTGATGGCCGTCACGTTCCTGCTGGTCCTCTACGCCTGCTTCCGCGCGCCCCGCGGTGCCTGCCTGCTGGCGCCGGAGGACGAGTCCCGGCTGCGCGCCCTGCTGGACCGCCACGGCGACCGCGACTCCCTCGGCTACTTCGCCCTGCGCCGCGACAAGTCCGTCATCTTCTCCCCGAGCGGCAAGGCGGCCATCGCCTACCGGGTCGTCGGCGGGGTCAGCCTCGCCTCCGGCGACCCGCTCGGCGACCCCGAGGCATGGCCCGGCGCCATCGACGCCTGGCTCGCCGAGGCCCGCCGCCACGCCTGGACACCGGCCGTCATGGGGGCCGGCGAGGAGGCCGGTACGGTCTACGCCCGCCACGGCCTGGACGCGCTCGAACTCGGTGACGAGGCCATCGTGGACCTCGCCGACTTCACCCTCGACGGCCGCGCCATGCGCGTGGTCCGCCAGGCCCACAACCGGGTCCGCAGAGCCGGCTACACGGTTCGCATCCGCCGCCACGAGGACATTCCCGCCGAGGAGATGGCCGTCCTGGTGGACCGCGCCGAGCACTGGCGCGACGGCGCCGCCGAACGCGGCTTCTCCATGGCCCTCGGCCGCCTCGGCGACCCGGCCGACGGCCGCTGCGTGATGCTGGAGTGCCGGGACGCGAACGACGAACCGCGCGCCCTGCTCAGCTTCGTCCCCTGGGGAGAGCACGGCCTCTCCCTGGACCTGATGCGCCGCGACCGCTCCTGCGAGAACGGCCTGATGGAGTACATGGTGGTGGAACTCCTGCTCAGGGCGGAGGGGTTGGGGATCGAGCGGGTCTCCCTCAACTTCGCGATGTTCCGCTCGGTCTTCGAGCGCGGTGCCCGGCTCGGCGCGGGACCCGTCCTGCGCGTGTGGCGCTCGACCCTCACCTTCTTCTCCCGTTGGTGGCAGATCGAGTCCCTCTACCGGGCCAACGCCAAGTACCGCCCGGTGTGGGAACCCCGGTTCCTGCTGTTCGCCAAGAGCAGCGACATCCCGAGGATCGGCCTGGCGAGCGCCCGCGCGGAAGGTTTCCTCACGCTGCCCGGCCGCTCATAGGCTCCCGGGCCCGAGGACCGGCGGCGTCACGGACTCGGCGGCGGAGTCGGGGCCGTGGAAGCCGCCGGCACCGTCCGTCCACCCGGGGTCGTAGGCGCACGGCACGGTGGCACTGCCCGTGAAGTACTGCCGCTCCGGGTACCACGTGAAGGACATGCGCTCCCCGCCGTCCCGCTGGACGAACAGCGACCAGTCCTTGTCCTTCCCGCCCTCCTGGTACGACGAGACGTCCCAGCCGTCCTCCTGAAGCCGCCGGTGCAGCCGGCGCAGGCCGGGGACGGCCTGGCTCGCGGGCACGCGATCCAGCGCCCACTCGTGATACATCCGGTAGGCGCCGTCGACCGTCTTGTCCTCCAGCCCCAGCGGACCGCCGTCGTAGCAGTACTCGGCACCCAGCGTGTTCTGCGGGTCGACGCCAATGTCCCCGGCTCCCGGCGGCAGGGTGCGGGTGAACCCCATGGCGCCGTACGCCTCCCGCGAGTCGCGGAAGGCACGGTTCGCCATGTCCTGGGGTTCCACTCTGGGGTAGTCCGTGCCGTTCGAGGCGTTCCACAGGAGCATGCCGACCAGGGCCAGGACCGCGACGAGTACGAGACCGCCGCATCCCGAGCAGCCGAGGCCGAGGGCACGCGCCCCCGAAGCGGTGGGCGCGGGGCCGGCGGCGGGCGGGGCGGTGGGCGGGGTCTCCTCGGGCATACGGCGACGTTATGGCCGCGGGCGCGCCGAGGGGATGAGCGTGCCTACCCGCCCAGCGATAGGTACGCGTACTCAACCGACGGCGGCCCGGCACCCGCCTTCCCGGCACCCCCGGTACCCGCCCGGCACCCAGCTGCCCGGTAGCCGCCCGCCAGGCGCCCGACTGCCCGGCACCCACCACTTCGGCGCCACCTGCCCGGCACCCACCACTTCGGCGCCACCGACCTGGCACCCACCTGCCCGGCGCCCGCCCGCGCGGCCCGCTCGGGCCGCCCGTCAGCTCGTCAGCGCGTGAGCCCGTCAGCTCGTCAGCCCGTCAGCCCGTCAGCCGGAGCCGCCGCCCCCGGTGATCCCGCCCCCGACCGTGAACCCGATGACCGACCCGCCGCCCTCGCGACGGAAGGCGAACGGCGCTCCGCCGTGGGCCATCGCGACCTCGCGCACGATGGACAGGCCGAGACCGGAGCCGGGCTGGGAGCGGGCGTCGGCGGCGCGGTAGAAGCGGTCGAAGATACGGACGAGGTCGCCGGCGGCGATCCCGGGCCCCCGGTCCAGCACATCCACCCGTACCGTGCCCGGCCGGGCCGGCCCGGTGACGACGACCTGGATCGGCGCCTTGCCGTCCGGATCGAACTTGGCCGCGTTCTCGACCAGGTTGGAGATGGCCCGCTGGAGCATCCCGGGCCGCCCGTCGGTCGTCGTGTCACCGCTCGTGCGCAGCACGACGTCCCGGCCGGTACGGCGCCGGGCCAGCCCGACGACGTCCTCGGCGAGATCGGCGAGGTCCACCCGCTGCGGCGGCTCGGCGTCGGACTGCCCGGCGGCGAGGTCGACGAGTTCGTTGACCAGGTCGGTCAGTTCCCGGGCCTCCTGGGACAGGTCGGCGACCAGTTCCTCCCGGGTGGCGGGCGGCAGTTCGTCGATCCGGCGCAGCAGGGAGATGTTGGTGCGCAGGGAGGTCAGCGGCGTGCGCAGTTCATGGCCGGCGTCCTGCACCAGCCTGCGCTGGTCCTCCTCCGACTGCGCGAGCCGCCCCAGCATCCGGTCGAAGGCGCGCCCGAGCCGTCCCACCTCGTCAAGGCCGGCCACCGGCACCTGGATGCCCAGCCGCCGGGTGCGGGCGACGTCCTCGGCGGCGGAGGTGAGGACCACCAGGCGCCGGGTGATCCGCCGGGCCAGCCACCACCCGAACAGCCCGGCCGCCACCACGACCGCCGCCATCAGGATCAGCGTCCGCTGCTGGAGTGCCCGCAGCAGGTCCTCGGTGTCGCTGAACTCCTGCGCCACCTGGACCGCGCCCCGCCCGTCACCGAGCGAGACGGTGGCGATCCGGAACAGGTCCTCGTCCACCCGTACGTCCTTGTGCTGGACGACCTGCCCGGCCGGGCGGGCGACCGCCATCCCCTTGTCCTCGGAGGTGACGGGCAGCACCGGGCTGCCGTGGTCCATGATCTGCCCCCGCACGCCGAGCACCTGGACGTCGGTGCGGGCGGGGCGGACCAGGTCGTGCCCGGGGCGGGAGGAAGAGAAGTCCTCGGGCCCCATCGCGTGCTGCCGTACCTCGTCCCGCACGTCCTGCACGACCTGGTCGAACACCGACTGCTGGTCGACGCGGACGAGCCGTGCGGCGGAGTTGTACGACAGGATGCCGACGAGGATCGTGACGGCCGCGGTGACGGCCGCGAAGGAGACCGCGAAGGTGGTGCGCAGGGAGACCAGCTTCGGCCGGGGCCCGTCCGGCAGCCGCCAGCGGCGGCCCACTCAGTCCTCCCGCAGCACGTAACCCACGCCGCGCACGGTGTGGATCAGCTGGGGGGCGCCGGGTTCGTCCAGCTTGCGGCGCAGGTAGCCGACGTAGACGGCGAGGTTCTTGGAGCCCGGGCCGAAGTCGTAGCCCCAGATGCGGTCGTAGATGGTGGAGTGGTCGAGCACGATGCCCGCGTTGCGCACGAGCAGTTCCAGCAGCTCGAACTCGGTGCGGGTCAGTTCCAGCTCGCGCCGGCGGCGCCAGGCCCGGCGGGCCTGGAGGTCCATGCGGATGCCGGCGGCCTCCAGCTGCCGGTCGGAGACCTGCGCCTCCCGTACGGGTTCCTCGGGGCCGCCGGTGGGGGGTGCCGCGCTGGTGCGGCGCAGCAGCGCGCGCAGCCGGGCGAAGACCTCCTCGACGTCGAACGGCTTGACCACGTAGTCGTCGGCGCCGGCGTCCAGGCCCGCGATGCGGTCGGCGGTCTCCACCAGCGCGGTGAGCATGAGGATCGGGGTGCGGTCGCCCTCGGCGCGCAGGACCCGGCAGACCTGGAGGCCGTCGATGCCCGGCATCATCACGTCCAGGACGAGGACGTCCGGCGGGTTGCGGTGGGCCTGCGCCAGCGCTTCCACGCCGTCGGCGACCGCCGTCACCTCGTACCCCTCCAGCGACAGGGCACGCTCCAGGGCATGACGGATGGCACGGTCGTCTTCGGCGAGCAGCACAGTCTGGGGCACCTCCCCAGTCTGCCAAGACCCCCGTCGGTCCGACCGGCCACGATGGACCGACGATCACCCTTTTTACCGGCCTCTCACCGACCCGACCGAGCCACCACCCCCCGAAACCACCCACCCCCGGCCACCCACCCCAGCCCCCCTCCAGCCGCCCACCCCCACCCAAGCCCCCAACCCCGCCACCCGCCCGAGCCACCCCCACCCGAGACGGCGACCTTTCAGCCGACCGAGCCACCCCCACCCAAGACACCGACCCCGCCAGCCCACCGAGCCACCCCACCCAAGCCCCCAACCCGGCCAGCCCACCGAGCCACCCCCCGAGACGGCGACGTTTCAGCCGACCGAGCCACCCCACCCAAGACGGCGACCTTTCAGCCGACCGAGCCACCCCCACCCAAGACACCGACCCCGCCAGCCCACCGAGCCACCCCCACCCGAGACGGTGACCTTTCAGTCGGCCGAGACGGGTGGGTGGGTGGGCAAATCAGCGCCGCAACGCCGCCAGCTGCTCGGCGAACGGCAGCACCGCCGGCTCTTCCCGCCGCACAGCCAACGGCATCAGCACGGCCAGCTCCCCCGCCGCCCGCTCGACCCGCTCGGGCAACCCCTCCGCGCCCCAGTCCTCGGAGGCGGCGTACACGCCCGTCGGCACGACCACGGCCCGCAGGTGGGCGAACAACGGCCGCAGGGCGTGCTCCAGCACCAGCGAGTGCCGCGCCGTACCACCGGTCGCCGCTATCAGCACCGGCTTGCCGGCCAGCGCGTCCTTGTCGAGCACGTCGAAGAACGACTTGAACAGCCCGCTGTACGACGCGCTGAACACCGGGGTGACGACGATCAGCCCGTCGGCCCCCGCCACCGCGTCCTGCGCGGCGGCCAGGGCCTTACCGGCGAACCCGTTGGTGAAGTTGTGCGCGATCTCGACCGCGAGGTCGCGCAACTCGACCACCTCGATGTCCACCGGCGTCCGCCGGGCCACCGCGGCGGCCAGCCGGTCGGCCAGCAGCCGGGTGGAGGACGGGACGCTCAGTCCCGCCGAGACGACGACGAGCTTCATGCGACGGTCTCCTTCCGCGCTGCGGCCAGCAGGGACTGGTGGGTCGGCGCCTCCGGCACATCCGCCGGGCGCCCGGCGGCGAACTCCTTGCGCAGCACCGGCACGACCTCCTCACCGAGCATGTCGAGCTGTTCCAGTACGGTCTTCAGCGGCAGGCCCGCGTGGTCCATCAGGAACAGCTGGCGCTGGTAGTCACCGGCGTACTCCCGGAAGGACAGCGTCCGCTCGATCACCTGCTGCGGGGAGCCCACGGTCAGCGGGGTCTGCTCGGTGAAGTCCTCCAGCGAGGGTCCGTGGCCGTAGACCGGCGCGTTGTCGAAGTACGGCCGGAACTCCCGCACCGCGTCCTGCGAGTTCCTCCGCATGAACACCTGGCCGCCCAGGCCGACGATCGCCTGCTCGGGCGTTCCGTGCCCGTAGTGGGCGTACCGGTTCCGGTAGAACTCGACCATCCGCTTGGTGTGGTCGGCGGGCCAGAAGATGTTGTTGTGGAAGAAGCCGTCGCCGTAGTACGCGGCCTGCTCGGCGATCTCCGGGGACCGGATGGAGCCGTGCCAGACGAACGGCGGCACGTCGTCCAGCGGGCGGGGCGTCGAGGTGAACCCCTGAAGCGGCGTCCGGAACTTGCCCTCCCAGTCCACGACGTCCTCGTTCCACAGGCGGCGCAGCAGGGCGTAGTTCTCGACGGCGAGGTTGATGCCGTCCCGGATGTCCTTGCCGAACCAGGGGTAGACCGGCCCGGTGTTGCCGCGGCCCATCATCAGGTCCACGCGCCCGTCGGCCAGGTGCTGGAGCATCGCGAAGTCCTCCGCGATCTTCACCGGGTCGTTGGTGGTGATCAGGGTGGTGGAGGTGGAGAGGATCAGCCGCTCCGTCCGGGCCGCTATGTAGCCGAGCATGGTGGTCGGGGACGACGGCACGAAGGGCGGATTGTGGTGCTCGCCGGTCGCGAAGACGTCCAGGCCGACCTCCTCGGCCTTCAGCGCGATGGCGACCATGGCCTTGATCCGCTCGCGCTCGGTCGGAGTGCGCCCCGTGGTGGGGTCCGGCGTGACGTCACCGACCGAAAAGATCCCGAACTGCATGGTCGCTCACCCTCCATGTTGTTGACCGTTCAACTATACCCTGCAACGGTCACCCCACCCCAGGTATTCCGGCCCCCTCCACGCCCCCTTCCCGCCGCCTCCGACAGCACCACCACCCCACCCCGAGGCCGCCTCGGCAGCAGCACCAACCGCCCTCGCAGGCCGCCCGCCCTGCGGCAGCGCCGCCAACCCACCCGCACAGACCACCCGACGCCGGCAGCACCAGCCCACCCACGCAAACCGCCCTACGGCAGCAGCACCAACCGCCCTCGCAGGCCGCCCTCCGCCAGCCGGGCGTGCGCCTTCGCGGCCTCCTCCAGGGCGTAGGTCTCGGCCACCCGCAGGGTCAGCACCCCCTCCTCGACCAGCCGGACCAGCTCCGCCAGCTGCGCCCCGTCCGCGGCCACCTCCACCGCCCCCGTCCGCACCCCGCGCACCGACCCGGGCTGCGCCCCGGGGTGCACACCGATGTACGCACCGCCGTCCCGCACCCACTCCAGGGCCGGTTCGCCGAGCACCGCCGCGTCCAGCACCGCGTCCACGCCGCCCGGAGCGGCCCCGACGGTGAAGCGCGCGGCGCCCAGCGACCGCACCAGCTCCTCGTCGCCCGCCCGGGCCTGTCCGGTCACCTCGATCCCGCGGTGCGCGGCCAGCTGCACGGCGAACCCGCCGACCGCGCCCGCAGCCCCGGTCACCAGCAGGGACGCGCCCGGCGCGAGGTCCAGCAGGTCCAGCGCCTGGAGCGCGGTGAGTCCGTTCAGCGGCAGGGTGCCCGCGTGGACGGCGTCCACCCCGGCCGGTGCCTTCGCCGCCGCGCCCGCGCCCACGACGACGTACTCGGCGTGCGCCCCCAGCGGGTCGGCCACACCCGGGACGAGCGCCACCACCCCACCCCGAGGCCGCCTCGGCAGCAGCACCAACCGCCCTCGCAGGCCGCCCGCCCTGCGGCAGCGCCGCCAACCCACCCGCACAGACCACCCGACGCCGGCAGCACCAGCCCACCCACGCAAACCGCCCTACGGCAGCAGCACCAACCGCCCTCGCAGGCCGCCCTCCGCCAGCCGGGCGTGCGCCTTCGCGGCCTCCTCCAGGGCGTAGGTCTCGGCCACCCGCAGGGTCAGCACCCCCTCCTCGACCAGCCGGACCAGCTCCGCCAGCTGCGCCCCGTCCGCGGCCACCTCCACCGCCCCCGTCCGCACCCCGCGCACCGACCCGGGCTGCGCCCCGGGGTGCACACCGATGTACGCACCGCCGTCCCGCACCCACTCCAGGGCCGGTTCGCCGAGCACCGCCGCGTCCAGCACCGCGTCCACGCCGCCCGGAGCGGCCCCGACGGTGAAGCGCGCGGCGCCCAGCGACCGCACCAGCTCCTCGTCGCCCGCCCGGGCCTGTCCGGTCACCTCGATCCCGCGGTGCGCGGCCAGCTGCACGGCGAACCCGCCGACCGCGCCCGCAGCCCCGGTCACCAGCAGGGACGCGCCCGGCGCGAGGTCCAGCAGGTCCAGCGCCTGGAGCGCGGTGAGTCCGTTCAGCGGCAGGGTGCCCGCGTGGACGGCGTCCACCCCGGCCGGTGCCTTCGCCGCCGCGCCCGCGCCCACGACGACGTACTCGGCGTGCGCCCCCAGCGGGTCGGCCACACCCGGGACGAGCGCCACCACCGGGTCGCCCACCTGCCAGGCGGCGGCCACGCCGACCGCGTCCACGGTCCCGGCCACGTCCCAGCCGAGCCCCAGCGTCTTGCCGGCCCCGCCGAAGAAGCCGGCACGCACCCCGGCGTCCACCGGGTTCAGCGCCCCCGCGGCCACCTTGATCCGCACCTGCCCCGCTCGCGGCTCCGGCACCGGCACCTCCGCGATCTCCACGGCCTCCGGTCCGCCGAACGTCCTCACCACAGCAGCACGCATGACAACTCTCCTCGATCCCCAGGACCGTGACGGTTCGCGCGGCACGTTCCGGCCGCGACACCAACCGTAGGAGAGGTACTATCGAACAGTAAGTAGTTACCTGAGAGTGCGTAGCTGACCCGGAGGGAAGAAACCATGGTGACCACGACCGCGGCCCAGCGCCGCGAACGGGCCCGCGCCGACTACGACGCCTTTCTGCGCGCGTGCCCCACCAACCAGCTCCTCGGCCGGCTCAGCGACAAGTGGGTCAGCCTCGTCGTCGCCGCCCTGACCACCGGCCCCCGGCGCTACAGCGACCTCGGCCGCAAGATCGCCGGCGTCAGCCCGAAGATGCTCACCCAGACCCTGCGCAGCCTGGAGCGGGACGGCATCGTCAGCCGCACGGTCACCCCGTCCGTCCCGGTCCGCGTCGACTACGAGCTCACCCCGCTCGGCACCAGCCTCGCCTGCCTGCTCACCGCCGTGAAGGACTGGGCGGAGAACCACTTCGACGAGGTCCAGGAGGCCCGCGCACGCTACGACACGGAGAACAGCGACTGACGGGCCGCCCTCGCCGAGGGCGTTCAGAAGGCGTACGGGTCGCCCGTGGCCAGGACCAGCACCTCCATCCGGTCGTTGGACCGGTCCCTGTCCAGCACGCCCGAGCTCCACGCCGTGTCGATCTCCAGCGTCACTTCCGGCGTCCGCTCCCGCAGCCGCAGGGGGAGCCGCAGCTGCTCCCCCGCCGCGTCCACGGTCAGCGCCCCGGTCCCGCACAGCACCGTCCGCTCGTCCTCCCGGAGGCACCGGGCGGGCAGCTCCTGCTCGTCGGCCAGCGCCACCGACCAGCGCAGCCGGACCGTGGCGTCCGTGACGGCGGCGGGCCCGTCGTTGCGCGGGGTCAGCCGCACCTCCACCTGGTCCCCGTCCAGCACCACAGTCCCGTGGAGGGTCACATCGGCATCCGGAGCCGGAGCGGCCACCGCGACCCCCGGCGCCAGCACCGCACCGGCACACACCCCGGACAACACCCACGCCCGCATCCGCACGGCCCTCACCACTTCCCGCTCGCGCTCCCGCTGCCGTACGGATGTATGCCACGCGCGCCGCCCGTCAGGCGCCCTCCAACAGGTGACAAGGCCGCCGGACACCGCCGCCCGAGTGCGGCGACGGCCGCGTGGGAAGCTGCCCCCATGCCGATCCTCCGCTCCGCCGCCCTGTTCGTCGTCGCCGCGCTGTTCGAGATCGGCGGCGCCTGGCTGGTCTGGCAGGGCGTACGGGAACACCGGGGCTGGCTGTGGATCACCGGAGGCGTCCTCGCCCTCGGCGCGTACGGCTTCGTCGCCACCTTCCAGCCGGACGCCCACTTCGGCCGCATCCTCGCCGCCTACGGCGGGATCTTCGTCGCCGGCTCGATCCTGTGGGGCGTGGTCGCGGACGGCTACCGCCCCGACCGCTGGGACATCACCGGGGCGCTGATCTGCCTCGCCGGGATGGCCGTCATCATGTGGGCGCCACGGAACGGCGGCTGAGACTCACTTACGCTGGACGAAAGGTCCCGACGCAGTCCCAGGAGCAGCCATGGCCACCGCCGCCCCGTCCGCCGCCTCCCGCATCGCCGTCGTCACCGGCGCGAGCAGCGGCATCGGCGCCGCCACGGCCCGGCAGCTCGCCGAGGCCGGCTACCGCGTCGTCCTCACCGCCCGCCGCAAGGACCGCATCGAGGCCCTGGCGGAGGAGCTGGCCAAGGCCGGGCACTCGGCGTTGGCGTACCAGCTGGACGTGACGGACCGCGCGGCCGTGGACGAGTTCGCCACGGCCTTCAAGACGATCGGTGTCCTGGTCAACAACGCGGGCGGCGCCCTCGGCGCGGACCCGGTGGCCACCGGCGACCCGGCGGACTGGCGCACGATGTACGAGACGAACGTCATCGGCACCCTGAACGTGACGCAGGCCCTGCTGCCGAAGCTGGTGGCGAGCGGTGACGGCGTGGTCGTGGTCGTCTCCTCCACCGCCGGCCACGGCACCTACGAGGGCGGCGGCGGCTATGTGGCCGCCAAGCACGGCTCCCACGTCCTGGCCGAGACCCTCCGCCTGGAGATCGTCGGCCGGCCGGTCCGGGTCATCGAGATCGCCCCCGGCATGGTCAAGACGGACGAGTTCGCGCTGACCCGCTTCGGCGGGGACAAGGAGAAGGCGGAGAAGGTGTACCAGGGTGTCGCCGAGCCCCTCACCGCGGACGACGTCGCCGAGACCATCACCTGGGCGGTGACCCGCCCCAGCCATGTCAACGTCGACCTGCTGGTCCTGCGCCCGCGAGCCCAGGCGTCCAACACCAAGGTGCACCGGGAGTCGTGACGAACGACGACGACTGCCTGGAGAAGCGCCGCCTGGCCCAGGAGACGAAGGACGAACGCCAGGTCTGGTACTTCCTCGCCTACTTCCTCTTCGGCATCCACTTCCTGGCGTTCGTGATGATCTACGCGGTACGGCACGCGAAGTAGCGCGCCGGCCCACCGCCTCGCCCTCTCGGGCCCTGTCTATGGTCAGTCAGGTGACAAACTCAGTGGAGCGGCGGGTACGGGCGTCGCAGAAGCGCCAACGGCTCACCGCGGCGGCGGCCCGGGTCCTGCACGAGCAGGGGATGGAGCGGACCACGCTCGCCGACATCGCGCGGGAGGCCGGCGTACCGGTAGGGAACGTCTACTACTACTTCAAGACCAAGGACGAGCTGGTCCGGGCGGCACTGGCGGAGCACCGCACCCGCCTGGACGAACTCACCGGCCGGCTCGGCCGGTTGCCGGATCCGCGCGACCGCCTCAAGGGCCTGGTCGAGGCATGGGTCGCCCGACGCGAGAGCGCCGCCCGGTACGGCTGCCCCATCGGCACCCTGGCCGTCGAACTCGGCAAGCGCACGGACGGCACACTGGACGCGGAGGCCGGCGCGGTGCTCCGCCGCCTGCTGGACTGGACGGCCGCCCAGTTCCGCGCCCTGAACCTGCCCGCCCCCGACGACCTCGCCCTGACCCTGGTCTCCGGCTACCAGGGCATGTCCCTCTTGGCCAACGCCCTGCGCGAGCCGGACATCGTGAGCCGCGAGAGCGAACGCCTGCTGCGCTGGCTGGACTCGCTCCAGCCGGTGCACGAGTGACCCGCAAGGGCGCGGCGAACACGCGCCACGCCCCTCACCGCGCCTAGCCCTTCACACAGACGACCTGCCGCAGCTTCGCGACGACCTGCACCAGGTCCCGCTGCTGGTCGATGACCTGGTCGATCGACTTGTAGGCGCCCGGGATCTCGTCCACGACACCGGAGTCCTTGCGGCACTCCACGCCCCGGGTCTGCTCCTCCAGGTCCTTGGTCGTAAAGCGCCGCTTGGCGGCGTTCCGGCTCATCCGCCGGCCCGCGCCGTGCGAGGCCGAGTTGAAGGACAGCTCGTTGCCCAGGCCCTTCACGATGTACGAACCCGTGCCCATCGAGCCCGGGATGATCCCGTACTCGCCGGAACCGGCCCGGATCGCGCCCTTACGGGTCACGAGCAGGTCCATGCCCTCGTACCGCTCCTCCGCCACGTAGTTGTGGTGGCAGGAGATCTCCGGCTCGAAGAGCGGCTTCGCCTTCCTGAACTCCTTGCGGACCACGTCCTTCAGGAGCGCCATCATGAGCGTGCGGTTGTACTTGGCGTACTCCTGCGCCCAGAACAGGTCGTTGCGGTAGGCCGCCATCTGCGGAGTGTCCGACACGAAGACGGCGAGGTCGCGGTCGACCAGGCCCTGGTTGTGCGGGAGCTTCTGCGCCACGCCGATGTGGTGCTCGGCGAGTTCCTTGCCGATGTTCCGGGACCCGGAGTGCAGCATGAGCCACACGGCACCGGACGAGTCTATGCAGACTTCAACAAAGTGATTTCCCGAGCCGAGGGTTCCCATCTGCGTGACCGCGCGCTCGCGCCGGAACTTGACCGCGTCCGCCACTCCGTCGAACCGCTTCCAGAAGTCGTCCCACCCCGCCGTGGGCAGCCCATGGAAGGAGCCGGGCTCGACGGGATCACCGTGCGCCCCCCGCCCCACCGGAATGGCCTGTTCGATCTTCGAGCGGAGGCGGGACAGGTCCCCCGGGAGGTCGTTCGCGGTCAGCGACGTCTTCACCGCCGACATTCCGCAGCCGATGTCCACACCCACCGCCGCCGGGCACACGGCGCCCCGCATCGCGATGACCGAGCCGACCGTCGCGCCCTTGCCGTAGTGCACGTCCGGCATCACCGCCAGGCCCTTGATCCACGGCAGGGTCGCCACGTTCTGGAGCTGGCGCAGAGCCACGTCCTCGACCGCCGCCGGATCCGCCCACATGCGGATCGGGACCTTGGCGCCCGGCATCTCCACGTACGACATATCTTCCTCATTCCCCCGAAAGCAACAACAAAAGTCTTGAAGGCAGCAAAACGCAAAAGCCACGCCAAGGTCGATGAAAAGGGACGGGGGACCGGCGTCCACGGCAGTGCGTGCGATACACATTGTCTCCAGGGGGCGCCCCGCCGCGGCAAGCGAATAACAGGCGGGGACACTGGAGCACCGAGCGAGCACAGACCGTCGAGAGGAGCCCGACCGTGCAGCGGAAGGCGTACGTAACCGGCACCGCCGCCCTCCTCGCGGCGCTGCTGGCCGGCTGTACGAGCGGCTCCACGGACGACGGCGCCAACCCGGACGACGCCAACCCGGGCAGCGCCGGCACGGCCACGGTCGCCGCGCAGCCCGGCAAGTACCACACGCTCCCCGAACCCTGCGGCGCGGTCGGCCACGACGCCCTGGACTCGCTGCTGCCCGGTATCCAGCAGATCGCCGACCCCGCCCAGCGGGACCAGGCGTACCGGGGCGAGGCCACGCTCACCTACGACACCGACCGCAAGGTCGGCTGCCACTGGAAGGTCGAGTCGGCCGGCGCCACGGACCGCCTCTCCGTCGACTTCGAGCGCGTGGTGTCGTACGACAACATGGTCAGCGACGACGACCAGGCGCAGAAGCTGTACCAGGAGAAGCAGACGGCCGCCGACCTCCCGGCGCCGAGCGCCTCCTCGTCAACCCCCCAGTCCCCGGCACCGACGTCGTCCTCGAAGGACTCCCCCAGCGGGGCCGCCTCCTCGCCCGCGTCCGATCCGTCGTCGACGTCGCCGAAGTCGTCGGCCTCCTCGGAGCCTTCGGGGTCTTCCTCCGGGGCCTCGGGGTCCTCGGAGTCCGGCGCCCCGGCCGCCGAGCTACAGCCCCGCACGCTCACCGATCTCGGTGACGAGGCGTATCTGGACGACCAGGCGAACACGTCCGGTTCGACGGCCGAACAGCGGACGGTCACTGTGGTGTTCCGCACGTCCAACGTCGTCGTCACCCTCGAGTACGAGGAGCAGCCGACGGCCACCGGAACGGTCCCGGACAGCGAGGAAATGCAGGACAGGGCCCGTAATCTGGCCGCACAACTGGCCGACACGCTGGGCGGCTGACGGCTTCGCCGACCGCACCGGCCCCCGCCCGCAAAGCACCCGAACGGAAGCCGCACAGCTCCCTCACCGCGTACCGTGGCCCCGCAGGAACCCGCACGAACACCGAGCGTCACGAGTGAAGGAACCATGCAGCGAGCAGCCCAGCGAGACGACCGTGCCCACGCCCAGCGAGTCAAGCGCCTGCGCCGCGCCCTTGTCTGCGCGGCAGCCGTTCCCGCGGTCCTGATCACCGCCGCCTGCTCCTCGGACTCCGGCGACTCCAAGGCCAAGTCCGGTCAGGAGAGCACCCAGCCGACCACGGGCGGCACTTCGCAGCCCTCGGCGAGCGCGTCCCCGACCGTGCGGGCCGCCGCGTACCAGAAGCTTCCCGAGCCGTGCTCGGCGCTGTCGAAGAAGACCCTGACCGATCTGGTCCCGCAGGGCGCGAAGTCGGGCAAGAAGGGCAGCTCGGACGATCCGTCGTCGCGCGCCTCGTGCTCCTGGAACAGCCTGGACAACAACGGTGTCAAAGGCTCGCAGTTCCGCTGGCTGAACGTCTCCCTGCTCCGCTTCGACTCGGACACCGCCCGGGGCGCCGGCGACGACCAGGCGCACACGTACTACTCCCAGCAGGTCAAGGACGCCCAGTCGGTGGACGGCGCCAAGAACCCCAAGGTCGTGCCGCTGTCCGGGACGGGCTCGGAGGCGACGACGGTGCGCTACGACCTGAAGAAGAAGGAAGGTCTGTTCAAGCAGCAGACGGTCGTCGCCCGGGTGGAGAACGTCGTGGTCACCGTGGACTACAACGGCGCCGGTCTCGCGGGCGAGAAGACCCCCGACGCCGACGATCTGGCGAAGGACGCGCAGAATGCGCTGAAGGAGATCGTGGCCGCGGTCTCGTCGGCCAACGGCAAGGGCGACGGGGCGACTTCGCCGACGACGGAGCCGGCCTCGCCCTCGAAGTCGGCGTCGAAGTCCGCCTCCAAGGCCCCGTCCAAGTCGTCCTCCTCCAGCGCATCTCCGTCCAAGTCGGCCGTGAAGAAGAGCTGACCGGAGGGCCGTAGGGGCTGACCGGCAGCGCGTTCGCCGCACACGTGTGCCACCCTGTTGCGCGCAACAACACGCAATGGGAGGGGAGTACGAGTGGCAGCGCCACTGCAGCTGACTCGGATGCACCGCGTACTCATCGGCGTGGTCGTGACCGGCGCGTTGATCATCGCCGGCATCGGCTTCGCCGGTTCGTACGCGGCCGTGCGAGAGCTGGCCATCAAAAAGGGTTTCGGGAACTTCTCCTACGTGTTCCCGGTGGGTATCGACGCGGGCATCTGTGTCCTTCTCGCCCTTGATCTGCTGCTGACCTGGATTCGCATCCCCTTCCCGCTCCTCCGCCAGACGGCGTGGCTGCTGACGGCGGCGACGATCGCCTTCAACGGCGCCGCCGCCTGGCCGGACCCGCTGGGTGTGGGCATGCACGCGGTGATCCCGGTCCTCTTCGTCGTGGCGGTGGAGGCCGCCCGCCACGCCATCGGCCGCATAGCCGACATCACCGCCGACAAGCATATGGACGGGGTCCGCCTCACCCGCTGGCTCCTCTCCCCGGTCCCCACGTTCCTCCTGTGGCGCCGCATGAAGCTGTGGGAGCTGCGCTCCTACGAGCAGGTCATCAAGATGGAGCAGGAACGTCTCGTCTACCAGGCGAGGCTGCAGAGCCGCTTCGGCCGGGCCTGGCGCCGCAAGGCTCCGGTGGAGTCGCTGATGCCGCTGAGGCTGGCCAGGTACGGCGTCCCGCTGGCGGAGACGGCCCCGGCGGGCCTGGCGGCGGCGGGCATCGATCCGGCGCTGGTGCCCACGGCGCCCCGACAGCCGCAGCTCGTGGCGGCCGGCGCCACCATGCCGGGCGGGGCCGCCACGCCGAGCGGGGCCGCCACGCCGGGCGGGGCCGCCGCCGCGGTCGCCGGCGGGCGTGCCGCTGAGTCGGCGGCCGTCCCCGCGCAGGCGGCACCTGCCGGCGGGCAGTACCCGGGCGAACCCCCGGTGGACGAGGAGAGCCCCTGGTTCCAGGCTCAGCGCGAGATCGAGTACCACGGCGGGTACGACCCCGCCTACGAACCGCCCCCGGAGCCTCAGTACGAGCCCGAGGAGCAGTACGAGGACTGGTACGAGGACCAGCCCCCGCAGCAGTTCCAGCAGCCCTCCCCGGAGGAGACGGGCAGCTTTCCCATCCCGGTGAGCCGGACCCGCACCCGGGAGCTCGGGGGAGGCGGCGGGGTGCCGGAGCCGAATCCGACCGAGGACGACTTCTACCAGGTCTTCCGCAAGTCGATAGACGGCAGTTTCCCCACGCCGCACCAGTTCGGCGAGGCGGTGGAGGCGACGTACGGCCTCACGCTCCCGGTGCGTGAGACGGACCGCATGGTCAACCGTTTCACCAACCGTTTCAACGCGGAACTGGAAGAGGACCACATCGCGTGACGGCATGAGAAAGGGGGCCCTCCCGGAAGGAGGGCCCCCTTTGCCGTGCGGCTGCTGCGGGCTCACGCCCGCTCGCTCGGCCTCACCCGGCCTTACTCACCGAGCAGCTTGCGTACCCGGTCCTGGCCGACCGCGAGCAGCAGCGTGGGCAGCCGGGGACCGGTGTCCCGGCCGACGAGCAGGTGGTACAGCAGGGCGAAGAACGTCCGCTGAGCCGTCTTGATCTCGGCCGGCAGCTCCTTCGGCGTGGCGTCGGCGGAGAACCCGGCCTGCACCTTCGGCACGCCGTACACGAGGTGCGTCAGCCCGTCGAGCGACCAGTGCTCGGCCAGCCCGTCGAGCAGCAGCCGCACCGACTGCGCGGACGCCTCGTCGAGCGACTTCAGCAGCTCCCCGTCCGGCTCGTCCCGCACGATGGTCCGCTGGTCGGCGGCCACGTGCGTGTTGATCCACGCCTCGGCCTTGTCGTACCGCGGACGGACCTCGTCCAGCGAGCCCAGCGGCTGCTCCGGGTCCAGCTCGGAGAGGATCCGCAGCGCCTGGTCCCCGTGCCCGGCGGTGATGTCGGCGACGGAGGCGAGCGTGCGGTACGGCAGCGGACGAGGCGTCCTCGGCAGCTCACCGGCGGCGGTGCCCACGGCACGGGTGTACGCGGCCACGTCGCCCGGCAGGGCGGAGCCGTCGGCGACCTTCCCCGCCAGCTTGTCCCACTCGTCGTAGAGCCGCTGGATCTCCTGGTCGAAGGCGATCTTGAAGGACTGGTTGGGCCTGCGGCGGGCATACAGCCAGCGCAGCAGCTGCGGCTCCATGATCTTCAGCGCGTCGGCCGGGGTCGGCACGCCACCGCGCGAGGACGACATCTTCGCCATGCCGCTGATACCCACGAAGGCGTACATGGGGCCGATGGGCTGCTTGCCCCCGAAGATGCCGACGATCTGCCCGCCCACCTGGAAGGAGGATCCCGGGGACGAGTGGTCGACGCCGCTCGGCTCGAAGATCACGCCCTCGTACGCCCAGCGCATCGGCCAGTCGACCTTCCAGACCAGCTTGCCGCGGTTGAACTCGCTGAGCCGGACGGTCTCGGCGAAGCCGCAGGCGGTGCAGGTGTACGCCAGCTCGGTGCTGTCGTCGTCGTAGGAGGTGACCGTCGTCAGGTCCTTCTCGCAGTTGCCGCAGTACGGCTTGTACGGGAAGTACCCGGCGGAGCCGGAGCTGCCGTCGTCCTCGGCCGCGGCGCCCGAGCCCTCCTCGGCCTCCAGCTCGGCCTCGTCGACGGCCTTCTGCTGGGGCTTCTTGGCCTTCGGCTTGGTCCGGTACTGGGCGAGGATCGCGTCGATGTCGCCGCGGTGCTTCATCGCGTGCAGGATCTGCTCGCGATAGACACCGGAGGTGTACTGCGCGGTCTGGCTGATCCCGTCGAACTCCACGCCCAGCTCGGCCAGCGACTCGACCATCGCGGCCTTGAAGTGCTCGGCCCAGTTCGGGTGGGCCGAGCCCTGCGGTGCCGGGACCGAGGTCAGCGGCTTGCCGATGTGCTCGGCCCAGGACTCGTCGACGCCCGCGATGCCGGCCGGGACCTTGCGGTAGCGGTCGTAGTCGTCCCAGGAGATCAGGTGCCGGACCTGGTGGCCGCGGCGGCGGATCTCGTCGGCGACGAGGTGCGGGGTCATGACCTCGCGGAGGTTTCCGAGATGGATCGGACCGGAGGGGGAAAGTCCGGACGCGACGACGACCGGTTTGCCCGGGGCCCGGCGCTCCGACTCTTCGATGACCTCATCCGCGAAACGGGAGACCCAGTCGGTGGTCTCGGTGCTCTGAGCCACGATCGGCACGTCCTTCTTTCTGAACGGGGTGACACCCCATTCTCACAGACCGTGCGGCGACCGGGAAAACGGCTTTACCCCCCATGGGATACTGGCCGGGACCATCCGCCCCACGAGGAGAACGGCACCCATTCCTATGGCCTCGGTCACGTCCCTCAGCGACAACGTCCGGCAGCACCTCGCGTCCGCCCTCTCGGCCACCCTGCCGGAGGCCGCCGGCGCGGACCCGCTGCTGCGACGAAGCGACCGGGCCGACTTCCAGGCCAACGGCGTCCTGGCCCTGGCCAAGAAGGCGAAGGCGAACCCCCGGGAACTGGCGGCCCAGGTCGTCGCCCAGGTGGTGACGGGTGACCTGATCCAGGACATCGAGGTCTCCGGCCCCGGCTTCCTCAACATCACGATCGCGGACCGGGCGATCACCGAGAACCTGGCCGCGCGGTACGCGGACGAGGCGGGCCGCCTCGGCGTGCCGACCGCTGCGAACCCGGGCACGACGGTGATCGACTACGCCCAGCCGAACGTGGCCAAGGAGATGCACGTCGGCCATCTGCGCTCGGCGGTGATCGGCGACGCGGTCGTCCAGCTCCTCGAGTTCACCGGCGAGAACGTGGTCCGGCGCCACCACATCGGCGACTGGGGCACCCAGTTCGGCATGCTCATCCAGTACCTGGACGAGCACCCGCACGAGCTGGACCACAAGGACGCCCAGGTGACCGGCGAGGAGGCGATGTCGAACCTCGACCGCCTCTACAAGGCCGCGCGGAAGAAGTTCGACTCCGACGAGGAGTTCAAGACGCGGGCCCGCCGCCGGGTGGTCGACCTCCAGGCCGGCGACCCGCACACGCTGGCCACCTGGCAGAAGTTCGTGGACGAGTCGAAGATCTACTTCTTCTCCGTCTTCGAGAAGCTGGACATGGAGGTCCGGGACGCCGACATCGTCGGCGAGTCCGGCTACAACGACATGCTGGCCGAGACCTGCCGTCTGCTGGAGGAGTCGGGCGTCGCGGTCCGCTCCGAGGGCGCCCTGTGCGTCTTCTTCGACGACATCAAGGGCCCGGACGGCAACCCGGTCCCGCTGATCGTGCAGAAGTCCGACGGCGGCTACGGCTACGCGGCCACCGACCTCTCCGCGATCCGCGACCGTGTCTTCCACCTCAAGGCGAACACCCTCCTCTACGTGGTGGACGCCCGGCAGGCCCTGCACTTCCGGATGGTCTTCGAGACGGCGCGGCGGGCCGGCTGGCTCAACGAGGACGTCACGGCGACGCAACTGGCGTTCGGCACGGTCCTCGGCAAGGACGGCAAGCCGTTCAAGACGCGTGCGGGCGAGACGGTCAAACTGCAGGACCTGCTGGACGAGGCCGTCGAGCGGGCCACGGCGGTGGTGCGCGAGAAGGCCGAGAAGGTGGGCCTGACCGAGCAGGAGATCACGGAGAACGGCCGCTACGTCGGCATCGGCGCGGTCAAGTACGCGGACCTTTCCACCTCCGCCGTGCGGGACTACAAGTTCGACCTGGACCAGATGGTCTCGCTCAACGGCGACACGTCCGTCTACCTCCAGTACGCCTACGCCCGGATCCGGTCCATCCTGCGCAAGGCGGGCGAGGCCCGCCCGGTGCCCCACCCGGAGCTGGCCCTGGCCCCGGCGGAACGCGCCCTGGGCCTGCACCTGGACCGGTTCGCCGAGACGGTCCTGGAGGTGGCGGCGGACTACGAGCCGCACAAGCTGGCCGCGTACCTCTACCAGCTGGCGTCGCACCTGACGACGTTCTACGACCAGTGCCAGGTGCTGTCCGCCGACAACCCGGCCGAGGTCGTGGAGAACCGTCTGTTCCTGGTGGACCTCACGGCCCGCACCCTGCACCAGGGCATGGCCCTGCTGGGCATCAGGACGCCCGACAGGCTCTGACCGAGCGGCACGCGCAACGTACGGCCGACGGCCCGCCCTCATGTCGGGGGCGGGCCGTCGGCCGTGTGGGCGGCGAGGAGTTCCCGGGTCCGGCGCAGCAGGGCCTGCCGTACCGAGTCCGGGGCGAGGACGCGCAGGGGCGCCGCCAGGCCGAGGAGGTAGCGGGCGAGGCCGTCCGCGTCCGGGCCGCCGATGTCGATCAGGGTGGCATCGGGGCCGTCGGAGCGGTGGGTGCCGACCGTCGCCGGGACGATCCGCAGCGCCTGGTCCAGGGGGACGGGGAGGCGGACGGTCGCGGACAGCGGGTAGGGGCCGTTCGCCGTGTTGTGGGAGACGAGCTGAGCCGGATCGGGCGGGTCGGTGATCTCCACCGGCTGTCCGGTGGGCACCAGACGCTCCACCCGGTCGGCGCGGAACGTACGCCAGCCCCGGGCCACGTCCCGGGCGACGAAGTACCAGCGCCGGCCGGTGTGGACGAGCCGGTACGGATCGACGTCCCGGACCGTGCTCCTGCCCTGCCCGTCGCGGTACGACAGCTGGGCCCGTTCGCCTCGTCGGCAGGCCGCGGCCAGCTCCAGCAGCATGCCGGGCCGCAGCCGCGGCTCCTCGGGCCAGGGCAGCCGTACCAAGGCGTCGTCCCACTGCGCGAGCCGCTCGGCGATCCGGGGCGGCAGCACCTGGCGCAGCTTGAGCAGCGCGGACAGCGCGGCCTGGTCCCCGCCGAGGGCTCCGCTCAGCGCCGCCTCCCGCAGGCCGACCGCCACGGCCAGCGCCTCCTCGTCGTCCAGCATCAGCGGCGGCACGCGCGAGCCGGCCCGCAGCCGGTAGCCGCCCCAGGGCCCGGCGTCGGAGTCGACGCTGTACCCGAGCTCCCGCAGCTTGGCGATGTCCCGGCGCACGGTGCGGTCGGTGACGGCCAAGCGGCCGGCCAGCTCGGCGCAGGTCCAGGAGGGCCGGGCGGCGAGCAGCGAGAGCAGACGCAGCAGACGGGCGGACGCGCTGAGCACGAGGCGAAGTTTTCCACACGGTCCGCACGACCAGGACAGGAACTGTCCTGGTCGCCTTCTACTGTCGCTCCCATGACATCGGAGACCTCTTCCGCACCCGCGTTCCGCTACGTCGCCGTCACCTTCGACTGCGCCGACCCCGCCGAAATGTCCCGCTTCTACGGCGAGATGTTGGGCCTGCCCGTCGCCTACGCGTCCGACGACTTCGTCCTGCTGGGCGGCAAGGACGGCGCGGCGGGCCTGGGCTTCAACCGCCTGGCCGACTACCGCCGCCCCACCTGGCCGGACCCGGCCCAGGAGAAGCAGGCGCACATCGAGGTGGGCGTCGACGACCTGGACACGGCCGAGGCCCACCTGCTGAAGCTGGGCGCCACCAAGTCCGGGACCCAGCCGCAGCCGAACCGCTGGCGGGTCCTGCTGGACCCGGCGGGCCACCCGTTCTGCATCACGACCTTGGTCTGACGCCGGGTCCGGGTACGGGGCCTGAGCCGGCCACTGTTCCCGGTCGGCTCCACGGCGGTCCACCGGCCAACGGCGTTGTCAGTGGCTCCCCTTACAGTCGGCGGCATGGCGACTCTTCCCAACCCGCTGCCCAGGCTGGCCACCGACCCCAGTGGGCGTTCTCTAGGACTTCAACTGCCGCCCGGCAGGCTGGTGGACGAGACGGACGACGGGCCCTGGCACGAACCCCTGCTGTGGCACGCGGAGAAGCCCTCCGCGCCCGGCACCTGGAAGGCGCTGGGCGTGCCGGCGGCCCGTACGGGGCTGTTGCCGGTGCTGGTGGATCTGGCCAGTTGCCGGGTCGGTATCGAGGACTGGGTGCTGCTGCCCGGTGAGGTGTCGTATCCGGGGGACCACGATGTGGAGGAGGTCCTCGCCGAGTACTGGAAAGAGGAGACGGACGGGTACGCCGGCGACGAGACCGAGCCGTTCGGGGTCAAGTGGCCGGGGCTCGCGTCCGCCGGGGTTCTGGCCGCCGACCCGGAGACGCGGGCCGCGCAGGTCGCCGACGCGGTGAACCGTGATCCGAGCACGTGGGCCGAGTGGATCGAGGAACCGCACCTGGCCCTCGTCCCGGCCCGCCGGTCCGCCGACATACCGGCGGCGATCGGCTGGGCGGGCCCGCTGAACTACGAAGGGGACGTAGCCCGGATCTGCGCGGTCCTGCGGTCCTGGGAGGACCGGTTCGGCATCCGGGTGGTGGCGCTCGGACTGGACACGCTGGTCGTCTCCGTCGCGGCGCCGCCCGGCAGCCTCGACGACGCCGAGGTCCTGGCCGCCGAGCACTACGCCCTGTGCCCGAACACCGTCGCCCAGAGCGGCCCGGGGAGCGTGCGGGCGTACGCCAAGGGGCTGGTCGGGGCCACCAGTTGGTCCTTCTGGTGGGACTGACCCGGGCCGAGCCCGAGCCCTTCACGTTCCGGTGCCGGCCGCCGCTTCACGTTCCGGTGCCGGCCGCCGCGCCGGAAACGCCCGGCGGGGCCGGCGCTCAGCCGGCGTCCGACGCCGGTTGCCACTTCTCGCCGCCGAGCGGGAAGGCGTACGCCGGCCGGCCGTTGTTCCCGCTGGTGCGGAACGGGCGGCCGGCGTCGTCGATGAGCAGGATGCCGTGTCGGCTCCCGCTGGACCAGGTGAGTTCCAGGTACCAGCTGACGTCATAGGCGGACGCGTCGGCCGTGACATGGAAGACCTCGGGGTCGGACTGGCTCACCTTGAACGGGAAGTTCCGGTTCCCGGCCTCCGGTACGGGCGCGGGGCGCATCGCGTCCAGCGCGACCGTGAAGGACCGGGTCGGCACACCGCCGCCGCAGCCGACGCCCGGGTAGCCCATGGCGTAGTCGTTCCAGGCGAGCGGGGACCGCTTGCCCGCCATGCGCACGGACAGCCCCTCCAGGACGACGGTCTCCTCGCCGGTGCCCTGCACGGTGAAGGTGACGTACTGCTCCCCCGCCGACACCGCATGGTGTACGTCCACCCAGGCGGGCGCGTCCTGCTCCAGCGGCGGTGGAGAGACGTCGGCCGACGGCCGGTCGATCAGGTAGTGCTGGGAGCAGGGGCTCTCCCAGGCGTAGGGGTGCGTGGTGACCGTGAGGGGCGGGGCGGCCACCGGGGACGTCCGCCTCGTCCCGGAGGCGCTCGGCCTGCGTGCGGGTGTGCCGCTGCTGCTGCGGGTGGCGGGGGCCTTGGCGGAGGGTGAGGCCGAGGGAGTGGTGGACCCGCTCGGGGTGGGGCTCCCGGCCGTCGGCGTCACCGGCGCGCTGTCCCGGGCGGCGGCCCGCACGTCCACCGTCGCGCCCTTGCCGTCCGGCCTTCCGCCGTCGGAGGGCAGGTTCAGGGCGACCGCCACAGTGCCGAGCAGGGCGGTGACGGTGAGGGCGGCGAGGAGAACGGTCCGCCGACGCCGAGAGCCGGTCGCCGCCGTCCCCGTCGCCGGCCGGGGCGCAGACGCGACTCCCGGCACCGGCACCGGCTCCCCCTCCGGGGCGCCCTCGGACACGGGCTCGGACACGGGCTCGGGCTCGGACGCAGGGACAGACCCGGAACGGGACACGGGCACAGTTCCGGGTCCGGGCTCGGACGCAGGAACAGACCCGGAACCGGAGACGGACACAGCTCCGGCTTCGGGCTCGGCTCCCGGCCCCGGCCCCGGCCCCGGCTCTGGCCCTGTCCCCGGCCCTGGTCCTGCACCCGGCCCCGGCTTCCGTACCGGCTCCGGGCCCTTCCGGCCCCGTCCCGCATCCGCCAGCACCCACCGCCGATGCAGTTCCACCAGCTCCTCCGGGGTGGCCTTGCACAGCCGGGCCAGCCGCTCCACGGGCGCGTAGTCCGTCGGTACGGCGTCCCCGTTGCAGTAGCGGTGGAGCGTCGACGTGCTCATGTGGAGCCGTTTGGCGAGCGTGCCGTAACTGTGCCCGGAGCGGTTCTTCAACTCCCCCAGCAGCTCGGCGAAGCCGCCCTCAGACGTGCCTTGCGACACCGTTCCTCCGTCCCCCTCGTCCCACCCGGGCGTTCCAGGGAAGGACTGATGTGGCAGGTCACAGCCGGTGCGGGCATTCCAGCGTCCCGGATCGTCCGCAGGTGCTGGCCGCCGGGACGGACCCGCCCACAGGCTGTTGGTCATCCAAGCACGACAACCGGCTCATCCCGAAAGAGGACTTGCCATGCTTATGCGCCATATCCGTCTGCTCGCCGCCACCGGCACCGCCGTCGCCGCCCTCTCGCTCACGGCGTGCGACGGCGGAACGGGCACCAAGGACGAGGGCGCCTCCCGGCCGACGGTGGCGGAGACGGGCGCGTCCAGGACAGCCGAGGGCGGCGCCACCACCGGCGGCGGCAAAGACAGCGGCAACGGCAACAGCACCGGCAACAGCACCGCCGCAAGTACGGCGGACGGCACGCCCGTGGCCCGTACCCGCGCCCCCGGCGCCCGGCCGAACGCCTCCGCCGGCCACAGCACCAAGGGCACCTCCACCGGCGGCTCGGTGGTGCTGTGCAACGGCGCGAACACCTCTGTCACCGCCCAGCCGCTCAACCGGCCCCTCAACCACCTGCTGCTGACGGTGAAGAACACCGGAGGCAAGACCTGCGAGCTGCCGTACTACCCGGTCCTGCGCTTCGACGAGATGCAGTGGGTGCCGCAGGCCGACCGGGACACCCAGCCGCAGGCCGTGGTGTCCCTGGCTCCCGGCGCGTCGGCGTACGCGGCCGCGCTGCTGTCGGCCGCCGACGGCAGCGGTACCGGGGGGACGACCGGCCACAAGCTGACCGTGGCCTTCCAGGGCTACACCCCGAACAGCAGCGGCGGGCCGTCCGCGACGCCGGCCCTGCCCGCCAAGGGTGTCTCCTACGACAGCTCGCTGAAGGTGACGTACTGGCAGCAGGAGCTGGACAGCATCGACAGCTGGTGAGCCGCGTGCCGGTCAGCGCAGTCGCTGGGCCACCTCGGTGGCCCAGTACGTGAGGATGTTCCGCGCCCCGGCCCGCTTGATGCCGGTCAGGGTCTCCAAGATGGCCTGGTCCCGGTCGATCCAGCCCTTCTCGGCGGCGGCCTCGATCATCGCGTACTCGCCGGAGATCTGGTAGGCGGCGACGGGCACGTCCACGGCGTCCGCGACCCGGGCGAGGATGTCGAGGTAGGGACCGGCCGGCTTGACCATCACCATGTCGGCGCCCTCGGCCAGATCCAGCTCCAGCTCCCGCAGGGACTCGCGCCAGTTGGCCGGATCCTGCTGGTAGGTCTTGCGGTCGCCCCGCAGCGAGGAGGCGACGGCCTCGCGGAAGGGGCCGAAGAAGACCGAGGAGTACTTGACGGTGTAGGCGAGGATCGCCACGTCCTCCCGGCCGATCTGGTCCAGCGCGTCGCGGATGACGCCGATCTGGCCGTCCATCATCCCGCTGGGGCCGACGACATGGGCGCCGGCGTCGGCCTGCACCTGGGCCATCTCGGCGTACCGCTCCAGGGTGGCGTCGTTGTCGACGCGGCCCTCGGCGTCCAGCACGCCGCAGTGCCCGTGGTCGGTGAACTCGTCCAGGCACAGGTCGGACATGACGAGCAGGTCGTCGCCGACCTCGGCCCGGACGTCCCGGATGGCGACCTGGAGGATCCCGTCCGGGTCGGTTCCGACCGTGCCCTGGGCGTCCTTCTTGGACTCCTCCGGCACTCCGAACAGCATGATCCCCGAGACCCCGGCCTCCGCGGCCTCCAGCGCGGCCTTCTTCAGGCTGTCCCTGGTGTGCTGGACCACACCGGGCATGGTGCCGATCGGCACGGGCTCGCTCACGCCCTCCCGGACGAACGCCGGGAGGATGAAGTCGGCGGGATGCAGTCGCGTCTCGGCGACCATCCGCCGCATGACGGGCGAGGTCCGCAGTCGCCGGGGACGCGTACCGGGGAAGGATCCGTACTTCGTCATGCCTTCTACGCTACGCCCGCGCCGGATGCGCCTTTGCCGACGCGACGTCGGCGACCACGGCCGTCCCGGTCCAGTGGCCGTCGACCCGGCGAGCCCGTGGCTGACCGGACGAAGCACCTCACCCACGGGTTCGCGGAGGGGAGGGGCGGACACCACCGGCGGGCCGGCCCGTACGCCAGCGAGATCACGGCTCCGTGGTAGCACCGAACGCACGCGGGGAGCCGCCGGACGCCGGACACACACGGGGACCCGCCGGACGCCGGACACACACGGGAAGCCACCGGACGCCGGACACACACGGGAAGCCGGACGCCGGACGCTCGCGGGGAGCCGCCGGGCCGGACACACTCGGGGAACCACCGGACGCCGAACGCCCCGTCGTCCGCTGTGCGGGACGACGGGGCGTTCGGCTTCTGTCCGTGGGCGGCCGGGGCTAGGTCGTCGACCGGCGCCGCCGCGCACCCGGCCGGCGCTCGCTCGGCCGGGTCACCGGGTCCCCGGCCTCCAGGGCCGCGGTCCGCCGCTTCATGCCGAAGTCGGCCAGGGCCTCGGCCAGCTTGTGCACCGACGGCTCGGGAGCCATCACGTCCACGCGCAGCCCGTGTTCCTCGGCGGTCTTCGCCGTGGCCGGGCCGATGCACGCGATCACGGTCACGTTGTGCGGCTTGCCCGCGATGCCGACCAGGTTCCGCACGGTGGACGACGAGGTGAAGAGCACCGCGTCGAAGCCACCGCCCTTGATCGCCTCCCGGGTATCCGCCGGCGGCGGCGAGGCGCGCACGGTCCGGTAGGCCGTGACGTCGTCGACCTCCCAGCCCAGCTCGATCAGACCGGCCACCAGGGTCTCCGTGGCGATGTCGGCACGCGGCAGGAAGACCCGGTCGATCGGGTCGAACACCGGGTCGTACGGCGGCCAGTCCTCCAGAAGGCCCGCGGCGGACTGCTCACCGCTCGGCACCAGGTCCGGCTTCACGCCGAAGGCGACCAGCGCCTTGGCGGTCTGTTCGCCCACCGCGGCCACCTTGATGCCCGCGAAGGCACGGGCGTCGAGGCCGTACTCCTCGAACTTCTCGCGGACGGCCTTCACCGCGTTGACCGACGTGAAGGCGATCCACTCGTACCGGCCGGTCACCAGGCCCTTGACGGCACGTTCCATCTGCTGGGGCGTGCGCGGCGGTTCGACGGCGATCGTCGGGACCTCGTGCGGCACGGCACCGTAGGACCGCAGCTGGTCGGAGAGCGACGCCGCCTGCTCCTTCGTGCGCGGCACGAGCACCTTCCAGCCGAACAGCGGCTTGGACTCGAACCACGACAGCTGGTCGCGCCGGGCGGCGGCGGAACGCTCGCCGACCACGGCTATCACCGGCCGGCCGCCGTCCGGCGACGGCAGCACCTTCGCCTGCTTCAGCGTCTGCGCGATCGTGCCGAGCGTCGCCGTCCAGGTGCGCTGGCGGGTCGTCGTACCGCCGATCGTCACCGTCAGCGGGGTGTCCGGCTTGCGGCCCGCCGAGACCAGTTCGCCCGCCGCGGCGGCCACGGAGTCCAGGGTCGTCGACACGACCACCGTGCCGTCCGAGGCGCCCACCTCCGCCCAGCAGCGGTCGGAGGCGGTACGGGCGTCCACGAACCGGACGTCCGCGCCCGCGGCGTCCCGCAGCGGCACACCGGCGTACGCGGGCACGCCGACCGCCGCCGCGACACCGGGGACGACCTCGAAGGGCACCCCGGCGGCGGCGCAGGCGAGCATTTCCTCCGCCGCGTACGTATCAAGTCCCGGGTCCCCGGACACCGCACGGACGACCCGCTTGCCGCCCCGCGCGGCCTCCATGACAAGATGAACGGCATCCCGAGCAGCAGCCGGGACAGCGGCGGGTGTTGACGTGCCGTCAACCACCGTCAGCTGGGGCGTGCCCGTGCCCGGCGGCGAGACCGCGGAGGGATCCGCGTCCGTGTGCACCACGGAGACGCCCTGTCGGGCGTGCGTCCGGATCACGTCGAGCACCTCGTGCTCGGCGACCAGGACGTCCGCGCTCGACAGCGCCTCCACGGCGCGCAGAGTCAGCAGTCCCGGATCTCCGGGTCCGGCACCGAGGAAGGTGACGTGCCCGTGTTCCGGACCGGCGGCAGGAAGGGCGGTGGGGCTCACTGTGCTCGCTCCCCCATCAGACCGGCCGCGCCCCGGGCGAGCATCTCGGTGGCGAGTTCGCGACCGAGTGCCATCGCCTGGTCGTGCGTCTGGGGCACGGGACCGGTGGTGGACAGCTGCACCATGCGGGTGCCGTCGGTCGTGCCGACGACGCCGCGCAGGCGCATTTCCTTGACAATCTGCCTGTCGGCCTGGGGGTCCCCCCGCTCGAGCGGAGCCGAGAGTGGGGGAAGGTCGGCGAGCGCACCCACAGGTGCGCTGCAGCCGGCCTCCAGGGCGGCGAGCAGGGATCGTTCGGCGGTGACGGCGACCCGCGTGAACGGGTCGTCGAGTTCGCCGAGCGCCGCGATCAGGTCCGCGTTGTCCGCGGCACACTCGATCGCCAGGGCCCCCTGGCCGGGGGCGGGCAAAACTGTGTCGACCGACAGGAAGTCGGTCACCTCGTCGGTCCGGCCGATCCGGTTGAGCCCGGCGGCGGCCAGCACGACCGCGTCCAGCTCGCCGTCGTGGACGTACCGGATGCGGGTGTCCACGTTGCCGCGGATCGGGACCGTCTCGATGTCCAGCGCGTGGGCGCGGGCGTACGCGTTCAGCTGCGCCATGCGGCGCGGCGAGCCGGTGCCGATGCGGGCGCCCCGCGGCAGGTCGGTGAACTTGAGGGCGTCGCGCGCGACGATCACGTCCCGCGGGTCCTCGCGCAGCGGTACGGCGGCCAGGACGAGGTCCGCGGGCTGCGCGGTCGGCAGGTCCTTCAGCGAATGAACCGCGAAGTCGACCTCGCCCCGCGCCAGCGCGTCGCGCAGCGCCGTCACGAAGACACCGGTGCCGCCGATCTGCGCCAGGTGCTCGCGGGAGACATCGCCGTAGGTGGTGATCTCGACCAGCTCGACGGGCCGTCCGGTCACCTGGCGGACGGCCTCCGCCACCTGCCCGGACTGGGCCATGGCGAGTCTGCTCCGCCTGGTCCCCAGCCTCAAAGCCTTCTCACTCATGCCGGTCGGTCCTTCTCGTCTGTGCTGTCCCCGGCCCGGGAGACGGCGGCCACCGTCTCGGGGTCGAGGTCGAACAGGGTGCGCAGCGCGTCCGCGTACCCGGCGCCGCCGGGCTCGGCCGCGAGCTGCTTGACCCGTACGGTCGGCGCGTGCAGCAGCTTGTCCACGACCCGGTGCACGGCCTGGCGGATCTCGCCGCGCTGGCGTTCGTCCAGGTCGGGCAGGCGGCCGTCGAGCCGCGTGATCTCACTGGCGACGACGTCGGCGGCCATGGTGCGCAGCGCGACCACGGTCGGCGTGATGTGCGCCGCCCGCTGTGCCGCGCCGAAGGCCGCGACCTCGTCGGAGACGATACGCCGGACCTGGTCCACGTCGGCCGCCATCGGCGCGTCGGCGGACGCGTCCGCCAGCGACTCGATGTCGACCAGGCGCACCCCGGCCAGCCGGTGCACGGCCGCGTCGATGTCGCGGGGCATGGCGAGGTCGAGGAGGAAGAAGAAGGGTGCCGGGCGCTCGGCCACCGGCTCCGGCCTGCGCCGCTCGGGAATGCGGCCCACGGTCGCGGCGGTCGCGGCGAGCGCGTTGATCAGCTCGGCGTCCGCCTCGGGGGTACGGCGGTCCCGGCGGTCCACCGTGCCGCCGGCGGCCCAGGCCGCGTGCTGCTCCAGGGTGGCCGCGTCCATGCCGGCCACGGCGGCCTCGCCCATGACGGAGAAGCCGGGCTGCGCGGCGGCCAGGTCCAGCGGGCAGTTCTCGTCGCCGCCGGCGGACGGCAGCGGCGCCTTGGTCTGTACGGCCGTACGAGTGGTTTCGGCGATCTCGGCGGCGGGGGCGCCGGTGCGGCCCTCGACCGCCTGCGCGACCACCTCCGCCGTGAGCACCAGACCCGTCGCCCCGGTACAGGAGACGACGACGTCGGCACGTGTCAGCTCGTCGGCCACCGCGTCCATCCGCACCGCGCGGGCGGTCACGGATCCCGTGTCCGCGTCCTCGGTGAGACTGTGCCCGTACTGCTCCTCGAGCAGGAGCGCGAGCCGCTCGGCGCGCTCCACGGTGCGGTTGGCGACGACGATCTCGGCGACACCGGCGCGCGCGAGCGTGGCGGCGGCCAGGGACGACATCGAACCGGCGCCGATGACCAGCGCCTTCTTGCCCTCGGCCCACGTCGGGACCGCGGTGCCGACGGCCAGCTGCTCCAGGCCGAAGGTGACCAGGGACTGGCCCGCGCGGTCGATGCCGGTCTCGGAATGGGCGCGCTTGCCGACCCTGAGGGCCTGCTGGAACAGGTCGTTCAGCAGCCTGCCCGCGGTGTGCAGGTCCTGGGCGCGGGCCAGGGAGTCCTTTATCTGACCGAGGATCTGCCCCTCGCCGACGACCATCGAGTCCAGCCCGCAGGCCACCGAGAACAGGTGGTGGACGGCCCGGTCCTCGTAGTGCACGTAGAGGTAGGGGGTCAGTTCCTCCAGGCCGACGCCGCTGTGCTGGGCGAGCAGCGTGGACAGCTCGGCGACACCGGCGTGGAACTTGTCCACGTCGGCGTACAGCTCGATGCGGTTGCAGGTGGCGAGCACCGCGGCCTCGGTGGCGGGCTCGGCGGCGACCGTGTCCTGGAGCAGCTTGGTCTGGGCGTCCGCGCTCAGCGCGGCCCGCTCCAGCACGCTGACCGGGGCGCTGCGGTGGCTCAGTCCGACGACGAGGAGGCTCATGCCGGCATCACGGCGGGTACGTCCCCGTCGGGTCCCTGGTCGGCGGACGCGTCGCGGGGGGTGGCGGCGGGCAGCGCGCCGTCGCCCGCCGCGGTCTCCTCGCCGGCCTTGCGCTGCTCGTGGAAGGCGAGGATCTGAAGCTCGATGGAGAGGTCGACCTTGCGCACGTCGACGCCGTCCGGGACGGACAGCACGGTCGGCGCGAAGTTGAGGATGGACGTCACCCCGGCGGCCACGAGCCGGTCGCAGACCTGCTGGGCGGCGCCGGCCGGGGTGGCGATGACGCCGATGGAGACGCCGTTGTCCTTGATGATCTTCTCGAGGTCATCGGTGTGCTGCACGGGGATGCCCGCGACCGGCTTGCCGGCCATCGCCGGGTCGGCGTCGATCAGCGCGGCGACCCGGAAGCCACGGGAGGCGAAGCCGCCGTAGTTGGCCAGGGCGGCGCCGAGGTTGCCGATACCGACGATCACGACCGGCCAGTCCTGGGTCAGGCCGAGCTCGCGGGAGATCTGGTGAACGAGATACTCCACGTCGTAGCCGACACCGCGGGTTCCGTACGAGCCCAGGTACGAGAAGTCCTTGCGCAGCTTGGCGGAGTTGACTCCCGCCGCCGCGGCCAGCTCCTCGGAGGAGACCGTGGGGACCGAGCGCTCCGACAGTGCGGTCAGGGCTCGGAGGTACAGCGGAAGCCGGGCGACGGTGGCCTCGGGAATCCCTCGGCTACGGCTCGCCGGTCGGTGTGTTCGGCCAGTTGCCACGGTGCTCCTGCGGGTAGAGCGGGGCTGCAGGCGGTCATACGTCCCCAGACCGCCCCGTCGACAGCAGGCTATGTCTTTGTGAACGCGTGCACAAAGATGGTGTCCGATTTGCCCGGCAGAAGTGACCGGGGTCACGCCGGTTTCGCGCCCCTGGCGGGAACCGGCGCATACGCACCGGCGTTCCTTCGTTACTGGGGGCAAAACCGCACACTCTCCTCACGAATCCCGCCCCCGAGACCAGACCGCCGTCGATCCTAAGCGACTTTCCCGGCCGGTTTGTACTAGTCGGTCAGTGCCCGGCGCAGTCGCTCCTCGTTCACGCGCCAGAAGGTGTGCTGTTCACCGTCGACCAGGACGACCGGGATCTGCTCCCAGTAGCGGTCGTGCAGGACCTGGTCCTCGGTGATGTCCTTCGGCTCCCACGGCACCCCGAGGTCGCCGCACACCTTCTCGATCACCGACTGCGCGTCGTCGCACAGATGACAGCCGGGCTTGCGGATCAGAGTGACCAGCCGCGCACGCGGCTCGGCCCTGCGTCGGAAGAGGGGACTCATAAGGGCCATTCTCGCGCGCTCCGCACCCATTCCGGATCGCTTCTTTAATGGCCCTGTCGAGCAGAGTTCACACCCTGCCAACCTCTCGACTCCGGAACCACCGAACAGACTGGCTATGCTCGCGTCATGGCCGCTCTCGGATGGCTCACTCCCCGTAGGCGCTCCGCCACGGCGCGGAGCGTGTTGGCAGGCGAGGCTTCGGCGGAGGCAGCCCGCAAGTCCTCGCAGGAGGCACCGCGCGCCACGCCGGAGGAACCGCAGTTCCCCGTGATCGGCGACGACAGGGCCGCCGCCTTCTTCGACCTCGACAACACGGTGATGCAGGGCGCGGCGCTGTTCCACTTCGGCCGGGGGCTGTACAAGCGGAAGTTCTTCGAGACCCGCGACCTCGCCAAGTTCGCCTGGCAGCAGGCGTGGTTCCGGCTGGCCGGCGTCGAGGACCCGGAGCACATGCAGGACGTCCGCGACTCCGCGCTGTCGATCGTCAAGGGCCACCGGGTCGCCGAGCTGGAGTCGATCGGCGAGGAGATCTACGACGAGTACATGGCCGACCGCATCTGGCCCGGCACCCGCGCCCTCGCCCAGGCCCATCTGGACGCGGGCCAGAAGGTCTGGCTGGTCACCGCGGCCCCCGTCGAGATCGCCCAGGTCATCGCCCACCGCCTCGGCCTCACCGGCGCCCTGGGCACGGTGGCCGAATCGGTCGACGGCGTCTACACCGGCAAGCTGGTCGGCGAGCCGCTGCACGGCCCCGCCAAGGCCGAGGCGGTCCGCGCCCTGGCCGCGGCCGAGGGGCTGGACCTCTCCCGCTGCGCGGCCTACAGCGACAGTCACAACGACATCCCGATGCTGTCCCTGGTGGGCCACCCCTACGCCATCAACCCGGACGCCAAGCTCCGCAGACACGCCCGGGACAAGGACTGGCGCCTGCGGGACTACCGCACGGGCCGCAAGGCCGCGAAGGTCGGCATCCCCGCGGCGGCGGGCGTCGGCGCGGTCGCCGGCGGCACGGCGGCGGCGATCGCGTTGAGCCGACGGCGCCGATAGCGCCCGACAGCTCCGCACATCGAGCCGCGCGCCCCGCAGCCCGCCTTGCCGCAGCTCCACGCGCGTCTTGAACGCGCTTGTGTACATCACCGCGTTCAACATGCCCCGCACATCACCGAAACACGTCCTTTTCCGGTCACTCAGCGATCATCTTGCGGCACGCAACCTGCCATCAAACGGTTACAGACGCGACGCAATCGATGATTTGAACAACTCGGTGTAGCAGTGCCTGTACGAAGCGTTATTCTCCTCAGACGCAATCCGGTACCCCTCCGTCGCCACGACGGGTGAACGGTCCCGCACTGCACGTGATGGAAGCTCTGCCTCTGGGAGTCCCGTGTACCCACACGTCGGGGTTGACGCCTCGGGCCTGGCTACGCTGCGCGCAACGGTCGCGACGGTCAAAGAGACGCTGCGCGGCTTCGTCCCCCCCGCGTACGCCGTCCCTGCCTTCGCCGCCGCCGCGCCGGCAGGCCCGTGCTACGCACTGGCCGACGGCGGCGCCGCCGTCGGCAGACGAGGGCGTGCCACCGGCGCGGCCACCGCCCGCCGGCCGGCCGCCGACAGCGACAGCGCCCGGATGATGGACCTCGTCGAACGCGCCCAGGCGGGGGAGTCCGAGGCATTCGGGCGGCTCTACGACCAGTACAGCGACACCGTCTACCGGTACATCTACTACCGCGTCGGCGGCCGGGCCACCGCCGAGGACCTCACCAGCGAGACCTTTCTGCGGGCGCTCAGAAGGATCGGCACCTTCACCTGGCAGGGCCGCGACTTCGGGGCCTGGCTGGTCACCATCGCCCGGAACCTGGTCGCCGACCACTTCAAGTCCAGCCGCTTCCGGCTGGAGGTCACCACCGGCGAGATGCTCGACGCCAACGAGGTCGAGCGCTCCCCGGAGGACTCCGTCCTGGAGTCCCTGTCGAACGCCGCCCTGCTCGACGCCGTGCGGCGGCTCAACCCACAGCAGCAGGAGTGCGTGACGCTCCGCTTCCTCCAGGGCCTCTCCGTCGCCGAGACGGCCCGGGTCATGGGCAAGAACGAGGGTGCCATCAAGACCCTCCAGTACCGCGCCGTGCGGACCCTCGCCCGCCTGCTGCCGGACGACGCCCGCTGAGGGAGGCAACGGTGGGCGACACTCAACTCACGCTCAGTGAAGCCCCGTTGCCTTTCCGATCCGGACCTCCGCTGTCCGTAACCCAAGTGCCGCGCCAGTCGTTGTGCGGGATACAGGCTCCCTGTGGTCACGTCCTGGCCGACCCCGATCGCTCGATCGTGGGAAGTGGTCGTGGGCGTGCAACCCTCAGGACCCCCTGGGGAGTCGACCGTCATGACGAGAGGAGGTGCCGCCAGTGATCGCGAACGTATCGGCGCACCGGCGGGCGAACGCCTTCGCCCAGGCCCTGGAGGAGCAGTCCGACCGGGACACGGCGGCCGAGCAGTCCGCAGCGGCGGGATCCCCGCCGCCCGCCGAGGAACGGTCCGAGCCGGGCGAGCTGTTGGTCCTGGCCACGGGTCTCGGCGCGCTGCCCAAGCCGCAGCTCGACCCGGAGGTCAAGGTCGTCCAGCGGGCCCAGTTGGTGGCCGCGATGGAGGCCATGCTCCGGGAGGGCACGGGGGCGGCGGATGCGTCGGTACCGGAACAGCGTTCGCACCGTAGCCGGGGCGCACACCGGGCGAGCCCGCTGGGCAAGCTCCGGCCGCGCACCAGGCTGACCAAGGGGCTCGCGGCCGGCGGGCTCAGCGTGGGCGTGGCAGCCGGAGCCTTCGGCGGGGTCGCCGCCGCCAGCTCCGACGCCCTTCCCGGTGACTCGCTGTACGGCCTGAAGCGCGGCATCGAGGATTTCAAGCTCAACTATCTGGCCGACGGCGACGACCAGCGCGGCCAGACCTACCTCGACCAGGCGTCCACCCGGCTCAGCGAGGCCCGCCGGCTGCTGGAGCGCGGCCGGGGCGGGCACCTGGACCACGAGTCCATCGGCGAGATCCGCCGCACCCTGTCCGGGATGCAGCACGACGTCACCGAGGGCCACCGCCTGCTCCACGCGGCCTTCGAAGCCGATCCGGACTCCCTCGGCCCCATCCAGGCGCTGTCCTCCTTCTCCCGGTCCCACCGCGAGGCATGGAGCGCGCTCAGCGACAGGCTGCCCGTGCAGCTGGGCGATGTGAAACAGCAGGTGTCGTCGGTCTTCGACGCCATAGACGAAGAGGTCGCCCCGCTGCAGTCCCTGCTCCCGCAGCCGCCGGCCCAGCCCGGCGGCGGCAGACGCCAGGGTGGCTCCGGGTCGCCGTCCGTCGGCTCCTCCGGCAGTCAGCGGTCGACGGCGCCCAGCTCCGCCGGCGGCACCCCGTCCGCCGGGCAGCACACCGGCTCCGGCTCCGGCACCCCGAGCGGCTCGGCCACCGGCACCAGCGGTGAGGGCCGCATCGGCGGGGACACGGGCGGTCTGCTCGAACCGCCGACCGGGCCCGACGGCAGCCTCCCGTCGGCCGGCAAGTCCCCCACGGGTCAGCCGGACGTCACCATCCCGCCGCTCCTGCCCGACCTGCTCCCCGGCCTGGGCATCGACGGCGAGGACGCGGACTAGGCACGGTCACGACGACGAGGGGCGCCCCTCCCGAGCGGGGCGCCCCTCGTCGTACGACCACCCAGCCCAGAAGAACACCGACCTGCGCTGCACCGACAGCTTGGCTCCTCCCCGCCGCCGTCCTCGCACCGCTGCGCAGGCTTCACACGGCTGCGCCGGAGCCCGTCCGCCGAACCCGCCACCCAGCTCAGAAAAAGACCGACCTGCGCTGCACCAACAGCTTGTACAGCGTGTGCTGGATCTGTTCGCGGACCTGGTCGGTCAGGTTGAACATCAGCATCGGGTCCTCCGCCGCCTCCGGCGGATAGCCGTCCGTGGGGATCGGCTCACCGAACTGGATCGTCCACTTGGTGGGCAGCGGGATCGCGCCCAGCGGCCCCAGCCACGGGAAGGTCGGCGTCAGCGGGAAGTACGGGAAGCCCAGCAGCCGGGCGAGGGTCTTGGCGTTGCCGATCATCGGGTAGATCTCCTCGGCCCCGACGATCGAGCAGGGGATGATCGGCGCCCCCTGCCGCAGGGCGGTGGAGACGAAGCCGCCACGGCCGAACCGCTGGAGCTTGTAGCGCTCGCCGAAAGGTTTCCCGATGCCCTTGAAGCCCTCCGGCATCACCCCGACCAGCTCGCCCTGGGCCAGCAGCCGTTCCGCGTCCTCCGCGCAGGCCAGCGTGTGCCCCAGCTTGCGGGCCAGCTCGTTGACCACCGGCAGCACGAAGACCAGGTCGGCGGCCAGCAGCCGCAGGTGCCGGTCGGCCGGATGGTGGTCGTGCACCGCGACCTGCATCATCAGGCCGTCCAGCGGCAGCGTCCCGGAGTGGTTGGCGACGATCAGCGCCCCGCCCTCGGCCGGGATGTTCTCGATGCCCTTCACCTCGACCCGGAAGTACTTCTCGTACACCGGCCGCAGCAGCGACATCAGAACCTGGTCGGTCAGCTCCTCGTCGTAACCGAAGTCGTCGACCTCGTAGTCCCCGGTGAGCCGGCGCCGCAGAAAGGCCAGCCCGGCCGCCACCCGCCGCTCCAGGCCGCCGTCCTGCCCACCGGCCTCCGGCTGCGTCGGCGACTCCTCCTCGCGGCTCACAGGCTCATCCTCCTGCGCCCGCTCCCGGCCCGGCAGGGGCTGGACCGCACCGATCTCGCCCGGCTCCCCGAGCGCACCGCGCCGGCTCCCCCCGCTGCGCCGCCGCGCCTGGCGCTGCGCGGCGCTCCCGCGAGACCGGTCGTCGTCGAACGGAATGACCTTGGCGTCAGCCATCGTTGCCGCTCTCCTCACTTGGCGCTGTACGTCTGGGTGTGGCCGTCCGCCCTCGCGGTCAGCGCGGCGATCCGGTCGACGGCACCCGCGAGAGCCTCCGGCGGCAGCAGCCCGGGGCCCTGGCCGTGCGCGAAGTCCGCGAAGGCCCCGGCCGTCGTGTACCGGGGCGTGAAGCCCAGCGTCTCGCGCATCTGGACGGTGTCCACCACGCGCCCGTGGGTGAGCAGCCGGATCTGCTCCGGTGAGAAGTCCGTCATACCGAGCGTACGGACCAGGGAACCGGCCCAGGTGACCGCGGGCAGCAGCAGCGGCACGGTGGGCCGTCCCAGCCGCCGGGAGCACTGCGAGAGGAGCAGCACGCCGTCCCCGGCGATGTTGAAGGTGCCGCTGTTGAGGGTGCCCCGGCGGGGCTCGTGCGAGGCGATCCGCAGCACCTCGATGACGTCGTCCTCGTGCACGAACTGCAGCCGGGGGTCGTAGCCGAACACGGTCGGCAGGACGGGCAGCGCGAAGTACGAGGCGAGCGGGGTGTCCGCGGTCGGCCCGAGGATGTTGGCGAACCGCAGCACGCACACGGCGACGTCCGGCCGTCGGCGCGCGAACCCGCGTACGTACCCCTCCACCTCGACCGCGTCCTTGGCGAAGCCGCCGCTGGGCAGCGACTTGGGCGGGGTCGTCTCGGTGAACACGGCCGGATCACGCGGCGCGGAGCCGTAGACGTTCGTACTGGACTTCACCACCAGCCGCTGCACGGCCGGCGACTTCTGGCAGGCGCCGAGCAGCTGCATGGTGCCGATGACGTTGGTCTCCTTGACCGAGGCCCGGTTCCCGCCGCCCAGCGCCGTGCCCGTCACGTCCATGTGGACGACCGTATCGGCGCCCGTCTCGGCGAGCACCCGGGCGATGGTCGGCTGCCGGATGTCGGCCTGGATGAAGTCGGCACCGCCCAGATGGTGCGCCGGCGGCACCGCGTCCACGGCGATCACCCGGTCCACCTCCGGGTCCCGCTGGATCCGCCGCACGAACCGGCCGCCCAGCTGCCGGGCCACTCCGGTGACGAGCACGACCTTTCCCAAGATCAGCGCCTTCCTTCCAGCACAACCGGTGTCCCGCGTTCCCCGTCTGCGGCCAACCTAGCCGTTTGTCGTTGCGCTGTGATGACCCTCTATGCGTGAGGTGACGGAATTTCCCCCATCGGCACATGCCGGAATATGCCTGTGGCCCCCCACCGCTGACGGTGGGGGGCCACAGGGCCACGCTCTCGCGACGCCGCTTACTTCTTGTTGCGGCGCTGAACGCGCGTGCGCTTGAGCAGCTTGCGGTGCTTCTTCTTGGCCATCCGCTTGCGCCGCTTCTTGATAACAGAGCCCACGACTACCCTCGCTCACTTCTCATCACTCGGTTGTTTGGGCGCCATGGGCCCACACGACCTACGAGGGGCTAGCCTACCCAACCGAGCGCTGAGGTCGTAATCGAGGGGGTACCCCCTGGTCACCAGGGGGTAGCCGTCAGGCCGTCTCCACCCCCACATAGCTGTCGCGGAGGTACTCGTGTACCGCTTGTTCCGGGACGCGGAACGACCGCCCCACCCGGATCGCGGGCAGATGACCACTGTGCACCAGGCGGTACACGGTCATCTTGGACACTCGCATCACCGAGGCGACCTCCGCCACGGTAAGGAACTGAACCTCGTTCAGAGGCCTCTCGCCAGCTGCAGCCATGACACACCTGAACCTTCCGCACTCGACGGCCACCGGCTTCCCCTTCCGGTGACTCTTCGTCGTTGCGTGCTCACTCCCCAGACTAGGGGCGGGTGATGCGAGTGGGGAAGAGGTGCTCCCATCGGCGGCCTACTGTGACAGACACGCTCGATTGAGTACGTAGCGGGTCAGCGGCCGGTAGTAACTAGACCGCACTGCGTCATCAACCGGAACGACGACGGACACCCGTCCCTCGGCCTCACCCACGAACAGCGCGGGATCGTCCGTGTCGGCCAGGCCGATCGCCTCGAATCCCAGCTGACCAGCACCGCAGACCCAGCCGTGATCGCCGACGACCAGCTCGGGCAGCGGCCCGCCGGCCTCCGCCGCGGCGTCCAGCGCGACCCGAACCGGGAGCGGCGAGTGGCTGTGGGCACCCGGCTCACAACCGGGGCGCTCGCTCGCCGGTTCCCGCACCAGGGCAACCCCTCGTACGTAGTCGAGGCGATGGGTGCGTAGACCGAACCGGGTCAATATGTCGACACAGCGACCCTGCGCCGGGGTGAGAACCTCACATCCCGCCGCCGACAACGCGTCCGCCAAGCCGGCGTAGAAGCCGAGCAGCCGCTGCGGGTGCCCGGTGCCGAGGAGCACGGGCGCGCCGCGCCGGGCCGCCTCCCGGATCCGCCCGGCGAAGGCGTCCAGCGCGCCGAGGGTCCGCTCCGGATCGATCACATCCGGTCCGGTCGTGCACCGAGGATCGGCCGAAACCCCGCACCTCCGCGCCATCAGCCCGAGCAGTTCCCGAATCCCCCAGCTGCCTTCCGGATCGATCCCGATCAGAGCGCGCGGATCCCGGGCGGCGAAGAGCCGATAGCTCCGCAGACTCTCCTCCCGCGTGGTCGCCACCACCCCGGCCAGCCGAACGGCCACCAGGTGCGCGCGGAGACGGTCGGGGGTCAACACGGATGCGATGGTGGCCCATCGGAGGTGGTGCCGGGACGGAAACCCGGGAATTCCGCACGGTTGGCCTAATGGGTGCCTGCGACGGAAGCATCCCAGCGGACTGTGCCAGGCGGGCGGAGAGACGGGGGCAAAAGGGCGGAGCCCCCGGCCCGGGTCAGGGCAGCAGCCCCCGCAACGGGAACACGGCCCGGCGAGTGGCCAGCACGGCCTGGTCGATCCGGTCCGCGGGGTCGTACCCGGCCTCCCACGAGCCGTACTCCACCGGCCACCGCCCGTCGGTCATCCGGTGCGGCCCCCACTGCCGCGTCCGGGCGAACACCTCCTGGCGCCACCCCTCGGGGATCATCGCTTCCGGAGCCACCGGCTTGCCCGCCGCGATGCCCACCAGATGCGTCCAGGACCGCGGTACGACATCCACCACCGCGTACCCTCCGCCGCCCAGCGGGATCCACTTCCCGCCCGCGTACTCGTGCGCCAGCTCGTGACACGCCACCTGCACCGCCCGCTGCGCGTCCAGCGAGACGGCCAGATGCGCCAGCGGGTCCTCGAAGTGCGTATCGGCCCCGTGCTGGGACACCAGCACCTGCGGCCGGAACTCGGCGAGCAGCTCCGGCACCACGGCGTGGAACGCCCGTACCCAGCCCGCGTCGCCCGTCCCGGCCGGCAGCGCCACGTTCACCGCGGAGCCCTCCCCCGCGCCCGCCCCCGTCTCCTGCGGCCACCCGGTCTGCGGGAACAACGTACGGGGATGCTCGTGCAGCGAGATCGTCAGCACCCGCGGGTCCTCCCAGAACGCCGCCTGCACCCCGTCCCCGTGATGCACGTCGACGTCCACGTAGGCGACCCGCTCGGCCCCCAGCTCCAGCAGCCGCGCGATCGCGAGCGCCGCGTCGTTGTAGATGCAGAACCCCGACGCCCCGCCCGGCATCGCGTGGTGCAGGCCGCCCGCGAAGTTCACCGCGTGCTCGGCGTCCCCGCGCCACACCGCCTCGGCCGCGCCCACCGACTGTCCCGCGATCAGCGCGGACACCTCGTGCATCCCGGCGAACGCCGGATCGTCGATCGTGCCGAGCCCGTACTCCCCGTGGGCCCCCGCCGGATTCGCGGACGCGACCTTCACCGCGTCGATGTAGTCCTCGCGGTGGACCAGCCGGAGCGTCGACTCGCCGGCCGGTTTCGCCGCGACGACCGCCAGCTCCCGGTCGAGCCCGAAGGCACCGACCAGCCGGCGGGTCAGGTCCAGCCGGACCGGATCCATCGGATGGCTCGGACCGAAGTCATAGCCCGTTACTGCCTCGTCCCACATCAGCTGTGCGCGGCCGCTCATGTCCGCCACCGTATCGGTCCGGTTGAGCGGCGAACGACCTGGCGTACCCCAGTGTCACCAGCACCAACACCAACGGCACGAGCATGGCGCCCCGGTAGCTCCAGGCATCCCCCAGCGCGCCCACCAGCGGCGAACCGATCAAGAAGCCCACGTAGTTGAAGATGTTCAGCCGGGCGATCGCTGCGTCCGACGCCCCCGGACCGTAATTCTCGAAAGCGTGCCTTCCCGCCGCCGCGAAGGTCTGCGGCACCAGCACACACAACCCCAGCCCCAGCAGCGTGAACCCGAGCATCCCGACCCACGCGCCGGGCGCCACGGCCACCACCGCGAACCCGCCGGCCGCCACCAGCGCCCCGAGCCGTACGACCGCCGCCGCACCGAACCTCCGCACCCCGAAGTCCCCGATGGTCCGCCCCACCAGCGTGGTCACCATGTACACGTTGTACGGCACCGTCGCCAGCTGCTCCGAGCTGCCCAGCACGTCCTTCAGATACTTCGCGCTCCAGTTGGAGACGGTCGAGTCCCCGATGTAGGCGAAGGTCATCACCAGACACAGCGGCAGCAGCAGCTTGAAGACCAGGCCCCCGCCCTGTGCCCGGCCCTCCCGCACGGGCCCCGGCTCCCCGTCCACGTACCACCGGCTCCCCACCAGCGTCCCCGGCAGCAGCAGCGCCACCACCGGCAGGTACGACACCCATAGCGCGAGGTGCCAGTGCGCCCCGGCCCAGGCCAGCGAGGCACCCAGGATCCCGCCCAGGCTGTAGGCGGCGTGGAAGCTCAGCATGATGCTGCGCCCGTAGGACCGCTGAAGGCTGACACCGAGCATGTTCATCGAGGCGTCCAGTGCCCCCACCGCCAGGCCGAAGATCCCCAGCGCCACCGCCGGCGCGGCCACCTCCCCGGGCGCGCCCGCCCCGACCCCGAGCAGGGCCAGCAGCACCACCGGCTGGGACCAGCGCAGCAGCCGGCTGGGCCGTATCCGCTTCACCAGCTGCTCGGTGGTCACGCTGCCGGCCCCGGCGAGGATCGGCACGGCGGCCAGGAAGACCGGCAGCAGCCCGTCGGAGATGCCGTACCGGTCCTGGATGGCCGGGATACGCGTCACGAGCAGGGCGAAGGCGACGCCCTGGGCGAAGAAGCCGAACGCCAGTGAGGCCCTACCGCGCCGCAGCACATCAGTCATGGCGGCGAGAGTAGGGCCCCGAGCTACCTGTGGGTAGATCCAGCCAAAGATGAATTCCCCTCAGCTTCGGCTGCGCTGATCCTGCGTCAGGCGGCGACGGCCACCTCGGCCCGACCGGCCTCCGCCTCGGCCTCGGCCTTGAGCATCCGCTCCATCGGCTCGACCGCCAGCCCACCGCTGACCAGGAAGCCGATGACCATGGCGCCGATCATGAAGACACTGCCCAGCCACACCATCGTGTCCACCGAAATGGTGTAGGCACCCACGAAGCGCGCGACGCACTCGGTGAGCAGCACCACGCCCCAGACGATCGAGAAGACGTTCTCCTTGCGCCGGAACGCCGCGGAGTCCGCCGCCGCTCCGGACGCCAGCCGCTGCCAGGCGGCCTCCTTGTCCGGGTCACCCTTGACGATGAACGGCTTCATGCCGGCCGTCATCATCGGCTTCCCGAGCCAGACGGACACCAGGATGCCGATGGCGACCGTGCTGCTGATGCCGCTGTCCTTGGCCAGCATCAGCCGCGGGTCGCCGGAGACGAAGCTCAGCAGCAGCGACACGACGTTCACGACGAGGATCAGCCCCGCCAGCCCGTTGGTCTTCCGCTCCTTGACCAGGCTCCACACGGTCCGCACCGCGGGCACCACGCTGCTCCAGGCGAGCGCCGCGAAGGTGCTCATCCCGAAGGCGTCCTTGAACAGGTAGTACGAGCCGAGCGGCAGCGCGACATCGATGAGCAGCGGCTTGAAGTTGTCCAGCGCGCTCGGCTGCCGGCTCTGGGTCCCCGTGTTCTTCGTCATGCCCTCAGCTTCGCCGCCGGGCGGGGTACGGCAGTAGAAACGATCGTCCGGAGGTCCGCATGACAAATGTCAGCCCGGACGGCCGACCGCGGTCATATCAGCAGGTCAGCCAACTCGCCGAAGTCTGAGAAGAGTTGATCTGCGCTCGCGAGCCGCGCCGCGGGGGTCATCGCGGTGAACCCGTACACGTCCATCCCGGCCGCCACGGCCGCCTGTACGCCCAGCGGAGAGTCCTCGACGACCAGGCACCGCCCGGGAGCCACCCCCATCCGTTCGGCCGCGTGCAGGAACAGGTCCGGCGCCGGCTTGCCCCGCCCCACATCCTCCGAGCTGAAGATCCTGTCCTGCGTGAACCACCGGTCGAGCCCGGTGGTCCGGTGCCCCACCCGGATCCGCGCATGACTCCCGGAGGAGGCTACGCAGTACGGCACTCCGTCCGCGGCCAGTTTCTCCAGGACGCCGGCGGCCCCGGCCACGGGCTGCAGCTCCCGTGCGAACGCGGCGAACACCCGCGCGTGGAAGACCTCGTCGAAGTCCTCCGGCAGCCGCTGTCCCGTCCGCTCCAGAATCAGGTCATGGATCCGGTGCATGGCCGACCCCATGTAATCGCGGATGGAGTCCTCGTACGACGTGGGGTGGCCCAGCTCGGTCAGATACGCGGCCAGGAGCCGGTTCGATATGGGCTCGCTGTCCACGAGGACGCCGTCGTTGTCGAAGATGACGAGGTCATAGCGCATGACAGCGAGCCTAGAGGACACAAACCCAGAACGCAGAAAACCCCCGCATCGGCCCGAGGCGGGGGTTTTCTCAAAAATTGTTCGGCGGCGTCCTACTCTCCCACAGGGTCCCCCCTGCAGTACCATCGGCGCTGTGAGGCTTAGCTTCCGGGT
>NZ_JBITZL010000005.1:0-560938 GCF_044546845.1 Streptomyces sp. NPDC053076 | reverse complement strand
CGTGGTTCGCGTCCGGCGTTCCAGCGTGACGACCGGGACCGCGGGCCCCGCCGGGACGACCGTGGTGACCGCGGCTTCCGCCGCGACGACCGCCGTGACGACCGCCGCGATGACCGTCCTGCCTTCCGCCGTGACGACCGTCGCGATGACCGCCGGAGCGATGACCGTGGTGGCTTCCGCCGCGACGACCGTCGTGACGACCGCCGTGACGACCGTCCTCCCTTCCGCCGTGACGACCGGCGTGACGACCGCCGGAGCGATGACCGGGGCGGCTTCCGGCGGGACGACAGCCGTGGTGAGCGGGGTGGCTTCCGGGGCCGGGACGACCGAGGTGGCCATGGGCCCCGCCGGGACGACCGCGGCGGTCGGCCGGGTGGCTTCCGAGGGCGTGACGACCGGCGTGACGACCACCGTGGTGGCAGCCGGTTCCGCGATGAGCGCGACCGGGACCGGGAGCCGATCAAGCGGCTGCCGATCCCGCAGGACGTCACCGGCGACGAGATCGACAAGGACGTCCGGCAGGAACTGCAGAGCCTGCCCAAGACGCTCGCGGAGGACGTCGCCAGGAACCTGGTGATGGTCGCCCGGCTGATCGACGAGGACCCCGAGGGCGCCTACGGCTACTCCAAGGTGGCCCTGCGCCTGGCGTCCCGCGTGGCCGCCGTACGCGAGGCCGCCGGGTTCGCCGCGTACGCGAACCAGAAGTTCAACGAGGCCCTCGGCGAGTTCCGGGCCGCCCGGCGGATGACCGGCAGCGTGGAGCTGTGGCCGGTGATGGCCGACTGCGAGCGCGGGCTCGGGCGGCCGGAGAAGGCGCTGGACATGGCCGGCGCCCCGGAGGTGCACAAGCTGGACAAGGCCGGTCAGGTCGAGATGCGGCTCGTCGCCGCCGGTGCCCGGCGTGACATGGGCCAGCTGGAAGCGGCCATCGTGACCCTGCAGAGTCCGGAGCTGGCCTCCAACTCGGTGCAGCCGTGGACCGCGCGCCTGCGCTACGCCTACGCCGACGCCCTGCTGGCCGCCGGCCGGGAGCGTGAGGCACGGGAGTGGTTCGCGAAGGCCGTCGAGGCCGACCGGGACGGCAGCACCGACGCCTCCGACCGGCTCGCCGAGCTGGACGGCGTGGAGTTCGTCGACGCCCTCGTCGAGGACGGAACCGACGAGGCCGAGGCCGAGGCCGAGGCCGAGATCGACAAGGCCGACGACGTCGATGACGCCGGCGAGGCCGTGGACGCCTCGCTGGAGGACGGCGACAAGGACTGACCCCAGTCACCGGAAAGAGGGCAGGCTCCGACGGAGCCTGCCCTCTTTCGTGTGCGGTCGGCTCAGATCTCCAGCGCCCGCAGCACCAGCCCCGAGGCCGGTTTCGGGCCGAACGACGTCGACTTGCGGGGCATCGTCACGCCCTGCCGGGCCAGATCGCGCACGACCTCCTCGCGGACCGGGTGCATCAGGACCGCCGTACCGCCGTCGCGCTCCGCCTTCTCCACCGTCGCGGCCGTGTGGTGTATGTAGGCGATGTGGGCCGGGGAGTCCTCCGGGATGTGCCAGACGTGCTCGAGCAGCGTGGCGTGCAGGACCGTGGCGTCCAGGGAGCGCCAGGCGGCCGGGCGGTCCGCCGGAATCGTGCGGGCGAGCAGGTCCGGGTCGGGGCGGTCGAGCAGGTGGAAGGCGCCGTCGCCGGCCAGCAGGAAGGAGTTGCCCGCCCGGCACGCCTCCCCCAGGGCCGTCAGGGCGTCCGCCAGAGGAACGTCGAGGTGCCGTACCCGGAACAGACCCTCCACCGCCCTCAGCGCGTCGGCGACCGGCAGACCGTGCAGCAGGCGGTGGATGGCCCGCACGCGCAGCGGATAGCGGGCGGTGTCCACCAGCAGGACCAGGCCGTAGTCCCAGGGGCTGGGCGAGGGGTGTTCCGCGCGCAGCCGCCGGTACGTGGCCCAGCGGTGGTGGCCGTCGGCGATCAGGGCCTGGCGGCCGGCGAGGTCGGTCTGCACGCGGGCCAGGTCGTCCGGGTCGGTGATGGACCACAGGCGGTGCCGGAAGCCGTCCTCGGTGGTCGTGGCAAGCAGCGCAGGCTTCTCCGCGGTGCGTTCGACGACCTCCGCGGCCGTGCCGTCGCCCCGGTACGTCAGCAGCAGCGGTTCGAGGTTCGCGCGTGTGGCGCGCATCAGGGCGGCCCGGTCGGCGACCACGGGCGGCATGACGTCCTCGTGCGGCAGCACCACACCCTCTCCCGGCTCCGAGACCCGCAGGGTGCCGATGACCCCGCGCTGGAGCATGCCGTCACCGTCCCGTTGCTCGTACACGTACAGGCAGGGCTCCGGGTCGGCGGTGAGGATGCCTTCGTCCAGCCAGCGGCGGAGGGTGTCGGCGGCCTGCTCGGTGCGGGCACTCGGGGTACCGGCCTGGGGCAGGATCAGCCGCACGATGTTGTGGGGGTCGGCCGACTGGAGGTGATGCAGGCCGTCGGGCCGTACGACGACGTCGTAGGGAGGAGAAGTGACAGAGGCGAGGCTGCCGACCCGGTCGGGGTCGTAACGGAGGCCGCGGAACGGGGTGAGTTCCAGGCCGCGGGGCGGCGTCGCCTCCGGGTGACCTGCTGTGTCCATCCCGGCATCGTACGTCTGTCAGTGCCGTGGGGGATGATCGGGGGAAAGGCGAGTGAACGAGGAGCGATGTGGACATGAGCCAGCGAGTCAGGACGAGGCCCGAGGGCAGTGGGCAGCCCCTGAACGAGGCGTACGACACGGCGCTGCTCGACCTGGACGGGGTGGTGTACGCGGGTGGGAGCGCGATCGCCCACGCGGTCGACTCGCTGGAGGTCGCCCGGACGGGCGGTATGCGTCTCGCGTACGTCACCAACAACGCGCTGCGGACCCCGGACGCGGTGGCCGGACACCTGACGGAGCTGGGCATACCGGCGGGCGCGGAGGATGTCATCACCTCCGCGCAGGCCGTCGCGCGGCTGATCGGCGAGCAGGTGCCGGCCGGGGCGCGGGTGCTGGTGATCGGCGGGGAGGGGCTGCGGGTGGCGTTGCGCGAGCGCGGTCTCACGCCGGTGGAGTCCGCCGACGACGACCCGGCGGCGGTCGTGCAGGGCTACGGCGGGCCCGATCTGCCCTGGGGACGGTTCGCGGAGGCGTCGTACGCCATCCGGCGGGGTGTGCCGTGGTTCGCGTCCAACACCGATCTGACGATCCCGAGCGGGCGGGGCATCGCGCCGGGCAACGGGGCGGCCGTGGAGGTCGTACGGATCGCGACCGGCGCCGAGCCGCAGGTCGCGGGCAAGCCGCTGCCCCCGATGCACCGCGAGACGATCATCCGGACCGGTGCCGAGCGTCCGCTGGTGGTCGGGGACCGGCTGGACACGGACATCGAGGGCGCGTTCAACGGCGGGGTCGACTCGCTGCTGGTGCTGACCGGTGTCACCGACGGGGCACAGCTGCTGGCCGCACCGCCGCGGCACCGGCCGACGTATGTGGACGCGGATCTGCGCGGGCTGCTCACCGGGCAGCCGGAAGTCACCCAGGAGGGTGATGGCTTCGCATGCGGTGGCTGGACGGCGACGGCCGCGACCGACCGGCTGGAGCTGGCGGGTGACGGCGAGGCGCTGGACGGGCTGCGCGCGCTGTGCGCGGCGGCCTGGACGGCGGCGGGGGACGGCTCTTGCGCGCTGGAGGGGCAGAAGGCACTGGCCAGACTGGGATTCTGACGCCTCCGCGGCGGCCCGCGAACGGGACCGGGCCGAGGTGCACGGACACCGGGGATCGAGATCAGTGCGAGGGTAGGCTAACCTAACCTCGTGTTGGTCGACAGTCCCCCGGAACAGCGCGCGAAGACCGCCCCCGCGCCCCCAACCCGCCAGGCGGTCAGGGGCGTTGGGCTCCTGCTCTCGGTCGTGCTCCTGGTGCTCGTCGCTCTGGCGAGCATCGCGATCGGGGCGAAAGGACTGTCGCTCGACCAGGTCTGGCACGGACTGTTCCAGGACACCGGGACCTACGGCGACGTGGTCGTGGACGAGCGGCTCTCGCGCACGATCCTCGGCCTGCTGGTCGGAGCCGCGCTCGGGCTCTCGGGCGCGGTGCTCCAGGCGCTGACCCGCAACCCGCTGGCCGACCCCGGTCTGCTCGGCATCAACGCGGGCGCCTCGGCCGCCGTCGTCACGGCCATCACCTACTTCGGCGTCACCAGCCTCACCGGCTATGTGTGGTTCGCGTTCCTCGGCGCCTCGGCGGTCGGCGCGCTGGTGTGGTTCCTCGGCGGGAGCCGGGGCGCCACCCCGGTGCGGCTCGCGCTCGCCGGCACGGCGATCAGCGCGGCCCTGTACGGCTACCTCCAGGCAGTGATGATCATGGACGGCGCGGCCCTGGGCAAGATGCGCTTCTGGACCGTGGGTTCGCTGGTGTCGGCCGGCTACTCGACCATCACGCAGGTCCTGCCGTTCCTCGCGGTCGGCACGGTCCTCGCGCTCGCGCTGGCCCGGCCGCTCAACGCCGTGGAGATGGGCGACGACACCGCCCGCGCCCTCGGCGCGAACCTCGACCGCACCCGGGCGCTGGCCATGCTGGCCGCCGTGGTGCTGAGCGGTGCCGCGACCGCCGCCTGCGGCCCGATCGTCTTCGTCGGCCTGATGGTGCCGCACGCCGTGCGCTCCTTCACCGGTCCCGACCTGCGCTGGATCCTGCCGTACGCCACGGTCCTGGCGCCCGTGCTGCTGCTCGGCGCCGATGTCGTCGGCCGGGTCGTGGCCCGCCCCGCCGAGCTTCAGGTCGGCATCGTCACCGCGATCATCGGCGGGCCGGTCTTCATCTTTCTCGTACGACGGCGGAGGACGGCCCAGCTGTGAAGACCCACTCCACGAGCCGTGCCGTACGTACTCCCGGCGGGCTTTCCCTGCGCCTGGACCCGCGTGCCCTGATCGTCGTCGTCCTGCTGCTGGCCGCCGCCTGTGCCGCCGGTGTGGCGCTGATCGGCACCGGCGACGCGAAGATCCCGGCGGCCGACGTGCTGCGGACACTCGCCGGGAACGGCAGCGCCTACCAGGACTTCATCGTCAACGAACTGAGGCTGCCGCGGGTCCTGGTCGGCCTGCTGGCCGGTGCCTCGCTCGGCCTCGGCGGCGCGCTGTTCCAGTCCGTCTCCCGCAATCCGCTCGGCAGCCCGGACGTGCTCGGCCTCTCGCAGGGCTCGACGGCCGGCGCGCTGATCGTGATCGTGCTGATGTCCGGCGGCGCCGCCCAGGTGACCGTGGGCGCACTGGTCGGTGGCCTGGCGACCGGTCTCGCCATCTATGTGCTCGCCTGGAAGCAGGGCGTGCACGGATACCGGCTGGTACTGGTCGGTATCGGCGTCAACGCGATCATGACGGCGGTCAACGGCTATCTGCTCACCAAGGCCGACCTGGTCGACGCGACCCGTGCGGTGGTGTGGATGACCGGCTCGCTCAACGGGCGGGACTGGGACCAGGTCTGGCCGCTGCTCGGACTGTGCGCCGTCCTGCTCCCGCTGGTCCTCGCCCACGCCCGCGGCCTGCGGATGACGGAGATGGGCGACGACATCGCGAACGCGCTCGGGGTGCGCGTGCAGCGGGTCCGGCTCCTGCTCATGGTCTCCGCCGTACTGCTCACCGCCGCGGCCACGGCCGCCGCGGGCCCCGTCAGCTTCGTCGCGCTGACCGCGCCGCAGCTCGCCCGCCGCCTGACCCGCTCGCCGGGGCCCAACCTGGTGCCCTCCCTCTGCATGGGCGCGGCCCTGCTGGTCGCCGCCGACTGGGCGTCGCAGCGCGCCTTCGGCACCGATCAGCTGCCCGTCGGCGTGGTCACCGGCGTCCTCGGCGGCGCCTACCTGCTGTGGCTGCTGGTCGCCGAGCGCCGGGCCGGCCGGATATGAGCGGCATGAACATGAACACCCTGAGGAGCACTGTGAACCGCCTCTCCGCCGAGAACGTCACCCTCGCCTACGACCAGCGCGTCATCGCCGAGCAGCTGTCGGTGGAGATTCCCGACAACTCCTTCACGGTGATCGTCGGGCCGAACGCGTGCGGCAAGTCGACGCTGCTGCGGGCGCTGTCGCGGATGCTCAAGCCCAGCCGGGGCCGGGTGCTGCTCGACGGGGAGGCCATCCAGTCGATGCCCGCGAAGAAGGTCGCGCGGACCCTCGGCCTGCTGCCGCAGTCGTCCATCGCGCCCGACGGCATCACGGTCGCCGACCTCGTCGGCCGGGGCCGCTACCCGCACCAGGGCCTGTTGCGGCAGTGGTCGGCGGAGGACGAGCGGGTCGTCCAGGAGTCGATGCGGCAGACCGGGGTCGCCGAGCTGGCCGAGCGGTACGTGGACGAACTGTCCGGCGGGCAGCGGCAGCGCGTGTGGATCGCCATGGCGCTGGCCCAGCAGACCCCGTTGCTGCTCCTGGACGAGCCGACCACCTATCTGGACATCCAGCACCAGATCGACGTCCTCGACCTGTGCGCCGAGCTGCACGAGACCCAGGGCCGCACCCTGGTCGCGGTCCTGCACGACCTCAACCACGCCGCCCGCTACGCCACCCACCTCATCGCCCTGCGCGGCGGCACGGTGATCGCCGAGGGCGCCCCGAACGACATCGTCACGGCCGAGTTGGTCGAGGAGGTGTTCGGGCTGCGTTGTCAGGTCATCGACGACCCGGAGACGGGGACCCCACTGGTGGTGCCGGCCGCGCGCAAGTCCCGGGCGGAGCGGGCCACGGCCGCCTGACCAGGCGCCCCTACAGCAGTTTCCTGAGCCGGAACAGGTCCAGCAGGCTCGCCTCCAGCTTGACCCGGCCCGAGCCCCAGGCGGTCGCGAAGTTCAGCCCGCCGTCCACCAGGGCCACCAGGTCGTCCCCGGCCAGGGCGAGCCGGATCCGCGCCTTCTCGCGGGGTGGGCCGGGGTGGGTCTCGTCCACCTCGATCCGGCCGCCGGTCATCCGGCCGACGAAGGTGACGTCCAGGTCCGTGATGTGGCAACTCACCGAGCGGTCCAGGGCGGCAGCCGCGCGGACGTCGCCCTCGGCGCCCTGCATGTTGTCCGAGAGCTTGCCCAGTGCGGCGCGGCACTCCTTCATCGTGGCCATCGCCCACGACGGTACCCCAGCGGTTCGCGGTAGCGTCTGGGCATGAGCGAGTCCGTGTCCGAGCCCCCCGCCGAAGCCGTGGCCGAGTCCGCGTACGACTCCGCCGCCCCGGCCCCCCTGCACGTCCCGCGCACCCCCACCGGCAACGCCGAGGTGGACGCGCAGCTGGAGCGGCTGGCCGACGCCGACCACCTCGCCACCGACGGACACATCGAGGTGTACGAGGATGTACACAGGGGGCTGCGCGACGCGCTCACCGCGCTCGACGCCCGCCCGGGACCTCCGGCGCCCCCAGCACAGCACGGGAACAGGAGCTGAACCGAACGTGGCAGGAGTCGCACGCCGCCGTCTGGACGCGGAGCTGGTCCGCCGGAAGCTCGCCCGCTCACGCGAGCACGCCAGCCAGCTGATCGTCGCCGGACGGGTGACCGTCGGCAAGACCGTCGCGACCAAGCCGGCCACCCAGGTGGAGACGGCGGCGGCGATCGTCGTCCAGGCCGACGACGGTGATCCCGACTACGTCTCCCGGGGCGGCCACAAGCTGGCCGGCGCGCTGGCGGCCTTCGTGCCGCAGGGGCTCGTCGTCGAGGGCCGGCGCGCCCTGGACGCCGGCGCGTCCACCGGCGGCTTCACCGACGTCCTGCTGCGCGCGGGCGCCGCCCACGTCGTCGCGGTGGACGTCGGCTACGGACAGCTCGCCTGGTCTCTCCGGAACGATGAACGCGTCACCGTCAAGGACCGTACGAACGTACGCGAGTTGACGCTTGAGGCGATCGATGGGGAACCTGTGGATCTTGTCGTGGGCGATCTGTCCTTCATCCCGCTCGGGCTGGTGCTGCCCGCCCTGAAGCGGTGCGTGACGCCGGACGCCGATCTGGTGATGATGGTCAAACCGCAGTTCGAGGTGGGGAAGGAGCGGCTCGGCAGCGGAGGTGTCGTACGGAGTCCGCAGCTGCGGGCGGAGGCCGTGCGGGGAGTGGCCGAGAAGGCGTGGGAGCTGGGGCTCGGGGTGCGAGGGGTCACCGCCAGTCCGCTGCCCGGGCCCTCGGGGAACGTCGAGTACTTTCTCTGGCTGCGGGCGGGGGCACCCAAGGTGGACCCGGCCGACGTCGAACGTGCAGTGGCGGAGGGGCCGCGTTGACACAGAACCTGGCGCGTACTGTTTTCCTGCTCGCCCACACCGGGCGGCCCGCGGCGATCCGCAGCGCGGAACTCGTCGTCAAGGGCCTGCTGCGGCATGGCATCGGCGTGCGGGTGCTGGAGGAGGAGGCACGCGACCTGCCGCTCCCGGACGAGGTGGCCCTCGTCAAGGAGGCGACCCCGCAGTGCCTGGACGGGTGCGAGCTGCTGATCGTGCTGGGCGGCGACGGCACGCTGCTGCGCGGCGCCGAGTTCGCGCGGGCCTCCGGGGTGCCGATGCTCGGCGTCAACCTCGGGCGCGTGGGCTTCCTCGCGGAGGCCGAGCGGGACGACCTCGATCGGGTGGTGGACCGGGTGGTGGCCCGGTCGTACGAGGTCGAGGAGCGGATGACCGTCGACGTCGTCGTGCACCGCAACGGCGACATCGTGCACACCGACTGGGCCCTGAACGAGGCGGCCGTGCAGAAGGCCGGTGCCGAGAAGCTGCTGGAGGTCGTGCTGGAGATCGACGGGCGGCCGGTGACGGGCTTCGGCTGCGACGGGGTCGTCCTCTCCACGCCCACCGGATCCACGGCGTACGCCTTCTCCGCCGGGGGACCGGTGGTCTGGCCGGAGGTGGAGGCGCTGCTGATGGTGCCGATCAGCGCGCATGCGCTGTTCGCCAAGCCGCTGGTCACCTCGCCGGACTCGGTGCTCGCGGTGGAGGTGCTGCCGCACATCCCGCCGGGGGTGCTGTGGTGCGACGGGCGGCGGACGGTCGAGCTGCCGCCGGGGGCGCGGGTGGAGGTGCGGCGGGGGGCCGTGCCGGTGCGGCTGGCCCGGCTGCACCATTCGTCGTTCACGGACCGGTTGGTGGCGAAGTTCGCGTTGCCCACCACCGGCTGGCGGGGAGCACCGCATTAGCGTGCGCGTTGCCCGCCACCGGCTGGCGGGAGCGCCGCATGACTGTTCGTGTTGCCCGCCACCGGGTCGCGGGGAGCGCCGCATGACTGTTCGCGTTGCCCGCCACCGGCCGGCGGGGAAGCGCCGCATTGGCCGACCGTGGGGACCGGTGGCTCCGGGAGCGGGGCTGCGGGTCTCCTCGGGGTCGCTCGCGCGGCTCCCCGCGCCCCTCAGGCACGGCCACTCTCCGGAGTGACATGGGCGGGCCATGTGCGCTCCCCGCCCCGGACCTCGTATGGTCTGTTCCGTGTTGGAGGAGATGCGGATACGGTCGCTCGGGGTCATCGACGATGCCGTCGTCGAGCTGTCGCCGGGGTTCACCGCCGTCACCGGTGAGACGGGTGCGGGCAAGACCATGGTGGTCACCAGCCTCGGGCTGCTGCTCGGTGGCCGGGCGGACCCGGGGCTCGTGCGGATCGGGGCCGAGAAGGCGGTCGTCGAGGGACGGGTCGCCGTACCCTCCGGCGCCGCCGCCGTCGTACGCGCCGAAGAGGCCGGGGCCGAGCTGGACGACGGGGCCCTGCTGATCAGCCGCACCGTCTCCGCCGAGGGCCGCTCCCGGGCGCATCTGGGCGGGCGCAGCGTGCCCGTCGGGCTGCTCGCCGAGCTGGCCGACGACCTGGTTGCCGTGCACGGGCAGACAGACCAGCAGGGGCTGCTGAAGCTGTCCCGGCAGCGGCAGGCGCTGGACCGGTACGCCGGCGACGCCGTCGCCGTGCCGCTCGACAAGTACACGGGCGCGTACAAGCGGCTGCGGGCCGTCTCCGCCGAGCTGGAGGAGATCACCACGCGCGCGCGTGAGCGGGCGCAGGAAGCCGACATGCTGCGGTACGGGCTCGACGAGATCGCCGCCGTGGAGCCCCGGCCCGGCGAGGACGTGGAGCTGGCCGAGGAGGCCGAGCGGCTGGGGCACGCCGAGGCGCTGTCGTCCGCCGCGACGGCCGCGCACGCCGCGCTCGCGGGCAACCCCGAGGACCCCGAGGGGATCGACGCCGCCACGCTCGTCGCGGGCGCCCAGCGGGCCCTGGAGGCCGTGCGGTCGCACGATCCGGCGCTGGCCGCGCTCACCGACCGGATCGGCGAGATCGGCATCCTGCTCGGTGACGTGGCGGGCGAGCTGGCGGGATACGCCGACGATCTCGACGCCGACCCGCTGCGGCTGGCCGCCGTGGAGGAGCGCCGGGCCGCGCTGACCGCGTTGACCCGCAAGTACGGTGCCGACGTGAACGCCGTCCTCGCGTGGGCCGAGCAGGGCGCCGCCCGGCTCACCGAGCTGGACGGCGACGACGAGCGGACCGGGGAGCTGACCGCCGAGCGGGACGCGCTGCGCACCGAACTGGGCGGTCTCGCGCAGGCGCTGACGGACGCGCGGACCGAGGCCGCCGAGCGGTTCGCCGCGGCGGTGACCGCCGAGCTGGCCTCGCTGGCGATGCCCCACGCGCGTGTGTCCTTCGACATCCGGCAGACCGAGGACCCTGAGGGCGTCGAGGTCGGCGGCCGTCCGGTCGCCTACGGCCCGTCGGGCGTGGACGAGGTCGAACTGCTCCTCGCCCCGCACCCGGGTGCCCCGCCGCGGCCCATCGCCAAGGGCGCTTCCGGCGGTGAACTGTCCCGGGTGATGCTCGCCGTCGAGGTCGTGTTCGCGGGGACGGACCCCGTGCCGACGTATCTCTTCGACGAGGTCGACGCCGGTGTCGGCGGCAAGGCGGCGGTCGAGATCGGCCGGCGCCTGGCGAAGCTCGCCAAGACCGCGCAGGTCGTCGTGGTCACCCACCTGCCCCAGGTCGCCGCGTTCGCCGACCGTCAGCTGCTGGTGGAGAAGACCAGCGACGGGTCGGTCACGCGCTCCGGCGTGAAGGTGCTGGAGGGCGAGGAACGCATCCGCGAACTGTCCCGCATGCTGGCCGGTCAGGAGGACTCCGAAACGGCCCGCGCACACGCGGAGGAACTGCTGGCGACGGCGCGGGCGGATCTCTAGCGGCATCTAGTGCTGTGACCGGAAAGGTTCACCGGCTCGCGGCGCCCGGCACGGCACCTCGCAGCGTTGTCGCATCACCCGAGTACATCCAGTACGCGGGTGATGCTCCGCCTTGCGATGCACCGCACCGGACGCCGCGAGCTTTCCGGCAAACCTTTCCGGCCACAGCACTAGGGCCTCGTTCGGACCACGCCGGGCTCGCGGGCCCTGGCACCGCGCCTCGCCGCGTTGTCGCCGGTTGCCATGGCTCCGCTACGACGCCCTCCTCCGCCTTGCGATGCTGCCCCACTGCCTGAACGCGTACGGCCGGGCAGGGTGCTCGGCGTGGTGCTCGCGGTCGGGGTGCCGGGGCTGTTGCGGAAAGGACCGGGCGGGGGGCTGGCCGCCGTCGCGGTGGGCGGTGCGGCGGCCGTGCTGCGCGAGGACCTCGGCGAGCGCGCCATGATCGGGGACACGGGGGCGCACGCCCCTCGGTGCCGCGCTGGGGGCGGCCGTCGTGGCGGGGAACCGGCGCCCGGGGCTGCTCGTGCACGCCGCCGCCGTCGTGGCCGCCGCCGTGCACGGAGACCGGGTCACCGCGTGGGCGCGCTCCCTGTGACCGTCTGACCTCGCCGGACGCTGCCGCATCAGGGTCGGCGTGCCGGGGTTTCCTCACCCGTGTGGGTGACGTGCTCCGGCGCATTGCCCCGGCCCGCCGCACTGTGCGCCCTCCGGATTTCCCGTAACGGCCGTTCACCCTGGCATGCTTGAGGGAACACGGTCCGCCCGGGAGGCGCGCGGGGTACGTCTTTCCGCCCCTCCGAGCCCGCTACCTTCTGTACGTTTCCTCGTGACCGCCCACGCCGAACCAGGAGCGCAGGCCCGTGAGCCCCCTGAGCAGCAACGCACCGCACGGCCAGTCGCCGCTGCGCACCGTGCAGGTGCTGGGCGGAGGCAACGCCGGCAGCAGCGCGCATGTGCGTTCGCTGGCCGAGGGGCTGGTGGCGAGGGGCGTGCGGGTCACGGTGTGCGCCCCCATGGAGGCCGACCGCGTCTACGACTTCACCGGGTCCGGCGCCGACCATGTGCACGTGCCCCGCAGCAGCGACCCCGTCTCCGTGGCCGCGCTCCGCACGGCCTGCGCCAACGCCGACCTGGTGCACGCGCACGGGCTGCACGCCTCCTTCCGGACGGTGCTCGCGCTCAGCGGGCGCACCACCCCGCTGGTGGTCACCTGGCACAACCGGGCGCAGGCGGAGGGGCCGCGCGGGCATCTGCTGCGCGTGCTGGAGCGGCGTGTGGTGCGGACGGCGGCCGTGGTCCTCGGCACCAGCTCGGACCTGGTGGAGCGGGCCAGGCTGACGGGGGCCCGGGACGCCCGGCTCGCGGCCGTCGGCCTGCCGGGGCAGCGGCGGCCCGTCGTCCTGAACGACCCCGACCGGCAACGCCCCAAGGTCCGGGCCGAACTCGGTGCCACCGGCCGCCCGTTGCTCATCGCGGTCGGCTCCCTGGACCGCCACCGCGGCTACGACGTCCTGCTCGACGCGGCGCGCCGCTGGCGGGACCTGGACCCGGTGCCGCTGGTGGTGATCGCGGGGGAGGGGCCGCTGCGGCCGGTGCTTCAGCGGCGGATCGAGGACGAGGAACTGCCGGTGCGGCTCATCGGGCGCCGCGAGGACGTGGCCGAGCTGCTCGCCGCCGCCGACCTGGCGCTCCTGACGAGCAGTCGGGAGTCGCGGTCCGTCCTCGCGCAGGAGGCGTTGCACGCGCGCGTGCCGCTCGTCGCGACCCAGGTCGGCGGCGTCCCGGACCTCGTCGGCGACGCGGCCCAACTGGTCCCGTACGGCGATCCGGTGGCGCTCGCCGATGCGGTCGTGCGGCTGCTCGCGGACCCGGAGCGATGCGCGCTGCTGCGGGAGCGCGGACTGCGGCAGGCCGCGAGCTGGCCGACGGAGGACGAGACCGTCGCCCAGGTGCTCAGCGTGTACGACGAGTTGACCCAGCCCCGGCCGCTGCCTTAGAGGACGTGGCGGCGGGCGCGCAGGGCCAGGCTCAGGGCAAGGACCGTCTGGGGATCGTCGAGGTCGGTGCCCAGCAACTCGCCGATGCGGGCAAGGCGGTTGTACAGCGTCTGGCGGTTGAGGTGCAGTTCGCGGGCCGTCTCCGCCTTGCGGCCGGCGTGCGCGAGATACGTCTCCAGGGTCGGCAGCAGCGGCGGCTTGGAGCGGTGGTCGTGGTCGCGCAGCGGGCCGATCGCGCGGTCCACGAAGGCCGCCAGGTCCGGATGGTCGCGCAGCCGCCACAGCAGCAGGTCGATGTCGAGGCGCCGGGCGTCGTACCAGGGCCGGTCGGTCAGGCCCTGGGCCGCCGTCGCCGTCTCCGCCGCGTGCCGCAGCCCCGCCGAGGCCGCCGCCCAGCCGCCCGCCGCGGCGACGACCACCACCGGGGGCGGGGAGCCGGGCCGCCGCATCCCGGCCCGGTCCACCCCGGCCCGCAGTGCTGCCGCCACCCGGTCCGCGACCGCCGCCCGCTCCGACTCCGAGCGCAGCCCCAGCAGCACCAGGACCCGGCCCTCCACCGGCCGCACCCCCAGCAGCACGGGCACGCCCACCGCGGCCAGCTCCTCCGAGACCGCCCGGGCCAGTACCGCCCAGCCCCCGCCGGGGGAGAGGGTGTCCCCGATCCGCATCACCACCGGCAGCAGCGGACTGTCGCCGGGCTTGAAGCCGAGGACCCGGGCCTGCGCCGGGGCGTCCCCCGCCGCGATGCGGCCCTCGGCGAGATCGGTGAGGAAGTCACCGCGCCCGCGCGCCGCCAGCTCCTCCTCCTGCCGGGCCTGCATCAGCACCACGGCCAGGATGCCCGCGGCCCGCTCGGCGGCGATCCGGTGCACCGGGGCCAGCGGTGCGCGGACCGGCAGCAGGACCAGGCGGGCGCGCACCGAGCCCGCCGTACCGGGGCCGCCGCCGGGCACGTCCACCAGCACGGAGCCCGCGGGCGGCGGCGCCTCCTTGTGCGGGCCGCGCAGCCCCTCCCACACCTGGAGCGGGTCGGCCCCCTCGGGCCCTTCCCCGGCCGCGTACAGCAGCCGGCCGTCGGCCGTCTCCAGGAACACCGGATTGCCGCAGAAGCCGGCGAGGATGCCCAGCACCTGCGGCACCCCACCGCCGCCCAGCAGGGCCTCGGTGCAGCGCCGGTGCACCTCCTCCGCGCGCTGGAGCAGGGCGTAGTGACCGTTGACGATCTCGGTGTGGATCTCCTCGGTCACCGTGACGAACGGCACCTCGCGGTGCAGCTGGACCAGCGGCAGGCCGGCCGACCGTGCCGTGTCCACCAGGGCAGCGGGCAGCCGGGCGAAGCGCGGGCCCAGCTCCACCACCAGGGCGGCGATACCCCGCTCGGCCAGGGTGCGGACGAACGCGCGCTGCTCGGCCGGACGGGTGCCGAGGCCGTAGCCGGTGGTGAGCAGCAGCTCGCCGCCCTTGAGTAGCGAGGCGATGTTCGGGACCTCGCCCGCGTGCACCCAGCGGACGGTGCGGCCGAGCCGGTCGGCGCCCGCCAGGATCTCCGGCAGCCCACTGCGCAGGCCCGGCAGCTCCAGGGCCCGCTGCACGGTGATGCCCGCGCCCTGGGTGTCGGATCGGTGGTCCGTACGGCTGTCCATGCAGCGGACGCTACCTGCGCAAACGCCCACACGACAGCTTCGCGCTACACCGGACGGATGTTGTGGTTGAAGCGGAACACGTTGTCGGGGTCATAGGCCCGCTTCACCTTCTCCAGCCGCAGCAGGTTCCCCTCGCCCAGGCCCGCCCGGACCCGTTCGGGGCCCTCCTCGCCGATGAAGTTGAGGTAGACGGCGCCCGTGCTCCACGGCCGGGCGCCGGTGCACGCGTCCCGCACCCAGGCGATCGCCCGCTCGTCGTCGGCCGGGTCGTGCCAGACGGCGAAGGGATGCATCGCCCACGGCGCGTCCCGGTACGGCACCGGGTACTCGTGCGGACCGCCGGCGATCGCGCCGCCCTGCGGGAACAGCACATGCTGGGAGCCGGTGGGGACGGGCATGCTCGCCGCCCGGGTGCAGAAGACCTCCACCAGCTCGTCGGGCAGACCCCTCACGTACTCCGCCGACCAGTGGTTCCGCAGGCCGGTGGGAACGTCCAGCATGCACTGGACGTCGGTGTACGGCATCGCGCCGACGACCTCGGCCTCGTGCGGCAGCGCCAGCAGCGGCGCGGCGAGCCCGCGCAGGCCCCTCTCGCCGCCCGCGTAGGTCAGCACCGCGGCGCACACCAGCTTGCCCACCAGTTCCGGGGGGACGAACCGCACGGGCGGGCCGGTCAGATACAGCACGGCGCCGCCCAGTTCGTCGGGGCCGCCCTGGACGATCTCACGGAAGACGCGGACCACGTCCGGTCCCAGCCGCGGCGGGTACAGCAGCAGGGCGATCGAGAACTCCGGCAGCTCGTGCAGCCGCAGGGTGAGCGCGGTGGCGACGCCGAAGTTGCCGCCACCGCCGTGCAGCGCCCAGAACAGCTCGGGGTTGTCGTCGGCGTTCGCGTGCACCCGCTCGGCGTCGGCGGTCACCAGTTCGATGCCGAGGAGGTTGTCGACGGCAAGGCCGAAGGCGCGGTCCAGCCAGCCGGTGCCGCCGCCGAGGACGAAGCCGCCGACTCCGGTGGTGGAGGCCCGGCCGCCGGTGGTCGCGAGGCCGTACGGCTCGGTGGCCCGGTCGAGATGGCTCATGGTCGCGCCGCCCTCGACCCGGACCGCCTCGGCAGCCGGGTCCACGGTCACGTGGTGCATCCGGCGCAGGTCCACCACGAGCGCGCCGTCCCCCAGCGCCGTACCGGCCACGCCGTGCCCGCCGCCGCGGACCGCGATATGCAGGTCCAGCTCCCGGCCGAAGCGCACGGCCCGCACCACATCGGTCACCTGCGCGCACTGAGCGATCACCGCCGGCCGACGGTCGATCATGGCGTTGAAGACCGTACGAGCCTCGTCGTAGCCCGGGTCCCCCGGGGCGAACACATCGCCGACCAGGTCCTCGCGGAGCGCGGCGAGGGCCGCGCCCGCCTTCGACAGGGAAGCCATGGCCGCCCCCGTTCCGGGAAATGGGGTATCCAGCCTACGCGGGGAGCCGGCGCCCCGAGGGGGGGCGCGGGGACGGCGCGTCCGGCCACGACGGGCCCGCGGACGACCGTCGCCCCGCGCGGCCCCGGACGATCGCCGCGCCGCGCGGCGCCGGACGATCGCCGCGCCGCGCGGCGCCGGACGATCGCCGCCCCGCGCGGCCCCGGCGGAGCGCTAGCCGCCGTACGCCCCCGAGGCGGTCAGCCGCAGGGCGGTGTCGATCAGCGGGACGTGGCTGAACGCCTGCGGGAAGTTGCCCACCTGGCGCTTCAGGCGCGGGTCCCATTCCTCGGCGAGCAGGCCGAGGTCGTTGCGCAGCACGAGAAGCTTCTCGAACAGCTTGCGGGCCTCGTCCACCCGGCCGATCATCGCCAGGTCGTCCGCCATCCAGAAGGAACAGGCCAGGAAGGCGCCCTCGTCGCCCGGCAGGCCGTCGACGCCCGCGTGGTCGCCCTCCGTCGGGTAACGCAGGATGAACCCGTCCGAGGTCGACAGCTCCCGCTGGATCGCCTCGATCGTGCCGATCACCCGCTTGTCGTCCGGGGGAAGGAAGCCCATCTGGGGGATGAGCAGCAGCGAGGCGTCCAGCTCCTGGGAGCCGTACGACTGGGTGAAGGTGTTGCGCTCCTTGTCGTACCCCTTCTCGCACACGTCCCGGTGGATGTCGTCGCGCAGCTCGCGCCAGCGCTCCAGCGGGCCGTCCGCGTCCCCGGACTCGATCAGCTTGATCGTGCGGTCCACCGCGACCCAGGCCATCACCTTGGAGTGCACGAAGTGCCGGCGCGGGCCGCGCACCTCCCAGATGCCCTCGTCCGGCTCCTGCCAGTGGTCCTCCAGGTAGCGGATCAGCTTCAGCTGGAGCAGGGAGGCGTAGTCGTTGCGTGCCAGGCCCGTCATGTGGCCCAGGTGCAGGGCCTCGGTGACCTCGCCGTACACGTCCAGCTGGAGCTGGTGGGCGGCGCCGTTGCCGACCCGGACCGGGGCGGAGTCCTCGTAGCCCGGCAGCCAGTCCAGCTCCGCCTCGCCCAGCTCGCGCTCACCCGCGATGCCATACATGATCTGCAGGTTCTCCGGGTCACCGGCCACCGCCCGCAGCAGCCACTCGCGCCAGGCGCGGGCCTCCTCGCGGTAGCCCGTGCGCAGCAGCGACGACAGCGTGATCGCCGCGTCCCGCAGCCAGGTGTAGCGGTAGTCCCAGTTGCGCACACCCCCGATGTCCTCCGGCAGGGAGGTGGTGGGGGCCGCCACGATGCCGCCCGTGGGGGCATACGTCAGCGCTTTGAGGGTGATCAGCGAACGGACCACCGCTTCGCGGTACGGCCCGTGGTACGTACAGTGCTCGACCCACTCGCGCCAGAAGTCCTCCGTGGCCTCCAGCGAGGTCTCCGGCTCCGGCAGCGGCGGCGGCTCCTTGTGCGAGGGCTGCCACGAGATCGTGAAGGCGATCCGGTCACCCGGAGCGACCGTGAAGTCCGCGTACGTCGTCAGCGACTTCCCGTAGGTCTCGGCCTCCGTGTCGAACCACACCGAGTCCGGCCCGGCGACGGCCACCGTGCGGCCCTCGTGCCGGTGCACCCACGGCACCACCCGGCCGTAGGAGAACCGCATCCGCAGGGCCGAGCGCATCGGTACCCGGCCGGTGACGCCCTCCACGATCCGGATCAGCTGCGGGGCGCCGTCACGCGGGGGCATGAAATCGGTCACGCGAACGGTGCCGCGCGGGGTGTCCCACTCCGACTCCAGGATCAGGGAGTCGCCGCGGTAGCCCCGCCGGGTGGCCGTGGGTGGCTCGGAGTCGGCGGCGTGCGCGGGGCCGAGCCGCCAGAAGCCGTGCTCCTCGGTGCCCAGCAGGCCGGCGAAGATGGCATGCGAGTCGAAGCGGGGCAGGCACAGCCAGTCCACCGTGCCATCCCGGCAGACCAGCGCCGCGGTCTGCATGTCTCCGATGAGTGCGTAGTCTTCGATGCGCCCGGCCACGTGCAACTCCAGTCGAACGGCCACGTCACCCCCGCACAGGGGGGCTGTCGCTAGTGCGGTCAAGGGGTCGTTGTTGTGCGTCGTTGAGCGGTGAAGCAAAGCAGCCCGCCGAGCCATGAGGCAAAACGACAGTCTTTGCTCAACGAACTGCCGCGCTCTCGTTGTTCCGGGTGGTGCAGGCGGGGGTGTGCCGTCGTTCCGGCCGGGCTCGGCAGCGAGTGTCCGAGCAGGATACGACGCACGTAGATGATCTGCGTGCCGCTCCGGGCAACCGGTGTGGGCCGAACGAGTGAGCGCGAGTGGTGACCGTGTGTCCGCGTGGTGGCGGAAGAAACACGAGCGACACATGTGGGGCCACGTAGTGCCCGGGCGAGTGCGGAGCGTGGCCGGAAGCCATCCCGTCCAGGCGCTGATACGCTGGTAGCCCGTGGACCGGTGGGAGACAAACCCCCGAACCGCAGCGACGGCACCTCCGGAAACCGCCGGATCATCAGCCGCCCCGCATCACAGACAGCGACCACGGGAGCCCCCTCTTGGCCATGCAGCCCCACGCTTTTCGATCGAGCACAGCCACGACGACCAAGCACATCTTCGTCACCGGGGGCGTCGCCTCCTCGCTCGGCAAGGGTCTGACCGCCTCCAGCCTGGGCATGCTGCTCAAGGCCCGCGGCCTGCGTGTCGTGATGCAGAAGCTCGACCCGTACCTGAACGTCGACCCCGGCACGATGAACCCCTTCCAGCACGGTGAGGTGTTCGTCACCAACGACGGCGCCGAGACCGACCTGGACATCGGCCACTACGAGCGCTTCCTCGACCGCGACCTGGACGGCTCGGCCAACGTCACCACCGGCCAGGTGTACTCGACGGTGATCGCCAAGGAGCGCCGCGGCGAGTACCTGGGCGACACGGTGCAGGTCATCCCGCACATCACCAACGAGATCAAGCACCGTATCCGCCGTATGGCGACGGACGAGGTCGACGTCGTCATCACCGAGGTCGGCGGCACGGTCGGCGACATCGAGTCGCTGCCGTTCCTGGAGACCGTCCGTCAGGTCCGCCACGAGGTCGGCCGGGACAACGTCTTCGTGGTGCACATCTCGCTCCTGCCGTACATCGGCCCCTCCGGCGAGCTGAAGACCAAGCCCACCCAGCACTCGGTGGCCGCCCTGCGCAACATCGGTATCCAGCCGGACGCGATCGTGCTGCGCTGCGACCGCGAGGTTCCCACCGCGATCAAGCGGAAGATCTCCCTGATGTGCGACGTCGACGAGGCGGCCGTGGTGGCCTGCCCCGACGCCCGCTCCATCTACGACATCCCGAAGGTCGTGCACACCGAGGGCCTGGACGCCTACGTCGTGCGCAAGCTCGACCTGCCCTTCCGCGACGTGGACTGGACGACCTGGGACGACCTGCTGGACCGCGTCCACAACCCCGACCACGAGGTCACCCTCGCCCTGGTCGGCAAGTACATCGACCTGCCCGACGCCTACCTGTCGGTCACCGAGGCGCTGCGGGCCGGCGGGTTCGCCAACCGCGCCCGCGTGAAGATCAAGTGGGTCACCTCCGACGACTGCAAGACCCCGGCCGGTGCCAAGGCCCAGCTCGGCGACGTCGACGGCATCTGCATCCCCGGCGGCTTCGGCGACCGCGGTGTGCTGGGCAAGGTCGGCGCCATCCGCTACGCCCGCGAGAACAAGATCCCGCTGCTGGGCCTGTGCCTGGGCCTGCAGTGCATCGTGATCGAGGCCGCGCGCAACCTGGCCGACATCCCGGACGCCAACTCCACCGAGTTCGACCCGGCGACGGGCCACCCGGTGATCTCCACCATGGCCGAGCAGCTCGACATCGTCGCCGGCGAGGGTGACATGGGCGGAACGATGCGCCTGGGCATGTACCCGGCCAAGCTCGCCGAGGGCTCCATCGTCCGTGAGGTCTACGACGGCAAGGAGTACGTCGAGGAGCGCCACCGGCACCGCTACGAGGTCAACAACGCCTACCGCGCGGAGCTGGAGAAGAAGGCCGGCATCCTCTTCTCCGGCACCTCGCCGGACGGCAAGCTCGTGGAGTACGTGGAGTACCCGCGTGACGTCCACCCGTACCTCGTCGCCACGCAGGCGCACCCCGAGCTGCGCTCGCGTCCGACCCGTGCGAACCCGCTCTTCGCCGGCCTCGTGAAGGCATCGGTCGAGCGGAAGAATTCCAAGTAACACACCAGTTGTACGGTGGCCGGGGTGCATACCTTCACAGGTGGGCACCCCGGTTTCTTTTTTCGCCGGTCTTTTGAGAAAGCGCGTGGGAGGACAGGGCATGACGATCAAGGACACCCCGGAGGAGTGGGAGATCCGGGCGACGGAGACCCCCTTCGTCGGCAACAAGACCTCCGTCCGCACGGACGACGTGGTCATGCCCGACGGCTCGGTGGCACGCCGTGACTACCAGGTCCACCCCGGTTCCGTGGCCGTCCTCGCCCTGGACGAGGAGGACCGGGTCCTGCTGATCAACCAGTACCGCCACCCCGTGCGGCACAAGCTGTGGGAGATCCCGGCCGGACTGCTGGACGTGCCCGGCGAGAACCCGCTGCACGCCGCACAGCGGGAGCTGTACGAGGAGGCGCACGTCAAGGCCGAGGACTGGCGGGTGCTGACCGACGTGTACACCACCCCCGGCGGCTGCGACGAGGCCATCCGGATCTTCCTCGCCCGGGAGCTGTCGGAGGCCGAGGGCGAGCGCTTCGAGGCGGAGCACGAGGAGACCGACATGCAGCACGCGCGCGTGCCGGTCGAGGAACTGGTGCGCCGGATCCTGGCCGGAGACCTGCACAACACCTGCCTGGCCGTCGGGGTCCTCTCCCTGGTGGCGGCGCGGGGCGGGGACGGCCTCGACGCGCTGCGCCCCGCCGACGCGCCGTGGCCCGCGCGTCCCTTCGAGTCCTGAGCCGGGCCTGTCGCGTCCTGAGATCGACCCGTCGAGTCCAGCCCGACCCGTCCGGCGTACTGGTGTGACGATCGCCTGATCCGATCGGGCGATCTGTCCGCCGCGCTCCTCCGGGTACGTAGCAGAGCCTGAACTAGGCTCTGAACGCCCGTACCGGAAGACACCGGCGGGCTTGCGCGTGCGGTGGGACGGGAGTGTGGCCCGTGACGGATCAGGCGGTGGACCCGGACGGCGCGGAGGTGTCCGCGCACCCGGTCACGATGGGACGTTTCCTGGGCCGGGCACGGGAGTTGAAGGAGTTGCGCGCCGACATCGAGCGCGCCGGCCTGGACACGCTCTCCGGCCGCAAGGCGCCCCGCGCGCGCGTGCTCCTCATCGCGGGCCGCCCCGGCTCCGGCCGGACCAGGCTCGCCGAGGAACTCGTCCGGCGGGTCTGCGGCCGTTACCCCGACGGAGTGCTGCGGGCCCGGCTCAGCGAACCCGGCGGCACGCCGGTGCCCGTGGAGCAGGTGGCCCGCGATCTGCTCACCGCGCTGGAACTGCCCGCCCCCGCCGGAGCCGCCGAGGACGACCTCACCGCGGCTCTGCGGACGGCCCTCGCCGGCCGGCGGATGCTGCTCCTGCTCGACGACGCGGCCGGCGCCGAACAGGTCGACGCGCTGCTCCCGGACACCCCGGACTGCCTGGTGGTGGCCGTGTCCGGGGGGCCGCTCACCGGTATCGCGGACGTGCGCCCCTGCACGCTCGGCGGGCTCGACACCAAGTCCGCGGTGGAGCTGCTCACCGGCCACACCGGAGCGGTCCGCGTGACCGTCGACCCGCGCTCCGCGGAGAGCCTGGTGGAGGCGTGCCAGGGCCATCCGACCGCGCTGGTGCTGGCCGGCGGGTGGCTCGCCGCCCGTCCCAAGGCCGCTGTGTCCGACCTCACCAAGCGGCTGCACGCGGAGCTCGCGGACGGCGCCGACGGCGCGGACGGCACCCCGCTGTCCCGTGTCTTCCGGTTCGTGTACGACCAGCTGCCCGGTCCGGCCGCCCGGATGCTGCGGCTGCTCTCCCTCGCCCCGGCCGGCCTGGCCGACCCGCACACCGCCTCGGCCCTGGCCGGCTGCTCCGTCGACGCCGCCCGCGCCGTCCTCGACGACCTGGTCGCCCTGGGGCTGCTGCGAGCGGTGGACTCCCCGCTGCCCCAGTACGAGGTCCCCGGCTGCCTGCACCCGCTGCTGTGCGCCCTGGCCGAGAGCCAGGAGCGGCCCGCGGAACTCCAGCTGGCCCGGGCCCGGATGCTGGAACGGACGGTGCGGCTGCTCCAGTCCTGCCGGGCGATCACCGAGACGGACAGCCCGCAGGCCCGGGAGAAGCTGAGCGGCATGCCCCGGGCGCTGCGCTTCCCGAACCCGCGGGCCGCCGCCGACTGGCTGCGCATGCGGCGGCCGGCCCTGCTGGCGTCCGTGCGCCTGGCGGTGGCCGACGGCGAGCTGGACACCCTCGCCCGCCGACTGATGTCTCAGCTGGTCAGGGCGTTGGCCGCGCATATCGGCACGCAGGCCGCCGCCCCCGACCTGTACGGCGTGCACGGCCTCGTCCTGGACGTCGCCGAGCGGCGGGGGCTGCCCCGGGAGAAGGCCGCGGCCCTGCTGAACCTGGGCGATCTGGACGCGCAGACCGGCCGCACCCGGGAGGCGCTGGCCCGCTACCGGGGCGCCCTGGACGCTGGACGCGAGGCGAACGACCCGTACGCGACCGGCCGCGCGATGGAATCCGTAGGCGGTGCCCACCAGGAGCTCGGGGACTACGACCGGGCCGCCGACTGGTTCGGCCGGGCCCTGGCCGAGCGGCTGGCCCGGGGAGAGATCCCGGAGGCCGCCCGGCTGTACGGCCGGATCGCCACCGCCCACACCTACGCCGGCCGCTACGGCGAGGCGCTCAGGAACTGGCGGGCCGCCCTCGCCGGCTACCGCAGGGTCGGCGATGTGGCCGCGAGTGCGCGGGCGTTGAGCGAGATCGCCCGGGTGCAGGAGTACGCGGGGCGGCCGGAGGAGTCGCTGCGCACCTGCCAGGAGGCCGTGGAGTGGGCGCGGCGTGCCGAGGACGCCCGGCTGCAGGCGGCGCTCCAGCTGCGCCTGGCCGACACGTTGGACCGGCTCGGTGACCCGGCGTCCGCGCGCCTGCACCGCGCGGCGGCGGAGCGCATGCTGGGTGAGGAGACGCAGAAGGACGACGCAGGCCCGGAACAGGACGCTAACGCCTGCGAAATCCGTAGCGCATCCAGCGGAGATTGATGCAATGAAAGGCTAGACAGCCGGAACACCTTCATTAGACTGGCTCTGCCGCGTCCCCCTGCGGTGTCTCCCGGTATGCCCCCGCATGTCTGGGTACGTCTGTAATGCACCCCCATACCCTCTGAGCCAAGGACCGTGATCGACGTGAAGGTCGGCATCCCCCGCGAGGTCAAGAACAACGAGTTCCGGGTGGCCATCACCCCCGCCGGTGTGCACGAGCTGGTGCGCAACGGCCACCAGGTCGTCATCGAGCGGGGCGCCGGCCTCGGCTCCTCGATCACGAACGAGGAGTACGTGTCGGCCGGTGCCACCCTGCTCGACACCGCCGACGAGGTGTGGGCCACCGCCGACCTGCTGCTGAAGGTCAAGGAGCCCATCGCGGAGGAGTACCACCGCCTCCGCAAGGACCAGATCCTCTTCACCTACCTGCACCTGGCCGCCTCCAAGGAGTGCACGGACGCGCTGCTGGAGTCCGGCACCACGGCCATCGCCTATGAGACCGTCGAGCTGCCGAACCGCGCCCTGCCGCTGCTCGCCCCGATGTCCGAGGTCGCGGGCCGGCTGGCCCCGCAGGTCGGCGCCTACCACCTGATGCGTGCGGCCGGCGGCCGTGGCGTGCTGCCCGGCGGTGTCCCGGGCGTGACCCCGGCCAAGGCCGTGGTCATCGGCGGCGGCGTCTCCGGCTGGAACGCCACCCAGGTCGCCGTCGGCATGGGCTTCGACGTGACCCTGCTCGACCGCGACATCAACAAGCTGCGCGAGGCCGACAAGATCTTCGGTACGAAGGTCAAGGCGATCATGTCCAACTCCTTCGAGCTGGAGAAGGCCGTCCTCGACGCCGACCTCGTCATCGGCGCGGTCCTCATCCCGGGCGCCAAGGCGCCGAAGCTGGTCACCAACGAGCTGGTGGCCCGCATGAAGCCCGGAAGTGTTCTTGTCGACATCGCGATCGACCAGGGCGGTTGCTTCGAGGACTCGCACCCCACGACGCACGCCGAGCCGACCTTCCAGGTGCACAACTCGGTCTTCTACTGCGTGGCCAACATGCCGGGCGCGGTGCCCAACACCTCCACCAACGCCCTCACCAACGCGACGCTGCCGTACATCGTCTCGCTGGCCAACAACGGCTGGGTGGAGGCGCTGCGCCGTGACGCCGCGCTCGCCAAGGGTCTCAACACGCATGACGGCAAGGTCGTTTACAAGGAGGTCGCCGAGGCCCACGGTCTGGACCACGTCGAGATCGAGACCCTGCTCGGCTGAACCCCGACCGACCCCTGTGACCTGGTGGGTCGCTAAGTCACCATCGAGTAAAAGGCGATTCGTCAACACACGTCGTCAACAGCACGCGCCCGGCCGGACCTTGCCCGACAAGGTCCGGCCGGATGTGTGTATGGTCACTTTGCGGCTCTCGGTCAACTCGCCTCGAACGTAACCCTTCGACCGATTCGCACACCGGTGAAACCTGCCGTGCGACGGCCTTACGCCCTTGACAGCGAGATGTTTCATTGCCGACACATCCTGCCGGGTCCGGCGGATTGTGTTGCTGCGGACCGCCGACACGCCATAGAGTCGCCAACCGTCGGCATGGTGCCACGCTGACCTTGTCTAGAAGTTTCCTGGTCACCAAGGAGGTAAGACGACTTGTGAATGAGTCGACATTTTCTCCCGGGGGTGGTCAACCAGGAATGCCTGCACGGGGCCAGGGGTCCGCGGGATTCGAGGCTGTCGGCTCCGTAGCTGTGCGCACCTTCGCAGCCCACCAGAGTCCGGGTCCGCAGACGGTCCGGAGAGCACACCAGAGCATGGATGGCCATCACGTGAACGCCATGGCCGGCGACGGAAGTGGCGCGCCCCACAACCATTTCGCCGACTACGACGAACTGCCCGAGGGGCACTTCTACGACCCCGACGCCGAGTACGAGCCCGATCCCGAGTACGCGGCCACGCTCGCGCCCGACGCCGCCCGCCAGCGCCGTGAGCGCGTCGGCCCCACCGGACGCCCGCTGCCGTACTTCCCGATCCCGGGCCCGCTGACCGACCACGGCCCCGCGAAGATCATCGCGATGTGCAACCAGAAGGGCGGCGTCGGCAAGACGACGTCGACCATCAATCTGGGTGCCGCGCTCGCGGAGTACGGCCGGCGCGTGCTGCTCGTGGACTTCGACCCGCAGGGCGCGCTGTCGGTCGGTCTCGGCGTCAACCCGATGGAGCTGGACCTCACCGTCTACAACCTGCTCATGGAGCGGGGCATGTCCGCGGACGAGGTCCTGCTGAAGACGGCGGTCCCCAACATGGACCTGCTGCCCTCCAACATCGACCTGTCGGCCGCCGAGGTCCAGCTGGTCTCCGAGGTCGCCCGCGAGTCGACGTTGCAGCGCGCGCTCAAGCCGCTGCTGCCCGACTACGACTACATCGTGATCGACTGTCAGCCCTCGCTCGGCCTGCTCACCGTCAACGCGCTGACGGCCGCCCACAAGGTGATCGTGCCGCTGGAGTGCGAGTTCTTCGCGCTGCGCGGTGTGGCCCTGCTGACCGAGACCATCGAGAAGGTCCAGGAGCGGCTCAACCCCGAGCTGGAACTGGACGGCATCCTCGCCACGATGTACGACTCGCGCACCGTGCACAGCCGTGAGGTGCTCGCGCGGGTCGTCGAGGCGTTCGACGACCACGTCTACCACACGGTCATCGGGCGCACGGTCCGCTTCCCGGAGACCACGGTCGCCGGTGAGCCGATCACCACGTACGCCTCCAACTCCGTCGGTGCCGCCGCCTACCGCCAGCTCGCCAGGGAGGTGCTCGCCCGGTGTCACGCCGAGTGAGTCTGCCGGGGGCCGACGAACTCTTCCGTACGACAGGGGGGATGGCGCTCCAGCCGTCGACTCCCCGGCGCGCGGCCAACGGTGAGGCCCGGGTGCCGGCTCCCGCAGGGGAGAGCGACGAGGCGGCCGCCACCGAGGACGCACCGCAGTCGGTGCCCGTGCGGGGCGGCGACGGAGAGGGCGCGGAGCACGCGGCGGCGGAGGCCGAAGGGGCCGAGTCCCGCACCCGCCCGGCACGCCGCCAGTCGGCGCAGGAAGGTTCGGCCGCCGAACAGCCGCGCAAGCGCGGGCGGGCGGCGGCCCGGCGGCCCAGCGGGCGCGAGCGGCACGACGAGAAGATCACCGTGTACGTCTCGGCGGAGGAACTGATGGACCTGGAGCACGCGCGCCTGGTGCTCCGCGGTGAGCACGGGCTCGCGGTGGACCGCGGGCGGATCGTCCGCGAGGCGGTGGCCGTGGTCCTGGCCGACCTGGAGTCCCGCGGGGACGCGAGCATCCTCGTACGACGGCTGCGCGGGCGGTAGCGGTAGCCTGCGGGGGCTATGACCTCGAACGGAGCCCCTGCCCCCGGCGCACCTGCCGGCCGTCGGCGTGCGCTGGGGCGAGGCCCGGAGGCTCCCCGGTCCGAGCCGGAGAACGACCCGCAGACCGAGCCGGGGGTTGCGGCGCGTGAGCCTGAGGCATCCGGGCGCGGGCCCGAGCTTCCCGGCGACGGGTCGGGAGCCTTCGAACGCGGGCCTGAGGTCCCCGAGCGCGAGCCGCTCGGCTCCCGGCAGGAGCCGGCGGTCCCGGAGGACGGGGCGCGGACCGCCCAGCGCGGGCCCGAGCTGCCCGAGGACGAGGGGCGGGCCGACGAGGGCGAGTCGGGAGCCGCGGCGTCCCAGGAAGCCCCCGACGGCGTCTTCACGGTCCGTCTCGCCAACTTCGAGGGTCCCTTCGACCTGCTCCTCCAGCTGATCTCCAGGCACAAGCTGGACGTCACCGAGGTCGCCCTGTCGAAGGTCACCGACGAGTTCATGGCGCACATCCGGGCCATGGGTCCCGACTGGGACCTGGACCAGACCACGGAGTTCCTCGTCGTGGCGGCCACCCTGCTCGACCTCAAGGCCGCCCGGTTGCTGCCCGCCGCCGAGGTGGAGGACGAGGCCGACCTCGCGCTGCTGGAGGCCCGGGACCTGCTGTTCGCGCGGCTGCTGCAGTACCGCGCCTACAAGCGCATCGCCGACATCTTCAACGACCGGCTCGACGAGGAGGCCCGGCGTCATCCCCGTACCGTCGGCCTCGAACCCGAGCACGCCGAGCTGTTGCCCGAGGTCGTCATCAGCATCGGCCCCGAGGGCTTCGCCAGGCTCGCGGTCAAGGCGATGCAGCCCAGGCCCAGGCCGCAGGTCTACGTCGACCACATCCACGCCCCGCTGGTCAGCGTGCAGGAGCAGGCGGGGCTCGTGGTCGCGCGGCTCAGGGAGCTGGGCGAGGCGAGTTTCCGGGTACTGATCGAGGACACCGACGACACGCTCACCGTCGTGGCCCGGTTCCTCGCCCTGCTGGAGCTGTACCGGGAGAAGGCCGTCGCCCTGGAGCAGGAGGCCGCGCTCGGGGAACTGACGGTGCGCTGGACCGGCGGGGACGCGGACACGGCACCCATGGTCACGGACGAGTTCGACCGGCCGCCCGAGAAGCGCGAGGAGGAGAAGAAGACATGAGCGAGGAGACCGCCGAGACCCCGGCCGGGCCGCGGACCGTGGCCGACCTCGACCTCAAGCCCGCCCTGGAGGCGATGCTCATGGTCGTGGACGAGCCCGCGGCCGAGGAACACCTGGCGAAGCTGCTGGAGCGGCCGAGACGGCAGGTCGCGGACGCGCTGCGCGAGCTGGCCGACGAGTACACCGTGCAGGGCCGCGGCTTCGAGCTGCGGTTCGTGGCCGGCGGCTGGCGCTTCTCCACCCGCGCCGCCTACGCGCCCGCCGTCGAGCGGCTGGTGCTGGACGGCCAGACCGCCCGGCTGACCCAGGCGGCACTGGAGACCCTCGCGGTGGTCGCCTACCGCCAGCCGGTCAGCCGCAGCCGCGTCTCCGCCGTGCGCGGAGTCAACTGCGACGGTGTCATGCGCACCCTCCTCCAACGCGGTCTGGTCGAGGAGGCGGGCGCGGAACCCGAAACAGGTGCGATCCTGTACAGGACGACGAACTACTTCCTGGAGCGGATGGGCCTGCGTGGCCTGGACGAGCTCCCGGAGCTCGCGCCCTTCCTTCCCGAGGCGGAGGCGATCGAGGCCGAGACCCAGGAAGGCGTTTTGTCGTTCGACCCGGACGCGCCCGACGCGCCCGGCGGTCAGGACGCAGACGACTAAGACGGAAACCTTGATGCGAAGCAGCGGCAGCGGCAAGAGCGGCGGGCGCGGTAACTACCGCGGTGCCGGCAACGACAGGGACCAGAAGCAGGGGCAGGGACGTCCTCGCAAGCCCCGCCCCGAGGAGCGCCGCTACGACGTGGGCCCCGGGGCCACCCAGGACGGCCCCAAGGCCGGGCGCGGCGGCGCGGCCCGTGGTGGCGCCAAGGGCGGCCCGAAGCGGCCCCAGCAGGGCGGCCGTACGGAGCCGGCCCGCTCGCGTGAGTACGAGACGCGGGTGGAGGAGCGCAACCGGGAGCGGTACGCGGGCAAGAAGGACGTCAAGCTGCCCAAGACCTTCCCCGGCGCCGAACAGGAGGGCGAGCGGCTGCAGAAGGTCCTCGCGCGCGCGGGCTACGGCTCCCGGCGCGCCTGCGAGGAGCTGATCGAGCAGGCCCGGGTCGAGATCAACGGCGAGATCGTCCTGGAGCAGGGCCGCCGCGTGGACCCGGAGAAGGACGAGGTCAAGGTCGACGGCCTGACCGTGGCGACCCAGTCGTACCAGTTCTTCTCGCTGAACAAGCCCGCCGGTGTCGTCTCCACCATGGAGGACCCGGAGGGCCGCCAGTGCCTGGGTGACTACGTCACCAACCGCGAGACGCGGCTCTTCCACGTCGGCCGGCTCGACACCGAGACCGAGGGCGTCATCCTGCTCACCAACCACGGTGAGCTGGCACACCGCCTCACGCACCCCAAGTACGGCGTGAAGAAGACCTACCTCGCGCACATCGTCGGCCCGATCCCGCGCGACCTCGGCAAGCGCCTGAAGGACGGCATCCAGCTGGAGGACGGGTACGCGCGCGCCGACCACTTCCGGGTCGTGGAGCAGACCGGCAAGAACTACCTGGTCGAGGTGACGCTGCACGAGGGTCGCAAGCACATCGTGCGGCGCATGCTGGCGGAGGCGGGCTTCCCCGTCGACAAGCTGGTCCGCGTGGCCTTCGGCCCGATCACCCTCGGCGACCAGAAGTCGGGCTGGCTGCGCCGCCTGTCGAACACCGAGGTCGGCATGCTGATGCAGGAAGTCGACCTCTAAAAGCGCCTTGCCGTGATGACCATCCCCCTTTATTGTCAGAGTGACGATAAAAGGGGATGGTGAATCGCGTGTCGAAACGTGCCGCAACCGGATCACTTCTCGGCCTCGCCCTGGGAGACGCCCTCGGCTTCCCGACCGAGTTCAACGACGTGCCCTCGATCCTCGCCAAGTGCGGGCCCTGGCGGGAGATGGAACTGCCGCCGCGCGCCTTCGTCTCCGACGACACGCAGATGACCCTCGCGCTCGGGCGCGCGCTCCGGACGGCGATGGAGCGCGGTCTCCTCGCGCCGAAGCGGCTGGAGCGGCCGCTGCGCGCGGAGTTCGTGGACTGGTACCAGTCCCCGGAGAACAACCGTGCCCCGGGCCGCACCTGCCTGACGGCGTGCGGCCTGCTGAAGGAGGAGGGGCGCGTCTGGCAGGACGCCAGCCAGGCCGGCTCCAAGGGGTGCGGTGCCAACATGCGCGTCGCCCCGATCGGTCTCGCCCCCGGCCTGAGCGACGAACAGCGTGCCGGCGCCGCCCAGTTGCAGTCCGCGCTCACCCACGGCCACCCCACCGCGCTGGCCGCCTCCGACCTCACCGCCCACGCCGTGCACCTGCTTGCCCAGGGCACCGACCCGGCCGGCCTGGTGGGGCAGTTGCGCTCCTACGCGCTGGACAACCGCACCCGCTACCACCACACCTGGCTCGGCGACCTGTGGACCCGCTCCCAGGACCCCGGCCCCGAGCACTTCATCGCGCGCGGCTGGGACGAGTGCCTGGCGATCCTCGGCCGGCTGCGGGACGCCCTGCGGACCGTCTCCCCGGAGACCGACCCCTGTCTGGCCACCGGCGAGGGCTGGATCGCCGAGGAGGCCCTCGCCACCGGGCTGCTGTGCTTCCTGCTCTTCCCGGACGAGCCCGTCACCGCCCTGCGCCGGGCCGCCTGCACGGCCGGCGACTCCGACTCCATCGCCTGCCTCACCGGCGCCTTCGCGGGCGCCTGGCTGGGCGCGGACGCCTGGCCCGCCGACTGGGCCGAGCGGATCGAGTACCGGGGGGACCTGCTGACCCTGGGAGCCCTCTGGGACGCCTAGGCCCAGGACGGACCACCTGGGCTTCGACCCGGTTCGGGCGGTCGCGGGACGAGCGGGCCCGTTGCCGCCGACCAGGCGCGGGCCGGCTCAGCCCTGCCCGACGCGTCCGGCACCCAGGCCGGCCCGCACGGCCCGGTGGTCCGCCTCCGGCCGGAGGGCCGAGGCCCGGCGCACCCGGTGCAGGAAGCCGGCCACGCGCGCGTGGTCCGGCTCCGGGGGCAGCGGGCTGCCCCGCAGAGCCTCCTCGCCCTCGGCCGCCAGCCGGGCCATCCACGCCTCCACCCGCGCCCACGGCACCTCACCGCGCTTCACCGCCAGCAGGGGCTCGCGCTGCTCGCCGACGTCGATGCGCAGATCGCCGGAGCGCAGCAGGTCCCGCGCGGACATCAGCAGCCGCAGCAGGTGCATCGCGTGCTTCCAGCGGGGGCCGCCCGTGGTGCGGACGTCGGCCTCCAGCTTCTTGCGCTGGCCGAGGGCGTAGCGGGAGAAGGTGCCGTGGGCCTGCCGTGACAGGAAGGCGTCGCGCAGGGACAGCAGCTCGCGGCCGGTGTCGTCCACGTGCTCCACCCACGGGGAGTGCAGGCACTCCAGGATGTTCGGGTTGCCGCGCAGCGCCAGCTCACAGAACCGTTCCAGCTCCCAGGAGAACCGCTCCTCGCCCGGCCCCTCCACGTGCGTGGGCGGCTTCTCGAACCGCCAGTACAGCGGGGTGGGGGCGAGGAACACCCCGCGCCGGTCGGTGTCGCTGGCGTCCGTGGCCAGGCCGAAGGCGCGGGAGCCCATGACGCAGGCGTAGATCGTGTGGTCGCGTACCAGGTCCTGCGGCTGCATCCCAGGAGCGTACGCGGCCTCCTCAGGCCAGGTGGATCGAATTTCCCGACACCGTGATCGACTTTTTGCCCAGCGGCCGGGTCGCCGGACCGTGGGCCACCGAACCGTCGGCGATGTGGAACCTGCTGCCGTGGCAGGGGCAGTCGATGGTGCCGTCCGACACCCGGCTCACCGTGCAGCCCTGGTGCGTACAGACCGCCGAGAACGCCTTGAAGTCACCCTTCTTGGGCTGGGTGACCACGATCTTCTGCTCCGCGAAGACCTTGCCGCCGCCCTCCGGGATGTCACCGGTCCTCGCCAGTGGCTTCCCGGCGGGGGACGCCTCCCGGGCGACGGTGGACGTCTCCGTCCCGGAGCGCGAAGCCTCCATCCCGGAGGGGGACATCTCCATCCCGGAGTGGGACACCTCCGGGATGGAGGGGGACGCCGAGGACGCCGACGCCGTGGAGCCGCCGTCCTTGCCGGCGCCGCACCCCGCGCATCCCAGGGCGAGCGCGCCGGCGCCCGTGGCGAGAACCGCGCGCCGTGTGGCGGACTGGGTCATGTCAGACCTCCGTACAAACGTCTCAAACAGTGAATACCGGATCTTTCGCATCGTCTCAGCGAGCGGGCGGCGCGCGCCCGTACCGCGCGGGCTGACTACGCTGGACGGACCAAGAAACAGACGCACATGTCAGCGAGGAGCAGCGCCGTGGCGGTACGAGCGGTCCGGGGGGCCGTCCAACTGGAGCGGGACGAGGCCGGTCACATGGAGGAGCAGGTCGGAGCGCTGCTCACCGCCGTCCTGGAGCGGAACGGGCTGACCACCGACGACCTGATCAGCATCTGGTTCACGGCCACCCCCGACCTGCACAGCGACTTCCCGGCCGCCGCCGCGCGCAAGCTGGGCATCGTGGACGTCCCCCTCATCTGCGCCCAGGAGCTGGACGTCGAGGGCGCCCTGCCGCGGGTCGTGCGGATCCTCGCGCACATCGAGTCGGACATGCCCCGCGCCGACGTCAGCCACGTCTACCTCGGCGCCGCCGCGGCCCTGCGCAAGGACATCGCCCAGTGAGAACCGCGCTCGTCATCGGAACCGGACTGATCGGCACCTCCGCCGCCATCGCGCTCGCCCAGCGCGGGGTCACCGTCCACCTCGAGGACCACGACCCCGAGCAGGCCCGCACGGCCGCCGCACTGGGGGCCGGCACCGACGAGGCGCCCGACGGGCCGGTCGACCTGGCCATCGTGGCCGCCCCGCCCGCCCACGTCGCCCGGGTGCTCGCCGACGCGATGCGCCGGGGCGTGGCCCGCGGCTACCTGGACGTCGCCAGCGTCAAGGGCGGCCCCCGCCGGGAACTGGAGACGCTCGGCCTGGACCTGTCGGCGTACATCGGCACGCACCCCATGTCCGGCCGGGAGAAGTCCGGCCCGCTGGCCGCCACCGGTGACCTGTTCGAGGGCCGCCCCTGGGTGCTCACCCCGACCCGGGACACCGACACCGAGGTGCTGAACCTCGCCCTGGAACTGGTCTCGCACTGCCGGGCCGTCCCGGTCGTCATGGACGCCGACGCCCACGACCGCGCCGTCGCCCTCGTCTCCCACATGCCCCACCTGGTGTCCAGCATGGTCGCCGCGCGCCTGGAGCATGCCGAGGAGGCCGCCGTACGGCTGTGCGGGCAGGGCATCCGGGACGTGACCCGGATCGCCGCCTCCGACCCGCGCATGTGGATCGACATCCTGTCCGCGAACCCGGGTCCGGTCGCCGACCTGCTCTGCGACGTCGCCGCCGATCTGGAGGAGACGGTCCAGGCGCTGCGCGCCCTGCAGTCCTCCGACGAGGCCAAGCGGGGCGAGGGCACCACCGGCATCGAGGAGGTGCTGCGCCGCGGGAACGCCGGCCAGGTGCGGGTACCCGGTAAGCACGGCAGCGCCCCGCGGGTGTACGAGACCGTCGTCGTCCTCATCGACGACCAGCCCGGCCAGCTGGCCCGCATCTTCGCGGACGCGGGCCGGGCGGGCGTCAACATCGAGGACGTCCGCATCGAGCACGCGACGGGACAGCAGGCCGGTCTGATGCAGCTCATGGTCGAGCCGAAGGCGGCGGCGTCCCTGAAGGAGGAGCTGCGCGAGCGGGGCTGGGCGCTGCGCCAGTAACGTCCGGTGAGGGCGCCTCCCGCGAGCCAGTAACCTTGTCCGGGGCGTCCTCGCGCCCCGGACCCCCGCTCACCACCCTTCACCAGGAAGGTGTCCCCCGTGGAATACGGCGCCGCCCCGACCGCCAAGCCCGTGATCGTCGCGATCGACGGTCCCTCCGGCACGGGCAAGTCGAGCACGTCGAAGGCCGTGGCCGCGCAGCTCGGCCTGAGCTACCTGGACACCGGTGCCCAGTACCGGGCGATCACCTGGTGGATGGTGAACAACGGCATCGACCTGGAGGACCCGACCGCCATCGCCGCCGTGGCCGGCAAGCCGGAGATCGTCTCGGGTACCGACCCGGCCGGCCCGACCATCACGGTCGACGGCGTCGACGTGGCCGCCCCGATCCGCTCCCAGGAGGTCACCTCCCAGGTCAGCGCGGTCAGCGCGGTGCCCGAGGTGCGCATCCGGATCACCGAGCTCCAGCGCTCGCTGGCCGCCGCCGCGGAGCAGGGCATCGTGGTGGAGGGCCGGGACATCGGTACGACCGTCCTCCCGGACGCCGACCTGAAGATCTTCCTCACCGCCTCGCCGGAGGCCCGCGCGGCCCGCCGCAGCGGCGAGCTGAAGGGCGCCGACGTGACGGCCACCCGCGAGGCCCTGATCAAGCGGGACGCGGCCGACTCCAGCCGTAAGACCTCGCCGCTCGCCAAGGCCGACGACGCGGTCGAGGTGGACACCACCGAGCTCACCCTCGCCCAGGTCATCGAGTGCGTCGTCACCCTGGTCGAGGAGAAGCGGGCGGGGAAGTGACCCAGCCGCCGCTTCCTTCGGAGAAGGGTGCCGAGGTCGGACGGCGCATCGGCGTCGGCCTCATGTACGGCCTGTGGAAGCCGCGCGTGCTCGGTGCCTGGAAGGTGCCCGCGACCGGCCCGGTGATCTTCGCGGTCAACCATTCCCACAACATCGACGGCCCGATGGTCATGGGCGTGGCGCCCCGCCCCACGCACTTCCTGATCAAGAAGGAAGCCTTCATCGGCCCGCTGGACCCCTTCCTGACCGGCATCGGCCAGCTGAAGGTGGACCGCGCCTCCGCCGACCGCACCGCCATCGGCCGGGCCCTCGGCCTGCTGGCGGCCGGGGGAGTGCTGGGCATCTTCCCGGAGGGCACCCGGGGCGAGGGCGACTTCGCCTCGCTGCGTGCCGGGCTCGCCTACTTCGCGGTCCGCAGCGGTGCTCCGATCGTTCCCGTGGCGGTGCTGGGAAGCTCCGGGCGGCCCGGACGGTTGATAAAGGCGCTGCCCCCGCTGCGCTCCCGCGTCGACGTCGTCTTCGGCGACCCCTTCGACGCGGGCGACGGCAGCGGGCGGCGTACACGCGCGGCGCTGGACGAGGCCACCGAGCGCATCCAGAAGCAGCTCACCAGCCACCTGGAAAACGCCAGGCGCCTGACCGGGCGCCGGGCGACACTTGAGTAGTGGATCAGCCGGGAGAAACCGGTCCGATCCACCGACCACCACGAATGAACAACGAGGTACGGACTTCATGAACGACGACATCCAGCCCGACGGCTCGGCCGAGCACGAGTACGAGCACGGGGCTCTCGGCGACGCCGAGTACGCGGACTTCATGGAGCTCGCCGCGGAAGAGGGCTTCGACATCGAGGATGTCGAGGGTGCCATCGAGGCGGCGGGCCATGGTCCGCTGCCCGTGCTCGCCGTCGTCGGCCGCCCCAATGTCGGCAAGTCGACCCTGGTCAACCGGATGATCGGCCGCCGCGAGGCGGTCGTCGAGGACAAGCCGGGCGTCACCCGCGACCGCGTCACCTACGAGGCCGAGTGGGCCGGCCGCCGCTTCAAGGTCGTCGACACCGGCGGCTGGGAGCAGGACGTCCTCGGCATCGACGCCTCCGTGGCCGCGCAGGCCGAGTACGCGATCGAGGCCGCCGACGCGGTCGTCTTCGTGGTGGACGCCAAGGTCGGCGCGACCGACACCGACGAGGCGGTCGTGCGGCTGCTGCGCAAGGCCGGCAAGCCGGTCGTGCTCTGCGCCAACAAGGTCGACGGCCAGAGCGGTGAGGCCGATGCGTCCTACCTGTGGAGCCTCGGCCTCGGCGAGCCGCACCCGGTCTCGGCGCTGCACGGCCGCGGCACCGGCGACATGCTCGACGCCGTCCTGGAAGTCCTGCCGGACGCCCCCGTGCAGTCCTTCGGCACGGCCGTCGGCGGCCCGCGCCGCATCGCCCTGATCGGCCGCCCGAACGTCGGCAAGTCCTCCCTGCTGAACAAGGTCGCCGGCGAGGAGCGCGTCGTCGTCAACGAGCAGGCGGGCACCACCCGCGACCCGGTCGACGAGCTGATCGAGCTCGGCGGTGTGACCTGGAAGTTCGTGGACACCGCCGGCATCCGCAAGCGCGTCCACCTCCAGCAGGGCGCCGACTACTACGCCTCCCTGCGCACGGCCGCCGCCGTGGAGAAGGCCGAGGTCGCCGTTATCCTGATCGACGCCTCCGAGAACATCTCGGTCCAGGACCAGCGCATCGTCACCATGGCGGTCGATGCGGGCCGCGCGGTCGTCCTCGCCTTCAACAAGTGGGACACCCTCGACGAGGAGCGCCGCTACTACCTGGAGCGGGAGATCGAGACCGAGCTGGCCCAGGTGGCGTGGGCCCCGCGGGTGAACGTCTCGGCGCGTACCGGCCGCCACATGGAGAAGCTCGTCCCGGCGATCGAGACCGCCCTCGCCGGCTGGGAGACCCGCGTGCCCACCGGCCGCCTGAACGCCTTCCTCGGCGAGCTGGTCTCGGCCCACCCGCACCCCGTCCGGGGCGGAAAGCAGCCGCGCATCCTGTTCGGCACCCAGGCCGGCACCAAGCCCCCGCGGTTCGTGCTCTTCGCGTCCGGCTTCATCGAGGCGGGCTACCGGCGTTTCATCGAGCGCCGGCTGCGCGAGGAGTTCGGCTTCGACGGCACCCCGATCCACATCTCGGTCCGGGTGCGCGAGAAGCGCGGCGCGAAGAAGAAGTAACGGCGCGGCGAGGCAGCCGCGGCCCGAGCGGCACGGTACGACGTGAAGGGCGGCCCCTGGAATTCCAGGGGCCGCCCTTCACGTCCGTGTACCCGTCACACGCCACGGCGTGGTCCCGGCGGCAGGGCGGCGGCCGGGACGTAACTCATCCCGGTGTCGTGCTGCCGTCCGAGGGTGCCGACCCGCTGCCACTGCGACTGCTGCCGGGCGCTGTAGGCCCCCGCGCTGTAGGCGCTGTACGAGCTGCTGAACGACCCCGCCCGGTGGCCGCCGTACGTGCCCGTACCGTCGGGGAACTCCCCGAAGGCGCTGAACCTCAGCCCCTCCTCACCGCTGCGGTCCCCGGGCAGTGTGCGGAAGGTTTTCACCCACTCCGCGTAGAGCGAGTCGTAGATCGGCGTGGCCGACGGTCCGCCGGAGGGATCCTGCGCCGTCCTCGCGGAGGGGACGGAGGTGAAGGACGACCGGCGGGGAGGGGTGTCGTATGCGTGCACGTATGTCCAAACGACCGGGAATCCAAAGGGATGCGGTCGGACCGGTGCCCGGGGCTCAGGTGCCGGCGAGCGGCAGCGCCGCGGCGACCAGCTTCCCGTTGGCCGCGGCCTTGTCCAGCGCGTCCCGCAGCAGGTCCTCGCGGGGCTGCCGGCCGATGGACCCGACCGGCGCCGCGAACATCAGTACCTGCTGATGCTTGTTCGCCGCCGCCCGCCAGCTGTCCGTGACCTGGAGCGGCTGATGCGCCTGCCACCAGGCCACCGGCTGCCCGCCGGAGTTCCCCGGCTGGAGCACCGCGTGCAGCTGGCCCATGGCCAGCAGGACGGACCAGCCGTGCAGCACCGGAGGGACGGAGGCCAGCTCGGTCACCGGCATGAAGCCCTGTTCGATGAGCAGGGGAAGGAAGTCGTCGCCGGCCCCGATCGTGCCCGGCCGGACGATCGGCGAGGTCGGCTCGACGACGAGCGCGGGGTGCAACTCTCCGTCGATGAGGACGAGTCCGCTGGTCACGCCGAGCACCGCCTGCTCGGCCACGGCCTTGTGCGGCGCACCGCCGGCCATGTCACCGTCAGCGGTGCCGATGGACCGGACGGCGCCCTGCAACTGCTCCTCCGTGACCTGGACGACCTGCGAGGGCAGGCAGCCGGCGTGGGCGAAGGCGAGGACGGCGGTCTCGTCACCGACGAACAGAACGGTGCTGGTGCGCTCCTGCTCGGAGTCGCCCGGGGTGCGACAGGACGTGCAGTCGTAACTGCCCGGGGCGTTCTCTCCGGCGAGCAGCCGGTCGGCTTCTTCGTCGCCGATCTCGGCGCGTACGGCGTCACTGACGTCGAGCATGCGCGGCACGGGTGGCTCCCTCGGGATGCGGTGCTGGGGGTCGGCCGGGTGGCTCCCGGCCGATGAGCCCCCGGGGTTGCGGGCTCATGAAGAAGACAACGGACGTTCTGTGGTGGGGGTCACGCCCCGAGACGGACCGGTTCGAACCTTCCACCGCGCTGGGTCACCTTTGGTGCGGAATTGGCCACACACCGTCAACTTCGAGCAGTGCCACGGAACTTGAACGGGTGAAGTGGGTCACAGATCGCTTCCATGAGTGGTCGAAAAATCGGTAAATCAAACGATGTAGTGGGTGTCCGGAAATCGCTGATACCCGCGGTAACCGGCAAGTGGTCTGGAACAACGGTGAGTTGGTTGATTCCGGCTGCTCGCCCTCCTTAGATTCCTCCGCCGTGTGCAACGAGCACCGCTCGGGAACGTCCGCCGACCGGCACCAGGCAGAGCACGACCGCCGGCACCGGTCACGGCGGACGGGGCGGGCGCGAGGAACCGCGGCCATACGCGGTGAGGCGCGCTCCGCCTTGGGGGAGCCCGGGTCCGTGGAGAGGGAACTACATGTCCGAGTGTGCCGATACCACCCGCAACACCGCCCGTCCCGACAGCGCCCGCAAGGGCCGTACCACGGCCGCGCTGGCCGGAGCCGCCCTGCTGGCCCCGCTGGGACTGCTGGCCGCGACGGGCAGCGCCGCCGCGGCGGACAACGGGGTGTGGGACCGCATCGCCCAGTGCGAGAGCGGCGGCAACTGGCACATCAACACCGGCAACGGCTACTACGGCGGGCTCCAGTTCTCCGCCTCGACCTGGCGCGCGTACGGCGGCACGGCCTACGCCCCGACGGCCGACCAGGCATCCAGGAGCGCGCAGATCACCGTCGCCACCAACGTCCAGCAGGCCCAGGGCTGGGGCGCCTGGCCCGTCTGCTCGGCCCGGGCCGGAGCCTCGGGCGCCGCTCCCGCGGCGGCCCGCACCGGTTCGTCCGGTACGCCGGCCTCGACGGGCGGCGCGACGCAGAAGTCCGCCCCGACGAGGTCCGCCCCCACCAGGTCCGCCCCGGCGAAGACGCCGGAACGCCCGGCGGCCACCACCGGGCGCAGCGCCTCCCGCGGTGACTACACCGTCCGCGAGGGCGACACCCTGAGCATCATCGCCGCCCGCCACGGGACCACCTGGCAGCGGATCTACGCCGCCAACGAGGCCGTCATCGGCGGCGACCCCGATCTGATCGTGCCCGGCCAGCGCCTCGTGCTCTGAACTCCGGACACGACGCACCGGGCAGCCGCCGTCCCGGCGGGGACGGCGGCTGTTCTTGTGGTCGGTGGTGGTGAGCCAGTCCACCACCGGTCACCCGCCCCGTCGGCGCCGCACCGGTCGCGCCGTCGCTCTCGCGGTCTCGGTTCCCCTCGCTCGCCCAGCCCTTCGCATCGTCGCGCCCGGGTCCGCCCTCGGGGTCAACCCCCGGCCCGCGGCACGCGTACCCGCGAGCTGACGTCATGATGCTCGCCTGGCCGCGGCGCCGACAGGGGGCGTCCGGCGATTGTGTGGTGAATCGGTGAAATTCCTATGCGGCGTCAGGTGCGCTGACAGTCCGCGGGATTGCGCGGGGAATCACGCCCCGGAGCCGCCCCCACCGCCGGCTGGGGGGCTTTGCGCGGGGAATTCGAAGAGGCTGCTGGGCACACATGAATTTCGTTCGATTACCCCGGTGAGCCGTACGGAAACCCCCGTACGTGTGACGGAGTTCGACGCAAGCACGGCTCGGGAAGCTGTGACAGAAGTGTGACGGTGGCCGGATGCTTCTCTTACCCGGCCGTGCCCGGCTAGCGTGGCCGCATGGCACCGATTCCCACTCCGTCAGCGGAGCCCCAGGACAGCCCGGACGGGTACGTCGGTCTCGATGCCGCGCACGCCGAGCGGCTCGCCCGGCAGCGCGGCTGGTCCACGGTGCGGTCGCTGCCACCGGGCGCGATCATCACCATGGAGTACCGGACCGGACGGCTGAACTTCGAGGTGCGGGAGGGCCGGGTGGCCCGCGCCTGGAAGGGATGACGGCCCGTCGTCCGGACGCGTGTACGGCGAGGGCCCCGCTCCCTCCGGGGGAGCGGGGCCCTCGCCGTGGCACGGGGGTGGTGGTGCGTACCGGAAACCCCGTTGCCCTTCCCGCCGTCAGCCGCCTGTCAGGGGGCGGGCCGGCTGGGACGTGCCGCGTGGGACACGGTCGGCGTGCGGCGGGCGCCGGCTGCCCGCCGGCGTGACCGGGCGTTCCGAACGGGCCGTGTGCGTTCCGGGCGCCAGGTGCGCCACGCCCCGGGAGGCCCGGGTCGAGGAGACCGGCTCGCGGGCCGGCGCCGGCTGCTCCGCCGGCGTGATGCGCGGCGTGAGCACGACCGGGGTGACCGGGACGGCGGGCCCGGACACGGGCCGGCCGCGACGGGCGCGCCAGTGGTCGCGCAGGTCGAAGAGCGCGTTCTCGGCCTTGGTCACCAGCGGTTCGCACCAGGGCAGGGCGAGCAGGATCAGCAGGCCGGCGGCCCAGCCCAGCAGCACGTCGCTCAGCCAGTGCGTACCGAGGTAGACGGTGGTGAGGCCGACGCCGAGCGAGGTGACCGCGGAGAGCGCCGACAGCCAGCGGCGAGCTCTCGGGCTGGAGGCCAGATACGCCAGGATTCCCCAGGTCACGACCGCGTTGGCGGTGTGGCCGCTGGGAAATATATCGCCGCCGAGGCCCATCTCGTTCGAGCCGATGATGGTGGCGTAGTGGGGACCGAGGCGTCCCATCCCGAGCTTGGCCGCGCCGACCGTGATGTTCAGCAGCAGCAGGGAGGAGGCCAGGGTCATGAGCGGGCGGAGGGTGTGCTGCCGCCAGGAGCGCCAGCCGAGCCAGGCCGAGACCATCACGGCGGTGGGGCCGCGCTGGCCGAGCACCACGTAGTAGTCGAGGAACGCGTGGATCTGCGGCCACTGCTGGTAGGGCCGGAAGAACATGACCTGCCAGTCCAGCCGGACGAGCCAGGAGGTGGTCACCACGGCCCACACGATCGCCAGGTAGAAAGCCAGGGTCGCCGAGAACAGGACGACCCGGTGCCGGCTCATCCTCGGCACATCGATGTGGGCCGGTCGTTCCGGCTCACGGTCCAGTCTGGCGAACACCCGGTCCAGACGCCGGGTGAGGTTTCGTTCGGTACGCACCCAATCGACGTTACAGCGAGTGAGCTGTGTTCCCGGGCGAAACAGCGGCTTTGTGATGACGATGTGATGTGGGAAAGGTCTCAAGGGTGGGCCGAATTCCCTGGATTCCGCAATCCGGTGAGAGCGCTCGGGTCAATTCCTCTGATCATGCCGGGTGTTGTTTATATGGCGCTTATGAATGCGTTAACCCGGCCCTGGCGTGGAATTCTCCGGGGCGTCATCGGACGGCCGAGTTGATCACGGGGGCCCGGAGCCGTTCAGCCAGAACGCCCCGTAGGCCGCCGCCGCCACCGCCGATCCGGCCGTGACCAGGGCCGATCGGAGTGTGCGCGGCCGGGCCAGGGCGCGGGCGAGCGGCAGCAGGACCGGGAAGGCCGGCATCAGCAGCCGCGGCTTGGAGCCGAAGTAGCTCGACGCGCACAGGGCCAGGGCGAGCACGACGCCCGTGTACACCAGTAGCTCGACCGGCTGACGCTCGCGCACGCCGGTGACGTACAGCCAGATGAGCAGGGCGACGCCGACGATCAGGCCGAGGCCGGCCAGGGCGGACGGAAATGACGTGAACTTGTCGGCCACGAAGCGGGCGAAGGCGTAGCCGCCGTCGAAGCCGTTGCGCCACCCGGCCTGAACGTCCAGGTATCCGAGCGGGCCCTTGCCGGTGCGGTGGCCCACCCAGAACACGTACCCGGCGGCACCGAGCGGAGCGAGCACCATGCCGAGCGCGCGGCGCCGGCGGGGGGCGTGCAGGGGAGGGAGTGCGCCCGGAGTGCGCTTGGCGCTCCGCTCTCGCCCGAACGAGATCACGCCCGCCGTCCACACCGCGGCGACCACCGCCACCCCCACCGGCCGGGTCAGCCCGGCCAGCGCCGCCAGCGCGCCCGCGCTCACCCACCGCCCGGTCAGCACCGCGTACAGCGACCAGGCGGCGAGCGCGGTGAACAGCGACTCGCTGTACGCCATCGACTGCACGATCCCCACCGGCAGCACGGCCCACAGCAGTACGGCACAGACTCCGACCCGGGAGCCGTACACCCGCTCCGCCACCGCGAAGATCCCGGCCGCCGCGGCGAGCGAGGCCAGCAGGCTCACCACGAACCCGGCGTCCGCGTACGACAGCGGGGTGACCGCGTGCAGCAGCCGCTCCAGCCACGGCAGCAGCGGGAAAAACGCCAGGTTGGAGTGGACGTCACCGTTCGGCAGCCGCACCTGGTAGCCGTAGCCCAGCTCGGCGACCCGCGTGTACCAGAGCGAGTCCCAGCGTGCGGTCAGCAGGGTGGACGCGCTCTTGCCGCGCGCGGCGCTCCACACGGCGAGCACGGCCAGCCCCAGGGCACGGACCGCCGCATAGCCCAGGAGGGCCGGAACGGCCCGGCGCAGGAGGGGGGCGCGGGGTGGGGCCACGCGCGTTTCAAGATCGGTCACGGGCTCGATTATCGACGGCGCGGCGGCCGGGACCGCTCGCGGGTCACGGTCGAGGGGAGGTGGCGTGGTGTACGCCACATGGGTTCCGTCGTGCGTGTGAGAGGTCCGCCACGTGACCGCGCGGTGAACTCGCGTACGCTGACGAGTCACCCGCGAGGGCTTGCGCGGGCCGGAGACACCGCTCGCTCCGGCCGTACGACAGGGCGTCCCCACCCCGTCGGTCCGCCCCACGCGAGGGATCATCTGGGAGGTACGTACATGTCCGGGACGACCACGGCTGCCGTACGGCCGCGCCGTCGGGCGGCCCAGGCCGGTGCGAGCCGCTGGGTCGTCCTCGTCGTCCTCTGCGTCAGCCTGCTGCTCGTCGCACTCGACGCGACCGTGCTGCACGTGGCGGTCCCCGCCGTCACCGAGGACCTCAGGCCCGGCGCCATGGAACTGCTCTGGATCGTCGACGTCTATCCACTGGTCTGCGCCTCGCTGCTGATCCTCTTCGGCACACTCGGCGACCGGATCGGCCGCAGACGCGTCCTGCTGCTCGGCTACGCCCTCTTCGGTGTCGCCTCCGCCGCGGCCGCGTGCGCACAGAGCGCCGAGACCCTCATCCTCGCCCGCGCGCTGCTCGGCGTCGGCGGCGCGATGATCATGCCGGCGACCCTGTCGATCCTCCGCCAGGTCTTCCCCGACCGGCGCGAGCGCGCCCTCGCCATAGGCATCTGGAGCGCGGTGGCGGCGGTCGGCGCGGCGGTCGGGCCGCTGCTCGGCGGCTTCCTGCTGGAGCACTTCTGGTGGGGCGCGGTCTTCCTGGTCAACATCCCGCTGATGCTGGTCAGCCTCCCGGTGGGCCGGGTTCTGCTGCCCGAGTCCAGGGGCGACCACAACGGTCCCTGGGACGTGACCGGCGCGCTGATGGCGGCGGGCGGGCTCTTCGGTGTCGTCCTCGGGGTGAAGCGGCTCGGCGGCGGGGAGGCGGTGGCCAGTCCCTTCACCGTGCTTCCGCTGCTGATCGGCGCGGCCCTCCTCTTCTTCTTCGTACGGCGCCAGCGACGGCACCCGCATCCGCTGGTGGACCTGCGGATGTTCGGCCGGCCCGCGTTCAGCACCTCGGTGGGCTGCATCGTGCTGGCCATGCTCGCGCTGGTCGGGCTGGAGCTGATCGCCGCCCAGTACCTGCAACTGGTGCTCGGCCTGTCCCCGCTGCAGACCGGCCTCAGGCTGCTGCCCCTGACCGTCGCGGCCATGGCGGCCGGCCTGGCGGGCGCGCGCATGCTGCGCCGCTTCGGCCCGCGCCGGATGGTGTGTTTCGGCTTCTGCCTGACGGCGGCCGCGGTGCTGACCCTGACGTCGATGGGCGGCACCGCCGACACGACGCTGCTCCTGGCCGGCTTCGTGCTGCTCGGTTTCGGTCTGGAGACCACGCTCTTCGGCGCGTACGAGTCGATGCTCAGCGAGGCCCCGGCCGACCAGGCCGGCGGCGCCGCGGCGATCGGCGAGACCTCGTACCAGCTCGGTGCCGGCATCGGCATCGCGCTGCTGGGCAGCGTGATGAACGGGGCCTACGCCCCGGGGCTGCGCTCGGTGCCGGGCGTGCCGCGGCGCGCGGCGGACGCGGCGGGCCACTCGCTCGGCGAGGCGTACGAGGTCGCCGGCCGGCTCGGCGGCACCACCGGGGCCGCGCTGCGCCGGGCGGCGCGGGACTCCTTCGTGCACGGGCTGCATGTGACGCTGCTGGTGAGCGCGGGGCTGTTGCTGCTGGGCGCGGTGATGGCGCTGCGGCTGCCGTGGGCCATGCAGTGCGGCGAGGAGCCGGCCGGGGGCGAGGTGGGGCTGCCGGCGCCGCGGGAGGCGGAGGCGAAGACCGAGGTGCCGGCCGGGAAGTCGCGGGTTACGGCCTGACCTCCTCTGGACGTGCGGGACACTGCACCGTAACGTCGGCCGGAGAGCCGTAACTAGCGCTGCTAGTTTTGCCGATGTCCCGTGTTCCGGAGGGTGTCCCATGTCCGCGTCCGCGAAGCTGCCCCCGTTCGATGCCGCCGACCCGCTCGGCATCGACGACCTGCTGGAGCCGGAGGACCTGGCCATCCGGGACACCGTGCGCGGCTGGGCGGCCGACCGCGTGCTGCCGTACGTCGCCGACTGGTACGAGAAGGGCGAGCTGCCGCAGATCCGCGACCTCGCGCGCGAGCTCGGCTCGCTCGGCGCCCTCGGGATGTCCCTCACCGGATACGGCTGCGCGGGCGCGACGGCCGTGCAGTACGGGCTGGCCTGTCTCGAGCTGGAGGCGGCCGACTCGGGCATCCGGTCCCTGGTCTCGGTGCAGGGCTCCCTCGCGATGTACGCCATCCACCGGTTCGGCAGCGAGGAGCACAAGCGGGAGTGGCTGCCGCGCATGGCCGCCGGCGAGGTGATCGGCTGCTTCGGGCTGACCGAGCCCGACCACGGCTCCGACCCCGCCGCCATGCGCACCCACGCCAAGCGGGACGGCGGAGGGGACTGGGTGCTGAACGGCCGCAAGATGTGGATCACCAACGGCTCGGTCGCCGGGGTGGCCGTCGTCTGGGCGCGGACCGAGGAGGGCATCCGCGGCTTCGTCGTGCCCACCGACACCCCCGGCTTCTCGGCGCCGGAGATCAAGCACAAGTGGTCCCTGCGCGCCTCCGTGACCAGTGAACTCGTCCTGGACGACGTGCGGCTGCCCGGCACCGCCGTCCTGCCGGAGGTCACCGGGCTGCGCGGACCGCTCAGCTGCCTCTCGCACGCCCGCTACGGCATCGTCTGGGGCGCGATGGGCGCCGCCCGCAGCAGCTTCGAGGCGGCCCTCGACTACGCGAAGTCACGGGAACAGTTCGGGCGGCCCATCGGCGGCTTCCAGCTGACCCAGGCCAAGCTCGCCGACATGGCGGTGGAACTGCACAAGGGGATCCTGCTCGCCCACCACCTCGGGCGCCGGATGGACACCGGCCGCCTGCGTCCCGAGCAGGTCAGCTTCGGCAAGCTCAACAACGTCCGCGAGGCCATCGAGATCTGCCGTACGGCGCGGACGATCCTCGGGGCCAATGGGATCTCCCTGGAGTACCCGGTGATGCGGCACGCGACCAACCTGGAATCGGTGCTCACCTACGAGGGCACCGTGGAAATGCACCAGCTCGTGCTGGGCAAGGCGCTCACCGGGCTCGACGCCTTCCGGTGAGCCCGGTCGGAGGCAGGGCCGGCGGGCGGCCCTGCCTCAGCTCTGGTTGAAGAAGCCGTCCGAGCGGTGCGCGGACGCCTCACCACTGATGATCTCGGTGTCGGCGGGGGTCAGCAGGAACACGCGGTTGGACACGCGGTCGATCGAGCCGCGCAGACCGAAGATGAGCCCCGCCGCGAAGTCCACGACCCGCTTGGCGTCGCCGGGCTCCATGTTGGTGAGGTTCATGATGACCGGGACGCCGTCCCGGAACAGTTCGCCGATGGCGCGGGCGTCCCGGAAGCTGTCCGGGGTGACCGTGCCGATCCGGCGGCCCTTCTCCTCGGCCGTGTCCGTGGCCACCTTCACTCGCGGGTCGGTGACCCAGGCGTCCCCGGGCTCGGTGCCCTCGGAGTAGTCGTCGTCGTAATAGCGCTCGTCATCGTTGTCGTCGACGAGGCCGAGCCATGCACTCGCCTTGCGTACCGATCCCATGGACGCCTCCTCTCACAGCGGTCTTTCTTGCTTTCCGCATCCCTATGGTCATCCATGATGCGGACGGCGCGCCAAGTGGATAGACGCCGCGCGGGGGGTTTGTGACGGTACTGGTGCACAGCGGATCCGTCGAGAGTCCTTGTGCCCCAAGGGACGCGACTCATACGGCTGCTGACTGAGAGTGAAATATGATTGTACGCGGCGGACGGGTGACGCCCGGTGCGTACGGGTGAACGCCAACGTCGTATCACCGTACGGGGGATGTTGTGTTCGGAATCGTGAGGCCCTGTTCTCACCGGCTCGGCGAGAGGCTCAAGGCCGACTGGATGGCGCACTTGTGCGGGCTCTGTCTGGCGCTGCGCCGGGACCACGGCCAGTTCGCACGGGTCGTGACGAACTATGACGGGCTCCTGGTATCGGTTCTGACAGAAGCTCAGACCGGCCTGGTGAGCGGCACACGTCGTACGGCGGGGCCGTGCGCGCTGCGTGGCATGCGGACCGCGTCCGTCGCACAGGGTGAGGGGGCGCGGCTCGCCGCCGCCGTCTCGCTGGTGCTCGCCTCGGCGAAGGTCCGCGACCATGTCGCCGACCGGGACGGACTGCTGGCCCGCGGGCCGGCCGCCGCCGCGGCGCGCCGGGTCGCCGCGGGCTGGGGCCGGGCAGGGGAGCGCGGCGGGGCGGCGGTCGGGTTCGACACCGGCGTCCTGGTCGACGCCGTCGACCGGCAGCTCGGCATCGAGACCCTGGCCGGGCCCGGCACCCCGATCCTGACGATCACCGAGCCGACCGAGACCGCGACCGCCGCGGCCTTCGCGCACACCGCGGTGCTGGCCGGGCGACCGGGCAACGCCGAGCCCCTGGCGGAGGCCGGTCGGCTCTTCGGTCGGCTCGCACATCTGCTGGACGCCGTGGAGGACCGGCGAACTGACGCCCTGTCGGGTGCCTGGAACCCGATCACCGCCACCGGTACGTCCCTCGCCGAGGCGCGCCGGCTCGCCGACGACGCCCTGCACGGCATCCGGCTCGCCCTGCGCGAGGCCGAGTTCCACGACGGCGGGCTCGTCCACCTCCTCCTCGTCCACGAACTGCGGCGCTCGGTGGACCGGGCGTTCGGCACCGCGCCGGTGTGCGCGGTCCATCAGCCGGGAGTGCCGCCGGGGCCGTACGGCGGTGGGCATCCGTACGGCGCCGGTGCCCCTCAGGTGGGCGGCCATCCCTATGCGGGCGGCAATGCCCATACGGGCGGCAATCCCCATGCCGTCGGCAATGCCTATACCGGCGGCAATCCCCCTGGGGATGGCCATCCTTATGCGGGTGGCGGTCATCCGGGTGGAGGTGACGGCTTCGGCGGGGGCGGCGGTGGGTTCGGGGGTGGATTCGGCGGTGGATTCGGGCCCGAGCCCGCCAAGGGCAAGCGCGGTTTCTGGGCGGGCTGCGGGATGTTCTTCGCGCTGTTCTGCTCCTGCAAGATGTGCTGCGCCGAGGAATACGAGGGTCCCTGGTCCCGGAAGAAACGCAGTGGCTGCTGCCAGTGGTGCGACTGTTCCTGCTCGGACGGCTGCGACTGCTGCTGCCCCTGCGACGGTTGTTAGACGCCGCTAATTCTTCAGTTCCGGCGGGCTGATCCGGGACTCCTTGATCGCCGAGCCCGACGTGCCCCACTTCTCGAGAATTCGGTCGTAGGTGCCGTCGGAAAGCAGCTTGTTCACCGCCGCCCGGAAGGCCGGCGCCAGTTTCGAGCCCTTCTTGAAGGCGAAGCCGACGTCCAGGCGGTGGTATTCGTTGAGGAACCTCAGACCCTGCTGGTGCGCGACGGCGTAGCGCAGGCCGTTGATCGTGGACATCACGATGTCGCTGCGGCCCTGCTGGAGAGAGGACCAGACCGCGCTCGGCTCGGCGTACGTCTGCACCTGGTACGCCTTCTTGCCCGCGTCGGTGCACACGTGCTTGTTCTGCTCCAGCGTGGCCTCGAACGTCGTGCCGGCGCTGGTCGCGACGTTCAGGCCGCACAGCTGCTTCAGATCGGTGACCTGGGAGAGCTTGCTGTCCTTGCGGGTGGCGAAGCCCTGGCCGTCGTTGATGTAGGTGACGAAGTCGATGGTCCTGCGGCGCTCGTCCGTGACACCGAAGTTGCTCGCGCCGAAGTCGTACTTGCCGCTGTCCAGGGCGGGCAGGATCGCCTCGAAACTCGCCTGCTCCACCTTCAGTTTGACGCCCAGCACCCCGGCGACCGCCTTGGTGAAGTCGACGTCCTGGCCGGTCAGGGTCGTGCCGTCGCCGAGGTAGGTGGTGCCGGGCGGTGTGCCGCCGACGCTGACCGCGACGGTGAGGCTCGTGGTGCCGGCGGGCAGCAGCCTCGCCGCGGCCTCGTCCTTCCGCACGGCGGAGACGACGTCCGTGGTGGGCACCTCTCCGTTCTTGGCCGCCACTCCGGAGGCGTCCGTACCGCCCGAACCCCCGGTCCCGGAGCCGCAGGCGGTGAGCAGCAGAGCGGCCGACGTGATGGCGGTAAAGGGCATGAAATAGCGATAAAAGGGCGTACGCATCGGTCAGCGGTCTCCTGAAGCGGAAGAACGTGCGGAAACGCGAGGGGAGGGGTGCGCGTGTGAAGGCGGAGAACAGCAAGAGAACGCGCGCAGGACCGCCGCGAGGGCGGGGGCACGCAGGGGGTCAGCTCAACAGGAACAGGACCACACGCGACCGAAGTCGATGTGGGAGCGGGTGACCAGCCACTGCTGCGGATGCATGGGGCAAGTGGAACAGGCATTCGGTTCCGCGTCAACCGACTTGAGATCTACGGCTCACAGTACGGACAGCCTTGACAGCGGACCGAAACGCCCCCGTACTCTCGACGCACGGCCCTGCTGAGGGGCTCGGCCGTATCCGCGCCGCGCGGCGCGTCCGTGTGAAGGCATCACCCCGTATCGACGACTCGCGTCACGGAGCCTTCGCATGTCATCCGACACCCTCGCCAAAGTCCCCACCGCACCGGACATACCCGAGCCGGCGGACGCCCCGCGGATCGTCCCGCAGCGCCGCTACGGCCAGTGGACGGCGGCCGTCGTCGTCCTCGCGCTGCTCGGGTTCGCCGTCAACTCCGTCCTGCGCAACGAGGCGTTCCAATGGGACGTCGTCGCCGAGTACTTCACCTCGGACTCCGTCCTGCGCGGACTGTGGCTCACCCTGTGGCTGACCGCGGTGGTGATGGTCCTCGGTTTCGCCCTCGGCACCCTGCTCGCCGCGCTCCGGCTGTCCGCCAACCCCGTCCTTCGCGCGGTCGGTTGGGGGTACGTGTGGCTGTTCCGGTCCATCCCGATCCTGGTGCAGCTGCTGCTGTGGTTCAACATCGGGGCGCTGTACCCGCAGGTGTTGGGGGTGAAGACCGTCAACCTGCTCAGCCCGGTCGCCGTCGCGATCGTCGGCCTCACCCTGCACGAGGCCGCCTACGCCGCCGAGGTCGTCCGGGGCGGCATCCTCTCCGTCGACCGTGGCCAGATCGAGGCCGCCCAGGCGCTCGGGCTGAGCCGGTGGCGGCGCTGGTGGCGGATCGTGCTGCCGCAGGCGATGCGCTCCATCGTGCCGCCCGCGGGCAACATGCTGATCGGCACCCTCAAGGGCACCTCGATCGTCAGCGTCATCGCCGTCAACGACCTGTTGTTCTCCGCCCAGTTGATCTACCACCGCACGTACCAGGTGATTCCGCTGCTGATGGTCGCCACCCTCTGGTACGCCGTGGTCACCTCGCTGCTCGGCGTCGGCCAGCACTACGTCGAGAAGTACTACGCGCGCGGCACGGAGCGCGCCCGGTGAGGCGGCAACTGGTGATCGTGGGTGCCGGACCGCGGGGGACCGGCATCCTCGAACGCCTCGCCGCCAACGTGCCCGCCCCGTACACCGGTCCGGGCCTCGACATCCACCTGGTCGACCCCCATCCACCGGGCGGCGGACGCATCTGGCGGCAGGCGCAGTCGCCGCTGCTGTGGATGAACTCGCACGCCGAGGACGTCACCATGTTCACCGACGAGACGGTGGCCATGGCCGGCCCGGTGCGCGAGGGCCCGACCCTGCACGAGTGGGCCGGGCTGCACGGCCGTACCTTCGCCGACCGGCAGCTCCAGGGCCGCTATCTGCGCTGGGTGTACGAACGGGCCCTGGCCGAGCTGCCCCCGGAGATCACCGTCCGCCACCACCCGCGGCGGGCCCTGCGGATCGGCGGCCCGCGCGAGGGCCGTCAGCAGGTGTGGCTGGAGGGCCGCCCGCGCCCGCTCCTGGCCGACCTGGTGATCCTCGCCGTGGGCCACCTGGACAGCGACCTCGACCCCGAGCAGGCCCGGCTGAGCGCCTATTCCCGGGAGTTCGGCCTGGTGCACCTGCCGCCCGACTTCACCGCCGACAGCGACCTCTCCGCGCTGAGGGCGGGCGAACCCGTCCTGGTCCGCGGCTTCGGACTCGCCTTCGTCGACCTGATGGTGCTGCTCACCGAGGGGCGCGGCGGACGGTACGAGTCAGGCAGGTACCTCCCCTCGGGGCGGGAGCCGGTGCTGTACGTCGGCTCCCGGCGCGGAGTGCCGTACCACTCGAAGATCGGCTACGACTGGACCGGCGACCGACCGCCGCTGCCCCGCTTCCTCGGCCCCGCCGAGGTGGACGAACTGCGCGCCAGGCCGGGGGGTTTCGACTTCCGGCGCGATGTGTGGCCGCTGGTCGAGAAGGAGCTGGGTTTCGCCCACTACCACCGGCTCCTCACCGCCCACCCCGGGCGTACGACGATGGCCTGGGCCGACTTCGAGGAGAAGTACGCGGCGGCCGGCGACCCGGCCGAGATGCAGGCGCTGGTCGCCGGCGCCGTGCCGGATCCGGCCGACCGGCTCGACCTCGCCGCGCTCGACCGCCCGCTGGACGGAGTGCGGTACGCCTCGCACGACGACTTCCAACGAGCGCTCGGGGATTACATCGAGGCGGACCTGGACCGCAGGCACGATCCTTCGCACAGCCCCGACCTGGCCGTCTTCCTCGGACTGCTCTCCGTCTACGGACAACTGGTGCGGCTCGGGGGCATCGGGCCCTGGTGGCACGGCTTCTTCAGCTACCTGGCGTCCGGACCGCCCGGACCCCGGCTGCGGCAGATGCTCGCGCTGTCCCGGGCCGGCGTGCTCCGCTTCGTCGGGGCCGGCATGGCCGTCACCGCCGAGGACGGGGTGTTCCGGGCCACCAGTCCCACCGTGCCGGGCTTCCGTGTCGAGGCCCGCGCGCTGGTCGAGGCCCGGCTGCCCGAACCCGCCGTCGGGCGCGCCCGCGACAGCCTGCTGCGCGAACTGCACGCCGACGGCGCCGCCGAGACCCCCGACGGGCTGCTCCGGGTGGACCCCGGTGACGGCCGGATCCTCGACCGCGCCGGCCGCCCGCACCCGCGGCGCTTCGCCCTCGGCCCGTACACCGACGCCCGGGCCCCCGGCGCGTTCACCCGCCCGCGCACCGGCGGCCCCGCGTTCCGGCAGAACGACGCGACCGCCCGGGCGGTGCTGTCCTTCCTGACCGCCTCACATGTAAAGGAACCCGCGCGATGAGCGTCATGGTCGACATCCGGTCCGTGCACAAGAGCTTCGGCTCGCTCGACGTCCTCAGGGGCATCGACCTCCAGGTGGCCGCCGGTGAGGTCACCGTCGTGCTCGGCCCCTCCGGCTCGGGCAAGTCCACGCTGCTGCGCACCATCAACCACCTGGAGAAGGTGGACCGGGGCGAGATCAGCGTGGACGGTGCGCTGATGGGATACCGGCGGGCCGGGGACAAGCTGTACGAGCTGCCCGAGCGCGAGGTGTTGCGGCAGCGCACCCGGATCGGGTTCGTCTTCCAGAACTTCAACCTCTTCCCCCACCTCACCGTCCTCGACAACGTCATCGAGGCACCGGTGTCCGCGCTGAAGCGGTCCCGGAGGGAGGTCGTGGAGAGCGCGCACCGGCTGCTGGAGCGGGTCGGGCTCGGCGACAAGGCCGGTGCCTATCCGCGGCAGCTGTCCGGCGGGCAGCAGCAGCGGGTCGCCATCGCGCGGGCGCTCGCGCTGGAGCCGAAGCTGCTGCTGTTCGACGAGCCGACCTCCGCGCTCGATCCCGAGCTGGTGGGGGAGGTGCTGGACGTCATCCGGGACCTGGCGGCGCAGGGCACCACGATGATCGTCGTCACCCATGAGATCGCGTTCGCCAGGGAGGTCGCCGACACCGTGGTGTTCATGGCCGACGGGCGGATCGTGGAGCAGGGACCGCCGGAGGAGGTGCTGGGCGCTCCGCGGGAGGAGCGGACCCGGACGTTCCTGGCGAAGGTGCTGTGAGGGTGCGGGCCGTGGCGCGGGGGTGTGAGGGGAAGCGGTGCCGAGCCGTGGTGCCGGGGTGTGAGGGGAGGCGGTGCCGGGCTGTGGTGCCGGGGTGTGGGGGGAAGCGGTGCCGGGCGGGGCGGCCGGACGGCGTGGCGGAGCAGCCCGGGGTGCCGACGTGAGCGCGCGGTACGGCGGTGGGCTGCTGCATCTCGCCGCCGCTCTCGATCAACCGGGGGTTCCCGACGCCGGCTCCTGCCTCGAACTGGCCCGGCTCGCCGAGCGCGGCGGACTGGACTTCGTGACGCTGGACGACTCCTTCGCCCGCCCGGGGCCCGACGCGCTCGGCGTGCTGTGCCGGGTGGCGCCCGCGACCCGGCGGATCGGTCTGGTGCCGACGGTCGCCACCAGTCACCCCGAGCCCGTCCAGGTGCGGGCTGCCGTGGCCATCCTGGACCGGGTCAGCCGGGGCCGGGCCGGCTGGCGGATCGACATGTCCGCCACCGAGGAGGAGCCCCGGCTCTCCGGCCGCCGGCACGCTTGTCCCGAGCGTTCGGCTCCGCCGGAGCAGGGGGGACCCCGGCCGGCCGGGACGCTCCGGCAGGATGCGGGCGAAGGCACCGAGGTGGCCGGGCATCCGGGGGACAGCCGGGAGAGCGGCGCCGAGATCCGGGACGCGGCCACCGGCCGGTTCCCCGACCGGGACCGGCCGCACCGCGTCGACTTCACCGGCAGTGCCTTCTCGGTCCGGGCTCCGTCGACCGTGCCCCGGCCGCCGCAGGGTCATCCCGTCCGCGTGGTCGACGCCACCGACGACCACGCCCGTACGGTCGCCGCCCGGTACGCGGATGTCGCGCTGGTGCGCGCCACCACCCCGGCGCAGGCCGCCGGCCTCCGGGACCGACTGCGGGAGCAGGCGGGCTCGTTCGGACGGAGCCCGCACTCGTTACGGGTCCTGGTGAGCCTGCTGGTGGATCTCGGCGACGGCGAGCGGGCGGCCCGGCCGGGACACGGCGGGGGTGGTCCGCGGCCCACCGTGCGGGGCCCGCTGTACCGGGGCGGCCCGGTCGACCTCGCGGAGCTGGTGGCCGCCTGGCACGCCGACGGTGTCGCCGACGGCTTCCACCTCATCCCCGTCGAACCGCGCCGCGATCTGGAGCGGCTGGTCAACGGCACGGTGGCGCTGCTCCAGCACCGCGGTCTGTTCCGCACCTTCTATCCGGGCAGCACCCTGCGCGAGCACCTGGGCCTTCCCCGGCCCGTCGACCGGTACGCGGTGAGCGGGGGGACGGCATGACCGTACGGCGGCAACCGCGTCCGCCGACCGTGATCCCGGGCACGGCGGCGACCGCGTCCGCCGACCGTGTTCCCGGGCGCCGGCCACGCCGGGGCAGGGAACGCCGACCACAGAGGAGAGGAAGCGATTTCATGACGACGGACGCGTCCGATGCCTGGAAGCAGTGGCACGAGAAGCGCGTGGAGACGGTCTCGGCGCCCTACGGGCCGCTCGCGCTGACCGCGACGCACTGGATCGAAGAGCATCCGGAGGGTCGACTTCCGGACATTCCCGGGGTCTGGGTGGCCGATAAGGAGGGTGTGGTGCTCACCGCCGCCGAGGCCGACGGCCTGACCGTGGCCGGCCGGTCCTTCTCGGGGGAGGTCAGGCTGGCCGCGGACACCGGTCCGGAGGCCGCGGCGCGGGTCGCACTGGGCGCGAAGCGACTGGTCGTCCTGGTGCGCGAGGGCGTATGGGGGGTACGCGTGTACGACCCCGAGTCCGCGGCCCGGCGCGCCTTCCGGGGCATCGAGGCAACCCCCTACGACCCCCGCTGGTCGCTGCCGGGGCGGTTCACCCCGTACGACGGCACGCGCACCGTCCGGCTCGGCAACGCGGACGGCCGGGCACGCGGGTTCGAGCTCGCCGGCGAACTCACCTTCTCGCTGGCCGGCCAGGAGCACACGCTGAAGGTGGCCCGACAGCGGGACGGGTCGCTGTGGGCGGTGTTCGCCGACGCCACCAGTGGTGACACGACCTTCCGGTTCCGCTTCCTCCTCCCGCCCGCCCCGGACGCCGAAGGGCGCACGACCGTCGACTTCAACCGCGCCCAGCTCCCGCCGTGCGCCTTCGCCGACCACTTCATCTGCCCCTTCCCGGCCCCCGGCAACACGCTGGAGGTACCGATCGAGGCGGGGGAGCGTCACCTGAGCCGACCCGGGCCGGCCTGAGCGATCGGGGCCCGAGAGGTGCCCGGGGTGCGCCGACCTGTACCCGGGGCGCCGGGTCGGCGCCCGCGCACCTTGATGCGTTCGGGTGCTTCCGGTCCGACGGCCGAAAGGCACCCTTGTGCCGACCGGCCGTTCGGCCGAATACTCCCCCCAGCGCTTGTCAGGGGCATGCATATTCGAATTCGGTCGGGTCCCTGGCTGCGCCTCACGGGCCCCGACCCCACGCGGGCCCCCGACTTCCCTTGGAGGGAACGAAACGTGAGGATCAAGCGCACCACTCCCCTCGGCGGCACCGCGAGACGGACCCGGCTGACGGCCGTGGCCACCGGCTTCCTGGCCGCAGCCGCGTTCGCCGCCCCCACCGCGAACGCCAGCGACGCCCCCACGTTCAGCGCCGCCCAGCTCACCAAGGCGAGCGACTCCGTCCTCAAGGCCGACATCCCCGGTACGGCCTGGGCGGTGGACGGCAAGACCAACCGTGTCGTGGTCACCGTCGACAGCACGGTGTCCAAGGCCGAGATCGCCAAGATCAGGCAGCAGGCCGGCGGCAACGCGGGCGCGCTCACCATCAAGCACACCCCCGGCAAGTTCAAGAAGCTGATCACCGGCGGCGACGCCATCTACGGCGGCGCCTACCGCTGCTCGCTCGGCTTCAACGTGCACAGCGGCAGCACCTACTACTTCCTCACCGCCGGCCACTGCGGCGAGGTCGCCTCCACGTGGTACAGCAACTCCAGCAAGACCACGGTGCTCGGCACGAACGTCGGCTACAGCTTCCCGGGCAACGACTTCGCTCTGGTGCGGTACACCAACTCCTCCGTCGCGCACCCGAGCGCGGTGGGCAGCCAGACCATCAGCAGCGCGGCCACCCCGTCCGTGGGGACGACCGTCTACCGGCGCGGTTCCACCACCGGCACGCACAGCGGCCGGGTCACCGCGCTCAACGCCACCGTCAACTACGGCAGCGGTGACGTTGTCTACGGCCTGATCCAGACCACGGTCTGCGCCGAGGGCGGTGACAGCGGCGGTCCGCTCTACGGCGGCAGCGTGGCCTACGGCCTGACCTCCGGCGGCAGCGGCAACTGCTCCTCCGGCGGTACGACCTTCTTCCAGCCGGTGACCGAGGCACTGAGCTACTACGGCGTCACCCTGCCCTGACGGCGAGGCGCTGAGCCGCAGGACGAGGCCACCGTGGGCATGAAGGTCACCGCAGTGGTTCGACCACCCGGGGAGACCTTCTTCCAGCCGGTCACCGAGGCGCTGTCCGGCACGGGAGTCCAGACCGGCTGGCGCTGACCTGATCTTGCTCGAAGCCCCGCCCCGGGTCGTCCGGGGCGGGGCTTCGTCGTCCGGTCGCGATGACGTTTGCGCAGGCCGGAGGCGCTCGAACCGATGTCGTACACATGTTCGAGAATGGGGGTATGGTGGAGGAGGGAGTTGGGAACTGATGTTCGAGAGCCGTTCGGGGCTCACGAGTGCGGGAGGTGCGTGTGCCGGGCTTCGCGCATCTGCACACCGTCTCCGGGTTCTCCCTGCGGTACGGGGCGTCCCATCCGGAGCGGCTGGCCGAGCGCGCCTCGGAGCGGGGCATGGACGCCCTCGCCCTGACCGACCGCGACACCCTCGCCGGCACGGTGCGCTTCGCCAAGGCATGCGCCGGGACGGGCGTCCGTCCGCTGTTCGGGGTGAATCTGGCGGTGGCGGCCGAGGAGGCCGTACGGCGGGAGAGGCGCCGTACCCCCGTGCGCGGCGGCGCCTTCGTGGACGAGTCGGCCCCCCGGGTGACCTTCCTCGCCCGGGACGGCGCCCGCGGGTGGGCCGACCTGTGCCGGCTCGTCACGGCGGCGCACGCGGCCGAGGCGGCCCCGCTGCTGCCCTGGGCCGGCAACCACGGCGACGGCCTGCTGGTCCTGCTCGGTCCGGGGTCGGACGTGGGGCGCGCGCTCGCCGCCGGGCGGCCCGACCGGGCGGTGCGGCTGCTCGCCCCGTGGCGCGAGGTCTACGGCGACGCGCTGCGGCTGGAGGCCGTCTGGCACGGCCGGACGGGCACGGGAGCCGGCTCCCTGCGGCTGGCCGCCCGTACCGTCGGATTCGCCGCCGAGCAGGGGGTGCGCCCGGTTCTCAGCAACGCCGTCCGGTACGCCGATCCCGGTCAGGGGCCGGTCGCCGACGTGCTGGACGCCGCGCGCCGCCTGGTCCCGATCGCCCCCCGTGGGGAGCTGGACTCCGGTGAGGGCTGGCTGAAGGACGCGCCGGCCATGCTCCAGGTGGCCGAGCGGGTGGTGGAGGCCGCCGGGTACCGGCGGGACACCGCCCACCGGCTGCTGGAGCAGACCCGGGCCACCGCCGCCGAGTGCCGGGTCGACCCCGAGGACGACCTCGGCATCGGCACCGTCCACTTTCCCGAGCCGCACCTCGTCGGCGCCGGCCGGCGCGCCGCGCAGCGGGCGCTCGCCTCGCGGGCGACCGCCGGGATGCTGCGGTTCGGCTACGGCGACCGGCGTGCGTACTGGGAGCGGATGCACCACGAGCTGGACATCATCGGCCATCACGGCTTCGCCTCCTACTTCCTGACGGTCGCTCAAGTGGTGGACGATGTAAGAGAGATGGGTATCCGAGTGGCCGCGCGCGGTTCCGGTGCCGGGTCGCTCGTCAACCATCTGCTCGGGATCGCGCACGCCGATCCGGTCGAGCACGGGTTGCTGATGGAGCGCTTCCTCTCCAAGGAGCGTGTGGTCCTGCCCGACATCGACATCGACGTGGAGTCCGCGCGCCGGCTGGAGGTGTACCGGGCGATCATCGACCGGTTCGGTACGGAGCGGGTGGCGACGGTCTCCATGCCGGAGACCTATCGGGTGCGGCATGCGATCCGTGACGTGGGTGCCGCTCTGTCCATGGATCCCGCCGAGATCGACCGGGTGGCCAAGTCCTTCCCGCACATCCGGGCCCGTGATGCCCGTGCGGCGCTGGAGGAACTGCCCGAGCTGAAGCAACTCGCGGGGGAGAAGGAGAGGTACGGCAGGCTGTGGGAACTGGTGGAGGCCCTCGACGCCCTGCCGCGCGGGGTCGCCATGCACCCGTGCGGGGTGCTCCTGTCCGACGCCTCCCTGCTCGCCCGTACGCCGGTGGTGCCGACCAGCGGCGAGGGGCTGCCCATGGCGCAGTTCGACAAGGAGGACGTGGAGGACCTCGGGCTGCTCAAGCTGGATGTGCTGGGCGTGCGGATGCAGTCGGCGATGGCGCACGCGGTCGCCGAGACGGAGCGGGTGACCGGGCGGCGGATCGATCTGGACGCGGTCCCGCCGGGGGATCCGGAGACGTACCGGCTGATCCGGTCCACCGAGACGCTGGGCTGCTTCCAGATCGAGTCGCCGGGTCAGCGGGACCTGGTGGGACGCCTCCAGCCGGCCGGCTTCCACGATCTGGTCGTCGACATCTCTCTCTTCCGGCCCGGCCCGGTCGCCGCCGACATGGTGCGGCCCTTCATCGAGGCGCGGCACGGGCGGGCGCCCGTGCGTTACCCGCACCCGGACCTGGAGGAGCCGCTGCGGGGGACGTACGGGGTCGTCGTCTTCCACGAGCAGGTCATCGACATCGTCGCCATCATGACCGGCTGCGGCCGGGGCGAGGCCGACCGGGTGCGGCGCGGGCTGTCCGACCCGGAGTCGCAGGGGCGGATCAGGGTGTGGTTCGCCCAGCAGGCGGCGGCCAGGGGATACGGCGCGGAGACGATCCAGCGGACCTGGGAGATCGTCGAGGCGTTCGGGTCGTACGGGTTCTGCAAGGCGCACGCCGTCGCCTTCGCCGTGCCCACCTACCAGTCGGCGTGGCTGAAGGCGCACCACCCGGCCGCCTTCTACGCCGGGCTGCTGACGCACGACCCCGGGATGTACCCGAAGCGGCTGCTGCTGGCCGACGCCCGGCGGCGCGGGGTGCCGATCCTGCCGTTGGACGTCAACACGTCCGGGATCGCACACAGGATCGAACTGGTGTCTGAATCGCCGGAGGTGTGGGGGCTGCGGCTCGCCCTCTCCGACGTCCACGGCATCAGCGAGGCCGAGGCGAAGCGGATCGCGGACGGGCAGCCGTACGCTTCCCTGCTGGACTTCTGGGAGCGGGCCCGGCCCAGCAGGCCGCTGGCGGGACGGCTCGCCCAGGTGGGCGCGCTGGACGCGTTCGGCGCCAACCGGCGTGATCTGCAACTGCATCTGACCGAGCTGCACCGGGGCGCCCGGGGCGGTGGAGGAGGCCAGCTCCGGCTGGCCGGAGGCAGGAAGACCGCACCGGCGGGCCTGCCGGACCTCACGTCGGCGGAGAAGCTCAGCGCCGAGCTGGGCGTGCTGTCCATGGACGCCTCGCGCAATCTGATGGACGACCACCGGGAGTTCCTGGGGGAGCTGGGCGTGGTCTCCGCGCGCCGGCTGCGTGATGCCCGGCACGGGGAGACCGTGCTGGTCGCGGGCGCCAAGGCGGCCACCCAGACCCCGCCGATCCGCTCCGGCAAGCGGGTCATCTTCTCCACCCTGGACGACGGCACGGGCCTGGTCGACCTCGCGTTCTTCGACGACTCGCACGACGCCTGCGCCCACACCGTCTTCCACTCCTGGCTGCTGCTGGTGCGCGGAGTGGTGCAGCGGCGCGGCCCGCGCAGCCTCAGCGTGGTGGGCGCCGCCGCCTGGAACCTCGCCGAACTGGTGGAGGTGCGGGACGAGGAGGGGCTCGACGGGGTCGCGGCCCGGCTGGCCGAACCGGCCGGCCCGGCCGGGAACGGGCCCTCGGCGGGAGGCGACGGCGGTCCGTCCCGGGCCCGGCTGGCCGGTTCCGACGGGCTGCCCGCGCCGGCCGGCTCCGCGGCCCGTGACCCGATGGAGGGCCGGACGATCCGCATGCCCACGGGGTACGAGATGCACCCCTGGGCCGATCTGCGCCCCGCGGGCCAGGACGCCTCACAAGGCCCCGCGGCGATCAGGAAGTTGTGGCATCAGAGTCCGGGGAGTGCGGGATGACCATCCTCTGCGTACGTTTCCAGCTGCCGCCGATGTACGAGGCGGCCCTGCCGGGGCTGCTCGGGCTGCTGGAGGAGTTCACCCCGGTCGTGGAGGCGCTGCCGCCGGACGGGGCGCTGGCCGATCTGCGCGGCGCCGAACGGTACTTCGGACGCGGCGCGGTGGAGCTGGCCTCGGTGATCCGGGTGCGGGCCCTCGCGCGTTACGGGGTCGACTGCGTGATCGGCGCCGGGCCGGGCCCGATGCTGGCCCGCGTGGCGCTGCGCGACGCCCGGCCGGGGGTGACCTGCGCGGTGCCCGAGGAGCCGGACGGCATCGCGGAGTTCCTCGCCGGGCGGCCGGTGTCCGCGCTGCCCGGCGTCGGTACGGCGACCGCCCGCACCCTGGGCGAGTACGGTCTGGACACCCTGGGCCTGGTCGCCGCCGCGCCGCTTGCCACGCTCCAGCGGCTGATCGGCGCGAAGGCCGGCCGCGAACTGCGCGAGAAGGCGGGCGGCGTCGACCGCGGTCGGGTCGTGCCGAACGCCGTCTCGCGGTCGTTGATGACGGAACGGGCCTTCGGCATCGACGAGCTGGACCCAGGACAGCACCGTAAGGCGCTGTTGTCGGCCGCCGAGGAGATCGGCGCCCGGCTGCGCGCGGTGGAGAAGGTCTGCCGCACCCTGACCCTGACCGTGCGCTATGCCGACCGCTCCTCGACCACCCGCAGCCGCACCCTGAAGGAGCCGACCGCGCACTCGGCGAACCTGACCCGGGCTGCCTACGGCATGTACGAGGCGCTCGGCCTGCAACGTGCCCGGGTCCGCGCGTTCGCCCTGCGCGCGGAGAGCCTGGCCCCCGCCGACCAGGCCGCCCACCAGCTCACCTTCGACCCCGTGGACGAGAAGGTCCGCCGCATCGAGGAGGTCGCGGACCGAGCGCGGGCCAGGTTCGGGCCGCGTGCGGTGATGCCGGGCACGCTGGCGGCGTGACTCCGGCCCGGGCCAGGTCAGTTGGCCCAGGGCGGAGAGACACGGGTGCCGTCGGCGAGCCGCGCCTCCAGGCCGATGGAGGTGGTGACCCAGGAGCCATGGCCCTCTCCGTCGCCCTGCTCGCCGTTCGTGCCGACCGAGCGCGGTCGGGCTGCCCCGGGTGGCGGAGGAGCTGCCGGCGAAGCGGTGGGGGGAGGGGCCGAACTGCTGGGCGAGGGTGAAGTGCGCGCGTTGCGGGATCATGTGACGCCCATCGCGTCCTACGGTCCGATCCGGCCTGGCTGGTGATGCCGCCTCAGAGCCGAGTGAGCCCCTGGTTAACACTGGGAGTTTTTACTGACGCGTAACTTCACACTTGCACTACTCGACCGTAACTTGACGAATGAACAGCATCCCGTGATCCGGATCACAGGGTTAGGCCGTGCACCTCCCTTGAGCCGCAAGGAGATCACACGATGCTGCCCTGGAACCGACTGCTCAGACCCCTCGCCGCGCTGCTCCTCACCGCCGCCGTCGCCGCCGTCCCGGCCGCCACCGCCAGCGCCTCCGACGCCCCCAGCAGGGGCTGGAACGACTACTCCTGCAAGCCCTCCGCCGCCCACCCCCGCCCCGTCGTCCTGGTCCACGGCACGCTGGGCAACTCGGTCGACAACTGGCTCGGCCTCGCCCCCTACCTGACGAGCCGCGGCTACTGCGTCTACTCCCTCGACTACGGCCAGCTCCCCGGCGTCCCCCTCTTCCACGGCCTCGGCCCCATCGACAAGTCGGCCGAGCAGCTGTCCGCCTTCGTCGACAAGGTGCTCGCCGCGACCGGGGCCGCCAAGGCCGACCTGGTCGGTCACTCCCAGGGCGGCATGATGCCCCGCTGGTACCTGAAGTTCCTCGGCGGAGCGGGCAAGGTCAACGCCCTCGTCGGCATCGCCCCCGACAACCACGGCACCGACCTGGACGGCCTGGCCCACCTGCTGCCGTACTTCCCCGGCGCCGAGGACCTGCTCAAGGCCACCACCCCCGGTCTCGCCGACCAGATCACCGGCTCCGCCTTCCTCACCAAGCTCAACGCGGGTGGCGACACCGTCCCCGGAGTGCACTACACGGTCATCGCCACCACGCACGACGAGGTGGTCACACCCTGGCGCACCCAGTACCTGAGCGGCTCCGACGTCCACAACGTCAAGCTCCAGGACCTGTGCTCGGTCGACCTCTCCGAACACGTCGCGATCGGCCTGCTCGACCGGATCGCCTTCCACGAGGTGGCCAACGCGCTCGACCCGGCCCGCGCCACCGCCACCACCTGCGCGTCGGTGTTCAGCTGACCTGCCGCCGGGGCCTGTCCGGCCTGAGCCGCCGGACAGGCCCCGGAACCCTCACCGGCGGTGGCCGCCGCCCGCCGCGCGCCGCCGCACCGACAGGAGCGGCGCACAGGCCCTATATGACTGGAACGGCATCCGGACCGGCGACGCGGCCGGGCGGCATCGGCAGCTGATCCCGTCGCCCATCGAGCCGTGCGCGGACGCGGGGGTGGCGGAGAGTGCGAGTGCGGTGACGCCGAGCGCGGCGGCGACGGCGGCCTTGCGGCGTGCGGGCATGGGGGACTCCTCGGAACGGTCCTCGGGGCGGGCCTGATCCCGTGGGGGTGATCCGAAGCTAGTCCCGCGGGGCCGTGAAATCCCCTGCTGGGAGCCGGTGGGGGAGATCCTTATGGTGCGCTTAAGGGGGTGCTCAGACTGCGCTCAGGTACTAGCGTGCACGCATGATCGACCAGACGGACACGGAACGGGTCCGGCCCGCCGTCGCGGCGGACGTGCCGGCCGTGCGCGCGGTGACGGACGCGGCCTACCGCCCCTACGTCGAGCGCATCGGTGTGGTGCCGCAGCCCATGGAGGCGGACCACGCGGCGGACGTGGCGGCCGGCAGGGTGTTCGTGACCGGGGAGCCCGTCGACGGGCTCGTGGTGCTGGAGGCGTTCGCCGGCCATCTGTTCCTGGACAGCATCGCCGTCCGTCCCGCGGCCCGCGGCACGGGCGTCGGACGGCGGCTGCTGCACTTCGTCGACGCACGCGCGCGTGCACTGGACCTCGGCGAGATCAGGCTCTACACGAACGCGATGATGTGGGAGAACCAGGAGATCTACCCGAGGTACGGCTACGAGATCGTGGAGCGCCGGACCGACGGCCCGTACGACCGCATCCACTACCGCAAGCGGCTGAACTGAGGCGTCCCGGCCTCAGCCGTCGGGCCACCAGGTGCGCGCGATGTCCTTGCGCACCTCGGGGCGACCCGCCGGGCGCTCGTCCGCCTTCTCGCGGATCCGGCGGCTGTCCGTCCTCTTCAGCGGCTTCTGCACGGTCATGCGGCGCATGGCTGCCTCCTTCAGTGGCTGCCGGGTTCCGCCTTGTCACGGAGGCAGACGCTTGTGGGGAGAGTTCCTCATCGGTGCCGGGATGTCAGTGGCGGCGGTCACGTCCGCATTGTCAGTGGCGTGTGTCAATCTCCGGGCATGACGAGCGAGAACACGCACACAGATGCGACTGCCCCGGAAGAGGACTGGGATGCACGGGCCGCCGCCTTCGACGACGAACCGGACCACGGCCTGCGTGACCCCGGGGTCCGCGCGGCCTGGGCGGACCGGCTCCGTGCCTGGCTTCCCGAACACCCCGCCGACGTCCTCGACCTCGGCTGCGGGACCGGCAGCCTGTCACTCCTCGCCGTCGAACAGGGGCACCGGGTGACCGGCGTCGACCGGTCCCCGGCGATGGCAGGGCGGGCCCGGACGAAGCTCGCCGGGCACGCCGCGACGATCCTGTGCGGGGACGCCGCGGCCCCGCCGGTGGGGGAGCAGCGCTTCGACGTGGTCCTGGTCCGGCATGTGCTGTGGGCCCTGCCGGACCCGGCCGGGGTGCTGCGGCGCTGGCGGGCCCTGCTGCGGCCCGGGGGCCGGTTCGTGCTGGTCGAGGGCGTCTGGGGAACCCTCTCCCCGGTCGGCGTACCCGCCGGGCGGCTCACCGCCCTCGTCGCACCGCTGGTCCGGGACGTACGCGTGGAGCGGCTGTCCGGCCACCCCCTGCTGTGGGGGAAGGAGGTGGACGACGAGCGGTACGCGGTGGTCGCGACCGTGTGACACCGTGCCGCCCCGGGCGGCTCAGACCAGCAGCTCCTCGAAGCCGCCCTCGCCGACCGCCAGCGCCTCCAGCGCGTCGAGAGCGGCGAGAGCGGCGGACGCGGCCTCCGGGTCCGTCTCGGTGAGCCCGCTCTCGGCGAACTCGTCCTCGTCCAGACGCCGTACGTCCCGCCCGTCCGCGGAGCGCCACAGGTCCAGGTCCAGGTCCTCCACGACCAGCTCCGTGCCGCTGGGGGTCCCTCCGCCCGAGCGCGCCCGGGAGTCACGGAGGACGGCGGGGCGTGTGATGTCGCAGTACCAGCCCTTGACCGAGCCGTCCGCGGCGCGGACCTCCTTCACCGAGTACCACCGGTCCCGCCAGTAGTACTCGGTGAACACATCACCCGGCTCGAAGCGCACGAAGCCGAAGTCGCGCACCCCGGAGCCCGCCCAGGGGGCGCGTACGGCGATCCGGGTACCGTCGTCCTGGAGCAGCTCCGCCGGATAACGGATCTTCGTACGGCCCGCCTTGACCAGCACGACCTCCAGCCGGCCCACCGGTTCAGCCGAGTTCGCGGACATAGCGCACCTCCGTCGCGCGGATCTCGTATCCGAGCCACTTGTTGATCGCGATCATGGCGTCGTTGCCGGTGTCGTTGCCCGTGAATGCCTCGGTGAGGCCGGCCGTCCGGGCCCGGTGCAGTGAGTGGAGCTTGGCGAGCTTGGCCAGACCCCGGCCGCGGTGGTCGCGGGCGGTACCGGTCATCGCGGTGGAGTAACGGCCGTCGCCGTCGGTGTAGGCCGTGGTGAAGGCGACCGGACGGCCGTCGACGCAGGCGGCCGTGGTCAGCTCCCGGTCCAGCAGCGGATGGTTCCAGGTCTCCTTGAGCCAGGCGTCGTAGTCCGTGAACTCGTACGACACGTCGCTCGGTTCGTCGAGCAGCGTCTCCGCGTCCAGCTCGAACAGCGGCCGGGGATCGTCGGCGAAGTCGGCGGCCGTACGCAGTTCGACGCCGGCCGGCACCTCCGTGAGCGGCGGAAGGGTGCCGCAGGCCAGGTCGAGCCGGAGGAAGTGGGCGGAGCGGCCCAGGCGGTAGCCGCGCCGCTCGGCGAACGCCCGGTTGGCCGGCTCGTCCAGGGCCCAGGCGAACAGCTTGGTCGCGCCCAGGGACGTCAGGTACTCCTCGCCGGCCTCCACCAGCAGCCGGCCGGCGCCGCGGTGGGTCCGGTCCGGGCGGACGTAGACGTTCAGGCATGCCTGGCCGGGCTCGCGGCTGTCCGGGACCAGATGGACCTGCGCCGTGCCGATCACCTCGCCGTCCTCCTCCGCGACGAGCGGCCGGTAGCGGGCGCCGGGGTGCATGTGGGCGGCCGTGTGCCGGACCGACTCCGGGGTGAACAGGAGGTACGGCAGAGCGAGCCGGCGGACACGGGCGAAGCCCTCGGCGTCCGCGGGGACGTCGGGGTGCAGGTCGCGTACGAGGACTGTCATGAGAACGCACCGTAGAGGCCGGGCGGATCCGGCTGCCTCCCATTTTCCGGCGGGTGCGCGACAATCGGGCCTGTGAGCCTGAAGATCCGCATCGATGACAGCGCGCCCCCGTACGAGCAGGTGCGGGCGCAGATCTCCGAGCAGGCGCGGTCGGGGGTGCTCCCGGTGGGGTACCGGCTGCCGACCGTGCGGGGACTGGCCGAGTCCCTGGGGCTCGCTGTGAACACGGTGGCCAAGGCGTACCGGGCGCTGGAGGGCGACGGGGTGATCGAGACGCGCGGGCGCAACGGCACGTTCGTGGCCGCCGCCGGCTCGGCCGCGGTGCGTGAGGCGTCGTCGGCCGCGCAGGCGTACGTGGAGCGGGTGCGGCGGCTGGGCTTGGGGGAGTCGGACGCGTTGGCCGCCGTGCGGGATGCCCTGCGGGCGGCTTACGGGGAGTAGCACAGTCCTCCCTGGGGTCGGGCTGAAGAACGCCCGGCACCGCCGTATCCCGTGGTCACGGCCGGGCGCCGCCACGCCGACCGCGGAGGTGCCGCCCGGCGGGGCGCCGTCGCGCCGGTCGTGGAGTGTGCCACTCGGCCGGGAGCCGTCGTGCCGGGCGTGGGGGTGGCGTTCGGCCGGGCGCCCCCGCGTGCCGGCCGCGTGTGTCGTTCGGCCGGGCCCCGTCGCACCGGTCGTGGGGGTGCCGCTGAGGATCGTCAGTCATCGTGGACGGTCAGCCTGATCTCGCGGGCTCCGGTGTGCGGGTCGCCGTCAGGCCCGCTCTTCTCGCCGCCCGGCCGAACGCCACCGCGTCCCGCACGGCCGCGCCCCCGGGATCGTTGTTGAAGTACGCGTACACGTCCTCGCTGTCGGTCCACGTCGTGGCGATGCGGTCCACCCATGTCTCCAGCGAACGCCTGCCGTAGCGCGGCCAGGGCTGGGCGCGGCCCTGGTGGAAGCGGACGTAACCCCAGTCGGTGGTGCGCCACAGCGGGACGACCGGGCGGGCCAGCACGTCCGCCCAGCACAGGGCCGCGCCCCGGGACTCCAGGACGCGCCGTAGCTCCGGGGTCCACCAGGAGTCGTGGCGGGGCTCCACTGCGACCCGCGTACCGGGCGGGAAACACGCCAGGCAGGCGTCCAGCAGGGGCGGGTCGGCGCGCAGCGTGGGCGGCAGCTGGAGGAGGACCGGGCCCAGGCGGTCACCGAGGCCCGCAGCGTGGCTCATCAGACGCTCCACCGGCTCCGCGGGATCCTTCAGGCGCTTGATGTGGGTGAGATACCGGCTGGCCTTGACCGCGACCACGAAGTCCGGCGGCACCCGGTCGCGCCAGACGGCGAACGTGTCGTACGACGGCAGCCGGTAGAACGCGTTGTTGATCTCCACGGTCGCGAACAGCCGGGTGTACTCCTCCAGCCACAGCCGCGTCGGCACCCCGGCCGGATAGACGTGGTCCCGCCAGTCCTTGTACTGCCAGCCCGACGTGCCGACATGCAGGGTCATATCCTCATGAAAGCACTACAGGTACAGACCCGCGTCCGCTCCCTCCCGGGCCCCCGGCACCGACGTCGGCGCCGTGCCCCGGCGCAGCGCGTACAGCTCGGCCAGGGTCGCACCCTCCCGGCCGACGCCCTGCTCGGTGCCGAGCCAGTCCACCGCCTCGTTGCGGGTCAGCGGGCCCACCTCGATGCGGGCGAGGCAGCGGCCGGGCCGGACCACGGCCGGGTGCAGACGCTCCAGGTCCTCGTTGGTGGTGACGCCGACCAGGACGTTGCGGCCCTGACCCAGCAGGCCGTCGGTGAGGTTCAGCAGCCGGGACAGGGCCTGGCCCGCCGTGTGCCGGGCCTCGCCGCGGATCAGCTCGTCGCAGTCCTCCAGCAGCAGCAGGCGCCAGCGGCCCTTGCCCGCGCCGTCGTCCTCGCCGATCGCGATGTCCATCAGATAGCCGACGTCGGAGAAGAGGCGCTCGGGGTCCAGCACGCAGTCCACCTGGCACCAGTCCCGCCAGGAACGGGCCAGCGTGCGCAGGGCGGAGGTCTTGCCGGTGCCCGGCGGCCCGTGCAGCAGGAGCAGCCGTCCCGCGATGTCCTCGGGGGTCGTGCCCATCAGACGGTCCATGGCCTCGGCCACCGGTGCCGTGTAGTTGGGCCGGACCTCGTCCCAGGTGCCCGCGGAGATCTGCCGGGTGGTGCGGTGCGGGCCGCGCCGCGGGGAGACGTACCAGAACCCCATCGTCACGTTCTCCGGCTGCGGTTCCGGCTCGTCGGCCGCGCCGTCCGTGGCCTGGTCCAGGATCCGCTTGGCCAGTTCGGCGCTGGTCGCGGTGACCGTGACGTCCGCGCCCCGGCTCCAGCGGGAGACCAGCAGGGTCCAGCCGTCACCCTCGGCGAGGGTGGCGCTGCGGTCGTCGTCGCGGGCGACCCGCAGCACGTGGGCGCCGTCCGGCAGCAGGGTCACACCGGAACGCACACGGTCGATGTTCAGCGCGTGCGAGTACGGCTGCTCGCCCGTCGCGAAGCGGCCGAGGAACAGCGCGTCGACGACGTCGGACGGCGAGTCGGAGTCGTCGACGTGGAGCCGGATCGGCAGAGCGTCGTGTGGGTTAGCAGACATGCCGCCATGATCCGGCACCGATGCCCTCCGCGCACGACATTTCCGCAGCCGAACGCTCCTCCGGAGGAGCGGTTCTTCACCCCTGGGCCGGTTCGCCGCCGGTCGCTCGCCGGGTTCCCGGGCGCGCCCGGCCCCGGAGGGGCCGAGCCGCGTGCCGGAACGGGCCCGGGCACAGGTGTCCTCAAGTCCTGCCCCCCGAGCGGTCTCCGCCACTACTGTTGTCCATGATGCGACGTCATGGGTGGTATACGGGGGTAGGGCGATGGCGGCTCACCGCCCTGTTCGGTGTGGCCGTGGCCGCTCTGGCCCTGGTGGTGACCCTGGCCGACCTGCCCGGCGACGGGGCGAGCACCGCCGGCACCTCGCGCGGCGGTGACAAGGTGCACGGCACGCCGGCCACCCCGTCCGGACGGGCGGAGCCGGCGGTGGGCTGGGGATTCACCCACACCCAGTACAGCGCCGACGTGGGCAGCGGCACGGCCACCGAGCGGGTCGAGCGGCTGCTGTCGCAGGACGGCGGGCTGCCCCAGGACCAGGCCCTGATGGGCTGGGGCGCCGACAATCCCGAGCCGGTGAAGGGCCATTACGACTTCGGCGCGATGGACCGCCGGATCGACTTCGTCCGTGGTTCGGGCGGCACCCCCGTGGTCACGCTGTGCTGCTCGCCGGACTGGATGAAGGGCGGCCGGCCCGGCGTCGGCAACACCGACTGGAGCCAGACCGCGCTGGAGACCGCGCCCACCCCCGGCCACTACCGGGACTTCGCCGATCTCGCCGCCACCGTCGCCAGGCGCTATCCCGACGTGCGGCACTTCATCGTGTGGAACGAGTTCAAGGGCTTCTGGAACAACGCCGAGGGCCGCTGGGACTACGAGGGCTACACGGCGATGTACAACCTCGTCTACAAGGCGTTGAAGAGGGTCGACAAGGACATCATGGTCGGCGGTCCTTACCTCGGGATGGGCAGCGTCGACCCGCGGCAGCGGGAGAACGCCTCGACCACGTTCCGCGGCCCGTGGGGAGCCATGGACCAGCGGGTCCTGGACGCCTTCGACTACTGGAACCGCCACAAGGCCGGCGCCGACTTCGTCGTCGTCGACGGCTCCAGCTACACCGATGACGACGACCTGCTGCCCGACGAGTTCGGCGCCACCGACAAGCTCACCGCGGTCGGTGAGTGGGTACGGCGGCGAACCCACGACCTGCCCCTGTGGTGGGCCGAGTACTACGTCGAGCCCGCCGACGGCAGCGACGAACGCAGGGGCTGGTCCGAGACCCATCGCCTGGCCGTCCACGCGGCCGGACTGATCGCCATGGCCAAGGGCGGCGCCGAATCCGGCTTCTACTGGAACCCGGAGGAGAAGACCGGCCGCTGCCCCGGCTGCCTGTGGTCCCCGACCGACAGCGCCCGGGGCGGCGGGGCACTGCCCATGTACGGCCTGCTGTCCCGGTTCGGCCAGGCGTTCCCGCCGGGCACGCGGTACGAGACCGTGTCCGTCGCCCCCGACGACGTGCCCAACGTCCGCGTGCTGGCCACCGAGAGGACCGTCCTCGTCGTCAACACCCTCGACCGGGCGATCAGCGCGCGGGTCGACGGCAAACGGTTCGAGATGAGCGCGTACGAGGTGAAGTGGCTCGACCGCTGAGCCACCCCACCGTCACTTCATGGTCAGGAACCGCTGCACCAGTGAGGCCAGGACCACCGCCAGCAGCGGCAGCGAGAACCAGAAAGAGCCCTGGAGCAGCCGTAGTCGGCGCACGCTCGGCCGGGCCGCGACCCGCACCAGCTCGCGGGCGGACAACAGCAGGACCAGGACCACGGCGGCCAGCGCACCGACCACCGACCACGATGTCCAGGTCACCTGCGGTCCGATCGGCCCCGGATCCGGCTTCGGCACCGGGCCCGGCGGCGCGGTGCGCAGCGCGTACACGGTCACGTCCGCGTTGACCAGGACCCGCGTCAGCTCCGGCCGGCCGTCCAGGTTCCCGATCAGCCGGGGCTCCCAGGTCGCCGGGTAACCCGCGTCCAGCTCCAGGTACGTCACCTGACTCCGGTTGATCATCAGATACGAGTTCGGACCGGCGCCCTTGAGCGCCTTGACCAGGCCGGCCACCAGCACCGGGTCGGCCGGCGCCTGTGTCGGCACATAGTTCACCCGCTCCATGTCCCGCGCGCCCCACGGCAGCGCCGGCGTCACGTCGTTGACCGGGTCCTGGGTCAGCCACAGCAACCGGACCGACGGCCTGTCGTGGGCGTACACCCAGTCCATGGCCGCGACCTCACCGGGCCGGGTCCGCTCGAACGGCTCGTTGCCCCAGCGAGCCACCAGGAAGCCGCCCATCAGCAGCACCCCGGCGAGCAGTGCTGCCACCGGCGCCAGCAGCGGCCGACGCGCTGTCGCGGCGCCACCGGTGCGCGGGAAGAGCGCCAGCCCGCCGAGCAGGGCCGCACCCGGCACCGCGAACATGAAGACGCGCAGCGCCATCTCACCGCCGTACGACTGCATGCCGAAGCCCAGGAACGGCACGAAGGTGAGGACCGGCAGGCACCGTTCGCGGTACCGGTGCGAGCGCCGCCGCCACCAGCCCCAGCAGGCCAGGGCCAGCACCGACCCGGCCAGCAGCACCCGGGCGTACAGCACCAGCTTGTGGGTCGAACTCCCGCCCTGGATACGGCCGGAGACCGAGGTGGACACGTTGCTGCCGACCCCGCCGACCCCCCCGAACAGTTCGTCGAAGTGCCCGGACCAGTACGGCTCGGCCATGAAGCCCACCCAGACCGCCACCAGCACCGCGCACAGCAGTGGCAGACCGCGCAGTTCGGACCGGCCGAGCAGGACCAGGGCCGTGAGCACACCCAGCATCACGAACGGGGTGAGCTGGTGCGCGGGCACGCTCGCGGCGTACAGGCCGATCAACAACAGCAGCAGCAGCGCGCGTTGCCGTCGGCCGGCCGGCTCCACCTCGGCCTCGCCGGGACGGAACCTCGTCCAGATCACCCGTGGCGGGCGGAACCAGACCAGCAGGACCGCCACGAACACCAGGTACAGCAGATAGGTGAAGCCCTGCGGGGAGAAGTAGTCCTGGCCGACCCAACCGCTCAGCACGAAGAGCCAGAGACCGGTCCACTTCGCCCGCCAGCTCGCCCGCAGCGCCCGCGTGAGCAGGAACATCGGTGCCAGATAGGCGAGTTGGACGGCGGTCGGCCACCAGCGGATGACCTCGGTGAAGTCGGTGATCCCGCAGGCCCGGCCGACGAACGCGGCCACCGCGAAGAAGCCCGGCCAGCTCCAGCGCGCGTCCAGGTCCGGGACGGCGGAGTCGGTGCGGTCGATGTAGTCGATGAACCCCAGGTGCTGCCAGGCGGTCGGGAACCGCGGCTCGGGTTCGATCACCGCGGGCAGCGCGTGCAGGGACACCACCGTCGCCAGCAGCGTGAGCAGCAACAGCGCCCGGTGCTCGCGGCGCAGCCGGAGCAGCGCGGCGAAGACGGCGATCAGCAGGACCGCCCCGGCCGTCGTCGCCGGCGGCAGCACGGAGACCAGCCCGAGCCCGCCCATCCGGTCCAGGTCGGCCTCGCCGAGCCGCAGCGCCGGCACCCAGTACAGCAGCAGCGCGGCGACGAGCAGACAGCCGAGGACGACTCCGGCACGGGTGGGCAGCCACCGGCCACGCCTGACTCGCGGCGGCTCTTCCGGCACGGCGTCTTCGGGTACGGCGTCTTCCGGTGCGGCACCGTCGGGTACGGCATCGTCGGGTACGGCATCGTCGGGCACGAAGTCTTCCGGTACGGCGTCTTCCGGGTCGGCGTCTTCCGGTACGGCGTCTTCCGGTACGGCGTCCTTCGGCAGGGCGCCCACGGGGACGGCGTCCTCGGGCTCGGCCACCGGTTCCGTCCGTGCCGCCGACAGCGGCACGGCGGTGCCCGCGGGCCGGGTGCCCGGGCCCGGGCGGACGTCCGGCCGGCGTTCCGCGTGGTCGAAGTCCGCCTGGACGCCGAGCGCCAGAGTGTCGGCGTCCAGGGCCCAGGCGGGACCCTGCCGGTGCGCCGGAGAGGAGGCCGCGACGGTGTCGGTCCCCCCACCCACCGGGATTCCCCCGTCCGGCCGCGGCCGGGAGCGGGTGAGCAGCGGGGAGCGGGGGAGCGGTCCGAGGTCGGCCAGGTCCCCGTCCGGTGCCGCCGCCTCGGGCACCTTGCCCGGTGCGGCCCGGACCGTCCGCCACAGCCTAGGCGCGGTGATGGCCACGATCACCGCGATGCTGACGGCCTCGGCGATGCCCGCCCCGGTCAGGCCCGTACGCGGCAGGAACAGCAGGGTCAGGCCGAGCGCCAGCAAGCACAACAGACCCTGGAGCCAGGCGAGTCCGGCGGTGCGGCTCTGTGCGCGCAGCACCGCGAAGTACGTCTCGATCACGACCCGCAGCACCGAGCCGACGGCGAGCCAGCGCAGCAGCGGGGTCGCCGCCTGCGCGTAGCCCTCACCGAACACGCCGAGGATCCAGGGCGCGCCGAAGAACAGCACCCCCGCCACCGGCAGCATGATCCGGGCCATCCGCTTCAGCGCGGCACGGGTGTTGGCGGCCAGTCGCGCCGGGTCGTGCGACCCCTCGACCGTGAGCGACGCGCCCATGTTGACGGCCAGCAGGTCGGTCGTACCGCCGATGGTGGCGGCGATGTAGAAGTAGGCGTTCTCCTCGGAGCTGACCCGCGCCGCGATGATCACCGGTACGAGGTAGACCACGGCGAGCGAGAACAGCGAGCCGGTGTAGTCCCCGGCCAGGAACCTGCCCATCTCCTTGACCGTCGGTGGCCTGCCATGGTCCTCGGTCGCCTTGACGTGCCGGGGCACCAGCCGCCGGAACACCAGCCAGCCCAGCGGTACCACCGAGGTGGCGATGGCGGCCACCCAGGACACGAAGACCCCGCTGGTGGGGAGGGCGACGGCGAACGCGGCCAGCAGGGCCAGTTTCACCGCCGAGAACGCGGTGTTGCCGACCGCCACCCAGGGCGCGCTGCGCAGCCCGGTCAGCACACCGTCCTGCAGGGTGAGCAGGTTCCAGGCGGCGACGGCCACGAGGAATCCGAGCCCGTTGAGGGTCCCGTGCAGGAAGCGGTACGACGGCCCCCACGCGTCCAGCGTCAGCAGGAAGACACCGGCGGCCAGCACCACGATCAGTGAACTGCCCGCGTACGTACGGAAGATGAGTCGGCCGGTGTGGTACCCGGCCACCGGGATGAAACGGGCCAGGGCACCGGTCAGGGTCACCGCGGTCAGCCCGGCGAGGAACTTCATCGCGGCGATGGCGGCCGACCCCTGACCGACCGCCGAGTCGGAGTAGTAGCGTGCCGCGGCCAGCCAGAAGCCGAGCCCGAGGACGGCGGAGATGCCGGTGTTGAGCATCAGCGCATAGGCGTTGCGGAACAGCGGGCTGCCGCCGGACCGGCCGCTGCCGGGCAGCCGCAGCCGGCGCCCGGTCCTCGCGGGCACCGGGGTGTCCGGCGTCTCGGTCTCGGTCGTGGTGGTCGTGTCAGACACGGGTTCGGATGGCCTTCCGGCGGACCTGGCGGGCTCTGCGGACGAGGGCGTACCCCTTGGTGAGGGCGTGGTCCCTGGCGAAGGTGCGGGCGACGGACCGGCCGAGGAGCAACCGCTCGAACTCCTCGGCGCCGGTGCTCCGGCGGACCGTGACCCGCTCCAGGGCGTACGGGCCCTGGCGGCGGCGGGCCAGGGCGTTGCCGACGGCGAGCGCCTGGGCGTACCCGGCAGCGCGCACGGCGCGTCGCACCCGGCGGCTGGAGTAGCCGTACGGGTAGGCGAACGACACCGGGGTCGCGCCGAGTTCGGCACTGACGATCCGCGTGCAGCGGCTCAGCTCCGCGCGCAGCCCGGCGTCGTCCAGCTGGTCGAGCTGCGGGTGGGTGTGGCTGTGCCCGCCGATCTCGACGCCGGCGGCGGCCAGTTCGCGCACCTGTCGCCAGTCGAGCATGGTGTCCGGGCCGCCCCCGGTGTCGTGCTCGCCCCTGAGCCATCCGGTGGAGACGAACAGTGTGGCCGGGAAGCCGTGCCCGGCGAGCACGGGCAGGGCGTGCCGGTGCACTCCTTCGTAGCCGTCGTCGAAGGTGATCAGCACCGGCCGGGCGGGCAGTGGGCGGGCCGAGCGCCAGCGGGACGCCAGGTCCGCGGTGGTGAGCGGGGTCAGGTCCAGGGCGGCGATGAGCGCCATCTGCTCGGCGAACGCCTCCGGCGCGACCGACAGGGCCCGGGTGGCGTCGCTGGGGTCGGCCGCGACGGAGTGGTACATGAGGATGGGCACGGGCGTGTCACTCATGGGCGCCCCCTGGTATCGGTGCCTGGGCCGGAGTCCGGTCGGGTGCCTGGGCTGGAGTCCGGTCGGGTGCCTGGCCCGGAGTCCGGTCGGGTGCCGGGAGCGGCGTCCGGATCGGTGCCGAGGAGAACGTCGTGCCGCCGCGCCGTGCCCGCAGACTGCCCGCCGCGTAGCCCCCGGCGGCGCTCAGCAGCCCGGCGACGATCGCGCCCGCGCGCCCCGCTCCGCCCGGCCGGCCGAGCAGGGCGTCCCTGAGGCCCCGGGCGATCCCGGTCGGCAACACCCGGGTGGTGTACCGGCGTTCGGACTCCAGGCCCTTGTCCACGCCGACGCTGCGCGCCACCAGGGCCTTGGACAGCCCCTCGGCAAAGGTGCGGGTGCGGAAGTAGGCGAAGCGCTCCCGGGGCCGGGGCACCCGGTGGTGGATCACCGCCCGGTCGTCGATGAGCAGGACGGCGTCGGGGCGGGCGCGGGTGAGGCGGATGCACAACTCCGTCTCCTCGCAGCCCAGGGGCCGGCGGTCGCCGTCGCGGCCGATGCCGGTGGCGAAGCCGCCCGCCGCCTCGAACGCCGTACGCCGGAAGGAGGCGTTGCCGCCGAGGACGTTGCGGACCCGGACCCGGCCGGGCGGGAGTCCCCGGTAGGTGCAGCCCACGACCCAGTCGAACTCCTCCGGGAACCAGGCCGGCCGCCGGCCCGACGCCCAGCTGGGCACCGTCCGGCCGCCGACCGCCAGCACGTGCGGGTCGGCGTACCCGGCGGCGAAGTGGCGCAGCCAGTCCCGCTCGGCCACGGCGTCGTCGTCCAGGAAGGCGATCACCTCGCCGCGGGAGGCGGTGATGCCGGTGTTGCGCCCGGAGGACAGGCCGCGAGGCCCGGCGTTGGGCAGCACACGGACGCCGTCGCTCTCCTTGTACTCGTGGGCCAGCCGGTCGTGCAGGGCCGGGTTGTGGTCGACGACGAGGAGTGTCTCCAGCGCCGGGTACGACTGCGCGCGCACCGAGGAGACCGCCGCGAGGATGTCCTCCCAGCGGTCCTCGGTGTACACGCAGATCACGACGGAGATGCCGGGATCCGTCAAGAGACCTCTCCCTGCCCGGTGCGCAGCAGCGGGGAGTGGTGGATGCGGCGGCGCAGGTCACGCCGGTTGGACCGCTCCTTCAGGATCACCTTCAGTACTCTCAGCCCGTCCCGGACGGCCCGCAGGTTGCTGGTGCCGTGGATGCGGAGGTACTCGTGGCTCGGGATCTCCTGCACCTTCAGCCCCGCCTTGACCACTCTGATGTTCATCAGCGTCTCGACCTCGAAGCCGGTGCAGTCCAGGTCGATCTTGTCCAGGCAGTGCCGCCAGAAGGCGTTGTACCCGTAGCACAGGTCGGTGTAGCGGGCGCCGAACTTGCCGTTGACGACGGCGCACAGTGCCCGGTTGCCGAGTTTGCGGATGAAGGTCATGTCGTCCGTGCCGCCGCCGTTGGCGAACCGCGACCCCTTGGCGAAGTCGGCCCCGGAGACCAGGGCGGAGACGTACGAGACGATCTCGCCGCCGTCGGCCGAGCCGTCCGCGTCGACCATCACGATGATGTCACCGGTGCATGCCTCGAACCCGGTGATCAGGGCATCCCCCTTGCCTTTGCCCCGCTGCCCGACGACCTTGACGTCCGGCCACAGGGAACGCGCCACCTCGACGGTGTCGTCCCTGGAATTGCCGTCCACCAGGACCACTTCGTGTACCCAGCCCGGCAGGGTCTTGAAGACGTAGGGCAGATTCTCCGCCTCGTTCATCGCGGGAATCACCACGCTCACCGGCGGAGTGATCGCCAGGTGAGAGGAGATGGGCTGGTAGCGGGTGGTGATCAGGGGATCCCGACCCGAACCAGGCGGATGCAGAACGGAACTCATGCGTCTTTTTCCCTCTCGTCCGGTGGACCGCCCGCCCGGGGCGGCCCGGCTCTGTGTCCGGTTCGAAAGGGGGGTTCTCGTCTTCGGCACGGCAGACCGGCCCACGGACCGAGGTCCGTGGAGATCTCCGTTTCCGCTGACGAGCTGGCAAAGCTGGCCGGGTTGCCGGGAAAAGACGGCAGCCGGCCGCGCGGCACGGCTCGGTCACAGTTGCGGTCACCGAGCACGGCACCCCCCTACCGCGCCCCGCCCCGGAAACGCCACGGCTCCTGAACCCCTCCCTGGAGCCTGGTGCGACGCACCGGTGCGGGTGAGATGTAGACGGTATTGACGGTTGCACCTTAAGGGCAAGACCGGGAAGTCTGCCTTACTTTTCCAGTTGTTTGACCATTGCACAACCTTGCCCCGTCTTGTTCAGTCTTGTGTGCGATTTCCGGATTTTCGTGTCCGGAAGAGGGTCGACAGCAGGATCAGCAGGCTCAGTACGGCCACCGCGACCACCCCGCCCCGGGCCGACCAGCGGTGCACCGCCAACATGCCCTGGGCGATCAGCATGTCGGCGACGATCGCGCCGGCCAGAGCGGTGACCGCCCGGCCCAGAGGATCCAGCCCGCGCAGCGCCGTGGCGATCGCCACGGCCGGCGCCGCGAGCAGGAACAGCAGCGCGCAGGGAGCGCGCAGGGGTGAGTCGGAGTCGATGAACGCGAGCGACGCGCCGGCCGCCGAGACGGCGGTCGCGGCTCCGGCGAGCAGCGGTGACAGGCCCCTCCCCGGCCCTGGCCGCGTCCCGTCGGCGTCCGCCTCGGCGTCGTCCGGTGAAGGTGTCTTGCTACCTATGGTCTGCATTGGCGACTTTGCCCCCCGACGCGCCGGATGCCGGGCTTCAATGTGGCGCAGCCACCGGCAGGCCGTCAAGACGACGTCCTCCCGGGCACAGGTGTTCCCCCGCGGCCGCCAGGCGGCCGTACGGGGCGGGTGAGGTGACGGGTGGTCAACGGATGCGACGTGCACGCGCAATAGATGAGCCGTGAACGTCTTGAGTTGATCCTGTTGAGAGAGAAAAAGTCTTGGCATGGACACTTCCCGTCAACACGCGTAGTTGATACGAAAGTCAAGGCAGAGATCCTGCTAAAGGGAGGTTCCATGAGACGTTCCCGACTTACCGGATTCGTGACCTCGCTCCTCCTCGCCGCCGGCCTCGGACTCACCGGGGCCGCTTCGGCGCACGCGTCCTCGACCGCCGCGGCCGGCGGTTACGTAGCTCTCGGCGACTCCTACTCCTCCGGAGTGGGCTCCGGCAGCTACATCAGCTCAAGCGGCAGCTGCAACCGGAGCACGAAGGCGTACCCCTACCTGTGGAACGCCGCCCACAGCCCCTCCTCGTTCGCCTTCAACGCCTGCTCGGGCGCGACGACGGACGACGTGCTCTCGGGTCAGCTCGGCTCGCTGAACTCCTCCACCTCACTGGTGTCCATCAGCATCGGCGGCAACGACGCGGGCTTCTCCGACGTCATGACGACCTGTGTGCTCCAGTCCGACAGCTCCTGCATCTCCAAGATCGACACCGCCAGGGCGTACGTCGCCAACACGCTTCCCGGCAAGCTGGACACCGTCTACAACGCGATCAGCGCCAAAGCACCGTCCGCCCGGGTGGTCGTCATCGGCTACCCCCGCTTCTACCTGCTCGGCCAGTCGTGCCTCGGCCTCTCGGAGACCAAGCGGTCCGCGATCAACGACGCCGCCGACCTCATCGACGCCGCCATCAAGGCCCGCGCCACCGCCCACAACTTCGTCTTCGGCGACGTCCGCACCACGTTCGCCGGCCACGAGATCTGCTCCAGCAACTCCTGGCTGCACAGCGTCAACTGGCTCAACATCGGCGAGTCCTACCACCCGACCGCGTCCGGTCAGTCCGGTGGCTACCTGCCGGTGTTCACGAACGCGGCATGACCCGTACGGGCCCGCTCTTCCAGGTGAACCTTCCGGGCTGTCTCCCGGGCCGTTCCCCCCGGTGGTTCCTCAGGGCGAGCCCGACGGTGAGGCGGAGGCTCCGTCCGTCGGGGTCTCCGCCGCCGTCGTACAGGTCACCGAGAACGGCACCGAGTCCGACGTGGCCCGTACCGGACCGCGCACCTCCACGCTGATCTCGTTCTCGATCGTCCCGCCCGTGGCGTACGTCGTCACCGTCACCTGCTGTCGACGGGTGCGCGGGCCCTCCGCCGGGAACGGCAGCGTCTTCCAGCCGGGGTCCGACACCGATCCGTGCCCGAGCACCCACCGGTACTCGACCTGCGCGGGCAACCGCCCCACCGTGAACTGCGCCGTGAACGCCGGTGCCTGCGCGGCCGGCGGCGGACAGCTCCCGGAGTACTCCGTGTGCGCCCCCGTCAGCGTCACACGCACCGACTGGACCGGCTGTCCGCTCCCCGAGGCGCCGCTGTGCGTGGGGGACTGCGCCGCGGTGTCCGAGTCCGTCTCCGTACTGCCGCTGCCGCTGCCGCTGCCGCTGCCGCCGCTGCCGCCGCTCGGCGTCGGGGAGTGCGCCCCGCCGCCGGCCCGTCCGGTGCTCGCGGTGTCGTCCCCCCGCTTGGTGCCGTCGTCGCGGTTCAGCAACGCGTACGTCAGTCCCGCCAGGGCCAGCACAACGGCCAGCACACCCGCGACCAGCACGATGCCGGCGCGGCGGTGGCGCTCGGGCCGCCGGTCCGGCTCGACGGCCGTGGCGCCGGGGTTCGCATACCCGCCGGGCAGGGGCGCCGGCGGGGTGCGGGACGGCTCCGAAGCCCAGGACATCGTCGTCGGCACGTACGGCGACACCGGTGCCGCCGTGTCCGGCCGGGCCGCCCCGCCCGCCGCGACCAGCCGCAGCTCCCGTTCCACCCGCTCCGCCGCCGGCCGCTCGGCGGGGTCCTTGCGCAGCAGTTCCCTGATGACGGCAGCGAGCGGCCCCGCCCGGCGCGGCGGTGGCAACTCCTCGTCCACCACGGCCCGCAGCGTGCTGAGCGGTGTGTCCTGCCGGAACGGGGAGATGCCCTCGACGGACGCGTACAGCAGCACCCCGAGCGACCACAGGTCCGACTCGGGGCCCGGCGTCCGGCCCAACGCCCGCTCCGGCGCCAGGAACTCGGGTGAGCCGACCATCTCGCCGGTCATGGTCAGCGCCGAACTGCCCTCCACGGTGGCGATCCCGAAATCGGTGAGGACCACCCGGCCGTCATCGGCCAGCAGCACGTTCGCCGGCTTCACGTCCCGGTGCAGCACCCCCACGGAGTGGGCGGCGCGCAGCGCGGACAGCACCTCGGCGCCGACGCGCGCGGCGTGCGCCGGCGGCAGGGGCCCCTCCGCCTCCAGCCGGTCGGCGAGGGACAGCCCGCGCACCAGCTCCATCACGATCCATGGCCGTCCGCCCTCCATCGCGACGTCGTACACCGTGACCACGTTGCGGTTCGCGACCCGGGCCGCCGCCCATGCCTCGCGCTCCAGGCGCGCGTACATCCGCTCGATCTCGGGGCCGGGCAGCCCCGCCGGAGCCCGCACTTCCTTGACGGCCACCTCGCGGTGCAGCACCTCGTCCAGGGCGCGCCACACAGTCCCCATGCCGCCCTCGCCCAGCGGGGACAGCAGACGGTAGCGGCCCGCGATCACACGTTCACGGCCCGGCTCTTCGGACACGGGCGCCCCCCACGGCATCTCGCGCGAATTCTCCACAAAAGTAGCTCAGCCGAGCGCGGATGCGGCCCCCTTGAGCACCAATCCCGTGCCCAGCGCCAGCACGACCAGCGCCGACACGAGCGGCAGGGTCCGGCGCACCAGGGCGGTCAGCGGGTGGCCGGTCCAGCGCGGGCGCCGTTCCAGCATCCGCGCCGCCCCCGCGCCCAGCCGGACGACGGCGAAACCGGCGGCGGTGAGGGTCAGCGCGAGACCCGCCCCGTACGCCACGACGAGCAGCAGCCCGAACCACGCCTTGCCCAGCGCCGCGGCACCGACCAGCACGACGACGGCGGAGGGGCTGGGCACCAGGCCGCCGGCGAACCCGAGCAGGATCGTGCCGCGGAGGGTCGGGGCGGTGGGGTGGGTGTGGGTGTGACCGCCGTGCGTATGGGTGTGGCCGCCGTGAGTGTGGGTGTGGCCGCCGTGGGCGTGCTCCCTATGGCTGCGCTCCCCATGCGTGTGGCTGTGGCCGTCGTGGGTGTGGGTGTGGCCCCCGTGGGTGTGGCCCCCGTGGATGTGGCCCCCATGGGTGTGGTCCCCATCGTTGTGGTGGTGGTGGTGGGTGGTGCCGTGGCCGGCGCCCACCGTCGCCAATTGCCTCGGCACGACCTCTGCCGAGGGCGCGACCGCCGTGTGCGCGCGGCTGGGCCAAGCGCGGCGTACGAGCGTCACGCCGGCTGCCAGCACCAGGGCGCCGCCGGCGATGCCCAGCCAGGAGATCACCGTGGGCGTGGCGGCGGAGCCGGCCGTGACGAGGAGGCCCAGGGCGACCACACCCAGGGTGTGGGTCACGGTGACCGAGGCGGCCAGCGGCAGCACGTCCCGCGGCCGGGCCCGGCCCCCGCGCGCCGCCGCCGTGGCGGCCATCAGCGTCTTGCCGTGGCCCGGTGCGAGGGCGTGCATCGCGCCCAGCACGAGGGCGATGAGCAGGGCCAGCGCGGCGAAGCCGACGGTGAGGTCCTGCCGGGCCACGAGGTCGTCCAGGGCCTGGGTCCAGCGGTCGGCACCCCGGGGGAGCACGCCGGCGGCCGGCGCCTCCTGCCGCTCCGCGTCCGCCGTGAGCGCAGGCCCGCCGGGCCGCACCCGCAGGGACGCCGTGCCGGTGTCGGCGGGGGAGGACAGCAAGTCCTTGGGATAGACGGTCAGTTCCCGGGAGACCGACGCCCTCGGTACGTCCGTCGCGGTGAGCGTCATCCGGTCACCCCGCGCCGTGATCTCCCGCCACCCCGGCCCGCCGGCGGCCCCGGCGCTGTGGAAGCCGAGGGTGACGGTGGCACCGCGGGGGAGCGGCGCGGTCAGCCGGCACTCCACGCGCAGGGTGTCGAGACCGGCCTGACCGGGGCGCAGCCGCGCGCTGCTGCGGGCGGCCGTCAGGGTGGTCGTACGCCCGTTCACACTGAGCCCGCTGCCGACGGCGGCCCGTGCGCACCGCTGCCGGGCCCACGCGTTCAGCCCCAGCCGCTCGACCTCGGGCTTCGCCTGCGTCGCCGGGATCTCGGCGAGGTCCTCCACGTGGTCCACGCGGAGCTGTCCGGGGGCGGCGACCAGGCCGTCGTAGCGGTTCACGGTGAAGTTGCCCAGGGGGTGCGCGCTCGCGGTGCCGGCCGGGAGGAGCGCCAGGGCGGACACGGCGAGGAGGACGCAGAGCAGACGCGGCTTCACGCGGATCCCTCCAGTGCCTCACGGGCCCGTGCGGCGCCCAGCGGGGAGAAACCGGGGTTCAGCCTCAGCGCGGAGGCGAGCGAGGCGCGGCCGGCCGCCCGGTGGCCCGTGGCCAGTTCGATCACGCCCCGGTGGTAGCGGAAGGCGGCGTTGCGGTAACCGGTGGCCGTGGCCCGGCGCGCATAGGGGAGGGCTTCCTCGTCATGGCCGTTGACGTGCAGGGCCCAGGCGAGGGCGTCCGCGGTGTGCACCGTGTGCCGCCGGGCCCACTCGGCACGGGCCGCGCGCAGGGCGGCCGGCCTGTCGCCGTGGTCGGCGGCGGCCAGCGCGGTGTCCAGGTCGGCATCGACGCCGTTGGCGCGGGCCAGCGCGGTCCAGGCGTCGACCAGGGCGTACTGCCGCCGGGCCCGTGCGCGGTCGCCGGCCGCTCCCCGCGCCTCGTACAGCTCGCCCAGCTCGACCAGCGGACCGGGCAGCGGTGCGCGGGCCACCACCGCCTCCATGTCCTTGATCGCCGCGGCCCGGTCACCGCCGGCCGCCCGGGCGCGGGCGCGGCCCTCCAGCGCGGGGAGGTAGCCGTCGTCGGCGGCCAGGGCACGGGCGTAGTAGGCGAGTGCGGTCTTGTGGTCGCCCTGGTTCCAGGCGAGTTGGCCGAGCTGTGCGGCCACGTACGCCGTGTCGCCCGGTGAGGTGGCGGCGGCCAGCGCCTGTTCGAGGACGCGGCGTGCCGTGGTCACGTCGCCGGCCAGCTCGTGCACATAGGCGTACCGGGTGAACACCGGCACGCCCGGCCTGCGCGCGTCGGCGGTCTTCGCGGCCCTCGACGCGTCGGCGTACCGGCCGAGTTCGACCAGGGCGTCGATCCGGGAGGACAGCGCGCGCTCGCTGTACGGGTTCCGCCGCAGGGCCGCGTCCGCGAAGGTCAGGGCGTTGCTGAAGTCGTGCCGGGCGGCTGCGAGGGCGGCGCGGCCGGCCAGGGCCTGGTCGTTGTCCGGCGCCAGCGACAGGGACCGTCGCAGCGCCTGCTCCGCCTGTGGGTAGCGGGCCGGGTCGCCCTTGGTGCGCGCCTGCTCGACGTAGGCCAGGCCGAGGGTGGCCCAGCCGCCGGCGTCCTTCGGCTGGGAGCGCAGATGGGCCTGGAGCGCGGTGATGCTCGCGTCCAGGTTCGCGCCGCCCAGCACACCGGGGTCGACCGCGCCGGCGGCCACCGGCTGGGACGCCGGCCCCCGGTCGGCCCCGAGCGCGATGGCACCACCGGTCATGGCGACCGCCAACAGGGCCGCGCCGACGGCCAGTTGCGCGGCTCGTCGGCGGCGCCCGACGGCACCGACCCGACGGACGGCGGCGACGCGCTCGTCGCCCCCGGCCCGGTCCCCTTCCTCGGCGGCAGGCTCGCCCCCGGCCCCGCCCCCTTCCTCGGCGGCAGGCTCGCCCCCGGGCATGTCCCCTTCGCCGGCGGCAGGCTCGCCCCCGTCACCGGTCTCGTGCTCTCGGGCGCCTTCGCTCTCGTCGGCGGTGGTGTGTTCGCGGGCGCCTTCGCTCTCGTCACCGGTCTGGTGCTCTCGGGCGCCTTCGCTCCCGTCGGCGGTGGTGTGTTCGCGGGCACCCTCGCTCCCGTAGCCGGTCGCGTGCTCACGGGGATCCTTGCTCTCGTCGTGGCCCGGGCGCGTGCCAGCGGTTTCCGGGTGCGGAGTCGAAGGCGGCTGGGGAAGGCCGTCCCCGGTCGTGCGTGCCGTCTGTCCGTCCTGCTCGTCGTTCTGCCCGCGCGGGCCCATGCCTTCTCCTCCGTCGGTCGGGTGAAGGCGCGGCCCGTCGTGGGGGCGGGGGGAAGCGGGCCGCGCCGGTCTCGGTGGGTGCGGGGGTCAGTACGCGCGCTGCATGCGCCGGCGCCACCACGCGAAGGCGGTGCCGATGAGCAGGATCCCGGCCGCACCGGAGGCCGCGGAGGCGGCGATCAGCATGGTGTTGCCGGAGCCACCGGCGGACGACCCGGCCGGCTGGAGGGCGTCCCCGAGCTGGCTGCGCACGTCCGTGCCCGCAGTCGTGCCCTTGGCGAGCCGGCCGCGCGAACCGGCCGTGGGCTCGGCGACGTATGGGAAGTACTTCTCGAACTTCTTGTCGTTCTTGTCCACGGCGTCACCCAAGTCGTTCTTGGACCCCACCAGTTCGCCCTCCACGACCTGGAGCGCCTCGTCGATCACGTCATCGGTGAGCCGACGGCCGTTCGGGAAGCCCGCGTTGTCGCCGTCCAGCACACCCAGCCGCTTGGGATGCATGCTCGGCTTGACCGAGGTGTTCAGCCGCAGCTGCTCCGAAGCCTTGACGTTCGGCGGCTGGTTGAGGCCCTTGACGCCCTTGAGGAACACGTCGACCAGGTCGTTGCGCGGCTCGGCGGGTGCCTTGATCTTGTAGATGGACTCGATGAGCTTCGGCAGCTCGGGGTTGGTGACGTTCTTCAGGAACTGCGCGTCGTACGCGGGCTCCGAGGCGTTGAACCTGTCCTTGTCCTTCTGCGGGTTGACGACCTCGTTGACCAGCGGATTGCCCAGTCGCGAGACCTGGCTGTAGTAGCCCTGCGCGTTACGGCGCTGGGTGGTCGACCAGATGCCGACGATCGGCTGGTGGGCGGACTCCCGGATCAGGTCGTTCGGCACCTGGAGGGCGATGGTGTTGACGTTGTAGCCCTTGAGGGTGTCCCGGCCGACCTCGCTGAGGTTCCCGCCGTACAGCAGGTCGAAGACCCGCAGGTCCAGGAAGAACGGGTCGTCCGCCTGTCCGGCGAAGGTCGTCGTGCCTCCCGCCGTCTTGTAGACGGCCTGCGAGCGGAGCTTGCCGTAGTCCGGCATGGACGCCTTGCCGACGTCGGACGGCGCGGCCGGCACGTCGTCGGCGAGCTTCGTCCTCGACATCTCGTGCCCGTTCTTCAGGTGGATGAGGTCGAGGTCGTAGGTCTGCGTGATGTTGAGGTCGGGGTCGGCGAGGTTGGTGACCGGACCCGTGTTGTAGAGGAAGGTGTCACCGTTCTTGGTGTGGGTCTTGAAGGTGTAGCGGAACACCAACTCGCCCTGCGCGTCACCGTTGTTGTCGATGTGCAGGTCGTACTGGGCGTCGTCGGCGAACGTGTAGAAGTTCGGACCGCCGGCCGGCTCCTCGAAGGGGATCCAGTTCGCCACGATCGTCGTCGTGTCGGGCTTGTCCGGACTGACGAACGCGTACAGGTCGGTGTTGTCGTACTGCGGGGTGCCCGAGATCAGCGGGGCCTCGCGGTGGGAGGAGGCGGAGGCCGCCCCGGGTGCCAGCGTGGCGACGCCGGCGGCCGTGAGCCCTCCGGCGGCCAGCGCGCCGCAGATGAGCGTGACCAGGCCCGCACGTCCCGTGCCGCTCCTGGAGAAAACAGGTGTCATGCCGTCCGTCCTCAGTGCCGACTTGCCTTTGACGGACGGGTATACGGAGCGGGGCCGCCGATCGGTTTGGTCCGCGGAGAAAAACTTTTTCCCTGTCCCGGACCCGCGTTTTCGGCCCGCAGATCCGTATCACCTCGGGGAGGTGTGTGCGGTGCGGATGCGCGGTACGCGGGGAAGAGCCGGCTGCGGCCACCGAGAGGGGGCCGGCAGACAGGCGGATGAACTGCTGGTCCTCGTGGCGGACGGCGACCAGAGGGCGTTCGAGGAACTGTACGGACTGGTGTCCGGGCCCGTGTTCGGGCTGGTACGCCGGGTGGTGCGCGACCCCGCCCAGTCCGAGGAGGTCGCCCAGGAGGTGCTGCTGGAACTGTGGCGCTCCGCCGCCCGGTTCGATCCCGGCCGGGGCAGCGCCCTGTCCTGGATCCTCACCCTCGCCCACCGCCGCGCCGTCGACCGGGTGCGCAGCGCCCGCGCGGCCGGGGAACGCGAGCAGCGCGAGGCCCTGCGCGCCGGGGAACCCGCGTTCGACCAGGTGGCCGAGGAGGTCGAGGCCGGTCTGGAACGCGAGTGGGTGCGCCGGTGTCTGAACCGGCTCACCGCCCTGCAACGCCAGTCGGTGACCCTCGCCTACTACGACGGTTACACCTACCGTGAGGTGGCCGAACGGCTCTCGCTGCCGCTCGGTACGGTCAAGACGCGAATGCGCGACGGACTCACCCGGCTGCGCCAGTGCCTGGGAGGCGCCGCATGAGCATCCTCGGCCGGCTGCTGCGCCGGGAGGATCCGCACTCCCTCGCCGCGCCCTACGCGCTCGACGCCCTCGAACCGGACGAGCGGCGCCGCTTCGAGAAGCACCTGGCGCGCTGCGACCGCTGTGCCGCCGAGATACGGGACCTGGCCGAGGACGCGGTCCGCCTCGCCTGGTCCGCCGCCGCCCCCGCGCCCGCCGCCCTGCGCGACCGGGTGCTGGCCGCCGTACGCGCCACCCCGCAGGAGCGGGCGCCGGCCGGGAACCGCGCCACCCCGCAGGAGCAGGCGCCGGCCCGGCGGGGCGCGCGCCGGCTGCCGCCGCATGTCTGGGGCACCCAGCCCCCGCCGGGACGCGTGCGTACGCCCCGGGGGCGCCCCCGTTTCGCCCCGTTCGCCACGGCCACCGCCGCCGCGGCCCTCGTCGTCGCCTCCCTCTTCGCGGTCCAGGCGCACCGCACCGAGGACCGGCTCACCGCCGAGCAGGCCCGGGCACGTGAGATCGCCCACGTTCTGGCCGCTCCCGACGCCCGCACGGCGAGCAGCGAGGACGGAGGCGGCCGGAGTATCGGAGTGATCGCTTCCGCCTCCGCGCACGAGGCAGTCGTCACCCTCAGCGGATACGGCACCCCGCCCGGCGGGCACGTACACCAGCTCTGGCTCATGCGCCCCCGTGCACAACCGCGTTCCCTGGGCCTGCTCGCGGGCGACACGCCCTTGGTGGCGAAGGGTCTCGACACCTCCTCGACGTCACTCGCCGTAACCGTCGAGCCGGACGGCGGCTCAGCACAACCGACCAGCCAGCCGCTTGTCCAACTCACCCTGAAATCGGTTGGATTCGGAGAGTAGTCGTAAGGGGATGGTCAACACCCTTACGGGGAAGGTGAATCCTGTGGCCGAGATACACGCGTGCCCCCATGGGGCGATAGGGTTACCCTGCCCGGGCCGGGTGACTCGTACGGGTGGGGAGTGACATGGAACAGATAACAGTGCGCAGCAGGGCCAGGGTCCCTGCGATCACCTGCGGAAGCAGCGCGACCAGTTCGCGTCTCGACCGCCATCTGTCGGTGCTGGCGGGTCCCGCCATACCGCAGCGGGAGACGATCGAGGCGACCTCGCTGATGCGCGAGCTGACAGCGCGTGACTCCGTGCACGAGCGCAGCGACCGGGGCAGGCGGGTCAGCCGCGTCTCCCTCTTCGCGCCGCTGCGCAGGCTGCGCCGTTCACTGTTCGGCGATCACTGACCGGCTGCCGAACAGGGTCACCGACCGGTCACCCCGCGCGGGGATGCCCGCGCTCAGGCTGCCACACCGTCCCGGCGTAGCGCTGCGATCTCGTCGTCTGTCATTCCCACGGCACGCAGCAGCGCTCCGGTGTGCTGTCCGAGCGCGGGCACGTCACCCATCCGTGCCTCGCCCCCGCCCGGCAGTGTGATGGGGGGCAGCAGCGCCTTCAGCGGTCCGGCCGGCGATCCCACCTGGCGCCATCGCCCCCGGGCCGCCAGCTGCGGATGCTCCGCCAGCTCGTGCAGATCCCGCAGCCGGGCACAGGCGATCCCGGCCCGCTCCAGCCGGGCCAGCGCCTCCGTGGTGCCCAGGACTCGCAGCGCCTCCGCCACCAGGGCGTCGGTCCGCTCCCGGTGCGCCACTCGCGCGGCATTGGTCGCGTAGGCGGGGTCCGTGGCCAACGAGGGGCGGCCTATGACCTGTTCGGCCAGCCGCCGCCACTCCCGGTCGTTCTGCACGGACAGCAGCACCCGCCCGCCGTCCGCCGTCGGATAGGCGTCGTACGGGGCGATGACGGCGTGCGCGAGACCGGTCCGGGCCGGCGGCTCGCCTCCGTGCATCGCATGGTGCAGCGGATGGCCCAGCCACTCGGCGAGCGCCTCCAGCATGGACACCTCCACCGGCCCGCCCCGCCCGGTCGTCCCGCGCCGCACCAGCGCGGCCAGCACACCGGAGAACGCGTACATGGCCGCCGCGATGTCCGCCGCCGGGATGCCCGCCTTCACCGGCTGCTCCGGGGTCCCGGTCACCGACACCAGCCCCGCCTCGCACTGCACGAGCATGTCGTACGCCCGTTTGTCCGCGTACGGTCCCGAGCCGCCGTAGCCCGAGATGTCCACGGCGATCAGCCGCGGGTGCGTGGCGCACAGCGTGGCCGCGTCCAGGCCGAGCCGGGCCGCCGCCCCGTGCGCGAGGTTCTGCACGAACACGTCCGCGTCCGCGACCAGCCGCCGCACGACGTCCAGCCCGCGCGGGTCCTTCAGGTCCAGAGCGAGGGACTCCTTGCCACGGTTGCACCACACGAAGTGCGAGGCGAGACCGCGGGCCGCGGTGTCGTATCCGCGTGCGAAGTCGCCGCCGTCGACCCGCTCCACCTTGATGACCCGAGCGCCCAGGTCGGCGAGCTGCCGGGTCGCGAAGGGCGCGGACACGGCCTGTTCGACGGCGACGACGGTGATGCCCTCCAGGGGCAGGGGCTGCTGACGCACGGGCTGATCCATCGGCTGATCCATGACCGGATCATGGCCCCTGAGCGGCGGTTCTGTCAGCAGTGCGCCGGCGGTGCCGGCTCACTCGGCCCGCGCGTACCCACGCACCGCGAGCGGCAGGAACACGGCGGTCAGGACGAGACACCAGCCGAGCGCCCCGGCGACCGGGTGGGCCACCGGCCAGGCGGCGCCCGCCGGGACGGGCGCGTTGCCGAACAGGTCCCGCAGGGCGGTGGTCACCGCGCTGATCGGATTCCACTCGGCGAGCGTGCGCAGCCAGCCCGGCAGACCGTCCGTCGGGATGTAGGCGTTCGACAGCAGCGGCAGCACGAAGGAGGAGGCGCCGAGCTGTCCGGCGGCCTCCTCGCTGCGGGTCAGCAGACCCAGGAAGACGCCGGCGCAGGTGCAGGCGAACCGGAAGAGCAGCAGCAGCCCCACGGCACCGGCCGCCGCGGCCGGGGACCCCTCGATCCGCCAGCCCACCGCGAGCCCGGCCAGCAGCAGCGGCACGGTCCCGACGGCCGTCACGACGAGATCCGCGACGGCCTGGCCGAGCGGTACGGCGGCCCGGCTCACCGGCATGGTGCGCAACCGGTCCGTCACACCCCGGTGGGTGTCCTGGGCGGCCTGGAACATGCCGGTCATCAGCCCGCCGGCCGCGGTCGCGACGAGCAGCCCGGGCACGAGGAAGGAACGGTATTCGCGGCCGGGCATCGCCAGGGCGCTGCCGAACACGTAGCCGAAGAACAGCAGCATGTTGACCGGCATCATCTGGGTGAGGATCGCCAGCCCCGGATTGTTGCGGACCCGCCGCAGCTGGCGGCCCGTCATCGCCAGTCCGTCGTACGCCAGCGCGCTCATGCCACACGCTCCTTGCTGCCGGTGGTCTCCCCGGTGAGCCGCAGGAAGACGTCGTCGAGGGTGGGCGGCCGGATGCCCGCGTCCAGCAAGGGCACGCCGGACGCGTCGAGTTCGCGCACCAGGCGGGGCAGGGTCAGGGTCGGATCGGTGGTGACCGCGCCGACGGCGTTCCGCTCGCGGTCGAACACCGGCTCCCGGCCGGTCAGGCGGTCGAGCACGGCGGCCGCCCGCGGCAGCGCGCCGGCGTCCGCGACGACCGCCTCCACATGCGACCCGACGAGCGCCTTCAGTTCGGCGGGCGAGCCGGTGCGGGCGACCCGGCCCCGGTCCACCAGGGCTATGCCGTCGGCGAGTCGGTCGGCCTCCTCCAGGTACTGGGTGGTCAGCAGCACGGTGGTGCCGTCCGTCTTCAGCTCGCGCACCGCCTGCCAGATGCGGGCGCGGCTGGCCGGGTCGAGTCCGGTGGTCGGCTCGTCCAGGAAGAGCACGTCGGGGCGGCGGACCAGGCTCGCGGCGAGGTCCAGGCGGCGCCGCATGCCGCCCGAGTACGTCGACGCCCTCCGGTTCGCGGCCTCGGTCAGACCGAAGCGTTCCAGCAGTTCCTCGGCGCGGCCGGCCGGGCCGCGTACCCGGTGCAGCCGGGCGAACAGGCGCAGGTTCTCCCGGCCGGTGAGGTCCCCGTCGACCGAGGCGTACTGCCCGGTGACCCCGATCCGGCGGCGCACGGCCGCCGCCTCCCGGACGAGATCGTGCCCGGCGACCCGGGCCGACCCGCCGTCCGGGCGCAGCAGCGTGGTCAGCAGCCGCACCGCCGTCGTCTTTCCCGCCCCGTTGGGCCCCAGCAGCCCGCAGACCGTGCCCTCGGCGACGGCCAGGTCCAGCCCGCGCAGGGCGTGCACGGCACCGAAGCGCTTCTCCAGACCCTCACTAAGTACGGCGTACGTAGTAGTCATGCGGGCACCATAGCGCACTACGTACGCTGTACGTAACTAGGATGGTGACCGAGGTGATGACCGATGGCAGATCGAGGGGCCGTCCCCGAGGTGATCTGGGCGCGCCCCGAGCGCACCGGCCGGGGCCCGAAGCCGGCGTACACCCGCGACGACATCGCCGCCGCGGCCGTGCGGATCGCCGACGCGCGGGGGCTCGACGCGGTGTCGATGCGGCACGTCGCGGCCGAGCTGGGCTGCGGCACCATGTCGCTGTACAACTACGTCCCCCGCAAGGAGGACCTGTACGAGCTGATGGTGGACGCGGTCAGCGCGGAGCACGAACTGTGGGAGCCGAGCGGCGACTGGCGGGCCGATCTGCGCCGGGTGGCGTACCAGACCCGCGCGCTGATGGGGCGCCACCCGTGGGTGCCGCGCCTGATGTCCCCGGTCTACGGCTTCAGCCCGCACGCCCTGCGCTTCCTGGAACACTGCCTGGCCTGCCTGGATCCGCTGGGGGGCGCGTACGGCACGAAGTTCGAGCTGATCGCCATGCTGAACGGCGTCGTGACGACGTACGTCCGCAACGAACTCGACACCGCCGAGCGGGCCCGTACCCTGCCCTGGTCGGAGGAGGACGAGAACGCGGTACGCATCGCCTATCTGGGCGGCCGGCTCGCCTCCGGCGCGTACCCGCGGATGGCGGCGGCGTTCCGGGAGGATGCCGGGCCGATCGATCTGGAGGCGGTGTTCGAGCGGGCGGTGGAGCGGGTCCTCGACGCGTTCGCGCCGCGCTAGCCGGGCAGGTGCGGCGGGCCGGGTGACCGCGGCCGTCGGCGGACGACAGGCCCTAGAGCAGGGCGAACTGCCCGTCCGGGCCCTCCTCGTGATGGTCCAGGACCGAGGCGGGACGGCGGGACGACTCCGCTACCGGCAGGACGCCCGCCTGCCGCAGGTCGGCCGCCGTGACCGACGACGTCACCGTCAAGTCGGCCCGGGCCGACCGCAGTTCCGCCAGCAGGGTCAGGACCGTGATGAGTTCCAGCAGTTCCGACGTCCAGCTCTGCGGCCAGGTCAGCGGGCGGATGGCGGCGAGCGTGCCCAGTTCGGCCGGCCCGGTGCGGGCCGCGAACCAGGACTCCAGCACCCGGGCTCCGGCCACCTGGTAGTCCCACGCCTCGGGCGGGACGGGGGAGACACGGCCCTCTTCCAGGTGCAGGGTCTCCTCGTCCCGGTCGTAGCGCAGGCCGAGAGGACGGCTCGGCAGGGGTGCGCGGACGTACGGCCGGCGACCGCCCGGCAGCCTGGGGCGTTCGCCGTCGCGAAGCATCAGCCACCGTGCCCGGCGGCCCAGCTCCACGCCGGACGCCCACAGTCTGGGGTCGTCGGTGAGCGGGACGGTGAGGTCCGGGCGTGCCGTCGCCAGGATCCAGGCCAGCACGTCCGGAGCCGTGGGGCGCACGCCCAGGCGGGCCGACAGATGGTCGAGCAGGCCCGGGGCGAGGTTCGGTTCCCTGCCGCCGGGGCGGCGGTGGAGCGGGCGGACGCGGCCGGTGCGCAGGGTGGGCAGGAGCGCGGTCGCCAGCAGCGGGAGGTCGGCGTCCCCCGTCTCGACCGTGAAGACCTGACGGGCGTCCGCCACCCGCCACAGCTCCGGCCGGGCCGTGTCGATCAGCCGGTGGTCCGGGATCAGCCACTGCTCGTCGAACGGGGCGGCCAGCACCCGGACCGGCTCGGCGCAGGGCCCCTCGGCGCGTGCGAGCCGCCGCGTACCGGTGGACTGGCCGGGCAGCTGGCCCACCGCGGACTGGAGCGTGCGGGCGCGGGTCGGCTCGAACAGGGCCTCCCGATCCGGGCCTTCGGCCTTCAGCAGGGCGTCCCAGCGAGCCTTCGGCGAGGCCGGATCGGGTGCCGCCGGCCAGGCGCGGCCCAGCCGCAGAGGGGCGACGGACCACGGCATGAGGTCCGCCAGCGGCGGAGCGTCGTCGTGCGTCACGCTCGGCATGGTACGGCAGCGCTCTCCACGAGGCGCCGCACCGGCGGAGCGCTCACGCCTCCAAGGTCACGGTGAACGAGAAGCGGTCGCCCCGGTAGTGGATGACCGCCACGTCCAGCACCCGGCCCTCGGTGTCGTACGTCACGCCCGTGTAGTGCAGGATCGGGCTGAGCAACGGCACTTCGAGCAGCCGGGCCGTCTCCGGGTCGGCGAGCCGCGCCTCCACGGTGTCCGTGATCCGGCTGATGTCCGCTTTCACCACGTCCCGCAGCACCTTCGTCATCGGCCAGCGGACCAGATCGTCCGGGTCGATGCGCTCGGCCAGATCGGGACGGACGTGGTTGACGGCGTGGTTGGTCGGCTCGCCGGTCTTCTCGTCGCTGCGCAGGCGGTGGTACGCCGCCACCTCCGCGAGGTCCGGGAAGTACTCGGCGAGCCCGGCGGGTACCGGCACCCGGCCGTGGTCCAGCAGCTCGGTCGTCATCCCGGACTGCTGGGCCACGATGGCGTCCACCGAGCCCAGCAACCGCACCGGTGCCCCGCGCCGGACCCCGGGCTCGATGAAGGTGCCGCGCCGCCGGTGCCGGCTGATCAGGCCCTCGTCCTCCAGTTCCTTCAGTGCCTGCCGCATGGTCAGCACGCTCACGCCGTAGTGCTCCGCCAGCTGCTCCTCGGTGGGCAGACGCAGCGGGTCCTCGGGCGAGCGGCCCAGTATCGAGGCGCGCAGCGACTGCGACACCTGGTACCACAGCGGCAGCTTGCGGTTCAGGACGATCGAATCCGGAGCGAAAGAGGTCACGCGGCTATCCGTACCTGGCGAAGAACATCCGGCGCAACGCTGCCGTCATGCCCGGAAGTGGCGTTCCAGCCCCCGCCACACCTCGTCGTAGCGCTGCTGGAGATGGTCCGCCCGGGCCGCGTGCGGGGTGAGCGTCACCGGCCAGCGGGTCTCGAACATGAAGGCCAGGCCGTCGTCGATCTTCTGCGGCTTCAGCTCGGCGGCGCTCGCCCTGTCGAAGGTCTCCCGGTCCGGGCCGTGTGCCGACATCATGTTGTGCAGTGAGCCGCCGCCGGGCACGAAGCCCTCCGCCTTGGCGTCGTACGCGCCCTCGATCAGGCCCATGTACTCGCTCATCACGTTCCGGTGGAAGTACGGCGGCCGGAAGGTGTCCTCGCCCACCAGCCAGCGCGGCGCGAACACCACGAAGTCCACGCCGGCCAGGCCCGGGGTGTCCGACGGGGAGGTCAGGACCGTGAAGACGGACGGATCCGGGTGGTCGTACGAGATGCTGCCGATCACATTGAAACGGCGCAGGTCATAGACGTACGGCACATGGTTGCCGTGCCAGGCCACCACATCCAGGGGGCTGTGGTCGTAGGTCGCCGTCCAGAGGTTGCCGCAGAACTTGTTCACCACCTCCACCGGGCCCTCGACGTCCTCGTACGCGGCGACCGGCGCCCGGAAGTCCCGGACGTTGGCGAGCCCGTTGGCGCCGATCGGCCCGAGGTCGGGCAGCCGGAACGGCGCCCCATAGTTCTCGCACACATAGCCCCGGGCCGTCGGGCCCTGCCCGCCCTCGGCTGTGGTGTCCAGCAGCTCCACACGAAAGCGCACCCCGCGCGGGATCAACGCCACATGTGCCGGTTCCACATGCAGCCGACCGAACTCCGTGTGCAGCAGCAGCCCGCCGCGCTCGGGCACGATCAGCAGCTCCCCGTCGGCGTCGGAGAAGACCCGGTCCATCGAGGCGTTGGCGTGGTACAGGTGCACGGCCATGCCGGAGCGCTGGGCCGCGTCGCCGTTGCCGCCCAGCGTCCACAGGCCGCCGAGGAAGTCGGTGCCGGCCGGGGGCTCCGGCAGCGGGTTCCAGCGCAGCCGGTTGGGGTCGGGCACCGTCTCGGCGAAGGGGGCCGTACGCAGCGCGCCGTTGTCGGTGCGGATGAACGCCGGGTGCGCGGCCGACGGACGGATGCGGTAGAGCCACGAGCGCCGGTTGTCCGCCCGCGGCTCGGTGAACGCCGTACCGCTCAGTTGCTCGGCGTACAGGCCGAGCGGCGCGCGCTGTGGCGAGTTGCGGCCCTCGGGCAGGGCGCCCGGCACCGCCTCCGAGGCGTGTTCGTTACCGAAGCCGGTCAGATACGACAGCCCCTCGGCGGTCTTCCGTGCGTCCCCGCTCATGCTCGCTCCTCGTGCTTTCGATTCCTATGCGACACCGTAGGAATCAGCGGAGGTCCGCGCAAGGGGGCCCGGCGTCCCCCCGGCGGGGTAGGGCGCGAACCAGACTTCAGGGGGATCCGGGGTGACGGGGCGCTGTTCTACGCTCCCGGTCATGTCGTGGAGGAAATGGAGGCGTGGACCTCTCGCCGCGCTCGCGGTGTGCGTCCTGCTGTCGTGCGGAGCGGTGGCCTGCTCAACCGGTGAGGCGCACGGGGGTACGGTCTCGCCCTCGCCCGTGGGAAAGGTCCTGGACGAGACGGACGAGACCGGCCGCAATCTGCGCGAGGTGCCCAAGCGGAACGCTCCCGAGGTCGCCGTCGAGGTCACCCCGGACTCGGCCGGAGGCTGGGACGTCCGGCTGGCGTTCCGTCACTTCCGGTGCTCCGCGCCCGGCGCCCGGCCGGCGGCGGCCATCGGCCGCGGGCTCGCCCACCTCTTCGTGGACGGCCGCCGGATCGCCCGGCTGCGCACCCCCGCCTACCATCTGGCCGCCGGCCTCGTCCCGCACGGCACCCACCAGATCACCGCCCGCCTGTACGCCGACGACGGCACGGTGTGGGCCGTGCGCGGCAAACCGGTCCAGAGCACCGCCGACATCACGGTGTCCGACGTGGAGACGGACGCCGCGGAGCCGCCGGCCACAGCCGCGTCCGCCGTCGTCGGTGAATGAGCGCGGCCGGTCAACGGGGAATGAGCGCGGCCGGTGAACGGGGAGTGTCCGCAAGGGAGGACCGTCGGTGAACGAGGGCCACCGGCGAATGAGTGCACAGGCCACCCGTCTTCGTACCGTGGGGTGAGGTTCACCCGGCCCCGGCGGAAAGGCATCATGAAGCCCGTGCCCCACGCGACATCGCTCCGCCGCGCGCCCGTCCAGCGGCGCAGCGCCGAACGGCTGACCAGGATCCTGGACGCCTGCGCCGACCTCCTCGACGAGGTCGGTTACGACGCCCTGAGCACGCGCGCGGTCGCCCAGCGCGCCCAGGTCCCCATCGGCTCGGTCTACCGCTTCTTCGGCAACAAGCGGGAGATGGCCGGCGCCCTCGCCCAGCGCAACCTGGAGCGGTACGTCGAGCGCGTCACGGATCGGCTGAAGGAGACCGGCCAGGGGGACTGGCGTGCCGCGATGGACGCCGTCCTGGAGGAGTACCTCGCCATGAAGCGGACCGCGCCCGGCTTCTCCCTGGTGGACTTCGGCAATCAGATCCCGGTCGGCTCCCGCCACGGCGAGCCCAACACCCGGGTCGCCGACCGGCTCATCGATCTGCTCGCCGGCTACCTCGCCCGCACCCCGGACGCGGACCTGCGGCGGGCCTTCCTGATCGCCGTGGAGAGCGCCGACACCCTCGTCCAGCTGGCCTTCCGGGTCGATCCGCAGGGGGACGAGGCGATCATCGCCGAGACCCGGGAACTGCTGCGCGCCTATCTGGGACGCCTGCTGGACTGAACGGTCCCGCTCAAGGGCCTCCCCAGCATCCATACCGGTCGGTATGCTCACCCCCGGCCTGTCCGCGCTCGGGCGAGCCCGCCGCCGACCTCCGGGAGGACCCGTGTCCCGCACCGCCCTGCGAATCTGCCCCCTGTGCGAGGCAACCTGCGGGCTGACCCTCACCATCGAGGGTGCCCGCGTCACCGGCGCCCGCGGCGACCGGGAGGACGTCTTCAGCAAGGGGTTCATCTGCCCCAAGGGCGCCTCCTTCGGTGCCGTCGACGGCGACCCCGACCGGCTGCGCAGCCCCCTCGTCCGCACGGACGGGGAACTGCGCGAGGCCACCTGGGAAGAGGCGTTCGACGCGGTCGCCGCGGGCCTGCGCCCGGTCGTGGAGCGGTACGGCCCCGACGCCGTCGGCGTGGTCCTCGGCAACCCCAACGTGCACACCGTGGCCGGCGCCCTCTACCCGCCGGTCCTGCTCGGCGCCCTGCGCACCCGCAGCCTGTTCACCGCCTCCACGGTCGACCAGATGCCCAAGCACGTCTCCAGCGGCCTGCTGTTCGGGGACGCGAACGCCATCCCCGTACCGGATCTGGACCACACCGACCACCTGCTCCTCATCGGCGCCAACCCCCTGGAGTCCAACGGCAGTCTGTGCACCGCCCCCGACTTCCCCGGCAAGCTCAAGGCCCTCAGGGCCCGCGGCGGCCGGCTCACCGTCGTGGACCCCCGCCGCACCCGCACCGCCCGGCTCGCCGACCGGCACCTGGCGATCCGTCCCGGCACCGACGCCCTGCTGCTCGCCGCGATGGCGCACACCCTCTTCGCGGAAGACCTGGCCGACCTCAAGGACCTGGCCCCGCACGTCCAGGGTCTCGGCGAACTCCGCGAGGCACTGGCCGACTTCACGCCCGAAGCCGTGGCCCCCGCCTGCGACCTGGACGCCGGTGTCATCCGCACCCTCGCCCGCGAACTCGCCGCCGCGCCCACCGCCGCCGTCTACGCCCGCATCGGCAGCTGCACTGTCCCGCACGGCACCCTGGCCAGCTGGCTGGTCGACGTCCTCAACATCCTCACCGGCAACCTGGACCGCCCCGGCGGCGCCCTCTTCCCGCAGGCCGCCACCGACCGGACACCCCGTCCGGCGGGCCCGGGCCGCGGCTTCGCGCTCGGCCGCTGGCACTCCCGGGTGAGCGGACACCCCGAGGCGAAGGGGGAGTTGCCGCTCTCCGCGCTGGCCGAGGAGATCGACACCGCGACCGACACGGGCACACCGGTCCGCGCCCTGATCGCCGTCGCCGCCAACCCCGTGCTGTCCGCGCCCGACGGCGACCGGCTCGACAAGGCCCTGGACTCCCTGGACTTCATGGTCAGCGTCGACCCCTACCTGAACGAGACCGCACGCCACGCCGACGTCGTCCTGCCCCCGCCGCCGCCCGCCCAGAGCCCGCACCACGACTTCGCCTTCAACACCCTCGCCGTCCGCAACCAGGTCCGCTACACCCGCCCCGCGGTCCCGCTGGAGCCCGGCCGCATGGCGGAGAGCGAGATCCTCGCCCGGCTGATCCTCGCCGCGAGCGGGATGCACGGCACCGACCCGGCCGCCGTCGACACCATGGTCATCGATCAGACCCTCGGCAAGGCCGTCCGGGACGAGCACTCGCCGGTGCACGGCCGCGACCCGCACGACCTCGCGGCCCGGCTCACCGGTGACAACGGCCCCGAACGGCGGCTCGACCTGATGCTGCGCCTCGGCCCGTACGGCGACGGCTTCGGCGCCCGGCCCGACGGGCTGACCCTGGCCAGGCTGCTCGACCACCCCCACGGCATCGACCTCGGCCCGCTGCGCCCCCGTCTGCCGCAGCCGCTGAGGACCCGCAGCGGCAAGGTCGAGCTGCTGCCCGAGCCGATCGCCGGCGATCTGCCCCGGCTCCGTGCGGCCCTGCGCGAACGGCCCGCGGGCCTCGTCCTCGTCGGCCGCCGCCATCTGCGCTCCAACAACAGCTGGATGCACAACGTGCCCGCCCTCACCGGCGGCAGCAACCGCTGCACCGTGCACATCCACCCCGAGGACGCCGTCCGCCTCGGCATCCGGGACGGCGCGGACGTGCGCGTCAAGGGCGCCGGGGGAGAGGTGGTGGTTCCGGCCGAGGTCACCGACGGCGTCCGGCCCGGAGTGGTGAGCCTGCCGCACGGCTGGGGCCACGACCGGCCCGGCACCCGGCTGCGCCACGCCGGCGCCGACCCCGGCGTCAACGTCAACCAGCTGCTCGACGGCAGTCTGCTCGACCCGCTCTCGGGCAACGCGGTGCTCAACGGCGTCCCCGTCGAGCTGACCGCATCCGTGGCATCGCCGTGACCTGGACTTTTGCGCTTATTGCTCGCGCGTCAACATCTTGTTAACGCCGTGCGAACGGACCTAACGTCATCGCACCGCCGACCCCCAGGTGGGATGTTCAAGGGCGAACGTTAGGTATCCATTCATGCTGACCATCCTCGGCTTCGTCATGATCGCGACCTTCCTGGTCCTGATCATGCTGAAGAAGATGTCGCCGATCGCGGCGCTCGTGCTCGTCCCCGCGCTGTTCTGCGTGTTCGTGGGCAAGGGCGCCGGGCTCGGCGACTACGTCATCGACGGTGTCACCGGCCTCGCCCCCACCGCGGCGATGCTCATGTTCGCGATCGTCTACTTCGGTGTGATGATCGACGTCGGCCTCTTCGACCCGGTCGTGCGGGGCATCCTGAAGTTCTGCAAGGCCGATCCACTGCGCATCGTGGTCGGTACGGCGGTGCTCGCGGCGATCGTCTCCCTGGACGGCGACGGCTCCACCACCTTCATGATCACCGTTTCGGCGATGTACCCGCTGTACAAGCGTCTGAAGATGTCCCTGGTCGTGATGACGGGTGTGGCCGCCATGGCCAACGGCGTGATGAACACGCTGCCGTGGGGCGGTCCCACCGCCCGGGCCGCCACCGCGCTGAAGGTGGACGCGAGCGACATCTTCGTGCCGATGATCCCGGCCCTCGCTATGGGCCTGGTGTTCGTCCTCGTCCTCGCCTACGTCCTCGGCCGCCGCGAGCGCAAGCGGCTCGGCGTGCTCACGCTGGACGCGGTGCTGGTGGAGGAGACCGAGCCGGTGCTGGTCGGCGCCGGTTCCGGCAAGGAGGCGCAGCCGGCCGCCCGTTCCGGCCAGGAGGCGCAGCAGGCCGGCGGCTCGGGCCAGGAGACGCAGCAGGCCGGCGGCCACGGCCCGGGCGTGGACCTGGCCGGCGAGCCCGAGGGCGACGGCTTCCAGGGCCTCGACCCGAACCGCCCCACCCTGCGCCCCGGGCTGTACTGGTTCAACGCGCTGCTCACGGTCACCCTGCTCACCGCCATGATCACGGAGTGGCTGCCGATCCCGGTACTGTTCCTGATCGGCGCGGCCCTCGCCCTGACGGTCAACTTCCCGCACATGCCGGACCAGAAGGCCCGTATCGCCGCCCACGCGGAGAACGTCCTCAACGTCTCCGGCATGGTCTTCGCCGCCGCCGTCTTCACCGGCGTCCTGCAGGGCACCGGCATGGTCGACCACATGGCCAAGTGGCTGGTGGACAACATCCCCGCCGGCATGGGCCCGCACATGGCCTTCGTCACCGGCGTGCTGAGCATCCCCCTCACGTACTTCATGTCCAACGACGGCTTCTACTTCGGCATCCTGCCGGTGCTCGCCGAGGCGGGCCAGGCGCACGGCGTCTCCTCCCTCGAGATCGCCCGCGCCTCGATCGTCGGCCAGCCGCTGCACATGTCCAGCCCGCTCGTCCCGGCCGTCTACGTCCTGGTCGGCATGGCCAAGGTGGAGTTCGGCGACCACACCCGGTTCGTGGTCAAGTGGGCCGCGCTCACCTCACTGGTGGTCCTCGGGGCGGGGATCCTGTTCGGCATCGTCTGAGCCTCCGGAAAGGACCTCACCCATGGCGCCCGGCGGGAACCGCGGCTGGCTGCTCCGTCTCGTCATCGCCTTCGGCTGCGCGCAGGGGGCGGTGTCGATGGCCCGGCCCGCCGTCTCCTACCGGGCCCTCGCGCTGGGCGCCGACGAACGGGCGGTCGGGGTGATCGCCGGTGTGTACGCCCTGCTGCCGCTGTTCGCCGCCGTGCCGCTCGGCCGCCGCACCGACCACGGTCGCTGCGCGCCCCTCCTGCCGGCGGGCGTGGTCCTCATCGCCGGCGGCTGCGTCCTCAGCGGAGTCGTGAACTCCCTGTGGGCGATGGCGCTGTGGAGCGGGGTGATGGGACTCGGCCACCTGTGCTTCGTGATCGGCGCCCAGTCGCTGGTGGCCCGCCAGTCCGCACCGCGCGAACAGGACCGGAACTTCGGCCACTTCACCATCGGCGCCTCGCTCGGCCAGCTCGTCGGACCCGTGGCCGCGGGCGGCCTCATCGGCGGCTCCGACATGGCGCACAGCAGCGCGCTCGCCCTTGTCACGGCGGGCGTGGGCGCGGCGATCGCGTTCACCTCGCTGTGGCGCATCGAGGACCCCACGGCCGTCAACTCCCGTTCCCCGCACGGCGGACGCGTTCCTGTCGCCGGCATCCTGCGCGCCCGGGGCGTGCCCGCGGGCATGCTGATCAGTCTGTCGGCGCTGTCCGCGACCGACGTCCTCACCGCCTATCTGCCGGTGGTCGGCGAGCACCGGGGCATCGCGCCCTCGGTGATCGGCGTCCTGCTCAGCCTCCGGGCCGGCGCCACCATCGCCTGCCGGCTCGTCCTCACCCCGCTGCTCCGGCTGCTCGGACGGTCCGCGCTGCTCACCGTGACCTGCCTGCTGGCGGCCCTGCTGTGCGCGTCGGTCGCGCTGCCGGTGCCGGTGTGGGCGCTCGGCGCGCTGCTGACGGTCCTCGGCTTCTGTCTGGGTGTGGGCCAGCCCTTGTCGATGACGACGGTGGTGCGGGCCGCACCCGCAGAGGCCCGCTCCACCGCCCTCGCCCTGCGTCTGACCGGCAACCGGCTCGGCCAGGTCGCCGCTCCCGCCGCCGCGGGTCTGCTCGCCGGTCTGGCGGGGGTGGCGGCCCCGTTCGTGATGCTGGGAGCCCTGCTGCTGGTGTCGTCGGGCGTGTCGCTGCGGTCGCCGGGACGCCCTGAGGACGCGTCCGAGCGGGTGACGCGGGAGCGGTCCCAGCGCCCGGGATTGCGCCGCGCGAGCGAAATCTGACGGCGCGCCGGGCGTCGCTGCCGGAGGCTGCGCGGCCCATGAAGGAGAGTCCAGGCGAAAGAGCGATTTGTATGAAAATCGTCTGAACTCGGAGGATTGCGCATGCCCACCCTGACACCCCCACGTGCCATCGGCTCCCGCGCGGGCTCCACAGTCGTCCTCGCCGCCCTCGCCGCGGCGGGCGCGTCGTGGGTGGCGGCGCCGAGCGCGGTGGCCCAGGGGGAGAACGGCGACATCCGGATCCACAACGCGCGCGTGCCCTTCGTGACGTCGCTCACGGGCTCGTCGAAGGACGACCCGGTCGTCTGCAAGTTCTTCCTCGAGGCCGTCAACTTCGACGACCTGACCACCATCGCCTACACCGTCACGCCGCAGCCCCCGCTGCCCACCGCCGCCACCGTGACGGGTGTCATCCAGCTCGCCGGCGGTGCGGGGCACACCGACGCGCTCGGACTGGCGGACGGGCAGTACAAGATCAGCTGGACCGTGGGGACACCGGCCGCCGTGAAGGAGAAGGTCTTCCGGGTCAACTGCCGCGAGGGCGAGCACGACGGCGCTCAGGGCCCGGGCGGACAGATCGAGGACCACCAGCAGGGCAACGGCACCTGGGGGCAGAACGACCAGCAGCCCCCGAAGGGCGGCGTGCACGCGGGCGGCGGCGGCCTCATCGACACGGCCGCCGCGTACTCGCCGGTGGCCGCGGCGGCGGCCGTGGGTCTGGTCGCCGTCTGCGGTGCCGTGTACTTCCGGCTGATCCGCCGGCGTCCCCATGGTGCAGCGTAGGTATCGACGCAGGCCCTGGTACCGGACCCGCGCCTACCGCCTCGCCAGGACGGCCGTGCTGGTCGTCGTCCTGACGACCATGTGGTCCCGGTGCGGGCCGGCGGGGCCCGGCCGGGCGGGCGGCCACACCGTGGCGGCCGCCGGCGCGGACTCCGGCCGGGCCGCTGGCCGGGAAGGGTCCGGCACGGCCGACCCCACGCCCACCGGCCCTCCTCCGCCGCCGCCCCGCCCGCTGCCCCGGTCCCGGCCGACGTCCTTCCGTGTGCCCTCCCTGGGGATCGACGCCCCGGTCATCCCTCTCCGGCTCGACCGGGACCGGCAGCTGGAGACGCCGCCCGTCGACAGACCCAAGCTGGTCGGCTGGTACGAGGGTGGCCCCACGCCGGGTGAAGCCGGCACCGCGATCGCCGTCGGCCACCGCGACACCAGGACCGGACCGGCCGTGTTCGCCGGGCTCGCCCAGGCCAAGCCGGGCAAGACCGTCGAGGTCGGACGCGTGGACGGGCGTACCGCCGTCTACTCCGTGGACCGGGTGAAGGTCTTCGACAAGCTCGGCTTCCCCGACAAGGAGGTGTACGGCGCGACCGGGCGCCCGGAGCTGCGGGTCATCACCTGTGGTGGCCTGTTCAGCCGGCGCACCGGTTACACCAGCAATGTGGTGGTCTTCGCCCATCTCACCGCCACGAAATGACCGGTGGACCGGCCGGTGCGGACGCGGTGCCCGCACCGGCCGGGCCGTTCGGGATGATGTCCCGGTACGTCCGCGGCCCAGGAATGTCTGGCGCAACAAAACTATCACCGCTAGTTTGTTGTGCCGGACGACGCGGATCCGCCGGGAGGAAACAGCATGAAGGCACATGACGGCCTGTACATCGACGGGGCCTGGCGCCCGGCCGAGAGCAGGGACGTGATCGAGGTCGTCAACCCCGCCGACGAGCAGGTCATCGGCCGCGTCCCGGCGGGCGGGGCACTGGACGTCGACACCGCCGTCCGGGCCGCGCGCGCCGCCCTGCCCGCCTGGGCCGCCACGCCCCCGGCCGAGCGCGCCGCCCGCCTCGCCGCCCTGCGGGACGCCCTCGTGGCACGCAAGGACGAGATCGCCGAGACGGTCACCGCCGAACTGGGCTCGCCCCCGCAGTTCTCCCAGGCCGTGCACGCCGGCGTACCGATCGCGGTCGCCGGCTCCTACGCCGAGCTGGCCGCGACCCACCCCTTCGAGGAGAAAGTCGGCAACTCCACGGTCCTGCACGAGCCGATCGGCGTGGTCGGCGCCATCACTCCCTGGAACTACCCCCTCCACCAGATCGTCGCCAAGGTCGCCCCGGCCCTCGCCGCGGGCTGCACGGTCGTCCTCAAGCCCGCCGAGGACACCCCGCTCACCGCCCAGCTGTTCGCCGAGGCGGTGCACGAGGCGGGCGTACCCGCGGGCGTGTTCAACCTGGTCACCGGCCTCGGCCCGGTCGCCGGGCAGGCCCTCGCCGAGCACCCGGGCGTGGACCTGCTCTCCTTCACCGGCTCCACGGCGGTCGGCCGGCAGATCGGCGCGGTGGCCGGCGCGGCCGTGAAGAAGGTGGCCCTGGAACTGGGCGGCAAGTCCGCCAACGTCATCCTGCCGAGCGCCGACCTCGCCAAGGCGGTGAACGTCGGCGTCGCCAACGTGATGTCCAACTCCGGCCAGACGTGCAGCGCCTGGACCCGCATGCTGGTGCACCGCGACCGGTACGACGAGGCCGTCGAGCTGGCCGGAGCCGCCGCCGCCAAGTACGGCGACCGCATCGGGCCGGTGGTCAGCGCCAGGCAGCAGGCGCGGGTGCGCGGGTACATCGAGAAGGGCCTCGCCGAGGGCGCCCGGCTGGTCGCCGGCGGCCCCGAAGCCCCGCGCGAGCAGGGCTACTACGTCAGCCCGACCGTGTTCGCCGACGTCACCCCGGAGATGACGATCGCCCAGGAGGAGATCTTCGGCCCGGTGCTGTCGATCCTGCGGTACGACGACGAGGACGACGCCCTGCGCATCGCCAACGGCACGGTGTACGGCCTCGCGGGCGCCGTCTGGGCCGCCGAAGAGGCCGAGGCGGTGGCCTTCGCGCGCCGCATGGACACCGGCCAGGTCGACATCAACGGCGGCCGGTTCAACCCCCTCGCGCCCTTCGGTGGTTACAAGCAGTCCGGCGTCGGCCGGGAACTCGGCTCGCACGGACTCGCCGAGTACCTCCAGACCAAGTCCCTCCAGTTCTAAGGAAGTCCGAGACCCATGGCCGTACGAGCCGCCGTCCTTCCCGCCATCGGCGCGCCGCTGGAGATCACCGGCATCGACCTTCCGGATCCGGGTCCCGGTCAGGTCCGGGTCCGCCTCGCCGCCGCCGGTGTCTGCCACTCCGACCTGTCGCTGTCCAACGGCACCATGCGGGTGCCGGTCCCGGCCGTCCTCGGGCACGAGGGCGCCGGCACGGTCGTCGCCGTGGGCGAGGGCGTCACCCATGTCTCACCCGGCGCCCCCGTCCTCCTCAACTGGGCTCCGTCCTGCGGCAGTTGTCACGCCTGCACGCTCGGTGAGGTCTGGCTGTGCGCCAACGCGCTGAACGGCGCCGCCGACGTGTACGCCCGCACCGCCGACGGCACCGACCTGCATCCCGGCCTGAACGTCGCCGCGTTCGCCGAGGAGACGGTGGTCTCCGCGTCCTGTGTGCTGCCGCTGCCCGAGGGGGTGCCGCTGGTGGACGCCGCCCTCCTGGGCTGCGCGGTACTCACCGGCTACGGCGCCGTCCACCACTCGGCCGGCGTCCGACCCGGCGAGACGGTCGCCGTGTTCGGTGCCGGCGGGGTCGGCCTGGCCACCCTCCAGGCGGCCCGCATCGCGGGCGCGTCCCGGATCATCGCGGTCGACGTCTCGCCCGGCAAGGAGGAGCTGGCCCGCGCGGCCGGCGCCACCGACTACGTGCTCGCCTCCGAGGACACCCCCCGGGAGATCCGCGCCCTGACGGGCAAGCAGGGCGTCGACGTCGCCGTGGAGTGCGTGGGCCGCGCCGTGTCGATCCGCGCGGCCTGGGACTCCACCCGCCGGGGCGGCCGTACGACGGTCGTCGGCATCGGCGGCAAGGACCAGCAGGTCACCTTCAACGCCCTGGAGATCTTCCACTGGGGCCGCACACTGTCCGGCTGCGTCTACGGCAACAGCGACCCGGCCCGTGACCTGCCGGTTCTCGCCGCGCACGTACGCGAGGGACGCCTGGACCTGTCCGTGCTGGTCACGGAACGGATCGGCCTGGAAGGCATTCCGGCCGCCTTCGAGAACATGCTCGCGGGCAAGGGCGGCCGGGCGCTGGTGGTCTTCTGACGCTCAGGGCACCCTCTCGGGCCGCGGCTCCGGGGCCGTGGCCCGAGCCGCCGCCCGACCGCGGCGCGCCCGGGACCGCGACACCGCCACCCCGGCGAGACACAGCACACCGCCCGCCAGCGTGAGCACCCCCGGCACCTCGCCGAGCGCGACCCACGACATCAGCACCACCAGCGCGGGCACGGCGTACGTCGTCGCGCCCATCCGGCTGGCGGTGGTGCGGGCGAGCGCGTAGGCCCAGGTGGTGAACGCGAGCGCGGTCGGAAAGACGCCCAGGTAGACCATGTTCAGGGTCGCCGACACGGGGGCGTGGGCGGCCTCGTGCACCAGCTGCCCGGCGAACGGCAGACAGGCCACGGCGCCCACCAGACACCCGAACGTCGTCACCTGGAGCGCGCTCGCCCGGCCGAGCGCGGGCTTCTGCGCGACGACACCGAAGGCGTACCCGACGGCCGCGACCAGACACAGCGCCACGCCGAGCACGGAGGACCCGCCACCGCTCGACATCGACAGCCCCACCGTCACCGCGCCCGCGAAGGACACCGCCATCCCCGCGACCAGCCTCGGCGGCATGGGATCGCCGAGCAGCCGGGCGCCCAGCAGGGCGATCAGCAGCGGGCCGACGTTCACCAGCAGCGCCGCCGTCCCCGCGTCCACCTGCTGCTCGCCCCAGTTGAGGGCGACCATGTAGAAACCGAACCACAGCACCCCGGACAGCAGGATCCCGCGCCAGGCGGCCCTGGGCGGCAGTCCCTCCCGGCGTACGGCCCAGACGATTCCCAGGGCGAGGGCGCCCGCCGTCAGCCGGCCGAGGGCCAGCGCACCGGGGGAGTACGCGTCGCCCGCGCTCCGGATCGACACGAAGGCGGAGGCCCACAGCACGACGGTGACGGCGGCGGCGCCGGTGGCGAGTATGCGGGGGCGGTTCCGGTCGGTGCTCATCATGCTCCCGAGGTTAGATACGAACAGGTCTCACGGCTGGCGGGTGGCGGACGGGGCGCCCGGTGCCGCGGGGTCGCGGTGACGAGCCGCCCAGGGCGTGGGAACCACGCGATCGGCCACGGCACCCGGCACCGGCCGGACGGCCCCGGGCCTGCGCCCGGACCGGCACCCGGCACCGGCCGGACGGCCGGCCCGCGCCCGGCATACGGGCGTGCGGCCGCCCTGGTGGCCGCACTCAGCGCAGGGCGCTGGGCGGGATGCCCAGCAGGTCGGACAGCGCACGCTCTCCCGGCGGAGTCACTTTCACGGCCCGTTGCGAGCCGATCCGGACACACCACCCCGCGTCCAGCGCATGCCCGCACAAGGCCGCCCCCGCCGACCCCGCGAGATGAGGCCGCCGCTCCGTCCAGTCCAGGCACGCGCGGGCCAGGGGACGCCGGCCGGAGAGGTCGAGGGAGATGCCCGCCGCACCGAACCACTCGACCCCGGCGTCGGTGAGCGCGAACCCGGTGTCCTGGCGCAGCAGCCCCCGCAGGGTCAGCGCGTCGGTGACCGCGATGCCCAGCCGCCCGGCGAGATGGTCGTAGCAGGTACGGCCCCGGGCCATGGCGGCCCCGGCGCCGGACTCCCGCAGGCCGCGTGGAGCGTGCCGCGCCACCGCCGGAGACACCTGCGCGGCGAGATCCTCGACCAGCTGTGCCACGCGCGCGTCGGCCAGCCGGACGTACCGGTGCCGGCCCTGGCGTTCCTCGGTGAGCAGGCCGCCGGTCACCAGCTTGCCCAGGTGCTCGCTGAGGGTGGACGCGGCGACTGAGGCATGCCGGGCCAGCTCACCGGCCGTCCACGCCCGGCCGTCCAGCAGTGCCAGCAGACACGCTGCCCGGGTCCGGTCCGCGATCAGCCCGGCCAGCGCGGCAAGGCCCGCGGCCTGGGGGTTCTCGATTCCCATGCGTTCAGCATGCGGCATCGACGCTTCGGTGACGGCCGAAGCGTCCTCACACCCGTACCTGCTCGTACTGCTGCGCCAGCCCGTCGAGCAGCGCGCCGAGCCCCGTCTCGAAGGCCCGTTCGTCGATCTTCTCCTGCTGCTCGGCGAGCAGGTGGGCCTGGCCGAGGTGGGGGTAGTCGGCGGGGTCGTACGCGCTCGCGTCGTCCACGAAGCCGCCGGCGAACGAACCGAGCGCCGACCCCATGATGAAGTACCGCATCAGCGCGCCGATGGAGGTGGCCTGCGCCGGTGGCCAGCCCGCGTCGACCATCGCGCCGTAGACCGCGTCGGCAAGACGCAGCGCGGCGGGGCGGCGGCCGGGGCCGCGGGCGAGGACGGGGACGATGTTCGGGTGGTCGCGCAGGGCGGCCCGGTAGGACACGGCCCAGTCGTGCAGCGCGGTGCGCCAGGCGCGGCCGTCCTCGAACATCGACAGGTCGACCAGTGCGCTCACCGAGTCCGCGACCGCCTCCAGGATGTCGTCCTTGGTGCGGAAGTGGTTGTAGAGCGAGGGCCCGCTCACCCCCAGCTCGGCCGCGAGCCGGCGCGTGGAGACGGCCGCGAGGCCCTCCCGGTCCACGAGCTCCCGGGCCGTCTCGACGATCCGGTCGGTGCTGAGGAGGGGCTTGCGTGGTCGGGCCATGGCGCACATAGTAGGGCTGCGGACAGAAACTAGCAGTGCTAATTTAAATGTACGGTTTTCAAGATCCGGCGATGGATCCGTTTGGTATGGGGTGATCTCGTGGTGAACCTGGGGCTCAGCGAGGAGCAGACGGCCGTACGGCAGCTCGCCCGGGACTTCGTGGCGCGCGAGATCGCCCCGCACGTGGTCGCCTGGGACCGTGCCGAGGAGGTCGACCGGGGCATCGTGAAGAAGCTCGGTGAGGTCGGCTTCCTCGGGCTGACCGTCGACGAGGAGTACGGCGGCTCCGGCGGCGACCACCTGGCCTACTGCCTGGTCACCGAGGAACTGGGGCGCGGCGACTCCTCGGTCCGCGGGATCGTCTCCGTCTCCCTCGGGCTCGTCGCCAAGTCGATCGCCGCCTGGGGGACCGAGGAGCAGAAGCGGCGCTGGCTGCCGGGGCTCACCGCCGGTGAGTACGTCGGCTGCTTCGGGCTCACCGAGCCCGGCACCGGCTCCGACGCCGGCAACCTCACCACCCGGGCCGTGCGTGAGGGTGACGACTACGTCATCAACGGCACCAAGATGTTCATCACGAACGGCACCTGGGCGGACGTCGTCCTGCTCTTCGCCCGCTCCACCGACGCCCCCGGCCACAAGGGCGTGTCCGCCTTCCTGGTTCCCACCGACACCCCCGGCCTGACCCGCCGTACCATCCACGGCAAGCTCGGCCTGCGCGGCCAGGCCACCGCCGAGCTGGTGCTTCAGGACGTGCGCGTGTCCGCCTCGGCGATGCTCGGCGAGGCGGGCAAGGGCTTCTCCGTCGCCATGTCCGCGCTGGCCAAGGGGCGGATGTCGGTGGCCGCCGGCTGTGTCGGGATAGCCCAGGCGGCGCTGGACGCGGCCGTGCGGTACGCCGGTGAGCGCGAGCAGTTCGGCAAGCCCATCGCCCGTCATCAGCTGGTGCAGGAGCTGATCAGCGACATCGCCGTCGACGTGGACGCGGCCCGGCTGCTGACCTGGCGGGTCGCCGACCTGATCGACCGCGGCGAGCCGTTCGCCGTCGAGTCCTCGAAGGCCAAGCTGTTCGCCTCCGAGGCCGCCGTCCGCGCCGCGAACAACGCCCTTCAGGTCTTCGGCGGCTACGGCTACATCGATGAGTACCCGGCCGGCAAACTGCTGCGCGACGCCCGCGTGATGACGCTCTACGAGGGCACCAGCCAGATCCAGAAGCTGCTCATCGGCCGTTCCCTGACGGGGGTCTCGGCGTTCTGACGTCCGCCGCCCGTCACCGCGCCCCGGTGGAAGGCTCCGCCCGCCGCCCCGCCGGAAAGCTCTGCCCGGCCGCGCTAAGCGCTCGCTCATCGTCGGCGGTATGGTGGTGCTCCTGACCGAGAGGGGCGAGCGAGCGATGAGTACGGCGGAGGAGACGACCGGCGGCGAAGTGGAGCCGTGGGAAGAGGTCACCCCTGACGCGGCCCGGCGGCTGCTGGTCGCCGCCGTGGATGCCTTCGCCGAGCGTGGCTACCACGCGACGACGACCCGGGACATCGCGGGCCGCGCCGGCATGAGCCCGGCCGCGCTCTACATCCACTACAAGACCAAGGAAGAGCTGCTCCACCGGATCAGCCGGATCGGCCACGACAAGGCCCTCGACATCCTGCGCACCGCGGCCCGCCGCGAGGGCGGAGCCGGGGAGCGGCTGGCCGACGCGGTCAGCTCCTTCGTCCGCTGGCACGCCGGCCGGCGCACCACCGCCCGAGTCGTGCAGTACGAGCTCGACGCCCTCGGACCCGACGCCCGCGCGGAGATCGTCGCGCTGCGCCGCCAGGTGGACGCCGAGGTGCGCGGGATCATCGAGGACGGCGTGGCCTCGGGCGAGTTCGACGTCCTGGACGTGCACGGGACCACGCTCGCCGTGCTGTCGCTGTGCATCGACGTGGCGCGCTGGTTCACCGTGGACGGCCCGCGCACCCCCGAGGAGGTCGGCGCGCTCTACGCCGACCTCGTGCTGCGCATGGTCGGGGCCGGGTAGGCCGGCCACGGCCCGCAGGGGCTACAGGTAGTAACGGGCCACCGATTCCGCCACGCACACCGGCTTCTCGCCGCCCTCACGTTCCACGGTGAACGCGAGCGCCACCTGCACACCGCCGGTGACGTCCTCGACGCCGGTGATCTTCGCGGTGGCGCGCAGCCGGGACCCGACGGGGACGGGGGAAGGGAAGCGGACCTTGTTCGTTCCGTAGTTGACGCCCATCTTCACGCCCTCGACCCGGATGAGCTGCGGCCCGAAGATCGGGAGCAGCGACAGGGTGAGATAGCCGTGGGCGATGGTGGTCCCGAACGGGCCGGCGGCGGCCTTCTCGGGGTCCACGTGGATCCACTGGTGGTCCCCGGTCGCCTCGGCGAACAGGTCGATCCGCTTCTGGTCGACCTCCAGCCAGTCGGTCGTGCCCAGCTGTTCGCCCACGGCCGCCTTCAGCTCGTCGGGGGAGGTGAAGGTCCTCGGTTCTGCCATGTTCCCGGCCTCTCGCTCGCGTCTCTAAGCAACTGCTTAGCATGGTCGGGCGGGGGGTCGATGTCAACGGATGACCGGCCGGGCGGCCCGAGAGGTCTCTGTAATCTCTGGGGAGTGCCCCAGATTCCTGAGAAGATCCACGAGCTGACCGTCGGCCAACTGGCCGCGCGTAGTGGAGCCGCGGTGTCCGCCCTGCACTTCTACGAGTCCAAAGGGCTGATCTCCAGTCGGCGCACCTCCGGCAACCAACGCCGGTACAGCCGTGACACCCTGCGCCGGGTCGCCTTCGTCCGCGCGGCCCAGCGGGTCGGCATCCCGCTGGCCACGATCCGGGACGCCCTGGCCGAACTGCCCGAGGAACGGACGCCGACCAGGGAGGACTGGGCGCGGCTGTCGGAGAAGTGGCGTTCGGAACTGGACGAGCGGATCCAGCAGCTGAACCGTTTGCGTGACCATCTCACCGACTGCATCGGCTGTGGGTGCCTGTCGCTGGAGACGTGTGTGCTGTCCAACCCGGACGACGTGTTCGGCGAACGGCTGACGGGGTCGCGCCTTATGGCGGAGCGGCGCTGACGGCTGCCGCCGGCACCGCCGTCCGCCGTCTGCCGTCTGCCGGGTGCGGGTCCGTCGTGGTTGGTCGCGCAGTTCCTCGCGCCCCTGGGGGGTGGTGGTGCTGTGGGTTGTGGGGTGCTGTCGGTTGGGGTATTCGGCGGATGTGGGGGGCTTCTGTGCCGTCTGCCGGGTGCGGGTCTGTTGTGGTTGGTCGCGCCGTTCCTCGCGCCCCTGGGGGGTGGTGGTGCTGTGGGTTGTGGGGAACTGGTGGTGCCGGGTGACCGGGGGGTGTGGTGGGCGCTCGTGCAGTTCTCCGCGGCCCTGGGGGCGCCGGTGAGTGACTGCGGACGTAGCCGGCGGTGCCTCACTCGAACTCGGTGCCGCCCTTGCGTGTCAGGTATGCCGGGCTGATGGCCTTGGCGATGGCCCGGCCACCCGTCACCGCGCTGTACCGCTCCACTGCGGGCCGTATCACCACGCCCTCCCGCAGATGCAGCTCCCGCCCCGACACGGTCTCCCGGCCGCAGGCGAACTCCAGTACCCGCTCGATGTCGTAGGGCCCGGCGAACAGGCGCGGCACCGTCGGCACCTCGCCCTGCAGCACCTCGGCCGGGTCGAGCCACCGCACGGTCCCGTCCACCTCCGCCGAGACGTCGAACGCCGCGTACCCCAGCGTCTGCCGCCGCCCGTCCGCGCCGTACGTCAAATCCTGCACCCCGGCGCCGTACACCTCGCCGAAGACGCCGACCCGCGTGGCACCCAGCCGCTCGCAGAGCCGCGCGGCAGCCTCGGCGACCCCGTGCCCGCGCACCGCCCGCCAGTACAGGTTGCGCGGCTCCTCCTGCAGCGCCAGGGACTTGGCGCCGAAGCCCTTGGAGGAGACATGCACCCGCCCCTCCTCGGCGACATACGTCAGCAGGCACGCCGAACCGTGCAGCTTCTCCGTCAGGACGACCGGCTCGCCCGGCAGGAAGATGTCCGGATAGCGCTGGATGTTCTCGATGTCGACCCAGGGCAGCAGCTCGGGCGCGGACTCGACCTCGCCGTTCATGGTGGGCGGGATCGGCGGCACCCACTTGGTGACGCCCAGCCGCTCCGCGAAGTCGGTCCCCTCGGCCGCCGCCCGCACCAGGTCGACGTCGGCGAGTGCCCTCGGCCGGCACACGATGCCCTGGGACAGCTCGCCGCGCAGCCGCACCGCCTTGACCCGGTTGGCCTCACCGCCCGCCAGCCGCCCGGTCAGCCCCAGCTCCTCGATCAGTCCGGCCGGGAGGACGGCCTGCTCCGGGATGTAGACGGCGGCCTCACCGGTGCGGTACGCGCCCTTGGCGACGACCGCCCGGTACAGGCCCACCTGGGCCAGCTCCAGTGCGTCGGCGTTCGGATGCTCGTGGACGGTCAGCACTTCGGCGGTGACGCGCAGCGTGGACATGGGAGTTCCCCGTTCATCGGTCCGGTCTCATCGCCCCCTACTGTCCGGACGGGAAAGCGCTGGAGCGAGGGAATTCGAGGCTGCTAACCTCGGCCCCCGCCGACCGGGATCCGCGCCGAACCGAGCTGACGGGTTCTGCCCTGCGTCGAGCCGACGGGTCTGCCCTGCGCCGAGCCGACGGGTTTCCCCTGCGTCGAGTGCCGGGCTCACCCGTACTGGACCAGTGCCTCCGCCACCAACTCGGCGTTGGACCCGGCCCGGCGGCCGTCCGGCAGCAGCAGGGTGTCCTCCAGGCCGATCCTGGTGGCGAGGCCGAGCCGGCCCGCCAGCCGGAGCACCGGCCAGGTGCCGCCCTCCTCGCCGTGCAGCAGCACCGGGCGGCCGTGCGCCGTGCCCAGCTCGGCCAGCAGCGCCCGCGCCGACGCCTCGGCGGTCGCCGGGCCCGGGTCGGTCACCTCGGCCAGCACCCGCAGCACCCTCGGCCCGAGCGGCGAGGCCGCGAACCGGCTCGCGCCGTCGGTGCCGGAGAAAATGCCCGCCTCCACCGCCACGCCCCGGGCGAGCAGCTCACCGGCGACCTCCTCGGCGCCCGGCTCATGCCAGTTGACCGAGGCGAAGTCGGGCAGCGGCGACCAGGCACGCACCCGGGCGAGCCGGGCCGCCGGGTCCGGTTCGGCCCAGGCGCCCGTGGTCACCCCGACCGGGACCCGTACCTGCGCGCGCAGCGCCTCCAGCGCCGGCGCGAGCACGCGCGGGGAGAGACTGTCGTGGCCGCACGGCGTCTTCGGATGGACATGGACGGAGGTGGCACCGGCCGCCACCGCTTCCACGGCGGAACGCGCCAGGCCCTCCGGGGACATCGGCACCCCCGCACCGTCGGCGGCCGAGCGGCGCCCGTTGAGACACACCTGCACCATGCCTCGATGGTGCCAGTCCCCACGGACAACGGCCCCGGGGAATCCCGCGGAAATGACAACGGGCCCAGGAACGATCCGCGGAAGGGGTGCGGCATCCCCGGCGCACCCCCGCACCGGTGCCGGCCCGCCACTCGAGCCGCACGCGGTGCCCACCCGGCCGCTCAGGCCGACATCAACAGGCGTTCCCGCCTGGCGTACTGCAGGACCCGCGGGCTGAGGACGGGCCGCGGCACCAGGATCCCGCAGTCCGCGCAGACCGGTCCGGACGACGGCTCGTGGTCCAGGCCGTACTTCCAGACCAGCCGCTCCCCGCCGCAGACCGGGCACGACGAACCCGGCTCCCGCTCCAGCGCGGCGATCAGCCGTCGCAGCACCTCCGCGAGCGGCTCCTCGGGGTGGACCCGCGGGTCGTCGCACCAGGCGACCCCGAACCCGCCCCAGGTCATCCGGTGCCAGTCGTCCACGCTGCCCGGCCGGCGCAGCCCGTCGTGCTTCTCCTTCCGCCGCCGCTCGGTGAAGTCGGTCTCGTAGGCGAGCCAGACGTCACGCGCCTCCTCCAGCTCCTCCAGCGCGGCCACGAGCCGCGCTGGATCGGGGGAGCGGTCCTCGGGCCCGAAACCCGCCCGGGAGCACAGATGGTCCCAGGTCGCCCGATGCCCGTAAGGGGCGAACTTCTCCAGGCACTTGCGCAGCGAGTAGCGCCGCAGCGCCAGATCGCAGCGGGGATCGCGTACTTGTCTCGCCAGACTCCGGAAACCTGCCATCGCCCTGCACCTCCGTCACACCTGCACCTGCACTTCGGTCACTTCGGCGTCGTCGCACGGACGTCGCCGAATAGACGTATCGACAGGCGATTCGGCTCCATCGCTTCTCCGTCTGCGCTTGCTGACTCCCGAAAGTGACGCATGTTCATCTTTAAACCGGGGGATACCGGCGGTAACGTTCGGCCACCCCAGTCGCTAGGAGCCGCCATGCCACGGCGAACCCCACGAAACGCCCTTGCCAGACTGAGAACGTCCCGCCAACTCTTCGGGTTCCTGAAGACCGCGTCCGTATGCGTGCTTGTCGCCGGTCTTCTTTCCCCCCTCACCCAGACAGCGGTGGCGGCCCCCGGCACGGCGGCCTCCAACGACTACTGCGGCGGCCGATGTTCGGACATCCTGCCGCCCGGCGAGAACGGCAACGCGACCCTCGCCCAGATCCTGCTCAACCAGGCATTCGGTACCCAGCCGTCACACGCCGAGGACCAGCTCGGCCCGTACGCCGACCTGGCGACCGGTTACTCGGGTCTCACCGACGCGAAGATCAACGCCTTCTTCGACGACGCCTCGTTCGGCGTTCCCTCCGACCAGGTCGCCTCCACCGAGAAACCGGCCGGCCGCGGCGACGTGACGATCGTCCGCGACAAGAAGACCGGTGTGCCGCACATCACAGGCACCACCCGGTACGGAACGGAGTTCGGCGCCGGATACGCGGCGGCCGAGGACCGGCTGTGGCTGATGGACGTCTTCCGGCACGTGGGCCGCGGCCAGCTGACCGGCTTCGCCGGCGGCGCGCCCGCCAACCAGGGCCTGGAGCAGCAGTTCTACCGCAACGCGCCCTACACCGAGGCCGACCTCCAGGCGCAGATCGACAACGCCGTGGCCAACAACGGCGCCCGCGGTCAGCAGGCCCTCGGCGACGTGAACGCCTATATCGCGGGTGTCAACGCCTACATCGACGCCTCCGACAGCGGCCGGTACTTCCCCGGTGAGTACGTCCTGACCGGCCACAAGGACGCGATCACCAACGCCGGCACCATAGAACACTTCAAGGTCACCGACCTCGTGGCGCTGGCCTCCGTGGTCGGCTCGCTGTTCGGCTCCGGCGGCGGTGGCGAGGTCAACAACGCCCTGTCCCTGCTCGCCGCCCAGCAGAAGTACGGCGTCGAGGAGGGCACCCGGGTCTGGGAGTCGTTCCGTGAACGCAACGATCCCGAGGCCGTCCTCACCGTCCACAACGGCGAGAGCTTCCCCTACGGCGCCAAGCCCGCCGACGCCCAGGGCGCGGCCCTGCCCGACGCCGGCACGGTGACCGAGGAACCGCTCCTCTACGACCGTACGGGCAGCGCGGCCACAGCGGCCGCCAGGAGCAGCTCCGCCACCGCCGCCAAGGCGCTCTCGAGCTCCGCCAGGCGCGGCATGTCCAACGCGCTCGTGGTCAGCGGCAACCACACCGCGAGCGGCCACCCGATCGCCGTCTTCGGGCCGCAGACCGGCTACTTCGCCCCGCAGCTGCTCCTGCTCCAGGAGATCCAGGGTCCGGGCATCAGCGCCCGCGGCGCCTCCTTCGCGGGCCTGAGCATGTACGTCGAACTCGGCCGCGGCCAGGACTACTCCTGGAGCGCGACCACCTCCGGCCAGGACATCATCGACACCTACGCGGTCGAACTGTGCCAGGACGACTATCACTACCTGTACCACGGCACCTGCACCGCCATGGAGAAGATCGAGCAGAAGAACGCCTGGAAGCCGACCGTGGCCGACGGCACGGCCGCGGGGTCGTACACCATGCGTGTGTGGCGCACCAGGTACGGGCCGGTGGCGTACCGGGCGAGTGTCGGCGGCAAGAAGGTCGCCTACACCACCCTGCGCTCCTCCTACCTGCACGAGGCCGACTCGATCATCGGCTTCCAGATGCTCAACGACCCCGACTACGTCAAGGGCCCGAAGGACTTCCAGAGCGCGGCCCAGCACATCAACTACACCTTCAACTGGTTCTACGCCGACTCCCAGCACACCGCGTACTACAACAGCGGTGACAACCCCGTGCGGGCGAGCGGAGTCGACGCGGAGTTCCCGGTGCGGGCGCAGCCCGCGTACGAGTGGAGGAACTGGGATCCGGCCACCAACACGGCCGACTACACCCCGGCGTCCGCCCACCCCAACTCCGTCGACCAGGACTACTACGTCTCCTGGAACAACAAGCAGGCCAAGGACTACACCACCGCGTCCTGGGCCGACGGCTCGGTGCACCGCGGCAACCTGCTGGAGGACCGGGTGCAGAAGCTGGTCGCGGCCGGCGGGGTGACCCGGACGAAGCTGGTGCAGGCCATGGCCGACGCGAGCCTCGCCGACCTGCGCGCGGAGGACGTGCTGCCGAAACTGCTGAAGGTGATCGACTCCGCCACGGTGACGGACGCCACGGTCGCCGACGCGGTGAACAAGCTCCGGGCGTGGATGAGCGCCGGGGCCAAGCGCACCGAGACCTCGGCGGGTTCCAAGGTCTACGCGAACGCCGACGCGATCCGCATCCTGGACGCCTGGTGGCCGCTGCTGGTGAAGGCGGAGTTCGAACCCGGCCTGGGCAGCGATCTGTACACCGCCTTCACGGCCAACGCGCCGATCGACGAGGCCCCGTCCGCCGGGCACGGCCCGACCGGCTCGCACGCCGGCAGCTCCTTCCAGTACGGCTGGTGGAGCTATGTCGACAAGGACATCAGGGCGGTGCTCGGGGAACCCGTGCGGGGCGGGCTGACGCAGAAGTACTGCGGCGGCGGCAGCCTCGGCTCCTGCCGGGACAGCCTGATCAGCACCCTGAAGCAGGCGGCCGGTCTGACCGCCGCCCAGGTCTACCCGGGCGACGACCAGTGCTCGGCCGGCGACCAGTGGTGCGCCGACTCGATCGCCCAGCGCACTCTGGGCGGCATCAAGCACGGCAGGATCAGCTGGCAGAACCGGCCGACCTACCAGCAGGTCGTCGAGTACACCTCGCACCGCTGAGGCACCGCTGAGGCACCGCTGAGGCACCGCTGAGGTGCCGCGGGCGGCGGGTCAGGCGATACGGCCCGCCGCCAGTACCACCCGCGCCAGTTCGGGGTGCACGATGTCGCTGTGCGCCCCGGACGGCGCGCCCCCGCGCCGGACCACGGCCGCCACGTCCACGTTCACGCAGCCCGACGGCGGCAGCGGACCGCGCAGGGCCGCCGCCAGGTCCAGGCGTGCGGTGCCGGGCACCGCCTGCACCCCGTCGTGCCCCATGGCCCCCCACTGCGGACCCAGCACGGCCGCGATCTCGCTGCCCGCGCAGGTGCGGTCGTCCCCGGCGAGCCGGGAGGCCAGCGGGTAGAACGTGCCGAGGGCCGCGTCGAAGGGGGAGTGACAGCACACCAGAGGGCCGTCGATGCGCTGGTGCCGGTCCTGGAGCGCCCCCGACCGGCCCGGCGCGTGCGGCAGCCGGGCCGCGAACGCGTAGTGCGAGAAAGCGCCCTGGAGCAGGGTCACCGACTTCACCGTACGCACCGACCCGGGCAGCCCGCGCAGCGCGAACGCCACCAGCCGGCCACCGAAGCTGTGCCCGACCAGATGCACCCGCACCCCGGGTGCCACACCGGCCAACCGCCCGAGCACCGGCCCGAGTCCGCGCTCGCCGACCGTCCCGGCCCGCCGCTTCATCTGGTAGTACGTCGCCTGCCGCAGCAGTTCCCTCGCGCCGTCCCACGGATTCGGCAAACCGAACCGGGCACCGTCGGCCGCCGGGCCGAGCGCGGCCAGCGCGTCGGCGAACTGCTCGCACACGGTCACCGGGTCGGCATCGAACACGGCGGGTTCGCCCGGTTCATCCGTGTCGGCCGGCCCGTGGCCCCCGTCCAGCAGCAGCCGCACCAGCCGCCCGAACTCGGTCAGCCCCGCGGTGCCGTCCGGCCGTTCGTCCAGCATCCGGGCCAGCTGGTCCAGCACCGGCGCACGGCCCGGAAAGGTCTCCAGCAGCGCGCGCCGGGTGTCCTTGTCCAGCGCCGGGCGCGGCGCCGCCTCCGCCTCCACGGCCGCCACGGACTTCGGGAAGTCCGGGATCGGCTCGTCGCTGAACCGCATCGACGGCCAGATCACGCCCACGTACCCGAGCCGCGCCCTCGGCGCCAGCGTCGGCATGGGAGCGAAGAAGCGCCGGTACAGCGCGGTCGCGCCCGAGCGGTCGTTGTTCCAGCCGTGCGAGAAGACGATCAGGTCACGGACACCGTGCTCCGCGACCTGCGTCGACAGCCGGTCGCGTTCGGGTCCGGCCACGTCCCCGTCCGCGTCGAAGGTCAGCTCCCAGTAGGGAGTCACGCTCATCCCAGGATCCGCCATACCAGGCTCCCTCGTCACCCGCAACGGTGCGCTGCGCGCGTATCGTCCTGCCGGGGTGCGGGGTTGGCCAGACACCGCGGGCTACTTGTAGAGGAGATATTCCTTTCGGACCCGCCGGAACGCGGCCAGCTCCTCCTGCCAGGCGCCCGTCACCTCCTCGGTGCCGGCGCCCGCGTCGATCATCGTGCGCACCCGGTCGGAACCGGTGAGCTTGTCGATCCAGTGGTCGGAGCGCCACGCGAAGCCGTCCCACACCTTCCTGGCGGTCACCAGCAGCGCGATCCCGGTGCGCACGGGGTCGTAGGCGGCCCGGTCGGCCACGTGGATCTGCACCCCGCCGACGGTCTTGCCCTGGAACTTGGAGAAGGTGGGAGTGAAGTACGCCTCCCGGAACCGCACGCCCGGCAGCCCGAGTTCGTTCACGGCGGCGGCCCAGCGCCCGTCGACGCCCTCGGCGCCGAGGAGTTCGAAGGGGCGGGTCGTGCCGCGGCCCTCGGAGAGGTTGGTGCCCTCGAACATGCAGGTGCCGGAGTACACCAGCGCCGTGTCCACCGTGGGCATGTTGGGGCTCGGCGGCACCCACGGCAGGCCGGAGTCGTCGTAGAACCGGCTGCGCCTCCAGCCCGACATCAGCACCGTCTCCAGCGGCACGGGTGTGGTCAGGAACTCCTCGTTGAACAGCCGGGCCAGCTCCGCGACGGTCATGCCGTGCGCCTGCGCGATCGGCTGCCGCCCGACGAAGGTGGCGAACTCCTTGTGGAGTACCGGCCCGTGCGCCGCGCGGCCGGTCACCGGGTTCGGGCGGTCCAGGACGACGAACCGCTTGCCGGCGAGCTGGGCCGCCTCCATGCAGTCGTACAGGGTCCAGATGTACGTGTAGAAGCGGGCTCCCACGTCCTGGATGTCGAAGACGACGGTGTCGACGCCCGAGGCGGTGAAGACGTCGGCGAGTGCCCGGCCGCTCTTCTGGTACGTGTCGTACACCGGGAGACCGGTCGCCGGGTCGTCGTAGCGGCCCTCGGAGCCGCCCGCCTGCGCGGTGCCGCGGAAGCCGTGCTCGGGGCCGAAGACCGCCGTCAGCCGGACCCGGGGGTCCTGGTGCATCACGTCGACGATGTGGGCGGCGTCCCGGGTGAGGCCGGTGGGGTTGGTGACGATGCCCGCTTTCCGGCCGGAGAGCAGCGAGTAACCGTCGGCCGCGAGCCTTTCGAAGCCGGTGCGCAGATGCTCGCGGCGCGTGGTCCCGGCCGGCACGGCTGCCGTCGTCGCCGATGCGAGCAGAGTTCGTCGGGACAGATGCATGAGGTCCTCCGGTGAGTGGTCACGTGCAGGCCGTCCGGGGCTCGTCGCGCAGTTCCCCGCGCCCCTTAGGTTGGTGCACTCGGCCTTCCTTCACACATACCGACCGGTTAGTCTGACGTCGAGCCGAGTCGCGCCGTGTCGAAGGAGACCGATGGTGGAAGCCGTGCAGGATGCGGGAGTGGTCGTCACCGGGGCGGGTGGTGGGATCGGGGCCGCACTGGCCCGGCGGTTCGCCGCCGAGGGCGCCCGGGTCGTCGTGAACGACCTGGACGCCGGGAAGGCCGAGGCGGTGGCCCAGGAGATCGGCGGGACCGCCGTGCCCGGCGACGCCTCCGCGATCGTCGCCCAGGCCCGGGAGGCGCTCGGCGGCACCGTGGACGTCTACTGCGCCAACGCGGGGGTCGCCTTCGAGGACGGCGACCTCGGCGACACCCTGGACGAGAAGTCGTGGGCGACCTCCTGGGACGTCAACCTGATGGCCCACGTCCGCGCGGCCCACGCACTGCTGCCCGACTGGCTGGAGCGGGGCGGCGGCCGGTTCGTCTCCACCGTCTCCGCCGCCGGCCTGCTGACCATGATCGGCGCGCCCTCCTACAGCGTGACCAAACACGGCGCCTACGCCTTCGCCGAGTGGCTGTCCCTGACCTACCGCCACCGGGGGATCAAGGTCCACGCCATCTGTCCGCAGGGCGTCCGCACCGACATGCTGGCCGCCACCGGCAGCGCGGGCGACCTGGTGCTCCAGCCCACCGCGATCGAGCCGGGAGCCGTGGCCGACGCGCTGTTCCAGGGCATCGAGGAGGACCGCTTCCTGATCCTGCCGCACCCCGAGGTCGCCGGCTTCTACCAGGTCCGGGCCGGTGAACCCGACCGCTGGCTCGCCACCATGAACCACATCCAGCAGAAGTGGGAGGCCGGCCGGTGACCACCTCCTCCTACGCCGGCCGGCCCTGGCTCGCACTGCTCGACGAGGCCCAGCGCGCCCCGGTCGATCCCGCCGACTCCCTCGTGCACGCCCTGCGCGAAGCCGTCGCCGAGGCCCCCGACCGCACCTTCCTCGCCTACTTCGACGCCCGTCTGAGCTACCGCGAGGCCGACGAGCTGAGCGACTCCGTCGCCGCCCACCTCGCCGCGCGCGGCCTGCGGCGCGGCGACCGGGTGGCCGTCCTGCTGCAGAACACCCCGCACTTCGTGCTGGCCGTGCTCGGCGCCTGGAAGGCCGGCGCGACCGTCGTCCCGGTCAACCCCATGTACAAGTCGGCCGAGGTGGCGCACGTCCTGCGGGACGGCGAGGTGGCCGCGCTGATCTGCACCGACCGGGCCTGGGAGACGTACCTGCGCGGGACGGCCGCCGACTCGCCGGTGCGGATCGTGCTCACCGCGTGCGAGCTGGACTTCCAGACCCGCGACGACGCGCGCGTGCTCACCTTCGAGCGGCTGCCCCAGGCCCCGGACGCCGACGACCTGGTGGCGGTCGCCCGGCAGGGCGGCCGGGCCCCCGAGGGCCGCGCGCCACGCCCGGACGACATCGCGCTGATCAGCTACACCTCGGGCACCAGCGGCACCCCCAAGGGCGCGACCAACACGCACGCCAACATCATGCACAACGCCGAACGGCAGGCCGCCGGGCTCGGCCTGCCGGCGGCGCCCGTCTACTACGCCCTCGCGCCCCTGTTCCACATCACCGGCATGGTGTGCCAGTTCGGTGCCTGCCTGAGCAGCGTCGGCACCCTGGTGCTCACCTACCGCTTCGAACCCGGCGTCGTCCTGGACGCCTTCGCCGAACACCGCCCGCACTACACCGTCGGCCCGTCCACCGCCTACATGGCGCTCGCCGCCCACCCGGACGTCACCCGCGAGCACTTCGCCTCCTTCGTGAACATGTCGTCGGGCGGCGCCCCCGTGCCGCCGGCCCTGGTGGAGAGGTTCCGGGAGCGCTTCGGACCGTACATCCGCGTCGGCTACGGCCTCACCGAGTGCACCGCGCCCTGCGCCTCCGTCCCGCCCGGCCTGGAGGCGCCCGTGGACCCGGTCTCCGGGACGCTGTCCGTCGGCCTGCCCGGCGCCGACACGGTCGTGCGCATCCTGGACGACCAGGGCGCGGAGGTGCCCTTCGGGGAACAGGGCGAGATCGTCGTACGCGGGCCGCAGGTGGTGCCCGGCTACTGGCGGCGCCCGGACGCCACCGCCGAGACCTTCCCGGACGGCGAGCTGCGCACCGGCGACATCGGGTTCATGGACGAGCAGGGCTGGCTGTACGTCGTGGACCGCAAGAAGGACATGATCAACGCGTCCGGCTTCAAGGTGTGGCCGCGCGAGGTCGAGGACGTGCTGTACACGCACCCGGCGGTGCGCGAGGCGGCCGTCGTCGGGGTGCCCGACGGGTACCGTGGCGAGACCGTCAAGGCGTACATCAGCCTTCGTCCGGGGGCCGAGGCGGCCCCGGACGAACTCGCGGGGTACTGCAAGGAGAGACTGGCCGCCTACAAGTACCCGCGTCAGGTGGAGATCCTGCCCGAGCTGCCCAAGACGGCGAGTGGGAAGATCCTCCGTCGGGAACTGCGTTCCCGCACCGCACAGGACTAGCAGCAGAACGGAAAGGCAGGTGGCGGAAGTGCCCAGGACGACGGACGGAGACGGGACTCCCGTCCCGCAGCGGCTGCTGGCCGCCGCCACCCGGCTCTTCGCCGAGCAGGGCTACGACCGCACTTCGGTGCAGGAGATCGTGGAGGCGGCCGGCGTCACCAAGGGGGCGCTCTACCACTACTTCGGCTCCAAGGACGACCTGCTGCACGAGGTGTACGCGCGCGTGCTGCGCCTCCAGCAGGAGCGGCTGGACCGGTTCGCGAACGCCGACGAGCCCGTGGACAAACGGCTCAGGGACGCGGCGGCGGACGTCGTCGTCACGACGATCGAGAACCTCGACGACGCGATGATCTTCTTCCGCTCCATGCACCACCTGAGTCCGGAGAAGAACAAGCAGGTCCGCGCCGAGCGCCGGCGCTACCACGAGGAGTTCCGCGCGCTCATCGAGGAGGGCCAGAAGGAAGGCGTCTTCTCCACGGCGACCCCGGCCGACCTGGTCGTGGACTACCACTTCGGCTCCGTGCACCACCTGTCGACGTGGTACCGGCCCGACGGACCCCTCACCCCCCAGCAGGTCGCCGACCACCTCGCCGACCTGCTGCTGCGGGCGCTGCGGCCGTAGGACCGGCGCCCGCGCCCGCCGCCTAGTCGATGATCTCCTTGAAGAAGAGGACCGCCGTGGCCGCGGTGCCACCGCCCGCGCTCACCGCGACCGGCCACCCGCTGCCGGCCAGCGCCGCGAGGACGGTGGCCCCGATGCCGGCCAGCGCCGCCAGCAGGAAGACGATCGCGGCGCGCTGAGTGAGGAGCGGCCCGTCCCTCTCCGGTCGCTCGTGGTCGGCCTGGGACACCGTGCCGCTCCTCACCGGCCGGCGCCGGCCGGGGCGCCCACCGGGCCCCGGGGCGATGCCTGGACACCGTCCTGGTCCGTCAGCCGCCACGGGTCCTGCGCGGGGCGGACGAGCGTGAACGCGACCCGGCCGTCCGCGCCCGTGCGGACACCGTGCACGGCGGGTTCGGGCAGGCTGTTGTAGTGGAACGGCGTGGAGAAGTAGTAGGCGCCGGTGTCCGGCACCACGACGAGGTCGCCCGGCCGGAGCGGGGGCAGCGCGCGGTCGCGGGCCAGCAGGTCACCGGCGAAGCAGGCGGGACCGGCGACGTCCTGGCGGACCGGACGGTCACGCCTGGCCGTGCCGTACCGGTCGTACGCCTCGACCCGCAGCGGCCAGGCGTCGGGGCTGAACACGGTGCGCGTCGCGACCTGGACGCCGGCGTGGGTCACGGCGATCGGCCTGCCCCCGGCCGTCTTGGTGTACTCGACGTACGAGGCCAGGAAGCCGTTCTTGGCGAGAACGGAGCGGCCGAACTCGGTGATGACCTCGTACCTGCCCTCGAACAGCCCCGGGGCGTGCTCCCTCAGCTGCTCGACGTACGCGCCGAACGTCGGCGTGACCGCGTCGTCGGCGAAGTTGACGGGAAGCCCGCCGCCGATGTCGATGCCCGCGACCCGGCCCTCCCCGAACGCCGCCGTCACCTGGTCGGCGAACTCCACCGCCTGCGCCACGCCGCGGGCCATGAGGTCCAGGGGGCAGCCCTGGGACCCGGTGTGCGTGTGCACCCAGGTCAGCCACGGGTGTTCGGCGAACGCCCGCAGCAGCCGCTCCCGGTTGCCGGGGTCCGCCAGCGGGACACCGAACTTCGAGGTGCTCGTGGCCGTGCTCATCGCGGCGATGGCGCCGCCGCCGACCTGGCAGTTGAGCCGTACGCCGATCCGCGACGCCGAAGGGCGGTCCGCCAGCAGGCCGCCGATCCGCTCCAGCTCCTGGAAGCTGTCCGCGTTGACCGCCACACCCAGGGCCAGGGCCCGCGCCAGCTCGGCCCGGGTCTTGGCCGGAGAGTCGAAGACGATCCGTTCGGCCGGGAAACCGGCCGCCAGCGCCCGTGCCAGCTCCCCGGCGGTGGCGACCTCGCAGCCCATCCGGTGTCGTTCCAGCTCGCTCAGGACGGGCACGAGGCAGTTGGCCTTCGCGGCGAAGGTGTGCAGCACACCACGCAGTTCGGGCGCGCCGGGAAAGGCGTCGTGCAGGGCCTGGACCGTGGCCGCGACGCCGTCGAGGTCGACGAAGGCGGCGAGCAGCGACTGCTCCGGGTCCAGCAGGCCCTGGCGCACGGCCTCCCGCAGGATGCGTTCGCGGCGCACGGCGGCGGGGGTCACAGCGGTCATGGTGAACCTTCCGGTGTCGGGACGGCGGTCCGGGGCCGTTTCCCCGGACCGCCGTCCCAGGCTGCTCGCCGCGCCCGGGGGCCGTCATCGTCGGTTCCTCAAAGATCCGACCCCGGGCGACGGCGACCCGGCCGGGCGACCGGACCCGGCGGGGCCCGCCGTTGTGCGTGGCGACGAGAACGGCGTCCCGCGTTGGTGCGCGCGCACGAAAGGCCGGCGGCGGTGCCTCACTCTCCGGGTCCCGGTCCCTTGCCGGCGTCCCCGAGCCGCAGTTGCAGTTGCGCCAGCAGCCGGGCCTCCGGATCGCCGAGGTCGAGCCGCGAGACCGCGGTGATCCGGCCCAGCCGGTACCGCAGGCTGTTGGGGTGCACCGAGAGGCTGCGCGCGGCGGCCGACACGTCACCGAAGTGGTCCAGGTAGGCCCGCAGGGACTCCACGAGCCGGCTGCCGGCGTGCTCGGCGTCGAACGCGGCCAGCAGGGCCACGGAGGTGCCCGGCGGCAGCTCCAGCCGGCGCAGCGCTTCGAGCACCTGCGACACGCCGATCGTGTCGGCCACGTCCTCCACCCACGCGACGGTGCGCGCGTCCCCGGTCCGGGTGAGGGCCTTGAGCGCCTGTTCGGCGGTCCGGCGCGACTGCGCGGCCCGCGCCAGCGCCGGAACCACCTCTCCCAGGCCCGCCCGCACCGGCGTGCCGGTCGCCGCCGACAGGTGCGCGGCCAGCGACGTGCCGAGCCGCGTGACCTGTTCCCGCGCCCGGCCCGGCTCCCGGTCCAGCGCGCTCACCAGCACCAGCGCCCTGCCGCCCGCCGGCACGACCACGATCCGGTGGCCGAGTGCCGCGCAGTGCAGGGCGAGCAGGGCGTACAGCCGCGACGGGTCGTCGGACCCGGCTTCCGCGGGCAGTCCGGCGCCGGTGCCCACCGCGAGGACGGCGCAGGGCTCCTCGGCCGGCAGCGCGGCCCGTTCGGCCAGCACCTCGGCGGAACCGCGCTCCTCCAGCAGCGCCCGTGCCGCGTCCTCCACCAGCCGGCTGTCCGCACCGCGCGTGCGGTGGTGGAGCAGGTGCGCGGCGGCAGCCCGGGACGCCGCGCGCAGGGCCTCCGACGCGTCGGGGGACAGCGGCCGGCCCGCGACCGCGGCCACCCAGACGGATCCCAGCACCTCACCGCCCGCGCGGACGGCACACACCAGCCGCTCGGGGTCCTCCCCCTGCGCCCGCCGGTGCAGCACGTCGTCCGCCGTCCACAGGGCACGGAAGAATCCGGCGTCCCGCATGGCGGCCACCCGCCAGGGCGGAACGCGCCGTCCGAGGATGGTCAGCCGGCGCATCTCGTCCACGTTCTCCTCGGTCGAGGAGTACGCCAGCACCCGGGACTCGGTGTCCTCGATGGTCACCGAGCCGCCGACCAGGGCGGCCACGGCGTCGGCCAGCCCGTCGAGATCCCCCAGGGCCAGGCCCCGGGCCGCCGGTAACGGTGCGACTCCCGCCGCGGCCAGCCCGGCCCGCAGCACCGCCACCAGCTCCTCCCAGCGGTACCAGGTGCGGAACAGCACCGCCGTGCCGGTCTCCTGGGCGGCGGCGCGCAGGGCTCCGGCGGATCCCTGGGGGCGGTCCGGACCGAACACCACACCGGCGGCCTCGGCGGCACCGGCCCGGCGCACGACGTCCACCGCCTGGGCCGACCCGGCCGCGACGCCGACCGCGAGCACCAGTTCCCGCGGCCGGATCTCGGGGGCCAGTACGTCGAGCACGGTGACACCGCCGACGGCCACCGCCAGCCCGCCCGGTGCCGTGTCCAGTTCCAGGGCTCCCGAGCCCACCACGGACAGCAGCCGCTCCAGGGTCACCCTGGGTTCCGCCGCCCTACCCCACAGCGTGTGGTCCCGCAGGTCGGTCACGCTTCCCCCACTCGCCGCGCCGCCGGCCGTGCCCCGGCCGCCTCCCGAAGAGCTACGACACCACACCACAGACCGGGCGGTGCCCTCAACGGCGGAATACGGCCGTGCGCCGGGAAGCGGGGAGGGCGGCGGAATACAGCCGTGCGGCGGGAAGCGGGCGACGGCGGCGGGAGGCGGGCGAGGGCGGCGGGAGGCGGGCGACGGCGGCGGGAGGCGGGCGAGGGTCGCCGGAAGCGGGCGACGGCGGCGGGAGGCGGGCGAGGGTCGCCGGAAGCGGGCGACGGCGGCGGGAGGGGGGGCGAGGCGCGGCGGGAGGCGGGCGAGGGTCGCCGGAAGCGGGCGACGGCGGCGGGCCGTCACGGCGGCGCGGCGGGCGAGAGCCCGGCCGCTCGGCCGTGACGGCGGGTGCTCACAGGTACTTCTTCAACTCCCGGCGTGCCAGCGACCGCTGGTGCACCTCGTCCGGGCCGTCGGCGAGCATCAGGGTGCGGGCGCTCGCGTACAGCTCGGCCAGCGGGAAGTCCTGGCTCACCCCGCCCGCGCCGTGCAGCTGGATCGCGCGGTCCAGGATGCCGACCACCGCGCGCGGCGTGGCGATCTTGATGGCCTGGATCTCCGTGTGCGCGCCCTTGTTGCCGACGGTGTCCATCAGCCAGGCCGTCTTCAGCACCAGCAGCCGCAGCTGCTCGACGGTGACCCGGGCGTCGGCGATCCAGTTCTGGACGACGCCCTGCTGGGCCAGTGCCTTGCCGAACGCGGTACGCGAGACGGCCCGCCGGCACATCAGCTCGATCGCCCGCTCCGCCATGCCGATCAGCCGCATGCAGTGGTGGATCCGGCCGGGACCGAGCCGGGCCTGGGCGATGGCGAAGCCGCCGCCCTCCTCGCCGATGAGGTTCGCCACCGGCACGCGCGCGTGGTCGAAGACCACTTCGGCGTGGCCGCCGTGCCAGTGGTCCTCGTAGCCGAACACCTGCATCGCCCGCTCGACCGTGACGCCCGGGGTGTCGCGCGGGACCAGCACCATGGACTGCTGACGGCGGATGTCGGCGCCGTCCGGGTCCGTCTTGCCCATCACGATGAAGATCTTGCAGTCCGGGTTCATCGCGCCGGAGATGTACCACTTGCGGCCGGTGATGACGTACTCGTCGCCGTCCCGCTCGATGTGCGTGGTGATGTTGGTGGCGTCCGAGGAGGCCACCTCCGGCTCGGTCATCGCGAACGCCGAGCGGATCTCCCCGGCCAGCAGGGGCTGAAGCCACTGCTTCTTCTGCTGCTCGTCGCCGAACTGCGCCAGCACCTCCATGTTCCCGGTGTCGGGCGCGGCACAGTTCGTCGCGGTGGGCGCGAGATGCGGGGAGCGGCCGGTGATCTCGGCGAGCGGTGCGTACTGGAGGTTGGTCAGCCCGGCGCCGTGCTCGGCGTCGGGCAGGAACAGGTTCCACAGCCCCTGCTCGCGCGCCTCGGCCTTCAGCTCCTCGACCACCGCGGGGGTGTCCCAGGGGGAGGCCAGCCGGGCCCGCTGCTCCTCGGCGACCGCCTCGGCCGGGTGGACGTACTCGTCCATGAAGGCCAGCAGTTTCGCCCGGAGTTCCTCGGTGCGTGCGTCGAACGCGAAGTCCATGCGGGTCAGCCTTCCTGAAGGGTCGTCAGTCCGTGGTCGATGAAGACGGGTACGAGGTCACCGATGCGGTCGAAGCCGCGGCCGACCGTCTGGCCGAGCGTGTACCGGTAGTGGATGCCCTCCAGGATCACGGCGAGCTTGAACCAGGCGAACGCCGTGTACCAGGAGACGGCCGAGACGTCCCGGCCGGAGCGGGCCGCGTACCGCTCGATCAGTTCCCGCGGCGCGGGGTGCCCGGGCGCCTCGGCGGTGGTGGAGACGGGCGAGTCGGTCATGCCGAGCGGTTGGCTGTACATCACCAGCAGGCCCAGGTCGGTCAGCGGGTCGCCGAGCGTGGACATCTCCCAGTCGAGGATCGCCGTGATCCGGTCGTCGTCGCCGATCAGGACGTTGTCCAGCCGGTAGTCGCCGTGCACGACCGCCGGCGCGGGGGAGGTGGGCAGGGCGCGGCCGAGCGCCGCGTGCAGCTCGTCGATGCCCGTCAGGTCGCGGTTGCGGGAGGCGTCCAGCTGCTTGCCCCAGCGGCGCAGCTGGCGGTCCAGGAAGCCCTCCGGCCGGCCGAAGTCGGCGAGACCGACCTCGGCGGGGTCCACGGCGTGCAGCTCGACCAGCGTGTCCACCAAGGACAGCACCGCGTTCCGGGTGCGCTCGGCGCCGAGCGGGGCCAGCTGCTGGGCGGTGCGGTAGGGGGTGCCCTCGACGAACTCCATGACGTAGAACGGAGCCCCGAGCACCTCCTCGTCCTCGCACAGCAGCAGCGGCCGGGGGACCGGCACCCGGGTCGGGTGCAGGGCGCTGATGACCCGGTGCTCGCGCTTCATGTCGTGCGCGGTGGCCAGCACATGGCCGAGCGGGGGCCGGCGGACGACCCACTTCGAGGTGCCGTCGGAGAGCGCGTAGGTGAGGTTCGACCGTCCGCCCTCGATCAGCCGTCCGGTCAGGGGGCCGTTCACCAGACCGGGGCGCTCGCGGTCGAGCTCGGCGCGCAGCCGGTCCAGGTCGAGCCCGGGCGGGTGGTCGGCGCTCATACATCACTCCTCAGGACGGGTGAACAGGTCTCGACTCATGATGCCGACCGGTCGGTATGCCGTCCAGTGAATGACGCGAAGATCGGAGCGAACGTGACCGGAGCCACCCTAGGCCGACGGCTCCCCGGGCGAGCTGTCCGGGGAGCCGTCGGCCGCTGTCCCGCGGCAGGTCAGTGATCGTCCCAGTGGTCGCCGTGCTCGGCGTGCCGGTGTCCGTCGTGCAGATAGTCGACGTGGTCGCCGTGCGGCACCTGCGCGTGCCCGCACTCGTCGTGGTGCACGTGCTCGTGCCCCTCGTGGACGGCGTGCCCGGCCGGTTCGCACTCGTCCCAGTGCCCCGCGTGCTCCCGGTGCAGATGGCCGTCGTGGGCGTAGTCCACGTGGTCGCCGTGCGGCACGGCGTGGTGGCCGCAGCCCGGTCCGTGGCTGTGCGTCCCGTGTGCGGTGTGTTCCTGGTGGACGGTGGTCATGGTGCTACCTATGGACGCCTATTTGATGTGCATTTATGACGTATGGTCAGGAGAGAATTCCGGAGGTCACGGGCGGCCCTGGACCACCAGTACGGCCGCGCACGCCGCCAGTGCCACCGCGTACAGCACCGCCGCCGCCGCGTGCCGGGGGGCGAGCGCGGGCGGCGGGGTGCCGGTGGCCAGGGTGCGGATGCGGTGGTGGGCCACCCGGAGGAAGCCCAGCCACAGGGCGCAGCACACCGCGCAGGCGACGACCCCGGTGGCCGACAGGCCACCGTGCAGCGCCGCCCGCAGGGCCAGAACGGCGGCCACGGCGGCCGACAGCGTCGTACGCCGCCAGGCCAGCCGGGTGCGTTCGGGCTGCAACCCGGGGTCCCGGACCGCCGGGGCGGCCCCGGACGTCACCCCTCCCACCTCACCAGCACCACCACGACCATCGCGACGGCCACCACCGCCACGACCAGGCTCAGCAGCGCCGGGAACCGGGACGCGGGCAGGTCCTCGCCGCGCCGGATCGCCCGCTCACAGCGCACCCAGTGGTTCACCGCGCGCAGGGAGCACAGCACACCGGCCCCGAGCAGCGCGAGCGCGAGACCGACCCGCCACGCCCAGCGCAGGTCCGGCAGGAACTGGTCCACCGCGAATCCGCCGCCGATCAGCGCCAGCGCCGTGCGCAGCCAGGCGAGAAACGTGCGCTCGTTGGCCAGCGAGAACCGATAGTCGGGCGTGCCGCCCTCGTCCCGCACCCGCTCCGGCGCGAACCACAGCCGGATGTTCCGTACGAATTCGCTCACCCGGCCGACCCTACCGGGCGGTCACCGGGCCGCCCGGAACGCCCGCAGCCGCTCGTACGCCGCCAGTCCGTCCGGGACCCACTCCCACTCGCCGAGCCGCCGTCCGACCTCCTCCTCGGGCAGGAAGGCGTGCCACTGGACCTCCTCCGCCTGCGGGCGCACGGGCAGTTCGCAGCGCACCTCGTACACCGCCGACCACCAGCTGTTCCCGGCGCCGTCCTGGTACAGGAACTTGAAGAGGAACGTCGGCCGGGGCAGCCCCGTCACGCCCAGCTCCTCCTCGGCCTCCCGCAGCGCCGCCTCCTCGTAGGACTCGCCCGCGCCGACGACCCCGCCGACGAACATGTCGTACAGGGCGGGGAACACCAGCTTGGTCGCCGTACGCCGGTGCACGAAGAGCCGGCCGGCCGCGTCCCGGGCCTCGATGAACACGCAGCGGTGGCGCAGCCCCCGGGCGTACACCTCGCCGCGCGGGCGCTGGGCGACGACCCGGTCGTGCTCGTCGACGATGTCGAGAATCTCGTCAGCAGGGTTCATGCCCGTATCCAAGCAAACCGCTCAGAGCGCCGGCTCAGCGCCGCTGCAGGTCCCGGGCCGAGGATTCCGTCTCGCCCGTGCCGCACGGCATGGCCGGATGCAGCCCCAGCAGCACGATGCCCCCCACCACGGCGGCGAGTCCGGCCGCCTCCCAGGCCAGCGCCCCGGTGTCGGTGCGCAGCCGGTCACCGAGGAAGCCCACCCCGCACAGGATCCCGGCGAGCGGCTCGGCCGCGGTGAGCGCGGGCAGCGACATGCGCAACGGAGCCGTCTCGAACGCGCTCTGCACCAGGACCAGCCCGGTGACCCCGCAGGCCACCACGCCGTACGGCTGCCAGCCGGTGAGCAGCTCGGTGAAGCCTCCGTCGGAGAACAGCGTGCCGCTCACCCGGGTCAGCGCGTCCTGGACGCCGTACAGCAGCCCGGCCGCCAGGGCCAGCAGCACCGGGCCCCAGCTCAGCCGGGAGCGCTTGGCGTACGCCGTGAGGACCAGGGCCACGCCCACCACGATCCCTATGATCAGCCAGTGCCGCAGCGGATCGGCGACGGCCGTGCCGCCGCGCGGCTCGCCCCCCGTGATGAACGCGCTCACCCCGCCCGCGAGCAGCAGCAGACCGGCCCAGCCCTGGCGGCCCAGGGGCTGTCTGGTCTGGTGCCGGGACAGGGCGAGGGCGAACAGCAGGTTGGTCGCGAGCAGCGGCTCGACCAGCGAGATCTCGCCCTTGCCCAGGGCGACGGCGCCGAGCACCATGCCGGCCACCATCAGCCCGAGGCCGCCCAGCCAGCGCGGCATCCGCATCAGGTCGAGCAGCAGCCGGAAGGAGAGGAAGTCGCTGAGCGGTGCCTGTTGCGCCGCGTTCTGCTGGAGCACGAAGCCGAAGCCCAGACAGCAGGCCGCGCTCACGGCGAGAAGGAGAACCAGAACGGACACGCTGTGTACCTCGATCATCCGGCCGGACCACGGGCGCGTAGTGGCCGACTGTAGCGCTCCCGGTACAGCATTGCCCCGGAAGCACCCGGAACGGGCGGTTGACTCGCCATCGTCCGCAACCGGACCCCGGGACGCCATGGCGTACGCCACAGAAAGCCGGGGCGTACGCCCCGTGACGGCATGGCATACGCCACAGGGACTTTCCCGGGCCGGTCCGCCCGGGACACGGCCCACCTGCACCGGAAAGGTCAAGTTCCCTCCCTCCAGCGGAGGTTGAAGCCCGCATCACCCGCGTTCCGCTTGACGCGATCCTTGGCTGAGGGTTTGCTGTGCGTGATCGGTCGATGGCAGCCCGAGAAACAGGAAGCCCCGCGGTGCCCCCTCTCCCGCCTCTGCTCGGTGCTCGCCGGGCCGCAACGGACCCGTCCGGCGACACACGGGACGACTCCGGTGCCTTCGACGCCGCGTTGGACGACGCGGAACTGCGCACCGCCCGCGCCGCGCTGGCCCAGGGCCGGCGACAGGCAGCCCGCTCCCTGCTGGTGCACACCGGCGACGACTGGGACCGCCGCGGCCACCGCCTCACCGCGCTGGCCCAGGATCCCTGCGCCGCCGCCCGGGCGGGCGCCTGGCTGGCCGACGAGCCCGACTCCGCCGACGCCGCCACGCTGCTCGCCCTGGCCCTGGTCCAGCGCGCCCTGCGCGGCGAGGAAGAACCCGGCCGGGCCCGCGCGGCCTGCGACACGGCCGCCGTCCTCGTCCCGGCCGACCCCACCCCCTGGCTCGGCCTGCTCCTGCTCGCCCGCGCCTTCGGCCCGGAGAACGAGCTGCTCGGCACGTTCGCCGAGCTGCGCCGCCGCCACCGCGAGCACCACCATGCCCACCACCTGCTGATAGCCGGCCTCGCCGAACGCGCAGCGGCCGGCCTGACCGAGGACCACGAGGTCTACGACGCCGCCGAGGCGGCCGCCGCCGAAGCCCCGGCCGACTCGCCCCTCGCCGTCCTGCCGGTCGTCGCGTACGCCGAGCGCTACCGGGTCCTCGCCGCCGCCGGGCTGGCCCCCGCCGACCCGGCGGCCTCCCGGCACTGGTCCGGCCCGCGGGCCCGGCGGATCCTGTGCGCCTCCTTCGACTGGTGGCTGGAGTGGGAGCACGACGAGCACCCGCGCCGCCTCATCGACCTCAACCACCTCGCGTTCGCCCTGTCCTGCGCCGGCCGCCCGGCAGAGGCGGCGGCCCTGTTCCAGCGCATCGGCGAGCACGCCACCCCGGCCCCCTGGACGTACGCGCAACGCGACCCCCTGGCGGCCTTCCGCACCGCCCGCACCCGCGCCCTCGGACAGTGAGAAACAGCCCGAAACGGAGTCCTTCGCCACGTGCACGGCAGGAGACGTCCGCGCGAAGTGATTACGGAACTCTGACCGGCGACCCGATTCCCTGGCCCCGGGGCGACCCCGGGTGCTCGAATGAACCTGTGAACTCCGGACAATCCGAGGAGCGGGACGGCCGGCCCGTCGGCCGCCGCGTCTTCCTCGGCACCCTCGGCCTCGGCGCGCTGGGCGTGCTCGCCGCGCCGACGCTGCAGCGCGGCCTCGAAGGCTTCCTCGGCGGCGTCGCCGGCAAGGACCCCACCGGCCTGACCGGCCTGCTGCCCAACGGCGGCGGCTTCCGCTACTACTCCGTCGCCGCCTCCGTCCCGCACCGGACGGCCGCGGACTACCGCCTCAGCATCGACGGCCTGGTGGACCGCCCGCGCGGCTACACCCTCGCCGAGCTGCGCGCGCTGCCCCAGACCCGGCTGGTCAGGGACGTCCAGTGCGTCACCGGCTGGCGGGTCCCGGGCACCCCCTTCCAGGGCGTACGGCTCTCCCACCTGCTGGACGCGGCGGGCGTCCGTCCCTCCGCCAAGGCCATCCGCTTCACCTGCTTCGACGGCACCTACAGCGAGAGCCTCACCCTCGACCAGGCCCGCCGTCCGGACGTCCTGGTCGCCCTGCGCATGCAGGACAAGGACATCGGCCACGACCACGGCGGCCCGGTCCGCCTCTACGTCGCCCCCATGTACTTCTACAAGTCGGCCAAATGGCTCTCCGGCATCACGGTCACCGACCGGGTGAAGCCCGGCTACTGGGAGGACCTCGGCTACGACGTCGACGCCTGGGTCGGCCGCTCGAACGGACGGACCGATGACCCTACGAGCTGAGACCCCGGCACCGCCGAGCGCCGGCGTCCACCGCTTCACCCGGGCCGAACGGTGGGTGCACCGGGGCACGGCCGCGCTGATGGGCGTGTGCGTGGTGACCGCGGCCTTCCTCTACATTCCGCAGCTGGCGGTCATGGTGGGCCGCAGGGAACTGGTCGTCCGGGTCCACGAGTACGCGGGCGTCGCCCTGCCGGTGCCGGTGCTGCTGGGGCTGGCCTCCCGCGCCTTCCGCGGCGACCTGCGCTTCCTCAACCGCTTCGGCCCGCACGACCGGGTCTGGCTGCGCGCCGCCCTGCGCCGCGACAAGCGGCACGCCTCACGCCCCGCCGGCAAGTTCAACGCCGGCCAGAAGATCTACGCCGCCTGGATCGCCGGTGCGACCCTGGTCATGCTCGGCACGGGCCTGATGATGTGGTTCACCCACCTCACCCCGCTGATGTGGCGCACCTCGGCGACCTTCGTCCACGACTGGCTGTCCCTGACGATCGGCGTCGTCCTGGCGGGCCACATCGGCATGGCCTTGGGCGACCCGGAGGCGAGACGGGGCCTGCGGACAGGAACGGTGACCGAGGACTGGGCCCGTCGAGAACACCCCCTGTGGCGCCCCTGACACCGGTGGCGCCCCTGACACATGTACCCGGGCCTCCTGCGGAGGGGCCGTCATGGCCGGGACGCTGCCGGATCCTGCTGCCGGAGCACTCCTGCTAGATCACCAGGGAGAGCAGCAGGACCAGGCCGCCCGCGACCACCGAGATGATCGTCTCCATCACCGACCAGGTCTTGACGGTCTGTCCGACGCTCAGCCCGAAGTACTCCTTCACGAGCCAGAAACCGGCGTCGTTGACCTGGCTGAAGAAGAGCGAGCCCGCGCCGATGGCGAGCACGAGGAGGGCTGTGTGGGTGGTCGACATGTCGGCCGCGAGGGGTGCGACCAGGCCGGCCGCCGAGACCGTCGCCACCGTCGCCGAACCGGTCGCCAGCCGGATCGCCACCGCGATCAGCCAGGCCAGCAGCAGCGCCGGGATCGACCAGTCCTTGGAGACGTCCAGGATCATCTGGCCCACGCCGGAGTCGATCAGCGTCTGCTTGAAGCCGCCGCCCGCGCCGACGATCAGCAGGATGCCGGCGATGGGCATCAGGCCCTTGTCGACGGTCTGCTGGAGCCGGTCCTTGGTGAAACCGGCGGGCCGCCCCAGTGTGAAGAAGCCGACGAGCACGGCGGCGAGCAGCGCGATCAGCGGGGAGCCGATGACGTCGAAGGCCCGCTGGGTCCGGTCGGCGGTGTCGTCGATGACGATGTCCACCAGCGCCTTGGCCAGCATCAGCACGACCGGCAGCAGCACGGTGGCGAGCGTCGCGCCGAAGCCCGGACGGCGCCCCAGCTCGTCCGAGGCGCGCTGGGGGAGCATCCGGTCCGGAGCCGGCACGTCCACCCAGCGGGCCGCGACCTTGGAGAAGAGCGGACCGGCGATGATCACCGTCGGGATGGCGACCAGGATGCCGAGCGCCAGGGTCACGCCCAGGTTGGCCTTGACCGCGTCGATCGCGACCAGCGGGCCGGGGTGCGGCGGGATCAGACCGTGCATCACGGACAGGCCGGCCAGCGCCGGGATGCCGATGCGCATCAGGGAGTAGTTGCCGCGCTTGGCGACCATCAGCACGACCGGGATCAGCAGCACGATGCCGACCTCGAAGAACAGCGGCAGGCCGATCACGGAGGCGATCAGCACCATCGCCCAGGGCATGGCGCGCCCACCGGCCCTGGCGAGGATCGTGTCCACGATCTGGTCGGCACCACCGGAGTCGGCGAGCAGCTTGCCCAGGATCGCCCCGAGCGCGATCAGGACGCCCACGCCCGCCACCGTGCTGCCGAGCCCGGTGGTGAAGCTGGTGATGGCCTTGTCGAGCGGTGCTCCGGCGACCGCTCCGAGCACCAGTGACCCGATGGTCAGTGCCAGGAAGGCATGGAGCTTGAACTTGGTGATGAGCAGGACGATGACGGCGATGCCCACCAGGACGGCGATGCCCAGCTGGGCGTGGCCGGCGGAGGTGATCGGCGCAGGCGCGTCCGCTGCCAGCATCTCGACGCTGAGTCTGGTCACGGGGGTTCCTTGCGGTTACGGGGGATCTTCTGACGGGCGCTGGTGGCGCTGGTGGCGCTGGTGCGCTACCGGCCGCTGCCCGCGGTGTCGGGAAGGGCTGCGAGGGCCTGCACGGCGCGCTCGGTGATCTCCTGGGGGCTGCCGCTGACGTCCACGGCGACTCCCGCCTCGTCCGGCTGAAGCGGCTGGAGGGTGGCGAACTGGGAGTCCAGCAGCGCGGTCGGCATGAAGTGACCCTGCCGCCGGGACATCCGCTCCTCGATCAGCCGCCGGTCGCCCGCGAGGTGCAGGAACACGACCCCGGGCGCCACGGACCTGAGCCGGTCGCGGTACGACCGCTTCAGCGCCGAGCTGCTGACCACCCCGCCCAGTCCGGCCCGGCCGTGTGCCCAGTGCCCGATGGCTTCCAGCCACGGCCACCGGTCGGCGTCGTCGAGCGGGATCCCGGCCGACATCTTGTCGATGTTGGCCCGGGGGTGGAAGTCGTCGCCCTCGGCGTACGGAACGCCCAGCCGCGCGGCGAGCAAGGGACCGATCGTCGTCTTGCCCGTCCCCGCGACGCCCATCACGACGACGACCTGGGGGGTTCGCATTGCTGCCTCGCTGTCTTCCTCGACATCCGACGCCACTGCGGCGTCGCCACACTGAAACCCATTAGGTACGACGAATTCAAGAGTGTGTGACATATAAGTCTGACTTTTAGTGGCTGTGACGCAGGTCGTACGCTGAGTGCATGAGCACATGGGGCCGGGGCCTGCACGGCCATGTACTGGACACCCTCGGCCCCGCGATCACGGCGGGCGAGTACCCGCCCGGCAGCGTTCTGCGCACGGATGAACTCGCTCAGCAATTCGAGGTGTCACGCTCGGTGATGCGCGAGGCGGTGCGTGTGCTCGAGTCCATGTACCTGGTCGAGTCCCGCCGCCGCGTCGGCGTCACGGTCCGCCCGAAGGCCGAGTGGAACGTCTACGACCCGCAGGTCATCCGCTGGCGACTGGCGGGCGCCGACCGCCCGCACCAGCTGCGTTCGCTCACCGTGCTGCGCTCCGCGGTCGAACCCGTCGCTGCGGGCCTGGCCGCGCAGCACGCCACGGCCGAGCAGTGCGCCGAACTCACCGAGTGCGCACTCGGCATGGTGGCCAACTCACGCGGCCACAAGCTGGAGGCGTACCTGGTCCACGACGTCGCCTTCCACCGGGTCGTCCTCAACGCCTCGGGCAACGAGATGTTCGCCCGCCTCGGCGACGTCGTCGCCGAGGTCCTGACCGGCCGCACCCAGCACGAGGTCATGTTCGAGGACCCCGACCCGGCGGCCGTGACCCTGCACGTACGCGTGGCCGAGGCGGTCCGCGCCCGCGACGCGGTCCGCGCCGAGGAACTGACCCGCCGGATCACCACGGGCGCCCTCCAGGAACTGGACATCCTGGCGCCCTAGTTCACCTCACTCCAGGAAGTCCCCGGCCACGTACACCCACGCGCCGGCCACCCGCTCGAAGCGGCTGCGCTCATGCAGCGAACCGCCACGGTAGGACGCACGGAAGGTGACCGAGCCCGTCGTGTGGAAGGCGGACCCGTCGGTGGTGTCCAGGATCTCCAGACCCGTCCACCTCATCCGGGGGTCGAGGTCCAGCTGCTCCGGCCGGGTCCGCGGATGCCAGGTGCGCAGCAGATACCCCGCGTCCCCCGTCACGAACGCGCTGTACCGCGAGCGCATCAGCAGCTCGGCGGTCGGCGCGCTCGCCGGCCCCGCGTGGAAACGGCCGCAGCAGGCGTCGTAGGGCCGGGGAAGTCCACAGGGGCAGGCACGCGAGGTCATGGCCCACATTCTGCCCGCATCAGGGGAGGCGTCCGCCACGGGCCGGGTGCACAGTGGAAGGGCCTGAAGGGGCGCGCCCTGCCGGGACCGCGACGCTGGGAGGCGAGACGGACGATGACCCGACCCGTGAGCAGCCGTCCTCCGGCCGTCAAGGAGTGGCGGCTCAACCTGTACCTGTCCGAGCACGATCCCGACACCACGGCCCGGATCGTCCTGGACACCGGAGACAACGTCATGGAGAGCCACGCGGAGGCCCGCCGCAACCCCTACGACGAGGCGATGCCGGAGATCGGCGACGAACTCGCCGCCGGACGCGCCCTCATCGCCATGGGCCGGCTGCTGCTGCGCGCCGCCGACGGCGACATGAAGGCGACGGGAGCGGCCGACACCGACGGCCCGGCACCGCTCTGGCTGCCACGGGAGTGAAGGAGCCCTGCCGTGCACTTCAGGAACCGCCTCGAAGCGGGCCGACGGCTGGGCGCTCGCCTCGAGTACCTCAGGGGCCAGGACGTGGTGGTGCTCGGGCTGCCGAGGGGAGGAGTGCCGGTCGCCGAGGTGGTCGCCGAGGCACTCGACGCCCCCCTCGACGTCTGCCTGGTGCGGAAACTGGGCGTGCCGTACCAGCCCGAGCTGGGGATGGGCGCGATCGGCGAGGACGGCCTGCGCGTGATCAACCAGGAGGTGCTGCGCGGCACCGGAGTCAGCGAGGCGGACCTCGCCCGGGTCGAGGAACGCGAGCGCGACGTGCTGCTGGACCGCGTCGCACGCTACCGCGTCCAGGCGCCCCCCGTATCCGTCGCCGGCCGGACCGCCCTGGTGGTGGACGACGGAGTGGCCACCGGCTCCACCGCCCGGGCCGCCTGCCGCATCGCCCGGGCCCGGGGCGCGGCCCGCGTCGTCCTGGCGGTCCCCGTGGCTCCCCGGGACTTCGCCCGGCGACTGGGCGGGGACGCCGACGAACTGGTCTGCCTGGACACCCCGTGGGACTTCGCCGCGGTCGGCCAGTTCTACGCCGACTTCACCCAGGTCGACGACGAGGAGGTCACCGCCTGCCTGCGCCGGGCCGCGAGCCGTCACCGGCGCGCGGCCGGCGCCGGATCCGCCGACCGGGAGGTGACGGTGACGGCCGGCGGCGTGCGACTGGGCGGGCGGCTCACCCTGCCCGACGCCGCCGCCGGCGTCGTGGCCTTCGCCCACGGCAGCGGCAGCAGCCGGCACAGCCCGCGCAACCGGTTCGTGGCCGAGGGACTGCACCGGGCCGGGCTCGGCACCCTGCTGTTCGACCTGCTCACCGACGAGGAGGAGGCCGACCGGGGCAACGTCTTCGACATCGCGCTGCTGGCCGGCCGGCTGCTGGACGCCACCCGCTGGCTGCGCGAGGAACCCGACGTCGAGGGGCTCGCCATCGGCTACTTCGGCGCCAGCACCGGCGCCGCCGCCGCCCTGTGGGCCGCCGCCGATCCCGCCGCGCGACCCGCCGCGGTCGTCTCCCGCGGCGGCCGGCCCGACCTCGCCGGGCCCCGGCTGCCCGCGGTGACGGCACCCACCCTGCTCATCGTCGGCGGCGCGGACGACCTGGTGCTCGGCCTCAACCGGGAGGCACAGGCACGACTTCGCTGCGAGAACCGGCTGGAGGTGGTCCCCCGCGCCACCCACCTCTTCGAGGAACCAGGCAGCCTGGAGAGGGTGACCGAGCTGGCACGCGACTGGTTCACGGACCACATGGCTCCCGCGCACGTGTAGGCGGGGACCATGCCCCGCGGGACCGTCACCCTGTTCCTCGCCGGAGACGTCATGCTCGGCCGCGGCGTCGACCAGATCCTCGCGCACCCCGGCGATCCGCAGCTGCGTGAGGGCCACGTGCACGACGCGCGGGACTACGTGGCCCTGGCGGAGGCCGCGAACGGACCGGTACCCCGGCCCGTGGAGGCCGCCTGGCCCTGGGGCGAGGCGCTGCCCCTGCTGGAGCGTGCCGCTCCGGACGCACGGGTGATCAACCTGGAGACCGCCGTCACCGCGGACGGCGACTTCGCACCGGGCAAGGGCGTCCACTACCGGATGCACCCGGCCAACCTGCCCTGCCTCGCCGCCGCCCGCCCCGACGTCTGCGTCCTCGCCAACAACCACGTGCTCGACTTCGGGCCGGCCGGACTGGCGGAGACGCTGGACTCCCTCGCCGCGGCCGGACTGCGCACCGCGGGCGCCGGCCGGGACGCGCTCACCGCGTGGCGGCCGGCGGCCGTCCCGCTGCGCGGCGGCGGACGCGTCCTGGTCTTCTCCTTCGGGCTGCCGTCCAGCGGGATCCCGCACAGCTGGGCCGCCACCACCGAACGCCCCGGCGTCGCCTTCGTCGCCGCGCCGACCCCGGCCGCCGCGACGCGGTTCGCCGACCGCCTGCGGCGGATCGAGGGGCCCGGCGACATCGTCGTCGCGTCCGTCCACTGGGGACCCAACTGGGGCTACGCCGTTCCCCGCGACGAGATCCGCTTCGCCCACGCGCTCGTCGACGCCGGCGCCGACGTCGTCCACGGGCACTCCTCCCACCATCCCCGCCCGCCGGAGGTGTACCGGGACCGGCTCGTCCTGTACGGCTGCGGCGACCTCGTCGACGACTACGAGGGCATCAGCGGCCACGAGCGCTACCGCGACGACCTGCGGCTGCTGTACCTGGTGTCGGTGGAGCCCGGCACCGGCCGGCTCGCCGGCCTGCGCATGGTGCCCCTCCGGGCTCGCCGGCTGCGCCTGGAACACGCCTCCGCCGACGACACCGCCTGGCTGCGCACCGTCCTCGACGGCCATGCCCGCCGCCACGGCACCCGGGTCGAGCACGGCGAGGGCGGCACGCTCACGGTGCGGGCCCTGCACACCGGCGCACCGCTGTGAGACAGGGGGTCAGCACCGCCCGCCCTTGCGCAGGAACCGGCGCAGCCGGGTCAGCGGCCAGGTGTTGACCACGTCGTCCCGGGTGAGCCAGCCGCGCTGCGCGGTACCGACGCCGTAGCGCAGCTGCCCGAGATGCGGGACGGAGTGCGCGTCGGTGTTCACGGCGAACTTCACCCCGTGCTCCCTGGCCCGCAGGATGTCCTCGTCGCACAGGTCCAGCCGGTCCGGCTGCGCATTGACCTCCAGCGCGGTGCCGGTGCGCGCGCACGCCGCGAACACCTCGTCCCAGTCGGCGTCCACGCCCGGCCGTCTGCCGATCAGACGGGTCGTGGGGTGGCCGATGACATTGACGTACGGGTTCTCGCAGGCCCGCACCAGCCGGCGGGTCATCGCCCCGCGGCCCAGGTCGAAGTGGGAGTGCAGCGAGGCCACACACAGATCGAAACCGGCCAGGAACTCCTCCGGCCAGTCCACCGCCCCGTCCGGTCCGATGTTCAGCTCGGTCCCGTGCAGCAGCCGCATCCGGCGCCGGGTGCCGTCCAGTTCCCGCAGCCGCTCCCGCTGGGCGAGGATCTTCTCGTCCGTCATGCGCTGCATGTACAGGTCGGGCGCGTGGTCGGTGACCGCGTAGTACGCGTAGCCGCGCTCGGCGGCGGCCTCCACCATCGCCTCCAGCGAGGCGAGGCCGTCCGTGAGATCGGTGTGCGTGTGCAGGTCACCGCGGATGTCCCGCTCGGCCACCACCTCGGGCAGCTCACCGTGCAGCGCCGCCTCGATCTCCCCGCGGTCCTCGCGCAGCGTCGGCGGGACCCACGGCAGGCCGAGCCGCGCGTACACGTCCTCCTCGGTCCGGGAGGCGACCGACTCCCCGCTCTCGGTGTCGAACAGGCCGTACTCGGAGAGCTTCAGCCCCTGGTGCACGGCGATGGTCCGGGTGCGGATGTTGTGCGCCTTGGAACCGGTGAAGTACTGCATCGCGGCGCCCCACGACTCCGGCGGCACCACCCGCAGATCGACCTGGAGTCCCTTGCCGGTGCGCACCGACGTCTTCTTCGCGCCCCGCGCGACGACCTCCGCGGTGACCGGCAGTGCGCACAGCGCGTCCATGAACGGCGCCGACCGCTCCGCCGCGACCAGCACGTCCAGGTCCCCCACGGTCTCCCGCATCCGGCGCAGCGAACCGGCGTAGGCGCAGCGCCGGCAGCCCGGCACCCCGGACAGCTCGGCCACGATCCCCTCGGCGGTGTCCAGCGCCGACGCCAGCGGCACCCGGGCACCCGCCCGCCGGAGCAGCTCGATGCCGTGCCGGATGTTGTCCTGCGTCTTCTCGCCGAAACCCTTCAGCTCGGCCAGCGCGTCCGCCTCGACGGCCGCGGCCAGCTCGTTCACCGAGGAGATGTGCAGATCCTCGTAGAGCCGCAGCGCCTTCTTCGGCCCCAGCGTCGGGATCGTGATCAGCTCGCGCACCCCGGCGGGGATCTTCGCCCGGCGCTCCTCGACCATGGCGATACGGCCCGTGCGCAGATATTCGGCCACCTTCTCGGCGATCGACCGGCCCACGTTCGGGATCTCCCGCAGCCCCTCGGCGTCCAGCGTGGAGATGTCCGCCGGATACCCACCGATCGCCCGCGCCGCCTTCTCGTAGGCGCGCGCCTTGAAGGTGTCGCCTCCGGTGATCGCGATGAGATCGGCGTACTCCCGCAGAAGCGCCTCGACCTCGTCGTTGGGCCGGGCCACCCTTCGAGTCTAGGCATGCGCCTGCGCACATCGCGGCCTGCCCACGGGGCCGACCGGCCGGGAAAGCGGGACGCCGCATCCGTTCGCGACATCGTGACGCCGCCCGGGTCGTCTTCGGAACGCCTCCGGCGTGACTTCCGGGCACACGAAAATTCCCCGCGGCCGGTGACGGCCACGGGGAACTCATGGTGTCCGAGGGGGGACTTGAACCCCCACGCCCGATAAAGGGCACTAGCACCTCAAGCTAGCGCGTCTGCCATTCCGCCACCCGGACAAGGTGTCTGTCGTGCGAGGTTTCCCTTTCGGCGGGGTTGCCCTCGCGGCGACGAAGGAAACATTACCAGGCTTTCGGGGGTGCCCTGATCGCCCCCGCTCCCGCGGCAGGGCCCCCGTGAACGGTGTGTGACGGGCCGGGACCGGTCTTGGGCCCAGGGCGGAGCCGGAGGGAGGATAGGGGAACCCACCAGCAGTGACAGCGGGAGGAAGCAGCGTGAGCGAGACGGACACGGCCAGGAGCGTCACCGGCCAGGACGAGGTCGTGGACCTCTGTCGTGAGCTGATCCGGTTCGACACCAGCAACTACGGCGACCACTCCGGGCCGGGCGAGCGCAAGGCCGCCGAGTGGGTCGCCGAGAAGCTCGCCGAGGTCGGGCTGGAGCCGAAGATCTACGAGTCGCACCCCGGCCGCGCCTCCACGGTGGCCCGCATCGCGGGCGAGGACCCCTCCCGGCCCGCGCTGCTGATCCACGGCCACCTGGACGTCGTACCGGCCAACGCCGCCGACTGGACCCACGACCCGTTCTCCGGCGAGATCGCCGACGGATGTGTGTGGGGTCGTGGCGCCGTCGACATGAAGGACATGGACGCGATGACCCTCGCGGTCGTCCGTGACCGGCTGCGCAGCGGGCGCCGGCCCCCGCGGGACATCGTGGTCGCCTTCCTCGCCGACGAGGAAGCGGGCGGCACGTACGGTGCCCGCCATCTCGTCGACAACCACCCCGAGCTGTTCGAGGGCGTCACCGAGGCGATCAGCGAGGTCGGCGGCTTCTCCTTCACCGTGAACGATCAGCGGCGGCTGTACCTGATCCAGACGGCCGAGAAGGGCATGCACTGGATGAAGCTGACCGTGGCCGGCACCGCCGGGCACGGGTCGATGATCCACCGCGACAACGCCATCACCGAGCTGTCCGAAGCCGTCGCCCGGGTCGGGCGGCACACCTTCCCGGTGCGGGTCACCAAGACCACCCGGGCCTTCCTCGACGAGCTGGGCGACGCGCTCGGCACCGAGCTGGACCCCGAGGACATGCAGGCCACCCTCGCCAAGCTCGGCGGCATCGCCAAGCTGATCGGCGCGACCCTGAGCAACACCGCCAACCCGACCCAGCTGACCGCCGGCTACAAGGTCAACGTCATCCCGGGCGAGGCCACCGCCCACATCGACGGACGCTTCCTGCCCGGCCACGAGGAGGAGTTCCTCACCGACCTCGACCGGCTGCTCGGCCCGAACGTCCGCCGCGAGGACGTGCACTCCGACAAGGCGCTGGAGACCAGCTTCGACGGGGCCCTGGTGGAGGCCATGCAGACCGCGCTGCTCGCCGAGGATCCGACCGCCAAGGCGATCCCGTACATGCTCTCCGGCGGCACCGACGCCAAGTCCTTCGACGACCTCGGCATCCGCGGTTTCGGCTTCGCCCCGCTCAAGCTGCCGCCGGAGCTGGACTTCGCCGGCATGTTCCACGGGGTGGACGAGCGGGTGCCCGTGGACGGCCTGCGGTTCGGCGTGCGGGTGCTCGACCGCTTCATCGACGCGTCGTGAGAACGGCCCCGTGGGGGGCGCGAACACGGTAATTCGGGCAGCCGTACGACGCCGACTGAGAAGGGTGAATGCGACGATAAGCTCGTAGCTTCATTAGTTCCTCCTCGTTGCAGCTGATGTGATCCCGCGCTTTGGGGTCGCATTGTCAACTAGGAGGAAGAATGATCAAGAAGGTCGTCGCTGCTGCGGCCGCCACCGGTGGTCTGGTTCTCGCGGGCGCGGGCCTCGCCGTCGCCGACTCCGGTGCCCAGGGTGCCGCCGTGTACTCCCCGGGCGTCGTGTCCGGCAACGTCGTCCAGGTGCCCGTGCACGTCCCGGTGAACGCGTGCGGCAACACGATCAACGTGATCGGGCTCCTGAACCCCACCTTCGGCAACGCCTGCGTCAACAAGTGACGCCGGCTCCCTGAGGGGCGTCTTTTTTACGAGCCGTCGGCCTCGGAGCGCGCACCAGGCGTTCCGGGGCCGACCGGTCTCACGAGAACCGAGGCACGGAAGGCAGGGGGGAATTCAGCATGCGACAGGGCACGCGCAAGGGCCTGATGACCATGGCCGCAGCGACCGGCGTGATCGCCGCCGCGAGCGGCTACGCACACGCCGACTCGGGCGCGGCGGGCGCCGCCGGGGGCTCACCCGGCGTACTGTCCGGCAACACGGTGCAGGCACCGGTGCACGTCCCGGTGAACGTCTGCGGCAACACCGTGAACGTCGTCGGGCTCCTCAACCCGGCGGTGGGCAACAGGTGCGTGGAGCACGGTGGCACCTCGGGGGGTCACCACAACGGCGCCGGCGGTTCGCAGGCGGACGGCCACACCGGCGGCTCGCCGGGTGTCGGATCCGGCAACACCGTGCAGGTGCCGATCGACGTCCCGGTGAACGTGTGCGGCAACAGCGTCGACGTCATCGGGATCGGCAACGCCACCACGGGCAACACCTGCGCCAACGGGGGCGGCCACGACACCCCGCCCGGAAAGCCGGGCCACCCCGGGCACCCGGGCCACCCCGGGCACCCGGGCCACCCTGGGCAGCCGGGAAAGCCTGGTCACCCGGGCCACCCGGGGCAGCCGGGAAAGCCTGGTCACCCCGGAACGCCTGGTCACCCGGGCAACCCAGGTAACCCCGGCACCCCGCACCAGCCGGGCGGCGAGCAGGGCCACCCCGGTACGGGCGTCCAGCCCGCCACGGGCGGTTCCGCGGCGGCCCACGGTGCGTCCCAGGTCAAGGCGCAGACGGGCCGCTCCGCCCAGCCCCTGGCCACCGCCGAACTCGCGCACACGGGCAGCGAGGTGCCGCTGGGCATCGCGCTCCCGGCCGGCGCGGGCGCGCTGCTCGCGGGCGCGGTGCTCTACCGCAAGGCCCGGGCCGCGGCGTAACGGCGGCGCCGGGTACGACGACGGTACGGCCGGGGCCAGGGCCGTACACCCGGCGGACGGAGCGGGCCCTGCCATCCCGGCGGGGCCCGCTCCCTTCACATGTCCGGACTCACCAGGTGGCGCGTACCTGGCGGATGATCCGCCGGCGCAACCGCACCTTGCGGCTGCCGTCGCGCAACAGGCTCAGTCGGTCCAACTCCCAGTGTCCGTACTCGGCATGGTCGGTCAGCAGACGTGTGGCCTCTCTGCGGGAGACCCCGCGAGGCACGTACACGTCGACAAATTCGTATTCCGGCATCGCATCTATTGTGCGGGCTGGTGCCCGGTACGGATAGCGTCTGCACTATGTCTGATGCTGCGCAGCCCACCGCTGCCGAGGTACGCGCCGCCGCCGAGGCGGTCAAGACCGCGATCGACCGTCATCTGGCTGCGGTCGAACGCAGGTCGGGAGAGGACGATCCGGCCGTCTCCGAGGCGTTCAACCAGCTGGCCGCTGCCGCGGAGGCGTATGACGAGCTGCTCTACGACCGCTACGACGAGGTCACGCCCTTCGAGATCCCCGGTGCGGAGGACGCGCTGCCGCCGTACGCCGGCCCCGACGAACCGAACGCGATCAGCGTGCTGATCCGCCGCGACTACACCGTGGCGGAACCCCAGCGGCTGCTGGCGCAGGCCCAGCGGGTGGAGGCGGCGGAGTTCGACGACGGCACGGACGGCGACGATGCCGCCGGGACCGTCCCCGGGGCGCTGGGCACCCTCTTCGGCGAGTTCGAACCGGACGAGATCGCCTCCCGGCACAAGGAGTTCGGCCTGGAAGAGGGCGACTCCACGCTCTGGGTCACGGCGGCGGAGGAACCACCCGAGGCCGGGGAGTGGCTGGAGGCACCGTTCGAGCACATCGATCCGCAGACGGTGGTGTGCCGGTTCGACGTGAGCGCGGTGTTCGACGAGGAGGACTCCGCCGGCGAGGACGACGAGGAGATCGACTTCGTCGAGGACGACGAGGAGCCGGAGCCGCTCGACGCCGAGAAGTGAGGCGTGTCCGGCGGTGCCGCAAGCCCTGAGGCCGGTGCGGCACCGTGACCGGCGGTGCCGTAAGTCTTGAGGCCGGTACAGCCCCGTGACCGGCGGTGCCGCAAGCGCTCAGGCCGGTGCGGCACCGTGACCGGCGGTGCCGTAAGTCCTGAGGCCGGTACAGCCCCGTGACCGGCGGTGCCGTACTGGCCTCAGGCCGGTGCGGCACCGCCGGTTTCCGCCGTCGTGGCCGACCGCCGCCACGGTGGAGAAGGGTCAGGTCGTCTGGGGGCGCAGCAGGGTCTGCAGGCGGGTCGTGCGGGGCTTGGGCGGGATCTCCGCGACCGCCCTCGGCAGGGCCTGCTCCACCCCGTGGACCACGGACAGATGCCGCTCCGCCCGGCCGAACGCCGTGTACACCCAAGCACGGCTGAGCGCCTGAGCGGCGTCGCCGGGCAGGACCACGACCGCCGCCGGCCAGCGGGCGCCCACCGCCTGGTGCGCCGTGACGGCCCAGCCGTGCCGGACGCTGCCCTCCACCCGCTCGCGCGGTACGACGACGGGGACGCCGGCACACGACAGGTGCAGCCCGTCGGCGTCGGCGTTCACCACCACGCCCGGCACCGTGCGCCCCGGCGCGGGGGAGTAGGCGATCCGGTCCCCGGGGTCGAAGCCGCCGAACCGGCCGGGGCCGGGGTTGAGGCGCTCCTTCAGGGCGGCGTTGAGGGCGCGGGTGCCCGCGGCACCGCCATGGCCCGGGGTGACCACCACGGTCTGGTCGGCCGGGACGCCGATCGCTCGGGGCACCGAGTCCGCCACCAGCTGCACCGTGCGGTGCACGGCCTCGCCCGCGTCGCGCACCGGCACGATGACGACCTCCTTGCCGGGGGCGGCGACCTGGTTCAGCTCGCCGATGCCGATGCCGGAGACCAGCTCGCCGAGGGGGCCGGGGTCCGGGACGCGGGAGACGGTCTGCGGGCAGACCCGGGCCGCGAGCAGGTCGGCGAAGACCCGGCCCGGTCCGGCCGACCACAGCACCCCGGGGTCGCCGCTGAGCACCAGCCGGGCCCCGTCGGCCAGCGACTCCACCAGCATCGCGGCGCTCTCCACATCGAGCTGGGGTGCGTCCAGCACGATCAGCAGGTCGAGCTCCAGCGCGCCGTCGGTGTCCCGGCCCGGACCCTCGGCGCCGGACAGCAGCCCGGCTACCGTGCCCACGCCCTGTTCCGCGAGGTCCGCGTCGAACTGTGCGGCCAGCCGTCGGCGCCCGTCCGTCGTGTGACAGGCGGCGAAGGCGCGCAGGCCCGCGGTGTGGGCGGCACCGAGCAACGCGGCCGGTTCGGCGCGGGCCGCCTCGCCGCCGGTGTGCAGCACCAGGCCGTGCCCGGCGACCGCGCGGGCCAGCTCGGCCGCACCGCCGGACAGAGCGGCGGCGGCTGTCTCCCACGCCTGTCCGGTGTTCTCGGACGGGGAGTTGACCAGCCGGGCCAGGCCGTCGGCGAGGCTCTCCTCGGCCAGCGCGTACCGCTCCAGGCCCACGAGGACCCGGACCGGCCGCTCCTGCTCCTCCTCGGTGTCCTCGGGCGCGGGGGCGGCGCCGGGCTCCTCCAGGGCGTCCTGGAAGGCCAGCGCCTCGCCCTCGGCGAGCGTGCCCTGCACCGCCGCGTCCGGGTCCGGCACACCCTGCCGGCCCAGCGCCGCGGTGAGCGCGGGCAGTTCCAGGGCGGTGTGCCCGGCCACGGCCGCCTGCTCCAGGAGCCAGACGGTCATCGCCCGGCCCCGTCGCTCGTCGCCCGGTCCACCGGCGGCGCCGAGCAGCGCCCTCGCGAAGCCGTCGGCCTGCTCCGGCCGTACGCCGCCGACCCGGAGCAGCTGCCAGGGGTCTTCCCGGAGCGTGGTGTCCGCGCCCTCGCCGAGGGCCGTCGCGACCTGGGGGGCCAGGGCGTCGGGGGCGCCGCCCTCGGTCAGCACGCGGCGCACGGCCTCCACCGCCTCCGGCGCGGGGCCGCCGGGTGCCACCGGGGCCGGGGCGGGCTGGGGCTTGCGCACCGGCTCCGGGGCCGGGCGGCGCGGTGCCGGCGCGGGCTCGGCGAACACCGTGGCCACCGGCTTCTCGCCGCCCTCCACGGCCCGGATCGCGGCCAGCAGGTCGGCGGCCTTGCCGCTGAGCTTGGTGCCGCTGTCGATCGGGCCCTTCCGTTCGGCCTTGCGCCGCTCGATCCGCTCCCGCTCGAGCCGCTGCGCGGCCAACTCGGCCGCCGCCTCGGACAACTCGGCCGCAGGGGCCCCCTCCGAACCCACGGCCACGGCACTCTCCGAACCGCCCCCGTCCTCGGCTCCCGCCGTGTCCGACGCAGCGTCGCCGCCCTCGGACCCTTCGGCCGCTTGGGCCCTCTCGGTCCCCTCGGAGTCCTGTGGGCCCGCGGTCCTGGCGCCTCCCGGGCCGTCCCCGTCCTCGGCTCCCGCCGTGTCCGACGTACCATCGCCGCCTTCGGATCCTTCGGCCGCCTGGGCCCTCTCGGTCCCGTCGGAGTCCTGTGGGCCCGCGGTCGTGGCGCCTCCCGGGCCGTCCCCGTCCTCGGCGCCGGCCGCGCCCCGCTCGCCGGCCGCGTCCCCGGGATCCTCGGGCCCCTCGGCCGCCCCGGCACCCGCCGCTCCGCCAGCGGCGTCGCTCGCCCTCGTCTCCACGGAGCCCTCCGCCGTACCGCCGTCGGCCGTAAGGCCCTCCGCCCCGGGCGCTGCTTCCCGCTCCGCGTTCCGAGGGGTGTCCGGCGTCCCCGGCCCGGCTTCCTCCGTGGTCTCCGGCTCCGTGCTCACAGCGTGCTCCAGTCGTGATCGGGATAGCGGTGCACGGGCGCCGACACATCGTCCAGCGCCCGGCAGATCTCGTCAGGAAGACTAAGGGCCTCCACTGACAATGCCGCCGTGAGCTGCTGCGCGTTGCGCGCGCCGACGATCGGCGCGGCCACCCCGGGCCGGTCCCGGACCCAGGCGAGGGCCACCTGGAGCGGGGTGACCGCGAGCCCGTCGGCGGCCGTCGTCACCGCGTCCACGATGCGCGTCGCCGCGTCGTCCAGGTACGGCTCGACGAACGGCGCGAGCTGCTCTGACGCGCCACGCGAGTCCGGCGGAGTGGTGTGCCGGTACTTGCCGGTCAGCACACCGCGGCCCAGCGGAGAGGAGGGCAGCAGACCGATGCCCAGGTCGAGTGCGGCGGGCAGCACCTCGCGCTCCACGCCCCGCTGGAGCAGGGAGTACTCCAGCTGTGTGCTGGCCAGCCGGGTGCGGGCGCCCGGCGCGGCGAGCTGCCAGGTGGCCGCCTTGGCCAGCTGCCAGCCGCAGAAGTTGGAGACGCCAGCGTACCGGGCCCGGCCGCTGCTCACCGCGAGGTCGAGGGCCTGGAGCGTCTCCTCGAGCGGGGTACCGGGGTCGTAGGCGTGGACGTGCCACACGTCGACGTACTCCGTGCCCAGGCGGGCCAGGGAGTCGTCGAGCGCGGCGAGCAGATGGCCGCGGGACCCGTCGAAGCGGCGGTCGGGGTCGGGCACGCTGCCGGCCTTGGTGGAGACGACCAGGTCCCGGCGCGGCACCAGGCCGTCCATGAGCCGTCCGAGCAGGTACTCCGCCTCCCCGTCGCCGTACACGTCCGCGGTGTCGACGAGGGTGCCACCGGCCTCCCAGAACGCTTTCAGCATGTCAGCGGCGTCGTGCTCGTCTGTGTCCCGGCCCCAGGTGAGGGTGCCGAGCCCGATCCGGGACACACGCAGGCCGGTACGGCCGAGATGCCTCTGCTCCATGCGGGCGAGATTACTGGCCAGAACCGGTGCGGTGGGTTGCCTGTGGATAACTCGACCGACCCTCGGGTCAGCGGCAGAACCGGAAGGCCGGCCGCGAAACCCCCGCGGCGCCCTGCCGTCGCTTTCCGCCCCGCGCTAAGGTCACCGCCAAGGGACGTTACTCATGGGTAAGGGGAATCGCGCATGCAGCTCGGGATCAACCTCGGCTACTGGGGTGCCGGAATGGACGGCGACAACCTGGCCGTGGCGCAGGAAGCCGACCGGCTGGGCTACGCGGTGTGCTGGGCCGCCGAGGCGTACGGCTCCGACGCGGCCACGGTGCTCAGCTGGGTCGCCGCACAGACCGAGCGCATCGACGTCGGCTCGGCCATCTTCCAGATCCCGGCGCGGCAGCCCGCGATGACCGCGATGACCGCGGCCACGCTGGACTCGCTGTCCGGTGGCCGGTTCCGGCTCGGCCTCGGCGTCTCGGGCCCGCAGGTCTCCGAGGGCTGGTACGGCGTCAAGTTCGACAAGCCGCTGGCCCGCACCCGCGAGTACGTGGAGATCGTCCGCAGGGCGATGAGCCGGGAGCGGCTGACGTACGAGGGCGAGCACTGGACGCTGCCGCTGCCCGGCGGCCCGGGCAAGCCGATCAAGCTGACCGTGCACCCGCAGCGCGAGCACATCCCGCTCTACATCGCCGCGATCGGCCCGAAGAACCTGGAGCAGACCGGAGAGATCGCCGACGGCGCGCTGCTCATCTTCCCCTCCGCCGAGCACTTGGAGGAGACCACGGTCAAGTACCTGCGCGCGGGCCGGGAGAAGGCGGGCCTGACCCTCGACGGGTTCGACGTGTGCCCGACCCTGCCGCTCGCCGTCGGCGACGACAAGGACGTGGCCCGGCTCGCCGACACCTTCCGCCCCTACACCGCGCTGTACGTCGGCGGCATGGGCAGCGCCAAGCAGAACTTCTACAACCAGCTCGCCCAGCGCATGGGGTACGAGAAGGAGGCCGCCGACATCCAGCGGACGTACCTGTCCGGGGACAAGCAGGGAGCCGCCGCCGCGGTCCCGCAGGACCTCATCGACAAGACCGCGCTGCTGGGCTCCGTCGACCGCATCGCCGACCGGATGAAGGAGTACGCCGCCGCCGGGGTCACCACCCTCAACCTGGCTCCGGCCGGCTTCACGCTCGAGGAGCGGCTCGCGTCCCTGCGGGCCGGCAGTGAGGCCCTGGAGCGGGCCGGGCTGGCGTAAGAGGGTTTCAGCGGCCGTGGTGGGGGCTCGGGGGTCTTCCCCGCCACGGCCGTCACCGGGAACAACGCGCCCGGCGCCGCACGGTTACGACCCGCGCGGCTCTTCTTTCCCGCCCGGGCGGTCCTTCGTTCGGCCGAGCCGGCCCGCGCCCCTGTGGCGACTCCCTTCTGTCCGCGGCCCGGCAGCACCCGCCCCCGACTACGCCTGACCCGTGTTCACAGCCATCCCCGCCGCTTGAACAGCCGGTGCAGCAGGACCTCCAGCGCGGCCATCAGCAGGATCACCGCCGGGTAGGACCACACCCAGTGCAGCTCGGGCATGTGGTCGAAGTTCATGCCGTAGATCCCCGCGATCATCGTGGGGACCGCGGCCATCGCCGCCCACGCCGAGATCTTCCGCATGTCGTCGTTCTGCCGGACGCTCATCTGCGCCAGGTGGGCCGACAGGATGTCGGACACCAGCCGGTCCAGGGCCTCCACGGACTCGTTCACGCGCGCGAGGTGGTCGCTGACGTCCCGGAAGAAGGGCCGTGCCTTGTCGTGCACGTAGGGGACCGTGTTGCCGAGCGGACCGCTGCCGGCCAGCCGGGTCAGCGGCAGCGCCAGCGGCCCGGTGGCCCGGCGGAACTCCAGAACCTGCCGCTTGAAGGTGTAGATGCGGGACGCGATGTTGCGCGAACCGCCGACGTCCGGCCGGAACACCTCCGCCTCCAGCTCGTCCAGGTCGGTCTGCAGCTCCGTCGCCACCTCCAGATAGTGGTCGACGGTGGCGTCCGCGATGGCGTACAGCACGGAGGTGGGGCCCTTGTCGAGCAGCTCCGGCTCCTCCTCCAGCCGGTGCCGCACGGCCGCCAGCGGCGAACCCTCCCCGTGACGGACGGTCACCACGAAGCTCTCGCCGACGAAGACCATCACCTCGCCGGCCGAGACCGCGTCGCTCTCGGGCTCGTACACGACCGGTTTCAGCACCATGAACAGCGAGTCGTCGTACACCTCCAGCTTGGGCCGCTGATGCGCCTTGAGCGCGTCCTCCACGGCCAGCGGGTGCAGCCCGAATTCCTGCGTGACCAGGTCGAATTCCCGCTCGGACGGCTCGTACAGCCCGATCCACACGAAGCCGCCCGCCGCCCGCGCCTCGGCGAGCGCGTCGGACAGATCCTCCGGTCCCTCGGCACGGTGCCCGTGCCGGTAGATGGCGCAGTCCACGATCACGCTGCGCATTCTCCCTTCGCCCGCCCACCACCGCACAGCGGTGTATGCCTACCCTTGCCGCATGCCCACGCTGATCCTCGTAAGGCACGGACGTTCCACCGCCAACACCTCGGGCCTGCTCGCCGGACGGACGCCCGGCGTCGCCCTGGACGAGCGCGGCGCCGCGCAGGCCGCCGCGCTGCCCGGAAGACTCGCCGGTCTGCCGATCTCCGAGGTCGTCACCAGCCCGCTCCAGCGCTGCCGGGAGACCGTACAGCCCCTGCTGGAGGCCCGCCCCGGCCTGCGCTCGCACACCGAGGAGCGGATCGAGGAGTGCGACTACGGCGACTGGTCCGGCCGCAAGCTCGCCGAGTTGAAGGACGAGCCGCTGATGGAGGTCGTGCAGGCCCACCCGTCCGCCGCCGCCTTCCCCGGCGGCGAGTCCATGCGGGCCATGCAGACCCGCGCCGCCGAGGCGGTGCGCGAGTGGAACGCGCGCGTGGAGCGCGATCACGGCGCCGACGCCGTCTACCTCATGTGCTCCCACGGCGACATCATCAAGTCCCTCGTGGCCGAGGCCCTGGGCCTGCATCTCGACCTCTTCCAGCGGATCTCCGTGGAGCCCTGTTCCATCACCGCGATCCGCTACACCCGCCTCAGGCCGTTCCTCGTTCGCCTCGGCGACACCGGCGATTTCGCCTCGCTCGCCCCCCGTGAGGAACCCGGCGAGAGCGACGCACCGGTCGGGGGCGGTGCGGGCGCACCGTGATCGTCGGCCGCAGTAGGGTGAAGCGACCCACCCCGTCGCTTTCCCGCACGGCCCGCACCGCCGAAGCCCCCCTGAATCACGACATCAATGGAGACAGGACGTGTCCCGTCAGGTGTTCCTCTACGACCAGCCGGACCGCTTCGTGGCCGGCACGGTCGGACTGCCCGGGCGCCGTACCTTCTTCCTCCAGGCCATCGCAGGCCCCCGGGTGACCAGCGTGGCCCTGGAGAAGACCCAGGTCGCCGCGCTCGCCGAGCGCATGGACGAACTGCTCGACGAGGTCGTGCGGCGGAGTGGCGGCAGCGCGGCCGTCCCCGCCATGGCGCCCACCGAGATCACCGACACCGCCCCCCTCGACACCCCCATCGAGGAGGAGTTCCGCGTCGGCACCATGGCCCTGGCCTGGGACGGCGAGGACCAGCGCATGATCGTCGAGGCGCAGGCACTGGTCGAGCTGGACGCCGACACCGAGGAGGACCTCGCCGAGGCCGAGGAGCGCCTGCTCCAGGACGAGGAGAACGGGCCCCCGATGCTGCGGGTCCGACTGACCGGCGCGCAGGCCCGGGCATTCGCCAAACGCGCTCTCGACGTCGTCAACGCCGGGCGGCCGCCGTGCCCGCTGTGCAGCCTCCCGCTCGACCCGGAAGGACACGTATGTCCGCGCCAGAACGGATACCGCCGCGGAGCGTGACGGCCGATCCCGACCCCGCCGAGCTGCTCGCGCGAGGTGAGCTGAGCGTGCGCGGCCGGATCCGCGAGGCGTCCAACGCGGCGCTGTTGTGCACCGTCACCCTCGACGGCCGGAAAGCCTCCTGCGTGTACAAGCCGGTGGCCGGGGAGCGCCCCCTGTGGGACTTCCCCGACGGTACCCTCGCGGCCCGCGAGGTGGCCGCCTACGAGGTCTCCGAGGCCACCGGCTGGGGGCTCGTACCGCCGACCGTCCTGCGCGACGGCCCGTACGGCGAGGGCATGTGCCAGCTGTGGATCGACGTCCACGCCGAGGCCGAGCTGCTCGCCCTGGTCGACGGCGAGGAGCCGGAGCCGGGCTGGAAGGCGATCGGGTTCGCCGAGGTCGGGGAGGGCCGCACCGCACTGCTGGTGCACGCCGACGACGAGCGGCTGCGCCGGCTCGCCGTCCTGGACGCGGTGATCAACAACGCCGACCGCAAGGGCGGCCATCTCATGCCCACCGCCGACGGCAGGCTCTACGGCATCGACCACGGCGTCACCTTCAACGTCGAGGACAAGCTGCGCACGCTGCTGTGGGGCTGGGCCGGTGAACCCCTCACCCCGGAGGCCGTCGACGTCCTCAAGGGCCTGCGGGAGGCCCTGGACGGGCACCTGGGCGAGCGGCTGGCCGGACTGATCACGTTGGCCGAGACCGAGGCCACACGCGCGCGTGTCGACGCGCTGCTCGCCTCGGGCCTGCATCCGGAGCCCGGCGGTGAGTGGCCCGCCATCCCCTGGCCACCGGTCTGAGCACGTCCGGCGCCGATCCGCAAGAACGCCGAACCGGTCATCCGGCCCGATCCCGTTCGTATCCGCAGCTCGGCGCCGGTTAGGCTCATGTACATGCATGCCTGGCCCGCTTCCGAGGTCCCCGCCCTGCCTGGTCAGGGCCGCGACCTGAGGATCCACGACACCGCGACCGGCGGCCTGGTCACCCTCGCCCCCGGTCCCGTCGCCCGTATCTACGTCTGCGGCATCACCCCGTACGACGCGACCCACATGGGTCACGCGGCGACCTACAACGCGTTCGACCTGGTTCAGCGCGTGTGGCTCGACACCAAGCGGCAGGTCCACTACGTCCAGAACGTCACCGACGTCGACGATCCGCTGCTGCAGCGCGCGGACCGGGACGGCGTCGACTGGGTCGCCCTCGCCGAGAAGGAGACGGCCCTCTTCCGCGAGGACATGACCGCACTGCGGATGCTGCCCCCGCGGCACTACATAGGCGCCGTCGAGGCCATACCCGGCATCGTCCCGCTGGTGGAGCGGCTGCGTGAACTCGGCGCGGCCTACGAGCTGGAAGGCGACATCTACTTCTCCGTCGAGTCCGACCCGCACTTCGGCAAGGTGTCGAACCTGGACGCCGCCGCCATGCGGCTGCTGTCCGCCGAGCGCGGCGGCGACCCGGACCGCCCGGGCAAGAAGAACCCGCTCGACCCGATGCTGTGGATGGCGGCCCGCGAGGGCGAGCCCAGCTGGGACGGCAACTCCCTCGGCCGGGGCCGGCCCGGCTGGCACATCGAGTGCGTGGCCATCGCCCTGGACCACATCGGCATGGGCTTCGACGTCCAGGGCGGCGGCTCCGACCTCGCCTTCCCGCACCACGAGATGGGCGCCTCGCACGCCCAGGTGCTCACCGGCGAGTTCCCCATGGCCAAGGCGTACGTGCACGCCGGCATGGTCGCTCTCGACGGCGAGAAGATGTCCAAGTCCAGGGGCAACCTGGTGTTCGTCTCGCGGCTGCGCCGCGACGGCGTCGACCCGGCCGCCATCCGGCTGTCCCTGCTGGCCCACCACTACCGCGCCGACTGGGAGTGGACCGACCAGGTCCTCCAGGACGCCGTCGACCGCCTCGGCCGCTGGCGCGCGGCCGTCTCCCGGCCCGACGGCCCGTCCGCCGACGCGCTCGTGGAGGAGATCCGCGAGGCCCTGGCGAACGACCTGGACGCCCCCGCCGCGCTCACCGCCGTCGACCGCTGGGCGGCCCGGCAGGAGGAGCAGGGCGGCACGGACACGGGCGCACCGGGCCTGGTCACGCGGACGGTGGACGCGTTGCTCGGGGTGGCCCTCTGACCACCCTCAGGGGATGTGCCCTTGAGGGGCGCGGGGAACTGCGCGACCAGCCACGACGGTCCCTCAGCCGCTCGACGGCCCGTCGCGGCACCCCGTAGCGCGTCGGCATCACGGCGATGGGGCGCTTCCCCGCCCGGGAGGCGTCCCTGAGGGGCGCGGGGAACTGCGCGACCAGCCACGACGGTCCCTCAGCCGCTCGACGGCCCGTCGCGGCACCCCGTAGCGCGTCGGCATCACGGCGATGGGGCGCTTCCCCGCCCGGGAGGCGTCCCTGAGGGGCGCGGGGAACTGCGCGACCAGCCACGACGGTCCCTCAGCCGCTCGACGGCCCGTCGCGGCACCCCGTAGCGCGTCGGCACCACGGCGAAGGGGCGCTTCCCTCACGCGGGAAGCGCCCCTTCGCCGTACCTCAGTCCTCCGAGCTGTCCTCGTCGTCGCCCTCGGCCGTATCCGGCTTCGGCGGCTTCGGCGGCCGGTTCTTCCCCCCGGGGCTGTCCCGCAGGTACGACCCGCCGTCCCCGCCGTCCGCCGTCGCGTGGCCGCCCGGAGGGGGAGGGCTGACATCCCGGCGTCGCAGGTACCGCTCGAACTCGCGGGCGATCGCCTCACCGGACGCCTCCGGCAGCTCCGCGGTGTCCCGGGCCTCCTCCAGCGTCTGCACGTACTCGGCGACCTCGCTGTCCTCCGCGGCCAGCTGGTCCACGCCCACCTGCCAGGCCCGCGCGTCCTCGGGCAACTCGCCCAGCGGGATGCGCAGGTCCAGCAGGTCCTCCAGGCGGTTCAGCAGCGCCAGGGTGGCCTTCGGGTTCGGCGGCTGGGAGACGTAGTGCGGTACGGCGGCCCACAGCGACACCGCCGGGACGCCCGCGTGCGTGCACGCCTCCTGAAGAACGCCGACGATGCCCGTCGGGCCCTCGTACTTGGTCTCCTCCAGGTCCATGCGGCGGGCCAGGTCCGGGTCGGACGTGACCCCGCTGACCGGGACCGGGCGCGTGTGCGGGGTGTCACCGAGCAGGGCGCCCAGGACGACCACCAGCTCCACGCCCAGCTCGTGCGCGAAGCCGAGCAGCTCGTTGCAGAACGAGCGCCACCGCATGGACGGCTCGATGCCGCGGACCAGCACCAGGTCGCGCGGCTTCTCGCCGCCGACACGGACCACCGACAGCCGGGTCGTCGGCCAGGTGATCTTGCGCACACCGTCGTCCATGAACACCGTGGGGCGGTTCACCTGGAAGTCGTAGTAGTCCTCGGCGTCCAGCGCCGCGAACACCTCGCCCTTCCACTCGCGTTCCAGGTGCGCGACCGCCGTGGAGGCGGCGTCGCCGGCATCGTTCCAGCCCTCGAACGCGGCCACCATGACTGGGTCGATCAGCTCGGGAACCCCCTCCAGCTCGATCACCCAGTGCCTCCTTCCGACGTGCCCTCGCTTGACTCACCAACCTTACGGCGTCCGGCGGGGGCGCCCGCAGCCCCCTTGCGTGGGGGCGTGAACGGATCACTGCCCCGTTCGCCGCCACCGGACACCCCGGCGTCCCGACCTCACGGCGTGGACCGCAGCCACCGCTCCACGCTCGCGATGTGCACGGTCGCCCAGGACCGCGCCGCCTCCGCGTCCCGGTCGCGCAGTGCGGCCAGGATCGCCCGGTGCTCGCGCAGGGTGCGGCCGACCGCGTCCTCCTGGGTGAGGCCCCGCCAGATCCGGGCCCGGGTGATGGGGCCCGACAGCCCGTCGAGCAGTGAGCGCAGCACCGAGTTGCCGGCGCTCCGCACGATGCTCCGGTGGAACTCCAGGTCGGCCGCGACCAGTTGCTCCACCGACAGCTCCGCACCCAGCGCGTTCAACTGGTCCGACAGCGCCTCCAGTTGGTCCTCGCTGCAGCAGTTGCGGATCGAGACTGGTGACGTAGGTGCCGTCGCCCTGCCGTACGTCGAGGATCCGCATCAGCGACAGGGCCCGTACGGCCTCGCGCAGGGAGTTGCGGGACAGGCCCGGCCCGGCGGCCGGTTCGCTCTCCTTGGGCAGCCGGTCGCCCGGGCGCAGCGCACCGGAGACGATCATGCCCTTGATCTTCTCGATCGCCTCGTCGGTGACTGCCACGGACCGGCCTCCTGCCGCCCGGCATCGGATGTCCGGCGTCATTATGCGGGCCCACAGCCGCGGTTCGGGGCGTCCCGCCGGAGCCGGCCGCCCGGCGGCGGGGCACGCGAAAGGGGCGGCTCCAGCCGCGCGGAGCCACCCCTTCGCCGGTGGGGGCGGCTCCAGCCGCGCCGGGCCCCCCTCTCGCCGGTTGGCTTACTTCTTGTCGAGCAGGTCCTGGACCTTCGCCCGGACCTCGTCCGTGGCCAGGCCCCGGATGGTCAGCGTGGTCCGGCGGCGCAGCACGTCGTCCTGCGTCTCGGCCCACTCGTGGTCCCGGGCCCAGACGACCTGCGCCCAGATCTCGGGGGCGTCGGGGTGGACGCGCTCGGCCAGCTCCGGGTTGTCGTTCGCCAGGCGGGCGATGTCGAAGGCCAGCGAGCCGTAGTGGGTGGCCAGGTGCCTGGCGGTGTCGGCGGCCATGCGCGGGCCCGGGGCGGGGTTGTCCACCAGGAGGCGGTGGGCGACCGCGCGCGGGTTGGCGACACCGGGCAGCGGCAGCTTCCTCGGCAGCGAGGAGATCGGCTCGAAGTCGTCGCCGAGCGGGTGGCCCGGCAGCGCCTCCAGCTTCTTCATGATCGTCCGGCCGATGTGGCGGAACGTCGTCCACTTGCCGCCGGCGACGGACAGCATGCCGCCCTTGCCCTCGGTCACCACCGTCTCGCGCTTGGCCTTGGCGGTGTCGCCGGGGCCGCCCGGCAGCACACGCAGACCGGCGAACGCGTAGGTGATCAGCTCCCGCCGGAGCTGCTGGTCCCGGACGGAGAACGCGGCCTCGTCCAGGATCTGGGCTATGTCGTTGTCGTTGACGGACACGTCCGCCGGGTCGCCCTCGTACTCCTCGTCCGTGGTGCCGAGCAGCAGCATGTCCTCCCAGGGGAGGGCGAAGGTGATGCGGTACTTGTCGATCGGGGTGGCCAGCGCGGCCTTCCACGGGGAGGTCCGCTTCAGGACCAGGTGCGCGCCCTTGGACAGGCGGATGGACGGGGCCGCGTTAGGGTCCTCCAGCCGGCGCAGGTGGTCCACCCAGGGGCCGGTCGCGTTCAGCACGAGACGGGCGTCGACACCGAACTCGTCGCCGGACGTACGGTCCTTCAGCTCGGCGCCGGTGACCCGGCCCTTGGTGAAGCGCAGGCCGGTGACCTCGGCGTGGTTGAGGACGACCGCGCCCGCCTCGACGGCCGCGCGGACCGTCATCAGCGCCATGCGCGCGTCGTTCATCTGGTCGTCGCCGTACACGGCCACGGCCTTGAGGTTCTCGGTACGCAGCTCGGGCACGTCCTGCGCCGCCTTGGCGGGGGAGAGCAGGTGGCCCACGCCGTCGCCGAACGCGGAGAGCGCGGAGTAGGCGAAGACGCCCGCGCCGAGCTTCGCCGCGCCGTGCGGCCCGCCCTTGTACACGGGGAGGTAGAAGGTGAGCGGGTTCGCCAGGTGGGGGGCCACCTGGCGGGAGACCGCACGGCGCTCGAAGTGGTTCTCCGCCACCAGCTTCACCGCGCCGGTCTGCAGGTAGCGCAGACCGCCGTGGAGCAGCTTGGAGGAGGCGGAGGAGGTGGCGCCGGCGAAGTCGCCGGCGTCGACCAGGGCCACCCTCAGGCCGGACTGCGCGGCGTGCCAGGCGGTGGAGATGCCCAGGATGCCGCCGCCGATCACCAGTAGGTCGTACGACGCCTTGGAGAGCTGCTCCCTGGTCTCGGCCCGGCTCGGGTTGGAGCCGGAGGCCGGGCGCGTCCCCAGGGCAGGCACGGACTGCAGGGTGGACTGACTGGTCATGTGGGGTACTTACTCCTCGTCAGAGCTGTCTGAGCCGGCGTGCGGGCCGCTCAGCTCTCGTCCTCGAGCCAGCCCATGGTCCGCTCGACGGCCTTGAGCCAGTTCTTGTACTCACGGTCGCGGGTCTCCGCGTCCATGCGGGGGGTCCACTCGGCGGCCCGGCGCCAGTTGGCGCGCAGCTCGTCGGTGCTGGACCAGAAGCCGACGGCGAGGCCGGCGGCGTAGGCGGCGCCGAGGCAGGTGGTCTCGGCGACCATCGGGCGCACCACGGGTGCGTCCAGGACGTCGGCGAGCGTCTGCATCAGCAGGTTGTTGGCGGTCATGCCGCCGTCGACCTTGAGCGTCACCAGCTCGTCGCCGGAGTCCTTGACCATGGCGTCGGCGATCTCCCGCGTCTGCCAGGCGGTGGCCTCCAGGACGGCGCGGGCGAGGTGCGCCTTGGTCACGTACCGGGTCAGACCGGCGATCACACCGCGGGCGTCGGAACGCCAGTGCGGGGCGAACAGGCCGGAGAAGGCCGGTACGAAGTAGGCGCCGCCGTTGTCCTCGACCGAGAGCGCGAGCGTCTCGATCTCGGCGGCGGTGGAGATCAGGCCCATCTGGTCGCGCATCCACTGCACCAGCGAGCCGGTGACGGCGATCGAGCCCTCCAGGGCGTACACCGTCGGCTGCTCACCGATCTTGTAGCCGACGGTGGTCAGCAGACCGGCGTAGGAATTGATGATCTTCTCGCCGGTGTTCATCACCATGAAGGTGCCGGTGCCGTAGGTCGACTTGGTCTCGCCCTCGGAGAAACAGGTCTGGCCGAACAGGGCCGCCTGCTGGTCACCGAGCGCGGAGGCGACCGGGATGCCGCCCAGCAGGTCGCCGAGCTTGCCGCCGGTGACCTCTCCGTAGACCTCGGCGGAGGAGCGGATCTCGGGCAGGATCTGCAGCGGCACGCCGATCGACTCCGCGATCTTGTCGTCCCACTGCATGGTGTGCAGGTTCATCAGCATGGTGCGCGAGGCGTTGGTGACGTCGGTGACGTGCTTGCCGCCGTTGACACCGCCGGTCAGGTTCCAGATGACCCAGCTGTCCATGGTGCCGAAGAGGATGTCGCCGGCCTCGGCGCGCTCCTTGAGGCCCTCGACGTTGTCGAGCAGCCAGCGGGCCTTGGGCCCGGCGAAGTAGGAGGCCAGCGGCAGGCCGGTCTCGCGGCGGAAGCGGTCCTGACCGACGTTGCGGCCCAGCTCACGGCAGAGGGCGTCGGTGCGGGTGTCCTGCCAGACGATGGCGTTGTGGACGGGCTCACCGGTGTTCTTGTCCCACAGCACGGTGGTCTCGCGCTGGTTGGTGATGCCGATGGCCTTGATGTCGTCGCGGGTGATGCCGGCCTTCTGGACGGCTCCGGCGACGACCTCCTGGACGTTGGTCCAGATCTCGTTGGCGTTGTGCTCGACCCAGCCCGGCTTCGGGAAGATCTGCTCGTGCTCCTTCTGGTCGACGGCGACGATCCGGCCGTCCTTGTCGAAGACGATGCAGCGCGAGGAGGTCGTGCCCTGGTCGATCGCGGCGATGAAGGGGCCTGCGGTGTGGGCGTCGGTCACTGTGTGCTCCTGAGGGTCCGTGGTGTTGGGGCTGTACGTACGGCGCGCGCTCAAAGACTCGGTGCGTGCGTGTCGCTGCTTTAAGCGAAGGCGGCGTTGTAGATGCCTGCGGCGATCGCGCCGCCGATCAGCGGACCGACGACCGGGATCCAGGCGTAGCTCCAGTCGGAACCGCCCTTGTTGGGCAGCGGCAGGAGGCTGTGCACGATGCGCGGGCCGAGGTCACGCGCCGGGTTGATCGCGTAGCCCGTCGGGCCGCCGAGCGAGAGACCGATCGACACCACCACGAGCGCGGTGATCAGCCCGCCGAGGACACCGAGTCCGTTGCCCTTGTCGTTCAGGCCCTGGGTGAGGACCGCGAGGATCAGGACGACCGTGCCGATGATCTCCGTGGCGAGGTTCTGCGCCGCGTTGCGGATCTCCGGACCGGTGGAGAAGACGCCGAGGACCGGGCCGGCGCCCTTCTCCTGGGCCTCGACCGCCTTGGCCGAGGTGGCCTGCGCACCCGGGCCGCCGACGATCTCCTTGTCCGTCAGGTGCGCCTGGAACTGGCCGTAGTAGGCGACCCACACCAGGGCCGCGCCGATCATCGCGCCGAGCAGCTGGCCGGCGAAGTAGGTCGGAACGTTGCTCCAGTCGCTGTCCTTGATGGCCAGGGCGACGGTGACCGCCGGGTTGAGGTGCGCGCCGGACAGCGGTCCGGAGATGTACACGGCCGTCAGGACCGCGAAGCCCCACCCGAAGGTGATGGCGAGCCAACCGGCGTTACGGGCCTTGGAGGCCTTCAGCGTGACAGCGGCGCAGACGCCGCCGCCGAGCAGGATGAGTATGGCGGTACCGATGGTCTCGCCGATGAAGATGTCGGAGCTGGACACCCGCGACTCCTTTGTCCTTCGTCCAGGGATAGCCGAACCCCGGGTCCCTCCGGAGGTTCTGGCGCCCTCGGGGGTGAGAGCGATGCCGGCCCTTGGCACTGCCACACTCTAGCGCGTATTGCCGGTAGGTGTTCGACAATGCCGACCGATGGACGGGAGTCTTGCTTCGGCCTTACGCGGTAGTCAAGAGTTCTGTTATCGAAAACAGGATCGTTATTGATCGCTGCGGGTTATCGACCTTCGTGCGTGGACGTACGATCTAGCCCATTTTGTCCATTTCAGGGTAGATCGACTGCCGGAACGCCGCCCGGCGTCCCGGTCGTACCGGTCATTCCGGCCTCGGGGTCTTGCGCGTGTACCGGCCGCCGCCGCTCAGAACCGCCCGGCGCCCAGGTCCCGGGAGACCGCGCGGGCGCAGTCCCGCACCGCCGCGATCAGTTCCGGACGCAGCTCGCCCTCCCGGCACAGCCGCTCCACGGCCCCGGTGATGCCGACCGCGCCCACGGGCATCCGGCGCCGGTCGTGGATCGGCGCGGCGATCGACGCCACGCCCTCCCAGGTCTCCTCCACGTCGGCCGCGAACCCACGCGCGCGCGTGACGTCGAGCAGACGCTCGAAGTCGCCCGGGTCGCACACCGTGCGGTCGGTGAAGGGCTTGCGGTCGGCCTCCAGCGCCTCGCTGTGCGCCACCGGGTCGTACGCCGAGAGCACCTTGCCCAGGGCCGTGGAGTGCAGCGGCTGCATGGCCCCGATCTCCAGCACCTGCCGGCTGTCGTCGGGCCGGAAGACGTGGTGCACGATCAGGACGCCCTGCTGGTGCAGGACGCCCAGGTGCACGCTCTCCCCGCTGGACCGGGCCAGGTCGTCGGTCCACACCAGGGCCCGCGCCCGTAGCTCGTGCACGTCGAGATAGGTGGTGCCCAGGCGCAGCAGTTCCGCGCCCAGCTGGTAACGGCCCGAGGCGTCGTCCTGCTCCACGAAGCCCTCCTGCTGGAGGGTGCGCAGAATGCCGTGGGCGGTGCCCTTGGCGAGGCCCAGTGAGGAGGCGATGTCCGAGAGGCCCAGCCGCCGCTCGCCGCCCGCGAGCAGCCGCAGCATCGCCGCCGCCCGTTCGAGCGACTGGATGTTCCGTGCCATCGCCGTCCTGCCTCCATCCCCTTCGACCGCCCACGGACAGTCACCGTTCGGCAATGTCGAACACTACCGGTCCATGTCGACCTCCCGCTAATGGTCGGTCGGCACCTGTTACATCACATGTGGCCTGAGCGTGGCATCCGGGCCACCCGTCCGCCTCGTGGACGCTGGTGCCCATCCAAGCCGACTCCCGGCTACCCTGACGCCGTGCGGCAACCTCGCCCGTCGGGGGAACCGCATAGCCGACAGCCGTCGCATCCCAGGGAGCCCTTCCATGGCCTCGTCGCCAACGTCCCCTTCCGCCGACAGCCGGACCCGTGTGTCCGCGCTCCGCGAGGCGCTCGCCACCCGTGTGGTGGTCGCCGACGGAGCCATGGGCACGATGCTCCAGGCCCAGGAGCCCACCCTCGAGGACTTCCAGGACCTCGAGGGCTGCAACGAGATCCTCAACCTCACCCGGCCCGACATCGTCCGCTCCGTCCACGAGGCGTACTACGCCGTGGGCGTCGACTGCGTCGAGACCAACACCTTCGGGGCCAACCACTCCGCGCTCGGCGAGTACGACATCCCCGAGCGCGTCCACGAGCTGTCCGAGGCCGGCGCCCGGGTCGCCCGCGAGGTCGCCGACGAGTTCACCGCCGAGGACGGCCGCCCCCGCTGGGTCCTCGGCTCCATCGGCCCCGGCACCAAGCTGCCCACCCTCGGCCACGCCCCCTACGCCACGCTCCGCGACGCCTATCAGCGCAACGCCGAGGGCCTGGTCACCGGCGGCGCCGACGCCCTGCTGGTGGAGACCACCCAGGACCTCCTCCAGACCAAGGCGGCCGTCCTCGGCGCCCGGCGCGGCCTGGAGGCCCTCGGCCTGGACCTGCCGGTGATCGTGTCCGTCACCGTCGAGACCACCGGCACCATGCTGCTCGGCTCCGAGATCGGCGCGGCCCTGACCGCGCTGGAACCGCTGGGCATCGACATGATCGGCCTGAACTGCGCCACCGGCCCGGCCGAGATGAGCGAGCACCTGCGCTACCTCGCCCGCAACGCCCGGATCCCGCTGTCCTGCATGCCCAACGCCGGCCTGCCCGTCCTCGGCAAGGACGGTGCCCACTACCCGCTGACCGCACCCGAGCTGGCCGACGCCCAGGAGACCTTCGTCCGCGAGTACGGCCTCTCGCTCGTCGGCGGCTGCTGCGGCACCACCCCCGAGCACCTGCGCCAGGTCGTCGAGCGCGTCCAGGGCCTCACCCCGCCCCGGCGCGACCCGCGCCCCGAGCCCGGCGCCGCCTCCCTCTACCAGTCGGTCCCCTTCCGGCAGGACACCTCCTACCTGGCCATCGGCGAGCGCACCAACGCCAACGGCTCGAAGAAGTTCCGCCAGGCCATGCTGGAAGGCCACTGGGACGACTGCGTGGAGATGGCCCGGGAGCAGATCCGCGAGGGCGCCCACATGCTCGACCTGTGCGTCGACTACGTCGGCCGGGACGGCGTCGCCGACATGGAGGAACTGGCCGGCCGCTTCGCCACCGCCTCCACTCTGCCGATCGTGCTGGACTCCACCGAGGTCCCGGTCATCGAGGCGGGCCTGGAGAAGCTCGGCGGGCGCGCGGTGATCAACTCGGTGAACTACGAGGACGGCGACGGCCCCGAGTCCCGCTTCGCCAAGGTCACCAAGCTGGCCCGGGAGCACGGTGCGGCCCTGATCGCCCTGACCATCGACGAGGAGGGCCAGGCCCGCACCCCCGAGAAGAAGGTCGAGATCGCCGAACGGCTCATCGACGACCTGACCGGGAACTGGGGCATCCGCGAGGAGGACATCCTCATCGACACCCTGACCTTCACCATCTGCACCGGTCAGGAGGAGTCCCGCAAGGACGGCATCGCCACCATCGAGGCGATCCGCGAACTGAAGAAGCGCCACCCGGCCGTCCAGACCACGCTGGGCCTGTCGAACATCTCCTTCGGCCTCAACCCGGCCGCCCGCATCCTGCTGAACTCCGTCTTCCTGGACGAGTGCGTCAAGGCGGGCCTGGACTCGGCGATCGTGCACGCCTCCAAGATCCTGCCGATCGCCCGGTTCGACGATGAGCAGGTCGGCACCGCCCTGGACCTGATCTACGACCGCCGCAGCGAGGGCTACGACCCCCTCCAGAAGCTCATGCAGCTCTTCGAGGGCGCCACCGCGAAGTCCCTGAAGGCCGGCAAGGCCGAGGAACTGGCCGCGCTGCCCCTGGAGGAGCGGCTCAAGCGCCGCATCATCGACGGCGAGCGCAACGGCCTGGAGGCCGACCTGGACACCGCCCTCCAGGACCGCCCGGCGCTCGACATCGTCAACGAGACCCTCCTGGACGGCATGAAGGTCGTCGGCGAGCTGTTCGGCTCCGGTCAGATGCAGCTGCCGTTCGTCCTGCAGTCCGCCGAGGTCATGAAGGCCGCCGTCGCCCACCTCGAACCGCACATGGAGAAGTCGGACACCGAGGGCAAGGGCACCATCGTGCTGGCCACCGTGCGCGGCGACGTGCACGACATCGGCAAGAACCTCGTCGACATCATCCTCTCCAACAACGGCTACAACGTCGTCAACCTGGGCATCAAGCAGCCGGTCTCGGCGATCCTGGAGGCGGCCGAGGAGCACAGGGCCGACGTCATCGGCATGTCCGGCCTGCTGGTGAAGTCCACGGTGATCATGAAGGAGAACCTGGAGGAGCTGAACCAGCGCGGCCTGTCCGCCCGCTTCCCGGTGATCCTCGGCGGCGCCGCCCTGACCCGGGCCTACGTCGAGCAGGACCTGCACGAGATCTACGACGGCGAAGTCCGCTACGCCCGCGACGCCTTCGAGGGCCTGCGCCTGATGGACGCCCTGATCGGCGTCAAGCGCGGCGTGCCCGGCGCCAAGCTGCCCGAACTGCGCCAGCGCCGGGTCCGCGCCACCGCCGCCACGGAGGTGGCGGAGCGCCCCGCGGAGGGGCACGTCCGTTCCGACGTCGCCGTCGACAACCCCGTCCCCACCCCGCCCTTCTGGGACACCCGGGTGATCAAGGGGATCCAGCTCAAGGAGTACGCGAGCTGGCTGGACGAGGGCGCGCTGTTCAAGGGCCAGTGGGGGCTGAAGCAGACCCGCACCGGCGAGGGCCCGTCCTACGAGGAACTGGTGGAGAGCGAGGGCCGCCCCCGGCTGCGCGGCCTGCTGGACCGGCTCCAGACCGAGAACCTGCTCGAAGCGGCCGTCGTCTACGGCTACTTCCCCTGCGTCTCCAAGGACGACGACCTGATCGTCCTGGACGAACGGGGCAACGAGCGCACCCGGTTCACCTTCCCCCGCCAGCGCCGCGGCCGGCGGCTGTGCCTGGCCGACTTCTTCCGCCCGGAGGAGTCCGGCGAGACGGACGTGGTCGGCTTCCAGGTCGTCACCGTCGGCTCGCGCATCGGCGAGGAGACGGCCAAGCTGTTCGAGGCCAACGCCTACCGCGACTACCTGGAACTCCACGGCCTGTCCGTCCAGTTGGCCGAGGCACTGGCCGAGTACTGGCACGCCCGCGTCCGCGCCGAACTCGGCTTCGGCGGCGAGGACCCCGCCGGCATCGAGGACATGTTCGCCCTGAAGTACCGGGGCGCCCGCTTCTCCCTCGGCTACGGCGCCTGCCCCGACCTGGAGGACCGCGCCAAGATCGCCGAACTGCTCCGGCCCGAGCGGATCGGGGTCCACCTCTCCGAGGAGTTCCAGCTGCACCCCGAACAGTCCACGGACGCGATCGTGATCCACCACCCCGAGGCGAAATACTTCAACGCACGGTGACGCGTGTCTCACCCAGCACACTGATCGGATAAGTCGTACACTGGTCGGTCCACTGCAGGCCGGTTCCCAGCCCGGGAACCGGCCTGGTCGTCCCTCAAGGAGGTGCGCCCGGATGACCAGTACGGTCCCCGCGCCAGGAACCCGTACGGCCGAAGACTCCGCCCTGCAGGCGGTGCTCCTCGACATGGACGGCACCCTGGTCGACACCGAAGGCTTCTGGTGGGACGTCGAGGTGGACGTCTTCGCCTCCCTCGGGCACACCCTGGACGACACCTGGCGCCACGTCGTGGTCGGCGGCCCCATGACCCGCAGCGCCGGCTTCCTCATCGAGGCGACCGGCGCCGACGTCACCCTCGCCGAACTCACCGTGCTGCTCAACGAGGGGTTCGAGGACCGGATCGGCCGGACCCTGCCGCTGATGCCGGGCGCCGCCCGGCTCCTCGCCGAGCTGTACGAGTGCGAGATCCCGACCGCCCTGGTCTCCGCCTCCCACCGGCGCATCATCGACCGCGTACTGACCGTGCTGGGCCCGCACCACTTCGCCCTCTCCATCGCCGGCGACGAGGTCTCCCGCACCAAGCCCTTCCCCGACCCGTACCTGCTCGCCGCCGCGGGACTCGGCGCGGATCCGGCCAGATGCGCCGTGGTCGAGGACACCGCGACCGGCGTCGCCGCCGCCGAGGCCGCGGGCTGCCGCGTGGTCGCCGTACCCTCCGTGGCACCCATCCGCCCGGCTGACGGACGCACCGTCGTCTCCTCGCTGGAGAAGGTCGACCTGGCATTTCTGCGGGGCCTGATGACGGAAATGCGCTAGCCGGTCACCGGCGGTATCACCTGCGCGAAGAGCCGCGACGAGTGCAATGTGCATCGACCCCGCTGGACGTATTTCCCGGGAAGTGCACCCCAGTGGAATTCGGTGCGGGTCGCGCGGCCGAATTCCACTGACCGGCCGCACAGTTGGAAGTGTGACGTTCCCCACGCCTGCGGGCCTCGACAACGTTGGCCAAGTGTGCTGACCGACCCTGGTCGAGGCGTTTCCGTAAGACCTTGTGTCCCGATTGGTGGGATGCTGCACTAATCCTGCCACTGTCGGGTTTTCGGTGCGTCCGCGACCGGTTCCACTCCGTGATGGAGGGTCAACTCACGCGGCTGTGAGTCCCCCTGCGGGCGCGGACTAATCTCATCGCGAGAACATCGCCGAGAACCCCCACGGTCCGCCGCACCACCCATGCATGCCGGATACAGGGACCCGAACAGCTCTGGAGAAACTCCCGCATGAACCGCAAGACTTTGGTGCTGCCGGCGGTGGCCGGCCTGCTCACCCCGGTTCTCGCCGCGTGCGGCGGATCCGACAGCGGGAGCAAGAGCGGTGACGCCATCGTCGTCGGTACCACGGACCAGTTCACGGCCACCACGGACGCCCCGGCGCCCCTCGACCCGGCCTACGCCTACGACGTCGGCACCTGGAACATCCTGCGCCAGTCCGTGCAGACCCTGATGGCGCAGCCCAGGGGCGAAGGCACCCCCGCCCCGGACGCCGCCGAGAGCTGCTCCTTCACCGACAGCGGCAGCGAGCGCTACGCCTGCAAGCTGCGTGAGGGACTGACGTTCGCGAGCGGGGACCCGGTGACCGCCCAGGACGTCAAGTACTCCATCGAGCGCGCCCTGCGCATCAATGCCGACAGCGGTGTCGCCGCCCTGCTGAACACCATCGACACCATCGAGACGCAGGGCGACCGCGAAGTCGTCTTCCACCTGAAGACCGCCGACGCCACCTTCCCGTACAAGCTCTCCACCCCGGTCGCGGGCATCGTCAACCCCAAGGACTACCAGAAGGACAAGCTCCGCGACGGCTTCGACGTCGACGGTTCCGGCCCCTACACCTTCAGCGCCGAGGTCAAGAACGACGCCATCGTCAGCGCCACCTTCACGAAGAACCCTTCCTACAAGGGCAGCGTGACGGTGAACAACGACAAGGTCGAGCTGCGCGCCTTCACCGACGGCGACGCCATGGGCAACGCGATCGACAAGGGCGACATCGACGTCATGACCCGCACCATGTCGCCCGCCCAGATCCAGAAGCTGGACGCCGACAGCGACGAGAACGTCGACCTGGTCGACATGCCGGGCCTGGAAATCCGCTACCTGGCCTTCGACACCAACGCCTCGACCGTCAAGTCCAAGGCCGTACGCCAGGCCATGGCGCAGCTCATCAACCGCGGCGAACTGGTCTCCAAGGTCTACGGCACCCAGGCCGAGCCGCTGTACTCGCTGGTCCCGGCCACCATCACCGGCCACTCCAACTCGTTCTTCAACAAGTACGGCAACCCCAGCGTCGACAAGGCCAAGACCCTGCTCGGCAAGGCCGGCATCACCACCCCGGTGAAGCTGACCCTGCACTACACCACCGACCACTACGGGTCGGCCACCAAGCAGGAGTTCGAGGTCCTGCAGAAGCAGCTCAACGACAGCGGCCTGTTCGACGCCTCCATCGAGGGTCACCCCTGGAAGACCTTCCGGCCCGCCGAGCAGAAGGGCCAGTACGACGTCTACGGCATGGGCTGGTTCCCCGACTTCCCGGACGCCGACAACTTCCTCGCGCCCTTCCTCGACAAGGACAACTTCCTCGGCTCGCCGTACAGCAACGGCGACATCCAGCGCTCGCTGATCCCGCAGTCCCGCCGCGAGGCAGACCGGCTCAGCGCGTCCAAGAGCCTGACCGAGATCCAGGACACCGTCGCCGAGGACGTCCCGGTCCTGCCGCTGTGGCAGGGCAAGCAGTACGTCGCCGCACGGGACGACATCACGGGCGTGGCCTACGCCCTCAACTCCTCCTCGACGCTTCAGCTGTGGGAGCTCGGCCGCGGTGTGAGCGGCTGACGGCTCTCCACCCGGGGCCGAGCACGGCACGGCCCCGGGGCCCGGGACCAGGGACGGCGGCCCCGGGCTGACGAACCGACGACAAGGCACTTCGAGTGAACCTGCGCAACCAGTGGCCGGTCCTGCCCATCGTGGCGGGGCTGGCCTCCGGCCTGTTGACCGGCTGCGGATCCGAGACCGGTGACTCCGGGGGGACCGGCTCCTCCGTGGTGATGGGGATGTCCGACGACGTCCTCGCCACGGACCCGGCATCCGGCTACGACCCCGGATCGTGGCTGTTGTTCAACAACGTCTTCCAGTCGCTGCTCAGCTTCCCCAAGGGCGGGACCGAACCCCAGCCCGAACTGGCGAAGCAGTGCGGCTTCACCGACACCCGGGCCATGGTCTACAAGTGCGAACTGAAGGACGGCCTGAAGTTCAGCAACGGTGACGACCTCACCTCCGCGGACGTGAAGTTCTCCTTCGACCGCATGCTGAAGATCGCCGACCCCGCCGGTCCCGCGATCATGTTCCCGATGCTCGACAAGATCGAGACACCGGACGCGAAGACGGCCGTCTTCCACCTGAAGGTGCCCGACGCCACCTTCCCCAGCAAGATCGCCTCCGGCGCCGGCTCCATCGTGGACCACCGCCAGTACGACGCGAACGGCCTGCGCACCGACCACAAGGCCGTCGGCTCGGGCCCCTACCAGCTGGACTCCTTCGACCAGGACCAGGCCGTCTTCTCCGTCAACGGCAACTACAAGGGCACCGCCAAGGTCAAGAACTCCGGCATCACCCTCAAGTTCTTCCACGGCGACCGCACCGCCCTGAAGCAGACCCTCCTCGACGGCGGCATCGACATCGCCTACCGAGGTCTGACCGCCTCCGACATCGCCCAGCTCGACCAGCAGGGCGACGACAAGGGCGTCGAGGTCATCGAGGGCACCAGCGCCGAGGTCCAGCACCTGGTCTTCAACATGAAGGACCCGGTGGCCGGCAAGCTCGGCGTCCGCAAGGCCATCGCCTACCTCATCGACCGCGACGCCCTGATGCAGAACGTGTACCAGGGCACCGCCACCCCGCTGTACTCGATCATCCCGGCGGGCATCGCGGGCCACAACACCGCCTTCTTCGACACCTACGGCGCCCGCCCCTCCAAGGCCAAGGCCGCCGCCGCACTCCGCGCCGACGGGGTCACCGGCAAGGTCAAGCTCACCCTGTGGTCCACGCCGTCCCGCTACGGCCCCGCCACCGACGAGGAGCTGAAGGCCATCGCCGGCCAGCTCAACGCCAGCGGCCTGTTCGACGCCGACGTCAAGTCGGTCGCCTTCGACCAGTACGAGAAGGACATCGCCGCCGGCAAGTACGGCGTGTACGTGAAGGGCTGGGTGCCCGACTACCCGGACGCCGACAACTTCACGGCCCCCTTCTTCGGCAAGGGCAACGTGCTGGACAACAACTACAGCAACCGCACGATCACCGGGAACCTCATCCCCGGCACCGCCGCACAGAGCGACCGCTCCGCGACCGACAAGGACTTCGGCAGGCTGCAGGACATCGTCGCCGACGAACTGCCCGTCCTGCCGGTCTGGCAGGCCAAGCAGTACGCGGTCGTCCGTGACGGCGTCTACGGCCTGGAGTACTGCCTGGACGCCTCCACGGTGTTCCGGTTCTGGGAACTCAGCAAGAGCTGACACCGGCTACGGCAAGGGCGCCCGTCCCCTGGGGGAGGGCGCCCTTCGCCGTCGTACGGACCACGCGCCGCCCTGCGGACTACTGCGCGCCGGGGCGCACCAGACCGCTCTCGTACGCGTACACCGCCGCCTGCACCCGGTCCCTGAGGCCGAGCTTGGTGAGCACATGCCCCACATGCGTCTTCACCGTCGTCTCGCTGACGAACAGATCCGCCGCGATCTCGGCGTTGGACAGCCCGCGCGCCACCAGCTTCAGCACCTCCACCTCACGGTCGGTGAGCGTGTGCAGGGTGTCCGGCACCGGCTCCTCACCGGACGGCAGATGCGTGGCGTACTTGTCCAGCAGCCGCCGCGTGATGCTCGGCGCGAGCATGGCCTCACCGGCCGCGACCACCCGGATCGCCTGCACCAGCTCGTTGGCGGGCGCGTCCTTGAGCAGGAAACCGCTGGCCCCGGCCCGCAGCGCCTCCACCACGTACTCGTCCAGGTCGAACGTGGTCAGCACCAGCACCTTGGCCGGACCGTCCCGCCCCGGCCCGGTGATCTGCCGGGTCGCCTCCACACCGTCCATCCGGGGCATCCGGATGTCCATCAGCACCACATCGGGCTGAAGTGCGCGCACCTGGTCGAGAGCCTGCAGGCCGTCACCGGCCTCGCCCACGACCGCGAGATCCTGCTCGGCCTCCAGGATCATCCGGAAACCCGTACGCAGCAGGGGCTGGTCGTCGACCAGTAGGACGCGGATGGCCACGTGACACTCCTTCGCTCGTCCGGGCCCATTCTGCCCTGCGCGCGATTCCCGCTTCACCCCCTCCCGGACTCGGGCGGCCCCACCGGAAGCGGATAGGGCGGGGGAGTACCGCCGAACTCCGGGCAGTGCGCCTGGTGATCGCACCAGCCGCACAGCCTCGTCGGCCGGGGCCGCCAGTTCCCCGTCTCCGTGGCCTGCCGGATCGCCTCCCACAGCGCGTGCAGTTTGCGCTCCACCCGCTCCAGATCCGCGAGCACGGGGTCGTACGTCAGCACATCCCCGCTGCCGAGGTAGACCAGCTGGAGCCGGCGCGGCACGATCCGCTTCAGCCGCCAGACGACCAGGGCGTAGAACTTCATCTGGAACAGCGCACCCTCGGCGTACTCCGCACGGGGCGCCTTGCCCGTCTTGTAGTCGACGATGCGCACCTCGCCGGTGGGCGCCACGTCCACCCGGTCGATGATCCCGCGCAGCCGCAGTCCCGACTCCAGCTCCGCCTCCACGAACAGCTCCCGCTCGGCCGGCTCCAGCCGCGTCGGGTCCTCCAGCGTGAACCAGCGCTCCACGAGCCGCTCCGCCTCCGCGAGCCATCCGGCCAGCCGCTCGCCCTCCGGGTCGTCGGCGAACAGCCCGGTCACCTCCGGACGGCTCTCCCGCAGCCGGTCCCACTGCCCCGGAATCAGCGCCTTCGCCCGCGGCGCGGTCCGCTCCCCGGCGGGCGCGTCGAACAGCCGCTCCAGCACGGCGTGCACCAGCGTGCCCCGCGTCGCCGCCTCGCTCGGCTTCTCCGGCAGCCGGTCGATCACCCGGAACCGGTACAGCAGCGGACACTGCATGAAGTCACTGGCCCGGGAGGGCGACAACGAGGTCGGCGCGACGGCGCTCCGCGCCCCGGCCACCCGCTCCACACCCCCGCCCACCACGGGGCTACCGCCCGCCACGGTGGCACCGCTCGCCTCCGGACCGCTGCTCACGACGGGGCTGCCGCTCGTCTCCGGACCGCTGCTCACGACTGGGCTGCCGCTCGCCTCCGGACCGCTGCTCACGACTGGGCTGCCGCTCGCCTCCGGACTCCCGCTCACGACCGGGCTACTGCTCACTACGGGGGCAGTGCTCGCCACCGGGTTGTCGCTCGACCCCGGGCTGTCGCTCGTCACCGGGTTGTCGCTCGTCACCGGGTTGTCGCTCGTCTCCGGGCTGTCGCCCGGGGCGGGGCCGGCCGCTTCCCGGGCACGGCTCTCGACGGCGCCGCTCGCCGGGTCGGCCGCCGCTCCGTCACCGTCGCCCGGCAGGGCCGCCGCCTCGTCGATGCTGCTGTCCATGTCCACAGACCTTACGGCCCACCACTGACAGTGCCCCGGTCGCCGCCCGCGTCACCCACGCGTCCTCGGGGCAAACACAAGGGGTGCCGGGGCGAAACGTGCCACCACGGCCGCATACCATCGACCAGAGACCCTTCCGTCCGGCAGGTGCGGAAGACGCTTCGAACGAGGGGACACCGTGGACGTGAGCGGCGGGAGCGGGCAGCCGCGGTCCGGCAACGACGAGCCGGCCGAGCACCCCGCGGACCCTACGGCCCCGGCGACCGGACCCACCGACCACTCCGGCCACGAGCCCGAATCCACGGCATCCGGGCAACAGCCCGCCGCCCCCACGGACCGATCCGAGGACAAGGCGCCGGACACGGCCACGGACGACACCGCGGACACGGCCACGGACGACACCGCGGACACGGACGACACCGCGGACACGACTACGGACGACACCGCGCGCACGGCAGCGGAAACGGACCCGACGGCACCACGCCGGACGCCGGACCCGGCCGCCACCACCGGTACACCCGACGGGGCCGCCACCACCGGACCACCCGCCGCCCCCGGTCCGGCCGCGCCGGCCCACCGAGCCCCCGGCACCGGCACCGACCCCGACCACCGTTCCCTCGCGCACTCCGGTATCGCCAAGGGCCGGCCGCCCCAGCCGAGGCCCAAGGAACCCGGTGGCGGCATCCTCATGGGCCGCCCCTTCGGCGTACCCGTCTACGTCGCACCCAGCTGGTTCCTCGTAGCCGCCCTGATCACCTGGGTCTTCGGCGGACAGCTCGACCGCGTGCTGCCCGAGCTGGGCGCCGCCCGCTACCTGGTCTCCCTCTTCTTCGCGGTCGCCTTCTACGCCTCCGTCCTGATCCACGAGCTGGCCCACACGGTCGCCGCGATCCGCTTCAAGCTGCCGGTCCGCCGCATCCAGCTGCAGTTCTTCGGCGGCGTCTCGGAGATCGAGAAGGAGGCCGAAACCCCCGGCCGCGAGTTCGTCCTCGCCTTCGTCGGCCCCCTGCTCTCCCTCGTACTGGCCGGCCTGTTCTACCTCGCCATGAAACCCGTCGAGCCCGGCACCGTCCCAGGCGTCCTGCTGGCCGGCCTGATGGTCTCCAACCTCATCGTGGCGATCTTCAACCTCCTCCCCGGCCTCCCCCTCGACGGCGGCCGCATGCTCCGCGCCGTCGTCTGGAAACTCACCGGCAAACCGATGAGCGGCACCGTCGCCGCCGCCTGGGTCGGCCGCGCCCTCGCCATCTCCGTCCTGATCGGCCTGCCGCTGCTCAACTCCTCCGGCGCTCTCGGCGGCGGCGGCGAGGACATGGGCGGCATGAACACCGTCACCGACGCCCTGCTCGCCGCCATCCTCGCCGCGATCATCTGGACCGGCGCCGGCAACAGCCTGCGCATGGCCCGGCTGCGCGAACACCTCCCCGACCTGCGCGCCCGCACCCTCACCCGGCGGGCCGTGCCGGTCGAGAACGACACCCCCCTCTCCGAGGCCCTGCGCCGCGCCAACGCCGCCGGGGCCCGCGCCCTGGTCGTGGTCGACGCCGACGGCAACCCGCTCTCGCTCGTCCGCGAGGCCGCCATCGTCGGCGTACCCGAGCACCGCCGCCCCTGGGTCGCCGTCAGCGGCCTCGCCCAGGACCTGACCGACGGCATGCGGGTCTCCGCCGAGCTGGCCGGAGAAGAACTCCTGGACATCCTGCGGGCCACCCCCGCCACCGAGTACCTGGTCGTCGAGGAGACCGGCGAGATCTACGGCGTCCTGTCGGCGGCCGACGTCGAGCGCGCCTTCGTCAAGGCGATGGCAAGGCCGGCCTGAGCGCACGCCGGCGCCCCGGCCACCCCACGATCAGCCACGACGCCCCGACCGTCCGCCCGCACCGTCGACCCCGTCCCAGCGGTTGGTCCGAGCCGCCCGCGGGGAACCGGTAGTCTGTTCACATGTCCGAACCGACCGGTGCCGCCCGCAGGCGCGGGCCCTTCAAGGTCGGGGACCAGGTACAGCTGACCGACCCCAAGGGTCGCCACTACACGTTCACGCTCGAAGCCGGGAAGAATTTCCACACCCACAAGGGTTCCTTCCCGCACGACGAACTGATCGGCGCTCCCGAGGGCAGCGTTGTCCGCACCACCGGCAACGTCGCCTACCTCGCGCTGCGCCCCCTGCTCCCCGACTACGTCCTGTCCATGCCCCGCGGGGCAGCCGTCGTCTACCCGAAGGACGCGGGGCAGATCCTCGCCTTCGCCGACATCTTCCCCGGCGCCCGCGTCGTGGAGGCCGGCGTGGGCTCCGGCTCGCTCAGCAGCTTCCTGCTGCGGGCCATCGGCGACCAGGGCATGCTGCACTCCTACGAGCGCCGCGAGGACTTCGCGGAGATCGCCAAGCAGAACGTGGAGCGCTACTTCGGCGGTCCGCACCCCGCCTGGCAGCTCACCGTCGGCGACCTCCAGGACAACCTGTCCGACGCCGACGTCGACCGCGTCATCCTCGACATGCTCGCCCCCTGGGAGTGCCTGGAGGCCGTCTCCAAGGCACTCGTCCCCGGCGGCATCCTCTGCTGCTACGTGGCCACCACCACGCAGCTCGCCCGGACCGTGGAGTCCATCCGCGAGATCGGCTGCTTCAACGAGCCGACCGCCTGGGAATCCATGATCCGCAACTGGCACATCGAGGGCCTGGCCGTCCGCCCCGACCACCGCATGATCGGCCACACCGGCTTCCTGCTCACCGCCCGCCGCCTCGCGGACGGCGTCGAGCCGCCCATGCGCCGCCGACGCCCCGCCAAGGGCGCCTACGGCGAGGACTACGCCGGCCCCAACGCCGACGGCGGCGCCGGCCGCTGACCGGCCACGCGCGCGTACAACGCGAGGGCGCCGTGGCCGAGTTCCCCCGACCAACGGGAACTCGGCCACGGCGCCCCTTCGTTGACCGGGCACCAGGACCCCACGACACCCCCGCCCTCCGGTACGACCCCACGCGGGAGCGTGCCGCCTGCGGAAATCCCGGACCCCGCCGTTCCCCCGCACTGTGACGTGTGGCACCATGCAGGCCACCCCACCGGCACAGCCCTCACAGGAGACACTCCTCGTGCAGCAATCCGCCGTTCCGGAGCTCGCCCACGTCCAGACCCGGCCCATCCACTGGCTCGCGACCGCCACCGCAATCGCCGGCGTCGTGGCCCTGTCCTCCGTCATCCAGCCCGGATCGGCCACGGCCGCCCAGACCGCCCCCGGCACCAGGACCGAGTCCGCCCCCGCCGCCGCCCTCGCCGCGCCACCGAGCACGAGCGGCGTGCACTTCCCCCTGGAGTGCGGACCCGTCAAGGCGGTGGTCACCAAAAAGGCCACCGGAGACCTGGACGGCGACGGCAGGCCGGAAACCGTCGCCGTGGTGCACTGCGACGCCCCCATGGGCACCCCGCCCGACGGCGTCTACGTCCTCACCCGCGCCGCCGACGACACCAGGCCCCGCGTGGTCGCCACCCTCGTCGAACCCAAGGAACGCCTCACGGTCACCGACTTCGCCGTACACGCGCGTGCCGTCTCCGCCACGCTGCTCGGCTACTCCACGGACGCCGTGCCCAGTTGCTGCCCCGACACGAAGACCCCGGCCACATGGCAGTGGAACGGCAACGCCTTCCTCCGCTCCACCCCGGCCGGGGCCCACACCGTCTGAACCGCACTCACTCCGCGTCGGGGCCGTACACCTCTACCCTGTCCGAAACCCGGCGCACATGAATGCACTCGCCGGGACACTCCTTCGCCGAGTCCACCACATCGGTCAGCAACGGCAACGGCACCGACGTGGTCGCCCCAGGAGCCTGCAGCAGCTCGTCGTCCGCGCCCTTCACATAGGCCAGCCCGTCGATGTCCAGCTCGAACACCTCCGGGGCGTACTGGGCACAGATCCCGTCGCCGGTACACAGATCCTGGTCGATCCAGACCTCCAGTGCCTCGCCGCCCGGGGCCTCCTGCTGCACGGTCATCTCTCCTGCCATCGGATCGCCGGCCGGCCCGGGTGCCGCGAGGGCCAGCCCGGTCCGCTCCAGCGGCTGTTGAACACCCCCGACCCTACCTCCGCCCCGTTCACGGCCACGTGGGACCGGCCCCGGGGTTTCCGGCCCCGCCCCCTCGGGTACCAGCGCCGGACCGGGAGAGGGATGCCACGGCGGCCGGGTCGATCACTTCAGGCCACCACGGCAGTGACCGCGTCCGCCTGTACCGTCGCTCTGCGTGATGATCGTGCGAGCGCGCCGAGTGCTGCCCGCACGCAAGGCCGAACACCGCCCACCGGACAACTCCGGCCAGCCGTGAAGGGTTTTGGCCACGCCGCACATGGAACAAGCTGCTTTCCCATCACGTTCAGTGGGTATCCCCTCCGTGCGAGGGAGTGCGCACCGGGTGACCGACGACACACCTTGACAGTCTTTGTGATCTAGGGGTTTCAATCGACACCCACCCAGGTAGGGTCTGGAAGCGTCCAGCTCCCCTTGGAGGAGGTGAGGACCGTGGCAGCCCACGACGACGACATGAACCGCGGCATCCGCCCGGGACGCGGGTCCGACGACCCGGCCGGGCAGATCGCCTACCTTGAGCAGGAGATCGCCGTCCTGCGCCGCAAGCTCGCCGACTCTCCGCGCCACACGAGGATTCTCGAAGAGCGGATCGTCGAGCTGCAGACAAACCTGGCCGGCGTATCCGCCCAGAACGAGCGACTGGCCAACACCCTCCGCGAGGCCCGCGACCAGATCGTGGCCCTCAAGGAAGAGGTCGACCGGCTCGCCCAGCCGCCGGCCGGCTTCGGTGTCTTCCTGCAAGCCAACGAGGACGGCACCGCAGACATCTTCACCGGCGGCCGCAAACTCCGGGTGAACGTCAGCCCCGGCGTCGAACTCGACGACCTGCGGCGCGGCCAGGAAGTCATGCTCAACGAAGCGCTCAACGTGGTCGAAGCCATGGAGTACGAGCGCGTCGGCGACATCGTCACCCTCAAGGAGATCCTCGAGGACGGCGAGCGAGCCCTCGTACTGGGGCACACCGACGAGGAACGGGTGGTGCGGCTCGCCGAGCCGCTGCTGGACGTCACCATCCGCCCCGGCGACGCCCTCCTGCTCGAACCCCGCTCCGGCTACGTCTACGAGGTCGTGCCCAAGAGCGAGGTCGAGGAACTCGTCCTCGAAGAAGTCCCCGACATCGGCTACGAGCAGATCGGCGGCCTCGGCAACCAGATCGAGGCCATCCGCGACGCGGTCGAGCTGCCCTACCTCTACCCGGACCTGTTCAAGGAGCACGAGCTGCGCCCGCCCAAGGGCGTCCTGCTCTACGGCCCGCCCGGCTGCGGCAAGACACTCATCGCCAAAGCCGTCGCGAACTCGCTCGCCAAGAAGGTCGCCGAGGTCACCGGCCAGGCTTCCGGCAAGAGCTTCTTCCTGAACATCAAGGGCCCCGAGCTGCTCAACAAGTACGTCGGCGAGACCGAGCGACAGATCCGCCTCGTCTTCCAGCGTGCACGTGAGAAAGCCAGCGAGGGCACCCCCGTCATCGTCTTCTTCGACGAGATGGAGTCCCTCTTCCGCACCCGCGGCTCCGGCGTCAGCTCGGACGTGGAGAACACCATCGTCCCCCAGCTGCTCGCCGAGATCGATGGTGTGGAGGGCCTGCAGAACGTGGTCGTGATCGGCGCCTCCAACCGCGAGGACATGATCGACCCCGCCATCCTGCGCCCCGGCCGGCTCGACGTGAAGATCAAGATCGAGCGTCCCGACGCCGAGGCCGCCAAGGACATCTTCGGCAAGTACCTCACCGAACGCCTCCCGCTGCACACCGACGACCTCGGCGAGCACGGCGGCGACCGCACCACGACCGTCCAGAGCATGATCCAGACGGCCGTGGAGCAGATGTACGCGGAATCCGAGGAGAACCGCTTCCTGGAAGTCACCTACGCCAACGGCGACAAGGAAGTCCTCTACTTCAAGGACTTCAACTCCGGCGCCATGATCGAGAACATCGTCGGACGCGCCAAAAAGATGGCGATCAAGGACTTCCTGGAAAAGACCCAGAAGGGCCTCCGCGTCTCCCACCTGCTCCAGGCATGCGTGGACGAGTTCAAGGAGAACGAGGACCTGCCCAACACCACCAACCCGGACGACTGGGCCCGGATCTCCGGAAAGAAGGGCGAGCGGATCGTCTACATCCGTACGCTCATCACCGGAAAGCAGGGCGCGGACACCGGACGCTCCATCGACACGGTGGCGAACACCGGTCAGTACCTGTAAAAGCAGGGCGGCTGCGGGTGCCCTCACCGGGTACCCGCAGCCGACTGTTTTTCCGGCCACGACCGGAGCAGCCAATGACGCAAATGATCTCCCCACCAGCGCAAAGGCGTTCTAGGCTCTTTCCTACCGCCGAGTCGCGCAGTGCGGGGACGGGCACCGCACACGCACCGGAGCGCCAGCGGTACTTGAGCGGCGCCCACGACCGAGGGTGCCGCCGGGCAAGGAGGGCCGCATGACCGTACGGCGAGTAATGGGCATCGAGACGGAGTACGGGATCTCCGTCCCCGGTCACCCCAACGCCAATGCCATGCTCACCTCGTCCCAGATCGTCAACGCCTACGCGGCGGCGATGCACCGGGCCCGCCGGGCCCGCTGGGACTTCGAGGAGGAGAACCCGCTGCGGGACGCGCGAGGCTTCGACCTCGCCCGGGAGGCCGCCGACTCCAGCCAGCTCACCGACGAGGACATCGGCCTCGCCAACGTCATCCTCACCAACGGTGCACGGCTCTACGTCGACCACGCCCACCCCGAATACAGCGCCCCCGAGGTCACCAACCCCCGCGACGCCGTCCTCTGGGACAAGGCCGGCGAACGGATCATGGCCGAGGCCGCCGAACGGGCCGCCCAGCTGCCCGGAGCACAGCCCATCCACCTCTACAAGAACAACACCGACAACAAGGGCGCCTCCTACGGCACGCACGAGAACTACCTGATGAAGCGGGAGACCCCGTTCTCGGACATCGTGCGCCACCTCACGCCCTTCTTCGTCTCCCGCCAGGTCTTCGCCGGAGCGGGCCGCGTGGGCATCGGCCAGGACGGACACGAACACGGCTTCCAGCTCAGCCAGCGCGCGGACTACTTCGAGGTCGAGGTCGGCCTGGAGACCACCCTCAAACGCCCCATCATCAACACCCGCGACGAACCGCACGCCGACGCGGAGAAGTACCGCCGCCTCCACGTGATCATCGGCGACGCCAACCTCTCCGAGATCTCGACCTACCTCAAGCTCGGCACCACCGCCCTGGTCCTGTCCATGATCGAGGACGGCTTCATCGCCGTGGACCTCGCCGTCGACCAGCCCGTCCGCACCCTCCACCAGGTCTCCCACGACCCGTCCCTCAAGCGCCTGGTCACCCTGCGCAGCGGGCGCACCCTCACCGCGGTCCAGCTCCAGATGGAGTACTTCGAACTGGCCCGCAAGTACGTCGAGGAACGCTACGGCGCCGACGCCGACGACCAGACCAAGGACGTCCTCAGCCGCTGGGAGGACACCCTCGGCCGGCTGGAGAACGACCCCATGAGCCTCGCCGGCGAGCTCGACTGGGTCGCCAAGCGGGAGCTGATGGAGGGCTACCGCCGCCGCGACGACCTCGACTGGGACGCCGCCCGGCTCCACCTGGTCGACCTCCAGTACGCCGACGTACGTGCCGAGAAGGGCCTGTACAACCGCCTGGCGGCCCGCGGACGCATCAAGCGGCTCCTGGACGAGTCCGAGGTCGACAGGGCCCGCAGGAAGCCACCGGAGGACACCCGCGCCTACTTCCGCGGCCGCTGCCTGGAGCAGTACGCCGACGACGTCGCCGCGGCCAGCTGGGACTCGGTCATCTTCGACCTCCCCGGCCGGGACTCCCTCCAGCGCGTTCCAACCCTGGAACCCCTACGCGGAACGCGAAATCACGTCAAGGAGCTGCTGGACCGCTGTCGCACGGCGGAAGACCTGGTCAGGGTCCTGTCGGGCGGCTGAGCGCGATCAGCGGCCGGATCAGCGGGTACTCGAACCGCTCCGGGCGGACAGGGTGGAAACCCCACCGCCCGGGAATCATCGAGGTGGCCCCCGCACGTTGTGGAAACTGCGGGGCCGATGTCGGACCCGGCCTATAGGGTCTGATCATCACCGATCGGCAGGCGAACTGAGCGGGGTGAGGGTTATGGCAACCAAGGACACCGGCGGCGGCCAGCAGAAGGCGACGCACTCGACCGAACAGGCCGAGGAGCAGACCCAGGACGCGCAGGCTTCGGAGGACCTGAAGGAGCGCCACGAGAAGCTGAGCGACGACGTGGACTCCGTTCTGGACGAAATCGATGATGTGCTCGAAGAAAACGCCGAGGACTTCGTGCGCTCCTTCGTTCAGAAGGGTGGGGAGTGATCCCCCCTTCGATTCGAAGGTTGTAGCGCGGGGGTGGGTATTGGTCGAAAGTGATGGCGTGAAGCGCTGCCCGCGGTGCCAGCAGGGCAAGCCGTGGGCGGCCTTCGCGAGTGACAAGGCGATGCGTGACGGACTCCAGGCGTACTGCCGGGAATGTTCGGCGGCGTACTGCCGGCAGCGCCAAGATGCGCGCGGCCGCCCCAGGGTGGTCGCGCCCGAGGGTCACTGCCATCTGTCCGGACGCCCCGTCCGAACATGTGGATCACTGCCACAAGACGGGTAGGGTCCGTGGCGTACTGTGCTCCAACTGCGATTCGGCCATCGGGAAATCGCGGGACGATCCCGATGTTGGTCGTCGTGCTGTCGCTTATCTGGAAGGAAACCTGTGGAAGCCAACACTCGTAGCACCGGGCGTCTACCAGCTGCCTTCCTGACGCCAGGATCCTCCTCCTTCATGGACTTCCTCTCCGAGCACCAGCCGGAGATGCTGCCCGGCAACCGGCAGCTGCCGCCCACGCAGGGCGTGGTCGAGGCGCCGCACGGGACGACCATCGTGGCCGTGACGTTCCCCGGCGGTGTGGTGCTCGCGGGTGACCGCCGGGCCACGATGGGCAATGTCATCGCCCAGCGGGACATCGAGAAGGTCTTCCCGGCCGACGAGTACTCGGCGGTCGGCATCGCCGGCACCGCCGGTCTGGCCGTCGAGATGGTCAAGCTCTTCCAGCTGGAGCTGGAGCACTTCGAGAAGGTCGAGGGTGCGCAGCTGTCCCTGGAGGGCAAGGCGAACCGGCTGTCGACCATGATCCGCTCGAACCTCGGCATGGCCATGCAGGGCCTGGCGGTGGTGCCCCTGTTCGCGGGGTACGACGTGGATCGTGAGAAGGGTCGGATCTTCTCCTACGACGTCACGGGCGGCCGTTCCGAGGAGCACAACTTCGCGGCGACGGGTTCCGGCTCGATCTTCGCGCGGGGTGCGATGAAGAAGCTGTTCCGTAACGACCTGACCGAGGAGCAGGCGACCACACTGGTGGTGCAGGCCCTCTATGACGCGGCTGACGACGACTCGGCGACCGGTGGTCCCGATGTCGCCCGCCGGATCTACCCGATCATCACCGTGATCACCGAGGACGGTTTCCGCCGGCTCACCGAGGAGGAGGCGTCCGGCCTCTCCCACGCGGTGCTCCAGAAGCGTCTGGAGGAGCCGGACGGTCCCAAGGCCGCTCTGCTCTGAGCGCGGCCCCGGTTCTTATCGAGGTGATCCAGTGACCATGACAGAAAGGGACGGATAACCGGTGTCGACGCCGTTCTATGTCTCACCCCAGCAGGCCATGGCCGACCGGGCGGAGTACGCCCGCAAGGGCATCGCCCGCGGTCGCAGCCTGGTCGTGCTGCAGTACGCCGACGGCATCGTGTTCGTCGGTGAGAACCCGTCCCGTGCGCTGCACAAGTTCAGCGAGATCTACGACCGCATCGGCTTCGCGGCGGCCGGTAAGTACAACGAGTACGAGAATCTGCGGATCGGCGGTGTCCGCTACGCCGATCTGCGCGGTTACACCTATGACCGGGACGACGTCACGGCCCGTGGCCTGGCCAATGTCTACGCCCAGACGTTGGGCACGATCTTCTCCTCCGCGGCCGAGAAGCCGTATGAGGTGGAGCTGGTGGTGGCCGAGGTGGGGGAGACCCCCGAGGGTGACCAGATCTACCGGCTGCCGCATGACGGCTCGATCGTGGACGAGCACGGTTCGGTCGCGGTGGGTGGCAACGCCGAGCAGATCAGCAGTTTCCTGGATCAGCGTCACCGTGACGGCATGAGCCTGGCGGAGGCGCTCAAGCTGGCCGTGCAGGCACTGTCCCGGGACACCAACGGCAGTGAGCGGGAGATTCCCGCGGAGCGCCTGGAGGTGGCGGTGCTGGACCGTACGCGTCCGCAGAAGCGCAAGTTCAAGCGCATCGTCGGCCGTCAGCTCTCCCGTCTGCTGGAGGCCGAGGGTGCGCGCACGGAAGCGGAGACCTCCGAGGAGGAGTGATCCGCTGCTGCCCAGCGGTGCCCCGGCCGGTTCTCCGGCCGGGGCACCGGGCTTATCGGGGGGTGGGCGGCGGGGCTGTGGAGCCGCGGACGACGAGTTCGACGGGGATGTCCCCGTCTTCTGGTTCGCGGCCTTCCAGGACCGCCAGGAGGGCCCGCATGCCGCGTTCGCCGAAGAGTTCGGCGTCCAGTCGTACCGTCGTGAGTTCGGGGTCGATGGCGGTGGCCAGGGCGAGGTCGTCCAGGCCGGTGACGGAGATGTCGTCGGGGATGCGCAGACCGAGGCGGCGCAGCGCCTTGTAGGCGCCGGCGGCGAGTTTGTCGTCGTCGCAGACGATGGCTGTCGGGCGGGGGCCGGGGGTGGTGAGTGCGGCCTCGGTGGCGGTCCGCGCTCCCTCGATGGAGATGGGGGCGCGAGCGGTGCGGATGTGGGTGCCGGGGAGGGCGGCCAGCTGTGCCGCGAGTTCCCTGGCGCGGACCTCGAAGGTCCAGGAGGGTACGTCGGCGGCGAGGTGCAGGACTGTGCGGTGGCCGAGGCCGAGCAGGTGGGCGGCGACCTGGCGGACGCCGTCGGCGATGTCGAGGTTCACGGTCGCGGCGCCGAGGCTGCCCGCGGGGTCGCTGTCGAGCATGACGAGGGGCAGCTGGTCGCCGCGGATGGCGGTGAGGGCGTCGGCCGCCATGGAGGAGGCGAGGACGCCGTCCAGGGCGGCCTGGGCGGAGGCGAAGGGGTCCCGGGCGGGGCCGATGCCTTCGGGGGAGGGGTAGAGGACGACGCCGAAGCCGTGTTCGGCGGCGACGCGGGCGGCGCCGGTGTAGACGCCGGCGAAGAATTCCGTCGTGAGGGCGGGTACGACGAGCAGGACGGTGCGGGTGCGGCCGAGGCGGAGGTTGCGGGCGGCGAGGTTGGGGCGGTAGCCGAGGTCGCGGGCGGCCTGGCGGACGCGTTCGGCGGTGGCCTGTGACACGCGGCCGCGCCACTTGTCGCCCAGCACGAGGGAGACGGCTGCCTGGGAGACCCCGGCGGCCTGGGCGACGTCGCGGCTGGTCGGGCGCGTGTTGCTGCGTGCCACGGTGGGCCTGCTCCTTGTGGTCGGGTCGATGGTTCGTGGGCGTTCGGGCCCTGTGGCGGGTCGTGGTCGTCTGGACGGGTGAACAGCGCACATGGTACGTATGGACGTGTTAGTTATACGTAACACTTGGAGGCGGGCATGGCCACGGGATACCTGGAGATCCTGAGGGCGAGGCACGCGCTCCGGCTGCTCACCGGGACCCTGGTGGGCCGGCTGCCCAACGCCACCGCCGCCATCGCCCTGGTGCTCTTCGTGCGGGCCGAGGGCGGCACCTACAGCCTCGCCGGCGCTCTCGCGGCCGTGTACGGCGTCGCCAACGCGGTCGGCCAGCCGGTGCTGGGCCGGCTCGTGGACCTGTACGGCCAGCCGCGCGTGCAGCTGCCCGCCGCCGTGCTCGCGGCCCTCGCCATGACGCTGTTCGCGCTCTCCGGCACCGATCCGCTGCCGCTCGCCTACGCGGCCGTGGCGGCGGCGGGTCTGTTCACCCCGCCCCTGGAGGGCGGCCTGCGCGCCCTGTGGCCGTCCGTGCTGCGCCGTGAGGAGCAGGTGCACACGGCGTACGCCATGGACGCGATCGCGCAGGAGATCATGTTCACCGCCGGGCCACTGCTGGTCACCCTGTGCGTGTCCCTGTGGGACGAGCGCGCCGCGCTGCTCGTGCTGAACGTCCTCGGTGTGCTCGGCGCGCTCTCCGTGGTCGTCTCGCCGCCTTCGCGCGCGTGGCGCTCGGCCCCGCGTGAGGCACACTGGCTGGGCGCCCTGCGTTCGCCCGGGCTGCTCGCCCTGCTCGCCGCGTTCCTGTTCATCGGTATGGCGCTGGGCTCCATCACGGTCGCCGCGGTGTCGTACGCCGACGGGCACGGCGGCGACGCGGTGTACGGCTGGCTGATGGCCGGACTGGGTCTCGGGGCCCTGGCCGGCGGCACCGTCTACGGGGCCCGCAGGTGGGCGGGCGCGCCCGAGCGGCGACTGCGGGTGCTGGTGGCGCTTCTGGCGGTGTGTTACCTGCCGCTGATGCTGACGCCGGGACCGGCCTCCATGGTGCTGCTCAGCGTGGTCTCCGGGGTGTTCCTGGCGCCCTGTATCGCCTGTGCGTTCATCATCGTGGACCGGCACGCGCCGAGCGGCACGGTCACCGAGGCGTTCTCCTGGCTCGTGACGACGTTCACCGTCGGTGCCTCGGTGGGAACGGGCCTGGCGGGGCCGGTGGTCCAGGCCGGTGGCACGGTGTGGGGCTTCGCCCTGCCGAGCGTGGCGGGGGCCGTGTCGTTGCTGGTCCTGCTGGGCACCGGGCGGGTCCTCGCAGCTCCCGTGCAGGGCGGGGTCGTTGCGGCTTCATCGGAAAATGATCCAAATCGTGCTGTCGAACCCCGTTTCAGCTCGGGGGATCGGGCGTAATGTTCCCTCATGGACCGCCGCATTTTCGGGCTGGAGAACGAGTACGGCGTCACGTGCACGTTCAGGGGACAGCGCCGCCTGTCTCCTGACGAGGTGGCGCGGTACCTCTTCCGCCGTGTCGTGTCATGGGGCCGCAGCAGCAATGTCTTTCTGCGAAACGGCGCCCGGCTCTATCTCGACGTGGGCTCACATCCGGAATACGCGACACCCGAATGTGACAACGTGACCGAACTGGTCACCCACGACAAGGCCGGCGAGCGCATTCTCGAAGGACTCCTGGTGGACGCGGAACGACGCCTGCACGAGGAGGGAATCGCAGGCGACGTCTACCTCTTCAAGAACAACACGGACTCGGCGGGCAACTCCTACGGTTGCCACGAGAACTACCTGGTGGCGCGGCACGGGGAGTTCTCCCGGCTCGCGGACATCCTCATTCCCTTCCTGGTCACCCGGCAGCTGCTGTGCGGCGCCGGCAAGGTGCTGCAGACGCCGCGGGGCGCCGTCTACTGCGTCAGCCAGCGCGCGGAGCACATCTGGGAGGGCGTCTCCTCGGCGACGACCCGCTCCCGGCCCATCATCAACACCCGCGACGAACCGCACGCGGACGCGGAGCGTTACCGCCGGCTGCACGTCATCGTCGGCGACTCGAACATGTCCGAGACGACGATGCTGCTCAAGGTCGGCGCGACCGACCTGGTGCTGCGCATGATCGAGGCCGGCACCGTGATGCGCGACCTCACCCTGGAGAACCCGATCCGGGCGATCCGGGAGGTCAGCCACGACATCACCGGCCGGCGCAAGGTGCGTCTGGCCAGCGGCCGGGAGGCGTCCGCGCTGGAGGTGCAGCGCGAGTACTTCGACAAGGCCCTGGACTTCTGCGACCGCCGGGGCATCCGCACCGGTGTGGTCGCGCAGGTCCTGGACCTGTGGGGCCGCACGCTCGAGGCGATCGAGAACGAGGAACTGGAGCGCATCGAGACCGAGATCGACTGGGTCATGAAGTACAAGCTCATCGAGCGGTACCGGGCCAAGCACAACATGACGATGTCGCATCCGCGGGTCGCCCAGATAGACCTCGCCTACCATGACATCCACCGCCGTCGTGGCCTGTACTACCTGCTGGAGAAGAAGGGCCAAGCCGCCCGGATCTGCAACGACTTGAAGATCTTCGAGGGCAAGTCGGTTCCGCCGCAGACCACTCGGGCGCGGCTGCGCGGCGACTTCATCCGGCGGGCACAGGAGCAGCGCAGGGACTTCACGGTCGACTGGGTGCACCTCAAGCTCAACGACCAGGCGCAGCGCACCGTGCTGTGCAAGGACCCGTTCCGTTCGGTGGACGACCGGGTGGAGAAGCTGATCGCCGGAATGTAGCGAGAACCGGTTGAGTCAAGCGTTCGGGCATCGGCATGCCGGAACGCCACACGGGCGCCGTACGTTTCCCGTACGGCGCCCTTCTCAGGTCGTAGAGTTGCGCGCACGCCATCCGCAAGATCGACCGATAACGAGGCTCTTCCGTGCGCCGACGCTCACTTCTCCTCGCCGCCGTTCCCGCTGGACTGGTCACGCTCGCCGGGTGCGGTGACGACAAGTCCGACTCCGCCAAGACGAGCGCGTCGCCGTCGCCCTCGGTGTCCTCCGCGCCGCCGCCCAAGATCGTGGAGGGGCCGCTGCCGGCGATCACGGCGGGCACGAAGTTCGGTGAGAAGCCGACCGTCGCCAAGGGGTCGGGCGAGCCGTCGAAGGATCTCGCCGTCAAGACGGTGATCGCGGGCGGTGGCCGGTCGATCGCGGAGAACGACTTCATCCGGGCCGACTATCTCGGCCAGATCTGGAGTTCCGGAAAGGTCTTCGACAACTCCTACGACCGCAAGCGTCCGCTGGTCATGCAGCTCGCCCAGGGCAGCATCATCGACGGCTGGCGGTACGCCCTCCAGGGAAAGAAGACGGGCAGCCGGGTCGAGATCGCCGTGCCGCCCGCCCTGGGCTACGGCAAGGGGGGCAACTCGAACGCGGGCATCAAGGGCACCGACACCCTGGTGTTCGTCATCGACCTGCTGGAGTCGTTCAACTCCAAGAGTTCGGCCAAGGGCACGTCGGTGCCGCAGACGGACGCCGCCCTGCCGAAGGTGGGCACCAACACCGACGGCCAGGTACCGAAGGTCACGATCCCCAAGACGGACCCGCCGAAGAAGCTGGTGTCGCAGTACGTCCTGGAGGGCGACGGCCCCGAGCTGGCGGCCGACCAGACGGTCCTGTGCCAGTTCCAGGGCCTGGTCTGGGACGGCGGCAAGACGTTCCAGCGGACGTACGGATCGGGCCGGCTCAGTCAGTTCTCGCTGGAGCAGATGCAGCAGGCGGTCAAGGGCCTCGCCCAGGGCCTGACCGGCAAGAAGGTGGGCAGCAGGGTCCTGATCGTCGTTCCGCCGGAGCTGGGGTACGGGGACAACCCGCCGAGCGGCGGGGTCGTCAAGAAGGGCTCGACCCTCGTGTTCACGGTGGACATCCTGGCGGCGATGTAGCCCGGCGCGCCCGAGGCGGGCGTGGGGGCCGTGGGGATGAAAGACTGTCCGCGTTTCGTGTCGTACACAAGCAGGAGCTTTTGACGTGAGCAACGAGAAGCCCGAGATCGACTTCCCTGAGGGCAACCCCCCGGCGGACCTTGAGATCAAGGACATCTGGGAGGGCGACGGGCCGGTCGCGGAGGCGGGCCAGATGGTCACCGTGCACTACGTGGGCGTCGCCTTCAGCACCGGTGAGGAGTTCGACGCCAGCTGGAACCGCGGCACTCCGTTCCGCTTCCCGCTGGGTGGCGGCCGTGTGATCAAGGGCTGGGACCTTGGCGTGCAGGGCATGAAGGTCGGTGGCCGTCGCCAGCTGACCATCCCCGCCCACCTCGCCTACGGCAACCAGAGCCCGACCCCGGCGATCAAGCCCGGTGAGACCCTGATCTTCGTGGTGGACCTCATCGCCGTCTGATCGGCGGCCCGGTCCGACCGGATCTGATCACCTGGGGCCCATGCCTGCTCGGGCATGGGCCCTCGGCTTTTGTCACCGCACGTCGGAGCGGTACGGTCATCGGTCGTAAGCACCATAGGGAAGGCGAAGGGCGTCGATGGCCATTGCCAAGGCCGAGCGGCTGATGAACCTCGCGCTGTGTCTGCTCGGCACACGCCGGCCGCTCAGCAAGCGCGAGCTGCGCGATTCCATTGAGGCATACGTCGAGGCCGTCAGGCCGGAGAGCGGCGCGGCGGGCAGCGACGACTCCTTCAACCGGATGTTCGAGCGGGACAAGGACGATCTGCGCGAGCTGGGCCTGGTCATCGCGACCGTCGAGAACCTCGACGGCGAGGTCGGCTATCTCGCCCGCCGCGACAGCAACCGGCTGCCCCCCATCACCCTGGACGCCGAGGAGGCCGCCGCCCTCGGCCTCGCCGCCAAGGTCTGGCAGCAGGCCCGCCTGGCGGGTGCCGCCAGCGGAGCCCTGCAGAAACTGCGCGCGGCAGGTCTGCCCGAGGGCGTCGACCCGTACGAGGCGCACGGCGCGCTGGAGCCGCGCATCCCGGTGCACGAGGCGGCCTTCGAACCTTTGATGCTGGCCTGCCGTGACCGCCGCCCGGTCCTCTTCGAGTACCGCAAGGCGTCCGCCGCCCGCCCCGAGCCCCGGCACGTCGAGCCGTGGGCGCTGGAGTGCTGGCGCGGCCACTGGTACCTGGCCGGCTTCGACCGTGACCGGCGCGCCGAGCGCGTCTTCCGGCTCTCCCGTATCACCGGCAAGGTCAGGTCCCGCGGTACGGGCTTCACCGTGCCCGTGCCGGACGTCGTCACCGTGCGGGAGACCGTGGCGAGCTGGGCCGGCGAGATAGCCGACCGTTCGGCGCTGATCCGGCTGCGGTCCGGCGCCGGTTACCCCCTTCGGGCGAAAGCCACCAAGGTCCGGGAACTCGGTGACGGCTGGGACGAGTTGGAGATTCCGTACGGGCACGGCCTGGACGCCTGGCTGGTGGAGTTCGGGCCGGACGTGGTGGTGGTGGAGCCGGCCGAGCTGCGGGCCGACGTGGTGGACCGGCTGCGTGCCGTGGCCAAGGGCTGAGGGGGAGCAGGACTGTGGCAGGCAAACCGGCCAGGACGGTCAACGCCATCGATCAGACCCGGCGGATGCTCTCCCTGGTGACGTATCTCCGGGAGCGTCCCGGCGCCCGGATCGCCGATGTGGCGCGCGCTTTCGGTATCAGCGAGGACGAACTGGTCGCCGACCTCGATCTGCTGCCCATGTGCGGCACCAGCTTCCGTGGCGGGGACCTGCTGGACATCGACACCGACGGTGAGCGCATCTGGTGGCACAACCCGGCCGCGCTCGGCGAGGACGCGGCCGAACCGCTCCGGCTCGCCGCCGACGAGGCCACCGCCCTGCTGGTCGCCGCCCGGGCGGTGGCGACGCTGCCCGGTCTGCGCGAGGGTGACCGTCAGGCCCTGCTGCGGGCCACCGCCAAGGTGGAGACCGCGGCCGGCGAGGCCGCCGGCGCCAGTTCCCGGCTGTCGGTGACCTTCGAGTCCGAGGGCGGCGTCTTCGCCGATGTCGACCGGGCGATCTCCGAGCGCCGCCGGCTGTGGATCCGCTACTACTCCCCGGCCCGTGACGAGCTCACCGAGCGTGAGATCGATCCGATCCGGCTGGTCAGCGTCGGTCACACCTATGTGGAGGCATGGTGCCGGCGCTCCGAGGCGCGGCGCACCTTCCGCCTGGACCGGGTGGCCGAGATCAGGATCCTCGACGAGCCCTCGGCGCCGCCCGAGATAGAGCTGCGCGATCTCTCCGAGGCCCTGGTGCAGCCGGCCGCCGAGGACCCGGAGGTCGTGGTCGAGGTCGGACCCGGTGGTCGCTGGGTCGCCGAGTACTACCCGCACGACAGTGCCGATGAGCTTCCCGACGGCGGGCTGCGTATCACTCTGCGCACCCCCGAACCGGCCTCCCTGCGCCGGCTGGCGCTGCGGCTCGGCCACGACGGCCGGATCATCTCGCCGCCGGAGCTGGCCGACAGCGCCCGTCAGGCGGCCCGTGAGGCCCTGGCGGCGTACGACGGTCCGGGCGCGGTCCCCGGCGCCCCCGGCGTCGGGCACGAGGGGTCTGTGTGAGCCGAGGCCGTGGCGCCGTGCCGGCGGACGTCCGAAGCGACCAGAGGAAGAGGAGCGAGGGCTGTGAGCGAGTCTCCGGAGCCGGGTGCGGGTGAGATGACGGTGGCGGCGGCCTTCGCCGGGATGCGCAGAGTGGTCCCGGTACTGTTCCGGGCCGGCTGCCCGGACTGCCGTGGCCGCTTCGAACTCGCCGCGGGCGCGCTGCGCCTCGCCATCGGCGCGTCCAGCCGGACGACGTTCTACTCCTTCACCTGCCCCGACTGCGGCGCCGTGGTCCGCAAGCCGGCCGGGGAGCGGATCGTGGAACTGCTCACCGGCGGCGGGGTCAGGACGCTGCGGCTGCACTCCACGGTGTAGCCGGCTGCCGGCCACGGTGCGGGGCCGGCTGCCCGCCACGGTGCGGCCGGCTGTCCGCGATGGTACGGCCGGCTGCGGTCCGCGCCGGGGGACGGACTACTCTCGGCGTCATGTTCTGGCCGATGTTCGCGGTAGCCGTGGGTTTCCTGGGTCTCGCCGTCCTGGGGGTGCTCGCCGTCCGGGTGTTCCTGGCGGCGCGCCGTCTCGGGCAGCAGGTCGCGGACTCCACGCGTCGTATCAACAGGGCCGCCGAGGATCTGGAGCGGGCGACCGTGAGCGCGGCCCGGGCCGTGGACACGCTGTGAGCGTGGCCCCGGAGGCCCCCGCGTCCCGGGCGCGCGTGCGCCGTGGGTCACTTCGCCCTGTCACCTTGCCCACCCGGCCAGGTACGCTGCTGGTCGCGGCCCGAGAACGAGGCGCGGTCCGCGGAGCAGGAGTACGCCCAGGGATTGTTCCGCGTTCATCCCAAGGCGTTACGATCGCAGCCAGCATGACGTTCGGACGAGTGTCCGACCTGTCGGACATGGCCCGCCTCGGTGAGAAGGTGAAGATTTATGTTCCGCAACGGACTTGAGCCGTGGCACCTGCTGATCCTCGTTGTGGTGATCCTCCTCGTGTTCGGCTCGAAGAAGCTGCCGGACATGGCGCGCTCGCTCGGCAAGTCCGCCCGCATCCTCAAGAGCGAGGCGAAGGCGATGAAGGAAGACGGCAAGCAGCCCGCCGACACCGCCCAGTCCGCCGAGGAGCCCGCTCCCGCTCAGCGCACGATCCAGGCCGCGCCCGGCGACGTGACCAGCTCGCGCCCGGTCAACGAGCCGACGGACACGACCCAGCGCTGACGCGAGGACCGGGGGCATCCGGTCCGTTGTACGAGATGAGGACGTGGGTTGCTCAAGTCTGCCCGCAAAAAGGAGAGGGATCCCGAGGGGCGGATGCCGCTCGCGGATCACTTGCGTGAGCTGCGCAACCGGCTCGCCAAGGGTGTCCTGGCGATCCTCGCCGTCACGATCATCGCGGCCTTCTTCTACCGGGACATCATCGATGTCATCACCCGGCCGATGCTCGACGAGATCGGCTGCAACCAGTCCTTCGGGGAGCTGGCCGACACCAAGAACGTCCACTGCGCGCACATCACCGTCAGTGGCCTGCTGGCGCCGTTCACCCTGGCCCTGAAGGTCGCCCTGATGACCGGTGTCGTGCTCGCGTCGCCGGTCTGGCTCTACCAGCTGTGGGCGTTCGTCGCGCCGGGCCTGCACCGCACCGAGAAGAAGTACGCCTACGCGTTCGTCGGCTTCGGTTTCCCGCTCTTCCTCGGCGGCGGCTACCTCGCCTTCCACGTGCTGCCCACCACCGCGAAGGTGATGATCGACCTCACACCCGACGGTGCTGAGAACCTGCTGCCGCTGGACGACCTGCTGGACCTCGTCACCCGCATGATCGTCGTCTTCGGCCTCGCCTTCGAGATGCCGTTGCTGCTGGTCATGCTCAACCTCACCGGTGTGCTGTCCGGGCGGCGCATGCTGGGCTGGTGGCGCGGCATGGTGATCGGTATCACGGTCTTCGCGGCCGTGGCCACGCCCAGCCCCGACCCGATGACGATGCTGGCGCTGGCGGCGCCGATCTGGGCGCTCTACTTCCTCGCCGTGGCCATCTCGGTGCTCAACGACCGGCGCCGGGCCCGCCGCGAGTCCCAGGGTCCCGCCGACGACGAGGCGTCCGAGCTGGACCTCACGCCCGAGGACATCGGCGAGATCGAGCCCGTATCGGTCAGCCGCGCGCTGCCCGAGCAGGCGAGCACCGACCGCGTCAACGGCTACGACGACGTCACCTGAACCGTCACCGGTCCGCCGCGCGATGCCCCCGCCCCCCAGGGACGGGGGCATCCGTGTTCCACCGCTCCCGCGCCGGCCGGCCGACGATCCCGATAATGATCGTCCTGTTGTCAGTGGGGCCCGGTACGCTCGAAAGCACGATGACAGAGGACCTCTCACCGGCCGAGCGGTATGCGGCAGCCCGCAGGCGGGCAGCCGAGCAGGCCACCGCGCTCGCCTCCTTCCGCGAGATGTACGACTTCGGCCTCGACCCCTTCCAGATCGAAGCCTGCCAGGCGCTCGAGACGGGGAAGGGTGTGCTGGTGGCCGCCCCCACCGGCTCGGGCAAGACGATCGTGGGCGAGTTCGCCGTCCACCTCGCCCTCCAGCAGGGCAAGAAGTGCTTCTACACGACACCCATCAAGGCGCTGTCGAACCAGAAGTACGCCGACCTGTGCCGTCGCTACGGCACGGCGAAGGTCGGCCTGCTGACCGGCGACAACAGCGTCAACTCCGACGCCCCGGTGGTCGTGATGACCACCGAGGTGCTGCGGAACATGCTGTACGCGGGCTCACAGACCCTCCTCGGCCTCGGCTATGTGGTCATGGACGAGGTGCACTACCTCTCCGACCGCTTCCGTGGCGCCGTCTGGGAAGAGGTGATCATCCACCTGCCCGAGTCGGTGACCCTGGTCTCGCTCTCCGCCACCGTGTCCAACGCGGAGGAGTTCGGTGACTGGCTGGACACCGTCCGGGGCGACACCGAGGTGATCGTCTCCGAGCACCGGCCCGTGCCGCTGTTCCAGCACGTGCTCGCCGGGCGCCGCATGTACGACCTGTTCGAGGAGGGCGAGGGCCACAAGAAGGCCGTCAACCCCGACCTGGTCCGCCTGGCCCGCATGGAGGCCACCAGGCCGTCGTACCAGGACCGCAGGCGCGGCCGGGCGATGCGCGAGGCCGACCGGGAGCGCGAGCGCAGGCAGCGCTCGCGCGTGTGGACTCCGGGCCGCCCCGAGGTCATCGAGCGCCTGGACTCCGAGGGCCTGCTGCCCGCCATCACGTTCATCTTCAGCCGCGCCGCCTGCGAGGCCGCCGTCCAGCAGTGCCTGTACGCGGGCCTGAGGCTCAACGACGAGGAGGCGCGGGAAAAGGTGCGCGCCCTGGTCGAGGAGCGCACCGCCTCCATCCCGCACGAGGACCTGCACGTCCTCGGCTACTACGAATGGCTGGAGGGCCTGGAGCGCGGCATCGCCGCCCACCACGCGGGCATGCTGCCGACCTTCAAGGAGGTCGTCGAGGAACTGTTCGTCCGCGGCCTGGTGAAGGCCGTGTTCGCCACCGAGACCCTCGCGCTGGGCATCAACATGCCCGCCCGCTCGGTGGTGCTGGAGAAGCTCGTCAAGTGGAACGGCGAGCAGCACGCCGACATCACGCCCGGCGAGTACACCCAGCTGACCGGCCGCGCGGGCCGCCGGGGCATCGACGTCGAGGGTCACGCCGTGGTGCTGTGGCAGCGCGGCATGAGCCCCGAGCACCTGGCCGGTCTCGCGGGCACCCGCACGTACCCGCTGCGCTCCAGCTTCAAGCCGTCGTACAACATGGCGGTCAACCTGGTCGAGCAGTTCGGCCGGCACCGCTCGCGCGAGCTGCTGGAGACCTCCTTCGCACAGTTCCAGGCCGACAAGTCGGTCGTCGGGATCTCCCGCCAGGTGCAGCGCAACGAGGAGGGCCTGGAGGGTTACAAGGCATCCATGACCTGCCACCTCGGCGACTTCGAGGAGTACGCGCGGCTGCGCCGCGAGCTGACGGACCGGGAGACCGAGCTGGCCCGGCAGGGCGCGAACCAGCGTCGCGCCGAGGCCGCCGTCGCCCTGGAGAAGCTCAAGCCGGGCGACGTCATCCACGTGCCCACGGGCAAGTACGCCGGTCTGGCCCTGGTGCTGGATCCGGGACTGCCCGCCGGCCGCTCCGACGGGCATCGCGGCTACGACCACCACGACGGTCCGCGCCCCCTGGTGCTGACCGCTGAACGGCAGGTCAAGCGGCTGGCGTCCATCGACTTCCCCGTCCCGGTCGAGGCGCTGGACCGGATGCGGATCCCGAAGTCCTTCAACCCGCGTTCGCCGCAGTCCCGCCGGGACCTCGCCTCGGCGCTGCGCACGAAGGCCGGGCACATCCCGTCGGAGCGGGCCCGCAAGAAGCGGTCGCAGGCCGCCGACGACCGCGAGATCGCCCGGCTGCGGACGGCCATCCGGGCCCACCCCTGCCATGGCTGCAACGACCGTGAGGACCACGCCCGGTGGGCCGAGCGCTACCACCGGCTGCTGCGGGACACCTCGCAGCTGGAGCGGCGCATCGAAGGCCGCACGAACACCATCGCGCGCACCTTCGACCGGATCGTGGCCCTGCTGACCGAGCTGGACTACCTGCGCGGCGACGAGGTCACCGAGCACGGCAAGCGGCTCGCGCGGCTGTACGGCGAACTGGACCTGCTGGCCAGCGAGTGTCTGCGCGAACGTGTCTGGGAGGGGCTCGACCCCGCCGAACTCGCCGCCTGTGTCTCGGCGCTGGTGTACGAGGCACGGGTCGGCGACGATGCGATGGCGCCGAAGCTGCCGACCGGCAAGGCCAAGGCCGCGCTCGGTGAGATGGTCCGGATCTGGGGCCGGCTCGACGCTCTGGAGGAGGACTTCCGGATCAACCAGACCGAGGGCGTCGGCCAGCGTGAGCCCGACCTCGGCTTCGCCTGGGCCGCCTACATGTGGGCCTCCGGCACGGGCCTGGACGAGGTGCTGCGCGAGGCGGAGATGCCGGCCGGTGACTTCGTGCGGTGGTGCAAGCAGGTCATCGACGTGCTCGGGCAGATCTCCGCGGCGGCTCCCATGGAGGGCTCGACGGTGGTCAAGGCCGCGCGCAAGGCGGTCGACCAGTTGCTGCGGGGTGTGGTCGCCTACTCGTCGGTGGGCTGACGGCGTTCGTCGCGGAGCGCGGGTGCGTCGTGGCCCTTGGCACAGCTCCCGGCGCCTGGTGAGGGCTGCCGTCGGCCGCGTCGCACGGCCCCGGACCGTCTTTGTCAGGCGGCCCGGGGCGCACTGCCGCCCGGGGAACGGCGGCCGCGGCCGCTGAGGTGCGGCTGCCGATTCATTTTCACTCTTCACGGTGAGTGACTTTCGTATGCCCGTGCGCCGTTACTACATGTGTGCGAACAAGAGCGCAGCGTGCAAAAGGAGTTGAGAGTACTCCTGTCGCGAGGGCGATTTCAGGTGCTTGCCGAATATGACACGGCGATGATCCGGTCGGACTAAGCTCGCCCGCGGCGCACCGAGTTGAGGTAATTCGTGCGCCTGTTCCCACATATGAAGTAGATCCCGACAGTTTATGAACCCTTCCCCCGCAAGCTCTCCCGACACCCAGCCGATTCATCCCAGAAGGCATCCATGGTGAGTGTTCAGAAGCCTCCCGGCGGCCGTGAACGTCCCTATGCGCGAGTGCTGTTGCCGCCGGTCATAGTGATGGCCGGCGCGGCCTGGGCCGCCGTCGCCCTGGTGCCGCCCTCGGCCCGGCTCGCCGTCGGCGTGTGCGGAGCACTGGCCGTGCTGCTGGTCCTCGGTACCGCCGGGGAGGCCGTCCGGCGCGGCCGTCGGCTCCGCGAGGCCCAGACCGACCACGCCCGTCACGCCGCGTATCTGGAACAGCGGATCGCCGCGCACAACGAGCTGATGGAGCGCTTCGCCAACGACGTCCTGCCCATCGGCTTCCTCCGGCTGCGCCGCGGCGAGGCGCTCCGGGACACCGTGCGCAACGTCTTCGACGAGGACCCCGAACTGCGCGGCCTGCCCGAGGGCTATCGCGAGCTGGTGCGCATCGCCCTGCGCGGCGCCGACCATGAGATCTCCATGCGGGACGCCTCCGAGCGCTCCTTCGTGAGCATCGCCCGCCGCGTCCAGGCCATCGTCCATCAGCAGGCCAAGGAACTCCGTGAGATGGAGGAGGACCACGGGCGCAACCCGGAGGTCTTCGACGACCTGCTGCGCATCGACCACGGCACCTCGCTGATCGGCCGCCTCGCCGACACCATCTCCGTCCTCGGCGGCGGCCGACCCGGCCGCCAGTGGCCCCTGCCGGTCTCCCTCTACAGCGTGCTGCGCGGCGCCATGTCCCGCATCCTGGAGTACCGCCGCATCGACCTCAGCTCCATCGTCAACATCAACATCAAGGGCACCGCGGTCGAACCGGTCATCCACGCGGCCGCCGAACTCCTCGACAACGCCACCCGCTACTCGCCGCCCTCGACACAGGTGCACGTCACCGCGGCGGAGGTGCAGGCGGGCATCGCCATCGAGATCGAGGACGCCGGAGTCAGCCTCAGCGAGGAGTCCCGCGCCCGTATCGAGCAGATGATCGAGGACGCCAAGAACGGTGACGACGCGCAGAACCTCGGGGAGAACCCGCGCCTCGGCCTCGCCGTCGTCGGCCGGCTCTGCAAGCAGTTCGACATGGAGGTCTCGCTGCGCGCCTCCGCCTACGGCGGCGTCCGCGCGATCCTCATCGTGCCGCGTGTCATGACGACCACCGAGCCCGGCGTCGGCGCCGCGCACGGCATCGGTGCCACGGGCATCCCGAAGCCCGAACTCGGCGCCGTCGAGGGCCCCAAGCGCCCGCCCAAGAAACGCCGCCCCACCAGCCCCAAGATTCCCGCCGGGATCTCCATGGAGGACGACGTCCCGGAGGTCACCGAGTGGACCGCGGGCGGTCTGCCGCAGCGCCGCAGCCGGGTGAAGACACCGCTCAGCCAGCGGATCGCGGAACAGGCCGCCATCGAACGCGCCGAGCGCGAGGGCAGGCCCACCATCTGGTCCCAGACCCGGGCCGAGCCGGAACCCGAGCCCGAGATCGACCCCGAGCGCAAGAAGCTCATGGACAGACCGCCGGGCATGTGGATGGAAGCCTTCTGGGACGGCCTGAGGAAGGGCATGCCCGAGGACGCCACCGCGGCCGAACTGACCGACTTCACGCTCCACCCGACCAAGTACCTGCATCTGATCGAGGATCCGGCCGGCCCCGCCGGGGGTGCCACCGAGGCCGACGACGAGGGGGACCTCAAGTGATCCAGCAGCGAGCGAACCTGGACTGGATGCTCAAGCAGCTGAACGACGGCGTGCCGGGCATCGAGATGATCGTGGTCCTGTCCGCCGACGGCCTGCGCATCGCCCGCTACGGTGGCGACCCCGACGCCGCCGACCGGGTGGCCGCCGCCTGCGCGGGCATGCAGAGCCTGGCCGGTGCCATCATCCAGGAGATCCCCGGTGCCGGCGAGATGAAGGTCGTCGTCATCGAGATCGAGGGCGGCTACTTCTACCTCATGAACGCCGGTGCCAACGCCTACCTCGCCGTACTCGCCGACGTGACCTGCGAACCGGGCCGGATGAGCGGCATGATGCGTGACCTCGTCGTCCGGATCGGCGCCCACCTCACCAGTCCGCCCCGGCACAACGGGCAGACCGTATGACACCTCCACGACGCAGACGGCACCGGCCGCAGCCGGTGGCACCACCGCCCCCGCCGACCCTAGGACCGGCACCGGGGCAGGAGAAGCCCGGGAACCCCGAACGGCTGTACACCATCGCGGGATCCGCCGACGGCGCCCGCGCCGAACTCGACCTCGTGACCTTAATCGTGGCGCGCTCCGCGGCATCGCCCTCCGCATCACCGGAGGAGGCGGCGGTGCTGAGACTCTGCGTCGCCCCTCTGTCCGTGGCCGAGCTCTCCGCCTATCTCCAGCTGCCGTTCGGTGCGATGACCGTGCTGATCACCAAGCTGATCACGGCGGAATCGGTGCAGGCGCGCGCCCCGATCGTCCGCCAGGCGGCTTTCGACCGTTCACTCCTCGAAGCGGTGATGCATGGACTTCAAAAGCTCTGACACGATCCCCGGCCCGCGTACCGAGGACCATCTGCCGCACACGGCCCAGGCCGCGGTGAAGATCGTGATCGTGGGCGGCTTCGGTGTCGGCAAGACCACCATGGTCGGCTCCGTCAGCGAGATCAGGCCGCTGACCACCGAGGAGACCATGACCCAGGCCGGCATCGGCGTGGACGACAACTACGGCTCCGACTCCAAGACCGCCACCACCGTGGCCATGGACTTCGGCCGCATCAGCATCACCGACAAACTGGTGCTCTACCTCTTCGGCACCCCCGGCCAGGAGCGCTTCTGGTTCCTGTGGAACGGCCTGTTCGAAGGCGCGCTCGGCGCGGTCGTCCTGGTCGACACCCGGCGCCTCGAAGTCAGCTTCGACGTCATGGGCCGGCTGGAGGAGCGTGGCGTGCCTTTCGTCGTGGCCGTCAACTCCTTCCCGGACGGGCCTCGTTACCCGACCGAGGAGCTGCGCACCGCGCTGGACCTGGCCCCGGAGATCCCGATCGTCGAGTGCGACGTGCGCCGCCGGGCCTCCAGCAAGGACGTGCTGATGACCCTGATGCGCTTCCTGCACTCGCTCGCCATGTCCGGCGCCCTCACCTGACCTGCCGTCGACCGACCCCCACACCACCCGTTCCGGAGCGACACCGTGACGTCTGAATCCTCATCACTGACCGGCACAGACCCCACGTCCGGCCCGCCGCCGGGCTGCCCCGCGCACGGCCTCGGCCCCGGGGCGGTGCACCGGCTGTACGGCCCCGACACCGAGGACCTCGGCGGCCTCTACGACCGCCTGCGCGAACAGCACGGCACCGTGGCCCCCGTACTGCTGCACGACGACGTGCCGATGTGGGTGGTGCTCGGGCACGCCGAGAACCTCCAGCTGGTGCGCAGTCCCTCGCAGTACACCCGGGACAGCCGGATCTGGACCCCGCTGAAGGAGGGCCAGGTCAAGCCCGACCACCCCCTCATGCCGCACATCGCCTGGCAGCCCATCTGCTCCCACGCCGAGGGCGACGAACATCAGCGGCTGCGCGCGGCGGTCACCGCGGCCATGGCCACCATCAACCACCGCAGCGTCCGCCGTCACATCGGCCGCTACACCCAGGGCCTGGTCAACGGCTTCTGCGAGCGGGGCCGGGCCGATCTGGTCTCCCACTTCGCCGAGCACCTCCCGATGGCCGTGATGTGCGAGATCCTCGGCATGCCCGAGGAGTACAACGACCGGATGGTGCAGGCCGCGCGGGACGCCCTCAAGGGCACCGAGACCGCCATCCAGAGCCACACCTACGTGATGGACGCGCTGAGCCGGCTCACCACTCGCCGCCGTGCCCGTCCCGAGGACGACTTCACCAGCCACCTCATCACCCACCCGGCGGGTCTGAGCGACGACGAGGTCCGCGAACACCTGCGGCTCGTCCTCTTCGCGGCCTACGAGGCCACCGCGAACCTCCTCGCCAACGCGTTGCGCATGGTCCTCACCGAGCCGGGCTTCCGTGCCCAGCTCAACGGCGGCCAGATGACCGTGCCGGAGGCGATCGAGCAGTCCCTGTGGGACGAGCCGCCGTTCAGCACGGTCTTCGGCTACTTCGCCAAGCAGGACACCGAGCTGGGCGGCCGGCGCATCCGCAAGGGCGACGGACTGCTCTTCGCGCCCGCCCCGGGCAACCTGGACCCACGGGTGCGGCCCGATCTGTCCGCGAACATGCAGGGCAACCGCTCCCATCTGGCCTTCGGCGGCGGGGCGCACGAGTGCCCCGGCCAGGACATCGGCCGCGCCATCGCCGACGTCGGCGTCGACGCGCTGCTGACACGGCTGTCCGACATCCAACTGGACTGCGCCGAGGAGGATCTGAGGTGGCGGTCGTCCATCGCGTCCCGGCACCTGGTGGCCCTGCCGGTGCGCTTCGAACCGAAGCCGCAGCAGGACGTCGAGCTGCCGCCGCGGGCCATGCCCGTCCCGCCGCAGCGCTCCACCTGGCAGGTCGGCACGCTGAGCAGTGACCCGGCCCCGGCCGCGGAACCGCAGCCGGCCGCCTTCCCCCTGGCCTCCGCCGCGGACACCGCCCCGCCGGAGGCCGCGGTCCCGACCCGCCCCCGCGGCCTCTGGCGGCGCCTGCTGCGCTGGTGGCGGGGCGACTGATCGGCACCGGGCCCTCCCCTCCCGGCGAGGCCGGCTGGTCCGGTCACAGCACTAGTCCCGGTGCGGCCGGTCGGGGTCGGCCCAGTCGGTGTACGACGTCCAGGCCCGGAGCCGGCGTTCGCTGAGGAACGTGTGGTCCGTGCCGGTGACCGGGTCGGTGAACTCCAGTCGGCGTGCGAGCAGTTGCAGCGGGCGCCGGAAGTCACCGGCCGGTATCGGGGCGGTCACCTCGGGGTACAGCGGGTCGCCGAGGACGGGCACGCCCAGCGAGGCCAGGTGCACCCGCAGCTGGTGGGTCTGCCCGGTCGTCGGCACGAGCCGGTACCGGCCCAGACCGGCCCGGTGCTCGGCCAGTTCCACCCGGGTCTCGGCGTTCGGCTCGCCCGCGACCTCCCGGGCGGCCGGCACCCCACGCTCCTTCACGATCCTGCTGCGCAGGGTCCGGGGCAGGGCGAGCGTGGGGTCGTACGGCGCGACCGCCTCGTACTCCTTGCGCACCCGCCGGTCCCGGAACAGCGTCTGGTACGCGCCGCGCTCCTCGGGCCGCACCGTGAACAGCACCAGCCCGGCGGTGAGCCGGTCCAGGCGGTGGGCCGCCGTCAGCGTCGGCACGCCCAGCTCGCTGCGGAGCCGGGCCAGCGCCGTCTGGGCGACGTGCGTGCCGCGCGGGGTGGTGGCCAGGAAGTGCGGCTTGTCGGCCACCACGATGTGCTCGTCCCGGTACACCACCTCCACCGGGAACGGCACCGGCACCTCGGCCGGCAGTTCGCGGTGGAACCAGACGAACATCCCCGCCCGGTACGGTGCGTCCGGTGCCACGGCCAGCCCGTCGGCCCCGACCACCAGGCCGTCGGCGAACATCGACTCGATCGTCCCGGGACCGGCCCCCGTGAGCCGCTCCACGAGATGCTCGCGCACGGTCGCCCACGCCCCGCCCACGGGCAGTCTCACCCGTACGGGGTCCACCCCGTCGCGTTGCGGGAGCGGGGCGGGCGGGGGCGGCGTGCGGCGTCTCATCGGGGTCAAGGGTACGGCGGCGCGGTCACTGGGCGGTGGCCCGGGCGCGCGGCCGGGAAGTCGCCGTGCGCGCGACCAGGGCCCTGGTCCGCTGGGCCTTCGGGGAGGTGGGCTTCCACCGGCTGGAGCTCACGCACGCCATCGCCGACGAGGCGTCCTGCCGGGTCGCGGACAGGGTCGGCTTCGCCCTGGAGGGCACCGAGCGCAGCGCCGCCCTCCTCCACCCGGACGGCCGGCTCGGCATGCACCCGCACGCGCGGGTGCGGGTGATCCTCGTCGGCGTGACGGGTCCACCGGCGGAGGGGCCGATGGGGGGCGGCCGAACGCGGGGGCCGGGGGGCGGCACTTCGAGGGGTGTCGCCGTTCCGGAGCGCTCAGGCGGCCGCTGCCGCCGGGTCGCCCTCCTGCTCGGCCTCGATCCGGGCGTTCCAGTCCCGCTTGGACGCCTGCCAGCCGTCCTCGTTGTGGCCGAGACGCCAGTAGCCGGAGATCGACAGGTCCTCGCGCGGGACCTGGAGCTCCACCCGCAGCAACCGGCGCAGCTCCTTGACGAAGCCCGCCTCGCCGTGCACGAACGCGTGCATCCGGCCCGCCGGGAACTCAAGCTCGCGCACGGCCTCCACCAGCGCCTCGCCGACCGGCCGGTCCCCGCGGTGCAGCCAGACGACCTGCACCGCGGTGTCGATCTTCTGCTCCTCCTCGGGGCCGGACACCTCGACGAAGGCGTGCGCGCGGGCGCCGGCGGGCAGCGTCTCCAGTGCGCGGGCGATGGCGGGCAGCGCGCTCTCGTCACCGGCGAGCAGGTGCCAGTCGGCCGCCGGGTCGGGCGCGTACGCGCCGCCGGGGCCCATGAAGCGGACGGTGTCGCCGGGTTGTGCCCTGACGGCCCAGGGGCCGGCCAGGCCCTCGTCGCCGTGGATCACGAAGTCCAGGGTGAGCTCGCGCTGCTCGGGGTCCCAGCCGCGCACGGTGTACGTACGGGTCACCGGCCACTGTTCGCGCGGGAACTCGGCGCGGATCCGCTCCAGGTCGAAGGGCTCCGGGTAGGTGACACCGGTGGCGCCGAACAGCAGCTTCACATAGTGGTCGGTGCAGGTGTCCGCGGCGAACCCGGCGAGACCCTCACCACCCAGCACCACGCGCTGCATATGCGGAGTCAGCCGTTCGGTGCGTACTACCTGGGCGGTATGGGGCTTGCGCGGCTTTCGTCCCGGGCGCTCTGCCATCACGGCCTCCTGCAATTGGTTAGGTTTACCTAAGTTAGCACCTCGCTCCGATTCAACACCCCTTTCCTGAGACCTTGCTGAGGGCACTTTTCCGGGGTGTTCCGCCGGTGCCCCCAGGGTCAGCGCGTCAACGTGGTCAGCAGCCGCTCCAGCGAGCCGCCCAGCCCCCAGCGGCGGGCCAGCTCCTCCAGTGCCGCCGGGTCGCGCGGGGCGCGCGGCAGGACGGTCTCGACGTCCGGCAGCGGCACATCGCCGGCCACCCGCACCACCTTCGGCGCGACCGCCACATACGGCCGGGCCTCGGTGAGCCGCTTGCGCTGCGACGGTGTGAGCTTCGCGCGCGGGTCGTCGACCGCCGCCATGATGCCGGCCAGGTCACCGAACTCGGCGAGCAGCTTCGCGGCCGTCTTCTCGCCGATGCCGGCCACGCCCGGCAGGCCGTCGCTCGGGTCGCCGCGCAGCAGCGCCAGTTCCGCGTACCCCCGCCCGTCGACGCCATACTTCTCGCGCAGCACCGCCTCGTCGGTCAGCTGGAGCGTGCCGACACCCTTCAGCGGATACAGCACACGGACCTCGCGCTCGTCGTCCACCAGCTGATACAGGTCGCGGTCGCCGGTGACGATGTCGACCGGTCCGGCGGCCCGTGCGGTGAACGTGCCGATCACGTCGTCCGCCTCGTACCCCGCGACGCCGACGCGGGCGATCCCGATGGCGTCCAGCACGTCCTCGATGACCGGCACCTGCGGCGCGAGGGTGTCCGGCACCTCCTCCTCGTCCGGCGCGCCCTCGTGCTCCTCGGCGACCCGGTGCGCCTTGTAGGTGGGGATGAGGTCCACCCGCCACTGCGGGCGCCAGTCGGCGTCCATGCAGGCCACCAGCTTGTCCGGGCGGTGGTCCTTCACCAGCCGGTCGATGAAGTCCAGCAGCCCGCGAACCGCGTTGACGGGCGTGCCGTCCGGCGCCCTCACGGAGTCCGGGACGCCGAAGTAGGCGCGGAAGTACAGCGAGGCGGTGTCGAGGAGCATGAGTCGTCCGGTCACGCACGCATCATGCCGTACGGCACCGACAGTGGCCTTTCGCCCCGGAACGCGTTGCGTGCTGCGCATCGCGGTGAGTCCCGCCACTCGCGGGTTTGCCCCGGCACGACCTGGGGAGGCGCCGCCTCTGTCCTGTCCCCGGACGACGAGAGGTACGCGTGGCACCCAGGCTTGAGGCAGAGCATCTGTACAAGGTGTTCGGAAGACGACCGGACGAGGCAGTGGAACGGCTGCGGACGGGTACCGACCGGGCGGAGCTGCGCGCCGACGGCACGACCGCCGCCGTGATCGACGCCTCCTTCCGCGTCGAGGAGGGCGAGATCTTCGTCGTCATGGGGCTGTCGGGCTCCGGCAAGTCCACCCTGCTGCGCATGCTCAACGGGCTGCTGGAGCCGACCGCGGGCCGCGTGCGCTTCGACGGCCAGGATCTGACCACCCTCACCGACCGGGCACTGCGCGAGCTGCGCTCGAAGAAGATCAGCATGGTCTTCCAGCACTTCGCGCTGTTCCCGCACCGCAGTGTCCGCGACAACGCCGCCTACGGCCTGGAAGTGCAGGGCGTGCCCCGCGCCGAGCGTGAACGCCGCGCCGACGAGGCGCTCGCCCTGTGCGGCCTGGCCGGCTGGGAGAAGTCCTGGCCCGACGAGCTGTCCGGCGGCATGCAGCAGCGCGTCGGCCTCGCCCGCGCGCTCGCCACCGACGCGGACCTGCTGCTCATGGACGAGTCCTTCAGTGCCCTGGACCCGCTGATCCGCCGGGACATGCAGGACCAGCTGCTGGAACTCCAGAAGACGCTGAAGAAGACCATCGTCTTCATCACCCACGACCTGAACGAGGCCATGCGCCTCGGCGACCGCATCGCCGTCATGCGCGACGGACGCATCGTCCAGACCGGCACCGCCGAGGACATCCTGCTGCGTCCGGCGGGCGACTACGTGGCCTCCTTCGTCCAGGACGTCGACCGCTCCCGTGTGCTGAGCGCAGCCGCCGTGATGGACACCGACCTGCGCGGCGACGAGGCCGACTGCGGCTGCGAGACCGCGGCGCCCGGGACGCCGTTCACCGAGCTGTGCGCGATCAGCGCCCGGCTGTCCCATCCGGTCGCCGTCCTCGACGAGGGCCGCGCCCTCGTCGGTGTCGTGCCCCGGCAGCGCCTGGTCGCCTTCCTCGGTGACGAGCGGGGCGAGCCGACGGCATGTGACGGCAGCGGCGGAAAGAAGGTGATCGGCCGTGCCTAGGATCCATCTCGGCGACTGGGTCGACTCCGGCGTCGACTGGCTGGTCTGCCACCTGTCCTGGCTCTTCGACGCCATCAAGGCGGTCATGGAGGGCATGTACAACGGCATCGACTCGGTGCTCGCCGCCCCCGAGCCGCTGCTGATGGCGGGCATTCTCGCCGTCGTCGCCTGGTGGCTGCGCGGCCTGCCCGCCGGCGTCCTCGCCTTCGCCGGGTTCGCCCTCGTGGACTCGCTCGACCTGTGGGACCAGGCCATGTCCACGCTCGCCCTGGTCCTCGTGGCGACCGTGATCGCCCTGGTGATCGGGATTCCGCTGGGCATCTGGGCAGCCCGCTCCCAGGCGGTCAGCGCGGCCGTACGACCCGTCCTGGACCTGCTCCAGACCATGCCGTCGATGGTCCTGCTGATCCCGGCCATGCTGTTCTTCGGACTCGGCACAGCCCCCGGTGTCGTCGCCACCCTGATCTTCGCGCTGGCCCCCGGCGTCCGCATGACCGAACTGGGCATCCGCCAGGTCGACGCGGAACTGGTCGAGGCCGCCGAGGCGTTCGGCACCACCCCGCGCAACATCCTGTGGCGCGTCCAGCTGCCGCTCGCCCTGCCGACCATCATGGCCGGCGTCAACCAGGTGATCATGCTGGGCCTGTCCATGGTCGTCATCGCCGGCATGGTCGGCACCGGCGGCCTGGGCGGCGCCGTGAACCAGGCCATCGGCCAGGTCGACATCGGCTACGGCTTCGAGGCGGGCGTCGGCATCGTCGTCCTCGCCATCTACCTGGACCGCGTCACCGGCGCCCTCGGCACCCACCTCTCCCCGCAGGGGCGCAGAGCCGCCGCGCAGGACCGCACGCGCGCGTGGTCGTACCGCCCGCGCCCGGCCGTCGCCCTGGCCGGTGTCGTCGTCCTCGCGCTCGTCGCGGGCGGCATCGGGGTCTTCGGCCCCTCCGCCGGTACCTCCGAGGCATCCGGCACGAACGTCGGCAAGGGCAAGCAGATCAGGCTCGGCTACATCCCCTGGGACGAGGGCATCGCCTCCACGTTCCTGTGGAAGGAGCTCCTTCAGGAACGCGGGTTCGAGGTGACCACGACCCAGTACGCGGCCGGTCCCCTCTACACCGGCCTCGCCACCGGCCAGCTCGACTTCGAGACCGACTCCTGGCTGCCCACCACGCACGCGGAGTACTGGGCGAAGTTCGGCAAGCAGCTGGACGACCTCGGCACGTGGTACGGCCCCACCTCCCTGGAGCTGACCGTGCCGTCCTACGTGAAGGACGTGAACTCCCTGGAGGACCTCAAGGACCACGCCTCCGAGTTCCGCGGGAAGATCATCGGCATCGAGCCGAGCGCCGGCATGATGGGCCTGCTGAAGGACAAGGTGCTCAAGCGGTACGGCCTGGAGGGCACGTACGACGTGGTCGACGGCTCCACGCCGGCCATGCTCGCCGAGCTCAAGCGCGCCTACGGCCGCAAGCAGCCGGTCGTCGTCACCCTGTGGTCGCCGCACTGGGCGTACAGCGACTACGGCCTGAAGAAGCTCAAGGACCCCAAGGGTGCCTGGGGCAAGGGCGACGGCGTGCACACCCTCGCCCGCAAGGGCTTCGCCGCCGACAACCCGCAGGTCGCCCGGTGGCTGAAGGACTTCTCGATGACCGAGGAGCAGCTGACGAGCCTGGAGGCGCAGATCCAGAAGTCCGGCAAGGGCGAGGAGGGGGACGCCGTCCGCACCTGGCTGCGACAGCATCCGGGACTGGTCGACAAGTGGGCCCCCGTCGCCGAGGACGACGCCCGGAGCCAGGCGGCCGGGTGACTTGACCGGCCCGGACCGCCTCCCGGGGGGCGGGCGCCGCCGGACGCCGACGTGCGTCCGGCGCTGCCCGCCCCTCGCGGCGTTTCCGCCTACGGAACAGATCAGGCCAATCACCCTGAGTCACGGACGAGGGTCGGCGTGGAAGCTCCAGGCCCAGCTGGTCGGCATATTCATCCTGCCGGGGGAGCCCGTCCCGGACCGGTCCCCGGCCCCGGGACACTGGCGAGAACAGTGAGGGTGAGGGATCAAGGGGATGTCGGAGATGTGACAGGCACGTGAAACGGTTTGCCGAACATGCGTAGGGTGCAGAGAAGTCATCGGAAGAGGGATGCCCCAGGACGGGCACCCGGACAGCGGCACGACGAGCGAGGGAGGGAGCCGGAGCGATGGGCGACCACAAAGAGCAGCAGCCCGTGCGGGTGGGCGCGGCCGTCCGGCGGCGCCGCCGTGCGCTGGAACTGACCCTCGCCGTCGTGGCCGAGCGCAGCGGTCTGTCCGTGCCCTTCCTCAGCCAGGTCGAGAACGACCGGGCCCGCCCGAGCCGTACCTCCCTGGAGAAGCTGGCCGATGCCCTGCGCACCACGGCCGTCGAACTCCTCGCCGCCGCCGACCCGGCCGCCAGCGTGGACGTCGTCCGCGCCGAATCCGTGGCCGAGGGCGACTTCGATCCGCGTACCCGCTCCCTGGTGCGCGGCCACCACCAGTTGCACGCCTCGGAGTTCACCGGCGACCACGACGCCGGCCGGGAGTTCCAGCACCGCAACGACGAGCTGATGTATGTCGCGGACGGCGCGGTGGAGATAGAGGCCGAGGGGCGTGCCTACCGCCTCGGCCGCGGCGACACCCTCTATCTGACCGGCGGGGTCCGGCACCGCTGGCGGGCCACGGTGCCCGACACCCGGGTCATCGTGGTGGCGGTCGCCGAGCACATCGAGGCCGTCCACGACAGGTCCCGCTGAATGTCCCGGGGGGAGGGGCCGGCGGTGCTCGGGGGGAGGGGCCGAAGAAGCCCCGGGGGAGGGCCGACGGTCGCCTGCGGATGCGTCCGGGCTGGTCGCGCAGTTCCCCGCGCCCCTTCGGGGGCTGTGTCGCTTCCCTGGTGGGGTTGGCGGTGGTGTGCGGGTTCGTCGGGGCTGGTCGCGCAGTTCCCCGCGCCCCTTCGGGGCGCTGTGGCGGTCGGTGGTGTGATGCTTCGGGGGTGTGATGTTTCGCTTCGCTGGTGGGGTCGGCGGTGGTGTGCGGGTTCGTCGGGGCTGGGCGCGCAGGTCCTCGTGTCGCTTCGGGGTGTTGAGTTCGGCGGGGTCGCGTAGTGCGGGTCGTCTCCCTGGTGCCTTCCCTCACCGAGGCTGTCGTGGTGACGCTTCCCGGGGTTCTCGTCGGCGCCACCGACTGGTGCTCCCATCCGGCGGACCTGGACGTCACCCGGATCGGAGGCACGAAGAACCCGCGGTGGGAGCGGATCGTCTCCCTCGCCCCCGACCTGGTCATCGCCAACGAGGAGGAGAACCGGGCTGCCGATCTCGACGCCCTGCGTGCGGCAGGTCTGCGCGTGCTGGTCACCGAGGTGCGGAGCGTGCCGCGGGCCTTCGCCGAGCTGGACCGGGTGCTCACCGCCTGCGGCGCGCCGGGACGGCCCGCCTGGCTGGCCGAGGCGGAGGCGGCCTGGGCGTCCCTGCCGGAGCCGGCGGAGCGTGCGACGGCCGTCGTACCCGTCTGGCGCCGCCCCTGGATGGTCCTCGGCCGGGACACCTTCGCGGGTGACGTCCTGGCCCGCCTCGGTGTGGACCACCTCTACGCCGGCCACCCCGAGCGCTACCCCCGCGTCCCGTTGGAGGAACTGCGCGCGGCGGCGCCGGATTTGGTCGTCCTTCCCGACGAGCCCTACCGCTTCACCGCGGACGACGGCCCGGACGCCTTCCCGGGCCTGTCCTGCGCCCTGGTCAGCGGACGGCACCTGACCTGGTACGGCCCGTCCCTGACGCAGGCGCCACGGGTGCTGGCCGGGGCCCTGCGAGCAGCTCACCGCTGAGCAGACCGCGCACGGTGCCGCGGGCCGCGGCGAGCCAGGCCACCACGAGGACGCCGTACAGACCGACGGCGAGCGCGTCGTACACGGCGAGACCGGTGTGCCGGGCGAGGGACGCCGCGCCGGTGACGCAGGTGCCCACCGGGAAGGTGAACGCCCACCAGGTCAGCGAGAAACCCATGCCCTGCCGCCGGGCCCGTACGACGTGCGCGACGGCGAGCGTCAGCCAGAGCAGTGCGAACCCCATGACGGGCACGCCGTACAGCACGGCGAAGACGGCGAGGCCACGGTCGTAGGGGGCCGGTACGACCCCGGGCGCGACGTCCGCGATCTTGCCGACGGCGGTGACGGACTGCCCGAGCGGACCGAGGACCAGGAACAGGGTCGGGGTGAGCGCGAGCGGCAGCGGCCCGGCGGTGATCAGCCGGGCGAAGATCAGCGGCAGCATCAGCAGCGTGGCCAGCAGACTCAGCCCGAACATCGCGAAGCAGGCCAGCAGCAGGGTCTCCCGGGGCTGGCCCGGCGGCAGATGCGGCACCAGCAGCGGGCCGAGGGCGGCCGACACCATGGGCGCGACCAGCGGCAGCAGCCAGACCGGGGTGGCCTGGGCGGGCTCGACACGATGCCGTACCGCCATCAGGTACGGCACGGCGACGGCGGCACCGAGCCCGATCGCCGTACCGGCGGAGAACAGGACGGTGTCCAGGGCGACCGCCGTACGTGTGCCGATCAGATCCAGGCCGGCCGTCAGGGCGCCGCCGCCCACCGCCAGCAGGGCCATCGCGAGGCAGCCGTAGAACGGAGCCACGGCCGGGTCCAGGACATGGGCGCGGGCCTGGTCGCGGTGGCGGACCCAGTGCACGGCCCGCGCGGTCAGCAGGACCAGCAGCAGGAGCAGGGACAGCGCCCAGACGGCCGCGAGGACACCGCGTGGGCCGTGCGCCGATCCCGGCAGCGCGACGCCGGCCGAGGCGACGATGGCGGTGCCCATGACGGCGGCGTACCAGTTCGGTCCGAGGTGGCGGAGCCGGGCGGAGGGATGCAGAGGCAGGGGTAGGGGCTGGGCTGCGGTGACCATGCCTCCACGGTCGCGCCGCCGGTCGCTCCTGACCAGGAGGTTCCCGCCTATGGGGACATAAGCTGGTCTTATGAGCGAGGCGGAGGGACAGCGGCAGGGCGCGGCGGCGCAGCGGGAGAGCAGGGAATCGCTGGCGCACCGGGTGCCGGATCTCGCCGCGCTGGAGCTGCTGCTGGCGGTGGCGCGACTGGGCAGTCTCGGCGCGGCGGCACGCGAGGTCGGCATCACCCAGCCGGCCGCGAGCAGCCGGCTCCGCTCCATGGAGCGGCAGCTGGGCGTGGCGCTCGTCGACCGCTCGCCGCGCGGCTCCCGGCTCACCGACGCCGGCGCCCTGGTCACGGACTGGGCCCGGCGGGTGGTGGAGGCGGCGGCGGCCTTCGACGCGGGGGCGCGGGCGCTGCGGGACCGGCGGGACTCGCGGCTCAGGGTCGCGGCGAGCATGACCATCGCCGAGTACCTGCTGCCCGGCTGGCTGCTCGCGCTGCACGCCGAGCGCCCCGACACGGCCGTCTCGCTGCTCGCGGGCAACTCGGCGAAGGTCGCGGAACTGCTGCTGGCCGGAGAGGCGGACCTCGGGTTCGTGGAGGGCCTGACCGTGCCCACGGGCCTGGACTCCACGGTGATCGCCCGCGACCGGCTGATCGTCGTCACCGCGCCCGGCCATCCATGGGCCCGCCGCCGGCGCCCCCTGACGGCGGCGGAACTCGCGGCGACCCCGCTCATCCTGCGCGAACGCGGCTCCGGAACCCGCCAGGTCCTGGACACGGCGCTCGGTGGCCTGGCCCGGCCGCTGATCGAGCTGTCCTCGACGACGGCGGTGAAGGCGTCCGCGGTCAGTGGCGCGGGCCCCTCTGTCCTCAGCGAACTGGCGGTGGGCGAGGAACTGGCGATGCGGCGCCTGGTCAGCATCCCGGTCGACGGCGTCTCGCTGCGCCGAGACCTGCGAGCGGTATGGCCCACCGGCCACCGCCCGACGGGCCCCGCACGAGAGCTGCTGTCGCTCACACGCGGATGACGACCGTTCCGACTCCCTGAGGGCGGGGTGCGGAGCTCCGCCCGACCGGCCGGCCACGGCCCGGGCCAGCAGTGGTTCGCTGTTCTCGGGGTGCTGACCTGTCGGCGGCCGGTCCGGTTTCCTGGGGGCGCGGGGAACTGCGCGACCGGCCGACCACAGGTCCGCGCCCGGGAGCGGTGAGTCTGTGGCTGCGACGGTGGCCGATCCACCCCATGCCCAGGTCGGCTCCTCAGGCGCGTGGGGATCCGCGCGACCGGCCGACCACGGCCCGGGCCCGGGAGCGGGTCGGGGTGGCAACCGCGGTCGATCCGCCGGGTGGCCGGGCCGGCCGGGGCGAAAAGCCTTGGACCCGCGGCTCACCAGCCCGCACCATGCTCTCCATGACTGTCACCGCTCCGCCCGCCACCGGCGTCCGAGCCCCCTGGGAAGACCTCCCGGCCGTCGTCCGCGACGCCGTCGCGGAGGTGCTCGGGGCGCCGGTCGTGCGGGCGGTGACCCAGAACGGCGGCTTCTCGCCCGGCGTGGCCGTCCGCGTGCGCACGGCCACCGGCCGCGCCGGCTTCGTCAAGGCGGTGAGCGCCGAGGCCAACCCGCACAGCCCCGGCCTGCACCGCAAGGAGGCGCGGAACACCGCCGCGCTGCCGGCCGCCGTACCCGCGCCCCGGCTGCTCGGCTCGTACGACGACGGCACCTGGGTGGCCCTGGTCTTCGAGGAGGTGGCCGGACGCCAGCCGCACGTGCCCTGGCGGCCGGCGGAACTGCGCCGGGTGCTCGACGCCGTCACCGTGCTCGCCCGTACCGGCACCCCGTCCCCGGTCGACGCCCCACCCGTCGCCGAGGACCTGGCCGACGCCTTCTCCGGCTGGCGCCGGCTGCACGACGGCGAGGCCGGTGACGTGCGGGGCCGACTCGGCGAGTGGACCGCCGTCCACCTGCCCGAACTCGCCGCGCTGGAGGCCGGCTGGGCGGAGGGCGCGTCCGGGGACACCCTGGCCCACGGCGACCTGCGCGCGGACAACGTCCTGCTCACCGCCGACGGAGGCGTCGTCTTCGTGGACTGGCCGCACGTCCTGCGCGCCGCGCCCTGGTTCGACCTGCTGGTGCTGCTGCCGTGCGTACGGGCCCAGGGCGGCCCCGATCCCGAGGAGGTGTTCACCGCGCACCCGCTGGGCCGGGCCGCGGACCCGGACGCCGTGACCGCGACGCTCGCCGCCCTCACCGGTTACTTCTTGCGCAGCTCACTGAATCCCGCGCCGCCGGGTCTGCCCACCCTGCGCCCCTTCCAGCGCGCGCAGGGCGACGCCGCCCTGGCCTGGCTCAGGAGGCGGTTGGGACCGGGGCCCGCGTGGCTCGCGGATTTTCCCGGGCCCGGTTAAAGAAGCGGCTGTGACCCCGTGGGCCCGGCTCGGGTGGCGGCTGTGACCAGGGGCCCGCGTGGCCCGCGGATTCTCATGGGCCCGGCTCAGGAGGCGGCTGTGATCAGGGCCCGCATGAGTCGTAGATCCTCGGCCATCTCCGGGTGCCACTGCACGCCCAGGGCCCAGCCGCGCTCCGACGGCAGCTCCACGGCCTCCACGGTCCCGTCCGCCGCGTAGGCCGACGGGACGAGCCCCGCACCGAGCCGCTCCACCGCCTGATGGTGATAGGTCGGCACCGTCAGCTCCTCCGGGACGATGTCGCCGTAGAGCGTCCCCGGCACCGGCTTCACCGGGTGGCCGCCGAACACGCCGACCACCTCCGCGTGTCCGTCCAGGTGCTGGACGAGCGTGCCGCCGAGGGCGACGTTCAGCAGCTGCATGCCCCGGCAGATGCCGAGCAGGGGCACACCCGCCGCCAGCGCCGCCTCGATCAGCGCCAGTTCCCAGGCGTCCCGCTCCGGCGCGGGCGGCCCCGTGCGCGGCGAGCGCTCGGCGCCGTACCGGGCGGGGTCGACGTCCGGGCCCCCGGCGATGACCAGCCCGTCGAGCCGGGCCACCGCTTCGGCGGCCCGCTCCGGGGCGTCCGGCGGCAGCAGGAACGCCAGTCCGCCGGCCCGCTGCACCAGCCGTGGATAACCGGCCGGCAGCAGCACCGCCTCCAGCTCCCACACACCCCAGCGCGCGCCGGACTCCAGATATGTGCTCACGCCGATCAGCGGCCGTACGGTCATGCTGCCCTCCCTGGCATCCAAAGGTGCTCGCTTCACGGTGCGCGCCTCCAACGGCCTGCTTCAAGATGGCCCGGTGGCCTCCAAGGGCCCGTTTCAAGGTGGCCCGGTGGCCTCCAGGGGCCCGTTTCAAGGTGCCCCGGCGGCCTCCAGGGGCCTGCTTCACGATGGCCCAGTAAAGGTTCGCCGTCAAACCTTTGCAGATCCGGCTCAGGTCAGGAAGCCCCGCAACAGGGCCGCCGTCCCCGCGCAGTGCTCGCGCATCATCTCCCGCGCCCCGTCCGCGTCCCCGTCCAGCACCGCCTCCACCAGCGCGGTGTGCTGCCGCTGGGAGTGCTCCAGGTTGCGGACCAGCAGCGGGATGCAGTCCAGCAGGTCGTTGACCGTCGCCCGGACCGCCGCGTACTGCGCGGTCAGCGACGGCGAGCCGCACAGCTCGGCCAGCGTCAGGTGCAACAGCGTGTCGGCCCGCCGGTAATCCGCCAGCGGGGCCTCGTGCGTGCGGTCCAGCGCCTCCCGCAGCCGCCCCGCCTGCTCCTCGGTCAGCCCGTGCGCCGCGCACAGCCCGGCCGCGCCCACCTCCAGCACCTCGCGGAAGCGCAGCACGTCCTCGACGTCGACCTCGGCGATCCGGCGCCGCAACTCGTCCTCGCCGCCCGCGTCCGGACGCGGCAGCACGAACGTTCCGCCGTACCGTCCGCGCCGCGCCTCCACCAGCCCCTGGTCCTGCAACACCTTCAGCACCTCGCGCAGCGTCACCCGGCTGATCCCCAGCCGCTCCGCCAGCTCCCGCTCGGCCGGCAGCCGTTCGCCGCCCGGCACCAGGCCCAGCCGGACGACCTGGAGGATCTGCTCCAGCGCCTCCTCGAAACCGTTGCCCGCCCGTACCGGCCGCAGCACCGGAGTGAGCCGGTCGGTCCCCAGGTGCTCGCGGAGCCCTTCCGGACCCGCGTCCTGCGACATGCGCCGCACCCCCTTCCCAAGCAATGGTTCTCCGCAATACCTTATGGCTTCCGGCCCGGCCGAAAAAGCGCGATGGCGCCCAAGGAGGCTCTCCCGTGGCAGACCGCACACCCCCGCTCAGCGTCGAGGAACTGCACGCCCTCGTCGCGAGCGGTGAGATCGACACTGTCGTCCTGGCCTTCCCCGACATGCAAGGGCGGCTCCAGGGCAAGCGGTTCGCCGCCCGCTTCTTCCTCGACGAGGTCCTGCACCACGGCACCGAGGGCTGCAACTACCTCCTCGCCGTGGACACCGAGATGAACACGGTCGACGGCTATGCGATGTCCTCCTGGGACCGCGGCTACGGCGACTTCGCCATGCGCCCCGACCTCGCCACCCTGCGCCGCGTCCCCTGGCACCCCGGCACCGCCCTGCTCGTCGCCGACCTGGCCTGGAACGACGGCTCCCCGGTCGTCGCCGCCCCCCGTCAGATCCTGCGCCGCCAGCTGGAGCGGCTCGCCGCGCTCGGCTACACCGCCCAGGTCGGCACCGAGCTGGAGTTCATCGTCTTCAAGGACAGCTACGAGCAAGCCTGGAACGCGAACTACCGCGGGCTGACCCCCGCCAACCAGTACAACATCGACTACTCCATCCTCGGCACCGGCCGCATCGAACCCCTGCTGCGCCGGCTGCGCAACGACATGGCCGGCGCCGGCCTCACCGTCGAGTCCGCCAAGGGCGAGTGCAACCCGGGCCAGCACGAGATCGCCTTCCGCTACGACGAGGCCCTCGTCACCTGCGACCAGCACGCCCTCTACAAGACCGGCGCCAAGGAGATCGCCGCCCAGGAGGGCGTCTCGCTCACCTTCATGGCCAAGTACAACGAGCGCGAGGGCAACTCCTGCCACATCCACCTCTCGCTCGCCGACGCCGACGGCGCCAACGCCATGGCGGGTGACCTGGACGGGGGCATGTCCGAGGTGATGTGCCACTTCCTCGCCGGACAGCTCGCCGCCCTGCGCGACTTCTCCCTCCTCTACGCCCCCAACATCAACTCCTACAAGCGGTTCCAGCCGGGCTCCTTCGCGCCCACCGCCGTCGCCTGGGGCCACGACAACCGCACCTGCGCCCTGCGCGTGGTCGGCCACGGCCGCTCCCTGCGTTTCGAGAACCGCCTCCCCGGCGGAGACGTCAACCCGTACCTCGCCGTCGCCGGCCTGGTCGCGGCCGGCCTGTACGGCATCGAGCAGAAGCTCGAACTGCCCGACCCCTGCCCGGGCAACGCCTACACCGCCGGATTCGCGCACGTCCCGACCACCCTGCGGGAGGCCGCCGACCTCTGGGAGAACAGCCCGATCGCGAAGGCCGCCTTCGGTGACGAGGTCGTCGCGCACTACCGCAACATGGCACGCGTCGAGCTGGAGACCTTCGACGCCGCGGTCACCGACTGGGAGCTGCGCCGCTCCTTCGAACGCCTGTGAAGACGCCCGGGAAGACGCCCGTGAAAGGTCGCCCCTTGACTGACCCGCACGAACTCCGCGTACTCAACCCCGCCACGGAAGAAGTCGTCGCCACCGTCCCCGCCGCGAGCGAGGAGGACGTCGCCGCCGCCGTCGTACGGGCCGCACGGGCCCAGCGGAAGTGGGCCGCCCTCGCCCCCGCCGACCGGGCCCGGCTGCTGCGCCGATTCGCGGACGTGGTCGACGGCCGCACCGAGGAACTCGCCCAGCTGGAGGTCCGCGAGGCCGGCCACACCGTCGGCAACGCCCGCTGGGAGGCCGGCAACGCCCGCGATCTGCTCCTCTACGCGGCCGGCGGCGCCGAACGCCTGCTGGGCAAGCAGATCCCGGCACCGGGCGGCTGGAACGTCACCTTCCAGGAGCCCCTCGGTGTGGTCGCGGTGATCGCCCCCTGGAACTTCCCGATGCCGATCGCCGCCTGGGGCTCCTTCCCGGCGCTCGCCGCGGGCAACGCCGTCGTCCTCAAGCCCGCCGAGACCACCCCGCTCACCGCGCTGCGCCTCGCCGAACTCGCCTTGGAGGCGGGCCTGCCCGAGCACCTCTTCCAGGTGCTGCCCGGCTACGGCGCCACCGCCGGGCGCGCCCTGGTGGACCACCCGGACGTCGCCAAGGTCGTGTTCACCGGCTCCACCCGCACCGGCCGCGAGGTCATGGAACGCTGCGCCCGCCTGGTCAAGCCGGTCACCCTCGAACTCGGCGGCAAGAGCCCCAACATCGTCTTCGCCGACGCCGACCTCGAAGCCGCCCTCGACCCCTTCTCCTTCCTCGACAACTCCGGCCAGGACTGCTGCGCCCGCACCCGCATCCTGGTTCAGGAGACGGTGTTCGAAGAGGCCCGGGACTTCCTCGCCGACGCGCTGGCCGCCGTCGTCGTGGGCGACCCCGCCGACGAGAAGACCCGGATGGGCCCGCTGATCTCCCGGCAGCAGCTGGACCGCGTACGGGCCTACGTCCCCGAGGACGCCCCCGCCCTGCGCGGCAGCGCCCCCGACGGGCCCGGCTTCTGGTTCCCGCCGACCGTCCTGACCGGGGAGCGGCCGGACAGCCCGGCGGCCACCGAGGAGATCTTCGGCCCGGTCGCCGTCCTGCTCCCCTTCACCGACGAACAGGACGCCGTCCGGCTCGCCGATGGCACCCCCTACGGCCTCTCCGGTTCCATCTGGACCCGGGACGTGGGCCGCGCCCTGCGCGTCTCGCAGACCGTCCGCGCGGGCAACCTGTCCGTCAACTCCCACTCCAGCGTCCGCTACTGGACCCCGTTCGGCGGCTTCAAGCAGTCCGGCCTCGGCCGCGAACTCGGCCCCGACGCCCTGACCGCCTTCACCCAGACCAAGAACGTCTTCATCAGCACGGAGGGCTCCGCACAGTGACCGAAGAAACTGTATGCCGCCGCCTGGTCGGCCGTACCGCCGTCGTCACCGGAGCCGGCAGCGGCATCGGACTGGCCACCGCCCGCCGGCTCGCCTCCGAGGGCGCCCACGTCGTCTGCGCGGACGTCGACGAGGCCCGCGGCAAGGCCGCCGCCGACGAGGTCGGCGGCCTCTTCGTCAAGGTCGACGTCACCGACCCCGAGCAGGTCGAAGCGCTGTTCGAGACGGCCTACGACACCTACGGAAGCGTCGACATCGCCTTCAACAACGCCGGCATCTCCCCGCCCGACGACGACTCCATCCTGGAGACCGGCCTGGAGGCATGGAAACGCGTCCAGGAGGTCAACCTCACCTCGGTCTACCTGTGCTGCAAGGCCGCCATCCCCTACATGCGCCGCCAGGGCAAGGGCTCCATCATCAACACCGCGTCCTTCGTGGCGAGGATGGGTGCGGCCACGTCCCAGATCTCCTACACGGCCTCCAAGGGCGGGGTCCTCGCCATGTCCCGCGAACTGGGAGTTCAGTTCGCCCGCGAGGGCATCCGGGTCAACGCCCTGTGCCCCGGCCCGGTGAACACCCCCCTCCTGCAGGAGCTGTTCGCCAAGGACCCCGAGCGGGCCGCGCGCCGCCTGGTGCACATCCCGGTCGGGCGGTTCGCCGAGGCCGAGGAGATCGCCGCCGCCGTCGCCTTCCTGGCCAGCGACGACTCCTCCTTCGTCAACGCCACCGACTTCCTGGTGGACGGCGGGATCTCGGGCGCGTACGTCACGCCCCTGTAGGCGGCGAGGTGCACGGGCCCGGCCGTCCGTGACAGCGGCCTACCGGGGGGCGCTCACAGGAACGTCCGCCCCTCACCCCGGTAGGTCGGCACGGTCGCCGTCACCGCGTCGCCCTCGATCAGGTGCAGCGCGTCGAACCGCTCGCACAGCTCGCCCGCCTTGGCGTGCCGGAACCACACCCGGTCGCCGATGAGCAGGTCGTCGGCGGGGGAGCCGAGCAGCGGGGTCTGCACCTCCCCGGGGCCCTCCTGCGGGTCGTAGCGCAGCCCCTCCGGCAGATACGGCACCGGCAGCCGGTCGGGTCCCGCGACGCCGGAGGCCGGGTAGCCGCCGCCGAGCACGGTGACGACACCCACCCCCGGCCGCCGGACCACCGGCTGGGCGAAGAGGGCGGCCGGGCGGCCGGTGAAGGAGGTGTAGTTGTCGAACAGGCGCGGCACGTACAGTCCCGAGCCGGCGGCGATCTCCGTCACCGCGTCCTCGGCGGCGGTGTGCTGCACGCTGCCGGTGCCGCCACCGTTCACGAACTCCAGGTCCGGGGCGACGGCCCGCACCGCCCGGACGACCGCGGCCCGCCGCTCGGCCAGCTCCCGCCGGGCGGCGGCCTGCATCAGCCGGATCGCCCGGGAGCGCAGGGGCCGCCCGGCGACCGCGTCCCCGACCCCGGCGATGTGCCCCTCGTACGCCATGATCCCCACCAGCCGGAATCCCGGTCGCCGGGCCACCGACCGGGCCAGTTCGGCGAGTTGGCCGGGGGCATGCAGGGGAGAGCGGCGGGCGCCCACCCGGAACCGGCCACCCAGCAGCTTCAGCGCGGTGTCCAACTCCAGGCAGACCCGCACCACTTCACGCCCCCCGTCACGGGCGGCGTCGATCAGATCGAGCTGGGCCGGGTCGTCCACCATCACGGTGACGGCCCCGGCGAGCTTGGCATCGGCGGCCAGCTCCGCGAACCCGGCGCGGTCGGCCGAGGGGTAGGCCAGCAGGACGTCGTCGAAGCCGGACCGAGCGAGCCACAGCGACTCGGCCAGGGTGAACGACATGATGCCCTGGAAGCCGTCGCGGGCCAGGACCCGTTCCAGCAGGGCCCGGCAGCGCACCGACTTGCTGGCGACCCTGACCGGCTTGCCGCCGGCACGGCGCACCAGGTCGGCCGCGTTGGCGTCGAACGCGTCGAGGTCCACGATCGCCAGAGGGGCGTCGAGATGGGCGGTGGCCCGGTCGTAACGGGCCCGGTCGGCGGCAGGCGCAGTCATGGCGGAAGCCTGCCAGACAGGATTACCGCAGGGTAGGGGGACGTTCCGGGCAGATGCCCCGGGCTCGTGGACCGGTTCCGTCCCGGCCCCCGACAAGCCGTAGAGTGACGCGCACGTACGGCGGAACGCACCCCGCGCGCCAGGTGAACCGGGATGCCCGTCCAGCCGTACGGGTATGCGTGCCCGGGGACGCTTCCGCGGCCGGGCACGGTTGAGCAGCAGGACGGCCCACGTGCGAGGAAAACGGCCCGGGCACGAGGAAACGGGGGGTGCATGAGCACGGAAGCGCGGCACGCCCCCGTTCCGCCCCGCCCGTCGGTTCCGCCCGGGCAGCCCGTCGGCACCGGCGCCGAGCCGGCACCGCAGGGCACGGCCCCCGGGCCCCCGCCCCAGCGTCCGCCGACGCGCTCCGCACCCACCCGCCCGACCGACCGGACACCGGCCGCCGATCCCGACGACGAGCCGTCGGTGTTCACCCCCCGCGGCCCCCGCCCACCGACGAACGCCCCCGACCGCACCGCGGCCACGGGAGCCGACGGTGCGGCGCGCGGTGCGGTTGCCGGTGGGCCGCGGGGTGCGGTTGCCGGTGGGCGGCAGAGTGTGGGGGCCGGTGGGTCGCAGAGGGGGGGATCAGGTGGGGCGCCGCGCGGTGCGGGAGCCGGTGTGCCGCGGGGTGCGGGGGCCGGTGGTGTACCGGCGGGCACGGGAGTCGGTGCGCCGCAGGGTGTGGGAGCCGGTGGTGTACCGGAGGGCAGGGGAGTCGGTGGTGTGTCGCAGGGTGTGGGGGGCGTCGCGCGGGCCGAGCGCTCCGGGCCTGCCAGTGGTGCCGGCCGGGGGCGGCGCGTGCCGCCGTTCCGACAGTCGGACGTGCCTGAGGTCGCCGACTCCGTGAGTCCGCCCCCGCCCCCCGCCTCGGCCCGGTTCCCCGACGCACCCCCGAGCACCGGACCCGCGGCCCACCACGGAGGCACCGGGCCGACGTACCCCGACGGGCATTCCGGCCACCCGGCGACCCCGGCGGGCTCGGGCACCCAGGCGGGCCCGGGAACCCCGACAGGCTCGGGCGCCCCCGCAGGTCTGGGCGCCCCCGCAGGTCCGGGCGCCCTGGGAGGCCCGACGGCATTCACGCCAGGGACGAGCCCGGCGGCGCAGGCAGCTCCGGCCGCTTCGGCAGGGCGGGGAGGGGCGGCGGCCTCGACAGGCCCGGCAGGTCCGACGGTCTCGGCAGGTCCGGCAGGGGCGGCGGCCTCGGCAGGCTTCCCGAACGGGGGGCGTCCGACCGCGCAGACGGCTCCCGCGCAGACGGTCGTGGGGACGGCGGCTGGGCTCCGGCCCGGTGGGGTGCCCGGGAGGCAAGGCGTCCCGGCGGAGACCCCGGCGGAGACGACGGCCCGGCTGCGGCCCATCCGCTCCGCCTCGTCGTCATCAGCGCCGTTCACCTCACCGTCGGCTTCACCGCGCTCCCGCAACTCGGCGCCGGATTCCCGGCACCCTGCCCCCGCGCCCGCCACGCCTGCGTCCGGCGGGGCGGTGAGAGACCCCCGAATCCCGTCCGCCGCGCCTGCGTCCGGCGGGGCGACGGGAGACCCCCGTACCGGTGTCGCGCCCGCGCCCGGCGCCGGCGGTACGCCGGCCGTCGCCGCCGGACGGCCCCGTGCCGGTTCCGCCGGGCCCGCGGCCGGGCGGGCCGAGCCGCCGCCCGGTGCGCGTGCCTGGACCCCGTTGGCGCCCGCCCGTCCGGCGGGTCCCGTCGCGCCGGACCCGGTGCCCGGTGCGCGTGCCTGGACCCCGTTGGCGCCCGCCCACCCGGCGGCCCCGGTCGCGCCGGACCCGGCGCACTCCTGGAGTGCCGCCCCGGTCGGCCGGCCCGTCGTGTCGTTCGCGGAACCCGAGCTGTCCGGCGAGCGCACGCGCCCCCGGGTGGGGTCGCGCACCGCCGCTGCCGCCGCCTGTCTCGTGCTCGGCCTCGGCCTCATCGGCGGTTCTCTGACGGGGAGTTGGCTCACCGGTGACGGCGAGGACGGCGGCGCGGGGAACGCGTTCAGCACCGCCGGAACGCTCTGGCACAGCGTGCCCGTGGACGAGCTGTTCCCGCCCACCGTCGAGGGTACGGGCGCCGGCCCGGGTGGCGCCGACCGCAGCTGGACCCGGATCGCGGTGGCCCCGGACAGCGGCTGCGTCCACGCCTTCGACCCGCTGCTGAGCACGGCCCTCGCCCCGGTCGGCTGCCGGCGGCTGCTGCGCGCCACCTACACCGACGCCACCCAGACCTACGTCACCACCGTCGGCCTGCTCTTCACCAAGGCCGACCCCGCCGCCATGTCCGCGCTCGCCGCCCGCTTCCGCGACGAACACCTGGACCGGCGCGCCGACCTGCTGCCCCGGCCGTACGCCGCCCCCGGCACGGCCGCCGGCGGTTTCGGCGCCGCGCAACGGGCCTCCTGGACCATCTCCGTCCTCACCGACGCTCCCGTCGTCGCCTACGCCGTCTCCGGCTGGGCCGACGGCCGTACCGTCGACTCGCCCGTGCCCGCCGCCGACGCCGTCCGCTCGGGTGCCACCACGGCGCCCGCCCAGGCCGGCCTCGGCAACGAAGCGAAGGGCCTGGCCGACCGCATCCAACGACGCCTGCGCCAAACCGTCGGCACGGCCGCGAAGGAGTCCTCGTGAAGCGATCGAGGCGCGGCCACCGTCGCGTGGGCGCCCCCGTAGCGGCGGTGAGCCTGCTGCTCGCCGGCTCCCTCACCCTGCTGCCCTCCACCGTCGCCCACGCCGACGGCCTGCGCGGCCAGCAGTGGGGCCTGTCCGCCCTCCACCTGGAGGAGGCGTGGCAGACCACCAAGGGCCAGGGCATCACCGTCGCCGTCCTGGACACCGGCGTGGAGGCCGACCACCCCGACCTCACCGGCAACGTCCTGCCCGCCAAGGACATGATCGGCTTCGGCGCCGGTCCCGGCGACCGCACCTGGGCCCGGCACGGCACCGCCATGGCGGGCATCATCGCCGGGCACGGTCACGGCCCCGGCGACACCGACGGAGTCCTGGGCGTGGCCCCCGAGGCGAAGATCCTGCCCGTCCGCGTGATCCTGGAGGACGGCGACCCCGCCCGCGCCAAGGCCCGCACCACCCGCGGCAACGCCCTCGCCGACGGCATCCGCTGGGCCGCCGACCACGGCGCCGACGTCATCAACCTCTCCCTCGGCGACGACTCGGACTCGGCCCATCCGGAACCCAGCGAGGACGAGGCCGTGCAGTACGCCCTGGACAAGGGCGTCGCAGTCGTCGCCTCCGCGGGCAACGGCGGCGACAAGGGTGACCACGTGTCGTATCCGGCCGCCTACCCGGGCGTCATCGCCGCGACCGCCGTGGACAAGTACGGCACCCGCGCCGCCTTCTCCACCCGCCGCTGGTACGCGGCCGTCAGCGCGCCCGGCGTCGACGTCGTCATCGCCGATCCCGACCACAAGTACTACGCGGGGTGGGGCACGAGCGCGGCCTCCGCCTTCGTCTCGGGCGCGGCGGCCCTGATCAGGTCGGCCCACCCCGGCCTCACCCCGGCCCAGATCAAGAAGCTGCTGGAGGACACCGCCCGGGACGCCCCGGTGGGCGGCCGGGACGACTCCCGGGGCTTCGGCATGATCGACCCGGCGGCGGCCCTGAAGGCGGCGGACCGCCTGGAGCCCCAGGGCCGCCTGCGTGCCGCGGCGTACGACGAGAAGTACTTCGGCGCCGGGCCGGACACCGCCAAGGCCACGAGCGGCGCCGCCGACTGGGCGGCCCCGCTCGCCGGTGGCGCGGGCGGCATCCTCCTGGTGGCCGGGGTGATCCTCTGGCGGACCCGCAGAAGACCGTCCTGACCCCCCGCCATCCGGCGCTGCCCCCGATCGCCGTGCGGCCCTGCGGCTCGGTGCGGCTGCCTGACCGCCGTACACCGCGACCCGGCGCCACACCCGAGCGTCGTGTGCCCGCCGCCCGGTGCCGCACCTGATCGCCGAGTGGCTCCGCGACCCGGTGCTACACCCGACCTCCTGGTGACACCGCCACCCGCAGCAGATGCCCGGTGCCTGTGCGCCCCCGCAGCAGGTGCCCGGTGCCTGGGCCTCCCCGCAACCGGTGCCCGCGCGGCCGGAGGTCGAGAAGGGGGGCCTCGCCGGTCCGTACCGGGCGCCGTCCAGGTCGATGTCATGTGTCGCCGAACGCCGACACCGCCGCCTGCGCCGCGGCCTCCACCAGGGAGATGCCCCTCGCCTGGCTCGCCGTGCCGTTCGACAGGACCGCCACCAGGTAGTCGGCGCCGTCCACCGTCACCCGGCCGATGCTGTTGACGTCCCACAGCCCCGTCGTGCTGCGCGGCAGCCACCCGTTCTTCAATGCCGGGGAGTCGCCCACCGCGGCTACCGAGACCCCCCACCGCTGATCGGGCTCCACCGCCTTCATCAACCCCTGCACATACGTCCGCGAGGTCGCGCTCAGCTCCGAGTCCGCCCCGAACACCTGCTGGAGGAGCACCAGTTGGTCCGCCGCGGTGGTCCGGGTCAGCCCCCACAGCTCGCCGTCCCCGCCGAAGGTCCCGGTCAGCCCGAAGCGCTCGTTCGCCGCGTCCAGCCCGGCCGCCCGCCCGATCGTGTGCCACAGCGCCGTCGCGGACGCGTTGTCACTGTTCTCGATCATCTTCGCGGCGTACGCCCTCTCGTCGGCCGTCAGCCGCCGGCCCGCGTCCTGCGCCTGGAGCAGCAGGGCGGCCAGGATGTCGACCTTGACGATGCTCGCCGTGTCGAAGGCCGCGTCGCCGTACACCGCGCTCTCGCCGGAATCCACCGCCAGGACCGCCGCCGACACCGTCGCGCCCGGGGGCACCGCGACCTTCGCCATCGCCGCGCTCAGCAGCGCGTCCCGGTCCACCGCGGGCTGCGTCACAGGTTCCACCGATGCCTCCTCGCCCGCCCCGGCCGAGGAGGTGGCCGAGGACGCCGCCGCCGACGATACGGCCGCCGCCCCGGAGTGCGCCCGCGCCGTCACATAGACCGTGCCGCCGGCCGTGACCCCGCCCACGGCGACGACGGCGAGCGCGGTGCGCAGGAGCGCGCGACACCGGGACGGGCGCGCGCGGCGACGACGGCGGGCTCTGGAGGACTCCATGCCCGCGATGCTCGGCACGCGGACTGTGCGCCGCCTTGGGCCGGCATGAGATCCGGGTCAGGGAGAGCTGAGATTCCCGTGAGGACCCTCCGTGCGCAGGGCCGGCGAGGTGCCGATGGACATCTCAGGGGCTGACACGTCAGGTCGGGCTTTCGGCAGTCGGCAGAGCCTGCCCCGGCCCGACGGCGACGACGCGCCCGGTCCGGTCCGGCAGTTCGGCGATCCGGTCCGCTGGGGAGCGAGCCGGCACGGGCGGCCCGGAACCGCCCTACCGCCTTTCTGTTCAGCGCGGTCATCGAAGATGGGACCATGACAGGGGAAGCGAGCGAGGTCGTTCTGAGCGAGCAGGACCTTCGTGCGGTCACCGCGTTCGCCGCGGCGTGCGCGGAGCCGGTGCTGGAGATCTTCGAGGCCGATCAGCCGGACGACTCGCGTCCTCGAGACGCTGTCGGTGCCGCGTGGGAGTTCGCCCAGGGTGGTGAGCGCGGGAAATCGCTGCGCGACACAGCGTCGGCGGCCCTCAAGGCAGCCAGGAGCGCGGATACCGCGGCGGCGCGCGAGGCAGCGTGGGCGGCGATGTCCGCGGCAGGCGCCGCCTACCTGCATCCGCTGGCCAAGGCCACCCAGGTCAAGCACATTCTCGGAGCCGGCGCCTACGCGGCCAGAGCGGCCGAACTCCTCGCCGGCGACGACCGGAGCGTCGGTGCTGAACACCTTGGGCGGACGGTGCGTCGTGCCACACCGGTCGTCGTCGACGTGCTCAGACGCTTCCCGACGGCGCCGGGGGGCGGCGGACGGGTCGGTGAGCTGATCCGCGTGCTGGACGCTGACCTTCGTGTACTCAACTTCACCGAGGAGCTTCAGCGTTCACGGGGCGCGGCCTCGCGACGAGGGTTGTCCAGCACTCAGTGACAGACCCTGTGGCCATCTCCTGAGGCACGCGGATGCTTGAAGCAGCGGTGCGAGGGCAACTCCCCCCACTGCCTCCAGACCCGACAGCGATTCGACGACCAGCGGGCCGAGGAAGGTCCAGGAGCTTGTCGTAGCCGGCCGCGGCGTCCGGTGTAAGCAGCTCTCCGGTTCCTTCCCGGGGGTCCGCGGCCGGCTGCCCGCACCCTGGATTAGGGTCGGGACCGTGGCGAACAAGAACATTCCCGACTCCGGCTTCTCCGACGACGACGGCTCCGCCGACCCCCGGCTGAGCGCGGCGCTCGCCGCCTGGGCCGAGGACCGCGGCGCCCTCGGCCCGGTGCTGGAGGCGCTGAAGGGCGCCCGCCTGCTGGTCCCCGTCGTCGCCGTGCTCGGCGAGGTCGAGGAGGACGAGAACGGGCTGCGCCGCGAGAAGACCAGCGACATGGCCGTACCCACCCTGAAGGCCGGCCATCGCACCGCGCTGCCGGCCTTCACCTCCACCGACTCCCTCGCCCGCTGGGACCCGGCGGCCCGTCCGGTCGCCGTGCCCCTGCACCAGGCCCTGGAGGCCGCCGCGCACGAGCAGGCGGACACCGTCGTGCTGGACCTCGCCGGACCCGTGCCGTTCGAACTGACGGGCCCGGCGCTGCTCGCCCTCGCCGAGGGCCGCACCAGCACCGACCCGCTCGCCGACCCCGCGGTGGTGGAAGCCGTCCGCGCGGCGGTGGCGGCGGAGCCCGCCGTGCTCCGCGCCCACCTCGGACCCGGACAGGCCGACGGCACCCTCGCTCTCGTCCTGGACCCGGCCGCGCCGCCCGCCGAGGCCGCCCGCGCGGTCGCCGAGCGTCTCGCCGCCGACGAAACACTGAGGGCCCGCCTGGTGCGCGGCCTCGACCTGGCACTGCTGCCGGCCGGGACCACGCCTCCGGGCGAGCCCCTGTACCTGAAGGGTTAGCCGTAGACCGGGCCGGTGTACTTCTCGCCCGGCCCCTGGCCCGGGTCGTCCGGGACGATCGACGCCTCGCGGAACGCCAGCTGCAACGACTTCAGGCCGTCGCGCAGCGGGGCCGCGTGGAAGGAGCTGACCTCGGTCGCGCCCGCGTCCAGCAGGCCGGCGAGCGCGGTGATCAGCTTCCGGGCCTCGTCGAGGTCCTTGTACTTCTCGCCCTCCTCGCTCAGCCCGAGCTTCACGGCGGCGGCGCTCATCAGGTTGACGGCGACCGTCACGATCACCTCGACGGCGGGGACCTCGGCGATGTCCCGGGTCATCGCGTCGAAGTCGGGGGACTCAGGAGGGGTGTCACTCATGTCCCACACGATAAGCGGTGCGCGGAGGGCGCCCGTCCTGCGGGCGGCGGTACGCGGACCGGGCACGCAGGGCGGGCGGGGGCCCTTCGATTAGCCCTTCCCCACCGTTGCTGGTAACCTCGTGTAACGACCGGCTGGACCTGAAGTGCCCAGCCCACAAGTGGAGGCTCCGATCTCCCACCTGACTGTCCTCCGGGACGGCGGGTCTCCGGTCAGGCGGCCACCATCGTTCCGTACGGACGATGGAGTCGCCCGAAAGCGCGCCCCGCGACATCGCGGCGGTGCTCCGGTAGTGCTTGGAGCCCCGCATGTGATCGTCCGGGGCATTTTTTGTGCTTCGGCGCGGTTAGGTCTAAGGAATTGCAGACGTTACGCGGCTGTCCGCCAGACTGCCGTGTGGTGCTACCGAGGAGGATCCATCAGCGCCGAGCCCCGCATCAACGACCGGATTCGCGTTCCCGAGGTGCGACTTGTCGGTCCCAGTGGCGAGCAGGTGGGCATTGTCCCGCTCGCTAAGGCACTGGAGCTTGCGCAGGAGTACGACCTGGACCTGGTCGAGGTCGCGGCGAACGCCCGTCCGCCCGTGTGCAAGCTCATGGACTACGGGAAGTTCAAGTACGAGTCGGCCATGAAGGCCCGTGAGGCGCGCAAGAACCAGGCGCACACGGTCATCAAGGAGATGAAGCTCCGGCCGAAGATCGACCCGCACGACTATGACACCAAGAAGGGTCACGTCGTCCGGTTCCTCAAGCAGGGCGACAAGGTCAAGATCACGATCATGTTCCGTGGTCGCGAGCAGTCCCGCCCCGAGCTGGGCTACCGACTGCTGCAGCGTCTCGCGGAGGACGTCCAGGACCTCGGCTTCGTCGAGTCGAATCCCAAGCAGGACGGCCGCAACATGATCATGGTCCTCGGTCCGCACAAGAAGAAGACCGAGGCGATGGCCGAGGCCCGCCAGGCGCAGGAGGCCCGCAAGGCCGAAGCGAAGGCGAACCCCGGTAAGTCGCAGAACGCCGCGGACCCGGACGCTGTGAACGCCGAGGCCCACGACGAGGTCCTTGACGAGGCCCACGACGAGGTCCTTGACGAGGCCCCTGCCGAGGCTTCCGCCGAGGCGTGATCCCGGGGGACGTACGTCCCCGAGGATGTAACCGAAACAAGAGAGCGACGCTCCACCGTGCCCGGTTTCACGACCGGGCACCGGAGCGCCACCGACGAGGAGATAACGGCGCTATGCCGAAGAACAAGTCGCACAGCGGTGCCAGCAAGCGCTTCAAGGTCACCGGCTCCGGCAAGGTGCTCCGTGAGCGCGCCGGCAAGCGCCACCTGCTCGAGCACAAGTCGTCCCGCGTCACGCGTCGCCTCACCGGCAACGCCGAGATGGCCCCGGGCGACGCCGCGAAGATCAAGAAGCTTCTCGGCAAGTGACGCCGCGGCGCCGACTGAGCGCCGTGCGTCTGGACCGGGACCGAATCGTTTCCGGGTCGTGTGAGTACCACCACGACCCCGCTACAAGGAGTTAACAAGTGGCACGCGTCAAGCGGGCAGTCAACGCCCACAAGAAGCGCCGGGCGATCCTCGAGCAGGCCTCCGGCTACCGCGGTCAGCGTTCGCGCCTGTACCGCAAGGCCAAGGAGCAGGTCACCCACTCGCTGGTCTACAACTACAACGACCGCAAGAAGCGCAAGGGCGACTTCCGTCAGCTGTGGATCCAGCGCATCAACGCCGCTGCCCGCGCCAACGGCATCACCTACAACCGCTTCATCCAGGGTCTGAAGGCCGCGAACGTCGAGGTCGACCGCAAGATCCTGGCCGAGCTGGCCGTGAACGACGCGAACGCCTTCGCGGCGCTCGTCGAGGTCGCGCAGAAGGCGCTGCCGTCGGACGTCAACGCCCCCAAGGCTGCGTGACGCCGCGCTGGCTCGAAGCCGACGTTCACTGAGGACCCGCAGGCTGCCTGGCTTGCGGGTCCTGCTGTTGGGGGCGCGGGGCCCGTCTTCGGCCGCGGGTCCGTCGTGGCTCGTCGCGCGGTTCCCCGCGCCCCCGGGGCGCGCGCACGCCGCCGGTGTTGGACAAGAAGACCCTTGTGAAGGTGAAGAAGCGTATGCCCCCCGTCAGCCCCGAGCTGATCTCCCCCCGCTCCGCCCGTGTGTCCGCCGCCCGCCGGCTGGCCAAGCGGAACTTCCGGGGGAAGGACCGGCTGTTCCTCGCGGAGGGGCCGCAGGCCGTCCGGGAGGCCGCCGGGCATCGGGCCGGGGGAGAGGCGACGCTCGTCGAGCTCTTCGCCACGGTCGAGGCCGCGGAGCGGTACGCCGAGATCATCGGTGAGGCCCGGACCGCGGGCGCCCATGTGCACCTCGCCTCCGAAGAGGTCATCGCCGACATCTCCACCACCGTCACCCCGCAGGGGCTGGTCGGCGTCTGCCGGTTCCTGGACACCCCCTTCGAGGACATCCTCGCCGCCCGGCCCAGGCTGGTCGCCGTCCTCGCCCATGTGCGCGACCCCGGCAACGCCGGCACCGTGCTGCGCTGCGCCGACGCCGCCGGCGCGGAGGCCGTGATCCTCACCGACGCCTCCGTCGACCTGTACAACCCCAAGGCGGTCCGGGCCTCCGTCGGCTCGCACTTCCACCTGCCCGTGGCCGTCGGCGTCCCCGTCGAGCGGGCCGTGTCCGGCCTGAAGGAGGCCGGGGTGCGCATCCTCGCCGCCGACGGTGCGGGCGACCGCGACCTGGACGAGGAACTGGACAAGGGCACCATGGGCGGACCCACCGCCTGGGTGTTCGGCAACGAGGCATGGGGACTGCCGGAGGAGACCCGCGCCCTCGCCGACGCCGTGGTGCGCGTTCCCATCCACGGCAAGGCCGAGAGTCTGAACCTCGCCACGGCCGCCGCCGTATGTCTCTACGCGTCGGCCCGTGCACAGCGCGCCTCCGGAGGGTGCCGCTCTGTCACCGAGAGCTAGTAGGGTGACCAACTCGGGGCCCTGCGCCGTCTGAGAGGTGGGGTACGGGGATGAGTGTGGCCGGCACGAGCACCGCGCCGGAGGGCAGGGACGCGCGGCACACGCCCCTGCCCGGGCAGGGCGATCCTGCGGGCCTCGACCCGGACCAGCTGCCCGACGGCCTCGTCGTCGCCGACGAGCACGGCCGCGTGACCTGCTTCAACGCCGCCGCCGCGCGCATCACCGCGGTGCGGCCCGCCGACGCGCTCGGGCAGTCCCTGGAGAAGGCGCTGCCCTTGGAGGACCTCGAGGGGCGCCGCTGGTGGCAGCTCACCGACCCCTACGGCGGGCTCGCCATCCGGGTACGGCAGCCGGAGCGCAACCTGCTGCTGCCGGGCGGCCGGGAGGTGCTCGTCGCGGCCCGCTACGTACGCGCCGAGCCGCTGGGGCCGGTGCGGTGCGTGATCGTCTCCCTGCGGGACACCGAGGCCCGGCGCCGTACCGAGCGCAGTCACGCGGAGCTGATCGCCACCGTCGCCCATGAGCTGCGTTCCCCGCTGACCTCCGTGAAGGGCTTCACCGCCACCCTGCTCGCCAAGTGGGAACGGTTCACCGACGACCAGAAGCGGCTCATGCTGGAGACCGTCGACGCCGACGCCGACCGGGTCACCCGCCTCATCGCCGAGCTGCTGGACATCTCCCGGATCGACTCCGGCCGGCTGGAGGTGCGCCGCCAGCCCGTCGACATCGGGGCCGCCGTCTCCCGGCACATCCAGGCGTACGTCGCCGCCGGCCAGTCCGCCGGCCGCTTCCTGCTCCGCATCGAACAGCCGCTGCCCGCCCTGTGGGCCGACCCCGACAAGATCGACCAGGTGCTCAGCAACCTCATCGAAAATGCCGTGCGGCACGGCGAGGGAACCGTCACCATTGACGTCACGCCCTCGGCATCCCCGCGCGAGGGCGAGGAAACCGGCACATCGGTCACGGTGAGCGACGAAGGGCCCGGCATCCCGGAGGAGTCCATGAACCGCGTCTTCACCCGCTTCTGGCGGGGCAGCAAACGCGGCGGCACAGGTCTCGGGCTGTATATCGTCAAGGGCATCGTGGAGGCCCACGGCGGCACCATCACGGTCGGCCGTGCCCCGGGCGGCGGCGCCGAGTTCCGATTTACGTTGCCCGTGGCGGCCCCGGCCTACCTGGCCTGAGCGCCCCGCGGGCGCATTCGCGTTCCTTCACCCCGTTAGACTCGGCCTTTGGCACCTTTGTGTCCTTCACGCGGCCCTCGCGAGTCGGTGACGGGGACCATCCGCCAGCAATCGGAAGTACGGGAAGAGATGTCGGCACCCAATAAGTCGTACGACCCTGTAGAGGTCGAGGCGTTGAAACCGGAAGAGATCGAGCGCATGCGGGACGAGGCGCTCGCCGCCTTCGCCGCCGCGGACTCCCTCGACGCGCTCCACGAGGCCAAGGTCGCGCACACCGGACCCGCCTCGCCGCTGGCCCTCGCCAACCGCGAGATCGGCGCCCTGCCCCCGCACGCGAAGGCCGACGCGGGCAAGCGCGTCGGCATGGCCCGCGGCGCCGTGAACAAGGCTCTCGCCGTCCGTCAGGCCGAGCTGGAGGCCGAGCGCGACGCCCGCGTGCTGGTCGAGGAGGACGTCGACGTCACGCTGCCGTACGACCGCGTCCCGGCCGGCGCCCGCCACCCCCTGACCACGCTCTCGGAGCGCATCGAGGACATCTTCGTGGCCATGGGCTACGAGGTCGCCGAGGGCCCGGAGCTCGAGGCCGAGTGGTTCAACTTCGACGCCCTCAACATCGGCCCGGACCACCCGGCCCGCGGCGAGGCCGACACCTTCTTCGTGCAGACGGAATCCGGCAGCGGCTCCGCCGCGGGGTCCGGCGGCACCGAGTCCGGTGTCGTGCTGCGCACCCACACCTCGCCCGTGCAGATCCGCTCGCTGCTCGACCGAGAGCTGCCGGTCTACGTGATCTGCCCCGGCCGCGTGTACCGCACCGACGAGCTGGACGCCACGCACACGCCGGTCTTCCACCAGGTCGAGCTGCTCGCCGTGGACGAGGGCCTGACCATGGCGGACCTCAAGGGCACCCTGGACCACATGGTCCAGTCGCTGTTCGGTGAGGGCATGAAGACCCGGCTGCGGCCGAACTTCTTCCCCTTCACCGAGCCGAGCGCCGAGATGGACATGCTCTGCTACGTCTGCAAGGGCGAGTCCGTCGGCAACCCCGACCGCCCCTGCCGTACCTGCTCGTCCGAGGGCTGGATCGAGCTGGGCGGCTGCGGCATGGTCAACCCGCGGGTGCTCACCGCCTGCGGTGTCGACCCGGAGAAGTACAGCGGCTTCGCCTTCGGGTTCGGCATCGAGCGGATGCTGATGTTCCGCCACAACGTCGAAGACATGCGAGACATGGTCGAGGGTGACGTCCGGTTCACCCGGCCGTTCGGGATGGAGATCTGATGCGGGTCCCGCTTTCTTGGCTGCGGGAGTACGTCGACCTGCCGGCGACCGAGACCGGCCGTGACGTCCAGGCCAAGCTCATTTCGGCCGGTCTGGAGGTCGAGAGCGTCGAACAGCTCGGCGCCGACCTGAAGGGCCCCCTGGTCGTCGGCCAGGTGCTGACCATCGAGGAGCTGGAGGGCTTCAAGAAGCCGATCCGCTTCTGCACGGTCGACGTCGGCCAGGCCAACGGCACCGGCGAGCCGCAGGAGATCGTCTGCGGCGCGCGCAACTTCCAGGTCGGCGACAAGGTCGTCGTGGTCCTGCCCGGCGCCACGCTCCCCGGCGGCTTCTCCATCGCCGCCCGCAAGACCTACGGCAAGACGTCCCACGGCATGATCTGCTCCAGCGACGAGCTGGGCATGGGCGACGACGGCAACCACGGCATCATCGTGCTGCCGCCGGAGACCGAGGTCGGCAAGGACGCCATCGAGCTGCTGGAACTGGTCGACGAGGTCCTGGACATCGCCGTCACCGCCAACCGCGGCGACTGTCTGTCCATCCGCGGTGTCGCCCGCGAGACCGCCATCGGCTACGGCCTGCCGCTGCGGGACCCCGCCCTGATCGACGTACCCGCGCCGAACGCCTACGGCTACCCGGTCCAGGTCTCCGACCCGTTCGGCTGCGACCGCTTCACCGCGCGCACGGTCACCGGCCTGCACCCGGAGGCGCGCTCCCCGATCTGGCTCCAGCGCCGGCTGCAGAAGGTCGGCATGCGCCCGATCTCGCTCGCCGTCGACGTCACGAACTACGTGATGATGGAGCTGGGCCAGCCGCTGCACGCCTACGACCGGCAGCTGGTCCAGGGCCCGATCGGCGTACGCCGGGCCGAGGAGGGCGAGAAGCTCGTCACCCTCGACGGCGTCGAGCGCACGCTGCACTCCGAGGACCTGGTCATCACCGACGAGCGCGGCCCGATCGGCCTCGCCGGCGTGATGGGCGGCGCCAACACGGAGATCGCCGACCACGAGGCCACCGAGCAGGGCACGACCGACGTGGTCATCGAGGCGGCCCACTTCGACGCGGTGTCGATCGCGCGCACCGCCCGCCGCCACAAGCTGCTGTCCGAGGCGTCCCGCCGCTTCGAGCGGGGCGTCGACCCGCAGGCCGCCGCTGCCGCCGCGCAGCGCACCGTGGACCTGCTGGTGCTCCTCGCGGGCGGCACGGCGGAGGCCGGCGTCACCGAGATCATCGCGCCCTCGGCCCCGCACACCATCACCCTCCCGGCAGGCCACCCGGACAAGGTCGCGGGCGTCGACTACGGCCGGGAGACCGTCGTACGACGTCTCCAGGAGGTCGGCTGCGACGTGTACGGGCAGGACGAGCTGATCGTCACCGTCCCGTCCTGGCGTCCCGACCTGACCGACCCGAACGACCTGGCCGAAGAGGTCATCCGCCTGGAGGGCTACGAGAACCTGCCCTCCACGCTGCCCAAGCTCCCCTCGGGACGCGGCCTGACCCACCGTCAGCGGCTGCACCGCCGGGTCGGCCGGGCGCTGGCCGGTGCGGGTTACGTCGAGGCGCCGAACTACCCGTTCCTCGGCGAGCAGGTCTTCGACCAGCTCGGCCTGGCGGCCGACGACCCGGCCCGCCGGGTCGTGAAGCTGGTCAACCCGCTCAGCGACGAGGAGCCCGCGCTCCGGACGACGCTGCTGCCGGGCCTGCTGGGTGCCCTGCGGCGCAACGACGGCCGGGGTTCGCACGATCTGGCGCTGTTCGAGACCGGCCTGGTCTTCCTGCCGCGCGAGGAGCGGCGCACCGCCGTGCACCTGCCCGTCGACCGGCGTCCCACCGACGAGGAGATCGCCACGCTGAACGCCGCGCTGCCCGAGCAGCCGCGGCACGTCGCCGTCGTCCTCACCGGCGCCCGCGAGCAGGCCGGCTGGTGGGGCAAGGGCCGCCCGGCCGACTGGGCCGACGCCGTCGAGGCGGCGCGCACGGTCGCCCGTGAGGCCGAGGTCGAGCTGATCGTCCGCAAGGGCCGGTACGGCCCGTGGCACCCCGGCCGCTGCGCCGAGCTGGTGGTCACCGCCGACGGCACGGAGCAGGTCGTGGGCCATGCGGGAGAGCTGCACCCGCGTGTCCTCAAGGCCCTGGGGCTGCCCGAGCGCACGTCCGCGATGGAGCTGGACCTGGACGCCCTGGAGGCGGTGGCCGGCGGCGCTCCGCAGGCTCCGAGGATCTCCACGTTCCCGGTCGCCACGCAGGATGTCGCCCTCGTCGTGGACAAGCCGGTGCCGGCCGCGGAGGTCGAGGCGGCGCTGCGCGCGGGTGCGGGCGAGCTTCTCGAGACCATCCGGCTGTTCGACGTGTACGAGAACGCCGAGCAGCTCGGGGACGGGAAGAAGTCGCTGGCGTACGCGCTGCGGTTCCGGGCGGCGGACAGGACGCTGACCGTGGACGAGGCATCGGCCGCGCGGGATGCCGCCGTGGCTCTCGCCGGTGAGCTGACGGGCGCGGTGCTTCGGGGCTAGTCGCGCGGCTCCTGGTGTCGGCCGGCTGCGGGTCTCCCGTGGCCGGCCGAACCATGCGGAGCGGCACGGGGGACAGCCCCGCGCCCCTTCGGAGGCCGCGTCGGCCCTGCGGTCACCCGCATAAATGCGGGTCGGCCCAGGCCGCCTCACTCGTTCGGGTGGGAAACAACGGTGATCCGACCCGCCCGGGTCATGCCTCTCGACAGAATCGGACCGGCCTTTCGGGGTCGGTCCGCTGCTCTGTCAGGCCCACATGGGGGACCTCAGGCATGATCCGCATCAAGGCACGGGCACCCACCGGGCGGGCAGCCGTACTGCCCACGGTCTGGGGAGCCGTCGCGGTCGGCTACAAGTTCGGCTGCCCACTCGCCCAGCAGCACGGGCTCGGGGCGCGCATCGTCACCAGTGCCGTGTTCTTCGCCGTCGGCACCGGCCTCATATTCCATGTCCGCCGCACCCTGCTCCAGGAGCTGCGGCTCGCCCGGCGGGCGGCGCGGGTCGCGGAGAGTGTCGTCCTGCGGCCGCCGCCGCCGCGACTCGACGGGCTCGATGTCGCCGCCGCCCAGCTGTCCGCCGACCGGGGCGCGTGCGTCGGCGGTGATCTGTACGAGGCCGTCGCCACCGAGTACGGCGTGCGTGTGGTGATGGGTGACGTACGGGGGCACGGTCTGGCCGCCCTCGGCACCGTCGCCGTCCTCCTGGGCAGCTTCCGCGAGGCCGCCCACGACGAACCGGAACTGGGCCGCGTCCTGCGCAGGCTGGACCGCACCCTCGCCCGGCACCTGCGCGAACGCGCCCGCGCCGAACACCCGGCGCAGGGCACCGCGGAGCCGGACAACCCGGTCGCCGAGGAGTTCGTCACGGTCCTGCTCCTGGAGATCGGCCGGGACGGCGAGCTGCGCGCCCTCAACTGCGGTCACCCGTGGCCGTACCTGCTCAGGGGTACGAGGGTCGACCCGCTGACACACGCGGAACCCTTCCCGCCGCTGGGGCCGTTCCCGCTGCCGGCGGAGCTGGCGGCCCCGTCCTGCGGGCGGCTGCTCGCGGGGGAGTCCCTCGTTCTGTTCACGGACGGCGCGGAGGACGCACGGGACGGCCGGGGGAATTTCTTCGCCCTGCGGGACGTGCTGCGCGAGGTGGTGCGCGACCACCCCGAGTCCCCGCAGACGGTTCTGCGCAAGGTCTTCGGCGCCCTCCTGCATCACACGGGCGAGAAGCCCGCGGACGACATCGCGGTCCTGGTCCTGCGGAACGACCGGAAAGAGGTACAGCTGTCCGGGGCGCGGGCCCCCGCGCGCCAGACCCCCGTCCGCTCGCGGCCGGCACCGCACCGCTAGCGGCGCCCTGCGCGGTCAACCGGCCAAGCCACCGCTTTTCGAGGGGGAACCGGCGGCTTGGCCGGCAGCTCAGTCAACCGGCGGAACACGCGGGGCGACACCGCGCGCACAGCCCGGATACGGACACTCGGTTCACACCCCGTGTGAACGCCTACCCACTACGCTGACCGCACCAGGCCACTCGGGGGGCATCCCATGCAGCCCAACACTCTGCTCGACGCCATCCTGGACGAGGCGGGGATCTCGCACGCCGGTCTCGCCGCCCACGTCAACCAGGCGGGACGCGCCCGCGGTCTCGCGCTGCGCTACGAACACACCGCCGTGGCACGGTGGTTGAAGGGCCAGCGGCCCCGCGGCCAGGTGCCCGACCTGATCTGCGAGGTGCTGGCCGCCCGGCTGCGCCGGCCGGTCACGCTGGACGACATCGGACTGGGGGTGCCCGGCGAGCCGAGTACGCCGCACCCCGGTTCGCTGTCCGGCTTCGTGGAGCGGGCCACCGCGTTGTGGCGGTCGGACGAACAGCAGCGGCCCCATGTGCTGGGCGCCCCCGCGGTCACCGGGACGCCGGCGGTGATGCCGGTGTGGGAGTGGGAGAACCCGCCCGAGGACGTCGACGTCTCGCGGGGCGGCCGGCACCGGGTCACCGCGGCCGACATCGAGATGCTGCGCGCCGCCCGGACGCACTACGAGCAGATGTACCGGAAGGCCGGCGGGATCGCGACCCGGACCCGGATCGTCGGATTCCTCGACGCCGAGGCCGCGCCGCTGCTGCGTGGCAGCTACACCGACGCCACCGGCCGTCAACTGCACCGCGCGACGGGCGGGTTGGTGGCCGTCGCGGGCATCTGCGCGTACGACTCCGATGCCCACGGTCTGGCCCAGCGCTACTTCCATCAGGCGCTGCGGCTGGCGAAGGCCAGCGGGGACCGGGGACTTGGGGCCTATGTGATCGCCCTGCTGGTCAACCAGTCGCTGTTCATGCGGGAGTACCGGCAGGCCGTCGCCTTCGCCGAGGCGGCGCTGCGCGCCGCCGGCCGGCACATCACCCCGGCGCTCGCCTCCGACCTGTACGCGATGCAGGCGAAGGCGTACGCCCATCTCGGCGACAGCGGCAGCGCGCTGTCCTGCATCCGGCGCGCGGAGGCGGCGGCCGAGCGGATCCGGCGCGGTCACGAGCCCGACGAGACCGGGTATGTGCAGCCGGGGCTGGTCAACGTGCAGGTGGCCGAGGCGCTGCTGAGTCTCGGGGAACTCGCCGCCGCCGGGGAGCACGCGGCGGCGGCCGTCGACAATCCCGCCCACGACCGGGGGCGGGTGCACCGGCTGGCCATGCTCAGCACCATCGAACTGCGCCAGGGCAACGCCGACAAGGCGGTGGCCACCGCCGTGCGGATGGCGGAGCAGGCCCGCGGAATGGAGTCCCAGCGGCTGCGCGACAGACTCCGCGCGGTACGCGAGCATCTGGCCCGCTGCGCCTCGGCGGACACCGCCGAGGCCGCCGAACTGATCGACGGGGCGCTGCGCGTACCGCTGTAGGCCCACTGTGGGGAGGACCGTCCCTGCTGCGATATTGCCACTTACTCGGCGGAAGGTGGCAGAACCGTGCAGTGGACGAAACAGAACGAACAAACTGTGTATGCAAACCGCTGGTTCAGCGTCAATCTCGCAGATGTCGAACTGCCGGACGGCCGGCACCTGGACCACTTCCTGATCCGGCTGCGCCCGGTGGCTGTGGCCACGGTCGTCAACGAGGCGAACGAGGTGCTGCTGCTGTGGCGGCATCGCTTCATCACCGACAGCTGGGGATGGGAACTGGCCGCGGGCGTCGTCGAGGACGGCGAGGACATCGCGACGGCGGCGGCCAGGGAAATGGAGGAGGAGACCGGCTGGCGGCCGGGACCCCTGCACCACCTCATGAGCGTGGAGCCGTCCAACGGCCTCACCGACGCCCGGCACCACATCTACTGGGCCGACCGGGGCGAGTACGTCGGGCCCCCCGTGGACGACTTCGAGTCGGACCGGCGGGAATGGGTCCCTCTCAAACTCGTCCCCGACCTGATCGCCCGTGGGGAGGTCCCGGCCGCCAACATGGCGGCCGCCTTACTCCTGCTGCACCACCTCAGGCTCAACGAGGGCTAGCCGGCGGGCCGCCGGGCTAGTGGGCGGCCAGCGCCTGCCAGACCGTCACCACGAGCGCGCCGAGCGCGCTCAGCGCGGCGAGCGAGGGCAGCGGCCAGCGTGTGTGTTCCAGCGAGGCCATCCGGGAGTTCAGATCGTCCAGCTCCTTGGCGGTCTCCTCGGTGCGGTGACGGAGCAGCGCCAGCCCTCCCTCGACACGGGCGTAGGCCACGTCGAGGCGGCGCCGTAACTCTGCGAGTTCTCCATGGACCACGGGATGCTCCGGATCGGTGGTCACGGGTCCGCTCCTTTCGGTAGTCGAAGTGGATGGTCCGCATCCCTTGCATGCGCATCAAGAGTGAACTCGCCAGGTGGGCGCGTGGGGAGCGTGTGCGAAGGGCATATGCGTGCCCGTCGCGCACACGGTGTGTGAAACAGATGGGCCCGGCACCCACATGAGTGCCGGGCCCGCAGGCGTCGCTCTTGGTAATCAGCCGTAGGTGTAGAAGCCCGAGCCGGACTTCCGGCCGAGCCGGCCCGCCTCCACCATGCGCTGGAGCAGCGGGGGAGCGGCGTACAGCGGCTCCTTGTACTCGGCGTACATCGAGTTGGCGATGGAGACGATGGTGTCCAGGCCGATCAGGTCGGACAGCTTCAGCGGACCCATCGGGTGGGCGCAGCCCATCTCCATGCCGTTGTCGATGTCCTCACGGCTGGCGATGCCCGACTCGAACATCCGGATCGCGGACAGCAGGTAGGGCACCAGCAGCGCGTTCACCACGAACCCGGAACGGTCCTGAGCGCGGATGGCGTGTTTCCCGAGCACCTTCTCGGCGAAGACCTGGGCGCGGCTGAGGGTGCCCTCGGAGGTGGTGAGCGCCGGGATCAGCTCGACCAGCTGCTGCACCGGGGCCGGGTTGAAGAAGTGGATGCCGACGACGTGGTCCGGCCGGGAGGTGGTCACCGCCAGCTTCACCAGCGGGATCGAGGAGGTGTTGGAGGCCAGGATCGCGTCCGGTCGGGTCACCACCTGGTCGAGCACCTGGAAGATCTCGGTCTTCACCTGCTCGTTCTCGACGACGGCCTCGATCACCAGGTCCCGGTCGGCGAACTCGCCGAGGTCGGTGGTGAAGCTCAGCCGCGCCTGGGTCTCGTCCCGCTCCGCCTCGGTGATCTTGCCCCGTTCGGCGGCCTTGGCCAGGGAGTTGAACAGCCGGGTACGGCCGATCTCCAAAGCCTCGCCGGTGGTCTCGGCGACCTTCACGTCCAGTCCCGCGCGGGCGCACACCTCGGCGATGCCCGCGCCCATCTGGCCGCAGCCCACGACTCCGACGCGCGCAATGTCTCCCCCTGGGATGCCCGTCACATCGTCCCCTTCGCTGGTCGTCCGGCTCGCTGGCAGACCTCCGGGTTCGGCGTCTGCTCCGATCGTGCACGTTACCGCCAAGTATCGATGATCGATCGCCCGGGTGGGGGCATCCTGGAGCGCCTAACGATCCGTGATGGAGCGGATCCGGAGCGTACGGGGAGGTGCAGATGGGGCGCATGTCGCGGCGGGCCTTCGCGCTGGCCGCACTGTCCACGCTGGTCACGGCGCCGGGCGCCGGCTCGGCCCCGGGAGGGACGGCCGGGGGCGCCGGCCTCACCCCGGCCGCGGCCGGGGACGGCGCAAGAGGTCAGCAGGCGGCGGGACCCGGTCGGGCGCCCCGCGCGAGCGCGGAGATGCGGGGCGTGTGGATCGCGACCGTCCTCAACCGGGACTGGCCCTCGCGGCCCGGCCGTACGGCGGCCGGGCAGCGCAAGGAGCTGATCGCCCACCTCGACCGCGCCGTCCGTGACCGGCTCAACACGGTGATCCTCCAGGTGCGGCCCACGGCCGACGCGCTGTGGCCCTCGCCGTACGAGCCCTGGTCCGAGTACCTGACCGGCACGCAGGGCAGGAACCCGGGCTGGGACCCGCTCGGCACGGCCGTCACGGAGGCCCACGCCCGGGGCCTGCGGCTGCACGCCTGGTTCAACCCGTACCGGATCGCCCACCACACCGATCCCAGCCGGCTGGCCGCCGCGCACCCGGCCCGCAAGCACCCCGCCTGGGCGGTGCCGTACGGCGGCCGGCTGTACTACAACCCCGGCCTGCCCGAGGTCCGCGCCTTCGTGCAGCAGGCGATGCTGGACGCGGTCGCCCGGTACCCGGTCGACGCCGTCCACTTCGACGACTACTTCTATCCCTATCCGGTGGCCGGGCAGACCTTCGACGACGACGACGCCTACGACCGTTACGGCGGGGCCTTCCCCGGCCGGGCGGCGTGGCGCCGGGACAACGTCGACACGCTGGTGCGGGAGATGGCCGCCGGCGTCCGGCGGGTGCGGCCCGGCACCCGGTTCGGGATCAGTCCTTTCGGGGTGTGGCGCAACGCGACGACCGACTCGCGCGGCTCCGACACCCGGGCGGGCATCGAGACGTACGACGATCTGTACGCGGACACCCGCAAGTGGGTGCGCGAGCACTGGATCGACTACCTCGTTCCGCAGCTGTACTGGCACATCGGCAACGCCGCCGCCGACTACGCCGAGCTCGTGGCGTGGTGGGCGGAGGTCGCCAAGGGCTCCAAGACCCACCTGTACGTCGGCGAGGCCCTGTACCGGGCGGGCGCCGCGGGACAGCCCGCGGCCTGGCAGGACCCGGTCGAGCTGTCCCGGCACCTCACCCTCGCCGCCAGGTGTCCCGAGGTGCGCGGGCATGTGTTCTTCGCCGCGAAGGACCTGGCGGCCGATCCCGCCGGGGCGATGGCACGGGTGGTCGCCGACCACTACCGGGAGCCGGCGAAACCACCGCGGTGACTACCGGTGCTGTTCTTCGCCGTGCCTGACCTGGCAGTCGGGCCCGGGGGACATGATCGTCTCGTGCCCGTTCTCGGACCGGACGCGGTACGGCGGATTGCCCTCGGTGCCGAGTACTTCGACGACCTCCACGACATGGTCGTGCTGGCCGACCACTCTGCCGTGCACGACCAGACGGTCGCCCTTGGATGCATGCATCTGCCGGCCCTCCTCACGTTCACGACCGCTGTGTGACGGCTATGCGGACCAGGACGGCGACGGCGGTCAGGGGAGCGGCCGCCGTGAGGTGCTCGCCCAGCAGCAGCGCCGACGACACCAGTGTGAGCAGGGGCTGAGCCGACTGCAACTGGCTGGCCCGCGGGACACCGAGGAACGCCATCCCGGGGCACCGGGCGGCCCCAGGAACTGCGGGACGAGGGCACCCGCAGCAGGCCGGCGATGCCGGGCCCGGTGAGGTGCACCGGCTCGTGGGCCGGCGCCACTCCGGCGGCGCGTGCGACGAGGTATTGCGAAATCGGGTCGCGCCACAGCGGCCGGGCCTGTGAGGATCACCGGATGAGTGACGCGCCCGCCCTCCCCGAGGGATACGAGTTCTCCGCCGATCCCGCCCGTGTCGACGCCGACCGGGTGCACGGCTGGCTGTCGGCCGAGGCGTACTGGGCGATCGGCCGCCCCCGGGAGAAGCACGAGCGGGCGATGGCGTCCTCGCTGAACTTCGGGGTCTACGCGACGGCGACCGGGGAGCAGGTGGCGTACGCGCGCGTGGTCACCGACCATGCGCTGTTCGCCTGGCTCGCCGATGTGTACGTCGATCCTTGCGCGGCAAGGGCCTCGGCACGGCCTTCGTCGGCCTCGTCCGCGACCACCTGGCGCCCCTCGGCCTGCGGCGGCTGGCCCTGGTGACCGAGGACGCGCACGGTGTCTACGAGAAGCTGGGTTTCCGGCCGCTCGACCGGCCCGAACGGTGGATGGTCCATACCTTCGGGCGAACGGCCGGTGAGTGATCGCACGCCGTCCGTAACCGGCGGGCGGCACCCCTTGACCTGCCTGCCGGTACGGCTCACCATCACCGCATGCCACTGAGGGTGACGTTCGTCGCCGCCGCGCGCAGCGCCCAGCTGCCGGCGGAGCGCTTCGAGGACGACCGGCCGCTGGACCAGGCCGGCTGGGACGAGGTGCAGCGCGTCGCCGGGGATCTGCTGCCGCTCGCCGCGGCCGAACTGCGCTACTGCTCGCCGACCCCGCGCAGCCGGGCCACGGGCGACGCGCTGGGGTACGCCCCGCTGGTCCAGCTCGCCCTGCGGGACTGCGACATGGGCCGCTGGCGCGGGCTGACGCTGGGTGAGGCGATGGCCCGCGAGCCGCAGGCGGTGGACTCCTGGCTCGCCGACCCGCGGTCCGCGCCGCACGGCGGCGAGCCCCTGCTGGCGTTCATCTCCCGGGTCGGCGGCTGGCTGGACACGCGGCCGGTGGACGACGGCGGCCGGATCCTCGCGGTGGCCGAGCCCTCGGTGATCCGGGCGGCCCTGGTCTACGCCCTGAGGGTGCCTCCCACGGCGTACTGGAACCTGGACGTCCGCCCGCTCTCCACCACGACCGTCACCGGCCGCTCCGGCCGCTGGAACCTCCGCTTCGACGGGGTACGTGCTCAGTCCTCGCGTACGTAGTCGGTGGTGAGGAGGAGGTCCTTCGCCGGGCCGCCGACCCGCCACACCGTGCGCCAGTGGCCGGCGTCCCGCACGGTGAACTCGCCCCGGTAGAAGTCGGCCGCACAGGGATGCTCGGCGACGTACCGGCCCGTGGCCAGGTCCAGCTCGTGGAAGGGCCGCCCGTCCGCGAACCGCACGACCGCCCGGCTGGGCGCCGGGCCCGGCAGGAAGCGCAGCGTGCGGGTGGCCGGCCGCGCCACGCCCTGCCAGGTGAAGATCCCGGACTCCTCGTGCAGCAGCCCGCCGCCGTCCAGCGGGCCGAAGACGGTCACCCCCGTGAAGTGCCCCTCGTGCCCGCCCGCGAGATCCCGCACGTCGCGCTCCACCCGCCAGCGTCCGGCCAGGTGCGCGAACACGTCGGGTACCGGCCGGTACTCGTCCGCCGCCGCGCCCTTCGCCGTCGGTGGCCGCCCCGTTGACGTGCTCATACCCCTTCCCCTCCTGTCGTTCGACGTGCTGACAGAGGTTCGATTCCTACACCCTTCCGGCGGACTCCGTCACGTTCCCCGGATCAAGCGGGAGCGGCCGGAGGCTCCTGCGCGGGCTGCTGTCCGAGCGGCAGCAGCCCACGCTCGGCGAAGACCTTCTTCGCCACGAACGTGGCGTTCAGGGCCTTCGGGAAACCGCAGTAGCCCGCCGCGTGCAGCAACGCCTCCACGATCTCCTCGGGCGTGAGCCCCACGTTCAGCGCCGCCTCGACGTGCACTTCCAGCTGGGGCTCGCAGCCGCCGAGCGCGGTCAGCATCCCCAGGGTGACCAGCTGGCGGTCCCGCGGCGCGAGCCCGGGCCGGGCGTAGATCTCGCCGAAGCCCCAGGCCACGATCTGGTGCCCCATCTCGGGACTGATGTCGGCGAGCGAGTCGACGACCCGCCGCCCCGCCTCGCCGTCGACGGACCGCAGTACCTCCAGTCCGCGGGCGAAACGTTCCTCACGCGTGGTGCTCCGCTCATCGCTCATGACAGAAACCGTATTGCTCAGGACGGGACCGCAGGAGCCGGAACGCTCTCCCGGTCGGGCGCGGCGCGCTGCCGGTCGGGCGTGGCGCCTCCACGCCCGGAAGTCCTCCTGGGCCCCAGGCGGACCGCGAGGCCGGTTCACCTTGAGAACACCGACCGGAAATCCAGTGTTTTCCGGTCGGCCATGAAATTCACCCGGTGTTTCCCGTACCAGGAGGAAGTTGCGTCACTTCCCGGTGCGCACACAACCATCCGGAAACGCTCTCCGTCTAAGTCGGCGAATAGATGGGGGACACATTCTGTGAGGACCGCCGAAATGCACCGCAGTACTCCGCCAGGCGCACGGGGCATTGCCCACGGGAACGCGGGGCGGCACCCGGACGGGAACAGGGCGTGAAAGCGATATCCCGGCCGCGGCAGGCCGCCGCCCTGCTCGCCGCCGCCGTCACGGTCGTCGCCCTCTGCGCCGGTGACGTACTCGCCCGCTGCTATCCGTTCGGTCCCCGCACCCGCAGCGTCAACGACCTCGGCAACCAGTTCGTGCCCTTCCACGCCCACCTGTGGGACCTGCTGCACGGCCGGGCCGAGGGTGGCCTCTACATCAACTGGCAGTCGGGCTACGGCTCCAGCTTCCTGCCCGACCTCGGCACCTACCTCGGCAGCCCGTTCGCCCTGCTGGTCGCGCTCTTCCCCCGGGACGACATCGACCTCGCGGTGTACGTCATCACCGTCCTGAAGATCGCCTCCGCCGCCGCGGCCATGGCCTGGCTGCTCCTCACCCTGCGTCCCGGCCGCTGGTGGGCGGCCGGGTCGCTCGGTGCCTCCTACGCGCTGTGCGGCTGGACCCTCGCCGACGCCGACTACAACCCCATGTGGCTCGACGGGCTGATCGCCCTGCCCCTGCTCTGCCTGGTCGGCGAGTGGGTCCTCACCGGACGCCGGCGCCTGCCCGGGATCCTGATCGTCGCCCTCGCCTGGACCGCCAACTTCTACACCGCCTACATGGCCACCCTCGGCGCCGCCCTGGTGCTGCTGCTCCGGCTCGTGCTCACCCGACCACCCCGCCGGCAGGCCCTCGCGACGGCGGGCCGGGCCGTGCTCACCGTCGCCCTCGGCGTGGGCCTCGCCGCCCCGCTGGTCACGGTCGTCTACTTCGGCACCCGGCACGCCTACCCGGGCCGGGTGAGCACGTTCAGCCCGGTACCGGCCGAGGACGTGCTGGCCCGGCTGCTGCCGACGGCGTACGGCTGGGGCTCGCCGGCCCTCTACGTCGGCACCACCGCGCTGTTGTCGGCCCTCGCGCTGCCCTTCCACCGAGCGGTCCCCGGCCGGGTCCGGGCCGGCTGGACGGCCCTGGTGCTCGCGGCGGCCCTGTCCCTCCAGTGGGCCCCCACGCACCTGGTCTGGCACGCGTTCGCCACGCCGCAGGGCAGCCCCTACCGGCAGACCTTCGTGGTCTGCGGGCTGCTCGTCATCGCCGCCTGGCAGGCACTGTCGTACGGCCCGCTCGACCTGCGGGCCCTCGGCCTGGCGGCGGCGCTGCTGGCCCTGATCACCGCCCTCGCCGGCCGCAGCGACGCGGTCAGGTTCTTCACCTGGCCCGTACTGCTGCTCGCCGTCGCCGGGACGCTGGCCGGGCTCGTCCTGCCGGCCCGAGCCCGGCGCCGCGGCGGACTCGCCGGGCTGGCCGTCGTACTCCTGCTCGGCGCGCAGATCGGGGAGAGTGCCGCGACCTCGGCCGTGGCCACCCGGCTGCGCCTCGCGCACATGGACGACTACGCGCCCTGGGGCGAGCGGCAGGAACGGCAGTCGGCACTGATCGCCGAGGCCGGCGACTGGCCCCGGTACCGCACCGACCCCGGCCGCGAGCAGACCGTCGGCAACGACCCGCTGCTGGTGGGCGGCCAGGGCGCCCAGTACTACAGCTCCCTCACCTCCGACGTCCTCAGCCGCACCCTGACCGCACTCGGCGACGGCTGGACCTCGCGCGGACGGAGCGTGCAGAGCCTGGACAACGCCGTCACGGACGTGATCTTCTCCGTCGGCGCCCGGGTGCACTCCCCGCCGGACCAGCACCAACGGCACGCGCCGCCGGCCGAGCGCCCCATGAGCGTGACCCGGCGGGACGTACCGCCCCTGGTGACGGTGCGGCCCGCCCCGGACACCCGCCCCTTCGGCACCTCGCCCTACCGCAACCAGGAGACGCTGCTCGGCAGCCGCGTCTACACCGTGCCCCGCGTCGCCGTGCGGGACGACTCCGGCAAGCCGATCCCGACGCGCCGCGTCGGCTCCGGGAACGCCCTGACCCGGCCGACGATCACCGCCCGGTGCCCGGCGGGGACCCAGGTCAACCTGTGGGCCGCGCACTACGCGGGTAAGGCCCGGCTCGCCGGCGGCCCCACCGCCTACTTCAACTCCAGGGCCTCGCGCAACCGCGCGGCCGTGGCACCGCTCGGCACGGCGCCCGCCTCCGGGCTGGTGCGGATCCGGCTGACCCCGGCCCGGCCCGGCGACATCCCGCCCGACGCGATCGGCTGCCTGGACACCCACCGGCTGCGCACCGCCGCCGCGCACCTCAAGGCCACCGGCGCCACCGACGTCACCGTCTCCGACGGCACCGTCCGCGCCCGGCTGCCCGCCGGGAGCAAGGGGATCGCGGTCCTCGCCGCGCCCCGGATCGCCGGCTGGCGGTGCGCGACGGGCGACGGACCGGCCCGCCCGGCGGGGGACTACCACGGCCTCATCGCCGTTCCCCTCGACACCGCCTCGACCAGCCTGACCTGCACCTTCCATCCACCCGGCCTGCGGTTGGGGGCGGCGATCGGGGCCGGCTCCCTGCTGACCCTCGTCCTGCTGACCGTCCTGACCGCCGTCCGCCGCCGGCGCGCCCAGGCGCCGCCCACGACCACATCACCGCGCGAGCGCGTGACCGCCGCGCTCTGACCGCGCCCAGGGGGGCCCATCATGCTGATATCGATCGTCGCGCCCTGCTACAACGAAGAGGACGTCGTCGCCCGCTTCCACGAGGAGGTCCAGAAGGTCGCCGATGAGCTGCTGCCCCTCGGCCACGACATGGAGTTCGTGTACGTGGACGACGGCAGCCGGGACCGTACGCTCACCGTCCTGAAACGGATGGCGGACGGTGATCCCCGGGTGCGCTATGTCTCCTTCAGCCGCAACTTCGGCAAGGAGGCGGCCCTGCTCGCCGGCCTGCGGCACGCCTCGGGCGACTCGGTGATCGTCATGGACGCCGACCTCCAGCACCCGCCGCGGCTGATCCAGCGGATGGTCGAGCTGCGCGAGCAGGGCTACGACCAGGTCATCGCCAAGCGCACCCGCACCGGCGACCGGCTCACCCGGACCTTCACCGCCCGCCTGTACTACCGGCTCGTCAACCGGCTGGTCGACGTCGAACTCGTCGACGGGGTGGGGGACTTCCGGCTGATGTCACGCCGGGTGGTGGACGCCGTGCTGGGCCTGACCGAGTACAACCGCTTCTCCAAGGGGCTGTTCGCCTGGGTGGGCTTCCCGAGCACCACCTTCGAGTACCGGAACGCCGTGCGCGAGGCCGGCCGCAGCTCCTGGAACCTGCGCGGCCTGCTCAACTACGGCCTCGACGGCCTGCTGTCCTTCAACAACCGCCCGCTGCGCGCCGCGCTCTGGCTCGGCGTGGGTCTGCTGCTGTGCGCGGGCCTCTACACCGCCTGGATCGTGGGCGCCGCGCTCGTCAACGGCGTCCAGACCCCCGGCTATGTGACCATCATCACCGCCGTCACCGCCCTCGCGGGCGTTCAGATGGTCATGCTGGGTGTCATCGGGGAGTACACCGGCCGCATCTACTACGAGGTGAAGGGGCGCCCGCACTTCCTGGTGAAGGCGACCAACGTGGAACGGACGAAAGATCTCATCCCCTGATGCGGCAGATTCTGGCCTTCGCGGCGGTCGGCGTGGTCAACACGGCGACCTACTACTTTCTTTACCTTCTCTTTCTCACGGCTTTTCCCTATCTGGTCGCGCACGTCCTGGCATTTGCGCTCAGCATGATCGGATCCTTTTTCCTGAACGCACGCTTCACCTATCGGACGCGGCCCACCTGGCGGAAATTCCTGTTGTTTCCGCTGACGAACCTCTCGAACTTCGTGATCACGACGGCGGGGGTGTACCTGATCGTCGACGTCCTGCACGCGGGCAGCCGCTTCGCCCCGCTGCTCGCCTCCGCCGCGGCCATCCCGGTCACCTTCGTGGTGTCCCGCTGGGTGATGCTCCCCAGGGCCGAGAGCGAGACGATTGCATAAACGTGCAGCGATACGTATAGTCATGCCATCCAGAGGAGGGTGGACATGGCAGTACGTGCGGCGGTGGCCGGAGCGAGCGGATACGCGGGCGGAGAGCTCCTGCGCCTGCTCCTCGCGCACCCGGAGGTCGAGATCGGTGCCCTGACCGCGAACAGCAACGCCGGACAGCGGCTCGGCGCGCTCCAGCCGCACCTGCTGCCGCTGGCCGACCGTGTGCTGGCGGAGACCACGCCCGAGGTCCTCGCCGGGCACGACGTGGTCTTCCTGGCGCTGCCGCACGGACAGTCCGCCGCCGTCGCCGAGCAGCTCGGCCCCGATGTCCTCGTGGTCGACATGGGCGCCGACTTCCGGCTGAAGGACCCGGCCGACTGGGAGGCGTTCTACGGCTCCCCGCACGCCGGCACCTGGCCCTACGGCCTCCCCGAACTTCCGGGCGCCCGCTCCGCGCTGGAGGGGTCCAAGCGCATCGCGGTGCCCGGTTGCTACCCCACCGCCGTCTCCCTCGCCCTGTTCCCGGCGTACGCGGCCGGCCTGGCCGAGCCCGAGGCGGTGATCGTCGCCGCGTCCGGCACCTCCGGCGCGGGCAAGGCACCCAAGCCGCATCTGCTCGGCAGCGAGGTCATGGGCTCCATGTCGCCGTACGGCGTGGGCGGCGGCCACCGGCACACCCCCGAGATGATCCAGAACCTCAGCGCGGCGGCGGGGGAGCGGGTCTCCGTCTCCTTCACGCCGACGCTCGCGCCGATGCCGCGCGGCATCCTGGCCACGTGCAGCGCGACCGCCGTCGCCGGGGTGACGGCGGACTCCGTCCGCGCCGCCTACGACAAGGTCTACGCCGACGAGCCGTTCGTCCGTCTGCTCCCCGAGGGCCAGTGGCCCGCCACGGCGTCCGTCCACGGTTCCAACGCCGTTCAGGTGCAGGTCGCGTACGACGCCGCCGTGGGACGCATCATCGCGATCAGCGCCATCGACAACCTGACCAAGGGCACCGCGGGCGGTGCCGTCCAGAGCATGAACCTCGCCCTGGGTCTCCCCGAGACCACCGGGCTTTCCACGATCGGAGTCGCACCGTGAGCGTCACGGCAGCCAAGGGATTCACGGCGGCGGGCATCGCCGCCGGGATCAAGGAGAACGGCAACCCCGACCTGGCCCTCGTGGTCAACGACGGGCCCCGTCGTGCCGCCGCCGGCGTCTTCACCTCCAACCGTGTGAAGGCCGCGCCGGTGCTCTGGTCCGAGCAGGTCCTGGCAAGCGGCCAGGTCTCGGCCGTCGTCCTCAACTCCGGCGGTGCCAACGCCTGTACCGGTCCCAAGGGCTTCCAGGACACCCACGCCACCGCCGAGAAGGTGGCCGAAGTGCTCGGCCGGGGCGCCATCGAGGTCGCCGTCTGCTCCACCGGGCTGATCGGCGTCCTGCTGCCCATGGACAAGCTGCTCCCGGGCATCGAGACGGCCGCCGCCCAGCTGTCCGAGCACGGCGGCGAGAAGGCCGCCATCGCCATCAAGACCACGGACACCGTGCACAAGACGTCCGTGGTCACCGGGGAAGGCTGGACCGTCGGCGGCATGGCCAAGGGCGCGGGCATGCTCGCGCCGGGCCTCGCCACCATGCTGGTCGTCCTCACCACCGACGCGGAGCTGGACGGCGAGGTGCTGGACCGGGCCCTGCGCGCCGCCACCAAGGTCACCTTCGACCGTGTCGACTCCGACGGCTGCATGTCCACCAACGACACCGTCCTGCTGCTCGCCTCCGGCGCCTCCGGCATCACCCCGGAGTACGACGAGTTCGCCGAGGCCGTACGGCGGGTCTGCGCCGACCTCGGCCGCCAGCTCATCGGCGACGCCGAGGGCGCCGGCAAGGACATCCAGGTCGAGGTGATCAACGCGGCGAGCGAGGAGGACGCCGTCGAGGTGGGCCGCTCCATCGCCCGCAACAACCTCCTCAAGTGCGCCATCCACGGCGAGGACCCCAACTGGGGCCGCGTGCTCTCCGCGATCGGCACCACCCGGGCCGCCTTCGAGCCGGACCAGCTCAACGTCGCCATCAACGGTGTCTGGGTCTGCAAGAACGGCTCCGTGGGCGAGGACCGCGAGCTGGTCGACATGCGCTACCGCGAGGTCCACATCGTCGCCGACCTCGCGGCCGGCACCGAGACCGCGACCATCTGGACCAACGACCTGACCGCCGACTACGTCCACGAGAACAGCGCCTACTCCTCATGACCGACTCCAGCACAAGCGGTACGACGCGCAAACACACAGCCCTGCCCAAGGCGCAGATCCTCATCGAGGCGCTGCCCTGGCTGACCCGGCACCACGGCAAGATCGTCGTCATCAAGTTCGGCGGCAACGCCATGGTGAACGAGGACCTGAAGGCCGCCTTCGCGCAGGATGTCGTCTTCCTGCGGCACGCCGGCCTCAAGCCGGTCGTCGTGCACGGCGGCGGCCCGCAGATCAGCGCCGCCCTCGACAAGCACGGCATCGTCAGCGAGTTCAGGGCGGGCCTGCGCGTCACCACCGAGGACGCCATGGACGTCGTACGGATGGTGCTCGCCGGGCACGTGCAGCGCGAACTGGTCGGCCTGCTCAACCAGCACGGCCCGTTCGCGGTCGGCCTCACCGGCGAGGACGCGCACACCATCACCGCCACCAAGCACACCCCCGAGATCGACGGGGAACGGATCGACATCGGACGGGTCGGCGAGATCACCGCCATCGACACGGGCGCGATCGAGGCTCTGCTGGCCGACGGCCGCATCCCGGTCGTCTCCTCGGTCGCCCGCTCCCAGGACGACGGACATGTCTACAACGTCAATGCTGATACGGCGGCTGCGGCACTCGCTGCGGCACTGGGCGCCGAAACCCTCATGGTCCTCACCGACGTCGAGGGCCTCTACGAGGACTGGCCGAACTCCGACGAGGTGATCAGCCGCCTCACCGCGTCCCAACTGGAGAAACTCCTGCCGGAACTGAGCTCCGGCATGGTGCCGAAGATGGAGGGCTGCCTGCACGCCGTGCGAGGCGGTGTGACGACCGCCCGGGTCATCGACGGCCGGGTCCAGCACTCGATCCTGCTGGAGATCTTCACCGACGAAGGCATCGGCACGATGGTCGTGCCCGACGAGCACGAGGGGGACGCGCAGTGACCGGCAACCAGGAGTTGACCCAGCGGTGGCAGGGCGCCCTCATGAACAACTACGGCACCCCGCGCCTGCCCCTCGTCCGGGGCGAGGGCACCAGGGTGTGGGACGCCGAGGGCCGGGAGTACCTGGACTTCGTCGGCGGCATCGCCACCAACGCGCTCGGCCACGCCCACCCCGCCGTCGTGGAGGCCGTGAGCCGGCAGATCGCCTCCCTCGGCCACATCTCCAACTTCTTCATGGCCGAGCCCACCGTCGCCCTCGCCGAACGGCTCCTGTCGCTCTTCGGCCGGGAGGGCCGGGTCTTCTTCTGCAACTCCGGCGCCGAGGCGAACGAGGCCGCCTTCAAGATCGGCCGGCTCACCGGGCGCACCCGCATGGTCGCCGCCGACGGCGGCTTCCACGGCCGTACGATGGGCGCCCTCGCGCTCACCGGCCAGCCCGCCAAGCAGGACCCCTTCCGGCCGCTGCCCGGAGAGGTCACCCACGTCCCCTACGGTGACGCGCAGGCGCTGGCCGCCGCCGTCACCGAGGAGACGGCGCTCGTGGTCATCGAGCCGGTCCAGGGCGAGAACGGCGTGGTCGTACCCCCGGCCGGCTACCTCAAGGCGGCCCGCGCGATCACCGCCGCCACCGGCGCGCTGCTCGTCCTGGACGAGGTGCAGACGGGCATCGGCCGGACCGGGACCTGGTTCGAGTACCAGGCCCACGAGGGCGTGCTGCCCGACGTCGTCACCCTCGCCAAGCAGCTGGGCGGCGGACTCCCGCTCGGCGCGACCGTGGCCTTCGGCCGGGCCGCCGAACTGCTCGGGCCCGGCCACCACGGGACCACCTTCGGCGGCAACCCCGTCGCCTGCGCCGCCGGGCTCGCCGTCCTCGACACCATCGAGGGCGAGGGCCTGCTGGACAACGTCAAGCGGCAGAACGAGAGGTTGCGGGAGGGAATCGAGGCCCTGAACCACCCGTTGATCGATTATGTCCGGGGCGCGGGCCTGCTCCTGGGTATCGTGCTCACCGGGCCGCGCGCGCCACAGGTGCAGCAGGCGGCCCAGGAGGCCGGGTTCCTGGTGAACGCGCCCGCCCCTGACGTCGTGCGGCTCATGCCGCCGCTGAATCTCCGCGACGACGAGGCGGGTGCGCTGCTCCGGGCGCTGCCCGGCATCCTCGACGCAGTCGACGGGGACGGACGATCCGGAGAATGAGACGACGATGAGCGAGGCGCAGGAGCACGAGCAGGCCATGGGGGCCGGGCCCGCCGTACCGCAGACCCGCACCGCACGGCACCGCCGGATCGTGGACATCCTCAACCGGCAGCCGGTGCGGTCGCAGAGCCAGCTGGCGAAGCTGCTCGCCGACGACGGGCTGAGCGTCACGCAGGCGACGCTCAGCCGGGATCTCGACGAGCTGAACGCGGTGAAGATCCGCAACACCGACGGCGACCTGATCTACGCGGTGCCGAGCGAGGGCGGATTCCGTACGCCCCGGGCCCCGCTCGGGGGGTCGGCGAAAGAGGAGCGGATGCGGCGCCTGTCGCAGGAGCTGCTGATCTCCGCCGAGGCTTCGGCGAACCTGGTGGTCCTGCGGACTCCGCCCGGGGCCGCCCAGTTCCTGGCCTCCGCCATCGACCAGGCGGAGCTGCACGACATCCTGGGCACGATCGCCGGCGACGACACGTTGCTGCTGATCAGCCGGGAGCCCAGCGGGGGGCAGGCGCTGGCCGACCACTTGCTGCGGCTGGCCCAGAACGGCCACTGACGCCGCCGGCGGTACGACGGCTGAGGGGATGGCGGGGGCGGCTGGTCGGGTGCGGGTGTGTGGGGGCCGGTCGCGCCGTTCCCCGCGCCCCTTTGGGGTGCCGTTTGGGTGGAGTCGGGTGCGGGTTCGGGGTGGTCGGTCGCGTCGTTCCCCGCGCCCCTTCGGGGGTGCCGTTCGGGGTTCGGTGTGGCTGGTCCTGTGGGTTCCTGTGGTGCTCGGGGCGCTGCATGTCAGCCGAGGCGTGCTGCCAGCCCCCCGGTGCACCGCACCTCGTCCCCGGCCGTGATCAGCAGGGCCTCCACGTCCGGCAGGGACTCCAGCCAGGCGAGTCCCGCCCGCGAACCCATCGCGAACGCCGCCGTGGCCCAGCAGTCCGCCCACGTCAGTCGGGGTCCCACCACGGTCACGGCCAGCAGGTCCGTCACCGCGGGGCGACCGGTGCGCGGATCCACGATGTGCGTTCCCCGCTCCGCCGTACCGGACGTGGCCACCGCCAGCTCCTGCGTGCCCGCCGCAGAGAACACCGCCGCCAGCCCGCCGGGCCGGAGCGGATCGGCCACCCCCACCCGCCAGGCCCGGTGGGGATCCGGAGCACCCAGCAGCTGCACGTCACCGCCCCCGTTGACGCTGACGCCGTGCACCCCCTCGACCTTCAGGATCGCCCGCGCCGCCCGTTCGGCCGCCCAGCCCTTGACGATGCCGGTGGGGTCCAGCGAGCCCTGGTACCGCGTACTGAACCACCCCTCGCTCACCCGCTCCGCCTCCGCCGCCAGTTCCAGCACATCGGCCACCTCGGGAGCGCACCGGGCGACACTCAACTCCCCCCGCGCCAGCCGCGACACCTCGCTGTCCTCGCGGTACGTGCTGAAGACCGCGTCCGCCCGGTGCAGCCCGGCGACGGCGTCGGCGAGCGCCGCCCGTACCGCGGCCGGCTCCCCGCCGCGGACGTCGAAGGAGAAGACCGTCCCCATGACCTCCTCCGCGTGACGCACCGCGGCGGGTGCCTTCGCCGGCTCGGTCACCGTGTCAGCCACCGGCCTGGTCCAGGGCCGACTGCAACGACTGCCGGTAGCCGGTACTGGTGTAGGTGGCTCCGGAGACGGCGTCGATGTCCGCGCTCCCCGCCGCCACCGCCTCCTGGTTGAGCCTGGGCACGGCGAGCTGGGTCTTCTGGTCGCTGAGGCCGCCCTTGGGCGCCTGGACGGCCTCCGCCTGGGTGATCTTCCCGTCGCTGACGGTGATCCGCACCTGGACCGGCCCGTACTGGGTCCGCGCCGTCTCCCCGGTGACCGTACGCGCCCGCGCCGAGCCGGAGGAGCCCCCGGCGGAGCCGGACGTACCCGCGTGCGAACCGGAGGAACCCGAAGCCGCCGGCTTCACCTTGTCGAGCGCGGACTGAAGCGACTTCTTGTAGCCCTCGCTCGTGTACGTCGCCCCGGAGACGGCGTCGATGTCCGCGCTCCCCGCCGCCACCGCCTCCTGGTTGAGCCTGGGCACGGCGAGCTGGGTCTTCTGGTCGCTGAGGCCGCCCTTGGGCGCCTGGACGGCCTCCGCCTCGGTGATCTTGCCCTCGCGCACGGTCAGCCGTACCTGCACGGCCCCGTACTGCGTCTGCGCCGCGTCACCGGTCACCGTGCCGGAGCCGGCGGCGGCCTGGGCACCGCCCTGCGGCGACTCCTGCCCCGCCGCCGTCCGCTGCGGGGCCGCGCCCGCCGCCGCTGCCGGGTCCGACGCCGGCTTCAGCGACAGCAGCAGCACGACACCGGACACGGTCGCGGCGGTGGCCAGCACGACCCGTCGGACGGGTTGGCTCTTCCTCATCGCTTTCGCAGCTCCGCTCACATCTCGAACGATTCGTGGTGGATACGGCGGGCGGGAACCCCCGCCCCGCGCAGTGCCTCGTACACCGACTGCGCGAACCCGGGCGGGCCGCACATGAAGACGTCGTGCCGGTCGATGTCCGGGACCTTCCGCTGGAGGTTCTCCGCGGAGATGTCCGGACGTTCGCCCTCCGGGCTGTTCACGGCGTACATCAGCCGGGCACCCCGCTCCTCGGCGATCGCCGCCAGCTCGTCCCACAGTGCCAGGTCCTGGGTGGTGTTCGCCCGGTAGAGGAGGGTGATGTCACCGGCCGCCCCCGGCAGCGTCTCGAACAGCGCGCGCATCGGCGTGATGCCCACCCCGCCCGCGACCAGCAGCACCTTGCCGCGGCTGCGGCGCTGCGCGGTGAGCGCGCCGTACGGGCCCTCCGCCCACACCGGGGTCCCGGGCGTCAGCTCCCGCAGCCGGGCGCTGTGGTCGCCGATCGCCTTCACCGTGATCCGCAGCATGCCGGGGCGCGGAGCGGCCGACAGGGAGTACGGGTGCGAGCTGAAGCGCATCCCCGGCGCGAGGAAGCGCCAGCGGAAGAACTGGCCCGCCTCCGCGCCCATCCGGTGCAGCTTCCGCCCGCCGATCAGCACCGAGACGATGCCGGGCGTCTCCTCGACGACCGCCTCGACGCGCATGCGGTGCCGCAGGTTCAGCCGGATCGGGGTCAGGACGCGGTACCAGACGACCAGCGCGGTGACCGCGCCGTACAGGCCGTACCAGAAGGTCTTGGCGGCGGGCTCGACGGCGAAGTCGTTGCCGGTGGTGATCTGGTGCCAGAACGTCAGGAACACCGCCGCGTACGTCAGCAGGTGCACGTGGTACCAGGCGTCGTACGGCAGCCGGCGGCGGACCGGCCCGACCGACGTGAGCCCGATGACCACGAACAGACCGGTGCCGATCGCCGCCTTCCCCATGTCCGGCAGCTGCTCGACGGAGTCGATCGTCTGCTGGACGACGTCGCCGAGCGACTTGCCGGCCTGGCGTGCGTACCCCCACATGGTGAGGAAGACGTGCGCCACGATCAGGCTGAGCGTGTACCGGCCGCTCATCGCGTGCCAGCGGGCCACCCGGTCGGAGCCGACCCGCCGCTCCAGCGCCGGGACGCGCGCCATCTGCAACACGACCAGCGCCATCAGATAGCCCGCCAGCAGGCCGGTGATCCGGCCCGCGTTGAGGATCCGGCCGGTGTCGTCGGCGATGGAGGGGGTGTTGTGCCACCACAGCCACAGCACGGCCGCCGCGCCCGCCCAGACGGCGAGCAGCAGCGGGACGGCCGGGGATCGGCGCGGGCGGATGCGGCGCATCGTCTGACGGCGGGCGGCACGTCCGCCTGCGAGCGTGGTGGTCACGGTTCCTCCGGGGTCTTGGCCCTTGGCCCTCAGATACGTGTGCCGCCACGGGAGCGTTCAGCGCCCTGCGGAGCCGGACGCGAACGGGAGTGACCGTCGGTAACGCCGGTCACAGCTCCAGCCGGAAGAAGCCGGCGTACAAGGCCAGCCGCTCCCGCGCCCAGCCCTCGCTCTCACCGACCGCATGCGCGGCGAACCGTAGGTGTTCCGCCTCCACCCGTCCGTGGAGCGCCGGGAGCGCGCCGTCCACGTCCCGGGACAGCAGGATGAGGTCCTGCCAGAGCGGGAGGACGTCGGGCACGGCGTCCGACGGGAGGTCCGGGGGCGGCTCGAAGGGGAGGTAGGGGGCGATGCGCCGCCAGGTCCGGGCGACGGGCTCGCCCAGCCGGCCGGCCAGGCTGACCAGGTCCAGGGGGCAGAGCGGGTCCCCGCGTTCGGAGACGCGGTGCCCGGCCCCGAGGGCAAGGACGTCCGCCGGGTCGGGCACCGCGGACGGCAGCCGTGCCACGTCCCGCGGCGACAGGCCGGGGACGAGGGCGCCGAGTTCCCTGAACGGGGCGAGGCGCTGGTAGGCCCCTCCGACGCCGGAACGCCGGGAGCGGGCGTAGACCGCGAGGGCCTGACCCGTGAGGGGGGCCCAACGAGGCGACTCGAACCAGTCGTCGTCCTCGTAGGCGACCCCCCGGTCGAGCAGCGCGTCGCGTTCGTGCGGCCCCGGACGGAAGTCCCGCAGTCCGGCCGGGAGGCCGGGGACGCCGATACCGAACCGCTGCGCCTCTCGCCGGGCGGTTGCCCAGACGTCGGCCAGGGATGTCTTCAGGTTGACGCTCGACGCGAAGAGCACCTCCGCCGTGGGCAGGACCGGGTAGTCGACACCCGGCCAGGACAGGTCGGCAGCGGAGAACGCGGCACGGCTGGGCATCGGCATGGTGCCCCAGGCCCCGAGCAGCTCGCCCGCCACGGCAGGCAGGTCGACACCCGCCCCGCGCAACTCGTCGGCGGCGATGACGGCAGCAGGGATGCCCTGTGGCGGTTGGACGTAGGCCAGGTCGCGAAGGCTCAGGCCCTCTTCGAGGTACAGGCCCGCCGACTGCGCCCTGCGGACGATGGCCGCCGTCGACGGGCTCGGCACCAGGCGATGCGCCTGCGAGCCACCCTGGTGGTGCCGTCGGTGGGTCAGACCGAGTGACTCCGACCAACGGCCCAGTTCCCGCTCGGCGCTGTCCAGCGAGTCGTGCAGGTCGGCCGCCAGGGCGAAGGCCGCTCCCCAGGGCACCGTGAGTCCCCCGGACGTGTCGGGCACGCAGAACTCCCGCAGCACTGCCAGGACGGCGGGCGGCACAGTGGCCCACCGCCCGACGTCGTCCACGTCCGGCACGGTCCAGCCCAGCCACGTGAAACGCGCGAGCCGGTCGATGGCCTCCGCGGGGTCGATGCCGAGGGCCCGCGCCACCGCGAGCACGTCCCACGGCCGCCGCGTCGGACGCCACCCCGACAGCTCGTCCTGGACATACAGAAGCGCCAGGTCGTTCCCGTCGCAGACATGGTCCTTGTGGTGCGGTGGCACGGACGGCACCGGCGCCGTCAGGAAGGGCCGGTAGCGCGAGCACCTCTCGACGAGCTGCCCCAACGTCAGGCGGCCGAGGGACGCGCGCACGATGCCGCCGAGGTCGTCAGCGGGATGGATGTAGTCGTTGTGCCCCCGCAACCTCCATTCGCCCCTGGTCGCGGGGACGCTCAGCAGCGCTTCCACGAGGTACAGGTCGAACACGTTCGGCTTCCAGTCCAGGTCTCCTGCCTGTACGGGCGGAGGACCCAGCCGGGGGTGGGCCAGGCGCAGGGCGCGGCGGACCCGCAGAACGTCGAGAACCGTCGCGTCCAGCTCGTGGGCGACCGCGACGAGCGAGCGCCAGTCCTCGGGCCGTACCGGGTAGGGCCAGTTGCTGTCCCAGCCCTCCGGTCCGTCCTTCGCGGCGCCCGACCACCCTGGCCCCGGGACCGCGAATCCGGCCAGCGCGGCAGGAGGGGCAGCGGACGGCCGGGACGGCTGTTGCCGTCGCAGAACCGCTCTGCGCCACGGCGCCGTCAGCCGACGCAGTTCCGCACTCGGGGACGAGTTACCGGTTCTGCCCAGGTCCTCGTCCAACTGGTACCAGCCGACCGCATCCAGGTCCACGGCCGGGTCCCCCGGTGCCTGCCGCACGGTGACCCCCTTGCCGCGCCACTGTCCCCACAGCACCCGGGCGGTGGCAAGACTCTCCCGCTCCAGCCGCCACAGCCACGGCATGCTCAGCCCCGGCCACGAGGCGAGCGCCGGCGCGCCGCGCGCCCACTGCTCCCGCTCCCAGGCCCGGTCGTACGCCTTGAGCTGCTTGCGGCTCAGGCTCAGCTCGCCCGCGTGCGGACCGGTCAGATTGAGGACGTAGCCGAAGGGCCGCTGGTCGGTCGCGATGCCGTCGCACAGGACGGCACCCTCCCCGTCGACCCACCACAGCACCGCCGGCACGCCCTCCACGAAGGCCCTCTCGCCGCCCTCGGAGGTGTACTGCAGCAGGCCCGGTTCCCAGCGGTGCCCCCGCCCGGAGCCGTCCCGCACCTCCAGTTCGTACTCGCTCATCAGAACCAGCCGGCGCAGCGTCGCCACCGCCGACAGCCCGGCCCGCAGGACCGAGTCCCGCAGGTACAGCCGGATGCGGGTGCCGCCCTCCAGGTGGCTGTCGCCCGCGTCCTCGTGCACCTGGATCCGGAAGAGGTTCGCGCTGCCGGGGATCTCCACCCGCAGCGCCTTCGGCCCCGGTATCCCGTCGACGCCCACCGGCCGGGTGACGACCGTCATCTCCTCGGCGAGCATGAAGTAGCTGAACACCCCGATGCCGAACCGGCTGTTGGGATACAGCCGCAGCGAGGGGTCCTGCCGGTGCCAGTCCGCCTGCTCCTTGCGGAACGCACGGGACTGCTCGAACCGGCGCCCCGCCATGGTGAACGTGCTCCGGAGCTGCTCCAGGCCCATGCCCACGCCGTTGTCCCGGCACTCCACGTACCGGCCGCGCTCGTCCTCGCCCTCGACGATCGTGATCCGCCCCGTCCAGGGGCCGGGCCGGTCGCCCCTGGCCTGCAGATAGCGGCCCCGCATCGCGCGGTAGCGGCAGGCGTCCATGGCGTTCTGGTACAGCTCGCGCAGTGCCAGGGCCGGCTCGCCGTCGTAGAGACGCTCACCCATCAGCAGCTCGCGCACCTCCGTCTGGGCGAGCTGGAAGCGCAGCAGAGGGACGTCGTACGCCCTGCGGCCCCGCTCCTCCACGGGACGCAGGCCCCGGTCCGTGACGCGCGACGGCACCCCGGACAGCACGGCGGAACGGGACGGCGGCAGGCGGCGCGCCGACTCCCGCAGGGCGCGCGCGAGTTCGTCGGCACGCTCGGCCACCTGAGCGAGGGCCGCGTGCAGCGCGGGGTGCCGGCAGGCCGCGTCCAAATGCAGCTCCCCTTCGGCGGTGCGCCAGTGCACCGCGCGCGCCGCGTGCACCGCCTCCTGCGGGAGGACCGGGTCGAAGACCGCGAGATGCTCGGCGAAGACCTCGGGCAGCCGGCGCGCGTCCAGGGCCAGGGACGAGGCCAGGTGCAGCAGCGCGGCCAGCTCGGCCGACCGCAGCGACTGCCGCCCGCCGCCGGGCACGGGGAACTCCAGATCCTGGCCGTCGGCCGCGGGGCCGCCCAGGGTGATGCCGGCGGCGATGGCGCACAGGGCCCGGGACAGCTCGGCCGTAGGGTGCTCGCTCTCGCCGCGGCCCAGGAACACGGCGGCGAGCCCGGACGACCCGGCCTCCGGCACGGGCTCCTCGGCCGTCTCGAACAGCTCGGCGATCCAGCGGTGCACCAGCCACAGCGCCACGCCGTGCGCGTCGTCGAGGCGGTCGTCGTCCACGCACCGGGACACCTTCCGCGCGATGTGCGGGTGACCGGCGGCCACCTGCTCGTAGTGCCGTCGCCAGGCGTCGGCGTCCTCCTGCCGCCCCACCGAGTACGCGGAGATCTCGGCCGCGTGACTGAACCGCCCGGCCCAGGCGGATTCGTGCAGGAAGGGCGCCGCGACCAGTGCCGCCGCCTCCAGTGCGGACAGGGACACCGTCTTCGGCAGCAGGTCCGGCAGCCGGTCACGCAGCAGCCGTACGGGGAAGTCGTCGTCGGCCCACGGGTCCGGCATGCGCTCCTGCACCCGGTGGACGGTGACCGCGCAGTCCTCGACGAGCCGTGTCAGCGCCTCCTTGAGCCGTGGCACGCAGCCCGCCTCCTCCGGGGGCACCCGCTCCCACAGGGTGGTCTCCGCCACCGCCTCCCGCCACGCCTCCAGCAGCCGGCGCCCCTCGCAGACGACCGTGGCCCGCGCCTCGTCGCCCAGTTCACCGCCGTAGTAGATCTGCGGCTCCTGCTGCTCGCCCAGCAGCCGGCGGGCCGAGCGCATGGCGTGCCGCCGGGCCGTGTCGAACACCTCCTGCACGGTGCGCGCCACGGTCATCGGCCCGAACGCCTCGGCCAGCCCCGTGGTGAAGAAGCTGCCCTCCGCGGTGTAGCCGGCGCGCTGGCCCGCCCGGCCGGCGGTCAGTACGGCGAACCGCCCCTCGGGCTGACCCCGCAGAACGCTGCTGCCGAAGACGGTCGTGGTGTCGGCGTGCTGGTCGCGGCACGCGTCGATCAGCCACAGCACCGTCCGCGCCGGGCAGTCGGCCAGGTACGGGCTGATGTCGGCGGGCAGCAGGGACTCCAGGTACGAGGGCCGCCAGCCGTCGCCGTCCTGCGGGGCACGGGCGTCGGACGGTACGAGGTAGTCGGTGGCGCCGATGCGCAGCCCGTGCCCGGAGAAGTGCAGCAGCAGGGTTCCGTCGGCCGGGACGCCGCGGGCGACCTCGTCGATCCGGGTGACGATCTCCGCGCGGGTCGCGTCGTACAGCGTCTCCACCACGTACCCGGAGGCCGTGAGGGAGGCGGCCAGCAGCCGCTGGTCCGCGCGGACCGGATCCTCCAGCGGGTCGAACCGGTGGCCGGCGTCCGGTGTGCTGCCCACCCCGATCAGCAGGGCGGTGCGTGTGGTGGTCATCCCGTCCCCCGTCACTGTGCCGAACCGCAGGTGCCGGCCGGAGTCACCGCCAGCACCGTGCGCGCGGACAGCACGAGCCGCTCGTGGCCGCCGTCCCGCGCGATCTCCAGTACGACCCCGTCCCGGCCGGAGCCGACGAACTCCCCGCAGCGCTCGCCGGACGTCGTCGTGACCCGAACCAGGTGGTCCGGTGGCGACTCGGTGGTCACCCAGGCCACGACGACCGCGCCGGCCACCAGGACGAGCCCCGCCCCGGAGCACAGCGAGGCGTACCGCAGGGCCCGGCTGACCCGGACGATCTCCCGTTCCGTCCAGCGGCGCAGCGACTGGCCCGCGAGCAGCACCCGGTCGCCGGGGTGGCCGTGCGCGGCGCGCACCGCGAGCACCGAGCCGGCGACGAAGAGCAGGAACGCGGCCCCGAGGGCGGCGCTCGCCGCCAGCCGCGCGGTGCCGGGCAGCTGGGCGAGGTCGTCGCGGCCCTTCAGCGTGACCAGGACGGTGAGCAGCGCGGTGAGACCGGCGAGCCCGTTGCGCCAGCCCTCCGCCTGCCGCCGCAGCTCCGGGAGCTGGGTGAACTCCAGCTCCCGGGCGAGCTGCGCCCACCGGCGGTCGGTCTGGGCACTCACGCGGTCCCGCCTTGCAGGAGCGTGGTGATCCGCCAGCTGGCACCGCAGCCGGCGGGGGCGTCCGGCGGCAGGTTCGGGTGGGGGTGTCCGCACTCGCAGAAGTACACCTCGCGGGCGAGGGCCTCCGCGTCGTCCCCCGGGGGCGCTGTGCGGCCGGCGAGCCACGACAGCAGGCCCTTGGTGCCGGTACCGGGCAGGCCGTGCCGGTACTCGGTCCGGGTACTGCCGTGGCAGCGCGGGCAGGCGCCCTCCACCACGATGGCGTCCCCGGCGGGGGAGCGGCGGCGGGTGAAGGGGGCGGTCGTCGGGCCCAGGTCCTCCTCGGCGTAGACCGTGGAGAAGTCATGGGCCCGGGCAGGGGCTTGGGTCATACGGCGTCGTCCACTCGGAAGGCATCGGGCATGATGCTGCGGCTGCGGCTGCGGCTGCGGCTGTCGCTGCCGAAGCGGCTGCGGAGGCGATCCGCGAGCGGCCCGGAACCCGCCGTCGCGGGCGCCCGCCCGGCGCCGGCCGGCGCAGCGTCGTGCCTTCGTGCCATGTCCCCTCCCACCAGCAGGGAACCATGATGGCATCAGCTACCGACAACGCGGCGGGGAAAGGGAGTTCGGAGGCCGCGGAGTCCATGGACCGAGGAGTTCAGGTCCGCGTTCCAGGGAGCGAGGAGTTCGGGTCCGCGGAGTTCGCGGGCCGAGGAGTTCGGGTCCGCGGAGTTCGTGGAGCGTGGCGTTGCCGGGCGGGCTTCAGTAGCGGGTGAGCGCCGTTTCCCCGCTCTCCGTCCCGATCGCGACGTGAGGCTTCGCCCTGGGATCGGCCCAGGTGAGGAGCCGCCGCATCGCGTCCTCCGGCACCGACACGCACCCGGCCGTCGCCGCCTCGCCGTTGACGTGAAGGAAGATCCCGGCTCCGCGCCCCCGGACCGGCCGGTCGTAGTTGAAGCCGATGACCAGGCCGTACGCGTACTGGGCCGCATAGTCGACGAGGTGCTCGGACTCGGCGGCGCGGCAGTCCGCGGGCAGGGGATCGACCCAGCGGTTGTACGAGGTGGAGTCGTTGTCCTGGCACCACCAGGAGCTGTCCTTGACGGCCCGGTACGCGACCGCCGTCCCGTCCGGCGCCGTCTTGATCCCGAAGGCGAAGGGGAGGTCGTACAGCCCGGTCGGCGTCGTGTTCGTGCCCTGCTTGCGGGTGTCGCCGTCCACCAGCCCGCCGGACCCGAAGCGGGCCGGCGCGGATCCGGCCTGGGTCCACTGCCCGTCCCGGAGGTCCCACCAGCTGACCGTGCCCTCGGTGGCGCTGGTGTCCGGGGCCTGGGCGAGGATCAGCTGGCTGCCGCCGCCCGTGTCCGCCATTTCCGCCGGCAGCGGCGCCGGGCCGGTACCGGGCGCGGCGCCGAGCAGGGCGAGGGAGGAGGCGGAGACGAGGGCGAGGACCACACCGGGGCGCATGGCTCAGACGGTAGACGGCGGCAACGGCAACGGCAGCCCGGGTAGGCCGTCCAGGCTTGTCGCGACGTGCTCCTTCTTGGTGAAGTACGCGTCCAGCGAGGCGTCGTCCTCGCGCGCGAACCGCTTGGCGTGCAGGTCGCGGTCCTCCTCGTACGCCATGTAGGGGACGGCGTATCCGCAGGTGTCCCGCACCAGCTCGGCGTGCACCACGATGATCGCGCGCAGGCCGTGCGCGGTGTGGTCGATGTCCGGGAACCGGCAGAGAAGTTCCGGGAAGCGCGGATCGTCGCGGAAGACCGGCTCGCCCCGGCCGTGCACGCGCACGATGTTCGGCGGGCCCTGGAAGGCGCACCACATCAGTGTGATCCGCCCGTTCTCCCTGAGGTGGGCGATGGTCTCGGCGTTGGACCCGGCGAAGTCCAGGTAGGCCACCGTGAGTTCGTCGAGAACGACGAAGGATCCCGTCAGGCCCTTGGGGGAGAGGTTGACCGTGCCGTCGGCGGTGAGCGGGGCGGTCGCGGTGAAGAAGAGGGGCTGTCGCTCGATGAAGGAGCGGAGTCTGCCGTCTATGCGCTCGTAGGTCTTTCCCATGTCTGCCGAGTATCGCCGTGATTCGTTCGCCTGTCTAACAATTCACCCGATCGACGGGTGTACGCGCGTCGCCCGGAGCGCTGATTGACGAAACATGCGGAACCCTGCATACTCATGCATGTCAGCGAATGCACTGTGAGGAGAAACCCGTGACCGAGCGCGTCGTACTCGCCTATTCAGGCGGTCTGGACACCTCCGTCGCCATCGGCTGGATCGCCGAGGAGACGGGCGCCGAGGTCATCGCCGTTGCGGTCGACGTCGGCCAGGGCGGCGAGGACCTGGGCGTCATCCGCAAGCGCGCCCTCGCGTGCGGCGCGGTGGAGGCCGAGGTCGCCGACGCCAAGGACGAGTTCGCCGACGAGTACTGCCTCCCGGCGATCAAGGCCAACGCCCTGTACATGGACCGTTACCCGCTGGTCTCCGCCCTCTCCCGGCCGACGATCGTCAAGCACCTCGTCGCCGCCGCCAAGAAGCACGGCGCCACCACGGTCGCCCACGGCTGCACCGGCAAGGGCAACGACCAGGTCCGCTTCGAGGCCGGCATCGTCGCCCTCGCCCCCGACCTGAAGTGCATCGCCCCGGTCCGTGACTACGCGATGACCCGGGACAAGGCGATCGCCTTCTGCGAGGCCAAGCAGCTCCCGATCGCCACCACCAAGAAGTCCCCCTACTCCATCGACCAGAACGTCTTCGGGCGCGCGGTCGAGACGGGCTTCCTGGAGGACATCTGGAACGCGCCGATCGAGGACATCTACGAGTACACCTCCAACCCGGCCGTCCCGCGCGAGGCCGACGAGGTGATCATCAGCTTCGAGGCGGGCGTCCCGGTCGCCATCGACGGCAAGCCCGTCACCGTCCTTCAGGCCATCCAGCAGCTCAACGAGCGCGCCGGCGCCCAGGGCATCGGCCGGATCGACATGGTCGAGGACCGCCTCGTCGGCATCAAGTCCCGCGAGGTCTACGAGGCTCCGGGCGCGATCGCGCTCATCACGGCCCACCAGGAGCTGGAGAACGTCACCGTCGAACGCGAGCTGGCCCGCTACAAGAAGCAGGTCGAGCAGCGCTGGGGCGAGCTGGTCTACGACGGCCAGTGGTTCTCCCCGCTCAAGCGCGCCCTGGAGGGCTTCATCAACGAGGCCAACCAGCACGTCACCGGCGACATCCGGATGACCCTGCACGGCGGCCGCGCGGTCGTCACCGGCCGGCGCTCGGAGTCGTCCCTGTACGACTTCAACCTCGCCACCTACGACACCGGCGACACCTTCGACCAGGCCGCGGCCAAGGGCTTCATCGACATCTACAGCCTGTCGTCGAAGATCGCCGCCAAGCGGGACCTGGCCTGAGGCTTCCCGGTCACCTCACACGCATCAGCCTGACAGCCGCCTCCTCGCCTGCAAGGGTGGGGAGGCGGTCGCACACAGACGTCTGTGGCACGAAGACATCTTCCGAGGAGCAACGCAAGTGAGCAGCAACAGCGGTGACGTACGGCTCTGGGGCGGCCGTTTCGCCGACGGTCCCGCCGAGGCCCTGGCGAAGCTGTCCGCGTCCGTCCACTTCGACTGGCGGCTCGCGCCCTACGACATCGCCGGTTCGCGTGCCCACGCGCGCGTGCTGCACAAGGCGGGGCTCCTCACCGAGGACGAGCTGCGGCGGATGATCGCCGGGCTGGACCGGCTGGAGGCGGACGTCGCCGACGGCTCCTTCACCGGCACGATCGCCGACGAGGACGTCCACACCGCCCTGGAGCGCGGACTGCTGGAGCGCCTCGGCCCGGATCTCGGGGGCAAGCTGCGCGCGGGCCGGTCGAGGAACGACCAGGTCGCGACCCTCTTCCGGATGTACCTGCGGGACCACGCCCGGACGATCGGCGGCCTGATCGCCGACCTCCAGGACGCCCTGATCGGCCTCGCCGAGGCCCACCCGGACGTCGCGATGCCCGGCCGCACCCACCTCCAGCACGCCCAGCCGGTGCTCTTCGCCCACCACGTCCTCGCGCATGCGCAGTCCCTGGCCCGGGACGCCGAGCGGCTGCGGCAGTGGGACGAGCGGACGGCCGTGTCGCCGTACGGCTCCGGCGCGCTCGCGGGCTCCTCGCTCGGTCTGGACCCGGAGGCGGTGGCCGAGGACCTCGGCTTCGAGCACGGCAGCGTCGGCAACTCCATCGACGGCACGGCCTCCCGCGACTTCGTCGCCGAGTTCGCCTTCATCACCGCGATGATCGGGGTGAACCTCTCCCGGATCGCCGAGGAGATCATTCTCTGGAACACGAAGGAGTTCTCCTTCGTCACCCTGCACGACGCGTTCTCCACGGGCTCGTCGATCATGCCGCAGAAGAAGAACCCGGACATCGCCGAGCTGGCCCGGGGCAAGTCCGGCCGCCTGATCGGCAACCTGACGGGCCTGCTGGCGACCCTGAAGGCCCTGCCCCTCGCCTACAACCGCGACCTCCAGGAGGACAAGGAGCCGGTCTTCGACTCCTGCGACCAGCTGGAAGTACTGCTCCCCGCCTTCACCGGCATGATCGCCACCCTCACCGTCCACCGCGAGCGCATGGAGGAGCTGGCCCCGGCCGGCTTCTCGCTCGCCACCGACATCGCCGAGTGGCTGGTCAGGCAGGGCGTGCCGTTCCGCGTGGCGCACGAGGTCGCGGGGGAGTGCGTCAAGGTGGCCGAGGCCGACGGCAAGGAGCTGGACGACCTCACGGACGAGCAGTTCGCGAAGATCTCCGCCCACCTGACCCCCGAGGTCCGTACGGTCCTCAACGTCCCCGGTGCCCTCGCCTCCCGCGACGGCCGCGGCGGTACGGCACCGAGCGCGGTCGCCGTGCAGCTGGCGGAGGTGAAGGCGGACGTGGCGGCCCAGCACCGGTGGGCGGACGCCAAGAAGAAGGGCTGAGGGCGGCGCCCCCGCGAGGGGCGCGAGGCCGGTCGGTGTGCGGCTCCACCGCGTGGGCGCGACGACCCGCATCCGACCCGCACCCGCCGCACCGCCGCTCGAACCAACCCCTGAGGAGAAGGTCATCACGGGTTACGTTGGTCAGCAGCCGCGCCGGAGCCGCATCGGAGCCGCACCGGAGCCGACCGAACGGAGCCCGCGATGCCCTTCGCCCGACTGGCCACAGCGACAACCCCCACCTGCCACATCGGACTGGGCCTCGCCGCCGTCGGCCGCCCGGGCTACATCAATCTCGGCCGCGAGAGCGACCTCCCCGAGGACCGCACGGTCGAGGTCCTGCGGGAGCGCACACACGAACTCCTCGACGCCGCCTACGCCCAGGGCGTCCGCTACTTCGACGTCGCCCGTTCCTACGGCCGTTCCGAGGAGTTCCTGGCCGACTGGCTGAAGGCCCACCCCGACATCGACGACATCGTGGTGGGCAGCAAATGGGGCTACACCTACACCGCCGACTGGTCGGCTGACGCCGAGACGCACGAGGTCAAGGACCACGGCCTCGACACCTACGACCGGCAGCGCGCCGAGACCGACGCCCTGCTCGGTGACCGGCTCGACCTCTACCAGATCCACTCGGTGACCCCAGACAGCCCGGCCCTCACCGACAGGGATCTCCACGCCAGGCTGGCCGAAGCCGCCGCCGGCGGTCTGACCGTCGGCTTCTCCACCAGCGGTCCGGGGCAGGCCGACGCGATCCGCGCCGCCCTCGCCGTCACGGTCGACGGCGAGCCCCTCTTCCGTACCGTCCAGTCGACGTACAACGTCCTGGAGACCTCGGCCGGCCCCGCCCTCGCCGAGGCGCACGACGCCGGGCTCACCGTGATCGTCAAGGAGGGCATGGCGAACGGCCGGCTGGCCGCGTCGCACGCCCCGGACATGCTGAGGGCGGTGGCCGAGGAGACCTCCCTCGGCTGTGACGCCGTGGCTCTCGCCTGGGTCCTGCGCCAGCCGTGGGCCGGCGTGGTCCTCTCCGGTGCCGCGACCGTCCCGCAGCTCCTCTCCAACCTGCACGCCCCCGCCGTCGACCTCGACGTGGACCAGCTGACCCGCCTCGCCACGCTGAAGGAGGAGCCGGGCGCCTACTGGGAGCGGCGGGGACAGCTGCCCTGGCACTGACGATCACCGTGCTGACCAGCAGAGATGAGTCACGTATGCCTATGGTGAGACAAAGATGTCTCACATGGGCTATCCTTGTCTCATGGCTCTCGATCGTGACCAGGTGCTGCGCAGCGCAGCCGCCCTGCTGACGCGCAAGTCCACCGCGACCATGGACGAGGTCGCCAAGGCCGCCGGGATCAGCCGGGCCACGCTGCACCGCCATTTCGCCGGCCGCGACGCCCTCGTCCGGGCCCTGGAGGCGCTCGGCATCGCCGAGTGCGAGACGGCACTGGAGACGGCCCGGCTGGACGAGGGCCCGGCGGCCGAGGCCGTACACCGGCTCGTCCGCGCGCTCGAACCCGCCGGCGGACTGCTCGCCTTCCTCTACACCGAGAACCAGCTTTTCGAGGGCGAGCAGCAGAACCAGGGCTGGGCCCGCATCGACGAACGCCTCACGGCTCTGTTCCGGCGCGGCCAGGAGGCCGGCGAGTTCCGGATCGACCTCACTCCGGCCTGGCTCACCGAGGCGCTGTACGGCCTGCTGGCCTCCGGCGCCTGGGCCGTGAGCGAGGGCCGGGTGGCCGCCAAGGACTTCACCTACATGATCGTCGAGCTGCTGCTCGGCGGCGTCCGACGCACCGACGCGTGACGAAGGCGCGTGACGAAGGCGCGTACCGAAGCTCCGTACCGAAAACGCGTGACGAAGACCCGTAAAGAAGACGCGTGAACTGACGCGCGTGACGAAGACGCGTGACGAAGACGCGTGACGAAGAGAGGAATCATGACCAGCACCCTGCAGCCGGCACACGCGACCGAGGCGGTGACGCGTCCGGGCCGCTGGCTCGCGCTGTCCGTCCTCGTCCTGGCTGTGCTGCTGGTGGCCGTCGACGCCACCGTCCTCGGCCTGGCGACCCCCTACATCAGCGAAGACCTCGATCCCTCCGGCACCCAGCTGCTGTGGATCGGTGACGTCTACTCCTTCGTCATCGCCGGTCTGCTGGTCTCCATGGGCAGCCTCGGCGACCGCATCGGCCGCAAGCGGATCCTGCTCGTCGGCGCGACGGTGTTCGGCGCGATCTCCGTGCTCAACGCCTACGCGACGACACCCGAGTTGATGATCCTGGCCCGGGCGCTGCTCGGTGTGGCGGGCGCGACCCTGATGCCCGCCACCCTGGCCCTGATCCGCAACATCTTCCACGACCCGCGCGAGCGCAGCCTGGCCGTCGGCATCTGGGGAGCCACCGCCTCCGCCGGTACGGCCGTCGGCCCGATCGCCGGCGGATTCCTCCTCGAACACTTCTGGTGGGGCTCGGTCTTCCTGATCAACCTGCCCGTGATGGCGGTCCTGGTCCTGGTCGGCATCCGCACCCTGCCCGAGTCCCGCAACCCCCACCCGGGCCCGTGGGACCTGCCCGGCGTCCTGCTGTCGCTGGTCGGCATGATCGCCCTCGTCTACGCGGTCAAGGAGGCGGCCACCCACGGCTTCACCTGGACGACCCTCGGCACCGGCCTGCTGGGCGCGGCGGCCCTGTACGGCTTCGTCCACCGCCAGCTCACCATGCCGGTCCCGCTGCTGGACATGCGTCTGTTCCGGCGCCGCGGCTTCAGCGGAGCGGTCCTCGCCGACCTGCTGACGGTCCTCGGCATGTCCGGGCTGGTGTTCTTCCTCTCCCAGTACCTGCAACTCGTCCAGGGCCGACACCCGTTCGAGGCGGGGCTGGCCGAACTGCCCGCGGCGGTGGGCGCGGTGGCGGCGGGTCTGATCGCGGGCCGTGCCGCCCGGCGCTTCTCGGTCCGTACGGTGGTCACGGGCGGCCTGGCCGCGGTCGGTGGGGCCCTGGCCGCCCTGACGACGCTCGGCCAGTCCACCGGCTACCCGCTGCTCGGTGCCGCCCTGCTGGTCGTGGGCGTCGGCGCGGGCTTCTCCTTCACGGTGACCGCCGACGTCATCCTCTCCAGCGTCCCTAAGGATCAGGCGGGCGCCGCCTCGGCGGTCTCCGAGACGGCCTACGAGCTGGGCGCGGCCCTGGGCATCGCTCTACTGGGCTCCATCGTGACCGGTGCCTACCGTGACTTCGCGGGGCCGGCCGGCACCCCGGCCATGGCCCACGAGTCCCTGGGCGCGGCGGTGGAGACCGCGGCGGACATGCCACCGCACCAGGCGCAGGCACTTCTCGACGCGGCCCGGGACAGCTTCGTCCACGGCCTCCACCTGGCCTCCGGAGCGGGCGCGGCGGTCCTGCTGGCGGCCTCCGCGGTGGCGTGGGTCCTGCTGAGGGACCAGAAGCTGGACAGCGCCGGCTGAGGTGACGTCCGCTAGGGGCGCGGGACCGTGTCCCGGGCGGGTGTGCCGCGGCGGCTCGACAAGCCGCGCCGCACCCGCGCCCCGTTCGGGGCGAACCACCCCGAGGGTCACTTCTTGTAGCCGAGCACCGTCATCATCCCGCTCTCCGAGTGGTACTGGTTGTGACAGTGCAGCATCCACAGTCCCGGGTTGTCGGCGTCGAAGTCGATCACCAGCTTGCGGTGCGGCAGCACGAGGGCGGTGTCCTTGCGCGCGCCCACGGAGTCCAGGCCGGTCACCGAGAAGGTGTGGCCGTGCAGGTGCATCGGGTGCCACATGCTCGTGGCGTTGATGAGGGTGAGCCGCACCCGTTCACCGGCGCGGACCGGGTGGCGCTGCTGCGCGGAGTATGCCTTGTGGTCGAAACCCCAGTCGAAGTTCTCCATGCTGCCGGTGATCCTGATGCGCAGTTCGCGGTCGGGGTCACGCTCACGGAGGGCCACGGAGTCGGCCGGCAGCAGGCGGCGCGCGGGGACGGTGTTCCCGTCGAGTTCGTCCGGGCGGACGTCGGCCGGGGGGAGGTTCCTGTTCCCCTTGTCGGTGCGCAGCACGGCGAGGGCCTTGCCCTTCTTGCCCTCGGGGAGCGCGACCAGGGGAAAGACACCGTCCTGGACGGTGACGAGAACGTCGTACCGTTCCGCCATCCCGACGAGGAGGGCGTCGGTCTCCTTGTGCTTCACGGGATAGCCGTCGGTGTGCGTGACGGTCATCTTGTGGCCGCCGAGCGCCACCCGGAAGGCGGTCTCCGAACCGGCGTTGATGATGCGCAGCCGCACGCGGTCGCCGGGACGGCAGCGGAACACCGACGGATTGCCGGGCAGCCGCCCGTTCACCAGGTAGTGCGGGTAGGCGACGCTGCCGCCCTCGCCGTGGAGCATGCGGCTGTGGGAGTTGTGCAGCACCCGGTCGGGGCCCGAGGACTTCTTGGACGGCGACGCGTGCCCGCCCGTCGGCCGGCTCGGGCTCGCGCTGTGGTGGTCCGGTCCCATGGCCATGCCCCCCATGTCCATGGAGCCGCCGGGCTTGAGCTGGTTCAGGACGTTGTCGGGGGTGGAGCCCTCCACGCCGTCGAGCCAGTCGTCCAGCATCACGACCCACTCCTTGTCGTAGGAGAGGGGCTCCTTGGGGTCCTCGACGATGAGCGGCGCGTACAGGGCCCGGTCGGGCTGCATCCCGACGTGGGAGTGCAGCAGGTAGGTCCCCGGGTGGGCGACGGTGAAGTGGTAGCGGAAGTCGTCCCCGGAGCGGATGGCGCGCTGGGTCAGGTCCGGGACGCCGTCCATGTCGCAGCGCAGCCGGACCCCGTGGGAGTGCAGCGTGGTCGTGGCGGGCAGCCGGTTGGCGAGCGTCAGGTCGAGCACGTCACCGGCGGTGACCCGCACCAGCGGGCCCGGCACCTCCTCGTTGTACGCCCAGGTGCGGACCGACCGCCCACCCAGGTCCAGCTTGGCTTCCTCGGCGGTGAACCTAAAGGTGCGCACGCGGCCGGCCCCACGTTTCCGCTCGGCGGCGAGGACCTCCGGGTCCGACGGGTTGACGTACCCCTTGGGCCCGGCCGGGACGAACCTCTCCCCGTCGCGCGCGCCTTGGGGTCCGGAGCTGGGCTCGGAATCGGAACTGGTGCAGGCTGCCAGGAACCCCGCGCCGGCCGCGGCGATCGGGGTACGGAGCAGAGTACGCCGAGAAGGTTTGTACATGTCCTGAATCAGACATGTTGCGTGGTCATATGGCCCCTTTATAGAGCCGAATGCCCGATGTGTCGGCGTCAGATTCCACCGGCAGGCGGACGGACACCGGCCCCGAGCCGGTCCGTCGGACGGCTCTAGGCGGCCTTGGCCTTGGTGGCGTACATGTCCACGTACTCCTGGCCCGACAGCCGCATGACTTCGGCCATGACGGAGTCGGTCACGGCCCGCAGCACATACCGGTCGCGGTCCATGCCCTCGTACCGCGAGAACTCCATGGCCTCGCCGAAGCGGACGGTGACCCGGCCGGGACGCGGGATGCCCCGGCCGCCCGGCTGCAGCTTGTCCGTGCCGATCATGGCGAACGGCACCACCGGCGCGCCGGTCATCAGCGTCAGCCGCGCGATGCCGGTGCGCCCCCGGTACAGCCGGCCGTCGGGCGAGCGCGTGCCCTCCGGGTAGATCCCGAAGACTTTGCCCTCCTCCAGGATCCGACGACCGGTCATCAGGGCGGCGACGCCGCCGTTCGCCCCGTCCCGGTCCACCGGGATCATGCCGACGCCGGTGAAGAACCACGCCATGAGCCGGCCCTTGACGCCCTTGCCGGTGACGTACTCGTCCTTGCCGATGAAGAACACCTGGCGCTTGGTGACGATCGGCAGCACGATCGAGTCGATGAACGTGAGGTGATTACCGGCCAGAATCACCGGCCCGTCTCCCGGGATGTGCTCCGCACCCTCCACCTGTGGGCGGAACATCAGGCGCATGATCGGTGCGAGCACTGCCTTGATGAGCGCGAAGCGGGACAACGGGTCCTCCGATGTCAAGGGGGGCGATATGAGTCTGTGCAGGTGAGGACATTACTCGCGGCGCCGGTCCGCGCGCACATCGGGGACGCCCGGTTCACCGAGGTCTTACGAAGTGTTGACGCGGGTTTACCTGCGGTGGTGCACGCAGGACGGCGGGTAACGGCCTTGCGGGGATGTGACGGACATCGCGCGGACAGGGGCCCCGCCCGCAGACGGTCCGTCACCTCGCCCCCCGTCGACACGCGACATCATCCGGGTGTTCGAACGAGGGCCTCCCTCCGGACATGTGTACGCCCCTACGATCGGCGCGCACTGAAGGAGCGAAAGCGGCAGGAGAGTGCTCATGGGCAGCGACCAGGCGAACGGGCGGACACAGGGAACGGGACGGCGGGCGCTCCTCGGCGCCGCGGTGCTCGGCGCGGGCGGAGCGGTCCTCGGACTGCCCGGCGCGGCCCGGGCCGCCGACGCGCGGACGGCCGGGCACGGGGGCCGCGGTCTGAGGAGCCTGCCGGTGCCGACGATCATCGGCCACCGGGGCGCCAGTGGCTACCGCCCCGAGCACACCTTCGGCTCGTACAACCTGGCCCTGGACCTGGGCGCCGACGTGGTCGAGGCGGGCGACCTGGTGCCCACCAGGGACGGCCATCTGGTCTGCCGGCACGAGCCGGAGATCGGCGGCACGACGGACGTCGCCGCGCATCCGGAGTTCGCCGGCCGCAGGACCACCAAGGTGCTCGACGGCGTCCCCACCACCGGCTGGTTCAGCGAGGACTTCACGCTCGCCGAGCTGAAGCGGCTGCGCGCGGTCGAGCGCATCCCCGCCAACCGGCCGCACAACACCCTCTACAACGGCCGCTGGGAGATCCCCACCTTCGAGGAAGTCCTCAAGTGGCAGGACGAGCAGACCCGCAAGCGCGGCAAGCAGGTCTGGATCTACCCGGAGACCAAGCACCCCACCTACTTCCGCAAGCTGGGCCTCGGCCTGGAGGAGCGGGTGGCGAAGCTGCTGCGCAAGTACGGCAAGGACAACCGGAACTCCCCGGTCATCCTCCAGTCCTTCGAGCCCACCAGCATCCAGAAGCTGAACCAGCTGGTCGACAACCCGCTCGTCGTCCTGCTCTCCTCGGCCGACAGCCGCCCCTACGACTTCGTCGAGGCGAACGACCCGCGTACGGTCGCCGACCTCATCACGCCCCGGGGCCTGCGTGAGATCGCCGGCTACGCCCAGGGCATCGGCCCGACCCTGGACCTGGTCATCCCGAAGAAGGCGGACGGCACCCTGGCCGAGCCGACCACGCTGGTCGCCGACGCGCACAAGGTCGGTCTGGTCCTGCACCCGTACACCATGCGCAACGAGAACCCCTTCCTGCCCGCCGAGTACCGCAAGGGCGGCGGCGCCGACGCCTACGGCGATGTCTTCGGCGCCTTCAAGACGTACTTCGCGACCGGCATCGACGGCGTCTTCACCGACAACGCCGACACCGGACTGCTCGCCCGCGCCGACTTCCTGAACGGCTGACGGCGTCAACCCACCGCACCGGCCGGCACCTCGTTCGGGGTGACTGTGCGCCGCCCCGGCAACCGGCCGCCGGGGCGGCGCGTCGTTCCGCGTATGACGCACGACCTGGTAGCCGCCCTGCGCCCCCTGCTCACCGCCGAAGCCTCCGCCGAGGCACATGCCTTCGGAAGTGAGCCGGGCGACCTGGAACAGGCCGTGTGGCTGCGGCTGCTGGAGCGGCTGGAGACCGACGGGCCGCCGTCGGACCCGCCCGGCTGGCTGCGCAAGGCCGTCCGCGCCGAGGCCCGCCGCAGCCGCCGTACCACGCGCCTCGAACGGCCGTACGGCGATGAACCGGCCGACGACCTCCGCCCCGGACCCGAACAGCACGCCCTGACCGCCGCCCGGTACCGCGCTGTGCGGGAGGCGGTGCGCCGCCTGCCGGGGCGCTGTCCCCGTCTCATGGAGGCGCTGCTCTCCCCGCGGGACCTGACATACCGGGAAATCGCGGGGGAGTTGGGTATCTCACAGGGCAGTCTCGGCCCGGAACGCTCCAGATGTCTGGGATGTCTGCGCCGATTGCTCACACCGGAGGTTGCACCGTGCGAAGCACGGGGATAGGAGTGAGGGACGACAGGTGATCAGGTGAGCGGGAGGCGTGCGCACATGGGCATGAGCGTGACCATCTCGGTGGCGACCGAGCAGGACGCGGAGCAGATCTTCAGGCTCCAGTACCTGTGCTTCCAGGGCGAGGCGGCGCTGTACGGCAACTACCGCATCGACCCGCTCGTGCAGAGCCTGGAGTCCGTCCGTCAGGAGGTCGCCTCCGACTGCGTCTTCGTCGCCCGGCTCGGTGACGAGGTGGTCGGCGCGGTGCGCGGCAAGCTCACCGAGGACGGCGCGGCGGCCATCGGCAGGCTCTGCGTCCACCCGCGCCTGCAGGGCCACGGCATCGGCGCGCGGCTGCTGCGCGCGGCCGAAGCGTCCTTGGCCGAGGAGCGCGGCGCCACCAGGTTCCGTCTCTTCACCGGCCACCGCAGCGAGGGCAACCTCCGCCTGTACCGCCGCTCCGGCTACGAGGCGGTCGGCCGCTCCAAGGGTGCGGACGGAGTGGAACTGATCATCCTGGAGAAGCCGGCGGGCACCTTCGTGGCCACGGCGTGAGAAAGCGCCCCGAGGGCGTGGGCGACCGCGCGGGTGACCGGGGCGCGCCCGCGTCACCGGGCGCACCCGCTTGACCGGGACGTACCCGCGTAACAGGGCGCACCTGCGTACCGGCGACGCACCCGCGCCCGTGAGCCTGCCTCAGGCAGCCCGCCCGGCAGACGCCTTCCGCAACCAGCGCATGGCGGAAAGCGGCAACAGGACGGGGATGAAGAGGTACCCGGCCCCGTACTTCGACCACACGGTCGCATCCGGAAACGCGGACGGCTCGACCAGCGTCCAGGTGCCGACGATCAGCACGCCCGCCAACTCGGCGGCGCAGCACACCAGCGCCGCCCTGCGGGCCGTCTCGCCACCCCGGACCAGCGTGTACGTGATGAACGCGTACACCACTCCGGCCACGGCCGACAAGGAATACGCGAGCGGCGCCCGGTCGAACTCCGTGGCGATCTGGTACGCCGAACGCGACACCGCGCCGACCACCATCACGCCGTAGAGCCAGACGAGCAGGACGCCCGGCCCGCTGATCAGCCGGACGGGCTTCTCCTCCACCGCCGTCACCTCAGCCTCCCCAGATGTCGTAGAGCCGTACTTCCAGGACGGCCAGCACCACGCCGCCCGCCGCGACCGTCACCGAGCCCCAGCGGGTCCGCTCGGCCAGCGACATGAGCCCCGCAGCCGGGACGCACGCGAACGCGCCCAGCAGATACGCCACGAAGATCGTCGTGCCCTGCTCCGGCTTCTCGCCCCGCGCCAGCTGCACGACCCCGAAAACCAGCTGGACGACGGCCAGCAGCGACACCACGGCCATGGCGATGAAATGCCAGTCCTTCGTCGGCTGGTCACGATGGGCGGCCCAGCCGCACCAGGCGGCGAGCAGCAGCGCGGCGACGCCGGTCACCAGCGTCAGGGCATTGAGCATGCCGTGACCTTATTACGGCGGAATCGGGCGCCGGCCGCCGCCCCCGCCGTACCCCGTAGGGTCTAGACCATGACGATCCACGCGCACGCCCTCCTGTTCGACAACGACGGCACCCTTGTCTCCTCCCTCGATTCGGTCGAGCGCTGCTGGACCCGCTGGGCCGGGGAGTACGGGATCACCGCCGAGGAGTTCGGGCGCGTGGAACTGCACGGACGCACGGCCGTCGAGATCGTCGGCGACCTGCTGCCCGCCCGCCTGGTGCCGGAGGCCGTCGCCCGGGTCGAGCAGCTGGAGGTCGAGGACGTGGCGAACGGCGGCGTGCGCCTGCTGCCCGGGACCCGGGAGTTCCTGGACTCCCTGCCCGCCGACCGCTGGGCCGTCGTCACCTCCGCCACCCGGCGCCTGGCCGAGGCCCGCCTGGGTGCCGTCGGCATCCTCCCGAAGGCCCTGATCTCGGCCGACGACGTCACCCGTGGCAAGCCCGACCCCGAGCCCTACCTGCTCGCCGCCCGGCAGCTCGGCGTCGACCCCGCCCACTGCGTCGTCTTCGAGGACGCCCCCGCCGGACTGCGGGCCGGCCGCGCGGCCGGCATGACCACCGTGGCGTTGGCCACAACCCACCAGGCGACCGAGCTGGACGCCGACCTGGTGGTGACGGACCTGTCGGCCTTGTCGGCACTGGCCACCGACGGGGGAGTGGAGATAGCCGTCCGCGGCTGAGCCCCCGGCCGGCCCTGTCCGCCGCTGTCCACTATGCGGACGGCGGCGTCCGGTCAGGACCGCCCGTCTGCTTTACTGATCGCATGACCACGACGAGCTGCCGCACCCTTGCGACCGAGGCGACCCTCACGCCCGGTGCTCGTTGTATGTGTCCGTGTCGAATGTGCGCCTTCTAGAGGGCCCCCGCACCAACCGAGCCTCGCGCCCCGAAGCGAGAGCCGCGGCCCGCCCGGCGTCCGACTCCGGCCGTACGCGACCGAAGGCCGCCGCGCGCACACGACGTTCTCCCCGGTTCCACCGCCACCCGAGAACCGTGCCGCGTCCCTGAACGAACGCACGAAACGCACCGTGCCCGGGCACACCCACGCCCGCGCACTCGACAGTGACGGAAACCCACGTGATCACCACATCGGGCCTGACCAAGGTCTACCGCTCCCGCGGCCGTGAGGTCACCGCCCTCGACGGCGTCGACCTCCACGTCCGCGAAGGCGAGGTCTACGGCGTCATCGGCCAGTCCGGCGCCGGCAAGTCCTCCCTCATCCGCTGCGTCAACCTGCTGGAGCGCCCCACCTCCGGCACCGTGACCGTCGCCGGGCAGGACCTCACCGCCCTGGCCGGCCGCGGCCCGCGCGCCGGCCGGGAACTGCGCCAGGCCCGCAGCCGGATCGGCATGGTCTTCCAGCACTTCAACCTGCTGTCCACGCGGACCGTCCAGGACAACGTCGAACTGCCGCTGGAGATCCTCGGCAAGTCCGGCAAGGCGCGCTCCCGCAAGGCGCTGGAACTGCTCGACCTCGTCGGCCTCGCCGACAAGGCCAAGGCGTACCCCGCCCAGCTCTCCGGAGGCCAGAAGCAGCGCGTCGGCATCGCCCGCGCCCTCGCCGGCGACCCCAAGGTGCTGCTCTCCGACGAGGCCACCAGCGCCCTCGACCCGGAGACCACCCGCTCCATCCTCCAGCTGCTGCGCGACCTGAACCGGCAGCTGGGCCTGACCGTCCTGCTCATCACCCACGAGATGGACGTCGTGAAGTCGATCTGCGACTCCGCCGCGCTGATGGAGCGGGGCCGGATCGTGGAGTCCGGCACGGTCAGCGAGCTGCTGGCCACCCCGGATTCGGAGCTCGCCGCCGCGCTGTTCCCGGTGGGCGGCGAGGCGACCGGCCCCGACCGGACCGTCCTCGACGTCACCTTCCACGGCGAGGCCGCCACCCAGCCGGTCATCTCCCAGCTCGCGCGCACCTACAACATCGACATCTCGATCCTCGGCGCCGCCATCGACACCGTCGGCGGCCTGCAGGTCGGCCGGATGCGCATCGAACTGCCGGGCCGCTACGAGGACAACGTGGTGCCGGTCGGCTTCCTGCGCGAACAGGGCCTGCAGATCGACGTAGTGGGCCAGGAGGCCCTGCTGGTGAAGGAAGGTGCCAAGTGACCTGGTCGGAGATGCAGCCACTGCTGTCGCAGGCGTGTTCCGAGACGTTCACCATGGTGCTCTGGTCCACCCTGATCGCCGTCGTCGTCGGCCTTCCGCTCGGCATCCTCCTCGTCCTCACGGACCGGGGCGGCCTGCTCCAGAACGTCGTCGCCAACAAGGTGATCGGCCAGATCGTGAACATCGGCCGGTCCATGCCGTTCATCATCCTCATGGTCGCGCTGATGACCTTCACACGCTGGGTCACCGGGACGACGATCGGCACCACCGCGGCGATCGTGCCGCTCGCCATCGGCGGCATCCCCTTCTTCGCCCGCCTGGTCGAGACGGCCGTCCGCGAAGTGGACCACGGGCTCGTCGAGGCCGTGCAGTCCATGGGCGGCAACACCTGGACGATCGTCCGCAAGGTCCTCGTCCCCGAGGCCCTGCCCTCGCTGATCGCCAGCACCACCACCACGATCATCGCCCTCATCGGCTACTCCGCCATGGCCGGCACGGTCGGTGGCGGCGGCCTCGGCGACCTCGCCGTCCGCTACGGCTACCAGCGCTTCGAGACCCAGCTGATGTGGATCACCGTGGCGATCCTCGCCGTCGTCATCTCCCTCATCCAGTTCGCCGGCGACTTCGCCGCCCGCGCCCTGCACGGCCGCGGCGCGCGCTCCGGCCCCATGCCGGCTCTCCGCCTGCTGAAGGCCAAGGAGCCCGCGGCGGCCGACGTCAGCAAGGTCGCCTGAGCACTCCCCGAACTCCCCGTACACCCATACACGGGGTCGCACCACCCTTAAGGAAAGGCACTTTTCGTGCGTAACACCGCCAAGCTCACCACCGCCGTCCTCGCCGCCGGAGCCCTCACCCTCGGGCTGACCGCCTGCGGCTCCGGCAAGGACTCCGCCTCCTTGGACACCGACGGCCCGCTGGTCGTCGCCGCGAGCCCGACCCCGCACGCCGAGATCCTCGACTTCGTCAAGGACAAGCTGGCGAAGAAGGCGGGCCTCGACCTGGAGGTCAAGGAGTTCACCGACTACATCACGCCGAACACGGCGACCGAGGACGGCTCGGTCGGTGCCAACTACTTCCAGAACCAGCCGTACCTCGACGACTTCAACAACAAGCGCGGCACCCACATCGTGCCCGTCGTCACGGTGCACCTGGAGCCGCTCGGCCTGTACTCCCACAAGGTCAAGAAGGCCGACGCCCTCAAGAGCGGTGCGACCGTCGCCGTCCCGAACGACGCCGTCAACGAGGCCCGCGCCCTGAAGCTGCTCGCCGCCAACGGGCTCATCACCCTCAAGGACGGCGTCGGCAACGAGGCCACCCCGCAGGACATCACCAAGAACCCCAAGGACCTCAAGTTCAAGGAGGTCGAGGCGGCCCAGACCCCGCGCTCCCTGGACGACGTGGACGCGGCCGTGGTCAACGGCAACTACGCCATCTCCGCGGGTCTGAAGCCGGCCAAGGACGCCCTCGTCCTGGAGTCCCCGAAGAACAACCCCTACGGCAACTTCCTCGCCGTGAAGAAGGGCAACGAGAACGACCCGCGGGTCAAGAAGCTCGCCAAGCTCCTCACCTCGCCCGAGGTCAAGAAGTTCATCGAGGACAAGTACCAGGGCTCGGTCATCCCGTCCTTCTGATCCGACCGGCGAGGTGCTCCCCTGCGCAGAGGTGCTCCCCTGCGCAAGGGACCACCTCTCCGCCGGCGCCGGAGGCGTCCCCTCGGACGTCACGGCCGGCGCCCGGCACCTGAAGACCGGCCGGAAGCCGCCACGGCCGACAGCACGTACACGGCGTTTCGCGACGCACGGGGTCCGCGCCCTCACCGGGTGTGGACCCCGTCGTGCGGTTCGGTGGTTCCATGCTGCATGCTGGGCAGTTCAGCAGGCCCCACGGCCCTGACGGTCTTTCGAGCACTTCCCGAAGGTTACGGAGCGGCGCATGACGAGCACCTTCCCCAACATCTCCATCAGCACGGAGCGGTTGGTGCTGCGTCCCCTGGACGAGGACGACGTCCCCGCCCTGGCCGACATGATGAACGACGAGCAGGTCGTCGCCTGGACCACCGTGCCCCACCCCTACACCGAGGCCGACGCCCGCCAGTGGATCACCCGGCTCGCCCCGGACGAACGCACCGAGGGCCGCGGCATCGTCCTCGCCGTCACCGAGTTCCTCACCCAGCGGCTCGTCGGAATCGTGCACCTGCGGAACACGGACTGGCGCGTGCGCTCGAGCGAGATCGCCTACGTCATCGCCCCCTGGGCCCGCGGCGAGGGATACGCCTCGGAAGCGGCCCTGGCCACCGCCCAATGGCTCTTCCACGACCAGAAGTTCGAGCGGCTCGAACTGCGCACCGCCGCCGACAACACCGCCTCCCAGCAGGTGGCCCAGAAGATCGGCTGCATCAGCGAGGGCGTGCTGCGCAACGCCTGGATAGCACGCGCCAGGCCCGACGACGGGACCTGGACCGAAGTGCGTACGGACGTGATCGTCTGGAGCCTGCTGCCGGAGGACCTGGCCGGGGTCGGCGAGCAGCTGGCCGACACGGGTGGTTTCACCTCGTACTCGGACTGGGACTGAGCCCGCGAGGCGGAGCCTCCCAGCCTCACCAGGTACCCTCACGGAGCCCGCCCCGGGCTTTTCCCCCAAGACCTGAGCAAAACTCCTGGAGACTGACGACGATGGCCGACCGGGTCACGGTGATCGGCTGGGACGGCTCGCCGCTGACCGACGCGGCACGGGCCGCCCTCGGCGCCGCCACCCTCGTGGCCGGTGCCGCCCACCACCTGGCACTGCCCGAGGTGCCGCCCCGCGCCGAACGCATCCGCCTCGGCAGCCTCGCCCTGGCCGCGCGCCGCATCGCGGCCCACCGCGGCACCGCGGTCGTGCTCGCCGACGGCGATCCCGGCTTCTTCGGCATCGTACGCACCCTGCGGGCCCCCGAGTTCGGCCTGGAGGTCGAGGTCGTCCCCGCCGTCTCCGCCGTCGCCGCCGCCTTCGCCCGCGCCGGCATGCCCTGGGACGACGCCCACGTCGTCGTCGCCCACCCGCGCACCCTGCGCCGGGCCGTGAACGTCTGCCGCGCCCACACCAAGGTCGCCGTCCTCACCGCACCGGGGGCCGGCCCCGCCGAGCTCGGCCTCCTGCTGGAGGGCGTCCACCGCACCTTCGTCATCTGCGAGGAACTGGGCACAGGACGCGAACAGGTCACCGTCGTCACCTCCGACAAGGCCGCCGACCACACCTGGCGCGACCCCAACGTGGTGATCGTCATCGGCGGGCCGGCCGGAGCGGCCGAGGGCGGCGGCTGGATCGCCGGACGCGACCCGGCCACCGGCCCGCGCGGCTGGGTGCAGCCCGACGGGACCTACGGCGGCGGACTCGGCGAGGGCGAGACGGAACTGCTGCGGGCCACCCAACTCGCCCGCCTCGGGCCCCGGGTCGGCGACCTCGTGTGGGACATCGGCTGCGGCTCGGGCGCGTTCGCCGCCGAGGCCGCGCGGGCCGGTGCGGCCGTCATCGCCGTCGACCACGATCCGGCCGCCTGCGCCCGCGCCGATGGGGCCGCGCGCCGGTCCGGCGTCCAGCTCCAGGTCGTCCACGGCAGCGCTCCGCACGTCCTCGAGTACCTGCCCGAGCCGGACGTGGTACGGGTCGGCGGCGGCGGAGCGGCCGTCGTCTCCGCGGTCGCCGACCGGCGCCCGCAGCGCATCGTCACGCACGCCGCGACCCGGGACGCGGCCGAACGCGTCGGCCGCGACCTGACCGAGCACGGTTACCGGGTCGAGTGCGCCCTGCTCCAGTCCGTCGAACTCGACACCAGGGCCTGGACGGAGACCGAGCGGAACGTAGCGTTCCTGCTCAGCGGGGTACTGCCGGATCGCGCCCCGTGATCGGGTTGTCGTACCGCGCGCGGTAGGCTGGCCGATCGTTGTACCGCACCGGTGGCCCGAACTTCGTTCGCCAATGTCCGGATCGCACGCCCGTTTTGGGGTGGGTGTGGTACTGCGGGACCGGAGGACGCGCAACGTGGCGCAGTCCACAGCGGGCTGTCGCGGATCACGCTGTCGCGACGGCGCAACGGCCGGGACAATGCCACTGAATGGCTTTGTCGCCTTTTCCGGCGGGTCGTTCGTGCCGCTGGGCACGGACGCTCGTTCTTCACTGCGGGGCGGTCGGTGCGCCGTTCCGGGTGAGCTGGTCGTAGGAGCACTAACCGATGGGCGAGGGGTACGCATGACCGACACCGGCCAGGTCCCGGGCGAGGGGCTGCCGGAGAGCGCAGGCATGGTGGATCAGCCGGGCGCCCTCGCGCACGGCGCGTACACCTACCTCTCCGAGGCGCCCGCCGAGGACGAAGACCTGCTGCTGCCGGGTGCCCAGGGCGCGTGGGGCAACGAGGTGCCGCCACCCGCTCCGGAACCGGTGGTGGAGGCCGTGCACGAGCCGGGCCCGCACGAGGTGGCCGGCCGCGACAGCGGCTCGGTCGACCTCAGCGGCGTCCGCCTGCCCGAGGGCCCGGCATCGGTGCCGCCGTCGCCCATCCTCTCCGCGCCGCACGACCCGGCGGCCGCCCCCCAGCCGCCCCGCCGCCCGCTGCACCTCGGCCCGCCCATCCCCGACGCCTCCGCGAGCCCGGTCCGCTCCCTCGCCGACCGCGGCCCCGCCGGAGCGCCGGTACGCCAGTCCGGGCCGCCGACCACGGGCCCCGAGTACCTCGATGCCCAGCCGCTGAGTGAGATGGCACCGCAGTCCGCGGCCCCCTGGGGCGCGGCGCCGGCCGCCCCGGCCCAGGTCGGCTCCCAGGTACCGGCCGCCGAAACGGTTGCCCCTCCCGGGGCCACCGAGCCGGCCGACGCCGCCCAGGCGGCGATGGCCCGCCTCGCGCACCAGGCGGCGGCTCCGAGCGCCGCCGGCGACACCGGCCAGGGGCACGTCGTGCACGGCCATGACGGCATGCAGCCGGTGCACGGCCACGACGGGGTGTACACCGCGCCGACGGTTCCGGGCGCCGAGGGCGTTCCGGCCGCGGTGGTGCAGAGCCCCGAGAGCGGTCAGCCGCCGACGCCCCAGACCGACGCCACCACCGAGGGCCTGCCGGTCCCGGCGGCTCAGGATGCCGAGGGTGTACCGGTCCCGGCGGCTCAGGGTGCCGAGGGTGTGCCGGTTCCGGTCGGTCCGGGTGCCGAGGATGTGCCGGTTCCGGTCGGTCCGGGCGCCGAGGGTGTGCCGGTTCCGGTCGGTCCGGGTGCTGAGGGCACGCAACTCGCCGACGGTGCGCGGGCTTCCGTGGCCGCCGGTGACAGCGGTGCCGTGCCCGACGCCGGCGTCACGGCCGAGGTGCCGCAGGCGGGGCAGGCCGTACCGGCTGCCGAAGGTGCCGTGGTCGTACCCGAGGGACCCGAGGGCGGGGAGCCCGGGCAGGCGCCCGCCGAAGCGGCCGGGGCCGCCGAGGTGCCGGGCGGGGCCGAGGGCCAGGTGCCCGCTGACGCATCCGATGCCGCCGCCGCTCAGGGACCCGAGGCCGATGCCGCTCAGGGCGTGGCGGACTCGGCGGACCAGGGCGCTCCGGAGCAGACGGACCAGGGCGCTCCGGCACAAGCTGTACAGGACCCCTCGGTGCCGGCCCAGGGCGTACCTGGCCGCACGCCGGACAACGCGCAGGTGGCGCCGGCCCCTGAGACCGCCGGTGGCGTGGGCACGGCGGTGACCGATCAGGCGACGGCCGATCCGGCGTCGGCGGAGGCCGCTGTGGAGCAGACGGCCGTGGTGCAGACGGCGGTCGCCGAGGCGGCTCAGCCGACCGCCTCGGCCGGCGAAACGGTCGAGGGCGTGGAGCCTGCGGAAGGCGCGCAGGCGGATGTGGCCGCCCAGGTCGGCGAGGTCCCGCAGGCCGCGGATGTTGCGCAGGCCGCCGAGGGTTCCGCGCCGCTCGGTGAGGCCGCGCAGGCCGCCGACGCCGCGCACCTCGCCGACCCCACCCAGGTCACCGGCCCTGCCCAGGCGCAGCCTCCCGCCGGGGCCACGGACCCCACGGCCGGCCAGGGCGCGGTCGCGTCCGTCGACCCGGCTTCCGCTCAGCAGGTGGCCCAGGCGACCGAGCCGGCTGCCGTCCAGGGTGCGGCCCAAACGGTCGATCCGGCTGCCGTCCAGGGTGTGGCTCAGCCCGTCGGCGTGGCTCTCGGCGAGGGTGCTCAGCCCGTTGACCCGGCTGCCGTCCAGGCGACCGATCCGGCTGTCCAGGGTGTGGCTCAGCCCGTCGGCGTGGCTCTCGGTGAGGGTGCTCAGCCCGTTGACCCGGCTGCCGTCCAGGGTGCGGCCCAGGCGACCGATGCGGCTGTCGTCCAGGGCGTCGTGGCCCAGCCCGTCGACGCCGCCCCTGCCGATGGCGCGGCCCAGCTCACCGACCCGGCAGCCGCCCAGGATGTCGTTCAGACCGCTGCCGCCGGCCCGGCTCCCGGCGAGATCCCGCCCGCCGCCGCCCCTGCCGAGCCCGGCGCCCCGCAGGGCGCTGCCGAGACCGTAGGCGGTGGCGTTCCGGCTCAGCCGGGCGTGGAGACCCCCGGCGCCGACGACGTCGTACCGGCCGCCCAACCGACCGCCGTGCAGGTTCAGGACCCGGCCGTCATGCAGGTTCAGGACCCCGCCGCCGTGCCGGTTCAGGACCCGGCCGCGGCGCAGGACCAGGACCCCGCCGCCGTGCAGGCCCAGCAGCCCGGTGCCCCCGCGCCGGAGGCACCCCAGCCCCAGGCCCCCGACGCCATGGCGCCGCAGGCCGGAGCAGCCGTCGCCGCCGAAGTGCCGCAGGCCGAGGTGGTCGCGGCCGCCGCGGCCCCGGACGCCGGACCCGTCGCGCACGCCGGTGACGACACCGAGGCTGTGGAGGCGTCCGAGCCGGCTGTGCTCCAGGTGCAGGGACCGCAGCTGGCCGAGAACGTCCCCCACGACGCCCACGCCACCACCGTGTCCGCCGTAGCGCCGCAGCCGCAGCCGCAGGCAGCGGACACCGGTGACGGGGACGCGACCGGCCAGGCTGCAGACCCGGCCCAGGTTGCCGACCCGGCACCGGCCGACCCGGCCCCGGTTGTCGACCCGGCCCCGGCTGCCGACCCGGCACCGGCTGTCGGTCCGCAGCACCAGCCGCAGGTGCCGGACACCGCCGTAACGGACCCCGCGATGCCCGCCCCGCAGCACCCGGAGCAGCTCATGCCCTCCGGTCTGCCGGGAGTGCCGCACCCGGAGCAGCCGCTCGGGCAGTTCGTACCGGTGGAGGGCCAGGTGCCCACCACCCCGCATCTGGCACCCACCCCGCCGCAGCCGCTCATCCTGCCCCCGGAGGGCCGCCCGGCCCCCGACGCGCAGGGACCGCAGGAGCAGCCGGAGCAACCGGAGCAGCCGGAGCAGCCGGAGCAGCCGGAGCAGTGGGCGCAGCCGGAGCCGGTGGCCATGGTGCCGGCGCCGCGCGAGGGTGAGCCGGCCGGCGTACCGGCCGCACCGGACGCGGAACACACACCCGACGTCGTACAGCACGCGGAGGACCTGCGTACCAGGGTCGCCGACCAGGAAGAGGGCATGGCCGCAGTGGCGGAAGCACGACAGTCCACCGGCCCGGCCGCGCCCGGATACGCCGACGCGGAGCGCGAGGCCGTTCTGAGGGTGATGCGCGAGCGCCGCGACATCCGCAACGGCTTCCGCAGCGACCCCATCCCGCACGAGGTGCTGCTCAGGGTCCTGGAGGCGGCGCACACCGCACCGTCCGTGGGCCACTCGCAGCCCTGGGACTTCGTCGTCATCCGGTCCGCCGAGACCCGGCGGACGATGCACGAACTGGCGATGCGGCAGCGCGAGGCGTACGCCAAGTCGCTGCCGAAGGGCCGGGCGAAGCAGTTCAAGGAACTGAAGATCGAGGCCATCCTCGACACCCCGGTCAACATCGTCGTCACCGCCGACCCCACCCGCGGCGGCCGGCACACGCTCGGCCGTCACACCCAGCCGCAGATGGCGCCCTACTCCTCGGCGCTCGCGGTGGAGAACCTCTGGCTCGCCGCCCGCGCCGAAGGACTCGGCGTCGGCTGGGTCAGCTTCTTCGACGAGCGGGAGATGGTCCGCACGCTCGGCTTGCCCGAGCATCTGGAGGTCGTCGCCTACCTGTGCGTCGGGTACGTCGACGAGTTCCCGGACGAGCCGGAGCTGATGCAGGCCGGCTGGTCCAAACGGCGCCCCCTGTCCTGGGTGGTGCACGAGGAGACGTACGGCCGCCGCGCCCTGCCCGGAGAGGAACCCCACGACCTGCTCGCCGAGACCGTCGCACAGATCCGCCCGCTCGACGCCAAGGCGCTCGGCGAGGCATGGGAGCGCCAGAAGCGCATGACCAAGCCGGCCGGCGCGCTCGGCATGCTGGAGATCATCTCCGCGCAGCTGTCCGGGCTGTCCCGGCAGTGCCCGCCGCCGATCCCGGAACCCGCCGCCGTCGCGATCTTCGCCGGCGACCACGGCGTACACGCCCAGGGCGTCACCCCCTGGCCGCAGGAGGTCACCGCCCAGATGGTGGCCAACTTCCTCGGCGGGGGAGCCGTCTGCAACGCCTTCGCCACCCAGGTCGGTGCCGAGGTGTGCGTCGTGGACGTGGGCGTGGCCGCCGACCTGCCGGCCACCCCCGGGCTGCTGCCGCGCAAGATCCGTGGTGGCACGTCCGACATGACCACCGGCCCCGCGATGACCCGTGAGGAGGCCAAGGCGGCCATCGAGGTGGGCATCGAGACCGCCCGCGACCTGGTGGCGGCCGGTAACAAGGCGCTGCTCACCGGTGAGATGGGTATCGCCAACACGACCGCGTCCGCCGCGCTGATCTCCGCGTTCACCGGTGTCGACCCGGCCGAGGTGACCGGTCGCGGCACCGGCATCAACGACGAGACGCTGGCCCGCAAGACCGAGGTGGTCCGCCGCGCGCTGGAGCTCCACCAGCCGGACCCGGCCGATCCGATCGGCGTGCTCGCCGCGCTCGGCGGTTTCGAGCACGCTGCCATGGTCGGCCTGCTGCTCGGCGGCGCCTCGCTGCGTACGCCGGTGATCCTCGACGGGGTCAGCGCCGGCGCCGCGGCCCTCGTCGCCCGCGCCATCGCCCCCGAGGTGCTCGCCGCCTGCATCGCCGGTCACCGCAGCGCCGAGCCGGGCCATGTGGTGGCCCTCAACAAGCTGGGACTGCGCCCGCTGGTCGACCTCGACCTGCGTCTCGGCGAGGGCACGGGCGCGCTGCTCGCGCTGCCGCTGGTGCAGAGCACGGCGCGCGCCATGCACGAGGTGGCGACGTTCGACTCCGCGGGGGTCACCGAGAAGTAGCCGCCGCGCCACGGGTGGTCCGGTGCCCAACTGCCGGACCACCCGTGCCGTCTGCTGCGTCCACGACATAAAATCCGCACGTCAGGGCCGCTCCGAAGGTGCAGCGCGCCCATCTCACAGCTGCACGAGGAGCCGTACCTCATGGCCGAACACCCCGCCTACCCCGTAGGTCTTCGCCTCTCCGGCCGCCGTGTGGTCGTCGTCGGCGGCGGTCAGGTGGCTCAACGGCGTCTGCCGGCGCTCATCGCCGCGGGTGCGGACATCGTGCTGGTCTCTCCCGAAGCGACGCCCTCCGTCGAGGCCATGGCGGACGCGGGCGAGATCAGCTGGGTGCGGCGCGGATACGAGGACGGCGACCTCGCCGACGCCTGGTACGCCCTCGTCGCCACCAGTGACCCCGAGGCGAACACACGGGCCTCCGCCGAGGCGGAGCGGCACCGTGTCTGGTGCGTCCGCTCCGACGACGCGGACCGGGCCACGGCATGGACTCCGGCGACCGGCCACAGTGAGGGCGTCACCGTCGCCGTACTCACCACGAACGCGCGTGGCCGCGACCCGCGCCACACCGCCGCCATCCGGGACGCGGTCGTCGCGGGCCTGCGTGACGGCACTCTGGTCGCCCCGCACCACCGCACCCGCACGCCCGGTGTGGCCCTGGTCGGTGGCGGCCCCGGCGACCCCGACCTGATCACGGTCCGCGGCCGGCGCCTTCTCGCCGAGGCGGACGTCGTCATCGCCGACCGGCTGGGCCCGCGCGATCTGCTCGCCGAGCTTCCGCCGCACGTCGAGGTGATCGACGCGGCGAAGATCCCGTACGGCCGGTACATGGCCCAGGAGGCCATCAACGACGCGCTCATCGAGCATGCCAGGCAGGGCAAGGCGGTCGTCCGGCTCAAGGGGGGCGACCCGTTCGTCTTCGGCCGGGGCATGGAGGAGGTCCAGGCGCTCGCCGAGGCGGGCGTCCCGTGCACGGTGGTCCCCGGCATCTCCAGCTCGATCTCGGTGCCCGGCGCGGCCGGCATCCCGGTCACGCACCGGGGGGTCGCCCACGAGTTCACCGTGGTCAGCGGCCATGTGGCGCCCGACGACGAGCGGTCCCTGGTCGACTGGCCCTCGCTGGCCAAGCTCACCGGCACCCTGGTGATCCTGATGGGCGTCGACAAGATCGGGAAGATCGCCGAGACGCTCGTCGCGCACGGCAGGTCACCGCGGACGCCGGTGGCTCTCGTCCAGGAGGGGACGACGGCCGCGCAGCGCCGTGTGGACGCCACCCTGGCCACGGTCGCCGACACCGTACGGGCCGAGGACGTGAGGCCGCCGGCGGTCATCGTCATCGGCGAGGTCGTGCGGGTCGGCCCCGAGTCCACCGCTTGATCACCCGTAACCCGGGGTAACACACCCCTTCCGAGCCGTTGGCACCACACCCAGGACAAGGCAGTATCACCCTGTGGCCGATCTCATCACCGTCGAGGATCCCGACGACCCGCGCCTCTCCGACTACACAGGTCTGACCGACGTCGAGCTGCGCCGCAAGCGGGAGCCCGCCGAGGGCCTGTTCATCGCCGAGGGCGAGAAGGTCATCCGCAGGGCCAAGGAAGCCGGCTACGAGATGCGGTCGATGCTGCTCTCGGCCAAGTGGATCGACGTCATGCGCGACGTCATCGACGAACTCCCGGCACCGGTCTACGCCGTCACCCCGGAACTCGCCGAACGGGTCACCGGCTATCACGTGCACCGCGGCGCTCTCGCGTCCATGCAGCGCAAGCCCCTGCCGACGGCCGGCGAACTGCTCCGCACCGCCCGCCGGGTGGTGGTCATGGAGTCGGTGAACGACCACACCAACATCGGCGCGATCTTCCGGTCGGCCGCGGCCCTCGGCATGGACGCGGTGCTGCTGTCGCCCGACTGCGCCGATCCGCTGTACCGGCGGAGCGTGAAGGTCTCCATGGGGGCGGTGTTCTCGGTGCCGTACGCCCGTCTGGAGACCTGGCCGCGGGACCTGGACTCGGTCCGCGAGGCGGGCTTCACCCTGCTCGCGCTCACCCCGGACGAGAAGGCCAGCAGCCTGGACGAGGCCGCCCCGCACCGGATGGACCGGGTGGCGCTCATGCTCGGCGCGGAGGGCGACGGGCTGTCCACACAGGCCCTGGTCGCCGCCGACGAGTGGGTTCGCATCCCGATGTCCCACGGCGTCGACTCGCTCAACGTGGGGGCGGCTGCCGCGGTCGCGTTCTACGCGGTGGCGACGGGCCGGCCGGAGTCCTGACCACCTGAAGCCCTGACCGGTCGGAGTCCTGACCACCTGAAGCCCTGACCGGCCGGAGTTCTGACCGGCCGGAGTTGCGACCGGCCGGAGTTGCGACCGGGGCAGGAACCGGTGCTCCTCTCGGTCCCGGCCCCTGGCGACACGCCACGGTCAGTTTCAACGGCCGCAGTTGGGTCGTCGAGGACCCGGCAGCACCAATGGCACCCGGGCCCGGCGCTCAGTTCCCGGCGTCGTTGCTCAGCACCGATGGACGCCGGTCCGACGGGTACCCGCCGTCGCCCGGTGGGGGATAGCTCGGCTGCGCGTGCCGCTGCCGCCGGCCGCCGCCGTCGTCGCCGAGCCCGCGCGCCGGACCCTGGCAGCCCTGGGCCACCGCGATGCCGAGCGCCACCAGCAGCGTCACCACCACGAACACGAACAGCCGCTGCCGCAGCAGCCGCGGATTGGCCGGCCGTAGGCCGAACCCCGCCGGACGCTGCCCCGGCCGCCCGGAACCGCCGCGCGGCGCGGGCCGGCCGCCGCTGGAGCGAGGGCCGCCGCCACGCGGTGCCGGAGTGGGCCGAGCCGTACCCTGCCGGGAGGATGCGGCACCGCCGCGCGCACCGCTGCCGCCACGCGAGGACGCCCCACCGCGGGACGGCATGTCGCCACGCGCCGAGCCCCCGCCCCTGGACGGCGCCCCGCCCCGGGCCGGCGTGCCCCCGCGCGGCAGCGGCGTACCGGGGGCGGTACGCCGCTGGGTGCGCTGCTGCTCGGGGTAGGTGTCGACGAGCCGGCCGGTGGGCCGGTCCGCCTCGGCGGCACGCGGCGCGGGCGGCCGTACGTCGGCCAGCCCCTGCGCCTCCCGGGCCGCGATCTCCTTCAGCCGCAGCGACAACTGGAGGGTGCTGGGCCGCTCGTCGGGGTCCTTCGCCAGGCAGGCCCGGACCAGCGGGGCGAGCGCGTCCGGTACGCCGGACAGCTGCGGCTCCTCGTGCACCACCCGGTACAGCATCACCTCGGAACTGCCTTGCCCGAAGGGCGAGTCGCCGGTCGAGGCGTATGCCAGGGTCGCGCCCAGGGAGAAGACGTCGGTGGCGGGTGTGACCGCCGCCCCGCGCACCTGCTCGGGGGCGAGGAAACCGGGGGAGCCGACCGCGGTGCCCACGTGCGTGAGCGTGGAGGCCCCGGTGGCCCAGGCGATGCCGAAGTCGATGATCCGCGGCCCCTTGGGGGACAGCAGGATGTTGGAGGGCTTCAGGTCCCGGTGGACGACACCCGCCTCGTGCACGGCGACCAGTCCCTCGGACAGGGCCGCGCCGACCGCCGCCGTGTCCGCCGCGCCGAGGGCGCCCTCGTCGGCGACCTTGTCGTGCAGGGAGGGGCCGGGCACGTACTGGGTGGCGAACCAGGGCCGCTCGGCCTCCAGGTCGGCCGCGACCAGCCGGGCCGTGCACCCGCCCCGGATCCGCCGGGCCGCGGACACCTCGCGCGCGAACCGCGACCGGAACTCCTGATCCTCCGCCAGGTCCGGCCGGATCACCTTCAGCGCGACCCGCTGCCCCTTCTTGTCGGAGCCGAGGTAGACCACGCCCATCCCGCCCGCGCCGAGCCGTCGGTGAAGCCTGAACGAGCCGACGACGCGCGGGTCCTCGCGCCTCAGGCGCATCATCGCCATGTTCATCCCCGCTGCCCGGTCCCTGTGACGTGGCACAGCTTACGTTTCCACGGCCGCCTGCGCGCAGAGGCCGCGCCCTCTCGGCCGGACGGATTGTGTGGGCCGTCCGGGTGAGGTGAAACGCGGTCAGGAAGCGCTGCCGTACGGCCACTTCGAGCCAGTCGTGGCCTCAACCGGCTGGATTCATCGGGGGGTTGGGAAAGCAGGGGGGCGCGGCGCACGGTGCCGTACGTCCGCGGCCCGGAAGCCGCCGGCGGCCCGTGGGCCCGGCCGCACCCGGGAGCGGGCTCCACCTCCCGGCCCCCCGCCGACCCCACCCCGAGTGATCGAAGTCACTCCATCCGGCCCGCAGGACGCGTCGGAAATGACCGGACAGAGCGGGCGCCCCCTCCGGGAAGACCCCGAGAGCCGGGCCCTCGTCTCCACCCAGGGGAGTACTCCGCAGGTCATGGCTCATCCTCGCGGAGGCCCGGCAATCGGTACGAGGGCATGACGCCCCTCGGATGCCGCGCGCCTAGATTTGAGGTCAAGCGGCGGGTGGCAGCACTCGTCCCCCGAGGTCAGACACCCGCCGCTGCCGGAGACAACCGAAACGGTCAGGAGAGGGACCATGGCCCACACGGCACCGCGACGCACCGCGTTCGCCCCCCGCCGGACGGGCCGCCGCCACCCCCTGGTGGCGACGATCATGGCCCTTCCCCTGGCGGCCCTGCTCCTGCTCGTCTTCGACGGCTGGGAGACGGTGGCCACACAGGCGTCGTCCGTGGGTGCGATGCTGGGGCGCTGAGCGGCGACCCCAGGCCCGGAAGAGCGGTCCGGGCGGGGACATCGATCCATGAAACCCCGTGGGGACGGGGGTGCGGCGGACGGCAAAAATGCCGGCGCAGCTGGGGAGCTGCGCCGGCATCAGCCGTTTCGGCCCGAGAGCCGAGAGCCGAGAGCCGAGAGCCGAGAGCCGAGAGCCGAGAGCCGAGAGCCGAGGACGAAGCCGAGGACGAGGACGACGCCGATGGCGGCGGCCGCCGAGAACGGTCACGCGTCCACGTCGTGTCCGCCTGGGCCGGGCGTGGCCGCTACCGGCCGTGCCTTTCGGGCAGGCGGCCCCGGCGCCGCCCAGTACCCTCGGCCCATCAGTCCACCCCGCCCGAGGCAGCCTTGACCGCAGACCCAGAGACCGACGCGTCCACCCTCATATCCGCGCTGACCGCGAAGGCCAGGGCCGCCGCCCACCCCGGCACCCCCACCGCCCCCTGCGCCTGCGCCGGCACCCCCCTCGCCGACCGCCCCGACGCCACCGTCGTCCGGCACGCCGACACCGTCGCCAAGGCCCACGCCCCGGACACCGACCCCACCGCGCTCGCCCTCCGCGTCACCACGGCCGCCCGCCTCCCGGACGTGCTCCTGCCCCCGCTCACCTCGGCGCCGGTCCCACTGCACGACCGGCTGGTGACCTTCTGGCCGTACGGCGTCCCCGTGGACCCGGACGACCCGGACGCGGCCCCCTGGGAGTCCGCCGCCGCCCTCCTCGCCCGGCTGCACCGCGCCCCCGTCCCGGCCGGCCTGTCCCCGATGCGCGGCCCCGCCAAGGCCGCCCGCGCGCTCGACCGGCTCCGGGCGGCGCTGCGCGCCACGCCTCCCGCGGACGCCCGCGAGGCCGCCCGCCCCGTCCTGGCGGCCTGGGCCGCTCTCCCCGCCTGGGCGAGGGCCGCCGCACCGATGCCCGGCCCGGCGGCCGTCTGCCACGGCGATCTGCACCTGGGCCAGCTCGTCCGGCACCCGGCCCCGGACGGACCGTGGAAGCTGATCGACGTCGACGACCTCGGAGCCGGTGTCCCCGCCTGGGACCTCGCCCGCCCCGCCGCCTGGTACGCCTGCGGACTCCTCCCGCCCGACGAGTGGACCCGATTCCTGGCCGCCTACCGGCGGGCCGGCGGCCCGGCCGTGCCCCCGGACGGCGATCCCTGGCCCGCCCTGGACGTCCCGGCCCGCGCGCTCAGCGTGCAGACGGCCGCCCTGGCGATCACCAGGGCGCTCGCAGCCGGCCGCCCGCTGGACGAGGTGGAGCAGGCCGTCGTCGACGCCTGCGCGCGCATGCCCGTGGTCCCCCCTCGGCAGCCGTCCGGATTCCCGGACTAGGCTGCAACCGCCCGGGGCCGGACGGAGTCTGTCCTGGGGGAACACGAAGCAGTACCGACCGGCGAGGAGTTGAGCCGACCATGCAGTGTCCGAAGTGCCATGCGCCGATGCACACCTACAACCGCAACGGCGTCCAGATCGAGCAGTGCAGCGGCTGCCGCGGCATCTTCCTCGACTACGGCGAGCTCGAGGCGCTGACCCGCCTGGAGTCCCAGTGGTCGCAGCCGGCCCCGCCCCCGCCCGCCGCCCCGCAGGCATACCCCGCTGCCCCGGCCGCGCCGGCCTGGGGCGCGCCGCACGGCGGCCACCACGGCGGCGGTCACTACGGCCACCAGCGCCACAAGAGCTTCGGCCACATGCTGTTCTCCAGCTGAGACACGAAGGAGCCCCCGGCCGTACGAGACGGCCGGGGGCTCCTTGCTGCGTGGACGATACTGGGATTGAACCAGTGACCTCTTCCGTGTCAGGGAAGCGCTCTCCCGCTGAGCTAATCGTCCGCGGACTGCGACCGGTGAGTCACAGACGGTGCGCGATACTGGGATTGAACCAGTGACCTCTTCCGTGTCAGGGAAGCGCTCTCCCGCTGAGCTAATCGCGCGGGCGGGACCTTCGAGAAGATCCGGGATCCGGAGATCCAGTGGACGATACTGGGATTGAACCAGTGACCTCTTCCGTGTCAGGGAAGCGCTCTCCCGCTGAGCTAATCGTCCTTGGAGGTGGAGACGGGATTTGAACCCGTGTAGACGGCTTTGCAGGCCGTTGCCTCGCCTCTCGGCCACTCCACCAGGAGTGTAGGGGATCGGGAAGACCCCTTCTTCCTTCGAGCGGACGACGAGGCTCGAACTCGCGACCTCAACCTTGGCAAGGTTGCGCTCTACCAACTGAGCTACGTCCGCCTGTCGTTTCGGTCCGCTTCCGCGTCCCGGCGACGTGTTGAACTCTAGCGGATTCCCGGGCCAGTACAAAAACGCGTTTGCGCAGCGTGCTGCGGTGCGCCCGGCGGACCCGGTGGTCAGGGCTCCCCCCGGGACATCCCGGGGCCACCTCCGGGACACCCGACCTAGACTCGACCACGTGCTCCACCTCCCTCCCCTCGCCCGGTTCGGCGATCGCGTCGCCACCGGCCTCCTCGACGTCACCAGCGATCCGGCCGCCCTGGACTCCACCGGCTTCTGGGCCGTCTGCGCGGACTTCGAGGGCCGGCTGACCTGCGCTCGCTTCGCGGACGTACGGACGGAGCCGGTACCCGCGCCGGCCCCCGGCGGATGGCGGGGCCCACAGCCGGGGGACTGGACCTCCTCCCTGGACAGAGCCGCGTACACGACGGCCGTCCGCCGCATCCGTGAGCACATCGCGGCCGGCGAGGTCTATCAGGCCAATCTCTGCCGGGTGCTCAGCGCGCCCGTCGGGCCCGGCGCCGACGTGGACGCGTTGACCGCCGTACTCGCCCGGGGCAACCCCGCGCCGTACGCGGGAACGATCCGGCTGCCACGGCACGGCGTGGAGATCGCCACCGCCTCGCCCGAGCTGTTCCTGCGCCGCGACGGCCGTACGGTCGAGTCGGGACCCATCAAGGGCACCGGGCGGACCGAGGCGGACCTCCTGGAGAAGGACTACGCCGAGAACGTGATGATCGTGGACCTGGTCCGCAACGACATCGGGCGGGTCTGCGCGACCGGCAGCGTGACCGTGCCCGACCTGTGCGCCGTGGAGAAGCATCCGGGCCTGGTCCACCTCGTCTCCACCGTCCGCGGCCACCTGCGCGAGGGGGCCGGCTGGCCCGAGCTGCTGGCCGCGGCCTTCCCGCCCGGCTCGGTCACCGGCGCCCCCAAGTCGAGCGCCCTCAGGATCATCGACGCCCTGGAGATGGCACCGCGCGGCCCGTACTGCGGCGGCATCGGCTGGGTGGACGCCGACCGGGGCACCGCCGGGCTGGCCGTGGGCATCCGCACCTTCTGGATCGACCGGTCCGCCGGGGGCGCGGCGACGCTGCGCTTCGGCACCGGCGCCGGCATCACCTGGGGGTCCGACCCGGACGGCGAGTGGCGGGAGACCGAGCTGAAGGCGTCCCGGCTGCTCGCGATAGCGTCGGGGGCGTACGAGGAGAGCGAGGGAGCACTCACATGAGGATCTGGCTGGACGGCGGACTGCGGGACCTGGAATCCGCCCGGGTCTCCGTCCTCGACCACGGGCTGACCGTCGGCGACGGCGTCTTCGAGACCGTGAAGGCGGCCGACGGCAGGCCGTTCGCGCTCACCCGCCACCTCGACCGGCTGACCCGGTCGGCCCGCGGCCTCGGCCTTCCCGACCCCGACCACGACGAGGTGCGCCGCGCCTGCGCGGCCGTGCTCGAGGCCAACCCGATGCCGCTGGGCCGGCTGCGGATCACCTACACCGGCGGGCACGGACCGCTCGGCTCCGACCGCGGCGCACACGGCCCGACCCTCGTGGTCGCCCTCGGCGAGACCACCCGCCGCCCGGACGCCACCGCGGTGATCACCGTCCCTTGGACGCGCAACGAACGCGGCGCCCTCGCCGGCGTGAAGAGCACCTCGTACGCCGAGAACGTCGTCGCCCTGGCCCGCGCCCACCGACTCGGCGCCTCCGAGGCGCTGTTCGGCAACACGGTCGGCCGGCTCTGCGAGGGCACCGGGTCGAACGTCTTCGTCGTCCTGGACGGCGAGATCCACACCCCGCCGGTCGCCTCCGGCTGCCTGCCCGGCATCACCCGGGCCCTGGTCGTCGAGTGGACCGGCGCCAAGGAGACCGACCTGCCGCTGGACGTCCTCCAGCGCGCCGACGAGGTCTTCCTCACCTCCACGCTGCGGGACGTACAGGCCGTGCACCGGATCGACGACCGCGAACTGCCCGGCGCCCCGGGGCCGGTGACCGCCAAGGCCCTGCGCGTCTTCGACGAGCGGGCGGGGCAGGACCTGGACCCCTGAGCCGGGGCAGGCGACGGAACGGGGCGGAGAAAACGAGCTGACGCGGCCGGTCGCCGTGGGTAGAACTCCTGTGATGACCACGACCCTGCGGCCGGCCGAGCCGCTCCAGACGCACCCCGACGGGACCCGCTCCCGGCGCTTCGCGGTGTGCGTGAACAGCCGTCCCGTCGGTGAGATCCACCTCGGCACCTCGCCGAACCTCGGCGACTCGGTGGCCCGCGTCACCGACCTGCGGATCGCCGAGCCCGACCGGCGGCGCGGCCGGGGCACCGTGGCGCTGCTCGCCGCGGAGGAGGTGGCCCGCGGCTGGGGCTGCGTACAGATGGAGACGGTGGTGCCCGTCGCGGCGGTCGCCGCGCTGCGCCTGTTCGGCACCCTCGGCTACACCGAGCGCAACCGCGGCATGGAGAAGCGCCTCGGCGGCACTCCGCCCGCGCTGCCGCCGGACAGTCACGCGCGGTCCATGACCGGGGCCGAGTTCGACGCGTGGCAGGAGGCGGAGAGCGAGCGGTACGCGCGCACGTGGATCGACCGGGGCCTACCCGAAGCCGCGGCCCGCGCCAAGGCCCGCGACGACCACGCGCGGCTGCTGCCACACCGACTCGCCACCGACGGCATGCTCCTCAGCGTGCTGGAGCACGCGGGCAGCCGGGTGGGCACCCTGTGGGTGGCTCTGGAGGAGGACAGGGCGTACGTGTTCGACGTGCAGACCGACGCGGCCCACCGCGGCCGGGGACACGGCCGTACGCTCATGCTGGTGGCGGAACGCCAGGCGATCGGGGCCGCCCGGCCGGTCCTCGGCCTCAACGTGTTCGCGGGCAACACCCCCGCCGAGCGGCTGTACACGTCACTCGGCTACGAGACGGTGACCCACTCCCTGAGCAAACCCCTGCTCTAGCAAGCTCCTGCTCTAGCAAGCTCCTGCTTGGCTAGCTCCCGTTCCAGCCGGCCTCTGCTCTGGCACGCTCCTGCTCCGGCTTCAGGGCGTTCGGCTCCCGGACCGGGTGCGTCTTCAAGCGCCGGGCCGGGCGCGCCCCGGCGCCACGGGACGCCCCGGACCGGGCCCGGTCCGGCCCGCTCGGTGCTCAGCTCTCCCGATCGTCCCGGTCGTCCCGGTCGGCCAGCAGCCGGTCCGCGATCTCCTCGATGCGCTCGCGCAGCCCCTCCTGGCTCTTGCCGCCGTCGAGCCGCTCGCCGTCGATGACGTACGTCGGGGTGCCGGTCACGCCGATCGCCTTGCCCTCGGCCTGGTCGGCGTCGACGACCAGGATGTGCCGGCCGTCGATCAGCGCGGTGTCGAACTCCTCGGCGTCCAGGCCGAGTTCCCGGGCAACCTCGACCAGGAAGGGCTCTCCCTGACGGTCCAGCTCCGCCACCCGCTCCAGCACGGCCTCCACGTACGGCCAGCCCCCGCCCTGCTCCAGAGCCTCCTCGGCGGCCTGGGCGGCGGCGAAGGCGTGCTGGTGCTTCTCCAGCGGGAAGTGCCGCAGCCGCAGCTCGAGCCGGTCGCCGTAGCGGGCGCGCAGGGCGCGGACGTCGTCCAGGGCGGTACGGCAGTCCGGGCACTGCAGTTCGCACCAGACCTCCAGGACGAGGGCATCGGTGCGTGCGGGGGAGGAGTCGCTCATGCCCACCAGTCTTCCAGGCCGGGCGCCGGCCACCCAATCGGGACCTCGGCGTACGGGGCTCCTCCCGGTACCGCACCCCGTACCCGCACTCCAGTAGGAGACGACCCGGAGATCTCCCTGATGTCCCCCCGGGAGCGTGGCCTCGCGGGGAGCCGAAGGTGCACGATGGAGGCGACAGATCGAGCCCGCCAGGAGGACCGGATGATTGCCGAGACAGTCTGCTCCGCCGTCTCCGCGGCGGGCCTGGGTATCGCGGTGGTCACGGCCTACCGCAAGCGTTACCTGACGGCGGCCCGCCTCGCGGCCTACTCGCTCGTGCCGGTCGGCCTGGTGATGACCGGAGTCGTCGGCTGGCTCACGGACACCGCCCTGAGCCCCACCGCCTGGGCCGGCTTCGGGGTGCTGGGCGCGGCCTGGCTCCTGTTCGCCGGGACACGTGCCGTGGAGCGCCGGCGCGGAGGTGCCGGTGCCGGGCGCAGGGCGGCCGGGCGGGCTGAGCGGGACGCGGTGGCGCCCGCGGCCTCGGCGCCGTCCCTGGGCGGTACGACCCGTTCCGCGGCACGTCCCGCTGCTACGCCCCCGGCCACCGCGCCCCGGGCAGGCGGCTCGACGGAGGACTTCAGCGACATCGAGGCCATCCTCAAGAAGCACGGCATATGACAGTCACATGACTGGCTGAAACGACACAGTGCGTCTGCGGGCGTCCGGAATCGTTCATGAGCCGAACGAGACCTCACGGTATTCGGTGATCTCCCGCAAGATCGGTGCGGGTTGATCGCGGGTGGGGCGCCGCGTAGGCCATGATCTGCCGCGAGATGCTGGACACGACACAGAGCGAGGCCGCGCCGCCGAAGGACGAGCCGCGCGGGTGCCTCTTCGCCCTTTCCCAGCCACCGCTGATGATCTTCCTAGCGGTGATCGGGTGTCTGCTCCTCATGGCTGCGCTGCACGACCTGCTGTTGCTGTGAGCCGTACACGTCGGTCCCGGCGCCACCCGCCGGGACCGACGTCGCTCCGGGCCGCGTCCGTTCTCAGCCCGCCGCTTCCTTGCGCCGGGCCCGGTAGGCGGCGACATGCAGCCGGTTACCGCAGGTGCGGCTGTCGCAGTAGCGGCGCGAGCGGTTGCGGGACAGGTCCACGAAGGCGCGCCGGCAGTCCGGTGCCTCGCAGCGCCGCAGCCGTTCCTGCTCCCCGGCCACCACGAAGAAGGCCAGCGCCATCCCGCAGTCGGCGGCGAGGTGGTCGGCCACGGAGGCACCCGGCGCGAAGTAGTGCACATGCCAGTCGTAGCCGTCGTGGTCCGTCAGGCGGGGAGTGGTCCCCGCGGCGGCGATCAATTCGTTGATCATCATGGCCGCGGACCGCGCGTCCGGGGACGCGAAGATCGCCGCGAACCGCCCCCGGACCCTGCGCACCGCCGAGAGATCGAACTCCGACAGCACACCGACATCGCTGATCTGGTGGTTTCGTACGAATTCCGCGAGAGCCGGGACATCGGACAGTCCGTCCGCCGCCGCCTCGTCCTCCGGCGCGGAGTTCACCAGATCCACCACGGTGTCGAGGGCGCACCGGGTGTCGTGGGTGATCAGCACGTTTCGCTCCCTGGCCTGGTGGTCGGGCGGGCGCCCGCCGATGCTGGCCGATGGTAGCGACAACCGCGCCGACCGCACCCGTCCTCGCCCTGTCCCGCTCGCCGGTAGAACGCCCCCCTGCGCCATAGGGTTCCCGCGCCGCGCCGCGGCCGGTCGCCGCCGGCAGACCGCACGCCGGGCCGCGGCCCGGGCACACACACCGCGGCCCGGCCGCACACGCACCGCGACCGGGCGTGCGCGGGCCGGAGCCGGCGGAGCACAGTCGGCGCCGCCCCGTGACTGCTCACGGTGGCGGCGTCGGCCTGTGCCCTATGCGGTTGTCTTGGCCCGAGCCGTCTCCCCGAGTGGACGGCGCCGGGCTGCTTGAAGGGCCGCGGCCTAGCTCTCCGCCAGAATGTGCGAGAGCTCCTGATCCAGGTCGAAGTGCCGGTGTTCCGTGCCGGGCGGCACGGCGGCGTCGGTTCGCTTCAGGAAGGACTCCAGGGCCCGCGCCGGGGCCTCGAGCAGGGCCTCCCCCTCCGGGGAGCTGAGGGCGATGCACACGACGCCCTGGCCATGACTGCGGGATGGCCAGACGCGGACGTCGCCGGTGCCGGTGGGCCGGTGAAGCCCCTCGGCGAGGAGGTCGCGGGCGAACACCCACTCGACGGTCTCCTCGGCTCCGGTGTGGAAGGTGGCGTGCACGGCGTAGGGGTCGGCCGTGTCGTACCGCAGGCCTGCGGGGACAGGCAGGGAGGACTCGCTCGACACAACGAGGCGCAGGTGCAGCTCGCAGCTGACCGTGGTGTTCATAAGCGCCAGGGCCTTTCGCTCAGTGTGCGCTCGGGGATTCGCACGTCGGCGAAATCGACATGCCACCTACGGTGCCGTTGTAAACCCCTCTGAGGGTTTTGCGTGTGTTTACGTAACTCTTCCGGCCGAGAACTCGTACCGGATCTACGACCATTCCGGTGACTGGTTTCACTCGGGTAGGGTTTGTCTGTATGAATACGGGGAGTGACGAAGCGGGCGAGGTCGCCGTGGCAGCGGACAAGGCGAAAACGGACCGGCCCGAGGCCGGCCGGGAGAGCGAGCACGGGCTCGGTTCGAGGGCGCCGGAGTTCGTCAAGGCTCGCCGGCTCCTCCACCTGAGCTGGCAGGTCGGGGTCTTCGTGATCGGCCTCGCGGTGGTCGCCGCGGGCATCGTCATGCTGCCCCTGCCGGGCCCCGGCTGGGTGGTGATCTTCGGGGGCATGGCGATCTGGGCGACCGAGTTCGTCTGGGCCCAGCTCGTGCTCCGCTGGACCAAACGCAAGGTCACCGAGGCGGCCCAGCGGGCCCTCGACCCCAGGGTGCGCCGCCGCAACATCACCCTGACCGTGATCGGTCTGGTGATCATCGGTGTGCTCGTCGGGATCTACCTGTGGAAGTTCGGCATCGTCATGCCCTGGAAGATCAAGGACCAGTGACACCGACCGGGGCATGGGCGGCGCCCACGGCCCCGCCCCTGGTCGGAAGCACCCCCTGACATGGGGTAATGTTCTTCCTGCGCCCGGGCGATTAGCTCAGTGGGAGAGCGCTTCGTTCACACCGAAGAGGTCACTGGTTCGAACCCAGTATCGCCCACCCGGACCGACGGCCCACCTGCGACAAGCAGGTGGGCCGTCGGCGTTGTCTCACCCCCCGCGGCGTTGTCCCACCCCCCGCGGCGCTGTCCCACCCCGCGGCGATGGGCCGGAAGCGCGGTGGCAGTGGGTGAGCGCGGCGACGGCGGGAGTGCGCGCCGACGTCGACGGCGAGTGCGCGCCGACGGGAGTGGCCGGAGGAGACGAACCGGGGTCCTGCTCGGCCGGCCGGCGTCATTGTCCGCCTGATCCCTAGTTCGGTCGTCGGCCGCGTTCCGACGTGACGATCCGTTACTTCTGGGGACACCGAGGGGCGGGTCGAGAAGATCAAAAAGACCATAACGTTCCTCAGGAAGAAGTACCCGAAGATCAAGGTTAAATCGGACTTCCAGATGTATTGGTCGTCATGGGAGAAGTTCCAGACACGGGCGGCCGGCGGAAATCCGCCGGATGATTTCCAAAACACCGTCACATTCCGTCGTAAGTACGACAAGTGGGGGATTCTTGTCAAGCCTCGAGGGGGGACCCGATATCTGACCGTGACTCACTTTCGTGACGACGTCCCGAAGGCCGGCGTGGGGGTCGGCGAGCGGTGGGGAATTCCCGGCTCCGGTCGTGAATACCATCCGTGACAGGGTGACGGTTCTCGGCAGACGCGGCACCGGCCGAGCGGGCCTCACGGTCGTCGAGAACCGGGCCCTGCCCGGCGACGGGATCCCGGCCTGGCCGGGAACGGGGGCGGCGGTCCGCTCCGTGTGCCGGTCCGCGCCACACTCGGCCCATGGACTGGAATCATTACCGCTTCCGCAGCCTGTGGTCCCTGCCCGCTCCGCCCGCCGCGGTGTACGGCGTCCTGGAGCGGGCCGAGGACTACCCCCACTGGTGGCCGCAGGTGCGGTCGGTGACCCGGTGGGACGACACCACCGGCGTCCTCACCATCAGGTCCGTCCTCCCGTACGACATGACCTTCACCGCACACCGGACCCGCCACGACCCCGACGCCGGTGTGCTGGAGATCGCCGTGTCCGGTGACATCGAGGGCTGGGCGCGCTGGACGGTCACCGCCGAGGGTGCCGGCACCCTGGCCCGCTACGACCAGGAAGTCCACGTCCGCAAGCCCCTCCTCAGGCGGCTCGCCGTGCCCGGCCGGCCGGTCTTCCGCGCCAACCACCGGCTGATGATGCGCTCGGGGCGGCGCGGCCTGCTGCGCCACCTGCGAGCGGTTTGAACGAAGGGCGCCCGGCCCTGTATTGTTCAGTGCGTTCCCGGGCGATTAGCTCAGTGGGAGAGCGCTTCGTTCACACCGAAGAGGTCACTGGTTCGAACCCAGTATCGCCCACCGGGAGAGGCCGGTCCGCAGCAGCGGGCCGGCCTTCTGCGTGCTGTGCGGGGTTCACGCCGCGGCCGACAGCTCCGGGCGCAGCGGCCAGTCCGTACTGACCGTCTCCTCCGAGCCGCTGCGCGCGAACCACGCCTGGAGGCCGCGCGCCTGCGCCGCGTGCCAGTTCGTCTGGAGCGCGTGCAGCTCGGCGGGGGACAGGCGCTCCAGTCGGGTCGCGAATCGTCGGCCCAGGGCGCGTACGACATCCAGCGCGGCCAGCGCGTCCGCCGCCGCGTCATGGGCGCCGTCCAGCGTCACGCCGTAGTGCTCGCACAGGTCGGTCAGCGTACGGCGGCCCTTGCGGTAGCGGTCCAGATGCTTGTCCAGCACCCGCGGGTCCAGCACCCGCAGCGGCACCGACTCGAACCAGCGGTCCAGCGTGGACGCCCGGTGCCGGCGCAACTCCCGGTCCAGCAGCGTCAGATCGAACGGCGCGTTCATCACCACCAGCGGGCGGCCCAGCGTCGCGTGCTCGGCCAGCTGCTCGGCTATCTCGTACATCACCGGAGCGGGCCAGCGCCCGTTGTGCTGCAGGTGTTCCTCCGTCAGCCCGTGCACCGCCGTCGCCGCCTCCGGCACCGGCACACCCGGGTTCACCAGCCATCGGGACACCCGGGGCCGGGTCCCCGGGGCATCCTGGACGACGACGGCGGCCGACACGATGCGGTCGGTCTCGACGTCCACGCCCGTCGTCTCCGTGTCGAAGGCGGCAAGTGGCCCCTCGTACCAGGTCGTCATCCCAACCCAACTCCTCTTTCACCCATAGCAGATGACATTCCGTCTTCTGCCCGTTTGGTGATACCCGGGCCGTTTGCGCCGTACGCCGGGAGGAGACAACAGGAGTACGGGTCTTTGCAGTTCAGCGGCCCGCAGCGGGGATACTCATTGCTTGGAAGGCTGTTGGTCATGGCCATAGCGCAGCCCGAGCGGGGCGGGCTGCTGCCCGATCGTCCGGGCACCCTTCGCGGCACGCTCGCCACCACCGCCTGCATGGAGACACTGCAGGTCGGCTATCTGCACGCGGTCGCCGCCGCGGCCGGCTGCTCGCTGTCCCAGCCCTTCCCGGACAACGGCATCGACTGGCACGTCAGCCACAGCGCGCCCGGACACACCGTGGACGACGAGGTCACCATCAAGGTGCAGCTGAAATGCACCTACCAGATCCCGCCCAACCCGCCGGGCCGCTCCTTCTCCTTCACGCTCGACAACGCCCACCTGCGCAAGCTCGCCCGCACGCCCGTCTCGGTGCACAAGATCCTGGTCGTCATGCTCGTGCCGCGCTCGCAGGACGACTGGCTGCGCGCCGGCCACGACCGGCTCGACCTCAGGCACTGCTGCTACTGGGTCGACCTCGCCGGCCACCCCGTGACCGGCCGGCACCGGACCACCGTGCGGATACCGACCTCGCGCATCTTCGACGACCGGGCCCTGTGCGAGATCATGACGCGGGTCGGGACGGGAGGCAGGCCATGAGTAACCGCCCCCACGACGAGCCGGCACGGCAGGTCCGGGCGCACCCCGACGACCTGCCCTGGCACCGGCCCCCGGAGCCCGCCGAGGTCGACCCCGGCGTGCTCGGCGCCCTGCTGCACCGGCACGGCTGGCAGCGGCGCGGGGGAGCCGCCGGGCGGTACGGCCGCTGGACCCCGCCCGGCTCGGGCGGCGGGACCAGTCTGCTCGTCCCGGAGAGCCGGGGCTTCCCGGACAGCGACGACCTGCTCGGCGAGGCCCTCGACGCCCTCGCCCGCAGCGACACCCCCGCCGCGCGCGAGGTGCTGATCTCCCTCGCCGTACCCAGCGACGAGATCCGCTGGTGGCGCGACAGCCCGAGCGGGCCCGCCGGCGCCACCCCCTGGCCCGCCGCCGACCATCTGCGCGCCGCCGCCCGGCAGATGCTGCTCGCCGCCGCCCTCGCCACGCGCGCGCGTGCCGGCTACTACGGCGCCCGCCACCGTCGCCCCGCCGCCGCGCTCCTCGAAGGGGTCCTCGTCGGCCCCGCCGCCGGGGGCCGCACCCTCACCGCTTTCACGCCCGTGCCCACCGGCCGCCCCCTCGCCGTCCGCCTCCACCAGGCCCTCCACGCCGCCCGCGAGGCCATCGACTACCGGCGGGCCACCGGCGGCATGGACGCTTTCGACGGCGCCGTCGAAGCGGGCGTCAGCCGCGAGCTGACCGAGGCGCTCAGCGCGCTCGTGCGCGGTACCGAGGGCGCCCGCGTCGCCGTCGCCTGGGCCCCCGGCGCCGGCGTCCCGGAAGGCTGCGCCCCCTCCGCCGAACCCGTCGAGTTCTCCCCGGGCGACCTGCCCGTGCTCCGCGAGGCCGCCGCCCGCTACCTGCGCGCCGAACCCTCCGTCCCGGTCCGGGTCACCGGTGCCGTCGTCCGGATGCGCCGCTCCGGACCCGGCGGCGAGGGCACCGTGCGGCTGCGCGTCCTGGCCGGCGCCGACGTGCCGCACCTCCGCGTCACCCTGGACGAGGAGGACTACCGCATCGCCGGCCACGCCCACCTGGTCGGCCTGCCCGTCCGTGTCCACGGCCGGCTGGAGCGCCGGGGCGGCTTCCGCCGGCTCACCGGGGCCTCCGGGGTCGTACCCGTGCAGGTCGACGAGACCGAGCGGGACCGGCTGATGAAGTCCCTCCAGGAGAATCTCGACTTCTTCGAAGAGGCGTGCGGGGAGGCGTACGGGGACGAGGACTGAGGGTGACCGTTTCGCGATCGGTGCCGTGAGGTCGGTACGATCGGCCGTGCGCGCGCTCCTGGTATGGCGCCGCACCCCACCTTCAGTCAGGAGAGACCGGTGTCAGACGTCCGTGTGATCATCCAACGCGATTCCGAGCGGGAAGAACGCGTGGTGACGACGGGCACTACGGCCGCCGACCTCTTCGCGGGCGAGCGCTCGATCATCGCCGCACGCGTGGGCGGCGAGCTGAAGGACCTCACGTACGAACTGTCCGACGGTGACGAGGTCGAGGGCGTCCAGATCTCGTCCGAGGACGGCCTGAACATCCTGCGCCACTCCACCGCGCACGTCATGGCGCAGGCCGTGCAGGAGCTGTTCCCCGAGGCCAAGCTGGGCATCGGCCCGCCGGTCAAGGACGGCTTCTACTACGACTTCGACGTCGAGAAGCCGTTCACCCCCGAGGATCTCAAGGCCATCGAGAAGAAGATGCAGGAGATCCAGAAGCGGGGCCAGAAGTTCGCCCGCCGCGTCATCACCGACGAGGCGGCCCGGGCGGAGCTGGCGGACGAGCCGTACAAGCTGGAGCTGATCGGCCTCAAGGGTTCGGCCTCCCACGACGACGGCGCGGACGTCGAGGTCGGCGCCGGCGAGCTGACGATCTACGACAACCTGGACGCCAAGACCGGCGAGCTGTGCTGGAAGGACCTCTGCCGCGGCCCGCACCTGCCCTCGACCCGGCTCATCCCGGCGTTCAAGCTGATGCGCAACGCCGCCGCCTACTGGCGCGGCAGCGAGAAGAACCCGATGCTCCAGCGCATCTACGGCACCGCCTGGCCGTCCAAGGACGAGCTGAAGGCGCACCTGGACTTCCTCGCCGAGGCCGAGAAGCGCGATCACCGCAAGCTCGGCAGCGAACTGGACCTCTTCTCGATCCCCGAGCAGATCGGCTCCGGCCTGGCCGTCTTCCACCCCAAGGGCGGCATCGTCCGCCGCGTGATGGAGGACTACTCGCGCCGCCGTCACGAGGAGGAGGGCTACGAGTTCGTCTACACCCCGCACGCCACGAAGGGGAAGCTCTTCGAGACGTCCGGGCACCTGGACTGGTACGCCGACGGCATGTACCCGCCCATGCAGCTCGACGAGGGCGTGGACTACTACCTCAAGCCCATGAACTGCCCGATGCACAACCTGATCTTCGACGCGCGCGGCCGGTCCTACCGTGAACTGCCGCTGCGTCTGTTCGAGTTCGGCACCGTGTACCGGTACGAGAAGTCGGGCGTCGTGCACGGCCTGACCCGTGCGCGGGGCTTCACGCAGGACGACGCGCACATCTACTGCACCCGCGAGCAGATGTCCGAGGAACTGGACAAGACGCTCACCTTCGTCCTCGGCCTGCTGCGCGACTACGGCCTGACCGACTTCTACCTGGAGCTGTCCACCAAGGACCCGGAGAAGTTCGTCGGCTCCGACGAGGTCTGGGAGGAGGCGACCGAGACCCTGCGCCAGGTCGCCGAGAAGCAGGGCCTGCCCCTGGTGCCCGACCCGGGCGGCGCCGCGTTCTACGGCCCCAAGATCTCCGTCCAGGCCAAGGACGCGATCGGCCGGACCTGGCAGATGTCGACCATCCAGCTCGACTTCAACCTGCCCGAGCGCTTCAACCTGGAGTACACCGGCCCGGACGGCTCCAAGCAGCGCCCGGTCATGATCCACCGCGCGCTGTTCGGCTCCATCGAGCGGTTCTTCGCCGTTCTCCTGGAGCACTACGCGGGCGCCTTCCCGGCGTGGCTCGCCCCGGTCCAGGCGATCGGCATCCCGATCGGCGACGCGCACGTGGAGTACCTGGAGAAGTTCGCGACCGCGGCCAGGAAGAAGGGCCTGCGCGTCGAGGTGGACTCCTCCTCGGACCGCATGCAGAAGAAGATCAGGAACGCGCAGAAGCAGAAGGTGCCGTTCATGGTCATCGTCGGCGACGAGGACATGTCGAACGGTTCGGTGTCCTTCCGTTACCGCGACGGCTCGCAGGAGAACGGCATCGCCTTCGAGGAGGCCATCGCGAAGATCGCGGCGGTCGTCGAGGAACGCGCCCAGGTCTGAGCCCCCCGCGTCCGGAGGCCCCCGGGATCACCGTCCCGGGGGCCTTCGCGCGTCGCCCTCGTGGGAGAAGACCTGCATCAGCCACGACGAGAAGGACCCGGTCACCGCACCGAGCAGGCCCAGCCCGCACGCCATCATCCCGATCGCGATCAGCCGGCCGACGGCGGTGACCGGGGTGACGTCGCCGTAACCGACCGTGCTGAGGGTCGAGGCGGCCCACCACACGGCGTCCCCGAAGGAGTGCATGGTCGTGCCGGGCGCCCCGCGTTCCTGCTGGTAGACCGCGAGGGCGCCGGAGAAGCCGAGCAACAGGGTGGACAGGCTCGCGTAGGCGATCACCCGCGCGTACAGGGAGAGCCGGGGCGCGCCCTGGCGGCGCTGGATGACGTCGTAGAGCGGAACGATCCGCAGCGGGCGCAGCAGCGGCAGGACCACCGCGACCGTGTGCAGGAGGTGAGTGGTGGAGAAGCGCAGGAAGCGCTGGCCGCCGAGCCGCCAGCGCACCACGTAGTCCCCGGCGAACACCGCCCACAGGGCGAGCATCGCGAGCCCGCACAGGTCGCGCCAGCCGGAAGGCAGGCTCACCGCCAGGACCCGGGTGGCATAGGCGGCCATGAAGACCAGCGACGCCAGGAAGAGCGGAATCTCGGTGCGCTGTTCCCAGCGCACCGCGGAGCTGTCGTCGTCCACCGGCCAAGCTTGGCCGGAGAGCGCCTTCAGGACGCCCCGGCGACACGCCGGTAAGAGGCTAAGCCATATGCTGCCTAGCATGACGAGTGAGCCGGAGCAGCAGATCGGAGTGGGGACCCAGGACGCGTTCCAGCGTCTGTGGACGCCCCACCGGATGGCCTACATCCAGGGCGAGAACAAGCCGACCGGTCCCGGGGCCGACGACGGCTGCCCCTTCTGCTCGATCCCGGCCAAGTCCGACGAGGACGGGCTGATCGTCCGGCGCGGCGAGCATGTGTACGCCGTTCTCAACCTCTACCCGTACAACGGTGGCCATCTGATGACCGTGCCGTACCGGCACGTGGCCGACTACACCGAGCTGAGCGGGCCGGAGACCACCGAGCTGGCGGAGCTGACCAAGCAGGCGATGACGGCCCTGCGCACGGCGTCCGGCGCGCAGGGGTTCAACATCGGCATGAACCAGGGCGCGGTCGCGGGTGCCGGCATCGCCGCCCATCTGCACCAGCACATCGTCCCGCGCTGGGGTGGCGACACGAATTTCATGCCGGTGGTCGGGCACACCAGGGTGCTGCCGCAGTTGCTGGCCGACACCCGCAAGATGCTGGCGGACGCCTGGCCGGCGTCGTCCTGAGCCGTCCCTCCCGGACCGCTGGACGAGCGTCGGGATGAGCGGCCTCCCCCGAGCCGACGGATGAGCGTCGGCGTGAGCGGCCTCTCCCGGGCCGAGGGACCGGCGTCGGCGTGAGCGGCCGGTCCGGTGTCTGAGGGCGAGGTCGTTCACACCGGCCGAACAGCGGGATCACGCGTCGTACAGGTCGGCCTTCCGCGGAGTCGGATCCTGGACGTTGCCGCTCAGGAACGCCGAGCGGGCCCCGAACTTCTCGGTGTCGACGCCGTTCTCCCCCAGGACCCTGATCGCGGCCGAGTGCACCACGCGCAGCACCGGTGTGGCCGCGCGCAGCGCGTCGTCGGCCATGAAACGATGGCGCCACGGCTGGTCGGCCCAGGCGTGCCGCAGCCCGAACGGCTCGGGCAGGCCGAGTGAGCCGCCGAGCCACTTGAGCAGCGGCGGGTACCAGGCCAGCGGGGCGCGCACGGCGAGCCGTACGACCTCGTCGGCGCCGACCAGCGGCAGCTTGATCGTGCGGGTCTCCCACGGCTTGAAGGACTTGGAGACCTCCTTGGACGGCGCCGCGGGCTTCGTGGTGAACAGCGGGTTCACCGGCCCCAGCGCGTGCCCGGTGACCTCGATGCGCAGCGTCTCGTGCAGCACCGTGACGGTGATCAGCATGGTGATGACCAGCTGGCCGTCCCACAGCGTCCACTGCACGCCCAGGTAGTGCCGGTCGCCGCTGCCGAACTGCTGCTTGTTGCAGATCTCCTGTATGGCGTGCGGCTTGACCTGGAAAGCCTCGACGTCGGTGCCCTCGGGGCGGGAGACGGACGTGGCCTTCTCGCCGATCGGGGTGACGATCCAGTGCCGTATCGACGGCTTCGGGAAGCCGCCGGTGTTGAGCGGGCCGCGCTCCAGGAGGGTCAGCTGGTCGTGGATCGCGCGTATCACGTCCCAGCTGCGGAAGGGGTGGATCTCCCGGCCGGGGTCGGCGGGCTTGAGGTCCTCCGCGAGCTGCCAGGCGCCCCAGCGGGTGCCCATGCCGAGTATGCCCTTGGGGCCGGCGTAGAAGACGGAGTTGGACTGCTGTTCGGCGCTCAGCCGGGCCAGTGACTGGCGCAGCTCCTCGGCGGCGGTCTGGCCGGGACCGCGCGGCACGGCTTCGGGGACCTTCGCGCCGACACTGGTGCCGGAGAGCAGGCCCTCCCAGCGGGCCCGCAGGTCGTTGGCGGTGCTCTCGCAGATCTGCTTGGCCCAGAACCAGCCGAGCACGGGGACGACGACGGCCGCGCGGGCGTACCACGCCCAGAAGCCGGAGAACGGCATCTTCAGCAGGAACAGCCCGGCGAGCAGGCCGACGCCCAGCAGCAGCGCGGTGGCCAGCGCCCCGGCCCGCCTGTCGTCCCGCCTGACCACGAGCATGCGCAGCTGGAAGACGAGCAGCCAGACGAGCATGCCGGGCAGGAAGAGCAGGCCGCACACGACGGTGATGCCGGTCAGCCGGTTGTCCCGCTCCCGGCGGATGTTGTTGGCCGCGAGGGCGTGTTCCACGACGAACTGCGGCTCGGTGCCGAAGGACTGGATGAGCGCACCGCGACCGGGGGCGAGCATCCGGTCGACCAGGGCCCGGGAGAACGCCTCGCCGAGATTGGGCCGGAACAGCTTGATCCGGCCCGCCTTGACGGTGGACTGGTGCCACTCGTTGTCGGCCTTCTTGATCTCCTCGATCGGGCTGTCCCGGTACGCCGCGGAGGCCAGCGCGGCCGTCGCCGCCTGCCCCTCGTCGCCCGAGACGGGTACCTGGGGCCCGTCCCACTCCGTTCCAAACGACATTCCCGCCCCCATCGCCGCCGGTGCCGTTCCTGCGGCCTTCCCGACTTCCCTGCTCCGCACACCTGTTGGACCGGTCGCCGTGCCGATACCGGACGAGTGCCGGACGGTCGGGGCACGACGTGACCAGGTGATCAGCGTATCCGCCGGCACTGACAGCCCGCGGGCGGACGGCCGAAGCCGCCCGCCCGTGCGCCGGTCCACGCCGGCGTACTACCCGTCGTCCCCCGCCTGTTCGCGGATGCGTTCGGCGATCTGCGGCGGCATCGGCTCGTGCCGGGCGTAGCTCCGGTCGAAGCGGGCCGTGCCGTGCGAGAGCGAGCGCAGGTCGACGGCGTACCGGCCGATCTCGAACTCGGGCACCTCGGCGCGGATCAACGTCCGTCCGGTGCCCACCTGTTCGGTGCCGAGCAGTCGGCCGCGCCGGCTCGACAGGTCGCTCATCACGGCGCCCACGTAGTCGTCGCCGACCAGCACGCTCACCTCGGCGACCGGCTCCAGCAGATGGATCTTCGCGTCCGCCGCGGCCTCGCGCAGGGCGAGCGCCGCCGCCGTCTGGAAGGCGGCGTCGGAGGAGTCCACCGAGTGGGCCTTGCCGTCCCGCAGCGTGACCCGCACGTCGACCAGCGGGTACCCGGCGGCGACGCCCTTGGCGGCCTGGGCCCGGATGCCCTTCTCGACGGACGGGATGAACTGGCGGGGCACCGCGCCGCCGACCACCTTGTCCACGAACTCGATGCCCGAGCCGCCCGGCAGCGGCTCCACCTCGATCTCGCAGATGGCGTACTGGCCGTGGCCCCCGGACTGCTTGACGTGCCGGCCGCGCCCGGTGGCCCGGTTCGCGAACGTCTCCCGGAGGGAGACCTTGTGCGGCACGACGTCGACCTGGACGCCGTAGCGGCTGCGCAGCCGCTCCAGGGCGACGTCGGCGTGGGCCTCGCCCAGGCACCACAGGACCACCTGGTGGGTGTCCTGGTTCTGTTCCAGGCGCATCGTCGGATCCTCGGCGACCAGCCGGGCGAGGCCCTGGGACAGCTTGTCCTCGTCGGCCTTGCTGTGCGCGTGGATGGCGAGCGGCAGCAGCGGGTCGGGCATCTGCCAGGGCTCCATCAGGAGCGGGTCGTCCTTGGCGGAGAGGGTGTCGCCGGTCTCGGCGCGGCCCAGCTTGGCCACGCACACCAGGTCACCGGCGACGGCGTGGGTCACCGGGCGCTGCTGTTTGCCGAAGGGCATGGACAGGGCGCCGACCTTCTCGTCCACGTCGTGGTCCTCGTGACCGCGGTCGGCGAGGCCGTGCCCGGAGACGTGCACCGTCTGGTCCGGGCGCAGGGTGCCGGAGAAGACGCGGACCAGTGAGATCCGGCCGACATAGGGGTCGGAGGAGGTCTTGACGACCTCGGCGACGAGCGGGCCGCCCGTGTCGCACGGCTTCAGCTCGCGCCGCTCGCCGCCGAGGGTGGTGACCCCGGGCAGCGGGTGCTCGAACGGGGTCGGGAAGCCGCCGGTGATCAGCTCCAGCAACTCGATCGTGCCGAGTCCCTGCCGCGCGCCCTCGGCGGCGGGGGCGGCGGCCAGGACGGGGAAGAACGAACCGCGCGCCACGGCCCGCTCCAGGTCCTCGACGAGGGTCTTGATGTCGACCTGCTCGCCGCCGAGGTAGCGGTCCATGAGGGTCTCGTCCTCGCTCTCCGCGATGATCCCCTCGATGAGCCGGTTGCGGGCCTCCTCGATGTCCGGCAGCTGGTCCTCGCCGGGCTCGGACTCCTTGCGCTCCCCGGTCGAGTAGTCGAACAGCTTCTGTGACAGCAGTCCGACCAGCCCGGTCACGGGCGCGTGCCCGTCGGGACCCTCGGGTCCGCGCAGCGGCAGGTACAGGGGCAGGACGGCGTCGGGGTCGTCGCCGCCGAATGCCTCCGCACAGGTCCGGGTCATCTCCTCGAAGTCCGCACGCGCGGACTCCAGGTGCGTGATCACGATGGCGCGGGGCATGCCGACGGCCGCACACTCCTCCCACACCATCCGGGTGGAGCCGTCGACCCCGTCCGAGGCCGAGACGACGAAGAGAGCCGCGTCCGCGGCGCGCAGACCGGCCCGCAGTTCCCCGACGAAGTCGGCGTAGCCGGGGGTGTCCAGGAGGTTGACCTTGATGCCGTCCCATCCGACCGGCGCCAGGGACAGCTGCACCGAGCGCTGCTGCCGGTGCTCGATGTCATCGTAGTCGGAGACGGTGCCGCCGTCCTCCACGCGGCCCGCCCGGTTCACCGCCCCCGCGGTCAGCGCGAGGGCCTCCACGAGGGTCGTCTTCCCCGAGCCGGAGTGGCCGACCAGCACCACATTCCGTACGGACGCGGGTTGGTCGGCCGTCAGAGCCCTGCCGGCGGCTCCGGGGTGGTGTGTCTGTGCCTTGTCGCCCATGGTCCTGCCTCCCGTGCACGGTGAGGTCACTGTGGGCGCGGACACGCGGGACCCGCGTGGTGTGGCGGCTCCGGCGACGCCCGCGGTTATTCGAGCTTTCCACTCCCGCCACGGCGCGTCCATACGAAGGACTACGAAGGGTGTGCGGGGGGACACCGTCGGCGGCACACACCTCTCGCGCGCGGTGGCGCGGGCCGGTTCGCGGCGCGGCTGCGGGTGCCCGCCCGTCACGCACACGCGCGCGTGGCTACGATGGGCCAGCCGGCGGCCAGCAGGGCCGCGGCGTCACCGACCGTCGGGAAGGCCATGCTGAACAAGTACGCGCGTGCATTCTTCACGCGTGTCCTCACACCGTTCGCCGCGTTTCTCATCCGCCGGGGCGTGAGCCCGGACACGGTCACGCTCATCGGCACGGCCGGTGTGGTGGCGGGAGCGCTGGTCTTCTACCCCCGGGGCGAGTTCTTCTGGGGCACGGTCGTGATCACCCTGTTCGTCTTCTCCGACCTGGTCGACGGCAACATGGCCCGTCAGCTGGGCCGCTCCAGCCGCTGGGGCGCCTTCCTGGACTCCACCCTGGACCGGGTCGCCGACGGCGCGATCTTCGGCGGCTTCGCGCTCTGGTACGCGGGCCAGGGGAACGACAACGTGCTGTGCGCGGTGTCGATCTTCTGTCTGGCCAGCGGCCAGGTGGTGTCGTACACCAAGGCGCGCGGCGAGTCGATCGGCCTGCCGGTCGCCGTCAACGGGCTGGTCGAGCGGGCCGAGCGGCTGGTGATCTCGCTGGTCGCGGCCGGTTTCGCCGGCCTGCACAAGTTCGGTGTGCCGGGCATCCAGTGGCTGCTGCCGGTCGCGCTGTGGATCGTCGCCGCGGGCAGCCTCGTCACGCTGGTCCAGCGGGTCGTCACCGTGCGCCGCGAGTCCGCGGAGGCCGAGGCGGCGGCCGGCGCCGCTCAGGGGAGCGAGGCGGCGCAGTGAGCGCGGCGGAACGGCTGACCGACGGCCTGTACGGCCTCGGCTGGAGCACGGTCAGGAAGCTCCCCGAGCCGGTCGCCGTGCGCCTCGGCCGGACCATCGCCGACCTCGCCTGGAAGCAGCGCGGCAAGGGCGTGCGGCGCCTGGAGGCCAACTACGCGCGCGTGGTGCCCGACGCCACAGCGGAGCGGCTCGCCGAGCTGTCCCGCGCGGGCATGCGCTCGTACCTGCGCTACTGGATGGAGTCCTTCCGGCTGCCGGCCTGGAGCGCGGAGCGCGTGAAGACGGGCTTCGACCCCATGGACATCCACTACCTGACCGACGGGCTGGCCTCCGGCCGGGGCGTTGTCCTCGCCCTGCCGCATCTGGCCAACTGGGACCTGGCCGGTGCCTGGGTCACCACCAAGCTGGAGACGCCGTTCACGACGGTCGCCGAGCGCCTGAAGCCGGAGACGCTGTACGACCGTTTCGTCGCCTACCGCGAGGGCCTCGGCATGGAGGTCCTGCCGCACAGCGGCGGCACCGCCTTCGGTGCCCTGGCCCGTCGGCTGCGCGCCGGCGGCCTGGTGTGCCTGGTCGCCGACCGCGACCTGTCCGCCTCCGGTGTCGAGGTCGACTTCTTCGGCGAGACGGCCCGCATGCCGGCCGGGCCGGCTCTGCTGGCCCAGCAGACGGGCGCGCTGCTGCTGCCCGTCACTCTCTGGTACGACGACTCGCCCGTCATGAAGGGCCGGGTCCATGCTCCGGTCGAGGTCCCCGGGTCAGGTGCCCGGGCCGAGAAGACGTCTGTGATGACACAGGCGCTGGCCGACGCCTTCGCCACCGGGATCGCCGACCATCCGGAGGACTGGCACATGCTCCAGCGGCTGTGGCTCGCCGACCTGGACCCCATGAAGGGACCCTCGTGAGAATCGGGATCGTCTGCCCGTACTCCTGGGACGTGCCCGGTGGCGTCCAGTTCCACATCCGTGACCTCGCCGAGTACTTCCTCCGCCTCGGCCACGAGGTCTCCGTCCTCGCCCCGGCCGACGACGACACCCCTCTGCCGCCGTACGTCGTCTCGGCCGGCCGCGCGGTCCCGGTGCCGTACAACGGCTCGGTGGCCCGGCTGAACTTCGGGTTCCTGTCGGCCGCGCGGGTGCGGCGCTGGCTGCACGAGGGCGCCTTCGACGTGGTGCACATCCACGAGCCGACCTCGCCCTCGCTGGGCCTGCTGACCTGCTGGGCGGCGCAGGGGCCCATCGTCGCCACCTTCCACACCTCCAACCCGCGCTCGCGGGCGATGATCGCCGCGTACGCGATCCTCCAGGCCGCGCTGGAGAAGATCAGCGCGCGGATCGCGGTCAGCGAGTACGCCCGCCGCACCCTGGTCGAGCATCTCGGCGGGGACGCGGTCGTCATCCCCAACGGCGTCGACGTGGGTTTCTTCGCCGATGCCGAGCCCAAGGCGGAGTGGCAGGGCGACACCATCGGCTTCATCGGCCGGATCGACGAGCCCCGCAAGGGCCTTCCGGTGCTGATGAAGGCCCTGCCGAAGATCCTGGCCGCCCGGCCGCGGGCGCGGCTGCTGGTCGCGGGCCGCGGCGACGAGGAGGCCGCCGTCGCCGACCTGCCCGGCGAGCTGCGCTCCCGCGTGGAGTTCCTCGGCATGATCAGCGACGAGGACAAGGCCCGCTTCCTGCGCAGCGTCGACCTGTACGTCGCGCCCAACACCGGCGGTGAGAGCTTCGGCATCATCCTGGTCGAGGCGATGTCGGCGGGGGCGCCCGTGCTCGCCTCCGATCTGGACGCGTTCGTCCAGGTCCTCGACCAGGGCGAGGCCGGGGAGGTCTTCGCCAACGAGGACGCCGACGCGCTGGCCGAGGCGGCCCTGCGGCTGCTGGAGGACCCGGCGCGCCGCACCGAGCTGCGCGAGCGCGGCAGCGCCCATGTGCGGCGGTTCGACTGGTCGACGGTCGGCGCGGACATCCTGTCCGTCTACGAGACGGTGACGGCCGGCGCGGCGGCGGTCGGCGCGGACGAACGGACGACGGGCCTGCGGGCCCGCTTCGGGCTGGCCCGGGACTGACGGCACAGGCCGAACGGGCGACGGGCCCGCGGGTCCGCTTCGGGCTGGCCCGGGACTGACGGCACAGGCCGAACGGGCTTCGGGCCCGCGGGTCCGCTTCGGGCTGGCCCGGGACTGACGGCACAGGCGCTGAGCGCGGGCCGATAGCCTTCGGCCGTGACCGCAACCCTCATCTGGATCCTTGTCGCGCTCCTCGCCGTCGGCGGGTATCTCAGCTGGACCGCCGGGCGGCTGGACCGGCTGCACGCGCGGATGGACGCCGCCCGGGCCGCGCTCGACGCCCAGCTGCTGCGGCGGGCCTCCGTGGCGCAGGAGCTGGCGACCTCGGGCGTGCTGGACCCGGCCGCCTCGATCGTGCTGTACGAGGCCGCGCACGCGGCCCGGCAGGCCGAGGAGGAGCAGCGGGAGGTCGCCGAGAGCGAGCTGAGCCAGGCGCTGCGGGCGGTCTTCGGGGAAGCGGCGCAGGTGGAGGCCGTACGCGAGGCGCCGGGCGGCGAGGAGGCGGCCCGCGAGCTGGCCGAGGCCGTCCGCCGGGTGCCGATGGCCCGCCGCTTCCACAACGACGCCGTGGGGGCCGCCCGCAGGCTGCGTGAGCACCGCAAGGTCCGCTGGTTCCGGCTGGCCGGCCACGCCCCCTTCCCGCTGGCCTTCGAGATGGACGACGAGCCGCCCGCGGCCCTGGTCGAGCGGGTGTCCTGAACCGCAGGTGGACGAAAAGGATCCACCGGCTTGCCATTGGCCCTTGCTGTGGCCTGGTCCATTCGCGTTTCCTCGTCGGTGCAGCAGCCCTCTTTCACTTCAGCGAGGTCATCCGTGTCCACCACCGACAACCAGGCTCCCGAGATCGGCACCGCCCGCGTGAAGCGCGGCATGGCCGAGCAGCTCAAGGGCGGCGTGATCATGGACGTCGTCACCCCGGAGCAGGCGAAGATCGCCGAGGACGCGGGCGCCGTCGCCGTCATGGCGCTGGAGCGGGTCCCGGCCGACATCCGCAAGGACGGCGGCGTGGCCCGCATGTCCGACCCGGACATGATCGAGGGCATCATCGACGCCGTCTCGATCCCAGTCATGGCCAAGTCCCGCATCGGCCACTTCGTCGAGGCCCAGGTGCTGCAGTCCCTCGGCGTCGACTACATCGACGAGTCCGAGGTGCTCACCCCGGCTGACGAGGTCAACCACTCCGACAAGTGGGCCTTCACCACCCCGTTCGTGTGCGGTGCGACCAACCTGGGCGAGGCCCTGCGCCGCATCGCCGAGGGCGCCGCGATGATCCGCTCCAAGGGCGAGGCTGGCACCGGCAACGTCGTCGAGGCGGTCCGTCACCTGCGCCAGATCAAGAACGAGATCGCCAAGCTGCGCGGCTTCGACAACAACGAGCTGTACGCCGCCGCCAAGGACCTGCGCGCCCCCTACGAGCTGGTCAAGGAGGTCGCCGAGCTGGGCAAGCTCCCGGTGGTCCTCTTCTCCGCCGGCGGCGTCGCCACCCCGGCCGACGCGGCCCTGATGCGCCAGCTCGGCGCCGAGGGCGTCTTCGTCGGCTCCGGCATCTTCAAGTCCGGCGACCCGGCCAAGCGCGCCGCCGCCATCGTGAAGGCCACCACCTTCTACGACGACCCGAAGATCATCGCGGACGCGTCCCGCAACCTCGGCGAGGCCATGGTCGGCATCAACTGCGACACCCTCCCCGAGACCGAGCGCTACGCCAACCGCGGCTGGTAAGCCACTTCCGAGGACTGCACGAGACACATGACTGACGCACCCGTCATAGGCGTCCTGGCCCTCCAGGGCGACGTACGGGAGCACCTCATCGCCCTGGCCGCGGCGGACGCCGTGGCCAGGCCGGTGCGGCGCCCCGAGGAACTCGCCGAGGTCGACGGACTCGTCCTGCCCGGCGGCGAGTCCACCACCATCTCCAAGCTGGCCGTGCTCTTCGGCGTGATGGAGCCCCTCCGCGCGCGCGTGCGGGACGGCATGCCCGTCTACGGCACCTGCGCCGGCATGATCATGCTGGCCGACAAGATCCTCGACCCCCGCTCGGGCCAGGAGACCATCGGCGGCATCGACATGATCGTGCGCCGCAACGCCTTCGGACGGCAGAACGAGTCCTTCGAGGCCGCGGTCGACGTGAGGGGCGTCGCGGGCGATCCTGTGGAGGGCGTCTTCATCCGCGCCCCCTGGGTGGAGTCCGTCGGTGCCGCCGCCGAGGTGCTCGCCGAGCACGAGGGCCACATCGTCGCCGTCCGCCAGGGCAACGCGCTCGCCACCTCGTTCCATCCGGAACTGACCGGCGACCACCGCGTGCACTCCCTGTTCGTCGACATGGTGCACGCGAACCGGACCGCGGAGTCCTAGTAGGATCTCTGGCGTTCGTATAGAGATGGGTTACGCGAAGGAGACAGGCAGATGTCCGGCCACTCTAAATGGGCCACGACGAAGCACAAGAAGGCCGTGATCGACGCCAAGCGCGGCAAGCTCTTCGCGAAGCTGATCAAGAACATCGAGGTCGCGGCGCGCATGGGCGGCGTGGATCTCGAGGGCAACCCGACGCTGTACGACGCCGTCCAGAAGGCCAAGAAGCAGTCGGTCCCGAACAAGAACATCGACTCCGCGATCAAGCGTGGCGGTGGTCTCGAGGCCGGTGGCGCCGACTACGAGACGATCATGTACGAGGGCTACGGCCCGAACGGTGTCGCGGTGCTCATCGAGTGCCTCACCGACAACCGCAACCGCGCCGCCTCCGACGTCCGTGTGGCCATGACCCGCAACGGCGGCTCCATGGCCGACCCCGGCTCCGTGTCGTACCTGTTCAACCGCAAGGGCGTCGTCATCGTCCCCAAGGGCGAGCTGACCGAGGACGACGTCCTTGGTGCCGTCCTCGACGCCGGTGCCGAGGAGGTCAACGACCTCGGCGAGTCCTTCGAGGTGCTCAGCGAGGCCACCGACCTGGTCGCCGTCCGCACCGCCCTGCAGGACGCCGGCATCGACTACGACTCCGCCGAGGCCAACTTCGTCCCGACCATGCAGGTCGAGCTGGACGAGGAGGGCGCCAAGAAGATCTTCAAGCTCATCGACGCGCTGGAGGACAGCGACGACGTGCAGAACGTCTTCGCCAACTTCGACGTGAGCGACGAGGTCATGGAGAAGGTCGACGCGTAACGCGAACGGCTGGCCGACCGGGCCGACGGGACACCCCCGTCGGCCCGTCGCGTTGTACGGCGTTGTCAGTGGCAGCCGATAGCCTGCACGAACTGGCGATCGAGCCGTCGAAAGGGAGGGGGCGCGCGTGCGTGTACTCGGGGTGGACCCCGGGCTGACACGGTGTGGTGTCGGCGTCGTCGAAGGGGTCGCGGGCCGCCCGCTCACCATGATCGGCGTCGGGGTCGTCCGGACCCAGGCCGACGCGGAACTCAGCCACCGCCTCCTCGCCGTCGAACAGGGCATCGAGCAGTGGCTGGACGAACACCGGCCCGAGTACGTCGCCGTCGAGCGCGTCTTCAGCCAGCACAACGTGCGCACGGTGATGGGCACCGCCCAGGCCAGCGCCGTGGCGATGCTGTGCGCCGCCCGGCGCGGCATTCCCGTCGCCCTGCACACCCCCAGCGAGGTCAAGGCCGCCGTCACCGGCAGCGGGCGCGCCGACAAGGCCCAGGTGGGCGCCATGGTCACCCGTCTGCTGCGGCTCGCCGCGCCGCCCAAGCCGGCCGACGCCGCCGACGCCCTCGCGCTCGCCATCTGCCACATCTGGCGCGCCCCCGCCCAGAACCGACTCCAGCAGGCCGCCGCCCGGCACGCGGTCCACGCAACGAAAGGCCGTACGGCATGATCGCCTTCGTCAGCGGCACGGTCGCCGCACTCGCTCCCGACGCCGCGGTCGTCGAGGTGGGCGGCGTCGGCATGGCCGTCCAGTGCACCCCGAACACGCTGTCCGCGCTGCGGATGGGCCGGCCCGCCAAACTGCACACCTCCCTCGTCGTCCGGGAGGACTCGCTCACCCTGTACGGCTTCGCCGACGACGACGAGCGCCAGGTCTTCGAGCTGCTGCAGACCGCGAGCGGCGTCGGCCCGCGCCTCGCCCAGGCCATGCTGGCGGTGCACACCCCGGACGCCCTGCGCCGCGCGGTCGCCACCGGCGACGAGAAGGCCCTCACGGCCGTGCCCGGCATCGGCAAGAAGGGCGCCCAGAAGCTGCTGCTGGAACTGAAGGACCGGCTCGGCGAACCCCTCGGCGCCCCGGCCGTCGGCGCACCCGTCAGCCAGGGCTGGCGCGACCAGCTGCACGCGGCCCTGATCGGCCTCGGCTACGCCACCCGCGAGGCCGACGAGGCGGTCGCCGCGGTGGCGCCCCAGGCCGAGGCGGAAGGCGGCACGCCCCAGGTGGGCCGGCTGCTGAAGGCCGCCCTGCAGACCCTGAACCGAGCCCGCTGACCCACCCCGTCGTAAGGCACACACATGAACTGGGACGACACCACCGACAGCGCCGCCGCCGAGGGGCCGGGCCCCGCCGCGGAGCGGCTGGTGGGCTCTGTCGCCGACCGGGAGGATCAGGCCGTCGAGGCCGCCCTGCGCCCCAAGGACCTCGGCGAGTTCATCGGCCAGCAGAAGGTCCGCGAACAGCTCGACCTCGTCCTGCGCGCCGCACGCGCGCGCGGCGCCACCGCCGACCACGTACTGCTCTCCGGCGCGCCCGGTCTCGGCAAGACCACCCTGTCGATGATCATCGCGGCCGAGATGGGCGCCCCCATCCGCATCACCTCGGGCCCCGCCATCCAGCATGCCGGCGACCTCGCCGCGATCCTCTCCTCCCTCCAGGAGGGCGAGGTGCTCTTCCTCGACGAGATCCACCGGATGTCCCGGCCCGCCGAGGAGATGCTGTACATGGCGATGGAGGACTTCCGCGTCGACGTCATCGTCGGCAAGGGCCCCGGCGCCACCGCGATCCCGCTGGAGCTGCCGCCGTTCACCCTGGTCGGTGCCACCACGCGCGCGGGCCTGCTGCCGCCGCCGCTGCGCGACCGCTTCGGCTTCACCGGGCACATGGAGTTCTACGAACCGCACGAGCTGGAGCGCGTCGTCCACCGCTCGGCGAGCCTGCTCGACGTCGGGATCGATCCGCAGGGCGCCGCCGAGATCGCCGGCCGCTCCCGGGGCACGCCCCGTATCGCCAACCGCCTGCTGCGCCGCGTCCGCGACTACGCGCAGGTCAAGGCCGACGGGCTGATCACCCGCGAGATCGCCGCCGCCGCCCTCGCCGTGTACGAGGTCGACGCGCGCGGTCTCGACCGGCTGGACCGCGCGGTCCTCCAGGCCCTGCTGAAGCTGTTCGGCGGCGGACCGGTCGGGCTGTCCACCCTCGCCGTCGCGGTGGGGGAGGAGCGGGAGACCGTGGAAGAGGTCGCCGAACCGTTCCTGGTCCGGGAGGGCCTGCTCGCCCGGACCCCGCGCGGCCGGGTCGCCACGCCCGCGGCATGGGCGCATCTGGGGCTGACCCCGCCGGGCTCGGCGGCCGGGGGAAACGGACAACAGGACCTGTTCGGGGCGTGACGACCGCCGCGCGGCGAGGGCGATGGCCCGGCAGGAACCCAGGTGCCATGCTGAGCGTTGTTCCATGCAAGCGGACTCGCTTAGACTCCGCCGATGCCGCCCTCGTGGGCGGCGCCGACCCACACCCCCATCCAACAGGCCGCTCACACGCGCGGTCGCGCGAAGGAAATTCCGTCCCGTGAATGCCTATACCCTTCTCCCGTTCATTGTGCTCATCGCGGCCATGTTCCTGATGACGCGCTCGGCCAAGAAGAAGCAGCAGCAGGCCGCTCAGATGCGGAACGAGATGCAGCCCGGCTCCGGTGTCCGCACCATCGGGGGGATCTACGCGACGGTCAAGGAGGTCAACGAGGAGACGGTCCTCCTCGACGCCGGTCCGGGCGTCGACCTCCTCTTCGCCAAGAACGCCATCGGCGCCGTCCTCAGCGACGACGAGTACAACCGCATCGTCCACGGCATCGAGCACGACCTGAAGTCCGACGCCGGCCTCGTTCCGGACGACGCCTCCTCCCTCACCGATTCCGATGAGTCCGACGGATCCGCCGCCGCTGCCGCCGCCTCCGATGACAAGATCGACCTGGGTAAGAAGGACTCCGCCGAACGCGGCGCGGACGCGATCCAGGCCGCCGAGGACAAGGCCGACGCGGCCGAGGCCAAGGCGGAGGACGAGTCCAAGAAGACCGACGGCGACTCCGACGCGAAGTAGTCACGCCCCGGGACACGCGGCGGCGGCATGATGGCGCCCCGCGTAGCCCGGGCGCGTCTGTTCCCCGTACGGGGACCCGACACCATGTCATGGCCGACCGCGCCGACCGGGCGCGGGGCGGCCCGAGAGGGAGTACGAGAAGGTGGCAGCACCTAAGAGGGGCCGAAGTGCGAGCGCCCAGAGCAAGCCAGGGCGCTCGCTGGCCCTCATCCTGATCGCCATCGTGGCGCTGACCGGAGGGATGTTCGCCTCCGGGCACAAGACTCCGCGTCTCGGCATCGACCTCGCCGGTGGTACGAGCATCACGCTCAAGGCGAAGGCCGACCAGGGGTCCGCGATCAACAAGGCCAACATGGACACCGCGGTCGACATCATGAACCGCCGTGTCAACGGCCTGGGCGTCTCCGAGGCGGAGGTGCAGACCCAGGGGACCGACAACATCATCGTCAACATCCCCAAGGGCACCAACTCCAAGGAGGCCCAGGAGCAGGTCGGCACCACCGCCAAGCTGTACTTCCGGCCGGTCCTGGCCGGCGAGCCCAGCGGCGCCGCCGCGCAGAGCCCCTCGCCGAGCGCGTCCTCCGGCGGCAGCTCCTCGCCGAAGCCCGGCACGAGCCCGTCGTCGAGCGCCTCCTCGAAGGAGAAGGCGTCCTCGCCCGGCTCCTCGTCCCCGACGGCCACGGCGACGACCTCCCAGGGCCGCGCCGTCACCGACGCGCTCAAGGCCGGCTCGACCCCCTCGCCGAGCGGTTCCGCCTCGGGCAGCTCCAAGCCGTCGGCCACCCCCTCGGCCTCCGGCAGCGCCTCGAAGACGGCCTCCAAGCTCCAGGCCCAGTACGCGGCGCTGGACTGCACCAAGCCCGCCGACCGCGCCAACGCGGGCAAGAAGGCCAAGCCCGGTGACACCACCGTGGCCTGCGGCGAGATCGACGGGGCCTGGTTCAAGTACGTGCTCGGCCCGGCCGCCGTGGACGGCACCGAGGTGAAGAAGGCCCAGGCGGTCTTCGACACCCAGGGCGCCTCCGGCTGGCAGGTACAGATGACCTTCACCAAGAGCGGGGCGGACAAGTTCGCCGACATCACCGGTGAGCTGGCCCAGAAGACGCAGCCGCAGAACGAGTTCGGCATCGTCCTCGACGGTGAGGTCGTCTCCACCCCGTTCGTCCGGCAGGCCATCACCGGCGGCCAGGCGGAGATCTCCGGCAGCTTCAAGCAGGAGGAGGCGCAGAACCTCGCCAACATGCTGTCGTACGGCGCTCTGCCGCTCTCCTTCCAGGAGCAGTCCGTCACCACCGTCACCGCCGCGCTCGGCGGTGAGCAGCTGCACGCCGGTCTGCTCGCCGGCGCGATCGGCCTGGCGCTGGTCATGATCTACCTGGTGGTCTTCTACCGCGGCCTGTCGCTGGTGGCCATGGCCTCCCTCCTGGTCTCCGCGATGCTCACCTACGTGATCATGGCCCTGCTCGGCCCGGCCATCGGCTTCGCGCTGAACCTGCCGGCCGTCTGCGGTGCCATCGTCGCCATCGGCATCACCGCGGACTCGTTCATCGTGTACTTCGAACGCATCCGGGACGAGATCCGCGAGGGCCGTACGCTGCGCCCCGCCGTCGAGCGGGCCTGGCCGCGTGCCCGGCGCACCATCCTGGTCTCCGACTTCGTGTCGTTCCTCGCCGCCGCCGTGCTGTTCATCGTCACCGTCGGCAAGGTGCAGGGCTTCGCGTTCACGCTGGGCCTGACCACCGTCCTCGACGTGGTCGTCGTCTTCCTCTTCACCAAGCCGCTGATGACGCTGCTGGCCCGCCGCCAGTTCTTCGCCGGCGGCCACAAGTGGTCCGGACTCGACCCGAAGGGCCTGGGCGCCAAGCCGCCGCTGCGCCGCACCCGCCGTCCCGCCGGACCCGCCGCCGGCCCCGTCGACCCGAAGGAGGCGTGAGCGATGTCGAAACTCGGCAACCTCGGCTCTCGACTGCACCGCGGCGAGATCTCCTACGACTTCATCGGCAAGCGCAAGATCTGGTACGGCATCTCGATACTGATCACCATCACGGCCATCGTCGGCCTGGCGGTGCGCGGCCTGAACATGGGCATCGAGTTCCAGGGCGGCGCGGTCTTCACGACGCCCACGAAGATGAGCACGTCGGTGGCCAAGGCGGAGGAGTACGCCGACAACGCCTCCGGCCAGCAAGCGGTCGTGCAGAAGCTGGGCAACGGCAGCCTGCGCATCCAGATCGCCGGCATCGACACCGACCAGTCCGACCGGATCAAGCAGGAGCTGGCCAAGGACCTGAACCTCGACCCCGACAAGCTCGCCGCCGACCTGGTCGGCCCGAGCTGGGGCGAGCAGATCGCCAACAAGGCATGGGAGGGCCTGGCGATCTTCATGGTGCTCGTGGTGATCTACCTGGCGATCGCCTTCGAGTGGCGCATGGCCATCGCGGCGCTGGTCGCGCTGATCCACGACATCACCATCACGACCGGTATCTACGCCCTGGTCGGCTTCGAGGTCACGCCCGGCACGGTCATCGGTCTGCTGACCATCCTCGGTTACTCGCTCTACGACACGGTCGTCGTCTTCGACAGCCTCAAGGAGCAGACGAAGGACATCACCAAGCAGACCCGGTTCACCTACAGCGACATCGCCAACCGGTCGATCAACGGCACTCTGGTCCGCTCCATCAACACCACGGTCGTCGCCCTGCTGCCGGTCGCCGGTCTGCTGTTCATCGGCGGCGGCTTCCTCGGCGCGGGCACGCTCAACGACATCTCGCTGTCGCTGTTCGTGGGCCTCGCGGCCGGTGCCTACTCGTCGATCTTCATCGCCACCCCGCTCGTCGCCGACCTCAAGGAGCGCGAGCCGGCGATGAAGGCGCTCAGGAAGCGGGTCCTGGCCAAGCGTGCCCAGGCCACCGTCGGCGAGGAGCCGGCCGAGGCCCGCACCGCCGGTGACGACGCCGACCCCGCCGACGACGGCGCCGCCCCCGCCGTCGTGGGCCCGCGCAACCAGCCCGCGTCCCGCGGCCGGGGCCGCGGCCGACCCTCCGGGAAGCGCCGATGACCGAGCTCACAGACATCCCGGCGCTGCTGCTCAGCCGCATCCGCGACGTCGCCGACTACCCGGAGCCGGGCGTGATGTTCAAGGACATCACCCCGCTCCTGGCCGACCCGGCGGCCTTCACCGCGCTCACCGACGCGCTCGCCGGGACCGCGGCCAGCACCGGCGCGACCAAGGTCGTCGGCCTGGAGGCCCGGGGCTTCATCCTCGGCGCCCCGGTCGCCGTCCGCGCGGGCCTGGGCTTCATCCCGGTGCGCAAGGCGGGCAAGCTGCCCGGAGCCACCCTGCGCCAGGCGTACGACCTGGAGTACGGCTCGGCGGCGATCGAGGTGCACGCCGAGGACCTGGCCGCGGGCGACCGCGTCCTGATCGTGGACGACGTCCTGGCCACCGGCGGCACCGCCGAGGCCGCGATCCAGCTCATCCAGCGCGCGGGCGCCGAGGTGTGCGGCGTCGCGGTCCTGATGGAGCTGGGCTTCCTGAGCGGCAGGGCCCGCCTGGAGCCGGCCCTGGGCGGGGCTCCGCTGGAGGCCCTCCTCCAGGTCTGACCGATCCGAACGGCGACGGCCGCCCCGGCAGCATCCGGGGCGGCCGTCGCCGTACGGACACCTGCCGCCCACCCGCAAAACTCCCCGAGGACACCTTCCGGAATCCCGCGAGGGCCTCACGCGTTGCAGGGGTAGAAGGTCCTCACAGCCGCCTGAAGGCGATGACCGGGCGCAGGATCGCTACCATGGGGTTTCCGGAGCCTGACCGGGGGACCCGGATCGCGCACGAGGAGTCCTCTTGCCAGACGAGGCCCAGCCACTGACCGCCGCCAAGCCCGAGCCCGCCTCGGCCGCCGCGTCGAAGCCCGCGCCGAGCGCTTCCCAGGTGAAGAACGACTCCCGTGGGGCGGTCGAGCACGCCCAGTCGGCGCCCGTCGAGAAGAGCGCCGAGTCCACGCGCCCCAAGCCCTCCCCGACGCTCGACTCCGCTCAGGGGGGACCCCCATCGCCCGAGCGTCCGGCGCAGCCCCCCGTGGTGCGCCAGCCTGCCGCGCAGCCCACCCGGTCCGGGTCCTCCAACCGCGTCCGGGCCCGCCTCGCCCGCCTCGGTGTCCAGCGCGCGAACCCGTACAACCCGGTCCTGGAGCCGCTGCTGCGGATAGTGCGCAGCAACGACCCGAAGATCGAGAGCGGGACGCTGCGCCAGATCGAACGCGCCTACCAGGTCGCCGAGCGCTGGCACCGCGGTCAGAAGCGCAAGAGCGGCGACCCGTACATCACGCATCCCCTCGCCGTCACCACCATCCTCGCCGAGCTGGGCATGGACCCGGCCACGCTGATGGCCGGCCTGCTGCACGACACCGTCGAGGACACCGAGTACGGCCTCGACCAGCTGCGCCGCGACTTCGGTGACACCGTCGCCCTCCTCGTCGACGGCGTCACCAAGCTGGACAAGGTCAAGTTCGGCGAGGCCGCGCAGGCCGAGACCGTGCGCAAGATGGTCGTCGCCATGGCCAAGGACCCGCGCGTCCTGGTCATCAAGCTCGCCGACCGCCTGCACAACATGCGCACCATGCGCTATCTCAAGCGCGAGAAGCAGGAGAAGAAGGCGCGCGAGACGCTGGAGATCTACGCTCCGCTCGCCCACCGCCTCGGCATGAACACCATCAAGTGGGAGCTGGAGGACCTCGCGTTCGCGATCCTCTACCCCAAGATGTACGACGAGATCGTACGGCTGGTGGCCGAGCGGGCGCCGAAGCGTGACGAGTACCTGGCCATAGTGACCGACGAGGTCCAGGCCGACCTCCGCGCCGCCCGCATCAAGGCGACCGTCACCGGCCGCCCGAAGCACTACTACAGCGTCTACCAGAAGATGATCGTGCGAGGCCGCGACTTCGCCGAGATCTACGACCTGGTGGGCATCCGCGTCCTCGTCGACACCGTCCGCGACTGCTATGCCGCCCTCGGCACGGTGCACGCGCGATGGAACCCGGTCCCCGGCCGGTTCAAGGACTACATCGCGATGCCCAAGTTCAACATGTACCAGTCGCTGCACACGACGGTCATCGGCCCCAACGGCAAGCCCGTCGAGCTGCAGATCCGCACCTTCGACATGCACCGCCGCGCCGAGTACGGCATCGCCGCGCACTGGAAGTACAAGCAGGAGGCCGTCGCCGGCGCCTCCAAGGTGCGCTCCGACGCGCCCCGCAGCACCGGCAAGGACGACCACCTCAACGACATGGCGTGGCTGCGACAGCTGCTGGACTGGCAGAAGGAGACGGAGGATCCGGGCGAGTTCCTGGAGTCCCTGCGCTTCGACCTGTCGCGCAACGAGGTCTTCGTCTTCACGCCGAAGGGCGATGTCATCGCCCTTCCCGCGGGCGCCACCCCGGTCGACTTCTCCTACGCCGTGCACACCGAGGTCGGCCACCGCACCATAGGGGCACGGGTCAACGGCCGTCTCGTACCGCTCGAATCCACCCTGGACAACGGCGACCTCGTGGAGGTCTTCACCTCCAAGGCGGCCGGCGCCGGCCCGTCGCGGGACTGGCTCGGCTTCGTCAAGTCGCCGCGGGCACGCAACAAGATCCGCGCCTGGTTCTCCAAGGAGCGCCGGGACGAGGCGATCGAGCACGGCAAGGACGCCATCGTGCGGGCCATGCGCAAGCAGAACCTGCCGATCCAGCGGATCCTCACCGGCGACTCGCTCGTCACGCTCGCGCACGAGATGCGCTACTCGGACATCTCCGCGCTGTACGCGGCGATCGGCGAGGGCCATGTCTCCGCGCAGAACATCGTGCAGAAGCTCGTCCAGGCCCTCGGCGGCGAGGAGGCCGCCACCGAGGAGATCGACGAGTCGGTCCCGCCGTCGCGCAGCCGCAGCCGCAAGCGGCGCTCCAGCGCCGACCCGGGCGTCGTCGTCAAGGGCGTCGACGACGTGTGGGTCAAGCTGGCCCGCTGCTGCACGCCGGTGCCCGGCGACCCGATCATCGGCTTCGTCACGCGCGGCAGTGGCGTATCGGTTCACCGCAGCGACTGCGTCAACGTCGACTCACTGTCGCGGGAGCCGGAGCGCATCCTCGACGTCGAGTGGGCGCCCACCCAGTCCTCGGTGTTCCTGGTCGCCATCCAGGTCGAGGCCCTGGACCGCTCCCGTCTGCTCTCGGACGTCACCCGCGTCCTGTCCGACCAGCACGTCAACATCCTCTCGGCGGCCGTCCAGACCTCCCGCGACCGGGTGGCCACCTCACGCTTCACCTTCGAGATGGGCGACCCCAAGCACCTCGGCCACGTCCTGAAGGCCGTCCGGGGCGTGGAGGGCGTGTACGACGTGTACCGCGTGACGTCGGGACGCAGCCGCTCGTAGACGGACGTAAGCGCATGGGAAAGGGCCCCGTACGCGCGTACGGGGCCCTTTCCCATGCGGGGTGGGGGGATTCAGCCGCCGAACTCGTGCAGACCCTTCAGAGCCTGGTCCAGGAGCGCCTGACGACCCTCCAGCTCCTTCTCCAGCTTGTCGGCCTTGGAGTTGTTGCCCTGGGCGCGCGCCTGCTCGATCTGCGCCCTCAGCTTGTCCACGGCGGCCTGCAGCTGACCGGTCAGACCCTCGGCACGCGCGCGTGCCTCCGGGTTCGTCCGGCGCCACTCGGCCTCCTCGGCCTCCTGGATCGCCCGCTCCACGGCGTGCATCCGGCCCTCGACCTTCGGCCGTGCGTCCCGCGGGACGTGACCGATGGCCTCCCAGCGCTCATTGATCGAACGGAAGGCAGCACGCGCGGACTTCAGGTCGCCGATCGGCAGGAGCTTCTCGGCCTCCTCGGCCAGCTCCTCCTTCAGCTTCAGGTTCTCCGACTGCTCGGCGTCCCGTTCGGCGAACACCGAGCCGCGGGCGGCGAAGAACACGTCCTGGGCGCCGCGGAAGCGGTTCCACAGGTCGTCCTCGTGCTCGCGCTGGGCGCGGCCCGCGGCCTTCCACTCCGCCATCAGCTCGCGGTAACGGGCGGCCGTCGGCCCCCAGTCCGTCGAACCCGACAGCGCCTCCGCCTCGGCGACCAGCCGTTCCTTGGTCCGGCGGGCTTCCTCGCGCTGCGCGTCCAGCTGCGCGAAGTGCGCCTTGCGGCGCTTGGAGAACGCCGACCGGGCGTGCGAGAAGCGGTGCCACAGCTCGTCGTCGGACTTGCGGTCCAGACGCGGCAGTCCCTTCCAGGTGTCCACCAGCGCACGCAGCCGCTCACCGGCGGCCCGCCACTGGTCGGACTGCGCCAGCTGCTCGGCCTCGACGACCAGGTCCTCCTTGGCCTTGCGGGCCTCGTCGGACTGCTTGGCGCGCTGGGCCTTGCGCTCCTCGCGGCGCGCCTCCACGGTCGCCACCAGCTTGTCCAGCCGACTGCGCAGCGTGTCCAGGTCGCCCACCGCGTGGTGCGCGTCCACCTGCTCGCGCAGGTGGCCGATGGCGGTCTGGGCGTCCTTCGCCGACAGGTCGGTCGTCTTCACCCGCTTCTCGAGGAGGCCGATCTCGACAACCAGGCCCTCGTACTTGCGCTCGAAGTAGGCCAGCGCCTCCTCAGGGGAGCCGGCCTGCCAGGAACCGACGACCTGCTCGCCGTCGGCCGTACGCACGTACACGGTCCCCGTCTCGTCGACGCGGCCCCACGGGTCGCTGCTCACAGCGCCTCCTCCACATGATGCCTGCGGAGGGCCTCAGCACCCCCGGGCATCGTCCACAGTTTCGTCACGGCCAACATAGGCGACCAGCGGGTTGCCTGTCCGCATCCAGCGCGAGCGAAATTCCGCTACCGGCCGTGTTGACCTTCACGTTCGGGTACCGCGGCCGGGCGGGACCGACGCCGCTCAGGACTTGGCGACCGTGGCCTTGTCGATCACGACCGTAGCGTTCGGCGCGCCGTCCCCGGCGCCCGTGTTCTCGCCGGCGGCGGCGATCTTGTTCAGCACCTTCATGCCCGCCGCGTCGATGGTGCCGAACGGGGTGTACTGGGGCGGCAGCGGGCTGTCCTTGAAGACGAGGAAGAACTGGCTGCCGCCGGTGTGCTTCTGCCCGGTGTTGGCCATCGCCACCGTGCCCGCCGGGTACGCGTTGCCCTTCAGGCTCTTGTCCTTGAGGTTCTCGTCCGGGAGCGTGTAGCCGGGACCGCCGGTGCCGGTGCCCTGCGGGTCGCCGCACTGCAGGACGTAGATGTCCCGGGTCGTCAGGCGGTGGCACTTGGTGTGGTCGAAGTAGCCCTGGCCCGCGAGGAAGTCGAACGAGTTCACCGTGTGCGGCGCCGCCGACGTCTTCAGCGCGATGCCGATGTCACCGCACGTCGTCGCGAGCTTCATCGTGTACTTCGCCGACGTGTCGACCGTCATCGCCGGCTCCTTCTTCCAGCTCAGCTTCTTCACCGAGCCGGCCGCCGGCTTCTCGCACGGGTCCGGAGCCTTGCTGGTGGGCGTGGCGCTCGGTGTGGCGCCCGGCGTGGTCTCGGCGCTCGCGTTGGTCTTCTTGTCGTCGTCCTTGAGCACACCGGTCGTGTACAGGGCGACACTGCCGATCACGACCAGGCCCAGTACCGACGCGATCGCGGAGTTGCGCAGGCGGGCCTTGCGCCGCGCTTCGGTGCGCCGCTGCTGCTGCCGCAAGAACTTCTCCCGGGCGAGCTGACGCCGCCGCTGCTCCTGGCTGACCACCGGGTTGTCTCCTATGCGTGTCGTGTGTCGGGCGGGACGTCTGCGTCCTCGTGAGCCGACCGCTGCGTGTAGCCCCGTACCGTATATGGGTTCGCTGAGGAAACGGCAGCGCCGGTAGGCTCTGGGAGCAGCTGAAGCCGCCAGTATTCGACACAACGAAGGACGATCGTGCTCATTGCCGGGTTCCCCGCCGGGGCCTGGGGGACGAACTGTTATCTCGTCGCCCCCGCCGCCGGTGAGGAGTGCGTGATCATCGACCCGGGCCACCAGGCCGCCGAAGGCGTCGAGGAGACGCTGAGGAAGCATCGGCTCAAGCCCGTCGCCGTCGTCCTCACCCACGGCCACATCGACCACGTGGCCTCGGTCGTCCCCGTCTGCGGAGCGCACGAGGTACCGGCCTGGATCCACCCCGAGGACCGGTACATGATGAGCGACCCCGAGAAGGCGCTCGGCCGCTCCATCGGCATGCCGCTGCTGGGCGAGCTGACCGTGGGGGAGCCGGACGACGTCAGGGAGCTGACGAACGGCGCGACCCTGGAGCTGGCCGGGCTGGAGTTCTCCGTCGCGCACGCGCCGGGCCATACCAAGGGGTCGGTGACCTTCCGGATGCCCGAGACCGCCGACATCCCGTCGGTGTTCTTCTCCGGGGATCTGCTGTTCGCCGGCTCCATCGGACGCACCGACATGCCGGGCGGGTCCATGGAGGACATGCTGCGCTCGCTGGCCCGCGTCTGCCTGCCGCTCGACGACTCCACCGTGGTGCTGTCCGGCCACGGCCCCCAGACCAGCATCGGCCAGGAGCGCGCCACCAACCCCTATCTGCGGCAGGTGGCCGCCGGCCAGGACGCCGCCCAGGCTCCCCGACGAGGAATGTGACGAGAGAGCTTCCGTGAGCACCTTCAACGCCCCCAAGGGCACCTACGACCTGATCCCGCCGGACTCGGCCAAGTTCCTGGCGGTCCGCGAGGCGATCGCCGCCCCGCTGCGCAACTCCGGCTACGGCTACATCGAGACGCCCGGCTTCGAGAACGTCGAGCTGTTCGCGCGCGGTGTCGGCGAGTCCACCGACATCGTGACCAAGGAGATGTACGCCTTCGAGACCAAGGGCGGCGACAAGCTGGCCCTGCGCCCCGAGGGCACCGCCTCCGTGCTGCGCGCGGCGCTGGAGGCCAACCTGCACAAGGCCGGCAACCTCCCGGTCAAGCTCTGGTACTCCGGCTCGTACTACCGCTACGAGCGCCCCCAGAAGGGCCGCTACAGGCACTTCTCCCAGGTGGGCGCCGAGGCGATCGGCGCGGAGGACCCGGCGCTTGACGCCGAGCTGATCATCCTGGCCGACCAGGCGTACCGCTCGCTCGGCCTGCGCGATTTCCGCATCCTGCTGAACAGCCTGGGCGACAAGGAGTGCCGTCCGGTGTACCGCTCCGCGCTCCAGGACTTCCTGCGCGGCCTGGACCTGGACGAGGACACGCTCCGGCGCGCGGAGATCAACCCGCTCCGTGTCCTCGACGACAAGCGCGAGTCGGTGCAGAAGCAGCTGACCGGCGCGCCCCTCCTGCGCGACTACCTGTGCGACGCGTGCAAGGCGTACCACGAGGAGGTGCGCGACCTGGTCACCGCGGCGGGCGTCTCCTTCGAGGACGACCCGAAGCTGGTGCGCGGCCTGGACTACTACACCCGCACCACCTTCGAGTTCGTGCACGACGGTCTCGGCTCGCAGTCCGCGGTGGGCGGCGGCGGCCGGTACGACGGCCTGTCCGAGATGATCGGCGGCCCCGCGCTGCCCTCCGTCGGCTGGGCCCTCGGCGTCGACCGCACGGTCCTCGCCCTGGAGGCCGAGGGCGTCGAACTGGACATCCCGTCGGCGACCAGTGTCTACGCGGTCCCGCTCGGCGAGGAGGCCCGCCGGGTGCTCTTCGGGAAGGTCACCGAGCTGCGCAAGGTGGGCATCGCGGCGGACTTCGCGTACGGCGGCAAGGGCCTGAAGGGCGCCATGAAGAACGCCAACCGCTCGGGCGCCCGCTACACGGTCGTGGCCGGCGAGCGCGACCTCGCCGAGGGCGTCGTCCAGCTCAAGGACATGGAGTCCGGTGAGCAGGTGGCGATCGGCGTCAACGAGATCGTGGCGGAACTCGAGGCACGGCTCGGCTAGCGACCGGACGGGCGCCGGAGTTCTCCGGCGCCCGTCCCGGTGATGCGGCGGTCGGCGGCGCACGGCGCCGTGCGGGCCCGGTGCGGTCGCCCGCCGCGCGGACCGTCAACGACACGGACGCCGACTCGTCCACCGCGCGTTCGTTCGCCGGTTCTCTCGTGCCCCCGAGACTCGGCCGGATCCGAGCGATCCGGGCCCGCCGTGCGTACCTTCTTATGTCCACCGAACGGTGGACACACGTGCCCGTGCGGCAGAATGACCGTGCCCGAAGATGGTCCAAGTCTCAAGTGACGGAATCGGCGTGATGAGCAAGACGACAGTGAACGACGTCTCCGCGGAGCCCGGTCCGCAGCGCGCCACCGCCCCGCACGCGGTGGGCGGCAGCCGCGCCCTCGCCATCCTGCTGGTGATCACCGGCGCGGCCGGACTGCTGGCCGCCTGGGTCATCACGATCGACAAGTTCAAGCTCCTCGAGGCCAAGGTCGCGGGCAAGACCTTCACCCCCGGCTGCAGCCTCAACCCGGTGGTCTCCTGCGGCAGCGTCATGGAGAGCAAGCAGGCCGCCGCCTTCGGTTTCCCCAACCCGATGCTCGGCCTGGTCTGCTACGGCGTCGTGATCTGCGTCGGCATGAGCCTGCTGGCCCGCGCCCGCTTCCCCCGCTGGTACTGGCTGACCTTCAACTTCGGCTGCCTCTTCGGCGTCGCCTTCTGCACCTGGCTGCAGTTCCAGTCCCTGTACCGGATCAACGCGCTGTGCCTGTGGTGCTCGCTCGCCTGGGTCGCCACGATCACCATGTTCTGGTACGTCACCTCGTTCAACATCCGCAACGACTTCCTGCCGGGCCCGCGCTGGCTGAAGTCCTTCTTCGGCGAGTTCACCTGGGTGGTGCCCGTCCTGCACGTCGGCATCATCGGCATGCTGGTCCTGACCCGCTGGTGGGACTTCTGGACCAGCTGACGGGCCCTGGGGGGATTGTCAGTGCGGTGTTCTAGGGTTTCAGAGTGGAACCCGACCTCTTCACCGCCGCAGCAGAAGAACGCCAGGAGAAGGACCCGGCAGGCAGCCCCCTGGCGGTGCGCATGCGCCCGCGCACGCTCGACGAGGTCGTGGGCCAGCAGCACCTGCTGAAACCCGGCTCGCCCCTGCGCCGCCTGGTCGGCGAGGGCTCCGGCGGCCCCGCCGGCCCGTCCTCGGTGATCCTGTGGGGCCCGCCCGGCACCGGCAAGACCACCCTGGCGTACGTCGTCTCGAAGGCGACCGACAAGCGGTTCGTGGAGCTGTCCGCGATCACCGCGGGCGTCAAGGAGGTCCGCGCGGTCATCGACGGCGCCCGCCGCGCCATCGGCGGCTTCGGCAAGGAGACCGTCCTCTTCCTGGACGAGATCCACCGCTTCAGCAAGGCCCAGCAGGACTCCCTGCTGCCGGCCGTGGAGAACCGCTGGGTGACCCTGATCGCGGCCACCACGGAGAACCCGTACTTCTCGGTGATCTCCCCGCTGCTCTCCCGCTCCCTCCTGCTCACCCTCGAACCCCTCACCGACGACGACATCCGGGGCCTGCTCAGGCGCGCGCTCGCCGACGAACGCGGTCTGAGGAACGCCGTCACGCTCCCCGGGGAAGCCGAGGAGCATCTGCTGCGGATCGCCGGCGGCGACGCCCGCCGCGCCCTGACCGCCCTGGAGGCCGCCGCCGGGGCCGCCCTGGACCAGGGCGAGAGCGAGCTCACCCTGCAGACGCTGGAGCAGACCGTCGACCGGGCCGCGGTGACGTACGACCGCGACGGCGACCAGCACTACGACGTCGCCAGCGCCCTCATCAAGTCCATCCGCGGCTCCGACGTCGACGCGGCCCTGCACTATCTGGCGCGCATGATCGAGGCCGGCGAGGACCCCCGGTTCATCGCCCGCCGCCTGATGATCTCCGCCAGTGAGGACATCGGCCTCGCCGACCCCAACGCGCTGCCGATCGCGGTCGCCGCCGCCCAGGCCGTCGCCATGATCGGCTTCCCGGAGGCGGCCCTCACCCTCAGCCACGCCACCATCGCCCTGGCCCTCGCCCCCAAGTCGAACTCGGCGACCAACGCGATCGGCGCCGCCATGGAGGACGTACGCAAGGGCCTGGCCGGCCCGGTGCCGGCGCACTTGCGCGACGGACACTACAAAGGCGCCGCCCAACTCGGCCACGCCCAGGGGTACGTGTACCCGCACGACCTGCCGGAGGGCATCGCCCAGCAGCAGTACGCCCCGGACGCCCTGAAGGACCGCGAGTACTACGCGCCGAGCCGGCACGGCGCCGAGGCCAGATACGCGGACGCCGTGGAGTGGACGCGCAAGCACCTCGGTCGCAAGCGGTCATGAGCACCCTGTAGACTGCTCCGAAGCGCCGAGTCCTGTGCTGTCAGAGCGGGACAGTCGGCCGGAGGCCCGGTTCTTCGCGGACCGGCTCCAGGAGCGTCGCGCACCGTCGAACGGTGTCGCGGGCAGCCCACCACCACCCGGTTCCCGGGACGGTCGGTGGGCCACTCGCGTGCTGCACGTATGTGCCCAGACCAGGGAAGCGGCTGCCCGACAGGTCCCCTGCGGACCCGACGGGTTTTCCCGGCTGCGGATGCGACCTCTCTAAACCTGACAAGCCGGAAACTAGGAAAGAGAAGAACACGTGGCGAACCAGTCCCGCCCCAAGGTCAAGAAGTCGCGTGCCCTCGGCATCGCGCTGACGCCGAAGGCCGTCAAGTACTTCGAGGCCCGCCCCTACCCGCCGGGTGAGCACGGCCGTGGCCGCAAGCAGAACTCGGACTACAAGGTCCGTCTGCTGGAGAAGCAGCGCCTGCGCGCGCAGTACGACGTGTCCGAGCGTCAGCTCGTCCGCGCCTACGAGCGTGCCTCCAAGGTCCAGGGCAAGACCGGTGAGGCCCTGATCATCGAGCTCGAGCGTCGCCTCGACGCGCTGGTCCTGCGTTCGGGCATCGCCCGCACGATCTACCAGGCCCGCCAGATGGTCGTCCACGGCCACATCCAGGTCAACGGTCAGAAGGTCGACAAGCCGTCCTTCCGCGTCCGCCCGGACGACGTCGTGCAGGTCCGCGACCGCTCCAAGGACAAGACGCTCTTCCAGATCGCCCGTGAGGGTGGCTTCGCCCCCGACGGCGAGACCCCGCGCTACCTGCAGGTGAACCTCAAGGCCCTGGCGTTCCGCCTGGACCGCGAGCCGAACCGCAAGGAAGTTCCGGTGATCTGCGACGAGCAGCTCGTCGTCGAGTACTACGCCCGCTGACCCCAGCCCAGGCGCAGCACCTCAGCCCGCCGTCTCCCCGCCCTTCCGGGTGGGCGAGGCGGCGGGTTCGCGTTTGCCCGCCTCGGCCCGCTTGCCCGGCTCACCCTGCGTCCCGGTCTCCCCGCCGCCCCGGGCCACCGGACCGCGCGGCGCCGGCAGCGCGGACAGCGCCGCCACCTCCCCGTGCCGCAGCGCCCGGGCCACCGCCGCCTCCCGGTCCAGCTCCGCACCCTCCCGCACACACTGCGCGTACCGGGCGTCGCCGAGCGCCTGCCGCGCGGCTGCCGCGCACTGCTCGTGCGGGGCGTTGTAGTACGCCGAACCGAACAGCGGCAGCCCGACCGAGGGCCACAGCCGCCCGGCGGCGCCCTGGAGCACCGCCGCCTCCACCGGATCCCCCTGCGCCACCGTCACCAGCGCCAGCAGCTCGATCGACAGCACCGAGCCCAGCAGGTCGCGGAAGGCGTGCGCGTTGTCCAGACAGTCCGCCAGCAGCACCCGCGCGCCGGCCGGGTCCCCGCCGAGCCAGGCCGCGTACGCCAGCACGTACAGCGCGTACGACCGCGCCCAGCGCTCCCCGTGGTCCTCGCACACCCGGCGCACGTCCTCGCACAGCCGCACCGCGTCCGGCAGATCCCCCTGGAACGCCCGTGCCATCGCCAGTTCCACCTGACCCATCAGCACGTTGCTGTTGAGCTCGCCGATCTCCCGGTAACGGTCCAGCGCCGAGCGCAGCAGCGTTTCAGCACGGGCCATGTCATCCGTGACCAGGGCCAGACAGCCGGTGCGGTGCTCGGCGTACGCCACCGCCGTCGGGTCGGCCGACCGTTCCGCCTGCACCCGGCACGCCCGCAGCGCCCGCAGCGCCGGTACGGTGTCGCCCTGCAGGATCGCCACGTAGCCGAGCACCCACAGCGCCTTCAGCCGGGACTGCTCGTACGCCGAGTCCAGCTCCAAACTGCGCTCCAGCCAGCGCCGCCCCTCGGAGAGCCGGCCGCAGCCCACCCAGCAGAACCACAGCGAACCGGCCAGATACTGGCCCAGATGCGCTTCGTCCGGCTCGGTCAGGCAGAACTCCAGCGCCGTCCGCAGATTCGGCAGCTCGGTGTCCACCCGCGCGGCCACCTCCCGCTGCCGCGGCGAGAACCACTCCAGTTCGCACCAGGTCGCCAGGCCCAGGTACCAGTCCCGGTGGCGTCTGCGCAGCCGCACCGCGTCCCCGGTCGCCTCCAGCCAGTCGGCGCCGTAGGCGCGCACGGTCTCCAGCATCCGGTAGCGAGGGCCCGTCGGCGCCTCCTCGCGGGAGACGACCGACTGGGCGAGCAGCTCCGACAGCACGTCCAGCACGTCCTCGGCGGACAGCCCGTCCCCGCTGCACACGTACTCGGTCGCCTCCAGGTCGAGCGTCCCCGCGAACACCGACAGCCGTGCCCACAGCAGCCGCTCGGCCGGCGTGCACAGCTCGTGGCTCCAGCCGATCGCCGTGCGCAGCGTCTGGTGCCGGGGGAGGGCGTCCCGGCCGCCGCCGGTCAGCAGCCGGAACCGGTCGTCGAGGCGTTGCAGCAGCTGCGCCGGGGACAGCGCCCGCAGCCGCCCGGCCGCCAGCTCCAGCGCCAGCGGGATCCCCTCCAGCCGACGGCACACCTCCCGCACCTCGGCCCCGTCGGCCACCGCCACCCCCTGCGCCCGGGCCCGGTCCACGAACAGCTCCACCGCGTCGTCCTCGCCGAGCGGAGCCAGCGGGAACAGCCGCTCGCCCGCCAGCCCGAGCGGACGCCGACCCGTCGCCAGCACACGCAGCTCCGGCAGCTTCCGCAGCAGCTCCGCCACCAGGTCGGCACAGGCCGTCACGAGGTGCTCGAACCCGTCCAGCACCAGCAGGACCCGGCGGCCGGCCAGATGTCCCAGCAGCGTCTCCCGGGGCATGCGGGTGGTGTGGTCGGTCAGTCCCAGCGCCTCCACGACCGCGTACTCCAGGAACTGCGGATCACGTACGGGCGCCAGCTCCACCCGACCCCGGTCCGCCGCGGGCACGCCGCGTGCCGGGTCGCCGGACGCCCACCGCGCCGCCACCCGCACGGCGAGCCGGGACTTGCCGACCCCGCCCACCCCGGTCACGGTCACCAGCCGGGCCTGACCGAGTGCCGCCGTCAGCTCGGCCAGCTCGGCCGACCGCCCGACGAAAGCGGTGAGTTCGAGGGGCGGATCGCCGTCCGCCCAGGGGGCGCAGCTGTGAGGACCTCGCATGGGACACGGAGCGTACTGAACCGTGTTCATTCCGTACAATCGCTTCCCGCGGCTCCGCCCGCCCCTCCGGTAATCCGGTACGGAGCCTCGGCCCCGGCGCGATAGGCTCGGGACACTGCTTTTTCATGGTTCCGATGTTCAGAGCACGTTTCAGGGAGCGGGTGCGCACAGTGTCCGGTGGAGAGGTGGCCGGGATTCTGGTGGCCGTCTTCTGGGCGATCCTGGTCTCCTTCCTCGCGGTCGCACTGGCGAGGCTGGCCCAGACGCTCAAGGCGACCACCAAACTCGTCGCGGACGTGACGGACCAGGCGGTCCCCCTGCTCGCCGACGCCTCCCAGGCGGTGCGCTCCGCGCAGACCCAGATCGACCGGGTCGACGCGATCGCCTCCGACGTCCAGGAGGTCACCTCGAACGCCTCCGCGCTGTCGACCACCGTCGCCTCCACCTTCGGCGGCCCGCTGGTCAAGGTCGCGGCCTTCGGCTACGGCGTCCGCCGGGCGCTCGGCGCACGCAAGGAGGAGGACGTGCCCGGGAAGTCGGCCCGGCGTACCGTGATCGTGGGCCGGACGGTCCCCGCCGCACGACGCAAGCGGAAGTAAGGACTGAGACCGAGCGATGTTCCGCCGAACGTTCTGGTTCACCTCCGGTGTCGCCGCCGGCGTGTGGGCCACCACCAAGGTCAACCGCAAGCTCAAGCAGCTGACTCCGGAGAGCCTGGCCGCCACCGCGGCGAACAAGGCCCTGGAGGCCGGCCAGCGCCTGAAGGACCGCGCGGTCGGCTTCGCGCTCGACGTCCGCGACAACATGGCCCAGCGGGAGGCCGAGCTGGGGGAGGCCCTCGGCATGCACGAGGACCCCGAACTCCCGGCGCCCCGGCGGTACGCCGCCATCGAGAACAACCCCAGTGACCAGAAGTACATCGAGGCCCCGATGTCTTCGCACACGAAGCACTCGTACAACCGGAATGAGGACCACTGATGGAGTCGGCCGAGATTCGCCGCCGCTGGCTGAGCTTCTTCGAGGAGCGCGGGCACACCGTCGTCCCTTCGGCGTCGCTCATCGCGGACGACCCGACTCTGCTCCTCGTCCCCGCCGGCATGGTGCCCTTCAAGCCCTACTTCCTGGGTGAGGTCAAGCCGCCCTTCCCGCGCGCCACCAGCGTGCAGAAGTGCGTGCGCACGCCCGACATCGAAGAGGTCGGCAAGACCACGCGCCACGGCACGTTCTTCCAGATGTGCGGCAACTTCTCCTTCGGCGACTACTTCAAGGAAGGCGCCATCAAGCTCGCCTGGGAGCTGCTCACCAGCCCCCAGGACAAGGGCGGTTACGGTCTCGACCCCGAGCGCCTGTGGATCACCGTCTACAAGGACGACGACGAGGCCGAGCGCATCTGGCACGAGGTCGTCGGCGTGCCCCGGGAGCGCATCCAGCGCCTGGGCATGAAGGACAACTACTGGTCGATGGGCGTCCCCGGCCCGTGCGGCCCGTGCTCCGAGATCAACTACGACCGCGGCCCCGAGTTCGGCGTCGAGGGCGGCCCCGCCGTCAACGACGAGCGGTACGTGGAGATCTGGAACCTCGTCTTCATGCAGTACGAGCGGGGCGAGGGCATCGGCAAGGACAACTTCGAGATCCTCGGCGAACTCCCCAGCAAGAACATCGACACGGGCCTCGGCCTGGAGCGCCTCGCCATGATTCTGCAGGGCGTGCAGAACATGTACGAGATCGACACCTCCATGACCGTCATCGACAAGGCCACCGAGCTGACCGGCGTGCGCTACGGCGACGCCCACGAGTCGGACGTGTCGCTGCGCGTGGTCACCGACCACATGCGTACGTCCGTGATGCTCATCGGCGACGGTGTCACCCCCGGCAACGAGGGCCGCGGCTATGTCCTGCGGCGCATCATGCGCCGCGCCATCCGCAACATGCGCCTGCTCGGTGCGACCGGTCCGGTCGTCAAGGACCTGATCGACACCGTGATCGGCATGATGGGCCGGCAGTACCCCGAGCTGATCACCGACCGCGAGCGGATCGAGAAGGTGGCGATCGCCGAGGAGAACGCCTTCCTCAAGACGCTGAAGGCCGGCACCAACATCCTCGACACCGCCGTCACCGAGACCAAGCAGGCCGGTGGCACGGTCCTCTCCGGCGACCGGGCCTTCCTGCTCCACGACACCTGGGGCTTCCCGATCGACCTCACCCTGGAGATGGCCGCCGAGCAGGGCCTCTCCGTGGACGAGGACGGCTTCCGCCGTCTGATGAAGGAGCAGCGGGAGCGCGCCAAGGCCGACGCCCAGGCCAAGAAGACCGGCCACGCCGACATGGGCGCCTACCGCGAGATCGCGGACGCCGCCGGTGCCACCGACTTCATCGGCTACACCGACACCGAGGGCGAGTCCACGATCGTCGGCATCCTGGTCGACGGAGTGTCCTCACCCGCCGCCACCGAGGGCGACGAGGTCGAGGTCGTCCTGGACCGCACCCCGTTCTACGCCGAGGGCGGTGGCCAGATCGGCGACACCGGCCGGATCAGGGTCGACTCCGGTGCCGTCATCGAGATCCGCGACTGCCAGAAGCCGGTCCCGGGCGTGTACGTCCACAAGGGCGTCGTCCAGGTCGGCGAGGTGACCGTCGGTGCCAGGGCCCACGCCTCGATCGACGCCCGCCGCCGCCACGCCATCGCCCGCGCCCACTCGGCCACCCACCTGACCCACCAGGCCCTGCGCGACGCCCTCGGCCCGACGGCCGCCCAGGCCGGTTCCGAGAACCAGCCGGGCCGCTTCCGCTTCGACTTCGGCTCCCCCTCCGCCGTGCCGACGGCCGTGATGACCGACGTCGAGCAGAAGATCAACGAGGTGCTCGCCCGCGACCTCGACGTGCAGGCCGAGGTCATGGGCATCGACGAGGCCAAGAAGCAGGGCGCCATCGCCGAGTTCGGCGAGAAGTACGGCGAGCGCGTCCGCGTGGTCACCATCGGCGACTTCTCCAAGGAACTGTGCGGTGGCACGCACGTGCACAACACCGCCCAGCTGGGCCTGGTGAAGCTGCTCGGCGAGTCCTCCATCGGCTCGGGTGTCCGCCGTATCGAGGCCCTCGTCGGCGTCGACGCCTACAACTTCCTCGCCCGTGAGCACACGGTCGTCGCCCAGCTCCAGGAGCTGATCAAGGGGCGTCCGGAGGAGCTGCCGGAGAAGGTCTCCGCCATGCTCGGCAAGCTGAAGGACGCCGAGAAGGAGATCGAGAAGTTCCGCGCCGAGAAGGTGCTCCAGGCCGCCGCGGGTCTCGTCGAGTCCGCCAAGGACGTCAAGGGCGTCGCGCTGGTCACCGGCCAGGTGCCGGACGGCACCACCCCGGACGACCTGCGCAGGCTCGTGCTCGACGTGCGCGGTCGCATCCAGGGCGGCCGGGCCGCCGTGGTCGCCCTCTTCACGGTCAACAACGGCAAGCCGCTGACGGTCATCGCCACCAACGACGCCGCCCGCGACCGGGGCCTGAAGGCCGGTGAGCTGGTCCGCGCCGCGGCCAAGACCCTCGGCGGCGGCGGTGGCGGCAAGCCGGACGTCGCCCAGGGCGGCGGCCAGAACCCGGCCGCCGTCGGTGAGGCCGTCGAGGCCGTCGAGCGGCTCGTCGCCGAGACCGCCAAGTAAGGGAACGGTCGAGGACCATGCGCAGAGGACGCCGGCTCGCGATCGACGTCGGGGACGCCCGGATCGGGGTCGCCTCGTGCGACCCCGACGGGATCCTCGCCACCCCGGTGGAGACCGTCCCCGGCCGGGACGTCCCCGCCGCCCACCGCCGGTTGCGTCAACTGGTGGAGGAGTACGAACCGATCGAGGTCGTCGTCGGACTCCCTCGCTCCCTCAAGGGGGGCGAGGGCCCGGCCGCGGTCAAGGTCCGCGCCTTCGCCCAGGAGCTGGCCAAGGGCATCGAGCCGGTGCCGGTGCGCCTGGTGGACGAGCGGATGACGACCGTGACGGCCAGTCAGGGGCTGCGTGCCTCGGGCGTGCGGTCCAAGAAGGGCCGCGCGGTCATCGACCAGGCGGCGGCCGTCGTCATTCTGCAGCAGGCCCTGGAATCCGAACGGGTGTCAGGCGGAGCACCCGGCGAGGGCGTCGAAGTGGTCATCTGATCGCGATACGGTAACGTTCCGCGCGATGCGCCGGTGTTCGAACAGCCGGGGCACAGCAAGAGGCGGAACGGAAACAGGCCCACCGGCCGCGGGACCGTCGGCCTCGCGGCTCTAGGGGATCGATGACTGAGTATGGCCGGGGCCAAGGCTCCGAACCGTGGCATCCGGAGGACCCGTTGTACGGGGACGGCGGATGGGGAGGACAGCAGACCCACGCGGGTCAGCAGTCCCCCTACGACGGCCGGCCTCAGCACTATCCGCAGACGCCGCAGTACGGCGACTGGAGTCAGGAGCAGCAGCCCGGGTACGACGGGCAGCACCAGCACTTCGACGAGTCCGGTCAGCCGCGACAGGATCAGCAGTTCGCCGGTCACACCCAGCAGCAGTTCCACCAGGGCGGCTGGGACGCCACCGGCACCCACGGCCAGGTCCCCTACGCCGCCGACCCCGGCGACCCGTACGGCCAGCAGCCGGTGGCCTACGGCGGGGAGCAGCCCGACTTCTACGGCACCGAGGACGCCTACCCGCCGCCGGAGCCGCCCGGCCGCAGGCGCCCCGAGCCCGATCCGGAGCCGGAGCCGGAGCCGGAGCCGGAGCCGACGGGCGAGGAGGAGCACGCCTTCTTCGCGGGAGGCGGCGGGGACGACCAGGAGCACGAGCTCCAGAGCCGACGCGAGCGACGCGGCAAGGGCCGCAAGCCCGTCAAGAGCAAGAAGCGGCGCACCGGCTGCGCCTGCATGGTCGTCGTCCTGGTGTTCGGTGGCGGCCTCGGCGGTGTCGGGTATTTCGGCTACAAGTTCTACCAAAATCGTTTCGGCACGGCTCCGGACTACGCGGGCGAGGGCATCAACGAGACGGTGACCGTCGAGATCCCGAAGGGCGCGGGCGGCTGGGAGATCGGCCGCCGCCTGAAGGAGGCCGGGGTCGTCAAGAGCGCCGACGCTTTCGTCCATGCCCAGAGCCAGACGCCGGGCGGCGACGGGATCCAGGCCGGCGCGTACCTCCTGAAGAAGGAGATGTCCGCCGGCAGCGCCGTCAAGCTGATGATGGACCCGCGCAGCCAGAACAACGTGGTGGTCACCCCGGGCGAGCGCAATTCGGGCGTCTACGCGGCCATCGACAAGAAGCTGGAACTGTCCGCCGGTACCACCAAGAAGGTCGCCCGGAAGCAGTACAAGAGCCTCGGCCTGCCGGCCTGGGCGGAGAACAACAGCGACATCATGGACCCGCTGGAGGGCTTCCTCTGGCCGGCCACGTATCCGGCCGCGAAGGGCATGAAGCCCGAGGCCGTCCTGAAGCAGATGGTCACCCAGGCCAAGCAGAAGTACGCCGCCTACGGCCTCGACGACAAGGCCAGGGCGCTCGGCCTCGACAACGCGTTCGAGCTCGTCACGGTCGCGAGCCTGGTCCAGGCCGAGGGCAAGACGCACGACGACTTCCGCAAGATGGCCGAGGTGGTCTTCAACCGCCTCAAACCCACCAACACCGAGACCAACCGGCTGCTTCAGTTCGACTCGACCTACAACTACCTCAAGGGCACGAGCAACATCCACATCTCCGAGAAGGAGATCAACAGCAACCCGAGCCCGTACAACACCTACACCCACAAGGGGCTTCCGCCCGGCCCGATCGGCAACCCCGGCGAGGACGCGCTGAAGGCGACGCTGAATCCGACCGACGACGGCTGGATCTACTTCGTGGCGACCGACGGCACGAACAACACCGAGTTCGCCAAGACCTACGCCGAATTCCAAGAGCTCAAGGACAAGTTCAATGCCAACTCGGGCAACTGACGGCCGCCGTGCCGCCGTGCTCGGTTCGCCGATCGCCCACTCCCTCTCCCCGGTGCTGCACCGGGCCGCGTACGACGCCACCGGACTCACCGGCTGGTCGTACGACAGCTTCGACGTCGACGAGGCCGCCCTGCCCGGCTTCCTGGACGAGCTCGGGCCGCAGTGGGCGGGGCTGTCGCTGACCATGCCGCTGAAGCGGGCCGTCATCCCACTGGTGGACGAGATCAGCGACACCGCGGCCTCGGTCGACGCCGTCAACACGCTCGTCTTCACCGAGGACGGACGGCGCCGCGGCGACAACACCGACATCCCGGGCATGGTCGCGGCCCTGCGCGAGCACGGCATCGAGCAGGTCGACTCCGCAGCCATCCTGGGTGCCGGTGCCACCGCGTCCTCCGCGCTCGCCGCGCTCTCCCGGATCTGCGCCGGGGAGGTCGTCGCCTACGTCCGCAGCGAGGCCCGCGCCGCCGAGATGCGGCAGTGGGGCGAGCGGCTCGACGTGGAGGTCCGTACGGCGGACTGGTCCGACGCCGCCGAGGCGCTGCGGGCCCCGCTGGTGATCGCCACCACGCCCGCCGGTGCGACCGACGCCCTCGCCACGGCCGTGCCCGAGTGCCCCGCCACCCTCTTCGACGTCCTGTACGACCCCTGGCCCACCGAGCTGGCGGCCCGCTGGTCCATGTTCGGCGGCGCCGTGGTCAGCGGTCTCGACCTGCTGGTCCACCAGGCGGTGCTCCAGTTCGAGCAGATGACCGGGTACGTGCCGGGCCCGGTGGACGCCATGCGCCACGCCGGGGAGAAGGCGCTCGCGGCCCGTTGACGCCCCGCACCCGTCCGCCTGCTGGACCGGCGACCGGGTCCCGCCGCCGGACGTGGGAGGATCAGAGGTGGCGTACCGGGGTCGCGCACCCGGTGGCGCCGTCGCCGTACGCGAGGACGTGCGTACGCAGGGCAGTACCGGGCGCGAGCACTGAGGAGCACCGTTGAGCAGGCTGCGTTGGCTGACCGCGGGGGAGTCCCACGGTCCCGCACTCGTCGCGACGCTGGAGGGTCTTCCCGCCGGCGTGCCGATCACCACGGAGATGGTGGCGGATCACCTGGCGCGGCGGCGGCTCGGCTATGGCCGCGGTGCGCGGATGAAGTTCGAGCGCGACGAGGTCACCTTCCTGGGCGGTGTCCGGCACGGGCTGACCATGGGCTCACCCGTGGCGATCATGGTGGGCAACACCGAGTGGCCCAAGTGGGAGCAGGTCATGGCGGCCGACCCGGTCGACCCGGAGGTGCTCGCGGGCCTCGCCCGCAGCGCGCCGCTGACCCGGCCCCGGCCCGGCCACGCCGACCTCGCCGGCATGCAGAAGTACGGCTTCGACGAGGCCCGCCCGATCCTGGAGCGCGCCTCCGCCCGCGAGACCGCCGCCCGCGTGGCGCTGGGCGCGGTGGCCCGGTCGTACCTGAAGGAGACGGCCGGCATCGAGATCGTCTCCCACGTCGTGGAGCTGGCCTCGGCCAAGGCGCCCTACGGCGTCCACCCCACCCCCGCCGACGTCGAGAAGCTCGACGCCGACCCGGTGCGCTGCCTCGACTCCGACGCCTCGAAGGCGATGGTCGCCGAGATCGACCAGGCCCACAAGGATGGCGACACGCTCGGTGGTGTGGTGGAGGTGCTGGCCTACGGCGTCCCGGTCGGCCTGGGCTCCCATGTGCACTGGGACCGGCGCCTGGACGCGCGCCTGGCCGCCGCCCTCATGGGCATCCAGGCGATCAAGGGCGTCGAGGTCGGTGACGGCTTCGATCTGGCCCGGGTGCCCGGTTCCCAGGCCCACGACGAGATCCTCACCACCCCCGACGGCATCAAGCGCGCCACCGGCCGCTCCGGCGGTACCGAGGGCGGTCTGAGCACGGGCGAGCTGCTGCGGGTGCGGGCGGCGATGAAGCCGATCGCGACGGTGCCCCGGGCGCTGCGGACGGTGGACGTCGCCACCGGCGAGCCCGCGCAGGCCCACCACCAGCGCTCCGACGTGTGCGCGGTGCCGGCCGCCGGCATCGTGGCCGAGGCCATGGTCGCGCTGGTGCTGGCCGACGCGGTCGCGGAGAAGTTCGGCGGTGACTCCGTCCCGGAGACCCGCCGCAACGTGCGGTCGTACCTCGACGGCCTGGAGATCAGGTGAGCGTCGGGCCGGCGGTCGTCCTGATCGGCCCGATGGGAGTGGGCAAGTCCACCGTCGGGCGGCTGCTCGCCGAGCACCTCGGTGTGGGTTACCGGGACACCGACGAGGACATCGTCGCCGCCGAGGGCCGCACCATCGCCGAGATCTTCGTGGACGAGGGCGAGCCCGCCTTCCGCGCGAGGGAGAAGGCGGCCGTGCGGGACGCGCTCGCCGCGCACGAGGGTGTCGTCGCGCTGGGCGGTGGAGCGGTCATGGACCCGGACACCCGGGCCCTGCTGGCCGGGCAGCGGGTGGTCTACCTCTCGATGGACGTCGAGGAGGCCGTCAGGCGCACCGGTCTGAACGTGGCCCGTCCGCTGCTGGCGGTCAACCCGCGCAAGCAGTGGCGGGAGCTGATGGAGGCGCGCCGGCACCTGTACGAGGAGGTCGCCTCCGTCATGGTGGCGACGGACGGCCGCAGCCCCGACGAGGTCACGCACGTCGTGCTGGACGCACTGGAGTTGAAGCAAGGATGAGCGAGTCAGTCACCCGGATCCAGGTCGGCGGCACGGCCGGCACGGACGCGTACGAGGTGCTGGTGGGCCGGCAGCTGCTGGGCGAGCTGGCCGGGCTGATCGGGCCGCGGGCCAAGCGGGTCGCGGTGATCCACCCGGAGTCGCTGGCCGAGACCGGTGAGGCGCTGCGGACCGACCTGGCCGAGCAGGGGTACGAGGCCGTCGCGATCCAGGTGCCGAACGCGGAGGAGGCCAAGACCGTCGAGGTCGCCGCCTACTGCTGGAAGGCGCTGGGCCAGTGCGGGTTCACCCGCACCGACGTCATCGTCGGCGTCGGCGGCGGCTCGACCACGGACCTGGCCGGGTTCGCCGCCGCGACCTGGCTGCGCGGAGTGCGCTGGGTCGCCGTCCCGACCACGGTGCTGGCGATGGTGGACGCGGCGGTCGGCGGCAAGACCGGCATCAACACCGCGGAGGGCAAGAACCTGGTCGGCGCCTTCCACCCGCCGGCCGGTGTCCTGTGCGACCTGGCCGCGCTGGACTCCCTGCCGGTGAACGACTACGTGTCCGGTCTGGCCGAGGTCATCAAGGCGGGGTTCATCGCCGACCCGGTGATCCTGGACCTGATCGAGGCCGACCCCGAGGCCGCCCGGACGCCGCAGGGCCCGCACACGGCCGAGCTGATCGAGCGGTCGATCCGGGTCAAGGCCGAGGTCGTCTCCTCGGACCTGAGGGAATCCGGTCTGCGGGAGATCCTCAACTACGGCCACACGCTCGGGCACGCCATCGAGAAGAACGAGCGGTACAAGTGGCGGCACGGAGCCGCGGTCTCGGTCGGCATGCACTTCGCCGCCGAACTGGGCAGGCTGGCGGGCCGCCTGGACGACGCGACGGCCGACCGGCACCGCAGCATCCTCGAAGCCGTCGGCCTGCCGCTGCACTACCGCTACGACCAGTGGCCCAAGCTGCTGGAGACGATGAAGGTCGACAAGAAGTCCCGTGGCGACCTGCTGCGCTTCATCGTCCTGGACGGCCTGGCCAAGCCGACCGTGCTGGAGGGCCCGGACCCGGCGGTCCTGCTCGCCGCGTACGGCGAGGTCGGACAGTAAGTCCCCGACTGTTCCGTCCGTCCGATTTCCTTCCCGGACCGGGCACTTCGGGCCGCCCCCGGCCGTTTCACCAAACGACGGCCGGGGACGGTACCGTTCGGTAGGCAGCGGGGGTGTGCCCCCGCTGCCAGCACCACAGTGCCTGTACGAGACGGAGTGGCAACGGATGCAGCACGCAGTGGGGTCTCCGCTGCCGCCGCCCCACCAGCCGGGGCAGGGGCCGCACGCCGGCTGGGCGTCGGCCGCACACCACGCGGGTCCGCACCCGGGAGCCTCCCAGGGGTCCGCCCCCGTGCCCCCGCCGCCGGGCTTCCCGGCCCCGTCGGGCCCCGTGCCGCCGCCCCAGCACCAGCCTCCCGCCCCTTCCGGCCCGGTGCCGCCGCCCCAGCACCAGCCTCCCGGCCCCTCCGGCCCGGTGCCGCCCCCGGCGCTCCCGCAGCATGTCTCCGGCCCGCCGGCCCCTGATACCACCGGACACGTGCCGCTGCCACCCGGCGGTCCGGTCGGCGTCCCCGCGGTGCCGCCCGCCACCGCCGCGGTCCCCGACCCGGCGGCCACCACTCTCGCCGTCCTGCTCATCGGCCCGGCCGGCGCTGGCAAGACCAGCGTCGCCAAGTACTGGGCGGACCGCCGCCGCGTCCCCACGGCCCACATCAGCCTGGACGACGTCCGCGAATGGGTCCGCTCGGGCTTCGCCGACCCCCAGTCCGGCTGGAACGACAACTCGGAGGCCCAGTACCGCCTGGCCCGCCGCACCTGCGGATTCGCCGCCCGCAACTTCCTGGCCAACGGCATCTCCTGCATCCTGGACGACGCCGTCTTCCCGGACCGCCCGGTGGTGGGGCTCGGCGGCTGGAAGCGTCACGTGGGCCCCGGCCTGCTCCCGGTGGTCCTGCTCCCGGGCCTGGACATCGTCCTGGAGCGCAACGCCGAACGCACCGGCAACCGCCGCCTCAGTGACGAGGAGGTGGCCCGCATCCACGGACGCATGGCCGGCTGGTACGGCTCGGGCCTTCCGATCATCGACAACTCCCAGCTGGACGTCCCGGCCACGGCCCATGTCCTGGACGAGGTCCTGGCCAGAGCCATCGCGAGCCCGCCGAGCTGGTAGGCGGACGGACAGGAGCGTCCCAGCCACGGGCGGGGGGACCCGGGCGACCGGCCACCCGGGCCCCGCACCCGGCCGCCACCCGCACCACCTCATGCGAACCCCACTCGGCCCCTCTCAATCAGCACAAACCGCACAAAACTCCTACGCTCATCTCATGTCAGAGGTGTACGCGAACCGCCGATCCCGGCTGAGGGACCACGTCAACGCGGCCGGCACCGCGGCAGCGCTCGTCACCCGTCCGGCCAACGTCCGCTACCTCGCCGCCGCAGCCCCGCAGGACTCCGTCCTGCTGCTCGGCCGGCGCGAGGACCTCCTGGTGTGCTCCGGCCCGCCGGAGGACCGTCCCAACGAAGGCAGGCCCGACGAGCACGTGCGCCTGCATGTCCTGCCGCCGAACGGCGGTGACGCCGCTGTCGCGGCGGCCGGCCTCGCCGCGGCCCAGGGCGCCGACTCCCTGGCGGTCGAGGAACACCACCTCACCGTGGCCCGGCACAGAGCCCTCGCCTCCGTCGTCCCGAAACTCCGCCTCACCGACCTCGGCGGCGCCGTCGAGCAGCTCAGGGTGGTCAAGGACGAGGAGGAGATCTCCTGCCTCCGCATCGGCGCGGAGATCGCCGACCAGGCTCTCGGCGAGCTGCTGGAATCCATCCTGGTCGGCCGCACCGAACGGCACCTCGCGCTGGAGCTGGAGCGGCGTCTGGTCGACCACGGCGCCGACGGCCCGGCGTTCCCCACCTCCGTGGCCACCGGGCCGCACGCCGGCCGCCGAGGCCACCGGCCCACCGACCGGCGCGTGGAAGAGGGAAACTTCCTGTCCGTCTGCCTCGGCGCCACCTACCGCGGCTACCGCTGCGAGATCGGCCGTACGTTCGTCATCGGCACCTCGCCCGCCGACTGGCAGATCGAGCTCTACGACCTCGTCTTCGCTGCCCAGCGAGCCGGACGCGAGTTCCTCGCACCCGGTGCCGCCTACCGTGACGTGGACCGCGCGGCACGGCAGGTGCTGGACGCCGCGGGCTATGCGGAGGCGCTGCCACCGTTGATCGGACACGGCGTCGGACTCGAAATCGACGAGGACCCGCAGTTGGCGCCCGCGGCAATGGGTAAACTGGACGCTTGCGTGCCGGTCACCGTCGAACCGGGGGTCCACCTCCCGGGCCGGGGCGGTGTCCGGATCGATGACACGCTCGTCGTCCGCCCCGAGGCGGACGGCGGACCCGAGCTACTCACCATCACGACCAAGGAGCTGCTCGCGCTGTAGCGCGTGACCCCGGGGTCGTACGTCAAGTCCAGGAGATTCCGCAACCGTGGCTTCCACGAACGACCTCAAGAACGGCCTGGTACTCAAGCTCGAAGGCGGCCAGCTCTGGTCCGTCGTCGAGTTCCAGCACGTCAAGCCCGGCAAGGGCCCGGCTTTCGTGCGCACCAAGCTCAAGAACGTGCTCTCCGGCAAGGTCGTCGACAAGACCTTCAACGCCGGTGTCAAGGTCGAGACGGCCACTGTCGACAAGCGCGACATGCAGTTCTCGTACATGGACGGCGAGTACTTCGTCTTCATGGACATGGAGACGTACGACCAGCTGATGGTCGACCGCAAGGCCGTCGGCGACGCCGCCAACTTCCTCATCGAGGGCTTCACGGCGACCGTGGCGCAGCACGAGGGCGAGGTGCTCTTCGTCGAGCTGCCGGCCGCCGTCGAGCTGGTCGTCCAGGAGACCGAGCCGGGCGTGCAGGGCGACCGCTCCACCGGTGGCACCAAGCCCGCCACCCTGGAGACCGGCCACCAGATCCAGGTCCCGCTCTTCATCACCACCGGTGAGAAGATCAAGGTCGACACCCGCACCAGCGACTACCTCGGCCGGGTGAACAGCTAACCGTGGCTGCCCGCAACACGGCCCGCAAGCGCGCCTTCCAGATCCTCTTCGAGGGCGACCAGCGCGACGCCGACGTCCTGACGGTCCTCGCGGACTGGGTCCGGCTGTCCCGGTCCGACACCCGGCAGCCGCCGGTCAGCGAGTACACGATGCAGCTGGTCGAGGGCTACGCGGAGCACGCGAGGCGGATCGACGAGCTGATCGCCCAGTACGCGGTGGGGTGGACGCTGGACCGCATGCCGGTCGTCGACCGCAACATCCTGCGGCTGGGCGCGTACGAGCTGATCTGGGTCGACGAGACCCCCGACGCCGTCGTCCTGGACGAGATGGTGCAGCTGGCGAAGGAGTTCTCGACGGATGAGTCGCCCTCGTTCGTCAACGGCCTGCTGGGCCGGCTGAAGGAGCTCAAGCCGACGCTGCGGCGCGCGTAGCGCCCAGGCCGCCAGAGGGGCGCAGAGGGACCGCTGTACGGCGGCTGCGGGTCGTTCCGTGGCTCGTCGCGCAGTTCCTCGCGCCCCTCAGGCATGCCCGCCCTCGCGGTACCGAGGGCGCGCCCTCACTGTCGCAAAACACCGCCGGGGGGGGGGGGGGGGGCCCCGGCGGGGGGGCCCCCCCCCCCCCCGGGGGGGGGGGGGGGGGGGGGGGGGGGGGGGGCGGGGGGGGGGGGGGCCCCCCCCGCCCGCGGCCCCCCGCCCCCCCCCCGCCCCCCCGCCCCCCCCCCCCCCCCGCCCCCCCCCCCCCGCCCCCCCCCCCCCGCCCGCCCGCCCCCCCCCCCCCCCCCCCCCGCGGGGCCCCCCCCCCCCCCCCCCCCCCCCCCCCCCCCCCGGCGGCACGTTTCTGCTGGGCCCTGGGAGGGGTTACGCCTCTTCGTGCGTGGCCACCGCGCGGCGCGCGTCCGCGTCCAGCACGCCCCAGCTGATCAGCTGCTCGGTGAGGACCGAGGGGGACTGGTCGTAGATGACGGCAAGGGTGCGCAGATCGTCCTGGCGGATGGAGAGCACCTTGCCGTTGTAGTCACCGCGCTGGGACTGGATCGTCGCCGCGTAGCGCTGCAGGGGGCCCGCCTTCTCGGCCGGCACGGTGGCCAGCCGCTCCAGGTCCAGGACCAGCTTCGGCGGCGGCTCGGCGGCACCGCCGGGCGTGGTGCCCGGCAGGAGCTCCTGCACGGGGACACCATAGAAATCGGCCAGCTCGGCAAGACGCTGTACGGTCACGGCACGGTCGCCACGCTCGTACGAACCGACCACCACGGCCTTCCAGCGCCCCTGGGACTTCTCCTCGACACCGTGGAGGGAAAGGCCCTGCTGGGTGCGGATGGCCCGGAGCTTGGCCCCGAGCTGTTTGGCGTATTCGCTGGACATATGGCTCCCCGGACACTGTGTCGACGCGGCCGGCTGTCTTCCCGCCGCGCGGCTGGTAACTCACTGTGAGGTTACGCAGCGTGACTCTCATGCGTCAAGCCGAATGGTCCACACCGACTCTTCCGTGGTAGCGACGACTGATTAGGCCAAGCGGGTGACAGGGGGGTGACGGGGGGCGTGCGGTGACCTGCTACCGTGGATGGCGCAAATCCGACGTCCTTTAAGGTCCGTCCCGTGAGGCGGAGAAGGAGGTCCGTTTCGTATGGACAAGCACGACAGGCATCCGCAGACGTCCGATGCGCGGCCCGTTCTCGAAGGCCCCGACATCGCGCGGGTACTGACCCGCATCGCCCACGAGATCGTCGAGCGCGCCAAGGGCGCCGACGACGTGGTGCTCCTCGGCATTCCGACCCGGGGTGTCTTCCTCGCCCAGCGGCTCGCCGCCAAGCTGGCGCAGGTCACCGACCGCAAGATCCCGGTCGGCTCGCTCGACATCACCATGTACCGCGACGACCTGCGCATGCACCCCCCGCGTGCGCTGGCCCGCACCGACATCCCCGGTGACGGCATCGACGGCCGGCTGGTCGTCCTCGTCGACGACGTGCTCTTCTCCGGGCGCACCATCCGCGCCGCCCTCGACGCCCTGAACGACATCGGGCGCCCGCGCGCGGTGCAGCTCGCGGTCCTGGTCGACCGCGGCCACCGCGAACTGCCCATCCGTGCCGACTACGTCGGCAAGAACCTCCCCACGTCGTTGCGGGAGACGGTCAAGGTCCAGCTCGCCGAGGAGGACGGTCGCGACACCGTGCTGCTCGGTGCGAAGCCGGCCGACCACTAGCAAGCCGCGCGCCCGGCCGCTTCGGCGCGCCGACAGATGCCCGGTTTGCCCTAATTCTCCCGAATGAACTGCCTTACGGAGCCTGACAGATGCAGCGTCATCTCATCTCGGCCGCCGATCTCACCCGTGACGACGCCGTCCTGATCCTCGACACCGCCGAGGAGATGGCCCGGGTCGCCGACCGGCCGATCAAGAAGCTGCCGACCCTGCGCGGCCGGACGATCGTCAACCTCTTCTTCGAGGACTCCACGCGCACGCGTATCTCCTTCGAGGCCGCCGAGAAGCGGCTGTCCGCGGACGTGATCAACTTCTCCGCCAAGGGCTCGTCGGTGTCCAAGGGCGAGTCCCTGAAGGACACCGCGCAGACCCTGGAGGCCATGGGCGTCGACGCCGTGGTCATCCGGCACGGCGCCTCCGGAGCCCCCTACCGGCTCGCCAACTCCGGCTGGATCGACGCGGCCGTCATCAACGCCGGCGACGGCACCCACCAGCACCCCACCCAGGCCCTGCTGGACGCCTTCACCGTGCGCCGCCGGCTGATCGGCCGCGACGCCGGGCTCGGCCAGGACCTGTCCGGCAAGCGGATCACCGTCGTCGGCGACGTCCTGCACAGCCGGGTCGCCCGCTCCAACGTCGACCTGCTGCACACCCTCGGCGCCGAGGTCACCCTGGTCGCCCCGCCCACCCTCGTCCCCGTCGGCGTCGAGAGGTGGCCCTGCGAGGTGTCGTACGACCTCGACAGCACGCTGCCCAAGTGCGACGCCGTGATGATGCTCCGCGTCCAGCGTGAGCGCATGAACGCGGCCTTCTTCCCCACCGAGCGCGAGTACTCCCGCCGCTACGGCCTCGACGGCGACCGCATGGCCAAGCTGCCCGAGCACGCCATCGTGATGCACCCCGGCCCCATGGTCCGCGGTATGGAGATCACCGCCGAGGTCGCCGACTCCGACCGCTGCACCGCCGTCGAGCAGGTCGCCAACGGCGTCTCCATCCGGATGGCCGTCCTGTACCTGCTGCTCGGCGGCAACGAGCCCGCCGTCACCCACGCCCGTACCGAGGAGAAGTAAGAACCATGAGCAAGATCCTGATCCGTGGTGCGAAGGTGCTCGGCGGCGAGCCGCAGGACGTCCTGATCGACGGGGAGACCATCGCCGAAGTGGGCGACGGGCTGTCCGCCGAGGGCGCCGAGGTCGTCGAGGCCGGCGGCAAGGTGCTGCTGCCGGGCCTGGTCGACCTCCACACCCACCTGCGCGAGCCGGGCCGTGAGGACTCCGAGACCGTCCTCACCGGTACCCGCGCGGCGGCGAGCGGTGGCTACACGACCGTCTTCGCCATGGCCAACACCTTCCCCGTCGCCGACACCGCCGGCGTGGTCGAGCAGGTCTACCGCCTCGGCCGGGAGCACGGCTACTGCGATGTGCAGCCCATCGGCGCCGTCACGGTCGGACTGGAGGGCCGCAAGCTCGCCGAGCTGGGCGCGATGCACGAGTCCGCCGCCGGCGTCACCGTCTTCTCCGACGACGGCAAGTGCGTCGACGACGCCGTGATCATGCGCCGCGCGCTGGAGTACGTGAAGGCGTTCGGCGGCGTCGTCGCCCAGCACGCGCAGGAGCCCCGGCTCACCGAGGGCGCCCAGATGAACGAGGGCACCGTCTCCGCCGAACTGGGTCTGGGCGGCTGGCCGTCCGTCGCGGAGGAGTCGATCATCGCGCGGGACGTGCTGCTGGCCGAGCACGTCGGCTCCCGCGTCCACATCTGCCACCTGTCGACGGCCGGCTCCGTGGAGATCGTCCGCTGGGCCAAGTCCCGGGGCATCCAGGTCACTGCCGAGGTCACCCCGCACCACCTGCTGCTCACCGACGAACTGGTGCGCACCTACAACCCCGTCTACAAGGTCAATCCGCCGCTGCGCACCGAGCGCGACGTCATGGCCCTGCGCGAGGCGCTCGCCGACGGCACGATCGACATCGTCGCCACCGACCACGCCCCGCACCCGCACGAGGACAAGGACTGCGAGTGGGCCGCCGCCGCCATGGGCATGGTGGGCCTGGAGACCGCGCTGTCAGTGGTCCAGGAGACCATGGTCCACACGGGTCTGCTGGACTGGGCCGGCGTCGCCGACCGCATGTCCGTCAAGCCCGCGCAGATCGGACAGGCCACCGGGCACGGCCGTCCCGTCTCGGCTGGTGAGCCCGCCAACCTCACCCTCGTCGACACGGAATACCGTGGTCAGGTGGACCCCGCGGGCTTCGCCTCGCGCAGCCGCAACACCCCCTACCAGGGGCGCGAGCTGCCGGGCCGTGTGACGCACACGTGGCTGCGGGGCAAGGCCACGCTCGTCGACGGGAAGCTCACGTGACATCTGTAATCCTGCTGGCCGAGGCGAAGAGGTCGGCCGAGGTCACCGACTGGGGGGCCCGCATCGGCTGGCTCGTCGGACTGGCCCTCTTCATCGCGCTCGTCTACTGGCTGATGCGCGAGGGCTGGAAGTGGCGCGGCACGCTGCAGAGCGACCTGCCCGCGCCGTCCACCGCGCCGGAGCAGACCGGCCCGGCGAAACTGAAGCTGAGCGGCCGCTACCACGGCTCCACCACCGCCGGGCAGTGGCTGGACCGCATCGTGGCCCACGGCCTGGGCACCCGCAGCCGGGCCGAGCTCACCCTGACCGACGCGGGCCTGGAGGTCGAGCGCCCCGGAGCGAGCGACTTCTTCGTCCCCGCGGCCGCGCTGCGCGGGGCCCGGCTGGACAAGGGCATCGCCGGCAAGGTCCTCACCGAGGGCGGACTGCTGGTGGTGACCTGGGCGCTCGGCGACAAGCTGATCGACTCCGGCTTCCGCTCCGACCACGCGGCCGAGCACACCGAGTGGGTCGCCACCCTGACCCAGATGACCAACGACACGGAAGGCGCACGATGACGACCTCCACCAGGGGAAGCTCCTCTCAGAGGAACAAGGTGCTTCCCGCCGTACTCGTCCTGGAGGACGGCCGCACCTTCCGCGGCCGCGCCTACGGGGCCGTGGGGGAGACCTTCGGCGAGGCCGTGTTCTCCACCGGCATGACCGGCTACCAGGAAACCCTCACCGACCCGTCGTACGACCGCCAGATCGTCGTCGCGACCGCCCCCCAGATCGGCAACACCGGCTGGAACGACGAGGACGACGAGTCGGGCCGCATCTGGGTCTCCGGCTACGTCGTGCGCGACCCCGCGCGCGTGCCGTCGAACTGGCGGGCCAAGCGCTCCCTGGACGACGAGCTGGAGCGGCAGGACGTGGTCGGCATCTCCGGCATCGACACCCGAGCCCTCACCCGCCACCTGCGCGAGCGCGGCTCGATGCGCGCCGGCATCTTCTCCGGCGAGGCGATCGCCGCCGAGTCCGAGCTCCTCGCGCGGGTGCAGGCCCAGCCGCACATGAAGGGCGCGAGCCTCTACGAGGAGGTCGCGACCAAGGAGGCGTACGTCGTCCCGGCGATCGGTGAGAAGCGCTTCACGGTCGCCGCCATCGACCTCGGCATCAAGGGCATGACCCCGCACCGCATGGCCGAGCGCGGCATCGAGGTGCACGTGCTGCCCGCCACCGCCACCGCCGACGAGGTCTACGCCGTCAACCCGGACGGCGTGTTCTTCTCCAACGGCCCCGGCGACCCGGCGACCGCCGACGGCCCGGTCGCGCTCATGACCGCCGTCCTGGAGCGCAGGACGCCGCTGTTCGGCATCTGCTTCGGCAACCAGATCCTCGGCCGCGCCCTCGGCTTCGGCACCTACAAGCTGAAGTACGGCCACCGGGGCATCAACCAGCCCGTCCAGGACCGTACGACCGGCAAGGTCGAGGTCACGGCGCACAACCACGGCTTCGCCGTCGACGCGCCGCTCGACAAGGTCAGCGAGACCGCGTTCGGCCGCGCCGAGGTCTCGCACGTCTGCCTGAACGACGACGTCGTGGAGGGGCTGCAGCTGCTCGACCAGCCGGCCTTCTCCGTCCAGTACCACCCTGAAGCGGCAGCGGGCCCGCACGACGCCGCCTACCTGTTCGACCGCTTCGTTTCCCTGATGGAGGGCCAGCGTGCCTAAGCGCACCGATATCCAGTCCGTCCTGGTCATCGGCTCCGGCCCGATCGTCATCGGCCAGGCCGCCGAGTTCGACTACTCCGGCACCCAGGCGTGCCGCGTACTCAAGGCCGAGGGCCTGCGTGTCGTCCTGGTCAACTCCAACCCAGCGACGATCATGACCGACCCGGAGATCGCCGACGCCACCTACGTCGAGCCGATCACCCCCGAGTTCGTCGAGAAGATCATCGCCAAGGAGCGCCCCGACGCCCTGCTGCCCACCCTGGGCGGCCAGACGGCCCTGAACACCGCCATCTCGCTGCACGACAACGGGGTCCTGGAGAAGTACGGCGTCGAGCTGATCGGCGCCAAGCCCGAGGCGATCCACAAGGGCGAGGACCGCGACCTGTTCAAGGGCGTCGTGGAGGAGGTCCGCCGCAAGATCGGGCACGGCGAGTCCGCCCGCTCGGTGATCTGCCACTCCATGGACGACGTCATCCAGGGCGTCGAGACCCTCGGCGGCTACCCGGTCGTCGTCCGTCCGTCCTTCACCATGGGCGGCGCCGGCTCCGGCTTCGCGCACGACGAGGAGGAGCTGCGCCGCATCGCCGGCCAGGGCCTCACGCTCTCCCCGACCACCGAGGTGCTCCTGGAGGAGTCCATCCTCGGCTGGAAGGAGTACGAGCTGGAGCTGATGCGCGACAAGCACGACAACGTCGTGGTCGTCTGCTCCATCGAGAACTTCGACCCGATGGGCGTGCACACCGGTGACTCGATCACCGTCGCGCCCGCGATGACGCTGACCGACCGCGAGTACCAGATCCTGCGCGACGTCGGCATCGCCGTCATCCGCGAGGTCGGCGTCGACACCGGCGGCTGCAACATCCAGTTCGCGGTGAACCCCGAGGACGGTCGTGTGATCGTCATCGAGATGAACCCGCGCGTCTCCCGTTCCTCGGCGCTCGCTTCCAAGGCGACCGGCTTCCCGATCGCCAAGATCGCCGCCAAGCTGGCCGTCGGCTACACGCTGGACGAGATCCCGAACGACATCACGCAGGAGACCCCGGCCTCCTTCGAGCCCACGCTCGACTACGTGGTCGTCAAGGCCCCGCGGTTCGCCTTCGAGAAGTTCCCGCAGGCCGACTCCACGCTGACCACCACCATGAAGTCGGTCGGCGAGGCCATGGCCATCGGCCGGAACTTCCCCGAGGCGTTCCAGAAGGCGCTGCGCTCGCTGGAGAAGAAGGGCAGCCAGTTCGCCTTCACCGGCGAGACGGGCGACAAGGAAGCGCTGCTGCGTGAGGCCGTCCGGCCCACCGACGGCCGGATCAACACGGTCATGCAGGCCATCCGCGCGGGTGCCACGCCCGAGGAGGTCTTCGAGTACACGAAGATCGACCCGTGGTTCGTGGACCAGCTCTTCCTGATCAAGGAGATCGCGGACGAGCTGGCCGAGGCCCCCGAGCTGACCGCCGACCTGCTCGCCGAGGCCAAGCGGCACGGCTTCTCCGACCAGCAGATCGCCGAGATCCGCGGCCTGCGCGAGGACGTCGTCCGCGAGGTCCGGCACGCCCTCGGCATCCGGCCGGTCTACAAGACGGTCGACACCTGTGCCGCCGAGTTCGCCGCGAAGACGCCGTACTTCTACTCCGCGTACGACGAGGAGTCCGAGGTCGCCACCCGCGAGAAGCCGGCCGTCATCATCCTGGGCTCCGGCCCGAACCGCATCGGCCAGGGCATCGAGTTCGACTACTCCTGCGTCCACGCCTCCTTCGCGCTGTCCGACGCCGGGTACGAGACCGTGATGGTCAACTGCAACCCGGAGACCGTCTCCACCGACTACGACACCTCCGACCGGCTGTACTTCGAGCCGCTCACGCTGGAGGACGTGCTGGAGATCGTCCACGCGGAGCAGCAGGCCGGTCCGGTCGCGGGCGTGATCGTACAGCTGGGCGGCCAGACCCCGCTCGGCCTGGCGCAGGCCCTGAAGGACAACGGCGTGCCGATCGTCGGCACCTCCCCCGAGGCCATCCACGCGGCCGAGGACCGGGGCGCCTTCGGCCGGGTCCTCGCCGAAGCGGGCCTGCCGGCCCCGAAGCACGGCACGGCCACCACCTTCGCCGAGGCCAAGGCCATCGCCGACGAGATCGGCTACCCGGTCCTGGTCCGGCCCTCGTACGTCCTCGGCGGGCGCGGCATGGAGATCGTCTACGACGAGACCCGCCTCGCCGCCTACATCGCCGAGTCGACCGAGATCAGCCCCTCCCGGCCGGTCCTCGTCGACCGCTTCCTGGACGACGCCATCGAGATCGACGTCGACGCCCTCTACGACGGCGAGGAGCTGTACCTCGGCGGCGTCATGGAGCACATCGAGGAGGCCGGCATCCACTCCGGCGACTCGGCGTGCGCCCTGCCCCCGATCACCCTCGGCGGCTTCGACATCAAGCGCCTGCGCGCCTCCACCGAGGCGATCGCCAAGGGCGTCGGCGTGCGCGGTCTGATCAACATCCAGTTCGCGATGGCGGGTGACATCCTCTACGTCCTGGAGGCGAACCCGCGCGCCTCCCGTACGGTCCCCTTCACCTCGAAGGCGACCGCGGTGCCGCTCGCCAAGGCCGCCGCCCGGATCTCGCTGGGCGCGACCGTCGCCGAGCTGCGCGCCGAGGGCCTGCTCCCGGCCAACGGCGACGGCGGCGAGCTGCCCCTGGACGCGCCGATCTCCGTCAAGGAGGCCGTCATGCCGTGGTCGCGCTTCCGCGACATCCACGGCCGCGGTGTCGACACGGTCCTCGGCCCGGAGATGCGCTCCACCGGCGAGGTCATGGGCATCGACTCCGTCTTCGGCACGGCGTACGCCAAGTCGCAGGCGGGCGCGTACGGCCCGCTGCCCACCAAGGGCCGCGCCTTCATCTCGGTCGCCAACCGGGACAAGCGCTCGATGATCTTCCCGGCGCGCGAGCTGGTCGCCCACGGCTTCGAGCTGCTCGCCACCTCCGGCACCGCCGAGGTCCTCAAGCGCAACGGCATCAACGCCACGGTCGTGCGCAAGCAGTCCGAGGGCACCGGCCCGAACGGCGAGCGGACCATCGTCCAGCTCATCCACGACGGCGAGGTCGACCTCATCGTCAACACCCCGTACGGCACCGGCGGCCGGCTCGACGGCTACGACATCCGTACGGCCGCGGTGGCCCGCTCCGTGCCGTGCCTGACGACCGTGCAGGCGCTCGCGGCGGCGGTCCAGGGCATCGACGCCCTCAACCACGGTGACGTGGGCGTCCGCTCGCTCCAGGAACACGCGGAGCACCTGACCGCGGCCCGCGACTAGCGCTCCGCGAAGGGGCCGTGCCCACGCCGCGGGACCGCCCGCGGCGGGTCGCGCCCACGCGGAGGAGCCGCACGTCAATGCCCCGCGCCCCTTCGGGGGCGCGGGCCCTTAGCCGCCGATGAGGGGGGACTCCGGAAACGGTGTCCCCCCTCCGTGTGAGGACACCTGATGTATCACCTCTTCTTCCGCCTGGTCTTCCGGCGGATGGACCCCGAGCAGGCCCACCACCTCGCCTTCCGCTGGATCCGCCTCGCCGTCCGCGTCCCGGTGCTGCGCACCTTCGCCGCCGCCGCGCTCGCGCCCCGCTTCAAGGAGCTGCGCACCGAGGCGTTCGGGCTGCGCATGCATGGCCCCTTCGGACTGGCGGCCGGCTTCGACAAGAACGCCGTCGCGATCGACGGGATGTCGATGCTGGGCTTCGACCACGTCGAGATCGGCACGGTCACCGGTGAGCCGCAGCCGGGCAACCCCAGGAAGCGGCTGTTCCGGCTCGTCGCGGACCGCGCGCTCATCAACCGCATGGGCTTCAACAACGACGGCTCGCTCGCCGTGGCGGCCCGCCTGGCCACCCGCCGGCCGGTCTTCGGGACCGTCGTCGGCGTCAACATCGGCAAGACCAAGCTCGTCCCGGAGGCGGAGGCCGTCGGCGACTACGTGAAGTCCGCCGAGCGGCTCGCGCCGTACGCGGACTACCTGGTCGTCAACGTCTCCTCGCCCAACACACCCGGCCTGCGCAGTCTCCAGGCGGTCGACCACCTGCGCCCGCTGCTCAGCGCCGTGCGCGAGGCCGCCGACCGCACGGTCGCGAACCGGCGCGTCCCGCTGCTGGTGAAGATCGCCCCGGACCTGGCCGACGAGGACGTCGACGCGGTCGCCGACCTCGCCGTGGAGCTGGGCCTGGACGGCATCATCGCCACCAACACCACCATCGCCCGGGAGGGCCTCGGTCTGCGGTCCGCCCCCGCGCTGGTGAAGGAGACCGGCGGCCTGTCCGGGGCCCCGCTCAAGGCGCGCTCACTGGAGGTCCTGCGCCGCCTGTACGCGCGCGTGGGCGACCGGATCACCCTGGTGGGGGTCGGCGGCATCGAGACCGCAGAGGACGCCTGGCAGCGCATCCTGGCCGGTGCCACGCTGGTCCAGGGCTACAGCGCCTTCATCTACGAGGGCCCCTTCTGGTGCCGGTCCATCCACAAGGGCCTCGCCGCCCGTCTGCGCACCAGCCCGTACGCCACCCTCGCCGACGCGGTCGGCGCCGATGTGAGGAAGCCCGCATGAGCCCGTTGGAGCCCTTCGGCGCCCGGCTGCGCCGCGCCATGGACGAGCGCGGCCCGCTGTGCGTCGGCATCGACCCGCACTCCTCCCTGCTCGCCGAGTGGGGCCTGGACGACGACGTGGCCGGCCTGGAGCGGTTCAGCCGTACGGTCGTCGAGGCCATGGCCGACCGGGTCGCCGTGCTGAAGCCGCAGAGCGCCTTCTTCGAGCGGTTCGGCTCGCGCGGCCTCGCCGTCCTGGAGAACTCGGTCCAGGAGGCGCGCGCGGCCGGTGCCCTGGTCGTGATGGACGCCAAGCGCGGCGACATCGGCTCGACGATGGCCGCCTACGCCGAGTCCTTCCTGCACCCGGACGCCCCCCTGTTCTCCGACGCCCTGACCGTCTCGCCGTACCTCGGCTACGGCTCGCTCAGCCCGGCCGTCGCCCTGGCCCGGGAGAGCGGCACCGGTCTGTTCGTGCTGGCGCTGACCTCGAACCCGGAGGGCGGCGAGGTGCAGCACGCGGTCCGCGCGGACGGCAGAACCATCGGCGCGACCATGCTGGCCCACCTGGCGGCCGAGAACGCCGGGGAGGAGCCGCTGGGCTCCTTCGGCGCGGTGGTCGGCGCCACGCTCGGCGACCTGTCCTCGTACGACCTGGACATCGACGGGCCGCTCCTCGCCCCCGGCATCGGCGCCCAGGGCGCGACCCCGGCCGATCTCCCCGGGGTCTTCGGCGCGGCCGTCCGCAATGTCGTGCCCAACGTCAGCCGGGGTGTTCTGCGTCACGGTCCCGACGTCGGCGCGCTGCGGAGGGCGGCCGAGCGGTTCGCGACGGAGATCCGGGAGGCCGTCGGCGCGGCCTGAGTCCCCTGCCGAGTGCTCGGCTGAGCGGTATCGCGCCGACTTGAGCATGAATACATTCTCAAATCGAGGGCAGTATGTCTGAAATGTCCGGCCTGACGGAGGCTGACCAGGACTTTTCCGCTGTTCTCGCTGACTCTGGCGGACTTGCCCGCTAGTCTCCGAGCAGTGGGGGCACCTCCCTCGCCCCTCAGGCAGTGGGGGAGAACGGGCAGCGTGTTGCTCGTAGCTCCCCAGGTGTGGGGCGACTAGGTTCCTCACCGGTCCGTATCCGACAGTTCGACATCCGAGGTGACGTAGGCGTGGCTCTTCCGCCCCTTACCCCTGAACAGCGCGCAGCCGCGCTCGAAAAGGCCGCCGCGGCTCGCCGGGAGCGGGCCGAGGTCAAGAATCGACTCAAGCACTCCGGCGCCTCCCTGCACGAGGTCATCAAGCAGGGCCAGGAAAACGACGTCATCGGCAAGATGAAGGTCTCCGCCCTGCTGGAGTCCCTGCCGGGCGTGGGCAAGGTCCGCGCCAAGCAGATCATGGAGCGTCTGGGCATCTCCGAGAGCCGCCGTGTGCGTGGTCTCGGGTCCAACCAGATCGCTTCCCTGGAGCGTGAGTTCGGCAGCACCGGCTCCTGAGTCCGCCTCCCGGGCGGACAGGGGAGTCCCGGGCACTCCGGGATTGCTGGAATAATCGCTGCATGGCAGTAACACTCCGGGGGACGACCCCCGAACCCCCGGACGCACGTCCGCGGCTGACCGTGCTCTCCGGCCCCTCCGGGGTCGGCAAGAGCACGGTCGTCGCCCATATGCGCAAGCAGCACCCCGAGGTCTGGCTCTCGGTCTCGGCGACCACCCGCAAGCCGCGCCCCGGTGAGCAGCACGGAGTCCACTACTTCTTCGTCACCGACGAGGAGATGGACAAGCTGATCGCCAACGGCGAGCTGCTGGAGTGGGCCGAGTTCGCCGGCAACCGTTACGGCACGCCCCGCGCGGCCGTGCTGGAGCGGCTGGAGAACGGCGAGCCCGTCCTGCTGGAGATCGACCTCCAGGGCGCCCGGCAGGTCCGCGAGTCCATGTCCGACGCCCAGCTGGTGTTCCTGGCTCCGCCCTCGTGGGAGGAGCTGGTGCGCAGGCTGACCGGCCGGGGGACCGAGCCGCCCGAGGTCATCGAGCGCCGCCTGGCGGCGGCGCGGACCGAGCTGGCGGCCGAGCCGGAGTTCGATACCACCCTGGTCAACACCTCCGTCGAGGACGTGGCCCGCGAGCTGCTAGCCTTGATGGACGTTGTGTGATCGTGACTGTGATCACGATTTCTGATTCTTACCCATCCATCGGAAGGTAGAGCGTGTCCTCTTCCATCACCGCGCCCGAGGGCATCATCAACCCGCCGATCGACGAGCTCCTCGAGGCGACCGACTCGAAGTACAGCCTCGTGATCTACGCGGCCAAGCGTGCCCGCCAGATCAACGCGTACTACTCGCAGCTCGGTGAGGGCCTCCTTGAGTACGTCGGTCCGCTCGTCGACACCCACGTGCACGAGAAGCCGCTCTCGATCGCCCTGCGCGAGATCAACGCCGGTCTGCTGACCTCAGAGGCCGTCGAGGGCCCGGCGCAGTAGTACTTTTCGATTGCGGTTGACTTAGCCACAGGCCCGGCAGTCACTTCTCCCAGCCAACGCCGGGGGATCTGCTGCCGGGCCTGTGGTGTGTCATGGAGCCGTACGCTCGCGTCGTACGTTGTCGAGTCCGGGGAGACACGGTGGACAAGCCGAGGGTCGTGCTGGGGGTCAGCGGTGGCATCGCCGCCTACAAGGCATGTGAGCTGCTGAGAAGGTTCACGGAGTCGGGGCACGACGTCCGGGTGGTGCCCACCGCCTCCGCGCTGCACTTCGTCGGCGCCGCCACCTGGTCCGCGCTGTCCGGCAATCCGGTCGCCACCGAGGTCTGGGACGACGTCCACGAGGTCCCGCACGTCCGCATCGGCCAGCACGCCGACCTGGTGGTCGTGGCCCCGGCCACCGCCGACATGCTCGCCAAGGCCGCCCACGGGCTGGCCGACGACCTGCTGACCAACACGCTCCTCACCGCCCGCTGTCCGGTGGTCTTCGCCCCGGCGATGCACACCGAGATGTGGGAGCACCCGGCCACCCAGGAGAACGTGGCCACGCTGCGCCGCCGCGGCGCCGTCGTCGTAGAGCCCGCCGTCGGGCGTCTCACCGGCGTCGACACCGGCAAGGGGCGGCTGCCCGACCCCACGGAGATCTTCGAGGTCTGCCGCCGGGTGCTGACCCGTGGCGCCACGGAGCCCGACCTGGCGGGGCGGCACGTCGTCGTCTCCGCGGGCGGCACCCGCGAGCCGCTCGACCCGGTCCGTTTCCTCGGCAACCGCTCCTCCGGCAAGCAGGGCTACGCCCTCGCCCGGACCGCCGCCGCCCGGGGCGCCCGTGTGACCCTCGTCTCGGCCAACACCACCCTGCCCGACCCCGCGGGCGTGGATGTCGTCCGGGCCGGGACCGCCGTGCAGCTGCGCGAAGCCGTCCTGAAGGCCGCGGCGGACGCCGACGCCGTGGTCATGGCCGCCGCCGTCGCCGACTTCCGCCCGGCCGCCTACGCCGCCGGGAAGATCAAGAAGAAGGACGGTCAGGACCCCGACCCCATCGTCCTGGTGCGAAATCCAGACATCCTCGCGGAGCTTTCCGCCGATCGGTCCCGGCCCGGACAGGTGATCGTGGGCTTCGCCGCCGAGACCGACGACGTCCTCGCCAACGGCCGCGCCAAGCTCGCCCGCAAGGGCTGCGACCTGCTCGTGATCAACGAGGTGGGGGAGCGCAAGACCTTCGGCTCCGAGGAGAACGAGGCCGTCGTGCTGGGCACCGACGGCAGCGAGACCCCGGTGCCGCACGGCCCCAAGGAGGCACTCGCCGACACCGTCTGGGACCTGGTCGTGGAGCGACTGGGCTGACGTCCGGCGTGCGACCGGGCGGACTCGACGTCAGGCCGGACCCGGCTCAAATCGGGTGTGGCGGCTCTGGCCAAGGCCGCTCGCCATTGTGCAGAATGCCCGTGCCGCAGGTGACAGCGCTCCCGAGAGGCGAGACGGTGGCCCGTCGGCCGAGTGCGACCGATAAACTGTTCGCGGTCGACGTCGGGGGCAGCCCCCGTGTCCTCCGCAAATGATCAGCCAGCAGCCGCTGCAACCACAGGGAGCGTTGTGTCCCGTCGCCTGTTCACCTCGGAGTCCGTGACCGAGGGTCACCCCGACAAGATCGCTGACCAGATCAGCGACACCATTCTCGACGCGCTTCTGCGCGAGGACCCGACCTCCCGGGTCGCGGTCGAGACCCTGATCACCACCGGCCTGGTCCACGTGGCCGGCGAGGTCACGACCAAGACCTACGCGGACATCGCGACCCTCGTCCGCGGCAAGATCCTCGAGATCGGCTACGACTCCTCCAAGAAGGGCTTCGACGGCGCCTCCTGCGGCGTGTCGGTGTCCATCGGCGCGCAGTCCCCGGACATCGCGCAGGGCGTGGACGCGGCCTACGAGGCCCGGGTCGAGGGTGACGAGGACGAGCTGGACCGGCAGGGCGCGGGCGACCAGGGCCTGATGTTCGGCTACGCGTCCGACGAGACGCCGACCCTGATGCCGCTGCCGATCTTCCTGGCGCACCGCCTGTCCAAGCGCCTCTCCGAGGTCCGCAAGAACGGCACCATCCCCTACCTGCGCCCGGACGGCAAGACGCAGGTCACCATCGAGTACGACGGCGACAAGGCCATCCGCCTGGACACGGTGGTCGTCTCCTCGCAGCACGCCTCCGACATCGACCTGGAGTCGCTGCTCGCCCCCGACATCCGCGAGTTCGTCGTGGAGCCGGAGCTGAAGGCGCTCCTGGACGAGGGCATCAAGCTGGACACCGAGGGCTACCGCCTGCTGGTCAACCCGACCGGCCGCTTCGAGATCGGCGGCCCGATGGGCGACGCCGGCCTGACCGGCCGCAAGATCATCATCGACACCTACGGCGGCATGGCCCGTCACGGCGGCGGCGCCTTCTCCGGCAAGGACCCGTCCAAGGTGGACCGCTCGGCGGCGTACGCGATGCGCTGGGTCGCCAAGAACGTCGTGGCGGCCGGCCTGGCCTCCCGCTGCGAGGTCCAGGTCGCCTACGCGATCGGCAAGGCCGAGCCGGTCGGCCTGTTCGTGGAGACCTTCGGCACCGCCAAGGTCGACGCCGAGAAGATCGAGAGGGCGATCGACGAGGTCTTCGACCTCCGCCCGGCCGCGATCATCCGCGACCTCGACCTGCTCCGCCCGATCTACGCCCAGACCGCGGCGTACGGCCACTTCGGCCGTGAGCTGCCCGACTTCACCTGGGAGCGCACGGACCGCGTGGACGCCCTGCGCGCCGCCGTGGGCCTGTAAGCCCCGCACCTCTTTCTCGCCGAGGCCCGGCTTCCCCTCCGGGGTGCCGGGCCTCGGCGTGTCCGGGGCGGCCGGCCGGCGCCGGGCGGAACCGGCCGCCACACGTCCCGGGCCGGGTCGCAGGGGGCGCAGGTTCGGTGGGTGCCGGGTGACTGGCGGCGTTGTCAGTCACGTTTGGTAAGAATGCAAGCGTGAGCAGCGAGAACGGGGCGCCCCGGGGAGAAGGGGACGGCGGGGCCGAGGAGGCGCCGCCGGAGCAGCTCGCGCTCATCCGGGAGAGCGTGCGCAAGGCCAAGGTGCCCCGCGCCAAGCCGCGGACCTGGCGGGGCGCCGCGCTCGCCAAGGAGCTGCCCGTCGCGCGGGTGCTGGTCGACAAGGGTGTCCTGCACCTCGACCGGTACTTCGACTACGCCGTGCCCGAGGAGCTGGACGCGGAGGCGCAGCCCGGCGTGCGGGTGCGGGTGCGGTTCGGGGCCGGGCGGCACCGGGTGCGCGAGGGGCGCCGGGAGGGCGGCGGTCTCATCGACGGCTTCCTCGTCGAGCGGCTGGCCGACTCCGACTACTCCGGACCACTGGCCGCGCTCGCCCAGGTCGTGTCGCCGGAGCGGGTGCTGAGCGAGGAACTGCTCGGTCTCGCCCGGGCCGTCGCCGACCGGTATGCGGGCAGCCTCGCCGACGTGCTGCAGCTGGCCGTCCCGCCGCGCAACGCGCGCGCCGAGCGGCGGCCGTCCCCCGAGCCGCTGCCCCCGCCGAGGGCGCCGGAACCCGGTTCCTGGACGCGGTACGAGCACGGGGGTGCCTTCCTCGACGCGCTGGCCTCCGACGGGACGCCCCGAGCCGTGTGGAACGCGCTGCCCGGACCCCTGTGGAGCGAGGAGCTGGCCCGGGCCGTCGCCGCCACTCTCGCCTCCGGGCGCGGCGCCCTCGTCGTCGTACCGGACGGACGGGCCGCCGCGCGCGTGGACGCCGCGCTGACCGCGCTGCTCGGCACCGGCCGGCACGCGCTGCTCACCGCCGACGCGGGCCCCGAGAAGCGGTACGCGCAGTGGCTGGCGGTGCGGCGCGGTTCCGTGCGTGCCGTCGTCGGGACGCGGGCGGCGATGTTCGCACCCGTACAGGATCTGGGGCTCGTCGCCGTCTGGGACGACGGGGACGACAGCCACAGCGAGCAGCACGCCCCGCAGCCGCACACCCGCGATGTGCTCCTGCTGCGGGCCGCACTGGACAAGTGCGCCTTTCTGCTGGGCAGTTGGGGCTGCACCGTGGAGGCCGCCCAGCTCGTCGAGAGCGGCTGGGCCCGGCCGCTGGTCGCCGGGCGGGAGCAGGTGCGCCGCACCGCGCCCCTCGTCCGGACGGTCGGGGACGACGACCTCGCGCGCGACGAGGCCGCCCGCGCCGCCCGGCTGCCCACGCTCGCCTGGCAGGCGGCCCGCGAGGGGCTGCGGCACGGTCCCGTGCTGGTGCAGGTGCCCCGGCGCGGTTACGCCCCGCGGATGGCCTGCGCCCAGTGCCGGGCGCCCGCCCGGTGCCGGCACTGTTCCGGCCCCCTCGAAGGGCAGGACGGGGGCGCCCTGCGCTGCGGGTGGTGCGGGCGGGAGGAGAGCGCCTGGCACTGCCCTGAGTGCGGAGGTTTCCGGCTCCGCGCCCAGGTCGTCGGCGCGCGCCGCACCGCCGAGGAGCTGGGGCGGGCCTTCCCCGCCGTACCGGTGCGCACCTCGGGGCGCGAGCACGTGCTGGACACCGTCCCCGACACGCCCGCGCTGGTCGTCAGCACCCCGGGTGCCGAACCGGTGGCCGAGGGCGGATACGCGGCGGCCCTGCTGCTGGACGGCTGGGCCATGGTCGTACGACCCGACCTGCGGGCCGGCGAGGACGCGCTGCGCCGGTGGATCGCGGCCGGTGCGCTGGTACGGCCCCAGACCGAGGGAGGGACCGTGGTCGTGGTGGCCGAGCCGACCCTGCGGCCCGTGCAGGCCCTCGTGCGCTGGGACCCCGTGGGGCATGCCGTGCGGGAGCTGGCCGAGCGGGCCGAGCTGGGTTTCCCGCCGGTGTCCCGGATGGCGGCCGTGTCCGGTCCGCCGGCGGCCGTGGCCGAGTTCCTGGCCGCGGCCGAACTGCCGCCGGACGCCGAGGTGCTGGGGCCGGTACCGCTGCCGCCCCCGCCGCCCGGCCGGCCGCGCAGGCCCGGCGCGCCCCCGCCCGGCGAGCACTGGGAGCGGGCACTCGTCCGGGTGCCGCCGGGCAGCGGCGCGGGGCTGGCGGCCGCACTGAAGGCCGCGCAGGCCGCGCGCATGGCCCGGGGGAGCGGTGAGGCGGTGCGGGTCCGGATCGACCCGCCGGACATCGGCTGAGACGTCCCTGCCGAAGGGGCCCCGCACTGCTGTCGCCGCCGGGTATCGGTGGAAAAGTGGCTGTCGAGCGGGCCCGCCGCTCGCCGGGCGTCCGCTTGAGACGTCGCTGTCGAGGGCGCCCGTCACCCGCCCGGTCCCGGTTGAGACGTCGCGGGGGCCCGCCGCCCGCCGGGCGTCGGCTGAGACGTCGTGGTCGAGGGTGCCCCGCACTGCTGTCGCCGCCGGGAATTGCCCTGGGGCGTCCTCTCCGGAGACAGCCGCTTTCATGGGTGCCCCGGCATACGGCTGCCCTCCCGGAGGCAGCCCGGGAGGGCGGCACGGAACGGAGCGGCGCGGAACGGGGTGGGGAACAGAGCGAACAGGGCCGGTGCCGTCAGCCGTTGCGCGGACCGGGAAAGGCCGCCGGCCAGGCGTCGTCGCGCAGTGTCGGGCTGCCCGCGGTCGGCTGGGTGGGCATGGAGCGGGCCGCGGGCACCGTCGGCACCGTGGGCAGTGTCGTGGTCACGTTGAGCGTGCGGGTGCCGGTCGGCTCCGGCGCGCGCTCCGCCTCGGCGGCGGCCTGGGTCGCGGCGCGGCGGGCGCCGTACCGGCGGTGCACCGCCTGCTTGGTGACCCCGAGCGCCGAGCCCACCGCGTCCCACGAGAAGCCGAGTGAGCGGTCGAAGTCCACGGCGGCCGTGACCAGGGTTTCGACGCTGTCCCGGAGTTCCTGGGCGAGGCGCACCGTCGGGGCGGGGGCACGTCCGTAGACGACGAAGCCCGTGGACGGGCCGGAGCGGCGCGGACGGTAGACGTTGCCCAACTGGGCGGTGAGCGTACGCAGCGCGTCCACCTGCCGGCGGACCCGCTCGATGTCCCGCACCAGCAAGTGCAGGCTGGCCCGGGCCTGGGCGTCGTGGGTTGCGTGGTCGGCCATGAACAAGCCTCTCGAACCGGCGTTGAAAGGAATCGGGCCGCGTAGGCGGCCCTGTGTGGTCAACTCTTTCTTGACCAACGCGTGTGCGCTCCGCTGGTCACGGGGTGGGGGCGTACGGGCATATGCGTACGCCGCCCGCCCGCCCCCGCGCCGCCCGTGGTCATAGACTGGTGCGCTGCTCGCCCGCCCCCGCCCGAGAGGCCCGATCCCGCCCATGAAGCTCGTCTTCGCCGGTACCCCCGAGGTCGCCGTTCCCGCTCTGGACGCTCTGCTCGCCTCCGGGCGGCACGAGGTGGCCGCCGTCGTCACGCGGCCCGACGCGCCGGCCGGGCGCGGACGCAGGCTGGTCGCGTCGCCCGTGGCCGAGCGGGCGGAGGAGGCCGGCATCGAGGTGCTCAAGCCTCTGAAGCCGCGGGACCCGGAGTTCCAGGAGCGGCTCAGGCAGATCGCCCCGGACTGCTGCCCGGTCGTCGCCTACGGCGCCCTGCTGCCGAAGTCCGCCCTGGACATCCCGGCCCACGGCTGGGTCAACCTGCACTTCTCGCTGCTGCCCGCCTGGCGCGGCGCCGCGCCCGTGCAGCACTCCATCATGGCGGGCGACGAGATCACGGGCGCCTCCACCTTCCTCATCGAGGAAGGACTCGACTCCGGGCCCGTCTACGGGACCGTGACCGAGCGGATCCGCCCCACCGACACCAGCGGTGACCTGCTGACCCGGCTCGCCTTCGCCGGGGCAGGGCTGCTCGCCGCGACCATGGACGGCATCGAGGACGGCACCCTGAAGGCCGTACCGCAGCCCGCCGAGGGCATCACCGTGGCGCCGAAGATCACGGTCGAGGACGCCCAGGTGGACTGGGCCACGCCCGCGCTGCACGTCGACCGGGTCGTGCGCGGCTGCACTCCGGCGCCCGGCGCCTGGACCACCTTCCGCGGTGAGCGGCTCAAGCTCATCCAGGTCACGCCGGTGCCCGAGCGGACGGACCTGGCTCCGGGCCGGCTCGCCGTGGGGAAGAACAGCGTGCACGTGGGCACCGGTTCGTACGCCGTCGAGCTGCTGTGGGTGCAGGCCCAGGGCAAGAAGCCGATGCGCGCCGCCGACTGGGCACGCGGGACGCGCATCACGGAGGGCGAGACGCTCGGCGGCTGACGCCCGCACGACGGCGCCGCCGACGCACCGTGCGGCGGCGGGGCCGGTGTCTCGACGGTGGGGTCACTGACGCGCCGACCCGGACGGGGGCGAAGGCCGGTGACTCGACGGCGCGGTCACCGACGCGCCGGCCCCGACCGCGGCGGTGGCCGGTGTCTCGACGGTGGGTCCACTGGAGCGCCGGCCCCGGCGGTGGCGGTGTCCCGACGGCGGCCCGCCGGCGCGCCGGATCCCGGTGCCGGCCGGTGCCCCGGGCGGCGGGGGCGATGGCGCGCCGACGTAGGCTGGAGGCGCATCCTCATTCTTCACACCCGGAGCACCTTTTTCGTGAGCGAGCCCTCCCGGCGGCCCCGCAAGCCCGCCAAGCCCTACCGCCGTCCCCAGAAGGACCCCGTCCGCTTCCTGGCCTTCGAGGCGCTGCGCGCGGTGGACGAGCGGGACGCGTACGCCAACCTCGTGCTGCCCCCGCTGCTGCGGAAGGCCCGCGAGAAGGGCGACTTCGACGCCAGGGACGCCGCCCTCGCCACGGAGCTGGTCTACGGCACGCTGCGCCGGCAGGGCACGTACGACGCCGTCATCGCCGCCTGTGTCGACCGGCCGCTGCGCGAGGTCGACCCGCCGGTACTGGACGTGCTGAGCCTGGGCGCGCACCAGTTGCTCGGTACGCGCATCCCGACGCACGCCGCCGTCTCCGCGTCCGTCGAGCTGGCGCGGGTGGTGCTCGGCGACGGACGGGCCAAGTTCGTCAACGCCGTGCTCCGCAAGATCGCGCAGGACGACCTCCAGGGCTGGATCGAGAAGGTCGCGCCGCCCTACGACGAGGATCCCGAGGACAACCTGGCCGTCGTGCACTCGCATCCGCGCTGGGTCGTCTCCGCGCTCTGGGACTCCCTGGGCGGCGGCCGGGCAGGCATCGAGGAGCTGCTGGCGGCGGACAACGAGCGGCCCGAGGTGACGCTCGTCGCCCGGCCCGGACGGGCCACCACCGACGAACTGCTCCGCGAGGACGCCGCCGTACCGGGCCGTTGGTCGCCGTACGCCGTGCGGCTCACCGAGGGCGGTGAGCCGGGCGCGGTCGAGGCCGTGCGCGAGGGGCGGGCCGGCGTGCAGGACGAGGGCAGCCAGCTGGTCGCCCTCGCGCTGGCGAACGCCCCGCTGGACGGGCCGGACGAGAAGTGGCTCGACGGGTGCGCCGGGCCGGGTGGCAAGGCCGCGCTGCTGGCCGCTCTCGCCGCCGAGCGCGGGGCCGCGCTGCTCGCCTCCGAGAAGCAGCCGCACCGGGCGGGACTGGTGGCCAGGGCACTGCACGGCAACCCCGGGCCGTACCAGGTCATCGCCGCAGACGGGACCCGGCCGCCGTGGCGGCCGGGCAGCTTCGACCGGGTGCTGATGGACGTGCCGTGCACCGGGCTCGGCGCGCTGCGCCGGCGCCCCGAGGCCCGCTGGCGGCGGCGCCCCGAGGACCTGGACGACTTCGCTCCCCTCCAGCGCGGGCTCCTGGGCACCGCGCTGGACTCGGTACGGGTCGGCGGTGTCGTCGGGTACGCGACGTGCTCCCCGCACCTGGCCGAGACCCGGGCGGTGGTGGCCGACGTGCTCAAGCAGCGCCCCGAGGCCGAGCTGATCGACGCCCGCCCGCTGCTGCCCGGCGTGCCCGCGCTGGGCGAGGGGCCGGATGTGCAGCTGTGGCCGCATGTGCACGGCACGGACGCGATGTACCTGGCCCTGATCCGGCGTACCGGCTGACCGGGCGGCGGCGGGCGGCGGTGCCCGCAGGTGATGGGCACATCGTCCGACCAATGGGATGAACGGCCTTGGCTGCGGACCGTTGCGAACATCAGTGCCCCGGGCATGGCAGGCTTGGGTCATGGCCGTGCAGATCAACCCCAGCATTTTGTCCGCCGACTTCGCCCGCCTCGCGGAGGAGGCCAAGGCGGTGCAAGGCGCCGACTGGCTCCATGTCGACGTCATGGACAACCACTTCGTCCCGAACCTCACGCTCGGCGTGCCGGTCGTGGAGTCCCTGGCCCGTGCGACGGACACCCCGCTGGACTGCCATCTGATGATCGAGGACCCCGACCGGTGGGCGCCTCAGTACGTGGAGGCGGGGGCGTCGTCGGTCACCTTCCATGTGGAGGCCGCCGCAGCCCCGGTGCGGCTCGCCCGGGAGATCCGCGCCAAGGGCGCTCGCGCCTCGATGGCGCTCAAGCCCGCCACGCCGATCGAGCCGTACGAGGACCTGCTGCCGGAACTCGACATGCTGCTGATCATGACGGTCGAGCCCGGCTTCGGCGGCCAGGCGTTCCTCGACATCATGCTGCCGAAGATCCGCCGTACCCGGGAGCTGATCGGCAAGCACGGTCTTCAGCTGTGGCTGCAGGTCGACGGAGGTGTCTCGGCCTCGACGATCGAGCGGTGCGCGGACGCGGGAGCGGACGTGTTCGTCGCCGGCTCGGCCGTCTACGGCGCGCAGGACCCGGCCGAGGCGGTGCGTGCCCTGCGGGCCCAGGCGGAGAAGGCCACCGCCCAGGCGTCCTGGGCATGCGACCACTGAGCCACGGCGAAGTGAACGCTTGAATGAACGGCGCCCATCAGGGCGGATCAGTCGCCCCGAATCTGCAAGGATGAACGGCGAATCCAGAGTGTGAACAGCAGTGAGGAGATCGCCGTGTCGGGTATGTCGGCGGGCCGGTCAGCCATGCGGATGGGACCCGCTGAGCTGGTGCAGGCGGCGGCCATGGCCCGCCGCTTCTACCTCGAGGGCAAATCCAAGATCCAGATCGCCGAGGAGTTCGGCGTCAGCCGCTTCAAGGTGGCCCGGGTCCTGGAGACGGCCCTCGAACGGGATCTCGTACGCATCGAGATCCGTGTGCCGGCCGAGCTGGACGCCGAGCGCTCCGACGCGCTCCGCGCCCGGTACGGCCTGAGGCACGCCGTCGTGGTGGAGTCCCCGGCCGAGGCCGAGGAGACCCCCGACCCGGAGAACCTCGGCGAGGTCGCCGCCGACCTGCTCGGCGAGCTGGTCAACGAGGGGGATGTGCTCGGACTGGCCTGGGGCCGGTCCACCATTCACATGGCGGCGGCGCTCGACCGGCTGCCGCCGTGCACGGTGGTGCAGCTGACCGGCGTGTACGACGCCGGGACCGCCGAGCGCGGCTCGGTGGAGGCGGTCCGCCGGGCCGCCCAGGTGTCGGGTGGGGACGCGCACCCGATCTACGCGCCGATGCTGCTGCCGGACGAGGCGACCGCGGCGGCGCTGCGCCACCAGACCGGTATCGCCCGGGCCTTCGAGTACTTCGACAAGGTCACGGTCGCGTGTGTCTCCATCGGCTCCTGGGAGCCGGGCATCTCGACCGTGCACGACATGCTCAGCGACGAGGAGCGCGCGCACTACGCCTCGCTCGGTGTCGCCGCCGAGATGTCGGCGCACCTCTTCGACGCCGACGGGCGCCGGATCGGACGCGACCTGGGGGAGCGGTGCATCACGGTCAAGACCGACCAGCTGCGCCGTATCCCGGAGGTCGTGGCCATCGCGGGCGGGCAGCGCAAGGCGTCCGCGATCGACGCGGTGCTGCGTTCCGGGCTGGTCACCAGCCTGGTGACGGACACCTCGGCCGCCGACTACCTGATGACGTCGGGTCCGACGCCGAAGCCGGCGCTCAGCCGCGCGGACCCGGACGGGGTCTGACCGCGGGTCGCGGCACCGTCGTGACGGGACGGCCGTGGCAGCATCGGTGGCATGCTGCTGCGGTTCGTCCTCCGTGTCCCGCCCGGACCGTCCGTGTCCCGTGCGCTCGTAGGACTGCTGGTCTGTCTCTGTGTCCTGCTGACGGGATGCTCGTCCGGCACGGGCACCGCTCCCGCCCCCGGCGGGTCCGCCCCGGCGTGGGCCAAGGGCATGGGCACCGTCCGGGAGACCCGGCTGCCCGCCGAGGCGCGCCGCACGCTCACCCTCATCGACCGGGGCGGCCCGTACCCGTACGCCAGGGACGGGGTCGTCTTCGGGAACCTCGAGGGGCGTCTGCCCGAGCACCGGCGCGGCTACTACCACGAGTACACCGTCCGGACGCCCGGATCGCGCGACCGCGGGGCCCGGCGCATCGTCACCGGACAGGGTGGCGAGACCTACTACACCGATGATCACTACGAATCGTTCCGGGCGGTGCTGAGATGACGGAAGACCTGGGCGGCCGGTACACCGTCACCCTGGACCTGGACGGCGTCACGGGCAAGGCGGCGCTGATGGAGCGCGTCTCCGGGGCGCTGGCGCTGCCCGACTGGTTCGGCCGGAACTGGGACGCGCTGGCCGATTCCCTCGCCGATCACACGGTCTGGCCCGAGGGCGCGGTGGAGCGGGGCCTGCTGATCGTCGTACGGCGCTGGCGGCCGTACGCCGAGACGCGGCCGGACGAGTGGCGGACCGCCGAGGAGGTCTTCGCCGAGGCGGTGGACCGGACCCCCGCCCTCACCGTGGTCCTCGCCCTTGGAGGATCATCCTAGGTGATCGACTGCCACCCTGGAGGTTCTGTCAGGGCCGGGCACCGGCGGCGACATGGGAGAATGAAGTACGTGCTCTTTCCCCCTGGCACACCTGTCCGGGGGTCACCTCTGATCGACTGGGATGTGCGGCACGTGCGTTTCCTCAATGACCTCCAGCCCCCGTACGACCTGACGTACGACGACGTGTTCATGGTGCCGAGCCGCTCCGCGGTGGGCTCGCGTCAGGGCGTGGACCTCAGCTCGCCGGACGGCACGGGCACCACCATCCCGCTCGTCGTCGCCAACATGACCGCCATCGCCGGCCGCCGCATGGCCGAGACGATGGCCCGCCGCGGCGGCCTCGTGGTCATCCCGCAGGACATCCCGATCGACGTCGTCACCGACGTGGTCTCCTGGGTGAAGAGCCGCCATCTGGTGCTGGACACCCCGATCGTGCTGGCCCCGCACCAGACCGTCGCCGACGCCCTGGCGCTGCTGCCCAAGCGGGCGCACAACGCCGGTGTGGTCGTGGACGAGAACCAGCGGCCCGTCGGTGTCGTCACCGACGCCGACCTCTCCGGCGTCGACCGCTTCACCCAGCTCGAAGTGGTCATGTCCAAGGACCTGCTCCTGCTGGACGCCGACATCGACCCGCGCGAGGCGTTCAACACCCTCGACCAGCACAACCGCCGCTACGCCCCGGCCGTCGACAAGGACGGCAAGCTCGCCGGCATCCTGACCCGCAAGGGCGCCCTGCGCGCCACGCTGTACACCCCGGCCGTCGACGCCCAGGGCAAGCTGCGGATCGCCGCCGCCGTCGGCATCAACGGCGATGTGGCGGGCAAGGCCAAGCAGCTGCTCGACGCGGGCGTGGACACGCTCGTCATCGACACCGCGCACGGCCACCAGGAGTCGATGATCAGCGCCATCAAGCTGGTGCGCGCCCTCGACCCGCAGGTGCCGATCGCCGCGGGCAACATCGTCTCCGCCGAGGGCGTCAAGGACCTCATCGACGCCGGCGCGGACATCATCAAGGTCGGTGTCGGACCCGGTGCCATGTGCACCACCCGCATGATGACCGGCGTGGGCCGCCCGCAGTTCTCCGCCGTCCTCGAGTGCGCCGCCGAGGCGAAGAAGTACGGCAAGCACGTGTGGGCCGACGGCGGCGTGCGGCACCCGCGTGACGTGGCGATGGCCCTCGCCGCCGGTGCGTCCAACGTGATGGTCGGCTCGTGGTTCGCCGGGACGTACGAGTCGCCGGGCGACCTCCAGCACGACGCCCAGGGGCGCGCCTACAAGGAGTCCTTCGGCATGGCGTCCGCGCGTGCGGTGGCCAACCGCACGTCGGAGGAGTCGGCGTACGACCGCGCCCGCAAGGCGCTGTTCGAGGAGGGCATCTCCACCTCCCGCATGTTCCTCGACCCGACCCGCCCGGGCGTCGAGGACCTGATCGACTCGATCATCGCGGGCGTGCGCTCCTCCTGCACCTACGCCGGTGCCGGCTCCCTGGAGGAGTTCGCCGAGAAGGCGATCGTCGGCATCCAGAGCGCCGCCGGCTACGCCGAGGGCAAGCCGCTGCACGCCAGCTGGAGCTGACCCTCACGTCGCGCCCGTACGGCCCCCGTTGTTCCCGCACCCGGGAAGAACGGGGGCCGTCGGCGTACCGCGGGCCGGAGGTCCGCGCCGAGCCGGGCCCGCGCGGATCCCGGGGGGTGCGGTGAAGGGCCCGAAAAGGACCGGCAAGCGCCCGTGGCAGGGTCCTGTGAGGGTCGTGTGCAACGGTCGAAAGCCCGGGCGCAACGATTTGTCATTCGGGCCCGATGAACGCAATGATCATGCGGGGATGCGCAAGGTTGCTGCATTACGCCCGTGAAGGCCCGCCTCATAGGGTGCTGCGCTAGTACGTGGTGTGGCGGGGACCCCGCTCGGTGGGTTCCTGCCCTCGCAGGTCCACCGGTCCCCCTCCACATGGGCCGGCGGTCATGCCGGTCCACGACCACAACCGACCGGCAGCGATAGGAGCCAGCGCGTGCTCGACCAAGGCGCACCCCCGCACAACCAGATACCGGCCGCCCCCGCGTCCCCGGGCGTCGCCGCGCGCCTGATGCGTCGCAAGCCCGTGGAACACCTGGTCGCCGAGGGCGGCCAGGGCGAGGGAGGGCAGCTTCGGCGCTCTCTCGGGCTGTGGCAGCTGACCATGATCAGCATTGGTGCCACGCTCGGCACCGGTATCTTCGTCGTCCTCGGTGACGCTGTGCCGGAGGCCGGCCCCGCGGTCACCCTGGCCTTCGTGATCGCCGGTCTCACGGCGCTGTTCTCGGCCCTGTCGTACGCCGAACTGGCGGGCAGCATCCCCGTCGCCGGCTCCTCCTACTCATATGCGTACGCAACGCTGGGCGAGCTGGTGGCCTGGGTCTGCGGCTGGTGCCTCGTGCTGGAGTACGGCGTGTCGGTGGCCGCCGTCGCGGTCGGCTGGGGCGAGTACCTGAACGAGCTGCTCGACGGCACCATCGGAGTCACGATCCCCGCCGCCCTGTCCTCGGCGCCGGGCGAGGGCGGCATCATCAACCTGCCCGCCCTGATCGTCGTCCTGCTGGCGATGGTGTTCCTGCTCGGTGGTGCGCGGGAGTCCGCCCGCGCCAACACGATCATGGTCTGCGTGAAGATCGCCGCCCTCGTGCTGTTCTGCACGGTCGGCTTCATGGGCTTCAAGTCGGGCAACTACCGCGACTTCATGCCGCTCGGCATGTCGGGCGTCAGCGCCGCCGGTGCCACGCTGTTCTTCTCGTACATCGGCTTCGACGCCGCCTCGACCGCCGGCGAGGAGGCGAAGAACCCCAAGCGGGACCTGCCGCGGGCGATCATGCTCTCGCTGATCATCGTGACCGCGCTGTACGTGCTCGTCGCTGGCGTCGCCGTCGGCGCCTGGAACTGGAAGAAGTTCGACGGCTCGGAGGCCACCCTCGCCGCGATCATGGACGACGTCACCGGCCAGACCTTCTGGGGCACCCTGCTGGCGCTGGGCGCGGTCATCTCCATCGCGAGCGTGGTCCTCACCGTGCTCTACGGCCAGACCCGCATCCTCTTCGCGATGTCCCGCGACGGCCTGGTGCCCAAGGCGCTCGGCAAGGTCCACCAGAAGACCGGCGCCCCCCGCCTCAACACGGTGATCGTGTCCCTCTTCTGCGGTGTGCTCGCCGCCCTCATCCCGCTGGGCAAGCTCGTCGACGCCACCAGCATCGGCACGCTGTTCGCCTTCGGCCTGGTCAACATCGCGGTGGTCGTGCTGCGGTACCGGCGCCCGGAGCTGGAGCGCACGTTCAAGGTGCCGTTCGGCCCGGTCCTGCCCGTGCTGGGCTTCCTGTTCTGCGCGTACAACATGTTCAGCCTCGACACCGTCACCTGGGTCGTCTTCGGATGCTGGATGGCCGCCGGGCTCGTGTTCTACTTCCTCTACGGCCATCGCCGTTCCCGTCTCGCGACCGGTGAGGACCTCGCGGTGACGGCAGAGAAGTGACCGGACCGAAGAAGTGAACCACCCCCAGTGCTGAACGATCTCGACGAACGCATCGTGCACGCCCTCGCCGAGGACGCCCGCCGCTCCTACGCGGACATCGGGCAGATGGTCGGCCTGTCCGCGCCCGCGGTGAAGCGGCGCGTGGACCGGCTGCGGGCCACCGGAGCCATCACCGGATTCACCGTCCGGGTGGATCCGGCGGCGCTCGGCTGGGAGACCGAGGGATACATCGAGATCTACTGCCGGCGCAACACCTCGCCGGACACCATCCAGCGGGGTCTTGAGCGGTACCAGGAGGTCGTGGCCGCGTCGACCGTCACCGGCGACGCGGACGCGATCGCCCAGGTCTACGCCTCCGACATGCGTCACTTCGAGCGGGTGCTGGAGCGGATCGCGGGCGAGCCGTTCGTGGAGCGGACCAAGTCCGTGCTGGTGCTGTCCCCGCTGCTGCGGCGCTTCTCCTCCGGGGCGCCGGGGTAAGGGACGCAGCCCGGCTCGGGACGCCGTGCGGTGTGCCGGCTGCGGGTCCGTCGTGGTTTCTCGCGCAGTTCCCCGCGCCCCTTCGGGGGGCTTGGGTCAGGGCGCCGTGTGGTGTGCCGGGTGCGGGTCCGTCGTGGTTTCTCGCGCAGTTCCCCGCGCCCCTTCGGGGGGCTTGGGTCAGGGCGCCGTGCGGTGTGCCGGGTGCGGGTCCGTCGTGGTTTCTCGCGCAGTTCCCCGCGCCCCTTCGGGGCGCTGCGGCTGAGCGCCCCGAAGGGGCGCGGGGAACTGCGCGGTCAGCCACATGCGGCCGGCACCCGGCGGACCACAGGGCGCCCCGAGTTCTATTCCGCGGTCTTGCGCGCCAGCGGATTGTTGCCGATCGAGTTGTGCACACTGAAGCTCACCGCGTCCGAGCGGTAGCGGTCGTCCGACCACTCCACCGGGCGGCCCTCGGGCGTCGTGGTCACCCGGCGCACCCGCAGCAGCGGACTCGTCCGGCGCACCCCGAGCAGCTCGGCGTCCAGCGCACCGCAGGCGACCGCGTCGATGACATGCTCGCCGTACGCGAAGACCAGGCCCGTCATGTCGTACAGGCGCTGGGTGACGGACGGGCAGTCGGACTCGATGGACTCCACCGCCGGGGCGATCCAGTCGGCGTACACCGTACGTTCCAGCAGCACCGGCTCGCCGTCCAGGCCGCGGACTCGCAGGACGTGCAACACCGGTGTGCCCGCGGCCAGTTGGAGGCGTACCGCGTCCTCGGCAGTCGCCGGGCGGTGCTCCTGGGACACCACATGGCCGGTGGCCTCGCGACCCATGGCGCGGGCCCACTGGGCGAAGCTGCGCAGTTCCGCGAAGCTCTGGCTGCGGCGGCTGGCGAGCACGACCCGTCGGGCGCCCTGGCGGGAGCCGATGAGCCCCTCGGCGGTCAGGGCCGCGACGGCCTGGCGGACCGTGCCGCGTGAGACGCCGTAGTGCGCGGCCAGCTCCGACTCCGAGGGCAGCCGGCTGCCGACCGTGTACTCCTCGCGGTCGATCGCGCGCCGCAGCTCGCCGGCGATCTCCTCGTGTCGCGCCGTCATGCTTCCCCTCTGCGTAGGCGACTGTGCACAGCGTGACCAGCGTAATCCACGTCCCCGGGTGATCCGTGTCAACCGGAAGTGTGCAGGGAAACAGGGGCCTGCGTTTCGCCGCCGTTCATGAACGGGACACCGGGACCGGGCGTACTGAGGCCAACTTGTTCAGACAAGTTCTCCCTCCCGCATCATGTGTCCCCCTGGAGAGACCGTGACCGTGTCCCCGAGAAACGCCGTCCTCGGCGGTTCCCTCGCCGTCGTCGCCGCGCTCGCGCTGAGCGCCTGTGGTGCCGCTCCCGACAACGCGTCGGCCACCACCAACGGCGGAAAGAGCGCCGCCACCGCGACGTCGGCCGCCGACCTCGGCGGTCTCGACGCCCTGGTCGAGGCGGCCAAGAAGGAGGGCACGCTGCACGCGATCGCGCTGCCGCGTGACTGGGCCGACTACGGCGCCCTCATCGACGGTTTCCAGAAGAAGTACGGCATCAAGATCGAGGTGGAGAGCCCCGACGGCTCCAGCCAGGACGAGATCAACGCCGTCACCTCCCGCAAGGGCCAGGACCGCGCCCCCGACGTGCTCGACCTCGGCAGCTCGTTCGCGCTGAGCGCCGCCCGGCAGGGCCTCCTCGCGCCCTACAAGGTGGCCGCCTTCGCCGACATCCCCGAGGGCCAGAAGGACCCGCGGGCCCGCTGGTACAACGACTACGGCGGCTACATCTCCATCGGCTGCGACGCCGAGCGGGTGAAGACCTGCCCGTCCAGCTTCAAGGACCTCCTCAAGCCGCAGTACAAGGGCCAGGTCGCCCTCAACGGCAACCCGACCAAGTCCGGCTCCGCCTTCGGCGGCGTCTACGCGGCGGCCCTCGCGAACGGCGGCTCCTTCGACGACATCCAGCCCGGCCTCGACTTCTTCGCCGAGCTGAAGAAGAACGGCAACTACACGCCGGTCGAGTCCACCCCGGCCACCGTCGAGAAGGGCGAGACGCCGATCTCGATCGACTGGGACTACCTGAACGCCGGCTACGCCGACGAGTTCAAGTCCAAGGGCGTCGACTGGAAGGTCGCCATCCCGGCCGACGGCAAGTACGCCCAGTACTACTCCCAGGCCATCAACAAGGATGCCTCGCACCCGGCCGCCGCCCGCCTGTGGCAGGAGTACCTCTACAGCGCCGAGGGCCAGAACCTGTGGCTCAAGGGCTACGCCCGCCCGGCCCTGATGACCGCCATGGACAAGGCCGGCACCCTGGACAAGACCGCCGCCGGCAAGCTTCCGAAGGTCACCGGCACCCCCGCCTTCCCGAGCGAGGACCAGCAGAGCAAGGCCAAGACGGTCCTCGCGCAGGGCTGGGGGAAGGCCGTCTCCGGATGACCGCCGCCCTCACGCGCGCGGACGTGGCGCCCGTCGCTTCGGCGAAGCGGCGGCGCCGCGCCCCCGGCTGGCTGGCCGTGGTGCCGCTGCTGGTGTTCACGGCGATCGCCTTCGGGCTGCCCGCCGCGGCCATCGTGGACGGCGCCGTCACGGTCAAGGACGCCACCACGGGCGCCACCTCGTACACCGGCGCCAATCTGACGACCTCGCTCCAGGGGCCGTACCTCACCGCGCTGCTCGGCAGCGTCAAGCTGTCCGCGGTCTCCGCCGTGCTCGCCGCCCTGCTCGGACTGCCGCTCGCCCAGGCCGTGGCCGGCTCCCGCTCCCGCGCGCTGCGCGAGGCCGTGCTGACCGCCTCCGGGGTGCTCGCCAACTTCGGCGGGGTGCCGCTCGCCTTCGCCTTCGTCGCGACCCTCGGCAACGCGGGTGTCCTGACCGTGCACCTGGGCCTGCGGGACAGCGGCTGGGACCTCTACAGCTTCTGGGGTCTGGTCCTCGTCTACCTGTACTTCCTGATCCCGCTCATGGTCCTCACCATCACCCCCGCGCTGGACGGTCTGCGCACCCAGTGGCGGGAGGCCGCGCTGAACAACGGCGCCACCGGTGTCCAGTACTGGCGGCACGTGGCCCTGCCCGTGCTCGCGCCGTCCCTGCTCGGCGGTCTGGTCCTGCTCTTCGGCAGCGCCTTCGCCGCCTACGCGACCGCCGCCGCCATGGTCGGCAGCGCCGTTCCGCTGGTCACCCTCCAGATCGCCGACGCCCTGTCCGGCAACGTGCTGGTCGGCCAGGAGAACGTCGCCCTCGCGCTCAGCCTCGACATGGTCCTCGTGGCCGGTCTGGTGATGGCCGTGTACCTGCCCCTGCAACGCCGGAGTGCCCGATGGCTCGACGCCTGACCCTGTGGCGGTGGGTCGTCCTCGGCCTCGCCGCCCTGTACTTCCTGGTGCCGCTCGCCGCCTCCGTGATCTTCACCATCGACGTGCCCGGCCAGGGCATCACCCTCGACGCCTACGGCGAGATCCTCTCCACCGAAGGGTTCGTCCCCAGCCTGCTGCTCTCGCTGGAGCTGGCCGTGGCCACCATCGCGATCGTGCTGCTGCTGATGGTGCCCGCCGTGGTCGCGCTCAGGCTGGGCGCGCCCCGGATGCGGCCCCTGGTGGAGGTGGTGTGCTCGCTGCCGCTGGTGGTGCCGCCGATCGCCTTCGTCGCCGGCATCGTCAACGTCCTGAAGTGGGGCCCGGAGCACCTGTCGCGGACCCCGCTGTTCCAGACGTTCGTGGCGATCCAGGACGAGAACTTCCCCGTCGTGCTCGTCCTGGCGTACGTCGTGATGGCCCTGCCCTTCGTCCACCGCGCCCTGGACGCGGGACTGCGCGCCGTCGACGTGCGCACCCTCGTCGAGGCCGCCCGCAGCTGCGGTGCCTCCTGGCCGCAGGCACTCGTCCGGGCCGTGCTGCCCAACCTGCGCGGCGCCCTGCTGAACGCGGCCTTCCTCACGCTGGCCCTGGTCCTCGGCGAGTTCACCGTCGCCCAGCTGCTCGGTTTCCGGCCCTTCGCCGTGTGGATCTACACCATCGGCGGCTCGCAGGCCCAGATGTCCGTCGCCGTCTCCGTGCTCAGCCTGCTTGTCACCTGGGCCCTGCTCCTCGCGCTCGCCGGTGCCGGCGGACGTGCCCGAACCGCTTCCTCCCGGGGATGACTCCATGACCGCCACCACGCTCGAGAAGGCCACCCACCGAAAGGCCGCGACCGCCGAGTTCCGTTCACTGCGACGGGAGTTCGGTTCCACCGTCGCGCTCGACGGCCTCGACCTGACCGTCCGCCCGGGCGAGTTCCTGGCTCTGCTCGGCCCCTCCGGCTGCGGCAAGACCACCGCGCTGCGCATGCTCGCCGGGTTCGAACACCCCGACTCCGGCGCCGTACTGGTGGACGGCGAGGACGTCACGCACGTCCCCGCCCACCGCCGCGACGCCGGCATGGTCTTCCAGTCGTACAGCCTCTTCCCGCACCTGAACGCCGTCGACAACGTCGCCTTCGGGCTGCGCATGCGCAAGGTTCGTACGGCCGAACGCCGCTCCCGGGCGGCCGAGTTGCTGGAACTGGTCGGCCTTGGCGACAAGGGCGAGCGGTATCCGCACCAGCTCTCCGGCGGACAGCAGCAGCGCATCGCGCTGGCCCGCGCCCTCGCCCTGCGCCCGCGCGTGCTCCTGCTCGACGAGCCGCTGTCCGCGCTGGACGCCAAGGTCCGGCTCACCCTGCGCGAGGAGATCCGCAGGCTCCAGCAGGAACTGGGCATCACCACCCTGTTCGTGACCCACGATCAGGAGGAGGCGCTGTCCGTCGCCGACCGGGTCGCCGTGATGCGCGCCGGCCGCCTCGAACAGTGCGCCGAACCGGCCGAGCTGTACGGCCGCCCCGCCACCGCCTTCGTCGCCGAGTTCGTCGGCACCATGAGCCGGATCCCGGGCACGCTGAAGGACGGCACGGTCGAGGTGCTCGGACAGCGGCTGCCGGCCGACGGCGAGGTGCCGGACGGGACCGTGGACGTGCTGGTGCGGCCCGAGGCCGTCCGGGTGCGCGCCGACGACCAGGGCGGCGCCCGGGTGGTCGCCACCGCCTTCCTCGGCGCGGTCGTCCGGGTCACCGTACGGCTCGCCGACGGCACCGAGGCCAAGGCCGACCTGCCCGCGCACGAGGCCGCCGGGCTCGGCGCCGGGGCGGCTGTCAGTGTGTCGCTGCCCGAGCGCCCCGTGCTGGTCGCCGAACGTATCCAGAAGTGAGGAACGAGACGAACGTGGCCCCCCACACCCCCGACCGCCCCCACCGTCCGCTCCAGGCCGTGCTGTTCGACATGGACGGCACGCTCGTGGACACCGAGCGCCTGTGGTGGGAGGCCGTCGAGCAGGTCGCCGGGCGTCCGCTGACCGAGGCCGACCAGCCGGACGTGCTCGGCCGCCCGGTCGAGCACACCGCCGCCTGGCTCGGCGCGCGCACCGGCCGCCCGGCCGCGGACCTCGCCGCCGGGCTGCACCGCGAGTTCGCCGAGCGCGTCCGCACCGGGACCGTGCCCCGCCCCGGCGCCCTGGACCTGCTGGACGCGCTGGCCGCCGCCGGCATCCCCACCGCCCTGGTCACCGCGTCCCCGCGCGCGGTCGCCGACGTCGTCCTCGACGCACTCGGCGCCGGACGGTTCGCGGCCTCCGTCACCGCCGACGACACCGCCCGCACCAAGCCCGCCCCCGACCCCTACCTCGCCGCCTGCCGCGTCCTCGGCGTCGAGCCGGCCGCGTGTGTGGCCGTCGAGGACACCGAGACCGGGGTGGCCTCCGCCGAGGCCGCCGGGTGCGCCGTACTCGCCGTACCGTCCCTCGCGCCGATCGGTGCGGCTCCCGGCCGGACCGTGCGGGAGAGCCTGGCCGGGGTCACGGCCGAGGAGCTGAGCCGCATGGTGGCGCCCGAACTGACGGTCATGAGCTGGAACCTCTGGCTCGGCGGCAGCCAGGTGGACGACCACCGCTCCAAGCAGCTCAAGGTGATCCTGGACAGCGGCGCCGACGTCGTCGGACTCCAGGAGACCGCCGGCACCGCCACCCAGGAGCTGGCCGAGGCCCTCGGCTGGCACCACCACCGGGCGGGCGAGAACCTGGGCGTGCTCAGCCGCCATCCGATCACCGCCCGGTTCGGCGACCCGGACGTCGGCTTCTACGGCGCCGCGGGCGTGCGGATCGAGGCGGCACCCGGCCGCGAGGTCGACGTGTGGACCGCGCATCTGCACCACACGCCGTACGGCCCCTACGAAGCCGCCTTCGACGGGCTGCCCGCGGCCGGGCTGATCGCCCACGAGGAGGTGCGGCTCGCGCAGCTGCGGGACGCACTGCACCGGCTCGCCGAAGTCTCGGGCGAGGGCGTGCCGGTCGTCCTCGTCGGCGACTTCAACTGCCCCTCGCACCTGGACCGGCCGGACGTCGAGTGGCCGGTGACGAAGGCCGCCGAGGAGGCGGGCCTGCGGGACTCCTACCGCGAGGCCCACCCCGACCCGGTCGCCGCGCCCGGGCACACCTGGTCGCCGGTCCACCCCGTGCACGAGGACGGCAGCGGACGGCCCGAGCCGCAGGACCGGATCGACTACGTGCTGCACCGGGGCCTGACCGTGCGGGACGCGCGGACCCTCGTCACCGGCAGCCCACGGCCTTGGCCGGACGTGGCGGACAACGACTGGCCCTCCGACCACGCGGCGGTGCTCACCACCTTCACCCTGCCTGCGTGACTCGGGGTTACCGCAGGTCACCATTGCGGTACGGGGTGACCGTCCCGTAGGTTGTCCCGCACTCTCTACCGACTGGTAACACCGGCAGGTACCCATGCGCTGGCCCCTCGGCCGTCCCACCACCGTTCGGGCGCGGATCGTGGCGCTCGCGCTCGCCCCGGCGCTCACCCTGATGGCCCTGTGGAGCTTCGCCATGGTGTCCGTCACCGCCGAACTGCGCGCGCTGGTCCGGCTCCAGGGGGTGTACGAGGAGTTCGGCACCCCCGTGGACACCGCGGTCGGGCAGATCCAGATCGAGCGCCGGATGTCCGCCGCCTACCTCGGCGCCCGCCCCGACCCGGCCGCCGCCGGGGGCCTGCTCGGCCAGCAGCGTCGCACCGACCGGGCCGTCGACGCGATGCGGCAGGCGATCCGGGACGGCGACCGGGACCGGCTCACCCACCGGCAGCGGCAGGCCCTGGACACCATGGCCGGCGCGACGGACAAGCTGGAGAGGCTGCGCTCGCTCGTGCTGGCCCGGCACATCTCCTGGGACCGGGCCGTCGACGAGTACAGCGCGCTCGTGGAGCCCGGCTTCGACGTGCAGTCCACGCTGACCGCCCTCCAGGCCGGGCAGCTCGCCCGTGAGGCACAGGTCGTCGTCGAACTGGTCCGGGTGCGCGAGTTCGTCTCCCGCGAGGACGCCCTGGTCGCCGGGGCGCGGGCGGCCGGCACGCTGACCGACCGGCAGTACGACGCCCTCACCGCGACCATCGAGGACCGGCGCGTCTTCGAGCGGACCTATGTGCCCGACCTGCCCGCCGACTCACGCGCCCTGTTCGACGAGTTCCGGCGCGACGAGCTGCACCGCTCGCTGGTGCGGGGTGAGGACGCGCTGCTGCGGGCCGGGGCCGACGGGGCCGGCAGGGCCGTCGCGGCGGACACCTGGCGGTCGACCACCGACCGGGCCGTCAAGCGGTACATGCGGCTGTGCACACGCTCGGCGGAGAACTCGGCGGCCCGTGGGCGGAGCTTCGCCTACCGGGAACTCACCGAGGCGGCCGTCGTGGGCGCCGTCGGACTGGCCGCCGTGGGGCTGTCCCTGTGGTTCGCCGTCCGGGGCGCCCGGCGCATCTCGCGCCGACTGGAGACGTTGCGGGACGCCGCCGACCTGCTGGCGAAGCGCCGGCTGCCCGACGTCATGCGACGGCTGAGCGCGGGCGAGGAGGTGGACGCGGTGACCGAGGCGCCGCCGCTCGCCGCCGACGAGGTCCGTGACGACGAGATCGGACAGGTGGGCCGGTCCTTCAACACCGCGCGGCTGGCCGCCGTGGAGGCCGCCGTCCGGCAGGCGACCCTGCGCCGGGGGCAGTTCGCGGTACTGCTCACCATCGCGCGCCGCAACCAGGCGTTGGTGCACCGGCAGTTGAAGCTCGTCGACACGCTGGAGCGGCGCACCGACGACCCGGACGTGCTGCGCGAGCTGTTCCGCATCGACCACCTGACCACGCGCATGCGGCGGCACGCCGAGAGCCTGATCATCCTCTCCGGGGCCGCGCCCGGCCGCCGTTGGCGCCGGCCCGTGCCGGTGGCGAACGTCATCGCCTCGGCCGTCGGCGAGATCGAGGACTACGCGCGCGTGGTGGTGCCGCCGATGCCCGAGGTGGGGGTGGCGGCGGACGCGGTCGCCGACGTCGTCCACCTGATCGCCGAACTGCTGGAGAACGCCACGGTGTTCTCGCCGCCGCACACCCAGGTCACGCTGCGCACCGGGCGGGTCGGCGGTGGGTTCGTGGTGGAGATCGACGACCGTGGGATCGGCCTCGACGCCGAGGCGCGCGCCGCGGCCCTGCGTACCCTCACCGACCCGGACGCCTTCGACCCCACCCGGCACGACCGGCTCGGCCTGTACGTCGTCGGCCGCCTCGCCGCCCGGCACGGCATCGAGGTCAGCCTCGGGGACTCCCCCTACGGGGGTACGACGGCGGTGGTCCGGCTGCCGGCGGGCGTGCTGGCGCAGCCCGAGCCGGAGCGCACGCCGACAGAGCGGGAGCCGGAGCGGATGCGGACGGAGCCGGGGTCGGAGCGGGCGCGGACGGAGCGGGAGCCGGAGCGGATGCGGACGGAGCCGGAGTCGGAGCGGGCGTGGACAGGCGTAGGCGCACGGGACACCGGGACGCCGCAGGCGCGGGATGCGGCCGGGGCGTCGGGTGCGGTGGTCGAGGTGGCGGGTGCGGCCGGGGTGCGGGGCGAGGTGTCGCTGCGGGCCGATGGGTCGGGCGCAGCGGGGTCGCGGGCCGATGGGTCGGGCGCGGCGGAGTCGCGGGCCGAGGTGTCGGGTGCGGTGGGGGCGGTGGGCGAGGCGGCGGGGTCGCGGGTCGATGCGGCGGGTGCGGTGGGCGAGGTGGCGGGTGCGGCGGAGGTGCGGGGCGAGGTGTCCGGTGCGGCGCGGGGCCTGTCCGTGCGTGGCGTTGTGCCCGTTCCCGCCCTGCCCACCCGTACCCGGCAGGCATCAATCGCCCCGGAGCTGCGGGACGATCCGCCGGAGCCGCCGGAGTGTGGCCCAGGGCGTGAACTCGACGCCGAGGAGATGAGGGCGATCTTCGGTGCCTTCCAGCGCGGCCTGGACCGTGGCCGCAAGGGCTTGCCCGCGCAGGACCGTGGCGGCGAGGGCTTGTCCGCGCTGGACCGTGGTGGCGAGGGCTTGTCCGCGCTGGACCGTGGTGGCGAGGGCTTGTCCGCGCTGGACCGTGGCCGCAAGGGCTTGCCCGCGCAGGACCGTGGCGGCGAGGGCTTGCCCGCGCAGGACCGTGGCGGCGAGGGCTTGTCCGCGCTGGACCGTGGCCGGCAGGCCCTGCCCGCGCCCCGTCACGTTCGTGCCGCGGGCGCCGACGCCGCGACCACCCCCACCGACGAAGGGACGGACACCGACGATGCACCGTGACGAGCAGAACGAGCAGATCCCGTTGCGACCCGCAGCGCCCACCGGACCGCCCGGTACGGATCTCGGCTGGCTGCTGGACGACCTCGTGGCCCGTACCGAGCATGTCCGCCAGGCCGTGCTGCTGACCGCCGACGGTCTGCCGCTGAGCAGCTCGGACGGCATGCGCCGGCGGGACATCGAGCATCTGGCCGCCGTCTGCTCCGGCTTCCACGGCCTCGCCCGGTCGGCGGGGGAACGGTTCGCCGCGGGCGAGGTGCGGCAGACGATGGTGATGCTGGACGACGCGTACCTCTTCATCAGCCCGGCCGGTCACGGCAGCCGGCTCGCCGTGCTCAGTGAGGCCGGCACCGACGTCGGTCAGCTCGCCCACGAGATGGCGCTCCTGGTCCGCCGCCTCGGCACCCACCTGGACGCCGCGGCCCGTAGCACCTCATGATCCCGCGGTGAGCGACGAGCACTGGTACGAGGACGAGACCGGGTCGATGGTGCGCCCCTACACCGTGACCCGGGGCCGTACCCGCCCCGCGGGCCGGCACGCCATCGACCTGATGTCCCGGGTCACCGCCCTGGACCCGAACGAGCCGGTGCGCCCGAACGATCCGGCGGGCCCGCAGGAGGGTGGGGGCCCGGACCGGCAGGAAGCCCCGGATCAACCGGCCAACCGGGACCGGCAGGAAGCCCCGGATCAACCGGCCAACCGGGACCGCCAGGCAGCCCCGGATCGACCGGCGAACTGCGACCGCCAGGCAGCCCCGGATCGACCGGTGAACCGCGACCGCCAGGCAGGCGTGGACCAACCGGCGGGCCCGGACCAACCGGCGGGCCCGGATCGACCGGCGGCCGTGCTGGGAGCGGCGGCCCTCGCCAGGACGGCGGGCCCCGACCTCGACCATGCCCCCGCCGCCCTGCTCGACCTGATCCGCCGTGGCCCCCGCCCCGTGGTCGAGCTGGCCGCGGACGCCGACCTGCCGCTGACCGTCGTACGGGTGCTGCTCGGCGATCTGGCCGACGCCGGACTGATCCGCATCGACGCGCCCCGCCGTACGGCAGTCGCGGGCCCCGCCGCCCCCGAACTGCTCCGGGAGATCGTGACCCGGCTGAAACAGCTGTAGTCCTCAGGTGGCCCTCAGGGGGGCGGTCAGCGGCGCACCAGGTCCGCCAGCAGCGCGGCGGTCGGTTCGTCGGCCGGCAGGAACGCCTCCAGCCGCAGCTCGGCCACGGTGACATCGGTGGCCGTGCTGAAGTGGGTCAGCGTGGTGATGAGCGTCAGCACCCGGTCGTCGTCCGGCCCGGCGGCCCGCAGCCGCAGGGGCACGGCGAAACCGAGGTGGTCCGGTGAGTCGCGCGGCCGTTGCGGTGCCAGCGCGGTGAGGCCGGCGGCCAGGCGCGCCAGGCGTTCGTCCGGGTTGCGTACGCTCTCGGCCCGCACCCGGTCGATGATGTGCCACGCCCACTCGCGCAGGTTCACGATGCGCGGCGCGAGGCCGTCGGGGTGCAGCAGTACCCGGGGGACGCTCACGGGCGGGGCCAGCAGCCACGGGGCGACGCCGGCGGTGAGCGCGTGGAAGCCCGCGTTGGCCGAGACGAGGTCGCCGTGCCGGTCGACGACCACCGCCGGGCAGGGCAGATGGCCGTCCAGGATCTGCTGGAGCGCGGTGCGGATCGGGGCGAGCCGTGGGTCGTCCAGGCTGCTCCGCGGGTACGCCGGGGCGAATCCGGCCGCGAGCAGCAGCTCGTTGCGCTCGCGGATCGGAACCTCCAGGGTCTCGGCGAGCCTGATGATCATGGATCGGCCGGGGGAGGACCGGCCGCTCTCGATGAAACTCACATGCCGCTGGGTGGTTCCCGCACGCGTGGCCAGTTCCAGCTGGCTGACGCGTCGGCGGGTGCGCCAGTCGCGCAGCGCGGTTCCGAGCCCTCGGACGGGCGATTCGCTGATCACTGCTCCTGTGTAACCCGCGGGACCGCCGTCCGGCCATTCCCTGGGGGGAATTGCCGCGCGACGGACGGCACAGCAGGGTCATGGCCGTGGATTCCGACCAGGAACGAAACGGAGAAGAGCGATCATGACCGTTGCTGTCGACCTCCAGGACCTCACCGACCGGTACGTCGCCGTGTGGAACGAAGGCGACGAGGAGCGCCGCCGCGCCGCGGTCCGGGAGCTGTGGTCCGCCGACGCGGTCCACGCGCTGCAGCCCCCCGAGGAACTGCGGCGAACCGCCCGGGGACTGGGCTTCGGCCGGCTCGTCCTGGAGGCCCGCGGACACGACGCACTGGACGTCCGGGTGACGCGCGCCCACGAGGAGTTCGTCGCGCCCGGCGACTACGTCTTCAGGTCGTGCGGCGACGCCGACCGGCTGCACGACGTCGTCAAGTTCCACTGGGAGATGACGTCCCGGGACGGCGGCGAGGTCGCCGCCGTGGGCCTGGAGATCCTCCTCCTCGGCCCTGACGGACGGATCACCGGCGACTACCAGTTCATCGAGGGGTGAGCGCGATGCCGACCACCCTCCCCACCACGGTGCGCAGCTATCACCTCGGCGCCGGCGACGGGATCGCGAGACTGTCGCTGCGCACCCGCGCACCGCGCCGCCCGGGCCCCGGCGAGGTGGCGGTCGCGGTCCGCGCCGCCTCCCTGAGCTACCGGGAACTGCTCGTCCTGCGCCGTCAGTACGTCCTGCCGGTCGCACCGGACGTCATCCCGGTCTCCGACGGCGCCGGTGAGGTCGTCGCCGTCGGACCGGACGTGCACCGGGTCCGCCCGGGCGACCGTGTCAGCGCCGCCCTGTTCCCGCAGTGGCTGGACGGCCCGCTGGAACCGGACCGGCTGGCGCAGCTCGGCGGCTCGCTCGACGGCATGCTGACCGAGCTGGCCATCCTGCCCGCCGACGCCCTCGTGCCGGTCCCCGAGCACCTCTCCTATGCCGAGGCGGCGACCCTGCCCTGCGCCGCCGTCACCGCGTGGAACGCACTGACCGGCGACGGCCGCGGAGTCCGGCCGGGCCAGACCGTGCTGGCCACCGGCTCGGGCGGGGTGTCGCTGTTCGCGGTGCAGTTCGCGAAGCTGCTGGGCGCGCGCGTGATCGCCACGACCGGCGACCGGGCCAAGGAGCGCCGGCTGCGGGAGGCGGGCGCCGACGAGGTCGTCGACTACCGGGCCGTGCCCGACTGGCACACCGCCGCCCGCGAGCTGACCGGCGGGCTCGGGGTCGACCGGGTCGTGGACACCGCCGGAACGCTGGAGCAGTCGCTGCGGGCGGTCGCCGTCGACGGGCACGTCGCGCTCGTCGGGTCCGTCTCCGGAGACTGGGCGCCCGTCGACCCCCGGCTGCTGTTCGGTGCCGCGGCGACCCTGCGGGCGGTGGCCGTGGGCAGCCGGGCCCAGTTCAGCGCCATGAACGACGTGATCGCCACGCACCGGCTGCGTCCGGTCATCGACCGTGTGTTCCCGTTCGAGGAGGCCCCTGCCGCCTATCGGTACTACGAGACGGCCCGTCCCTTCGGGAAGGTGGTCATCGAGTTCCCCCGGGCGCCGCTCCCCGCACCGGCCGGCGACGGGCAGCGCTTCGGCCGCCCCGGCCATTCAGCGCAGCGGCGGCTTCGGCAGGGATCTTCGTACGGCGCTTCATGACGGTCCTTCGCGCAGGTGGAGGGCGTGCACCGAACGAATCGGCACGCTCCCGGGGCGGGCGCTCCGGCGCACCGCGCCCGGGACGGCGCCCGCACCTCGCCCGGGGGCGCGCAACGAATCTCCGCCCGCATCCCTTTCCACGCAATGAACCGCGCACCCGCGCGCAACGGCTCCTTCTTGTCCGGCCGAGCGCGCCGACCGTACGGTCTAATCGGCCCCCCAAACCCCCGTACCGGTGAGGATCCCGCATGCGCACCGCCCTGCTCCAGAGCTCCGGCCGCCCCGGCTCCGTCGTCGAGAACCTCAAGGTCCTCGACGAGGCCGCGGGCCGGGCCGCCGGCGCGGGCGCGGATCTGCTGGCCGCGCCGGAGATGTTCCTCACCGGGTACGCGATCGGCGACGACATCGCGCGCCTCGCCGAGCCCGCCGACGGCGACTCCGCCGACGCGATCGCCGCGATCGCCACCCGGCACGGCCTGGCCATCGCCTACGGCTACCCGGAGCGCGTCGGCGAGACCGTCCACAACTCCGCCCAGCTGATCTCCGCCGACGGCACCCGGCTCGCGAACTACCGCAAGACCCACCTCTTCGGCTGCGCCGAGCGGGAGCACTTCACCCCCGGCGAGCAGTCGCTCGTCCAGGCCCGGCTGGGCGGCCTGACCGTCGGCATCATGATCTGCTACGACGTCGAGTTCCCGGAGAACGCCCGCGCCCACGCACTGGCCGGCACCGACCTGCTCGTCGTGCCGACGGCGAACATGCACCCGTTCCAGTTCGTCGCCGAGTCCGTGGTGCCGGTGCGTGCCTGGGAGAACCAGATGTACGTCGCGTACGTCAACCGGGTCGGCACGGAGGGCGAGTTCGAGTTCTTCGGGCTCTCCGCCCTGGCCGGCCCCGACGGGATCGCCCGCACCCGCGCAGGCCGCGGCGGGGAGCTGGTCGTCGCCGATGTCGACCCCGCCTTCCTGGCCGCCTCCCGCGAGGCCAACCCGTACCTGAAGGACCGCCGCCCCGGCCTGTACGGGTCCCTCGTCTGATCCCCCCGAGCTTTCCCCGATCCACCCCCGCGCAAGGAGTCCGTACCCCATGACGTCCACGGTGCCCAACGCCGTCGAGCACACCGACGAGCAGCAGCCGCCGATCACCATGTTCGGCCCGGACTTCCCCTACGCCTACGACGACTTCCTCGCCCACCCGGCGGGCCTCGGCCAGGTCCCGGCGACCGAGCACGGCACCGAGGTCGCGATCATCGGCGGCGGTCTGTCCGGCATCGTGGCCGCGTACGAGCTGATGAAGATGGGCCTCAAGCCCGTCGTCTACGAGGCCGACGAGATCGGTGGCCGGCTCCGCACGGTCGGCTTCGAGGGCTGCGACGAGTCGCTGACCGCCGAGATGGGAGCGATGCGCTTCCCGCCGTCCTCCACCGCCCTCCAGCACTACATCGACATGGTGGGCCTGGAGACCAGGCCGTTCCCGAACCCCCTGGCCGAGGCGACCCCGTCGACCGTCGTGGACCTCAAGGGCGAGTCGCACTACGCCGAGACCATCGACGACCTGCCCCAGGTGTACCGGGACGTCGCCGAGGCATGGGGCCGGTGCCTCGAGGAGGGCGCCGACTTCTCCGACATGAACCGCGCCCTGCGCGAGCGGGACGTCCCGCGGATCCGCGAGATCTGGGCGAAGCTGGTCGAGAAGCTCGACAACCAGACCTTCTACGGCTTCCTCTGCGACTCCGAGGCGTTCAAGTCCTTCCGGCACCGGGAGATCTTCGGTCAGGTCGGCTTCGGCACCGGCGGCTGGGACACCGACTTCCCGAACTCCATCCTGGAGATCCTGCGCGTCGTCTACACCGAGGCCGACGACCACCACCGCGGCATCGTCGGCGGCTCCCAGCAGCTGCCGCTGCGCCTGTGGGAGCGCGAGCCGGAGAAGATCGTCCACTGGCCGTACGGCACCTCGCTGAAGTCGCTGCACATGGACGGCGAGCCGCGCCCGGCCGTGACCCGGCTGCACCGCACCGCGGGCAACCAGATCACCGTGACCGACGCGAACGGTGACATCCGCACCTACCAGGCGGCCATCTTCACCGCCCAGTCCTGGATGCTGCTGTCCAAGATCGCCTGCGACGACTCGCTGTTCCCGATCGACCACTGGACCGCGATCGAGCGCACCCACTACATGGAGTCGAGCAAGCTCTTCGTCCCCGTGGACCGGCCGTTCTGGCTGGACAAGGACGAGGAGACCGGCCGGGACGTCATGTCGATGACGCTCACCGACCGCATGACCCGTGGCACCTACCTGCTGGACGACGGCCCGGACAAGCCCGCCGTCATCTGCCTCTCCTACACCTGGTGCGACGACAGCCTGAAGTGGCTGCCGCTGTCCGCGAACGAGCGGATGGAGGTCATGCTGAAGTCGCTCGGCGAGATCTACCCGAAGGTCGACATCCGCAAGCACATCATCGGCAACCCGGTGACGGTCTCCTGGGAGAACGAGCCCTACTTCATGGGCGCGTTCAAGGCCAACCTGCCCGGCCACTACCGCTACCAGCGGCGCCTGTTCACGCACTTCATGCAGGACCGGCTGCCCGAGGACAAGCGGGGCATCTTCCTCGCCGGCGACGACATCTCGTGGACGGCCGGCTGGGCCGAGGGCGCGATCCAGACCGCGCTGAACGCGGTCTGGGGCGTCATGCACCACTTCGGCGGCGAGACGGACGCGGCGAACCCGGGCCCGGGTGACGTCTACGACGAGATCGCGCCGGTGGAGCTTCCCGAGGACTGACCCGGGAACGGACCAGGGCGCGGGCGGCCGGCCTCCGACTCCGGCCGCCCGCGCCTTTTCCAACCCCCCGGCGGCGACGCCTCACCGCTCGGGGCGGCATCCGCCCGGATCGGTCGGCGAGGGGTGTCGGCGGCATGGCGGCCGGATCGGTCGGCGAGGGGTGTCGGCGGCATGGCGGCCCGATCAGTCGGCGAGGGGTGTCAGCAGCATCCGGCCCGCGAACCCCACGGCCGCGTCCAGCCGTTCGGTGAACTCCTCGGCGACGTCGGCGCAGTGCCGCAGCGCCCACAGGGCACGGGCCGCCGTCCAGGTCGCCTCCCGGGCCCGCTCCAGGCTCCAGGAGCCGAGCAGGTGGGTGAGCGGGTCGGCGATCTGGAACAGGTCCGGGCCCGGCATCAGTTCCTCGCGGATGCGCTCCTCCAACGATCCGAGCAGCTCGCCCACCCGGTCGAACTCGTCCTCCAGATCCGCCGGCCGGCAGCCGAGCGCACGGCACGTGTCGACCACGGCGAGGGCCAGGTCGTGCCCGATGTGGGCGTTGATGCCGGCCAGCGCGAACTGCAGCGGCCGGACCCCGGGATGGCGGCGGAGCTGGAACAGGGGCCGCCAGCAGGCGGGCGGGCGGTGGCCCGCGGCAGCCGCGTCGACCGCCGCCAGATAGCGCTCGGCGAACCGCACGTCCAGCGCGCTCGCCGCGCGCGGGTCCGGGAACTCCCCGGCGGTCAGCCGCCGGTCGACCTCCTCGGTGACGGCGAGGTAGACGCGGTTGAACACGGCGACGCCGTCCCGGGCGGGCAGGACCGCGTCGAGAGCGCGCATCCGCGCGACGACGGCGTCGACGGCGTCGACGGAGGTGGTGAGGTGTGCCGGCTGCGCCATGGGGGAAGCGTCCCAGCCCGAGGCCGGCCGGCGCGCCGACCGGCCCGGTACTTCGCCGGAACGGGGGAACGCCGGGGCCGGCGAGCGTGCGACCGTGCGCCTACGACGTCCCGCTGTGCATACGATCGTGCGCCTATGACGTGGCGCCGAGCGTGCGGCCGTGTGGCCCTACGACTCGGCGCGCGGCCCCTGTGTGCCCGCCTTCGGGTCGGCTGAGCGTGCGGTCGTGTGCCTGCCACGTGGCGCCGAGCGTGCGGCCGTGTGGCCCTACGACTCGGCGCGCGGCCCCTGTGTGCCCGCTTTCGGGTCGTAGGAGGGCGTGCCCTCGTCCAGCAGCGGCTGCTGCTCCTTCAGGTGGGCCGGGGCGAAGGCGCGCAGCGCGTGGTAGCCGGTGATGACGACCAGGGTGCCGAGGGCGATGCCGCTGAGCGAGAAGTTCTCGGTGAACTTCATGCTCACGTTGCCGACCCCGATGATGATGCCCGCGGCGGCCGGCACCAGGTTCAGCGGGTTGCGCAGGTCCACCTTGGCGTTGAGCCAGATCTGGGCGCCGAGCAGGCCGATCATGCCGTACAGGATGACGGTGATGCCGCCGAGGACCCCGCCCGGGATCGCGGCCACGATCACCCCGAACTTCGGGCACACGCCGAAGAGCAGTGCGAAGCCGGCGGCGGCCCAGTAGGCGGCGGTGGAGTAGACGCGGGTCGCGGCCATCACGCCGATGTTCTCCGAGTAGGTCGTGTTCGGCGGGCCGCCGACGGCCGTCGACAGCACGGAGGCGACGCCGTCCGCCGAGATCGCCGTACCGAGCTGGTCGTCCAGCGGGTCGCCGGTCATCTCGCCGACCGCCTTGACGTGACCCGCGTTCTCCGCGACCAGGGCGATCACCACCGGCAGCGCGACCAGGATCGCCGACCACTGGAACGAGGGCCCGTGGAAGGACGGCAGTCCGATCCAGTCGGCCCTGGAGACGCCGGAGAGGTCCAGCCGCCAGTGGTCGGCGACCTTGCCGCTCGGGCTCATGGAGTGGATCTTCCCGAAGATCCGGTCGAACGCCCAGGAGATGCCGTAGCCGAAGACCAGGCCGAGGAAGATCGCGATGCGTGACCAGAAACCGCGCAGGCAGACGACCGCCAGACCGGTGAAGAGCATCACCAGCAGGGCGGTCCACTGGTCCTGGGGCCAGTAGGTGGAGGCGGTCACCGGGGCCAGGTTGAACCCGATCAGCATGACGACCGCGCCGGTCACGATCGGCGGCATGGCGGCATGGATGATCCGCGCGCCGAAGCGCTGCACGGCCAGGCCCACCAGGAACAGCACGGCACCGACGACGAGGACCGCGCCGGTCACGGTCGCGCTCGTACCGCCCTGGGCGCGGATGACCGCGGCCACACCCACGAACGACAGGGAGCAGCCGAGGTAGCTCGGCACCCGGCCGCGGGTGGCCAGCAGGAAGATCACGGTCGCGACACCGGACATCATGATCGCGAGATTGGGGTCCAGGCCCATCAACACCGGGGCGACGAAGGAGGCGCCGAACATCGCGACCACGTGCTGGGCACCCAGGCCCACGGTACGGGGCCAGGAGAGCCGTTCGTCGGGGCGTACCACCGCTCCGGGTGCGGGCGTGCGCCCGTCACCGTGCAGTTTCCAGCGCACGCCGAGGTCCATGGTGGGTTTCGCTTTCTTACGTACGTGAAGAGGGTCCGGACCATTGTCAGGGGTATCCGGGGGCTCTACGCTCGCACGGTCGTGCACATGAACAGCATTCATGTATCTGATCGAGGACAGATCGGAGCGCTTGATGAGTGGAAGATCCCGTGCGGCCGTACTGCTGGCCGCGGTGGTGACGTTCGGAGCCGCCCTCGTCCCGGCCGCGCACGCCGCGCCCGAGTCGGCCGCGCACGCCGCGTCCAGGCCGCCGGCACACGCCGCGCCCAAGCCGCCGCGGACCGCCGTCCTGGACGGCCCCCGGCTGGAGCGGACCCGGGCCCGGGTGGCCCACGACCCCGCGCTCCGGCGCGCGCTCGCGGCCCTGACCACCCGCGCGGACGCCTGGCTGGACCAGGGACCCTGGACGGTCGTCGACAAGCCGAAGCCCGCCCCCGGCGGCGACGTCCACGACTATCTGAGCCAGGCCCCCTACTGGTGGCCGACGACCACCCCCACCGCAGGCAACCCCTGGGGCTGCCCCTACGTCCAGCGCGACGGACAGCGCAACCCGGAGGTCGACAGCGGCACGGACCGCCAGGACGCGGAGAAGGTCTTCGACTCGACGTACGACCTCTCGCTCGCCTGGTACTACACCGGCAGGCACGGCTACGCCGAGAAGGCGGGGCAGATCCTGCGCACCTGGTTCCTGGACCCGGCCACCCGGATGAACCCGAACCTGGACCACGCCCAGTTCATCCCGTGCAAGTACGACGGCCGGGCCCTCGGCATCATCGACTTCTCCCAGTCGTACACCAGCGTGCTGGACGCGCAGGCCGTCCTCGCCGCCGGCGCGCCCGGCTGGACGGCCGGGGACCGGACCGCCATGGCGCAGTGGAACAAGGACTTCCTCGGCTGGCTGAAGAACAGCGGCTTCGGCAAGGAGGAGGGTGCCGCCGCCAACAACCACGGCACCTTCTACGACATGCAACTCGCCGCCCTCGCCTACGCCACCGGCGACACCGCCCTCGCCCGGCGGACCGTGCTGGACGCGGGCGCCAGGCGGATCGACCCGCAGATCGCGGCCGACGGCAGCCAGCCCCAGGAACTGGCCCGCACCCGCAGCTGGCACTACTCGGCCTTCGACCTGGTCGCCTACACCCGGCTCGCGGCCATCGGCCGGCACGTGGGCGTGAACCTCTGGGACCATCGCGGGCCGGACGGGCAGAGCCTGGTCAAGGCGGTCGACTATCTGCTGCCGGCCGCGACCGGTGCGTCCGCCTGGCCCCACCCGGAGCTGGAGTTCTACCGGTATGCGGCGACCGACGTGGTGCACGCGGCGGCCGACGCCGGTGATCCGGCGGCCGAGGCGGCCGTGCCCAGGCTCCAGGCGCCGCCCGGGGGAGACCTCTGGGCGCTGCGCCCCGCCGCCGAGCAGCTGGACTCGATAGCGGGCTGACCCCCGCCGGCCTGGAGGCTTCCCGGCCAGGCTCCTGAGCGGTCGCTTAGTATGGTGGGGTACGGGGGTGCCGCCACCCCGCCAGCGCTGCTCAGGAGCCCTTCCCGTGACCGCCGAAGCCCCGATCGCCCCCGCCGTCTCCCACGGCCGGCTGATCCCCGTCACCGTCCACTTCGACGACCTCGACGCGCTCGGGCTGCTGCACAACGCCCGCTACCCGCTGATGGTCGAGCGCGCCTGGACCGAGCTGTGGAACGAGTACGGCGTCCGGTTCGACGGCGACTGGGTGGCGGCCGGCGACGCCTGCAACGCGGTCCGCGAACTGCGCATCAGCTACGAGGCTCCGGTGACCCGCCCCGGCACCTACGCCGTCCACCTCTGGCTGGAACGGCTCGGCACCACCGGCCTCACCTACGGCTTCCGGTTCTGCTCGGCCGACGGGACCGAGACCTACGCCCAGGGCGCCCGGGTGCTGGTCCGGCTGGACGCGACGACCATGCGCCCCGCGCCCTGGAGCGAGACCTTCAGGGCCGCGGGCCGGGCACTGCTGCGGCCCGCGGACTGACCTCCGCGCGGCCCCCGCGCTCGGCGGTGCGCAGCACGCCCGCGAACACCGCGAGCCCGCACGCCAGCACCGTCACCACGCAGAACGACACCATCAGGCTGGTCGCCTGCGCCACTCCGCCGATCAGGCTCGGCGCGATCAGCCCCGAGGTGTAGGTGATGGTCGCCACGCCCGCGATGGCCTGGCTGGGGTGGGGACCGGCGTGCCCCGCCGCCGCGAAGCAGAGCGGTACGACCACCGCGATGCCGAGCCCCATCAGCGAGAACCCGGCCATCGCCACCGCCGGATGCCCGGCGAGCACGATCAGCAGGCCGCCCAGCACGGCCAGGACACCGCCGGCCCGCACGGTGCGGACCGCGCCGAAGCGATTCACCACCGCGTCCCCGGCGATCCGGGCCGCCGCCATGGTCAGCATGAACCCGGTGGTGGAGGCCGCCGCCAGCCCGGCCGAGCTGCCCAGCCGGTCCCGCAGGAACACCGCCGACCAGTCCAGGCTCGCACCCTCGGCGAACACCGCGCAGAAGCCGACCGCGCCGATCAGCAGCGCGGAGCGGGGTGGCAGCGTGAACCGCGGGGGCGGCTCCTCGCCCTCGGCGGGCTGAAGGTCCAGCACCCAGCCGCAGGCCGCGAACCCGAGCAGGGTGAGGACGGCCGACGCGAGGGCGAAGTGCAGGCGCGCGTCCGCGCCGAGATGGGCGGCCAGGGTGCCGGCCGCCGAGCCGATCAGGGCGCCCGCGCTCCACATGCCGTGCAGCCCCGACATGATCGACTTGCCGAGCAGCCGCTCGATCTCCACGCCGAGCGCATTCATCGCGACGTCGGCCATGCCGGCGGTCGCGCCATAGGTGAACATCGCCAGGCACAGGGTGACGAGATTCGGCGCGACGGACGGCAGCACCAGGGACAGCGTCCACAGTGCCAGCAGTCCGCGCAGGGCCGTACGGCTGCCGAAGCGATGGCTGATCCGGCCCGCCAGCGGCATCGCGCACGAGGCGCCGAACGCCGTGAAGGCCAGGGCGAATCCCAACTGACCCGTGCCGAGCGAGGTGTGCTCCTGGACCCACGGCACGCGCGTCGCGAACGAACCGGTCACGGCGCCGTGCACGGCGAACACGGCCGCCACGGCGTACCGGGCGCGCCTCACCTCGTCGCGCGCATGGCTCACGTCACTCATGTCCTGCCCCTCCCGAGGTTCCCTGCTCGGCCCTCCCCGCAACGCGGCGTAAACTATCAGGAACCCTGCCTGATAGATAGTTGGTTGTACGTCCCATGCGGCCGGCGGGGCCACCGATCTGGGAGGATCCCCGTCATGCCCGCATCACCGAGCACCGCCCGGGCCATCAACGACCGGCTGGCCCTGCGGCTGTTGCAGCAGGAAGGCCCGCTCACCGCAGGGCAGTTGAAGCAGCTGACCGGACTGTCCCGGCCGACGGTCGCCGACCTGGTCGACCGGCTGACGGCCTCCGGGCTGATCACGGTGGTCGGCGAGTCCGGCGAGCAGCGCCGGGGGCCCAACGCCCGCCTCTACGGCATCGTCGCCGACCGCGCCCGTCTCGCCGCGCTCGACGTCCGCACCGAAGGCGTCTTCGTCCTGGTCTCCGACCTGGTCGGGCGGGTGCTCGCCGAGGCGTCCGCGCCGATCGGCGGGAACACCGGGACCGGGCCCGCCGTGGAACAGGCGGTGGCCGCGGTCGAGAGCGCCGTGAAGGAGGCCGGCGCCCTGGGGGCGCCCCCGCGCGAGGGTGTTCGAGCCTGGGGGCGGCTGCACACCGTCGGCATCGGCGCGCCGGGCCTGATCGACCCCGTCACCGGGGACCTCCGGGACTCGGCCGGCCTGCCCGCCTGGCACCGCAGTCTGGCCGCCGCCCTCCAGGACCGGCTGCCCGGCGCCCGGGTCACCGTCGAGAACGAGACCAACCTGGCCGCCCTGGCCGAACAGCGCGAGGGCGCCGCCCGCGACCGGGACACCTTCGTCCTGCTCTGGCTGGGCCACGGCGTCGGCGCCGCGGTCGTCCTGGACGGCACCCTGCGCCGCGGCGCCTCCGGCGGCACCGGCGAGATCGGCTTCCTGCCGGTCCCGGGAACCGGCGCGCTGCCCTCGGCGACCGACTGCGACGGGGGCTTCCACTCACTCACCGGGGCGGCGGCGGTCGTCGCGCTGGCGGCGGAGTGCGGCCTGCCCGTGCCGGCCTCCCCGGACGGCCCGGGGGCGGCGGAGGCGGTACGCGGTGCGGTGGCCGAGGTGGCGTCGGCGGGGGCGGGGCGCGGTGCGGTGGCCGAGGTGGCGTCGGCGGGGGCGGGGCGCGGTGCGGTGGCCGAGGTGGCGTCGGGGGAGGCGGTACGCGGTGCGGTGGCCGAGGTGGCGTCGGCGGGGACAGGGGGCGGCGGGGTGGTGCCGGTCGGAGCAGCGCGCGGGGTGGTGGCCGAGGAGGCGTCGGGGGGAGCCCTCGGCCGGGGGACGGCCCGCGGGGTGTCCGATGCGGTGGACCGAGAGACGGAGGACCCCGCGGGTCGACCGGACGCCGGCACCGCACGGGTGCCCGCTGTCTCCGGCGACGGTCCGGCCGGCCGCTTCCTCCACGCCCTGGCCGACCGGATCGCCGTCGGCGCGGCCTCGGTGGTGGCCGTCCTGGATCCCGGGTGTGTGGTGCTCGGCGGAGAGGTCGGCCAGGCCGGGGGCGAGGTGCTCGCCGAACTGGTGGGGGAGCGGCTGCGCCGGATGTCACCCCTGGTCACCGAGGTACGGCCGAGCAGCCTCGGCGGTACGGCCGTACTGCGCGGAGCGCTGCTCACCGCCCGGGAGCGGGCCCAGGACGACCTGTTCACCCCACCGGAGCGCTAGGGCCCGGCCGGCGCGGCATCGGGGCTTTCTCCCGAGGGGAGGGGTTTCGCAGTTCACCCGGATGGGTGCTCAGCGCCCGCCCCCACCCCTGGACCGCCGCGCCAGGTGCTCCTCGAAGGTCACCTTGCCCAGCGCCCGGTCCGGCGCGAGGTGGCTCCCCGTCCGGAAGGCGCGGTACGCCCTGCCGAACAGCGGCACCTGCACCACCGGGCGGCGCCGGCCGGTCGCCCGCAGCCAGACGCGGGCCAGCGAGTCCAGCGTGCGGATCTCGGGGCCGGCCAGATCCGGCACCCGCCCGGCCGGTGCCGCGAGCGCCAGCTCCGCCAGCCGTTCGGCCACCTCGGCGACCTCGATCGGCTGGTCCGGCACCCCCGCCGGGGCCATGACCACCGGGAACTTGGCCAGGCCCGCGAACAGCTCCGCCAGGAGATCGTGGAACTGGGTCGTCCGCAGCACGGTCCAGCCCAGCCCGGACTCCTCGACCAGCCGCTCCACCGCGAACTTGGTCCGGTAATAGCTCAACGGCACCCGGTCGACGCCCACGATCGAGATGTAGACGAGATGGCCCACCCCGGCCCGCCGGGCCGCCGCGAGCAGGTTCCGGGCGGCCTGCTCGTCGCCGCCCCGGGGGTTGCTCGCGCAGTGCACGACCGTCTCCACGCCGGCCATGGCCGCGTCCAGGCCGGCTCCGCCCGCGCGCAGGTCGACGGCGTAGGGCGGCGTGTGCCGGCTGAGCACCCGGACCTCGTGCCCGTCCGCCCGCAGTCGCTCCGTCACGAGCCGGCCGAGGGTTCCGGTTCCGCCGGTCACCAGGATCGTGGTCATGCCGTTCTCCGTCCCTTTCGACGCCCGGGCGCTCCCGCGGGAACACCCCCTTCGTCGCATGGGACCGGACAGCCGCCCGTAAACGTGACATGGGCCGGCGGATTTCGGACGATGTCACGCGCCGCCTCCCCGGAGCCCTGCCGGAGCGCTGCCCGAGTCCTGACGGCCCGGCGACGGGCAAGGGCCGTCGTCACCGCCGCCGGGCCCGTCCGCACCCTAAAAGGACTAGACCAGTACGGTCAATGGGTCCGGACCGACGTCAACGGACTGCCCCGGCAGTTCAGTTGGCCAGGCTGACCGCATGGCGCGAAGTCAGCGGTACGCACTGTGAGCGAGCCCACACCGCTCACCCGTATGGACGAGTACCGGGCGTGGCACACTGGCCCTGTACCAGAAGCAGCGCACTCCGGGGTCGGTGAAAGTCCGAACCGGCGGTTACAGTCCGCGACCCGGTCGCTTCCAGCGGCCGGTTGACCAGGTGAAATTCCTGGACCGACGGTTAAAGTCCGGATGGGAGGCAGTGCGCGGCGGGCGGGCACGCGTGTTTCCGTGTGCGCGCCGCCGAATCTGGGCTCGTCCCTACGCGGACGGGTCCGTTCCGGCGACGCCTCCGGTGTGTGCTCACCCGTGACTCTGTCGTCATCGACAGGCCCCGGAGTCCGTGCCCGAAGAGGCAGGAGGACCCGGGAAGTGTTCACCGGAATCGTCGAAGAGCTGGGTGAGGTCACCGCCGTCGAGAACCTCGGCGACGCCTCCCGCTTCCGGCTCCGCGGCCCCGTCGTGACCGAGGGCGCGCAGCACGGCGACTCCATCGCCGTGAACGGGGTCTGTCTCACCGTCGTCGAGCACGAGGGCGACGAGTTCACCGCCGACGTCATGGCCGAGACCCTGAACCGCTCCAGCCTGGGTGCCCTCACCGTCGGCTCCCGCGTCAACCTGGAACGCCCCACCGCCGTCGGCGCCCGCCTGGGCGGCCACATCGTGCAGGGGCACGTGGACGGCACCGGCGAGATCCTGGCGCGCAACCCCTCCGAGAACTGGGAGATCGTGAAGATCTCCCTCCCCGCGGCCCTGACCCGCTACGTCGTGGAGAAGGGGTCCATCACCGTCGACGGCATCAGCCTCACCGTCGTGGACGCCGGCCCCGACCACTTCACCGTCAGCCTCATCCCGACCACCCTCGCCCTGACCACGCTCGGCGTGAAGCAGCCCGGCGACCCGGTCAACCTCGAAGTGGACGTCATCGCCAAGTACGTGGAGCGCCTGCTCGCGGCCGGACAGGGGGCAGGCCGGTGAACTCGCTCAACACCGAGGCATTCACCCTGTTCGGGCAGCACATCCTGTGGTCCGACATGATCGGCAACATCCTCGGTCTCGTCGGCCTCGCCCTCGGCTGGCGCCGCTCCCTGTGGACCTGGCCGGTGCAGTTCGCCTCCGGCCTGATCCTCTTCGCGGCCTTCTACGGCCACCTGACCGGCAGCGCCGGCAAGCAGGCCGTGGTCATGGCGGTCGCCGGCTACGGCTTCTGGCAGTGGAACCGCGGCCGGGACAAGGGCGCGGACGGCCACATCGCGCCTCGGTTCGCCACCTGGCGCGAGCGCGGCGCCATGGTCGTCGCCGCCGCGGCCGGCACGGTCGCCGTCGCCCTGCTCTTCACGGCCTACCCGAAGCTCTCCTGGGACCCCTGGCCGGACGCCTACATCTTCGTCGGCACCATCGTCGCGATGTACGCCCAGGCCAAGGGCATGGTCGAGTTCTGGTTCGCCTGGCTGCTCGTCGACCTCGTCGGCGTGCCCCTCAACTTCGCCAACGGCTACGCCTTCTCCGGCTTCGTCTACGTCATCTACGGCGCACTCGTCCTGTGGGGCATGCGCGACTGGTGGCTGCGCTCCCGCAGGGGCCCGCAGCCCGCACTGGAAGGAGCGCCGGCATGACCTCGGCACCGCTGCTGTACGAGACCGACGGCATCGAGCACTTCACGCTCGACCCCGTCGAGCGGGCCATCGCCGACATCGCCGCGGGCCGCCCCGTGGTCGTCGTCGACGACGAGGACCGGGAGAACGAGGGCGACCTCGTCATCGCCGCCGAGAAGGCGACCCCCGAGATCGTCGCCTTCATGATGAGTGAGTGCCGGGGCCTGATCTGCGCCCCCATGGAGGGCGACGAGCTGGACCGGCTGCGGCTGCCGCAGATGGTCGAGGACAACACCGAGTCGATGAAGACCGCGTTCACCGTCTCCGTCGACGCCTCCGCCGCCCACGGCGTGAGCACCGGCATCTCGGCCGCCGACCGCGCCACCACCCTCCAGCTGCTGGCGAGTGGTACCGCCGAGCCCACCGATCTCGTCCGCCCCGGCCATGTCTTCCCGCTGCGCGCCAGGCCCGGCGGTGTCCTCGTCCGCAACGGCCACACCGAGGCCGCCGTCGACCTCGCCCGGCTCGCGGGCCTGCGCCCGGCCGGCGCCATCGTGGAGATCGCCGGCGAGGACGGCCGCATGCTCCGCCTGCCCGAGCTGATCCCGTTCGCCCGCAAGCACGGCCTGACGATCATCTCCATCGAGGACCTGATCGCCTACCGCCGCGGCAGCGAGCCCACCGTGCGCCGCGAGGCCGAGACCCGCCTGCCCACCCGGCACGGCACCTTCACCGCGTACGGCTACCGGTCCACCCTCGACGGCGTCGAGCACGTCGCCCTCGTCCACGGCGAGATCGGCGACGGCGAGGACGTCCTGGTCCGCGTCCACTCCGAATGCCTCACCGGCGACGTCTTCGGCTCCCTGCGCTGCGACTGCGGCCCCCAGCTGGACACCGCCCTGGAACGCATCCAGACCGAGGGCCGGGGTGTCGTCGTCTACCTGCGCGGACACGAGGGGCGCGGCATCGGCCTGCTGTCCAAGCTGCGGGCCTACGAGCTCCAGGAGCAGGGCCACGACACCCTGGACGCCAACCTCGAACTCGGCCTGCCCGCCGACGCCCGCGACTACGCCGCCGGCGCCCAGATCCTCGCCGATCTCGGCGTGCGCGGTGTCCGGCTGATGACCAACAACCCCGACAAGAGCGACGCCCTGCTGCGGCACGGCCTGAAGGTCACCGGCCGTGAGCCGATGCCCGTCCAGGCCGGCGAGCACAACCTCCGCTACCTGCGCACCAAGCGGGACCGGATGGGGCACGACCTGCCCTGGCTCGACACGCCCGCCGTGTCGGCCCCCACGGCCGCGTCCGCGGCCACCTGTGGCAACCAGTAAGCAAGAAGGCACTGAGGAGAGACGTGAGCGGCAAGGGTGCACCGGAGCTGTCCGTACGCAATGTGAGCGACCTCAGGGTCGCCGTCATCGCGGCGCAGTGGCACGACAAGGTGATGGACGGTCTGGTGAACGGCGCCCTGCGCGCCCTGCACGAACTGGGCATCGACGAGCCCACGCTGATCCGGGTCCCCGGCAGCTTCGAACTGCCGGTCGCGGCCAAGGTCCTCGCGGGCCGCGGCTACGACGCCGTGGTCGCCCTCGGCGTCGTCATCCGGGGCGGCACCCCCCACTTCGACTACGTGTGCCAGGGCGTCACCCAGGGCCTCACCCAGGTCTCCGTCGAGACCGGCGTCCCCGTCGGTTTCGGCGTCCTCACCTGCGACACCGAGGAGCAGGCCCTGGACCGGGCCGGACTGGAGGGCTCGAACGAGGACAAGGGCCACGAGGCGGTGACGGCGGCAGTGGCGACCGCGGCCACGCTGCGCTCAGTATCCGAACCTTGGCACTAGGTCGGCCACCACAACGGCTAGGGTGGGGCTCACCATGTCCAAGAAGACGTTCGAGGAGCTCTTCACCGAGCTCCAGCACAAGGCCGCCCAGGGCGATCCCGCCACCTCCCGTACCGCAGAGCTGGTCGGCAAGGGCGTTCATGCCATCGGCAAGAAGGTCGTCGAAGAGGCCGCCGAGGTCTGGATGGCCGCCGAGTACGAGGGCAAGGAGGCGGCTGCCGAGGAGATCTCGCAGCTGCTGTACCACGTCCAGGTGATGATGGTCGCCCGCGGGATCTCCCTGGACGACGTCTACGCCCACCTGTGAAGACCGCCGGCCCGCACCCACACCGCCCAACGCGAAGGAAGCCGACCCCATGCTGCGCATCGCCGTCCCCAACAAGGGTTCCCTGTCCGGCCCTGCGGCGGAGATGCTGCATGAGGCCGGCTACCAGCAGCGCCGCGAGTCCAAGGAACTGCGCATCGTCGACCCGGAGAACGAGGTCGAGTTCTTCTACCTCCGCCCCCGCGACATCGCGATCTACGTCTCCTCCGGCCGCCTCGACATCGGCATCACCGGCCGTGACCTACTGATCGACTCCGGCGCCCAGGCCGAGGAGATCCTGCCGCTCGGCTTCGCCCGCTCCACCTTCCGCTTCGCCGCCAAGCCGGGCACGGCCGACGGCATCGAGGACCTCAAGGGCCGCACGGTCGCCACCTCCTACGAGGGGATCGTCGCGAAGCACCTCACCGACAGCGGCGTCGACGCCTCCGTCGTCCACCTGGACGGCGCCGTCGAGACCGCGATCGAGCTGGGCGTCGCCGAGGTCATCGCGGACGTCGTCGAGACCGGCACCAGCCTGCGCAACGCGGGCCTGGAGGTCTTCGGCGAGCCGATCATGAAGTCCGAGGCGATCGTCGTCCGCCGTACCGGTGCCGACGCCGAGGAACCGAAGGTCCAGCAGTTCCTGCGCCGCCTCCAGGGCGTCCTGGTCGCCCGGACGTACGTGATGATGGACTACGACTGCCGGGTCGAGCAGCTGGAGAAGGCCGTCGCCCTCACCCCCGGCCTGGAGTCCCCGACCGTCTCCCCGCTGCACAACGAGGGCTGGGTCGCGGTCCGCGCCATGGTCCCCGCCAAGGAGGCCCAGCGGATCATGGACGACCTCTACGGCATCGGCGCCCGCGCCATCCTGACCACGGCCATCCACGCCTGCCGCCTGTAGAGGGGTACGCCCACCGATGTCCGACCTGCCCACCCTGCCCGCCACCTTCCGGCCGGGCCGCACCCGGGTGATCCTGCTCACCGCCGGTGTCGTGATGTTCCTGGTGATGAGCGGCATCGCGATGTCGCTGGAGCACCTCGGACCGGGCGACCGGCTCACCTTCATCATCACCGGTGCGCTCATCTTCTGGGTCCTGGCCCAGCTGGCCCGGGTGAAGGTGGTCGCCGACGACTCCGGTGTCACCGTGGTCAACATCGTCAGCAGGCGCCGCCTGGCCTGGGCGGAGATCCTGCGGGTGAACCTCCGGCCGGGCGACCCCTGGGTCTTCCTCGACCTCAGCGACGGCACCAGCCTGCCCGCGCTCGGCATCCAGCCGGGCGTCGCCAAGCAGCGGGCCATCGCCGACGCCAAGACCCTGCGCGCCCTCGCCGAGGCCCACTCGGGCCCCTCCGGCCTGCCGCACGAACCCAGATCTTGATTAATCTGGTGGGCGGAGGCCGTCTCGCTGCGCCTCCGCCCCTGCGCGCCGCCCGGTGCACGGGGGCTCCTGCTACCCGAGGAGTGACTCCCCCCGGCGATGGACGGATCGTCCTGTAGTACCTGCGCCACCCCTGCCCGACACAGCGGGAAGGCGGTGGCAGCGTGACCATCTCCCTGCTGCTCCTCGGAGCGGCGTTCCTGTTGATCCTCGCCAACGGCTTCTTCGTGGCGGCCGAGTTCGGCCTGGTGACGGTCGAGCGCCCGGACGCCGAGAAGGCCGCCGCGGACGGCGACGCCCGCGCCCGTACGGTCGTGGAGTCGCTGAAAGAGCTGTCCTTCCAGCTCTCCGGCACCCAGCTCGGCATCACCATCACCTCCCTGGTCGTCGGCATGCTCGCCGAGCCGGCCCTGGCCGGGCTGCTGCGCGGCCCCTTCGCCGCGCTCGGCTTCCCCAAGGGAGCCGCCTCCGGCATCGCCGTGGTCGTCGGCATGCTGCTGGCCTCCGCGATCCAGATGGTGATCGGCGAACTCGTACCCAAGAACTGGGCGGTGTCCCGGCCGCTCCAGGTCGCGCGCTTCGTCGCCGGCCCCCAGCACCGCTTCGCCCGTCTGTTCCGCCCGGTGATCTCCGCGCTGAACACGGTCGCCAACCGGCTGGTCCGCGCCCTCGGCGTCGAGCCCGCCGAGGAGCTGGCCTCCGCCCGCACCCCCGGTGAGCTCGTCTCACTGGCCCGGCACTCCGCCCAGGCCGGCGCCCTGGAGCAGGACACGGCCGACCTGTTCGTCCGCACCCTGTCCCTGGGCGAGCTGACCGCGCAGCACGTCATGACCCCCCGCGTGAGGGTGAGCGCGCTGCAGGACTCGGCCACCGCCGAGGACGTCGTCAACCTCACCCGGGCCACCGGCCTGTCCCGCTTCCCCGTCTACCGGGAGAAGATCGACGAGATCGTCGGCATGGCCCACCTCAAGGACGCGCTGGCCATCCCGGTCCACGACCGGCTGCGTACGCCGGTCGGCCGTATCGCCCGCAAGGCGCTCCTGGTCCCCGAGACCCTGCCGGTCCAGCCGCTGCTCGCCCGGCTGCGCAGCGAGCAGCCCATCGCGGTCGTCGTGGACGAGTACGGCGGCACGGCCGGTGTGGTCACCCTGGAGGACATCGTCGAGGAACTGGTCGGCGAGGTCCGCGACGAGCACGACGCCAAGGACATGCCCGAGCTGGCCCCCGCTCCGCCCGAGGACGGCAGGCCCGCCTGGGACGCGGACGGCAGCTGCCGCGTCGACATCCTCCAGCGCATAGGTCTGGACGTGCCCGAGGGACCGTACGAGACCGTCGCCGGGCTGGTCGCCGATCTGCTCGGCCGGATCCCGGCCCCCGGTGACCGGGCCGAACTGCCCGGCTGGCGGCTCTCGGTCCGCCAGGTCGGCCACTACCGCGCCGAACGGGTCCGCCTGGTCAGGACGGTCCCCGCGGCCGGTGTGTTGGAGGCGGCCCGATGAGCGCCCTGCAACTGGTCTTCGCCGCGCTGCTCGTGCTCGCCAACGGCTTCTTCGTCGGCGCCGAGTTCGCGCTCGTCTCCGTCCGCCGCAGCCAGATCGAACCGCTCGGCACGGCCCGGGCCCGCCAGGTGCTGTACGGCCTCGAACGCCTGCCGCAGATGATGGCCGCCGCCCAGTTCGGGATCACCGTCTGCTCCCTGACGCTCGGCGCGGTCGCCGAGCCGACGGTGGCGCACCTGCTGGAGCCGCTGTTCGAGTGGATTCACCTCCCGGACGGCGTGATCCACCCCCTCGGCTACGTCATCGCCCTGGCCGCGGTGGTCTTCTTCCACCTGGTCATCGGCGAGATGGTGCCGAAGAACCTGGCCATGGCGGCGCCCGAGAAGGCGGCGCTCTGGCTCAGCCCCGGCCTGGTGTACTTCGCCCGCCTCTGCAGGCCGATCACCGTGTCCCTCGGGGCCTGCGCCCGGGCCGTCCTGCGGCTGTTCCGGGTCGAGCCGAAGGACGAGGTGGAGGCGGTCGTCACCACCGAGCAGCTCAACCGGCTGCTGGAGGACTCCGGCCAGGCGGGCCTGCTCGGTCCCGAGGAGCGGGAGCGCCTGGAGGACGCGCTGGAACTGGGCTCCCGCCCGGTGACGGACGTTCTGCTGCGCCGCGAGTCCCTGGTCACGGTGACCCCGTCGGTCACCCCGGGACAGATCGTCGAGCTGACGGCCCGCACGGGCTACTCCCGCTTCCCGGTGGCCGCCGGCGAGAAGGGCCCCTTCATGGGGTACGTGCACGTCAAGGACGTCCTCGACCTGGAGGACTCCGCCCGGGCCGTCCCGCAGCACGTCTGGCGCCCCATGGCCACGCTGCGCGCCGAGCTGCCGCTCGACGACGCCCTCACCGTGATGCGCCGGGCGGCCACGCACCTGGCCCAGGTGGCGGACGCGACGGGCAGGGTGCTGGGTCTGGTGGCCCTGGAGGACGTCCTGGAGATGCTGGTGGGTGAGGTCCGGGACCCGGCACACCGGGACATGCCGGAGCCGAGGGTGAGCGGGGAGCCGGAGGGAGCACTCGCCGGCTGACCCGGGGTGGTGACGGGGAGCTGTGCGGCTGCCGGCCGGTTGGTGGGTGGCTCGCGCGGTTCCCCGGCGACCCACCGGGGCGCCTCACATACCCGGGGGATCGTGCGGCCCCCGCCCCGACAGCACCTCCCCGTACGCCTGCATCAGGTCGGGCAGCCGCAGCGTCGCCAGGTCCTCCCGGGAGAGCGACCCGGCGTACGTCGACAACCGCAGATCCCGGTACGCGCAGCTCTTCTCGTACAGCGTCCGCAGGAAGCGCCCGTTGCCCAGCTCGTCGATCCACCCCTGATCGACCACGTGCCCGGCGATGGAACGCAGCTCCTCCAGCGACTCCTCGTCCCACAGGTCGCCGTTCTCCGCCGCGAGGACCTTCCCGATCTCGGTGAGTTCCGGCGGCCGGTACGACGGGAAGTCCACCCGGGTGGTGAAGCGGGACGACAGGCCGGGGTTGGCGGCGAGCAGGCGGTCCATGCCCTCGGGGTAGCCGGCCAGGATCACCACCAGGTGGTCCCGGTTGTCCTCGGCCCGCTTCAGCAGCACCTGCAGCGCCTCGTCGCCGTACGCGTCCCCCTTGCCGTACCCGGAGTTGGACAGCGAGTACGCCTCGTCCACGAACAGCACCCCGCCGATCGCGGAGTCGATCAGCTCGTTGGCCTTCACGGCCGTCTGCCCGAGGTACTCGCCGACCAGGTCGGCCCGCTGGGCCTCCACGAGGTGGTCGCCGCCGAGCAGGCCCAGGGCGTAGAACACCCGGCCCAGGATGCGCGCGACCGTGGTCTTGCCCGTGCCGGACGGGCCGGAGAAGACGAAGTGCCGCTTGGGCGGCTGCACCGGCAGCCCCTGACCGGCCCGCAACCGCGCCATGTTGAGCTGCGCGGACAACGCCTTGACCTGGCGTTTCACCGGTTCGAGCCCGACCATGCGCTCCAGTTCGGCGAGCGCCTCCTCAAGTAGGCCGGGATCGGTCGGCCCGGCCGGGATCGGCGCGGCGGACACCCCGGCGACCCCCGTCTTCCTCCGCACCGACGGATCGGTCACCGACGGCAGCGGCCCGGTCGGCAGGTCGGGCTCCGGCAGCCGCAGATCGCGGCCCTCCACCCCGAACAGCGGATCGAACAGGTCCGCGCCGTCCACCGTGTCCTGTCCGGCGCCGGTCAGGGTGATCGCGACGAAATCGGCCGCGTCGTCGTACCCGTCGCCCTCGGCGATCGCGGCGAGCCGGGCGGAGGTGTCCATGAAGGCCGGGTCGACCCGGTGCACCGCCCGGTACAGGGGGAGTGCCGCGGCGCTGCGGCCGGTGCCCTCATGGGCCCGGGCCAGCCAGTACCGCAGCTCCTTGCGCTGCGGCTGTTCGCTGCGGCACCGCATCAGCGCCGCCGAGAGCAGCGGTTCGGCGTGGCCGTACATCTCCAGCCGGACCCGGGCCATGCCCCCGAACAGGCCGGCCTCGATGCCGAGCATGGGGTCGTCCAGCAGCGGGTCGGTGTGCCGGACCAGCTGCTCCCAGTCCTTGACCAGATAGGCGCGGCAGGCGTGCAGGAAGCGGACCTGGGCGTCGGCGTCGACCGGTGGCAGCCCGGCGAGGGCGCGGTCCAGCTCGGGCACATGCCGGCCGTCCAGCCAGTGGGAGGCGTGCGCCAGCAGCAGATCACGCGGACTCTCCAGCACCGGCTGCACCCACCAGCCCAGCCAGTACCAGGAGTTGAGGGCACGGCGGTGCCGGGCGCGCTGTTCGCCGAACCGGTCGCGGTGCCGGAACATCCGCAGCAGCGCGGTGGTCGTGTCGACCCGCAGCGCGTGCAGCCCGAGCCAGCCGTCCGCCATGCCCGGGTCCATCCGCACCGCGGTGCGGAACTCCTCCTCCGCCTGCGGGTAGGCGCCCATCGTGTAGGCGTCCACACCTCGCAGCCAGGCGAGGTCGGCCGGGGCCTCGGGGCCCTGCGTGCCGAAGTCCATCACGTCCCCCCACAGACCGTGCCCCCGTGGTTCACCGCCGGGCAGTCGCCCGATGGTCGCCGCGGTCGAACCGCTGTGCCGCGGACCGGAGTTGCCGGTGCGCGGGGCAGCCGCCCGAAGGCCGCACCGAGGGCATCGTACCCGCGGTACCCGCGCGCGCCGAAGGGTGCCGCACAGGGCGTTCGGCGAGGTGGGAGCAGACGGGGCGCACGGCGTTTCGTGACCCAGGGTGAGAGGGCCGGTGCGCGCAGCGCCCGGGAATCCGGTCCTGCGGGCAGAACGAAGCCCCCGGTCACGGGGGAACAACCGGGGGCTTCGTGTCGGTGGGCGACTCCGAAAGCCGCACATTGAGAACGTAAGTCCTGTACGGCCCCCGGGTCAAGCACAGTTGAGCTCTCGGAGAAGTTGCCCCGCAAGGCTCTTCACAACTTCACCACATCGCGGATGGCCCATCACTCAGCGTCATATCCGGCCCGGCGCCGGCGATCACCCGCGGTCCCGGCAGCACCTCGTACCCCTCCTGTCGCTGCAACACCAGGAGATCGGCGTGGGGGCGCGAGGGGTCGGCGGCGAAGTGCGCGCGCTCCGCCGCGACCCAGCCGTCCCAGAACTCCCGCTGCTCCGCCCCGTCCCGCAGCCGGCCGCGCGCCCAGGACTCCTCCTGGGACAACTCCATCCACAGCAGCCCGGCCAGATACGGCCGCAGCGCACGGCGGCCGGCGCCGACGCCCTCGATCAGGACGACGGGTGCGGCCGGCAGCGGGCGCGGGGCGCCGAAGGCGCGGGCCCGCCAGTCATAGGGGGTGAAGCGCGCCTCCTCGCCGCGCGCCAGCGGTTCGATCACCTCGGTCATGAGCCGCCCGGTCCAGGCGAAGAGCTGTGCATGGCTGGCGATGTCGTCGAGGTGGAGCACCGGAGCCCCGCCCAGCGCCCGCGCCAGTCCTCCGGCGAAGGTGGACTTCCCGGATCCCGCGTGCCCGTCGACGCCGATCAGCCGGACCGGTCCCAGCGAAGGGGGGAGCCCGCGCAGCCGGGCGGCGAGGTCGTGAATGGCGATTCCCGAGGTGTGATGCGGTGTGGGGGGTTTTCCGCGAAACAGTCTAGTAGTGGCCCATAGTGGCTGGACCGGTGGGCGTCCCGGCGGCCGGGAAAGTCGCGTTTTGAATCACCGGCCGGCGGCCAGTCAAGGGCATCGATAAACATTCCGAATCCTCTGACCGAAATGTCGAATTCGGCGTTCCGGGTGTGCTCCACGCTGAGTAAGGTGCCTCCTGCGCAACGTGATGCGTCGCATGGGAACTGGCAGGGGGACATGGCCGCGGAGTTATTCGAGGGGCACTACGTGTGGCATCCGGCGGCCGACGACCGCACCCTGGCGAGCGTATGCGTCGATGTGCGCGCCGGACGCTACCGATACGCCCATGAGGCGCTGGCCGAGACCCGCGCCGACTTCGCGCTGCGCGCCCACCGCTCGCTGGTCCTCGCCTCCGAGGCGGCCGGCACCGACCTGGTGGAACGCTGGCTCGACGAGGAGCCCACACCCGAGGCCGCGCTGATGTGGGCCCGGGTCGCGGTACAGCGCGCCCTGCGGGCCGCCGACGCGCGCGACGAGAGAGCGCAGGCGCTGGAACGGATCGCGCTGGCCGCCTGCGACCGGGCCGCCGACGCGGCCCCCGCCGACCCCACTCCCTGGGTCGCCCGGCTCGCCATGGCCCGGCTGCACCGGCTGCGCGACCCGGCCCCGCAGGGACTGCTCACCGCACCGCCCGGCCCCTGGCGGCTGTTCGCCCACATCCTCTCCCTGGACCCCTGGCACCGCGAGGCCCACCACCGCTTCCTGTCCTGCTTCTTCACGCGGTACGGCGGCTCGGTCACCGCGGCCTGGGACGTGGCCGCCTTCCTCAGCCAGCGGGCGCCCGGCGACTCCGCTCTGCGGCTGCTGCCCCTGGTGGCCCTGGTGGAGAGCTACAACCCCACCCAGCTGCTCGCCGACCAGGTCTGGGAGCAGCCCCAGTGGCGCTCCACCGCGCTCTCGATCTACCAGAACTGGCTGCCGGCGGTGGCCGGTTACCGCTTCACGCCGGTGCTCGACCTGGCCTACCTCGCGCACGCGCTGGTCATGGCCCAGCGCGAGTTCGAGGCCCGGGCGGTTCTCACGGTGATGGGCCCGTACGCCTCGCGCATGCCCTGGAGCGCCTTCGGCGACCCCGCCGAGCAGCTCTCCCGGGCCCGGCGCGCCTGCGGCCTGCCCGTCCCGGGGCCCGGCTGACCCCGCTCGTCCCCCCTGCCCCTCGAGAGAAAGGCCGATCTGTGTCGGAACGGATGTCGACTCCCCGGGCGTGGACCCGGGCCGCGGACACCGTCGTGCTCGACGACGACGCCACCCTGCACGCGATGGGTTATCCGCGAAAACTCACCCGGCGCTTCCACGCGTTCGACAATTTCGCGATCTCCTTCACCATCATCAATATCCTCTCGGGTATTTTCTCGTCCTTCGGATTCGGTTTGAACGCGGGCGGCCCGCGCATTCTCGTGTTCGGCTGGATCGGTGTATCGGTGATGGTTCTCCTCATCGGTGCCGCCATGGCGGAAGTCGCCTCGGCCTTTCCGACGAGCGGTGCGCTGTACTTCTCCGCGGGTAAACTCGCCAAGCGGCACAAGGGCGCCTGGTCCTGGTTCACGGGCTGGCTGAACTTCGTGGGCCAGATCGGGGGCACCGCCGCCACCGGATACGCCGCCGCCACCTTCATCCAGGTGTTCGTGCAGTTGCAGTGGCCCTCGTACCAGCCGACCACGCACCAGACGGTGCTGATCACGGCCCTGGTCATCGTCCTGCAGGGCCTCGCCAACACCTACACCGTCCAGCTCGTCGCCCTCCTGAACCGCATTTCCGTGTGGTGGCTGCTGGTCGGACTCGTCGTGATCGTGGGCGCACTCATCGTGATGCCGGACCAGCATCAGTCGGCGTCCTTCGTCACGCATTTCGAGAACAACACCGGTTTCACGAACGGGCTTTACGGCGGCATGCTCGGCCTGCTGGTCACGAGCTGGACCTTCACGGGCTTCGACGGCAGCTTCCACATGTCCGAGGAAACGGTCCGAGCCACGGTCAGCGCACCGAAGGGCATCACCCGAGCCATCGGCTATTCGGCGATCACCGGCCTGATCCTGATGCTCGCATTGGTCTATAGCATTGGCGACTACGCCAAGGTGTCCGGCGCCGCCGCGCCGCCCGTCCAGATCCTCATCGACGGCCTCGGCCTGCGCACGGCCAAGGTGATGCTCCTCATCGTCATCGGCGCGATGCTCTTCTGCGGTCTCGCCAACCTCACCAGCAACACCCGCCAGATCTTCGCCTTCTCCAGGGACGGCGCCATGCCCGGCTCCCGCTGGTGGCACTCGGTCTCGCTGCGCACCCGTACACCGGTGAAGGCGGTGTGGCTCGCGGTCGCCTGCTCGCTGGCTCTGGTGGTGCCGGGCTGGTGGTCGCACACGGCGTTCACCGCCATCGTCAGCGTCAACGTGGTCGGGCTCTTCCTCGCCTACGCCGTGCCGATCTTCCTGCGGCTGCGGCTCGGTGACGCGTTCCAGCCCGGCCCCTGGCACCTGGGCCGCTGGGGCAGGCCCATCGGCTGGCTGGCGGTGATCTGGATCCTGCTCAGCAGTGTGCTGTTCATGCTGCCGCAGGCTTCGCCGATCACCGTCGACTCCTTCAACTACGCGCCGATCGCCCTCGCCGTCGTCCTGCTGGTGGCCACGGTGTGGTGGTTCGCCACCGCCCGCCGCCGCTTCCAGGGCCCGGTCAGCTACGGCCGCCCCGACGAGGTCGCGGCGATGGATCTGGTCTGACCGGGCCGTCCGACCGGGCGGCCGTCCCCCTGCCAGTGGCCAAGACCAATAATCCTGGCGTGGCATGCGCCGAAGTGCTGGCAGGGGGGTCCGGCCTGCTCCATAGTTGGCGCACAACGTGCACCGGACCAGCCCGACTCGGACACCCTGGGGGTCATCGCGCCCATGAGCAGAGCCGAACAGCCGTCCCGCAGAACCGTCCTGGCGGTGGCCGTCGCCGCGGCGGTGACCGGCGCAGCGGCCCCCGCTGCCGCCGCCGCACGGCGCCCCGCCGCCGACGCCGACGTCCCCGGCCGGGCGCAGGCCCGCCCGATCGACTACCACGCCTGGACCACGTACCGCGACTGGCGCGGCGGGACCGCCCAGGGCGCCCGGGCCGTCGCCGGCCGCCGGCCCGGCATCGTCATCGGCGCCGCCGCCGGCCGTACCGACTACACCGACCCGCACACCGGCACCACCGCCACCTGGGACTACGCCACCTGGACCTCCCCGGCGCACCGCCTCACCGTGCCCGCGACCGAGGTCGTCGCCTCCTGGAACGCGCACACCCCCGCCGGTACCTGGCTCCAGGTGGAGCTGCACGGCACGTACTCCGACGGCACCGACACGCCCTGGTACGTGCTGGGCCGCTGGGCGGCCGGTGACCAGGACATCAAGCGGACCTCGGTGGACGGTCAGAGCGACGGCAGGAGCACCGTCTGGACCGACACCTTCGCCGTCGACGACGCGAGCACCGGCCTGCGCCTGGCGGCGTACCGCCTGCGCCTCACCCTCTACCGCCGGCCGGACACGCACCTCACGCCGACCGTCTGGCGGCTCGGCGCGATGGGCTCCGACATCCCCGACCGCTTCACCGTCCCGGCCTCCGCCCCCGGCCTCGCCCAGGAACTGGCCGTTCCGCGCTACTCGCAGGAGATCCACAAGGGCCAGTACCCGGAGTACGACGGCGGTGGCGAGGCCTGGTGCAGCCCGACCTCCTCGCAGATGATCATCGAGTACTGGGGCGGCCGGCTCACCCGCGAACAGCTGTCCTGGGTCGATCCGTCCTACGCCGATCCGCAGGTCGACCACGCGGCCCGCTTCACCTACGACCACCAGTACGAGGGCTGCGGCAACTGGCCCTTCAACGCGGCCTACGCCGCCACCTTCGAGGGCCTGCAGGGCGTGGTCACCCGGCTCGCCTCCCTGACCGACCTGGAGACGCTGATCGCGGCCGGCATCCCGGCCATAACGTCCCAGTCCTTCCTGAAGGAGGAGCTGACCGGTGCCGGGTACGGCACCTCCGGGCATCTGATGACCGTGATCGGCTTCACCGCGGACGGCGACGTGATCGCCAACGATCCGGCCTCGCCCGGCGACGAGGCGGTGCGGCGGGTCTATCTGCGCCGGGAGTTCGAGAACATCTGGCTCCGGACCAAGCGGTACAACGCCTCCGGCAAGGTCGCCTCCGCTACCGGAGGGGTCTGCTACCTCTACTTCCCCGCCCACATTTCACCACATCAGAGAGCTGCACTGGCCTCAGTAGGCGTCCGCTGACAGACAAATGCCGGGTCTCCCTGCTTGCGGGAAGACCCGGCATTTCTCTTGATCAACGCGTCCTGGGGAGCGTCTGGGGAGATCCACTTCTAGGAGTTCTCGAACCAGTTCTGCATCGCTGAGCGGCCCCGGCCGTCCGCCTCGGGCATCATGTGCGCGTAGATCCGGAGGGTGATCGACGGATCCGCGTGGCCCAGCCACTTCGAGACTGCCACGATCGGCTCCCGCGCGTCCAGCTGTACCGACGCGAACGTGTGCCGAAGCGCATGGAAGCCGTTCTCCCGGCTCTCCACATACTTCAGCACCGTCCGGCTCACTCCCGGCCGGTGCCGGATCGGCTGCTTCGTCTCCACCGGCGGCGGAATCACGCCGGCACCCGCCAGGGCCGGCTTCCATACCCGCGTGTCGAAGCTGTCCCGTCTGAGGGCACCGCCGAGGGCGCCCGTGAGGATCAGCGCGTGCGTCTGCGGCTTGCGCTCCTTCTCCTCGCGCTCCGTCGTAGGCGGCCTCGGGTCCTTCCACGGCAACGTGATCTCCTGCGCAGGCCGCTGCGCCAGGGCTTCCTCGATCCTCTTCAAGAGGTAATCGGGTACCGGCACCTCGCGGGTCTTCTCGCCCTTCGGCAGGGCGAAGGCGAGCTTGGCGCCCACCTTCTTGACCTGCCGGCGCACCAGAATGCGCCGGCCGTCGAAGTCGATGTCGGCGAGCGACAGGCCGAAGACTTCGCTGGAACGCAGGCCCGCCCCGACGCCGAGGTCGACGCAGAGGCGGAACCGTTCATCCATCGCCTCTTGCACAGCGAGCACCTGTTCCTTGCTCCAGGCGCGTGGCTTGACGGGAGGCTTGGACGGCACGCTCAGCGTCGTCTGCTTGCGGCAGGGGTTGCGGGTGATGCGCTCGTCGTCAATCGCCGACTGAAAGACGGAGGACAGGTATCCCCACGCCTCGTTCGCCGTGCCGGGGCCGACGGTCGCCTTCAGGGTCTTCAGCCAGTCGGCAAGCTGGGCGGTCTTGATCCCGTTCAGCTGATAGTCGCCCAGGTGGGGGACGATGTGGTTCCACACCCGCCCCTTCACCGTGCGCTCGGTGGTGGGGTTTGCGTAGTCGCGGCGAGGCCACCACTCATCCGTGATGTAGTCCTTCAGCAGCATCTGGCCGCGGCGCGGGTCAACGAACTCGCCCGAGGACGACTCGTGCTGGGCTTTCGCCAGCCACGCGTTGGCCCCCTCTGGACCGTGCAGCTTGCTGAACGACCGGTCCTTCACGCCGGGGATGCCGGCCACGCGATACCTAAGACCCTTGCCCCAGCGTTCCGTCCTGCGCTTCTCGCCGGTGACCGGGTCCGGTTTCTTCGTCATCCACCGGTCTTCGATGTACCCGGGCATGTGGCCCCCTTGCGTCCGTGCGTCAGGCTGCGCCCCTCTGGGGCGGATCCATCGTGACGATCTCACCCTGCCAGAGCTGGAACCACTGGCCGCCGGCGAGGAATCGCTCGGTGGACTGGGTGAGGACCTTGGCGAACCAGTCTGGTGACGCGTCGGGGCAGACGTGAACGCGGACGACTCCCCGGAGCTCGCGGACCTGTACGCATGCACGCCAGTCGACGTCGGGGTCGGTGACGTACTGGACGGTGAGTGGGCTCTCAGGGTCGTCAGCGCCGATGATCCGGCCGCGCCAGATTTGGAACCAGCCGCACCCCGCCAGGAACTCTTGCAGTTCGGCGTTCAGGGCGTGGGTGATGTCGTTGATGTTGGCGCCGCGGTGGAGCTGGATGTCCAGTTGCCCGCGACTCTCTTCTATCTTGACCAAGCGGCCGGGGGCGAGATCGTCGACGGTTCGGTAGACAACGCGCAGCATGAACCCTCCCCTTGTTGCGGTGCGCTCGGGCGACATGGGCCGAAAGCGCACGGTTGGGGAAGGGTACGTCCCGTGAGCAGGCCGCGACAATCCGTTCAACTGAATGTCTACTTAGGGACTTTTCAGTCGCGGGACTGCTTCGCTAGGAGAGTCCCCGCTAGTCGTTCTCGCGGCGGGCCCGCTCGTCTGCTTCGATCATCGCGCGCCAGCGTCGCAGCTCAGACTCGGGCATTCCGGCCAAGTGCCCCACAATGATCCGGACTTCGTCGTTGTAGCCCGCCAGTTCGGTGACCTCGTATTCCAGCCACTGTTCTGCTGCTGCCGCCTTGATGCGGCGAAGGCTCACGCCGAGCGCGTTGGATAGCGCCCGCATCTGTGTAGGACTGGGAGCGTTGGCCGGCGGGTTGCTGACGAGTCGCTGCAGGTAGGGCTTGGACAGTCTGGTGCCCGATTCGGTGTCGACCGCCCGGGCGGACATCTTCGAGTAGGAGAGACCGCGGTCGTTGGCGTCCTGGATGAGCCGCGAGAGCGCACCCTTGGTCGGCGCTGCCGTCCCGGCTTCCGGGTCGGTGGCCGCTGCCGTCATGTCCTCATCCTCTCGGGTCACGTCAGTACCGACTGTCTCTATAGAGGGCGGTGGATGTCGGGAAAGTACCAGCTCAGTCCCTACAACCATCTTGGATCGGAGACGATCCGTCTACAGACGCATGCTATCGAGCCACGAAGTGTGCCGATAGTCGACCCTCGGCCGTCTCCAGTCTGTAGACGACTCGTCTCGGTTGTGCTTAGCTATGTCAGGCAAACAGCTCCGCACCACTCGGGGGAATCGTGAGCCGACGTTGGTCCCTGCGCAGTATCCCGTTCTTCAGGCACTGCATGCTCAACCCCGGCCGAGGAGAGTCCTTCTCGGTTCGCAGCCTGGCCGAAGCCTCAGGCGTAGGCCAGGGAGTCATAGACAAACTCCTGGCTGGCAGGCAGCGCACAGCCGACGTGCTCGACGCCATCGCCCTCGCGGAGGCCCTCGGAGTCGCCATCAATGTTCTTTTTGCGGCTCCAGTGTCTCCGAATCTGAACCGAACGTCTCGTCCGTCTGCCCCCACGAGTGAGGAATGAACCCGATGCAGACCAAGCAGCCCAAGACTCCGCCGAAGGGCTGGCTCTGGAGTGAAGACGCCGCCGACTACCTGGGCGTCTCTGTTACGACCCTCTACCGCTGGCGCCGTGACGGATACGGCCCGCAAGGAACGCTCCACGGCCGCCGCCGTTACCGCTACAAGATTGCCGACTTGAACGCCTGGATGGGCGTCGATTCCGGGCCGGCCGATCTGGCACTCGTCGCCGCCTGACGCGGCACACAAAGAGGCCGCCCGCAAACCCCAAGCCTGCGAACGGCCCCTGCGATCCACCCACACCATCCGCTGAACAGAGAGGTGGACCACCACCATGGTCTCATCCAAGAACGGACTCCCGGACATCGTCCGGCAGACGCCGGTCAAGACCGGCACCAAGAACCTGCTCGTGTCCACCATCCGGATCGGTGGTGGCTACTACGACACGGTCATCTTCGACGAGAGCAGCGACAAGCGGCACGACGGCTTCTTCCTCGGCGGCTACGCGATCAACCACTCGTCGAAGAAGGCCGGCAACCGCGACGCCGCGATGGACGACCACCGCGAGGCGCTGCACGCGGCCCGCACCGAGGAGCCCTTCCCGCCCCGCGGCGGCCACGACGACCTGTGCGCCTACGCCGCCGGCATCAGCTCGAACTGCACCTGCGGCGGTGTCCGATGAGCGACCTCCGTATCCCGACGCCGGACGCCGTCCGCTACTTCTCCGCCAGCCAGCTGCCCGCGCACGTGCGTGAGGCGGCGGCGGACGCGGACCGCGCCGAGCTGTATTTCGGCTGCCCCGTGTCCCCGCTGTCGGTGGAGGACTGGGGTGACCGGGAGACCGTGCTCGCCGAGTGGCACCGCGCCGACAAGCAGCTCGGCCGCCTCCCGCTGCGCCCCGAGCACGCCACGGAGGTGCTGTCGTGACCACCGACCTGTCCCGTCTGGACGTGCCGCTGCCCACGGTGGAGGCCGAGGCCTGGAACCGGGTCCACCCGGTTGGTACCCCGGTTGTCGCATACCCGGGTTGCCGGCCCGAGGACTTCCCCAACGACGAGCGCATCGTCACCTGGACCCGCAGCAAGGCCGAGGTCCTCGGCGGCCACACCGCGGTCGTCTGGGTCCACGGCCACAGCGCCTGCATCGCCCTCAGCCACGTCGACGTCCGTACCGCGGCCACGCCGGGGGAGCTCGCCGAGATGCGGCACTGGGTCGAGCCCCTCCTCGACTACACCTGCCGTGCGCAGGAGGCCGCGTCATGAGTGAGATCCCCGAACCCGTGTGGCGTCCTGTGCCTGGCTATGAGTTCGACTACGAGGTGAACGAGCAAGGTGACGTCCGTTCGCTCCCGCGCCAGGGCGCGAAGGGCGGCCTGCGGCGCCCCACTCTCGCCAAGGTCGGCTATCTGAAGCTCGAACTGTGGAGCAGGGGGCGGGGCGAGTCGCGGTACGTGCACGAGATAGTCGCCGCTGCGTTCCTGGGACCGCGTCCGATCGGCCTTGAGATCCGGCATCTGGACGGCAACCCGCTGAACTGTGCGCTGTCGAACCTGGCCTACGGCACTCATGGCGAGAACGTCCGGGACAAGCGGCGGCACGGCACCGACCACAACGTCAACAAGACGCACTGCCCGCAGGGCCACCCCTACGACGAGGCGAACACGATCCGTCTCTCTGGCGGACGCCGAGACTGCCGGACCTGTACGAACGCGCGGGCTCGTCGTCGCTACTGGCGACGCAAGGCCGAGTGGGTCGCCGCCCGCGAAGCCGACAACCGCCGTGCCAGGGAGGCGAAGTGAGCGACGACTACACCGAGCTGAAGCCCCTCGCGGCCGTCATCGAGCACTCCATACAGGAGACGCCGATCCGACTCGGCACCGACGACTGGGGCACCATCCTCGGAGCCCGCCTCCTCGCCGACGTCTCGGTCTACATGGGCCGCGTCCTCGGACCCGACGCATCCGTCCTGGCGGCCATCGCCAACGAGCGAGCCCGACAGGACGCCAAGTGGGGCGAGCAGAACCACCCCAACGGCACCGGCCTGGCCGGCGACGACGGGCGCGCCGAACTTGCCCGTGAGGTCTGCCAGGCCATGGCCCGCCGAGGCGAGACGACGTGGCGCGGGGTCCTCGCCGAGGAGGTTGCCGAGGCATTCGCCGAGACCGACCCGGCGCTGCTGCGGAACGAGCTGGTGCAGGTGGCCGCCGTCTGCGCCGCATGGATCGCCGCCATCGACCGCCTCGACCTGGAGCCGGTGCGGTGAGCGCGACGACGTGGCCGCCGCCGGCACCGTCCGCCGACGACATCGCCGACCTGCACGCCGGTCTCGCACACGTCTTCGGTGACGACCCCACCCGCTGGGACGCCGAGGTCCGAGAGCTGTGGGAGCTGGCCCAGCTCACCCGCGAGGTGGCCACGTGACCGCCCCGCTGCCCACCCCGCGCACCTCGCCGATGGCCGGCTTCGTCAACGCGGTCGCCCGGCTGCACAACCGCAGGGCGCGCGCCCGGATCGCCGAGCTGGAACTGGCGATCGTCGCCGCCTACGAACGACCGCACGCCGACCGCATCAGCGCCAGCTACGAGGCCAGCCTCGCCGCCGGCTACATCGACTACAGCTTCTTGGAGGTGTCGTGAGCATCGCGATATCCGTCCGCGCCGCCGGCAAGCACAGTGCAGCGAACACGGACCTGCGGGCCCGCCGCGCAGAGGCCGACAACATCCGGCTCACCGCCGCCCTGGAAGACCGCGAACGCGACCTGCACACCGCGCTGATCCGCGGCTGCCAGGACGCCATGCGGATCGCCTGGCTGGAGGAACAGCGGGCCGGGCTCGTCGCCCACTGCCGGGAGCTGACGCACAAGACGATCCGCGCCCTGGCCGAGCAGGAGCGGCTGAGGCAGGCCGTCGTCAACGCCCGGCCCCGGATCCGCGAGGTGCCCACCGACCTGGTCCGGCCGTACTCGCCGGTCGTCGTCCTGCCCTACGTCTCGCCGGTCGACCACGAGGAGGTGGCGTCGTGAAGCCGTGCCTGGGTCACGCGGACCTGTACGACATCGTCCTCTTCGACGACGCGCCCACCGCACAGCGGCAGCAGGCCGTGCACCGGGCCGCCGCCCTGTGCGCCACCTGCCCCAGCCAGTGCGGCCAGAAGGTCACCGTCGACAGCAGCCCCGTCGAACTGGTGCTGCTGGAGGCGGACTGGATGCCGGCCGCCCGCGAAGGCAGGCCGGAGCCGGAACCGCGCACCGTCCCCGTCAGGCGCCGCAAGCAGGACGGGCCGGCGGTCGGGCAGGACTACGTGCCCACCGGCCGCCGGGTCCCCGCCTGGGCGGTGATGGCCGCCGAGCTCGCAGCCTCCGGCCACAGCCTGACCGACATCGCCGCCGACCTGTGCGTCACCGAGGACACCGCCCGGCAGCTCATCGCCATCGGCCGCGGCGAACACCTCGAACGCACCGCCGCCTGAACTCCCGGTCGCCCGGCCGGACAGGTACGGGCGACCGGTGAACAAGCAGAACCCCGAGCGCTGCAATCGCCCGGGGATCCACCACCAGCATCCCACGGAGGAACCCGTGAACGACTACACCCAGGACGCCCTGTTCCCCGACAGCGCCGTACAGACCGAGGGATGGGCCCAGCCGGAGACCCGCAACGACGCCGACGACGACACCGTGGCGGAGGCGGCGTGAAACTCCGCATCGACCAGAAGCAGCTGGCGGAGGCCGCGCGCCGCGCACATCGCCGCCTGCCCAACAACCCGCTGCAGCCCATCCTCGGCGGGCTCCTGCTGGAAACCGACGGCGACGCGGTGACGATCTCCGGGTTCGACTACGAGACCAGCACCCGCGCCACCCTCGCCGCTGACGTCCTGGAGCCCGGCCACGTCCTGGTCCCCGGCCGGCTCCTCGCCGACGTGACCGCGGCCATGCCCGCCGGGCCCGTCGACCTGGTCGTCGACGACAACGAGGCCACCCTGACCGCGCCGGGCACCACGTTCACCCTGCCGACGATGGACCGCCGCGACTACCCCGCCCTACCCGAAGCCCCGGCGCCCGCGGGCACGGTGGACGGTGACTTGTTCGCCGCTGCGGTGGTGCACGCAGCACAGGCCTCAATGCCAGACAAGGAGGCCGCCGGGAACCTCGAAGGGTTCCGCGGGGTGCACGTAGCAGCCGACGGCGACCACCTCACCGTGTCCGCCTCCGACCGATACCGGATTGTGCGACACCGCATCCCGTGGACCCCGGACGGCGATGCTGTGGGCGACCTGCTGGTCCCCGCCGCCAACCTGTCGGCCACCGCCAAGCAGTTGACCGGCGGCCCTGTGCGGGTGGCGTTCACCAGTCCTGACCTCTCGGTGGCCGCTCTGGCCAACGACACGGTCACGGTGACGAGCCGCACCATCGCCACCCCGTTCCCCGACATCGACGGCTTCTTCCCCGACCCGGCCAAGGCGGTCGGCTGGATGCGGGTCGACGCCAGCGAGCTCCTGGAAGCGGTGAAGCGGGCTGGCCTTGTCAACGACAAGGAAGAGCGGCCGATCACCCTGGCCTTCGACAGCGACCAGCTGACCGTGAGTGGCGGCACCGAAGGCTCGAAGGGCGCCAGTCGCATCGGCGTGGAGGCCGCAGACCTGGACGGGTTCACGGGCGGCTACCGGCCCGGCTTCCTCGGATCGCTGCTCGCCCCCGTCGACGGCCTGGTGCAGGTCTGGTTCACCACCCCCAACAAGCCGGTGCTGATCCGGCCGGTCGACGACGACACCTACCGGGCCGTGTGCATGCCCGTCCGCCTCAAGTAGCCAGGAGACCCAAACGTGATCACCATCGCCGACCACGCCCTCAGCCGCCTCGTCGCCCAGACCAAGCCCCACATGGGGGAGAAGTCCGACGTCGAGGCCGTCCAGAACATCACCTTCGAATACGAGCGAGGCGTCCTGTACGCCATCGCCACCAACCGGTTCACGCTCGCCGTGTCCCGCACCCAGGTCACCGGCGGAGACGACCAGCCGTGGTCGGCCATCGTGCACCGCGGCCAGGTGCCCGAGCTGGAGGCCGCAATCCGACTCCTCGACGCCAAGCCGGTCACCCTCGAGCGCAGCGGCGACCAGCTGATCCTGTCCGGCGAGTCCGGCAGCCGCATCGCCATCGGCCTCAGCCCGTTCGCGAAGCTGTCGTTCGACTGGCGCACGGTGATGCTGGCTGCCATCGAGCGGCCCGCATCCGACGCCCAGATGGCGATGACGCCGAAGTTTTTCGGCGCTTGGAAGAACCTGCCCGGCCCGGTGCAGATGTGGTCGACGGGCGAGGGCAAGCCGACGCTGATCGTCGCCGCCGACTTCCTCGGCGCCCAGATGCCAGTCCGGCGTGACGGCGAGGACGACACCCTGCGCCGCGAATTGGACGCCTGGCTCGCTGCCCGCCGCGAGGAACCCGCTCAGCCGGCCGCTGCCTGAACCGCAACCCCCCATACGCCGCGTGAGCGCCTCCCCCTCGCGCTCCGCGGCCTCCGAGGCGGCTCGCCCTGCACCCCCCGTCCGGGGCGAGCCGCCACCCCCAGCACACCCTCAGGAGGGTCACATGAGCCTCAGCAGCCCCACGACGGGACTGTCCTTCCCATCCGGCGCCACAGTCGTTCTCGGCCCGGACGCGCCCAGCGACGAGTGGCACGCCATCCGACAGACCGGCCTGGGTGGATCAGATCTGCCCGCGATCTGCGGCCTGAACATCTACACCAGCCCGCTGAAGGTCTGGTTCGCGAAGCGCGGCCAGGACGTAGCCCGCCGCAACGACCCCGTCCTCGACGAGGCTGCTGAGAACGGGCACGACCTTGAGCCATTCGTTGCCGGCCGCTTCACCAAGAAGACCGGCCTGCCCATCATCGAAAACCCGGGCACGCTCCGCCGCCCCGACATTCCCTGGGCCCTCGTCAACCTCGACCGGGTCACCATCGAGGACGGCGAGATGGGGGTTGTTGAGCTCAAGACCCGTTCCAGCTACGCCCTGAACGATTGGCTCGACGAGATCCCCGTTGATGTCCAGGTTCAGATGCAGTGGCAGATGGCTGTCACCGGCTGGCAGTTCGGCTACGCGGCATGCCTGATCGGCGGCCAGCGGACAATCGTTCACCGTCTCGACCGCGACGAGCAGATGATCGAACACCTGCTGGAGATCGCCACCGAGTTTTGGGGCTGGGTGGAGGACGGCGTGCAGCCACCCATCGACGGCTCTGTCTCCACCGGGCAATTCCTCGACCGGCTCTACGCGAACGCCACCCGCAAGGACGTCATCGCCGACGCCGCCGAGGTCGAGAAGTGGCTGGCCATCCGGCGTACCGCGCACGAGCAGATGGCCGCCGCCGACATCGCCGCCACGGACGCTGACAACCACCTGAAGGCGCTGGCCGGCGACGGCACCGACGTCTACATCCGCGGCGAACTCGCCTACACGTGGCGGCCCCGCAAGGGCCAGATCAGCTGGAAGACCGCCGCCCTCGAAGCCGACCCCGACCTCGACCCAGAGCCCTACCGGGGCGAGCCCACCCGAGTCCTCAACATCGTCATGGAGCAGCAGTGAGCACCAGCGCCCGCAACGCCGTCGCCCGCCGCGCCGAGAACGTCGGCCAGGTCCAGCAGGCCGGCGAGCAGCCGCCGAAGCCGACCATGGCTCAGCAGATCGAACGGATGAAGCCGGAGATCGCCCGCGCCCTGCCGAAGCACATGGACGCGGACCGCATCGCCCGCATCGCCCTGACGTTGATCCGCAAGAACCCCGACCTCGCGGAGTGCACCACCGAGTCCTTCCTCGGCGCCCTGATGACCTGCTCGCAGCTGGGCTTCGAGCCGGGCTCGCCGACGCAGGAGGCGTTCATCGTCCCCTACAAGGGGGAGGCCACGTTCCAGCTTGGTTACCAAGGCATGGTGACGCTCTTCTACCAGCACCCGATGGCGTCGTCGGTGAAGGTCGAGACCGTCCGCGAGAACGACTACTTCGAGCACGAGGAAGGCCTCGAGGAGAAGCTCGTTCACCGTCCCTGCAAGACGGGACCCCGCGGCAAGGCTGTCGCCTACTACTCCGTGGCCCGCCTGATCAACGGCGGCCGGACCTTCAAGGTCATGTACCCGGCGGAGATCGAAGAGCGCCGCCAGAAGATGCCCTCCAAGAACAGCCCGGCCTGGCGGAACAGCTACGACGAGATGGCCAAGAAGACCGTCCTGCGTAACCACTTCAAGGCCCTGCCGAAGAGCGCCGAGCTGGCCCGCGCCATGGCCCACGACGGCACCGTGCGCACCGACTGGCAGCCGGACGCCATCGACGTCCCGCCCGAGTACCTCAGCGAGCCCGAGCGTCCCGAACTCGGCGCTGGCAGCAACGAGTAGCCCGAACACCGGAGGCCGCCTCGCCGGAATCGAGGCGGCCCCGTCACTCCCCAGGAGAGTACGTCATGACGCTTACCCCGGAGCAGGCCCGCCAGCAGGCCAACAAGCAGCTGGCCGCCCTGTACGCCACCGTCACCGACTGGACCGAGGCCCTCTTCGACCAGGCCCTGCTCGCGATAGCAGGCACCGGCCGGCCGTTCTCCGCGAACGACCTGTGGGTCGTGCTGCCCGAGACGGGACGGGCCGCCTGCGGCCTGTACTTCGCCAGCATCACCCGCCGTCGCACCCCGCAGGTGCTGACCCGGATCGGATTCGAGCCGTCGGTCAACCCGCGGGCGCACGGCAAGCCTGTCAACGTCTACCAGCTGACCGCTGCTGGCCGGGAGTTCATCAAGGACCGGCAGGCCGCCCGCGCCAAGAAGCAGCGGGCAGCCTGATGCGCCGCCTGATCGAGCTCCCCGTCTGGGTGCTGGGCCTCACCGTCCTCGCCGCGGGTGCCGTCGGCGGGGGAGCGTGCGCCGCGATCGACCTCGCCATCAGGGCCCGCGGGAGGCGGCCGTGATCACCCGCTGGATTGCCCTCGCCATCCTCGCCCCCGGCGCCCTCATGGCCGCCCGCACCCTCTGGCGCGAACGCCGCCGCACCAACACCCAACCCACCGCCAGCCGGGAGGAGAAGCCGTGAGTTCCAACCCCGCCAAGGGCCCCCTCATCGACGCAGAGCCCGCCCGCCGCCACGTCCGCAACCTCATGGCCGCCGGCGTCTCCGTCCAACGCATCGCCGACCACGCCGGTATCAGCTTCGCCGTCGTCAGTGGCCTGCTCTACACCCGAGGCCCCAACCGCGGTCCCGCCCAGAAAATCCGCCTCATCAACGCCAAGCGCATCTTCAGCGTCCGCGCCGAGAACCTTGTCACCTACTACGTCGACCCCACCGGTACCCGGCGCCGACTCCAGGCATTGATGGCCAACGGCTGGCCGCAGCTCCGCCTCGGCCCCCACATCGGCCGGCACCCGATGTACGTCAACCAACTTCTTGCCCAGCCCCGCATCTACGGCGTCACCGCTGTCGCCGTGGCTGCCGCCTACGACCGGCTGTGGAACCAGGACCCTCGCCAGCACGGTGTCAGGGTCGGCACCTACAAGAAGGTCCTCGGGGTCGCCCGCGCTCACAGCTGGGCCCCGCCCGGCGCCTGGGACGACGACACGATCGACGACCCGGCCGCGCACCCCGAGTGGACCGGCTACTGCGGCACCGACCGCGGCTGGTGGACGCACACCAACGACGACATCCCGACGTGCGCACGCTGCGAGGCAGCCCACGCCGCCTGGCTGGCCGAACGCCGCGACCTCCCGGCCCGGGAGCGCTGGCGGCAGCTCGCCCTCGCCAAGGGGGCCGCCTCCAGCCGCGGCGCCAACCTCGCCCACGACGCCCGCGAACTCCTCAGTTACGGCGTCGGCATCGAACAGGCCGCTGAACGCCTCGGCGTCACCCGCCAGCACCTCCAGCAGGAACTCCTCCGTCACCCCGAGCAGGACCTCGCCGCGTGACCGCGGGCCGCCGGCCGCGCGGCCGGCCCTAGCGGCAGCACAACCGGACTCTGACGCTCCATTTGTCAGTTTCATCCGGACCATCGAGACAGCCGGATCCATGAACCGAAGGACTACCGCCGTGACCTTGGACGCCATGCCGCGAAGGGAGGTGCAGTGATGGGGATCAAACGAGTCGTCGCCGTTCTCCTTCACGCACCTGCCGACCTCACGCCGGCCGAGCGCATGGTGCTGGTCGCCATCGGCGAGAACGTCCGTGACGGCGACCCGACCCGGCTCACGTGGCCTGACTTCAACGTGCACACGCTGGCCGAGCGGACTGGGCTCACCGGCACCGGCACGCTGAAAGCCGCGCTCCAGCGACTCGGGAAGCGCGGGCTTGAGGTCCGTGTGCCGATCACCACGGACAAGAACGGGCGCCCGGTGTATGCGCTGCCGGGCAAGCAGTGCCGCTACCGCTTCCCGATCCTCGAAGGGGAGAACTCAGTCTCCCCTTCGGAGAGAGAAGGGGAGAACACAGTCTCTCCAGGGGAGAACACAGTCTCCCCAATGGGGAGAACACAGTCCCGTCAGGCGGGAACAGGTTCTCCCCCTACCCCTCCCCCCTCATCCCCTCCTCCCCTCAGCGTCCCCGCGGATCCTGCGGCGCCATCCGAGCTGACGCAGCGGAGGCAGCAGCAGGAGAGGGAACTCGCCGAGGCAGCCGACTTCCTCGAAAGCCTCCCGAGCCCGTGGACCGTGGGCCCGAGGACGGCGACCGCCATGGCGGTGGACCTGCTCGACATGACTAGACGGCAGGGCTGGGACCTCGACGACGACCTCACGGCCAAGCTCACCGAGAAGCCGGAAGGCGTCCGCAACCACCACCAGATCCTGCGGATCCGGATCGGCGACCTCCCGCGGCGGATCAAGAAGTCGGCGCCCAAGCCGTCCGCCCCGCTGCCGCCCTGGTGCGGCGAATGCGCCGACGGTGCCCCAGCTGCCGAACGCGAGGGCCGACTCCGCCTCGTCTACGACGACCAAGGCAACGGCCACCCGTGCCCCAAGTGCCACCCCGACATGAACACCCACCACGCAGCCTGAAGGAGAACCCCCAGTGGAAGACGAGACGTTCGACCGCGTCCCCCCGCAGGACATCGCAGCCGAAATGTGCGTCCTCGGCGGCATGCTCCTGTCGAAGCGGGCCATCGCAGAAGTCATCGAGGTAGCCGACGCCGACGACTTCTACCGCCCCCAGCACGAGACGATCTTCCGGGCAGTCGTCGACCTGTACGGCAAGAACGAGCCCGCCGACCAGATCACCGTCGCCAACTACCTCCGGGAACTCGGCATCCTGAGCAAGGTCGGCGGTGCCCGATACCTCAGCGAGTGCGTCGGCTCTGTGCCCACCGCGGCGAACGCCGAGTACTACGCCGAGATCGTCCGTGACTGCGCCATCCGTCGCCGCATCGTCGAGGCCGGCCACCGCATCACCGAGATCGGCTACGGCGACGGTGAGGCCCAGCATGCCAACGATGCCGCCCAAGCGGAGCTCGCAGGCGTGATGAAGGTCCACGAGGAAGCCGACTCCGCGCTCCTAGGCGAGGACCTGCCCGAAGTGGTCGCGGAGCTGGAGAAGCTGCAGAGCGAGGGCCGCCAGTCCGGACTGTCCACCGGATTCCTCGACCTCGACGCTCTCACCCACGGCCTTCACGGCGGTCAGATGATCATCGTCGCGGGGCGCCCCGGCCTCGGGAAGTCCACCCTCGGCGTCGACTTCCTCCGCGCCTGCTCGCTGCGCGATCGGCTTCCGTCGGCCTTCTTCAGCCTCGAGATGGCGCGCCGCGAGGTGCAGCACCGCATCATCTCCGCCGAAGCGAAGATCGGCCTTCACAAGATCCGTGGCGGACAGATGACGCCGCAGGACTGGGCGGCGTTCGCCAACCAAATGCAGCGACTCACCCTGGCGCCGCTCACGATCGACGCCACCCCCAACAGGACCGTTAGCCAAATCAAAGCCCGCTGCCGCCAGATCAAGCAGAAGACCGGACTGTCCCTCGTCGTCATCGACTACCTGCAGCTCCTCGAAACGCACGGCAAGAAGCGCGCCGAGAACCGGCAGGTCGAGGTCTCCGAGATGAGCCGCTCCATCAAGCTCATGGCCAAGGACCTGGACGTGCCCGTTGTGGTCCTCTGCCAGCTCAACCGCGGACCGGAGCAGCGCACCGACAAGAAGCCGATGCTCTCCGACCTGCGCGAGTCCGGGTCCCTCGAGCAGGACGCCGACCTCGTCATCCTCGTCCACCGTGAGGACGCCTACGACAGGGACTCCGAGCGCGCCGGCGAGGCCGACCTGATCGTTGCCAAGCACCGTGCCGGCCCCCTCTCGACCATCACCGTGGCCGCGCAGCTGCACTACAGCCGCTTCTGCGACATGGCGCACACGTGACCGGCGACTTCAGGGCCGAAGACCTCGAGGCCGTCATCGCAGAAGGCTCCCTCGTCGACCTGTTCACGGCGCTCGCCGGCAAGCAGATAGCCAAGCCGGAACCCCCGACGGACGACGACAGGCCGAGCTACCACATCCCGCGTCCCGGCGCCTGGCCGTGCGGTACCGCCCCGTCCGGGCCGACACCGCCACCGTGCACCCACCACCCAGCCGCCTGACCCCGCCTCCGCCACCACCGCCCGCCACACAGGCACACAGCCACGAAGGAGCCCGCGTGATCGAGCCCTATTACCGCAGCGCCGACGACCAGGTCACGCTGTACCTCGGCAAGATGGAGGAGGTACTGCCCGAACTCGACATACAAGCCGACCTGTTCGTTGCCGACCCGCCGTTCGGCGAGACCTCCCACAGCTGGGACCGCTGGCCCACCGGCTGGCTCGACGTAGCCGCCCAGTACGCCAACACCATGTGGTGCTTCGGCAGCCAGCGTATGTTCCTCGACCGCGCCCACGAGTTCCGTGCCGCCGGCTGGCGACTGTCGCAGGACGTCGTCGGCCATGACGAGGACGGTGAGCCGATCCTCGGTGACGTCAACGTCGTTTGGGAGAAGCACAACGGCACCGGCTTCGCGACGGACCGGTTCAAGCGCGTCCACGAACACGTCCTGCACTGGTACCACGGCCTTCCGTGGAGTGACGCCCACCAGGACGTGCCTCGCGTTCCGTACAGCGGCCCGGACAAGTCCGCGCGTGGCCGGGACTCGCGGACCTCGCACACCGGTGCGATCGCCGCCTGCACCTACGTCGACGACGGCACTCGCCTCATGCGCTCCGTGATCAAGGTTCCGTCGGTGCGGGGCAAGCGCCGCCACCCCGACGAGAAGCCGCTGCCGCTCCTCGACCCGCTCATCGCCTACGGCTGCCGGCCGGGTGGTCTCGTCGTCGACCCGTTCGCCGGGAGCTGCAGCACCCTCGACGCCGCCCGCCGCTCCGGTCGTCCCGCCATCGGCATCGAAGAGCGCGAGCAGTACGCGGAGAAGGGCGCCCGCCGGCTCGACGAGCCGTATGCCGCCGACCTGTTCACCACCGCCTGACCACCCGCCCTGATCACCCCTGGAGACCCGATGCCACACGACCCGCAGCCCCTCAACCTCGACGCCATCGAAGCCCGCGCCGCAGCCGCCACCCCCGGACCGTGGGGCGTCTACGAGTACGGAGGCGACAACCTCCTCGAGATCGCCGCCGACCTCGAGGACACCGGCACCGGCTACAGCGCCCGCCGCACCATCTGCCGCCTCGACGAGGAGCCCCTCGACAACGACCCCACCCACCGCGACTGGACGGCCGAAGAGGACTGGGCACAGGTCCAGGCCGACGCCGCCTACGTCGCCGCCATGAGCCCGGAGATGGCCAAGGCGATGGCCGACGAGATCCGCCGCCTCCGCGCCGAACTCGCCCGCCGTGTCCAGTGCAACGACTGCGGCGCCGTCGGCGAGATCTTCACCGCCACCGACGGCCTCGCCTACCTCGACCCGTCCGGCCAGATCGGCCACCAGCGCGCCGCCCGGCCGTGACCACACCCACACCAACCACCAGGAGGAACCCCGTGTCGTACCCCCAGCTCCTCACCCCAGAAGAGAAGCTCGCCACTGGCAAGGCCCTGCTCGGCATCCCGACGATCGTCGCCATCTGCGGCAGCACCCGCTTCATGCAGCAGATGGCCGACGCCGACCGCGAACTGACCTGGGGCGGCTACATCGTGGTCAAGCCCGGCTGCGACATGAAGACCTCGCACCCGCTGTGGGAGAACCCCGCCGAGGCTGAGGCCGGCAAGGTCCGCTTGGACGGCTTGCACCGGGCGAAGATCCGCCTCGCCGACGAGGTGCTTGTGGTCGGCGACTACGTCGGCGACTCCACCCGTGCCGAGATCGCCTACGCCCGGCAGTTGGGAAAGCCGGTCCGGTTCACCCACCCTGAGGTCGACCCCGTGACGCATGACGGCTTCGACCTCGCCGGTGAGCCCGCAGTGCACTACGGCCCCCGCGAGAAGTGCTGCGACCCGGCGTGCGAACAGCCCACGCCGTGATCGCACCCACAGCAAGGCCCGCCCGTGCAGCAACCACGGGCGGGCCGGCCCCAGCCTCCCACACCCCGACCGACCGCCCGCACCAGCCACCAGGAGCGACCGTGACCGAACAGACCGCCCGCACCATCCGCGCCCCCTGGACGCCCGAGCAGGTGACCGCGCTCAACAACTTCCAGCAGTACGGCGGCATGCACCCGTTCACGTGCGGCAACGACCAGCACGACGTGAGCGTCGTCCTGATGGCCCACCGAGACGGCTGGCACTGCTCCGACCCCGCTTGCGGCTATCGGCAGGACTGGGCGCACGCGTTCATGGCCGACCCCAGCGCGTGGCCGCGCCCGTTCGGTGACCGGCATGGTCCGACGCCCGCAGAGGCCAGCGCCGCCGCTTCTGCCGGCCCGGCGCCCGCCACCGACCGGGACACGCTGCGGGAGCGGATCGCCGGGGCGCTGTACCCGACCTACGGACAGGAGGACCGCCACCGCAGCCTCGCCATCGCCGACGCGGTCCTGGCCGCGCTGCTTGGCCCGATCCCCGCCGACACCAACGTCGCAACGTGGACCGCAATCCGCGCCATCCAGATCATGAACGAGGCAGGGCGGCAGCGGGACGAGGCACTCGCCGCCGCGCTGCCCGCGCCCGACCAGCAGACCGCCCTCGACGTCCGCCCGCAGACTCTGACCAGCCTCGCCGAGCACCTCGACGCACGAGCCGTCGCCATCCTCCGCCCTGAGAGCCAGACTTACGCCGAGTGGCAGACGGTGATCGGGTGGCTGCGTCGTCTGGCGGGCGAGGCGCAGCAGGACGGGCCGTCCGTGGACCGCGCTGCCGTCTACGCCGAGGTCGCCGATCGGCTCGCCGCTGACGCCGAGCAGGGCGACAAGGACGGCCTGACCCGGATCTACCGACGCTCCGCCGCCAAGCAGGTGCGCGGCTGGGCTGACGAACTCGCCCGCGAGGCGCAGCAGGACCCGACACAGGACGGCGAGGCGCAGTGCAGTCGCCAGTGCAGCGAGCAACACACCTACATGGGCGGCTGCGCCCTCAAGCCCCCCACCATGAACCCGATGCACATCCTCGGAATCGGAGCCGACGACGCCCCGCGGTCCGGGCAGCCCGACACGGACGAGGAGACGCGCCGTGGCTGACCTGACCCGCATCGAGTACCTGTACGCCATTGAGGCTGAGGGCTACGACGGCAACGACGACTGGCACCCGACGCGCGTCGTCCAGTTCCAGGTCACGAAGAAGACCCCGAAGCGGATCTACTACCGCACGCGGGACGGTCGGCCCGAGCGCTTCGTGGACAGGCTGGCCCTCGAACGGGACGGCCAGGTGGTCCGGAGGTCGGCTGGCTGGTGGGAGCCCGACCTGAGGGTCTACCTCAATCCACCCGTCATCGAGCAGGCGCAACCGGCGAGCCTTGCCGAGCTGAAAGCCGTCATGGCCGCCGCTCATCCCGACCGGGGCGGCACTGATGAGGCGTTCATCGCGGCCCGCGCCCGCTACGAAGCGGCACGCGTCACGTCCCGCTAGCCCGCAGCCGTCCGGGGCCGCGTGAGGCAGCGCGGCCTCCACAGAGGGGCGAGAGAGGCCGTCAGCGCCCGCCTGACGGCCCCACAGCCCGAGAACGCAGTCCGGGAGGGTCCGCCCCCTCCCGGGCCCGCACAGCGCCACTGAAGCCCAACGACAGGAACAGCCCATGACCCGCCCACCGATCCTCACCGCCTACGCCCGCCGCGGCCAACGCCCCGGCGCGGTGATCCGCCGCGCCCTACTCCTCCTCGCCCGCGCCGACGGCGTGTTGAACAGCCGTGGACGGGTCGTACCCCAGCAGCGGAGGCCGTCGTGAAGACCCGCATCGTTCGCCGCGCCGCCGGGTGGGCCGTGCTGTCGCTCATCCCGCTCACCTTCGTAGGGCTCGCCGTCCTCGCCGGCCAGCTGGCCGAGATGGCGGTCGGCGTCGGGATTGCCACGTTCATCTGCATCGCCGCCTACCTGGGCCTCCGGCTCCTCCTGGACGACGGGAGGCGATCGTGAGAGGTCTTCCATCTGATCAGCGCCTAGTCACGCCCCGCCGGCTTGAGGTGCTCCGCCTCGCCGCCAGCGGCTACAGCAACGCCGCCATCGCCAAGAAGCTCTGGCTGTCCGAGGACGCGGTGAAGTCCCACTTCCGTCTCGCCTACGAGCAGTTGGGCGCACGAGACCGCACCCACGCCATCGCCATCTGCCTCATCCGCGGGCTCATCCACCCGCACGAAGTCGAGTTGCTGCCGCCCCGGTCTAAGCAGGCTGCCGCATGACCGCCGACCAGCTCGCCCTCGGCGACTGCGACCCCATGTGGCACGACTGGGAGCTGCTCTGCCAGCGCGGCGCCGAAGAACTGGCCGACCCGGTCGACCCACGCTGGCGCGACCTCCGACGGCAAGGCGTGACCGCACGGCAGTACCACCGCATCGTCGACGTCAAGATCGCAGGAGAGTGGCTGTGACCAGCGAACCGAGGATCAAGCAGATCAGCATCCCCGTCACCCTCCCCACCGAGATCGCCATCGACTGGGGGCTCGTCGACCCGACAGCCCCGCCCGAGCCCACGCCGGTCGACCGCGCCCTCGACATCCTCCACCCCCACCTCGCCTGGGACCACCGCTACCGGGAGACGCAGTGAGCGCCGAACAAGACCTGCGCACCCAGGTAGCCGCCGCGCTCCTCACCCACGGCATCAGCCAAGCCGAAGCCGCCCGTCGGCTCGGCCTGTCCAACAAGCACGTCAACCAGATGCTCACCGGCCGAGCCGTCCTCACCATCCCGTGGGCCGAACGCATCCTCGCCCTCACCGGCATGCGCCTCGTCATCAGCCTCGCCCACGACACCCAGCCCCGCTGAATCGCCCCGCACCGCCCGCACGAAAGGCACCGCCATGGACGCTGTCTGCACCGTCTGCGCCACCGGCCTGTACGACACCGAGCAGCAGACCTGCCGGCCCTGCACCGAGAGGGTCGCCGCCAACCTCGCCACGCTCGCCGGCCCCGACGGGCTGTACGCCCGGCTCGCCGACAGCCTCCACCCCGGCAGTGGCTCCGGCGGGCCCGCCGTCTCCGGCAGCCGCACGGCCCCCCTGCCGTTGCGCTTGGAGGTACTCAACTTGCAGACCGAGCGGGGTCCTATCCTCGGCCCGCTCGAAGGCTGGGTCCGCGACTGGGAGACCTACGGTCGGGCCACCGTCGATGAGACCGGCACCCTCCAGCGGCGGTTGGACCACGCCGTCGGCACCCTCCGCTTCAACCTCAACTGGGCCGCCGCCTCGCACACGGCCTTCGCCGACTTCGCCGACGAACTCTGGCTGATCGTCCGCCGCTGCCGCACCGCCACCGGCGCAGAGAAACCCCCGGTCAAAGTCCCCGTCGCCTGCCAGTGCGGACAGATACTCCGCGTCAGCCTCGACATGGACAGCATCGACTGCCGGCACTGCGGCACCGAATACGGGCACGCCGAAATGCTCCGACTCGCACCCGCACGAAGGGCCGCCGCATGAACTGCCAGTGCTGCACGATGATCGTAGAGAACGGCCGACGCCGCACCCGGCCCGCCGTCGCCCGCTGGACCCACTGGCACGGCTACGCCACCCTGCTCTGCCAGCCCTGCCTCGACGCCTGGCTCGACAACGCCGACGACGACGAAACCCTGGAACCGGCCCGGTGGAGGTGGCTGTGACCGACGAGCCCGTCGAGCACGCAACCAGCCAGCTCCCCATCGTCACCGCCACCGACGGCCACCCGTACATCGGAGCTGACGCCGTCGTCGCCCTCCTCCGCGCCATCGCCACCAGCTGCCGCGACCTCGCCGACGACCCCGACTGCGACCTCCGCACCGCCGCTGCCGCCATCGACCTCGAAGCCGACAACCTCGACTGCCTGGCCATCGAGCGCACCACATGACGAAGGCCCCGCCCGGACACCCGGGTGGGGCCTTCACGCATGTCCGGCTACGCGCTGAGCGTGGCCTCCAGGTACTCCTGCACCGGCTCGTACAGCCCGTAGGGCACGTACTCGGGGATCTCGGCAAGCGTCACCCAGGCGACCGCGTCGAGCTCGTCCGCGTCGGCGACGTGGGCCTCGCCGTCGATCACCCGGCAGGCCGTGTACGACATCTCGCGGCCGGTCTTCGGGTGGACCCGCTGACCGATCAGCGAGGCGGCCTCAACCTTGAGGCCGGTCTCCTCCAGCGTTTCCCGCACCGCGGCCTCTTCCGGCGTCTCGCCGTCCTCGATGCCGCCGGCCGGGAACTGCCAGGACAGTTCGCCTTCCTTCACCCGGCGCCGGACCATGAGCACCTTGTCGCCGTCGGTGATGATCGCCGCGGAGATTCCCGGCTTCGTGGTCGTCTCGGTCATGCCAGTACCTCCAGGACGGGCGGGTAGATGGACTGCTCGGGGATGAAGCGGGTCAGCTGCGAGCGAGGCACCCACGCCACTTCGGCGTTCTCGATCGGATCCCTGTTCGCCGCTTCGCCCAGCAGATACTCACAGCTCAGGTACTCGGCGACGACGCCGGTCACGGGATGGATGCGGGAGCCCAACTGCTCGCGGACCGTGCAGCGGACGCCGGTCTCAGCGTGGGTTTCCTCGACTGCCACGACGGCAGGTGAGGCGCCCGGCTTCACAACCCCGGCCGGGAACTGCCAACTGAGCGAATCCGACCCGCGGCGGCAGACGAGGAGCACCTCGTCGTCCTTGGTGACGACGGCGATCGCCACGCGCAGGGCCTGGGCCTCGACGGCGTTCGGCTTGGGGCGGGTTAGGAGACTGAAGCGGCGCTGCACCGAAGGGCTCGACCTCTCGTAGGTGGTGTCCAGGGCGGACTGGATCTCAGCTCGCGGCACGATGTCCGGCGACGAATGCCAGCCGGCCACGGTGCGGACGGCCACCCCCAGGTGGTCGGCGAAGCCGTCGTTCGTCATCCGGAGGGCCTGCTGCAGAGCGCACGCTGTGCGGCCGGTCCACGTGTCGATGACGTCCACTTTCGCCCCTTTGCCTGATCGATTCGGGCCGCCTGCATTGCGAGTGCACTCCTGCTGCGTCGGCACTGCACTGGATGCGCGTGGCCGCCATGGAGGCCACAGGCTTCACTCAGTGGCATGGTCCAAATCGTCAGCCGCAGGCAGTGCAGACTCTTGCGTGTCACCGATGCGCATCGTCGCTTTCCGTACCCACTCCCGGCTGTAGCCCGCGCGTACCGAGACGTCGGTCAGCGAGATGCCGGCCTCGTGGGCTTCAGCTACCGCCTCTTCGAGGCGCCGGCGCGTCCTTTCATGAGCAGCGGCGGCTCGGTCGACCTTGCGGAGAAGAGCTGCCCTGCGGGCGGAGTCGAGTGTCGGAGTCTTCGCTGCCATGACCAGCATGCTCTCACGCGCGCATGCCGTGAGGCCAGAATCCGCGTCTACTTTGTTGCGCCAGTTCTTGCGGCTCGGGGTGGCTCCGTGCCATGGTGGTCCTGCAACAAATTAGACGCCGAGCAAGCCGAGCGGCGGCCTAATCGCCGTGCCCACTCCTACCGGACCGAGTCCGCGGGCGCTGCACAAAAGAAGATCGGGCCGGACACCGAGACTCCTACCTCTCAGGCCGGCCCTACCACGAGGACTGTCTGAAGGGACCCCTCATGGCTACACAGCAGTCTACCCAGGCCAGCCTGGGTACCGTCACCGCCTTCCCGGCCCTCGCGCCGGGCTATCACCTGGCTCCGGCCTCGATCGGCCGTCCCGGTCAGCCGACGCAGCTCGTGTTCGTCGCCTGCGCCGACTGGTGCACCGAGGACCACGTCGCCGACCGGCAGATCGCCGTCGAGGATGTCGTCCACTCTTCCGAGACCGCGCACCTGGGCATCCGCTCGTTCCTGGGTGGCCGGGTGGCGATCGAGCTGTACGCGACGATCAAGCAGGACCCGGCCGCGCACGACGAGCGGCTGCGGCAGGCGCACATCGTCCTCGACGACGGCAGCGACGACGCGCACCTCACCGTCGACCAGGCCGAGGACGCGGTGGAGCAGCTGCTCAAGCTGACCTCCGACCTGCAGCAGCTCATCCGTACCGCCCGCCTGCACAACGTGGCGGCCGAGGCTGAGGCGGTCGTCGCATGAGCGCCCCCACCGCCCCGCTTCCGTCGGCCGCCGTCGACGCGATGCGCCGCCTGGAGCTGGCGCTCGCCGCGCCCGAGGTGGTTCGCGCGATCGTCCGCTACGAGGTCGCCTCGGCCCGGACCGCCGAGCTGTCCGCCGCGATGGACACCCGGGACCTGTCGGGGGCCGAGTTCGACAGTCTCGTCCTCGCGCAGGACGTGATGGCCGCTTCGCGGGCCACCCTCGCCGCCGTCGGCCAGCTCCACCTGATCGGTGGTGCGTGATGGCCGCCGAGAAGAAGCCGGTGGACCTTCGCCGCGTCGAGCCGACGCCGGACCTGCCGCCGCTGCCGACCGAGCCGGCCGACCGCCGCCGCGCGATGAAGATCCGGGGCTGGTGACCGTGGCCGACACCTTCGACCCGCTGCACGACCCGGAGAAGGACGCGCACGTCGCCGTCCCGCCGCTGCAGCGGGCCATCGACCGGGCGCGCGAGGTGCTCGCCGAGAAGGGCCAGGCGAACATCCACGACCAGGACGCGATGATCAGCGCCGCTTATGGCCTGCACTACGTCCTGCACGGCCTGCTCGCCGCCCTCGACGCTGAGCGGGGCGACCGGTGACCGCCGCCGAGTACGCGGAGCTGCGTCGCAAGCTCGCCGAGCTGAACAAGGCGAGCAGCAACCGGCCCAAGTAGGGCCCCCTGTACCGCCGCGCTGGCGGCATCCATCCATCCCCCGCCAGTCCGCCAGCGCGGCACCCCACCCCTTCACCCCGTTCGATCCCGAGAGGATCCGTGATCCGTCATGTCCATTCAGGACCGTGCCCGTCTGATCCGCCAGTACATCGACGCCGACCCGGAGCAGCGGCAGCTGATCCGCGACCACGCGGTGGCCGTCGACGCTGTCACCCCGCTCGGCCCCCGCCTCGTCGACGAGCTCGACGGCCTGCACCTGCCGGCCGCCGCCTGATGGCCGACCAGCCGCCGCCCGACTGGGAGGACGACGAGATGCGCTCCTTCGCGTGGGAGTGGGGCGACCTCGACGAGGACGCCGACTAGACCGCCGGGCGCGGCACATCCCCCAGCCGCGCCCGGCACCAGCCCCGGCCCAGCCGCGAGGTGCCCGACCGAATCGGGCCCGGGGCGCCACCCGCCATCCACCATCCACCATCCGTCTCGACCCTGTGAGAGGTCGTCATGCTCCTCCGCATCCTCGCCGTCGCCCTGCTGGGCCTGTACCTGATCGCGATCGGTGCCTGGCCGGCCGCGCTCGCCCCGGTCAGCCTCGCCTTCGCCGGTCTCGCCGCGATCCTCGGCGCCGTACCCGGCCCCGCCTGGCTTCTGGCCGGCGTCATCGCCTGGTTGAAGCACCGCCCCGCGCCCACCGTCCAGACCGCCGACTGACACCCGAGAGGAATCGATCACCGTGAGCAGCTGGTTCGAGGAGCGCCGAGCCGACAAGGCCGCCGACGCCGAGCAGCAGCGCCTGACCGAGGAGCACCGGGCCGAGCTGCGTCGCGCCGAGCGTCGCAAGGACCGCGAGGAAGAGCGCGAGATCAAGGCGCAGAAGCGCCGCGACCGCGCCCAACGCCGTCAGGCGCGCGCGGCCCGCCGCGAGAAGACCCTCACCCCCGGCAACGTCTACCGCAAGGGCACGCTCGGGCTGGTCGGCCTGTCGGCGCTGGCCTCCCTGCCCGCGCAGGTGCTGCACTTCGTCGCCATCCACTGGATGCTGTTCCCGATCGGTCCCGCCGTCGAGGGCGCCGCCTGGGTGATGGCCGCCGGTGTCGCCTACGCCGACGAGCGGAAGCTGCCCGTCTGGGTGCGGTGGCTGCTGCGGGCCCTGTCGCTGGCCGCGGCCGGGTTCGCCGCGAACATCAACTACAAGTACGGGCTCAGCCTCACCGGCCACGGCGTCAGCGAGTCCGACGCCCGAGTAGCCGGCCTCGGCCTCGCCGCGGTCACCCTCGGCGGCCCGCTGTTCTTCGAAGTCCGCCAGTGGGTGCTCACCCTTACCGCCGCGGCAACCGACCCGAAGAAGCGCGCCGAGGAGAAGGCCCGCGCCAAGCACGAGAAGGGCCGTCGCCGGAAGTTCGAGGCCGTCGCAGACCGGCAGAAGCAGCTGCTGCTCGCCGCCCCCTTCGGCAGCCTCAAGCCCGAGGACGCCTGGGCTCGCGCCTGGTGGGACATCGAGGGCGCACCGCTCGGTGTGACCGCCAGCGTCATCGCCGACCGGCTCGACGCCGAGGCCGACGTCTCCGCCGTCCTCGCCCACGCCGAGCAGTCCCCGGAGCGAGTCGCCGTCGAGCTACTCCTCGCCGACCTGTTCGGCCCCAACGGCGGCGACGGAGGGGGATCTGGAACCTCTACCGGCAGGCCCGGCGACGGGCCGCGTGGCGGCACCCCCAAGGCCCGTGAATCCCTTGGGGGTAAAGGGAAAGGCCCGGTTGCGAGTACGGCCGACAGCGAGCCGCAGAAGCCCCTTGCCGAGGCAGATCTGGAAGCTGTGAGGAAGCTTGCGGCAGCCCTCGGCGGTACGGACCGACTGTCCGCCCGCAACGTCCGCGAGACCGTCGGCTGCCGCAACGACTACGCCATCCGACTCCGCGACGCCGTCCGCGCCGAGATGAAGGACTGACCCCGCCATGGCCATGCCGCTGCCCGAGGAACGGGCCACACTCGCCCTCGTCCCGCCGCCCGCCGAGACGCCCGTCTTCAAGGGCGAGCCGACCAGCCGGAAGCCGATCGAGTCGGTGCGTGTCATCGCCGAGCGCACCAACCGGATCGCTTCCCTGGCGCTGTTGCCGCACACCTTCCGCGGCTACCGGCAGCTCGGCCGGCGGTGGCTGGAGCGCTACTACAACCACTACCCGCAGCTGATCGCCGATGCCGACCAAGCCGTGCGCGACGCGGCCGGCGACGTGCACGCGGCAGGCAGCCTCAAGGACAAAGCCGACCGGTACCGCGCCGAGTACAAGCAGCACCGCAAGACCTTCCTAGGCAAGACCGCCGCCGCGGCCGGCGCGGTCGCTGGGGGAGTGGGCTTCGGTGCCGTCACCGGCAGCCTGTGGCTCGACGCGGTGGCGCTCCTCGGCACCTGGGGGGTCGGCGCCTTCCACGGCCGTGACCGCAGCCAGCCCGGCGAGCCGACACCGATCGGAACGTTCGGCGAGCGGCACGACGGGCGCGTCCTCGGGGAAGCCGACCTCATCACCGCCCTCGTCAAGGCCGGGATCATCAGCGAAGCCCAGCGCGACGAGACCCGTCTCGTCGGCATCATTCAGCCCGCCGGGCCCGGCTGGACCGCCACCGTGGAGCTGCCCGGCGGCATGAAGGCGTCGTCCGCCATCTCCCGCGCCGAGGAACTCGCCTCGGCCCTGCGGGTGAAGAAGTCCCAGGTGGAGATGCACGCCGACGCCTCCGAGGACGGCCACGAAGGACGCTTCGTCCTCTGGGTCGCCAGCGAAGCCAACCCCTACGGGACCAAGCCCGTCCCCTCGCCGCTGCTCACCCAGGAGCGCTGGGACTTCTGGCAGAACGGCATCCCGCTCGGCACCGACCCGCGCGGCGGCCGGCACCTGCTGGAACTGGTGTGGTGCTCCATCCTCCTCGGCGGCCTGCCCGACTACGGCAAGTCGTTCTTCGCCCGCCTCGTGGCAGCAGCCGCCGCCCTCGACCCGAACATGCCCGTCCACGTCGCCACCGGCAAGGCCGGCCCGGACTGGGCCGCCACCAAGCAGTTCGCACACTCCTACGTGGCAGGCAACACCCCCGAGAAGATCCTCGCCTTCCTCGACCTGCTCAACGGGCTGATCGCCGACATGCAGAAGGTCGGCGTGCGCCTGGAGCAGCTGTCCGAGGAGCAGCCGGAGCGCTGCCCCGAAGGCAAGCTCACCCCCGAGCTGGCCAAGGAGTGGAACCGCGGCCTGACCCTGCTGATCGTCGACGAGCTGCAGGAGCTCCTGGACGCCGCAGCCATGATGAAGATCAAGACCGACGACGACCCCGACAGCAAGGAGAAGGGCCGCAACGGCAAGGAAGTCCTCGTCGAGACCATGGCCCGGTACGTCCGCGTCAGCCGGTACGCCGGCGGAATGGGCCTCTTCATCACCCAGCGCCCCGACGCCAGCAGCGTGCCGACCATGCTGCGCAACGTGTGCCGCAAGACCGCCTGCTTCCGTGTGAAGGGCGCCGCCAGCTCCCGCATGGTCCTCGGAGACGACGCCGTCGCAGCGGGCGCCGCACCGCACATGCTGATCGACTCGCAGAAGGGAGTCGTCGTCCTCGACCAAGGCGGCGAGGAGGGCCACGTCACCCTGCGGACCGACTTCATGACGATCCCCGAGTTCAGGGAGATCTGCCTGCGTGGTCGGCAGCTGCGCATCGACGCTGGCACGCTAACCGGGTTCGCCGCCGAGTACGGCAAGGCCGACATGGAGGCAGCGGCGCGCAAGGAGCTGCTGACCGACTGCCTGACTGTCCTCGACGCCGACGGAGTTGACCGGGCCCGCACCCCGCGGCTGTTGGAGCTGCTCGCCGCCTACCGTCCCGACCGCTACCAGGGGATGACCGAGGCGGACCTGCAGGCCCGGCTCCGTGAGGCGAAGGCAGGCGGCACCCGAAAGCTCGGGGCGATCGACGGCATGACCAACCCGAACGGCTACACCAGCGAGCAGCTCACCGAGGCGCTTGGCAAGTAGGGCAAACCACCCGGTCAGGACCCGGCCAGCTCATGGTCTTGACCCAGTTTAGCCCGGTATGCACCCCGGTCCGACCGCTCTTCGAATCGGTCGACGGACCGACCTCGTGCGCCCTCGACCGGGTCACATACCACCGCAAACCAGACGCCGACCGGGCGCCGACCACCCATCGAACCGCCCAAACCAGGGCAAAGCTCACTCGCACCCGACAGGAGATCATCATGGCTGGACGCATCTGGCAGCCCCGCGACTCGAAGAAGTTCGCCCGGCAGGCCCGCCTCAACACGCCCTACTACGTGGTCATGGACGTGGCCCGCCGTGTCGCCCCCTACGAGGACGCGCAGCTGTACAGCGAGTACGTCTTCACCGGCAAGCTCCCCTTCACCGGCAGCGCCTGCACCGAGAGCGGCTACAGCGCCGAGGACATCTGCCGCCTGTACGGGCCCGTCTACGAGCAGAAGCCCGCCGGCCTCCGCAACGTTGCCGCACCCGCCCCGCAGGTCGCCGGCCCACTCCCCAAGGGGTACGTCGGCCACCTCGACGAAGCCGAGATCCGCGGCCTGGAGAAGCAGGTTGCCGACATGCCCGACCCGAAGAAGCGGCGCTTCGGCCGCTGACATCCGCCACACGAAGGAGATCACAGTGCAGTACAGGCACCAGTCCGTCCGCGAGTTCGTAGCTGCCATGGAGCGCGGCGATGCCGCCGCGGCAGAACGGATCGCCAACGAGATTGTCGAGCGGAACAAGCGCGGCGCCCACCCGAGCGAACTGTCCGAGCTGTCATGGGCGAACGCGTCCACGCCACTCGGCCGCAAGTAGCTCCGCCGGGGCGCCCCTTGAAGCCTGCCAGCAACCCAGGGGCGCCCCGCCACCCATCCACACGCCACCGCGCAGAAGGCCAGCCCACATGACCACGCTCACCCGCGCCCCCGCAACCCGCCCGGCACCGCTCACCCTCGACGACCGGCTCGCGCTCGCCAGCCTCACCATGGACGCCCGCCTCGACCAGGCCGCCGTCGGATTCGAGGTCAACACCGCCCACCTGCCCGCCGAGCAGCCGGTCGAGATCACCATGCCGCACCTGCCGCAGACCGCGGTTCCTGCGCCGTACACCACGCCGATCGCCGCGCTCCTGCACCGGGCAGGGATCCGCCTGCAGACCGACGGCTGGTCGCGCGAGGCGATGCTCGAGGAAGACGGGCGCCGGTGTGCGATCGGAGCCATTCGCCGTGAGGCCGCCAGCCGCCGCCAGGCCGACGACGCCTGCTTCCTCCTCCTCGAAGTCATCAAGCGGCACTGGCAGGCCGAGACCATCCCGTCCTGGAACCGACAGCAGGCCAGCGCCGCGCCCGTGCTCCTCGCCTTCGACCAGGCCGCCGAACTCGCCCACAGCCGCAGCATCTAAGGAGACAGCCATGCCCAAGCCCAGCAAGAAGGCCATCCAGGAGTACGCCGACGAGAACCGGCTCCTCGCCGAGTTCCGCCGCGCCGAAGCGGCCCTCTACGAGAACGCGGCCCGCGAAGCCGCCGCCGGCATCACGACGGAGACCCCGGAGTACCTGCGGCTCAACCAGGCCGTCATCGACGCCGGGAAGCGGCTCCCGAAGCGCTTCAAGCACCTCAGGAAGGGCTGACCATGGGAGTCAGCATCAGCCACGGAGCCCGCGGCCCCCGGTCCGCCCTCACCATCTCCAACCTCGGCCAGCACCTCGCCGATACCCTCACCGGCCACGAATGGTGCGAGATCGCCGACCTGTTCGGCGGCTCCCTCGCTGGCCCGGTCAGCATCTCGCCCCGGGAAGCCGCCCGCATCGGCGACCTACTTCACAAGGCTGCCCGGCACCGCCTCATGCCCGCCGACTGGGGCAGCCTCGCCACCGAAATCGGCGACGCCGCCCACCGAGCCGCCCGTGCCCGCCAGAACTGGGAATGGGCCTGACCACCACTGTTCTGGCCAAGAACACAAACCAGTAGTAGGAGAATGGCCGTATGAAGCCGCGCCGAGGTAAGCCGATGGGCTCCGATCCCTACACCCCGGACAGCGTGAAGCCGGGTGCCAGCAGCCAGCACCCACTGGTTCGCCGCCTCGGGCCCAGCGGCCTGTGGAACCCGGCCTTCGAAGAGATCCGGAAGGCCGCCGACGAACTCGCCGCCGAACTTGGCAAACCCGTCGATCAGCTCACCGACGAGGAAGCCGACAAGGCCATCGAACTAGGCAAGCAGCGACATGCCAAGAGCACCGAATAGGGATCTACTTGCCATAGCCCCTGACCTGCTGTAACACTAGGGGTGCTTGGACACTGCACGCCCAAAAACCACACGAGCCCCCGCCGACAACTGGCGGGGGTTTTCGCATGTCAGGGGGTGTGATGAGCCGCCTCTACGACCTCTACCCGAAAGACCTGCTGAACCCGAAGCAGGCCGCGGAGTACGCCGAGGTGAGCGAATCCACCATCCGGCAGTGGGTGCACCGCGGGCTCCTCGAAGCCGCCCTGCCGAGCCAAGGCCGCGGAATACCGGCCCTGTTCAACCGGCCCGACCTCGACGAGGTCAAGCGCGTACTCGCCGAACGCGAGGCAGCCCGCGCCGCCTGATCGTCCCGCCGTCCGCTCTCCGTCCCGGGCGGCGGGACCCCCATCCCGCGCCACGCGGCGCCCAGCTGAAGGAGGCCGCGTGGCCGACGCGCTGACCAACACCGCGGAAAACAGAGCCCTGGACTGGCTCCTCGGCGGCAGCCCCACAGCCCCCACCACCCCCCTCAAGGTCGCCCTCGTGACCGCGGCCGGTGACGATGCGACCGCGGGCACCGAAGTCACCGGCGGCGGCTACGCGCGGCAGACCCTGTCCGTCGGCGCATCCGTTAACGGAGCCACCAGCAACTCGGCCGACCTGGTGTGGACGAACATGCCCGCCTGCACCGTCGTCGGCGTCGAGGTGTGGGACTCGGCCGGCACGCCGGTGCGGCTCTGGTACGGGCCGCTCACCGTCTCCCGCACCGTCGCCGCAGGCGACGAGCTCAGGCTGGTCGCAGCGGCGCTCGCGTTCTCGCTGGCATAGGGAGGCCGCAGTGCCGAGCCTCTCCACGCTGGTCGACAACTTCAACGACGGCACGATCGGCCCGGACTGGGGCGACAGCTACGGCGGCGCGAACGAGACCGGCGGCCAAGCCCGGGTGCCCGCCGTGGCGGGCGGCTTCGCCAGCTACCGCACAGGACCGTCGTGGAGCTTCGCTGGGGCCACCGTCTACCTGAAGCTTGCCGCGGTTCCGGCAGCGTCCGGCGGCAGTGACGTCAGCTGCAACATGCATGTCGTCTCGCCCGTGGATGGCACCAGCATCGGCTTCCACTACAACGCCGTCAGCGGCATGCTGCGCATCGAGTCCAACGTCGGCTTCTGGGACGACAACGCCGTCGAGATCACCTACAGCTCGACCACCCACCGCTGGCTGCGACTCCGCGAGAGCGCCGGGACTGTCTACTGGGACACCTCGCCGGACGGCACGACGTGGACGAACCGGCGGACGGCCGCCACACCCTCCTGGGTTACGGACTACGCCGAGCAGTGCCGCCTCGACCTGTGGGTCCACAGGGATGCCGGGGCCACCGACTACGCCGCCTACGACAATGTCAACACCCTGGCGAACGGCGCCGTATGGACCGGCACAGCGGACCTCACCGCCGACACCGCACTCACCGCGGCGCTTACGATGTCCGCCCACGCCGACAGCTCCCTTACGGCCGACGCGGCTCTGAACGCGGCCCCGACCCTGTCCGCGCGCACCACCGCCGCCCTGACCGCCGCTTCGTCGCTCATGGCCGACGCCGCGAGCTCACCGATCCCGGAGGTGGCCGAGATGTCTGCCGGACGATGGGACCTCCGCATCGAGCAAGGCGCGACGTTCATGCAGACCTACACGATCACCGACCCGGCCGACTTCACATGGGACGGCTGGTCCGCGCGCGCACAGATCCGCTCCGCGCCCGCAGATGATGGTGACCTCCTCCTCGACCTCACCCCCTACCTGACCGTCCTCGGCAACGCTGTGCGGCTCGCGATCCCCGCCGCCCAGACGGAGACCCTCACCCGCAACGGCGTGTGGGACCTGGAGATGGTCAACGGCACGACCGTGGTGCGGATCCTGCAGGGCCGGGCCGTCATATCGCCGGAGGTGACCCGGTGAGAATCCAGGTCACCGGCGAGGATGCGCCCGACGCGATCGACGTCACCGGCGGCCAGCCTGCCACCGTCATCGAGGTCGACACCACCATCGTGGTACCCGGCCACGCCAGCGTCGCCACCGTCAACAGCGTCGCACCTGACGGTGACGGCAACGTCCTTCTCGATGCGGCGGATGTCGGCGCCGACCCTGCCGGCGCAGCCAGCACTGCAGTCGCCGCGCACACGATCGCCACCGACCCGCACGGAGACCGCGCCTACGCCGACGGCAAGCTCGCCAAGACCGCGAACCTGTCCGACCTCTCCAACGCGAGCACGGCCCGCACAAACCTGGGCCTCGGCGGCGCCGCCACGCTCAATATCGGCACCACAGCGGGCACCGTCGCCAGCGGCTCCGACAGCCGCCTCAGCGACGCCCGCACCCCCACCGCACACGCCAGCAGTCACGCCTCAGGCGGCAGCGACCCCGTCACACCCGCAGCGATCGGCGCACTCACCCAGACCACCGGCGACAGCCGCTACCTCCTCGCCACCGCACGAGCAGCCGCCAACGGCGTCGCCAGCCTCGACAGCGGCACCAAGGTGCCCTCGGCGCAGATCCCGGACCTGTCGGCCACCTATGCCACGGTCGCCGCCTACGGCAACGTGTGGACGCCCGCCGACCAGGGTCTGATTACCTGGTCCTTCGATCCGGCCGCTTGCACCGCCACAGGCACGACGCTCAGCGCCGGCTTCATCTACCTGATCGAGATCGTGCTCAGGCAGGCCGCCACCATCGCGAAGATCAACGCGGTCATCGGCACCGCAGGGGCCACACTCACCGCCAACCAGTGCCTGGCCGGGCTGTACGACACCACCGGCACACGGCGCGGCGTCACAGGCGACATGTCGACAACGTGGAACTCGGCCGGCAACAAGGCCATGAGCCTCACGTCCTCGTACAGCGCCGCCGCCGGGCGGTACTACCTGGCGCTCCTGTTCAACGGGACCACGTCGCCGACCTTCGCGTGCGGCTCGACCCTGGGCGCGACCTTCACCCCCGGCAATGCCAACCTGGCCGCGGGCTCGTACCGCTTCTGCAGGTCGGCCTCCGGGCAGACCAGCCTGCCCACCAGCATCACCCTGTCCGGCTACACCCCCGACGCCAACAACGTGTGGCTCGGCGCCAGCTAGGAGACGTCATGCCCCGCACCAGCCTCACCGCCATCCAAGCCTCACGAGCCGGCACCACACTGCCCGCGGGCACCGCGGGCGACGCCACCAACGGCAACAGCATCGCCAACGACGGTCGCGTCATCCTCATCGTCAAGAACACCAACGGCGCCAGCACGGCGCGCACGATCACGTTCCAGACGTCCCGGTCCGTCGACGGCCTCACGAATCCCACCCGTCAGGAGAGCGTGGCTGCTGGTGAGACGCAGGTGTTCGGGCCCTTCAGTCCCAACGACTACGGCAACCCGCTCACCTTCGACGTCAGCAACGCCGAGGTCACCATCCAGGCGGTGCACGTCTAGTCCTGGAACGAGCCGTCACGACGACGCTGATGCCGCCCCATCGTGTGCTTGCACTGCGGGCAGTTCTTCAAGAACACCGGCTTGATCAACCACGCCAACGTGAACAGGTACAGCGTGTGGCGACCCATCCGAGCGATCCATGGCATCGTGCACGTCTGACAATCACGGCAGCCACTGGCCATCACAGACCCCCCCTCACTTCTGGAACCCCCTGGTTCCGGATCAGGCAGGCTAGTGCACGGCAGGAGGTTGCGATGCCCTCACGGCTCAAGCCTCCCTGCTCGAAGCCTGGTTGTGACCAGTCCAAGCCTTGCCCGATGCATGGCCGTGACAACCGTGTCCGTGGCGGTGCACGACAGCGGGGCTACGGCAAGCGGCATGAGGACCGGTTCAGGCGCGGCGTACTCGACGCTCAGCCCGTGTGCGTGCTGTGTCGCAGAGCGCCCGCCACCGAGGCCGACCATTGGCCCAAGTCCAGGCAGCAGCTGGAGCGCGAGGGCCTGGACGCCGACGATCCGCAGTACGGCCGCGGCCTGTGTAAGCCATGCCACAGCAGCGAGACCGCCAAGCATCAGCCCGGCGGGTTCAACGCAGAGCGGAGGTGATCGCCATGCCGAAGGGCAGCGGAGGCCGCATCCGAGGCATCGTGGCCAGTCGCGGCAAGGTGTACGAGGCACTCAAGGGTCGCCTGGGCAAGACCAGCGCCGCCAAGATCGCCAACGCGGGGAAGACGCACGCGGACCGATCAAGGATGGCGAAGAAGGCCGCCCGGACGCGGAAAGCAAAAGGCAATTGATCAACGAAATTTGATCGCCAGGAAATCTCGCGCGCGCCCGCGCCCGCGCACCCGGGTGGGGGCGCACCCGCCCGCGCGCGCACGGGGGACCGCCCCGGAGAGAACTTCGTAGCAGCGCAGGTCAGAGCACTTGCGCGGAGTGATCATGTAGACGCCTGCGGCTGATCCCCGCGGGAAGGAAGGCCCCGAGCATTCCCAGGCTCGGGGCCTTCCGCATGCCTGGGAGACGTCAATGGGACGTGGAAGACCTGCGCTGAATCGGCTGTGTGGAGTTGCTGACTGCGGCCGCCCCCATCGTGCGCGTGGCCTCTGCTCAATGCATTGGAAGAGGCGGCACGGCGTCCGTACCGCCTACCCCATGGTTGAGTGTTGGGTCTGTGGGGCTGATACGCCGCGAACAAGCACACGTGAACGGGTGGTCTGCTCGACCGAGTGCCGCTGGTTCCTCCAGTGGCCTCAGCGGGAGTGCATCGTCCCGTGGCGCGAGTGCGGAGACTGCGGCCATCGATGGATCGACCGTTCGCCAAACCCGAGTTGTGCACGGTGCCGCGAACGGGCGAGGGCACGCCGGTGGGTAGCTGGATGGTGTGCCCGATGTGGCGAATCCTTTGTGATCGTCGACCAGCTAGCAGCGCGCTACTGCTCAAAGCGGTGCGCCCGCAGTGCGGCGAAAGAGAAGCGCCGGGCCCTGCAGAGAGACGCGTTCGTGGCTCCCGTGCAACGCGCGAAGGTCTTCGAGCGGGACGGATGGCGCTGCCGTCTCTGCGGCAAGACCGTACTTCGCACAGCCGTCGTCCCGCACCCGCGGGCCCCTGTCATTGACCACGTCATACCGCTTGCCCGCGGCGGCACGCATGAGCCCTCGAATGTCCAGACCGCCCACTTCCTCTGCAACTCGATCAAGAGCGACCGGGGCGGTGGAGAGCAACTGATGCTGATCGGTTAGGGGGTCTCTCGTGGCGGTCTCAGGGCCGCGGCCGAAGCCGCCGCTGCAGGTGGTCCGTGAGGGCAACCCCGGGCGTCGGCCGGTCCGCGAGGGTGTGAAGCTTCCCCCTTCAGCGCTGGAGGAGCCGAACTGGCTCGACCTCTTCCCGACAGTCCGGGGCGACGACCGACAGCGACAGATCAACGCGCGCTGCCGGGAGATCGCACGCCGGGAGTGGCGGCGCGTCGTCCCGGTGCTGAAGTTCACGGCAGGCCTGGCCGAGGTCGATACGCAGACGGTCATGGACTACTGCGTGTGCGTAGCCCGGATCGACCAGTGCGAGCGGGAGATCTCCCTGCACGGAATGCTCATCCAGGGCGAGCGTGGGTGGATGAAGAACGGTGCCACCACCATCGCCGGCCAGTACCGGCAGCAGCTCGCGCGCTACATCGGGGAGCTGGGGCTGAGCCCGTCGGCGCGGGGCCGGCTGACGCCGCCGGAGGGTGGCGACGATGGCGACGACGACGACCCGTTCGACTGAGCAGCTGTCCGTCGAGGACTGCTCGGAGGGTCTGCCGGTGCCGCGGGCCGCGCTGCATGAGCTGGGTCTGTCGGATGAGGAGATCGCGGACGCGTTGCTGTCCCGCCCGCTGGTGTCCGCGTTCCAGATGCCGGAGCAGCCTGGGGCTTGGTTCGACGTGACGGCAGCCCGCCGGGCGAAGGCCGCGATCGAATCGTTCAAGCACACGAAAGGCCGCTGGGGTGGCACGCCATTGCGACTGGCGCCCTGGCAGTTCGTGTGGGTGATCGCGCCGGTGTTCGGTTGGCTGTGGCATGACCCGGAGCTTGAGCGGGATGTGCGGGTGGTCCGCGCGGTGTGGATCGAGGTCCCCCGCAAGAACGGCAAGTCGACATTGTCGTCGGGGATCGGCTTGGCTTTGCTGCTGGCGGACCGTGAGATCGGTGCCGAGGTGTACGCGGCGGCAGGCTCGCTCGAGCAGGCGAAGCGTGTGTTCGACGACGCGAAGCGGATGGCGCAGACGTCGAAGGCGGTGAAAGGCCGCGCTGAGGTGCTCACGAGCGTCATCAGGGTGCCGCGGACGGGTGGCGTCTTCCGGGCCCTGTCGAGGATCGCCGAGACCGCCCACGGCCTGAACGTCTCCGGTGCGGTGATCGACGAGGTCCACGTTCACAAGAGTCGGGATCTGATCGACGCGATCGAGACGGGCACGGGCGCCCGCGACCAGCCGCTGATCGTGTTCATCACGACGGCGGATGACGCGCAAGAGGGCTCGATCTACGACGAGAAGCACTCGTACACGCGGAAGGTCGCCGAGAACGTTGTGCAGGATCCGGCGCACTACGGCGTGATCTGGGCTGCGGACGAGACAGATGACCCGTTCGACGAGCGGACGTGGCGGCGCGCGAATCCGGGGCTGGGCACGTCACCGACGCTGGCGTATCTGCGGCGCGAGGCGAACAAGGCGCAGGCCACGCCCTCGTACTATCCGACATTCCTCCGGCTGTCGCTGAACATCCGCGAGAAGGCCAGCACCAGGTGGATCGATGTTCGGTCGTGGGATCGGGTGGCCGGCATGGTTGACGAGGGTGTGCTCAAGGGGCGCCGGGCGTGGGGCGGGCTGGACCTGTCCGCGGTGTCCGACCTGTCGGCGTGGGTGCTGGCGGTGGAGTCGAAGCAACCGGGCGTCGAGGTTGAACTCGTCTCCCGGTTCTGGCTGCCGTCGGAGCGACTGGAAGAGCTGCAGCGGCACTTGCAGGTGCCGCTGGCGCAGTGGGCCCGTGAGGGTTTCCTGAAGCTGACGGAGGGCGATGCGGTCGACTACGACACGATCGAGCGCCAGGTGCTGGCGGACTGCAAGCACTTCGACATGCAGTGGATCGGCTACGACCGTATGTTCGCCGGGCAGCTGGTGCAGAACGTGGACCGGGAGACGCGGCGCGGCGTGAAGGTGACGCCGATCAGTCAGACGTTCCTCGGTCTGTCGCCGGCCTGCAAGGAGCTGGACCGGCTCTTGCTGGAGCAGCGGTTCCGGCACGGTGGGCATCCGATCCTGCGGTGGATGGCCGGCTGCGTGGAGACGATCGCTGACGGCAACGACAACTACCGGCCGACCAAGCCGGATAGGCGCAAGAGCCAGGCCCGGATCGACGGCGTCGCGGCGACGGTGATGGCCCTGGACGGATACCTACGACGGCCGAAGGCGAAGTCGCGGGTTGCGGTCGGATTCTGATGCGAGGGGGTGCTCGTGGCCCCCTTGCAGAAGCCTCAGCCGGGTGAGCCGCTGTGGTGGGTGGAGCGGCTGTGGAAGCAGCTGGCCGAGCGCCGTAAGTACGCGGACACGATGCGCCAGTACTACTCAGGCGACCACCCACTGCCGATGATCCAGGACAAGGCGCGTCCGGCGTTCCAGCGGCTGCTGAAGCAGGCCCGCTCCAACTACACGGGTCTCGTGGTGGACGCTACGGCCGAGCGGATCCAGGTGGACGGTTTCCGGCTGGGTGACGAGGATGTCGGCGACGAGGAGGCGTGGCGGGTCTGGCAGGCGTCCGCGATGGATGCCGACTCGGATCTGCTGATCACTGAGGCGGTCAAGGTGGGCCGGGCGTTCGCGCTGGTGGCTCCGAACCCCGATGATCCGGCGACGCCGATCATCACGGCCGAGGATGTGACGCAGGCGATCGTCGCCTACGAGGCTGGCAGTCGCCGGAAGCGTAGGGCTGGGCTGAAGACGTTCGTCGATGACTGGACGGGGGACGTCTGGGCGACGCTGTTTGTTGACGGCCAGCTGTTCAAGTACCGCGCTCCTGCACCGCAGGTAGGTATGTCGACCGATCCGCGGTGGGAGCCGCGCGAGGTTCGCGGCGAAGTGTGGCCGGCGCCGAACCCGCTGGACGCTGTGCCGCTGGTAGAGATCGTGAATCGACCTGATCTGCTGGGTGAGGCGCACAGTGAGATCGAGGATGTCCTCGATGTGCAGGACCGCATCAACAAAACCCTGATCGACAGGCTGATGGCGCAGGAGTTCTCTGCGTTTCGGCAGCGGTGGATGACCGGCTATGAGGTGCCGGTCGATGACAACGGGCAGCCGATCGAACCGTTCAAGGCGGCCGTGGACCGGCTGTGGGTGATCGAGGACGAGGGCGTCCAGATCGGCGAGTTCTCGGCAACCGACCTGGGCCCGTACCTGGACTCCATCGAGGCCGATGTTCAGCATATGGCCGCGCGCACGCGCACCCCCGCGCAGTACTTGCTGGGCAAGCTGTCCAATGTCAACGGCGAGACCCTGAAGGCCACGGAATCTGGCCTGGTTGCCAAGGTGCGGCAGCGATGCCGGCCGCTCGGCGAGGGGCTGGAGGAGGTCGTTCGCCTGTATCTGCAGGCCGCCGGTGACGGTCGGGACCTGTCGAGCATCGAGGTGATCTGGCACAACCCGGAGTTTCGCACCGAGGGTGAGCTCGTCGATGCCCTGGTGAAGATGGCCACGCTCGGCGTGCCGCACGAGGCGCTGTGGGAACGCTGGGGGGCCTCGCAGACGGAGATCGCCCAGTGGGGGGAGCTTCGGGATCAGGCGGCGGCCAGGGTGCTGGGCGGCGACCCGGCGAGTCTGTTCGGGCCGAAGCCCGACCTGACCGTGACGGACCAGGCGGCGGCCGATGGCAACGCCAGCTGAGCTGGGGCACACCCGCTACCAGCAGGTGACCACGGTCGTCCGCTCCGTCGTGGCCCGCGTCCAGCAGGTATGGAAGGGCGTCTCGGCCGCCACCATCGAGGATGACCTGGAAGGCGCAGCCGGCGCAGCCATCCTGGCCGCGGTCACCGAGGGGCAGCTCACTGTCGCGGACGCCGCTCAGGCATACATCGCAGCACAGATGGCTGCGCAGGGCGGCTCGGCCCTCGCCGAGGCCACGCTCGTGGCGGCAGCGTTCGCCGGCATCGCCCCGGATGGCGGCCCGCTGGAGACGCTGCTATTCCTGCCGGCGATCGGTGTGCGACGCCGGCTGGCCGCCGGGATGGCGACGCAAGAGGCGATGCTCGGCGGGCTCGCCGACATGGCCCGATACGCGGCCACGGCGGTCGCGGACACGGCCCGCTCGGCGGACCAGGTGGCGATGGCCACGCACCGCAGCTGCGTGGCCTACGTGCGCGTGGTGCGACTGCCGGCGTGCTCGCGGTGCATCGTCCTGTCGGGTCGCATGTACAGCCGCAGCGAGGGCTTCCTGAGGCACCCGAACTGCGACTGTCAGACGTTGCCGCTGCGCGAGCACGAGTGGCCGGACGTCCCGTCACCGCAGGAGCTGTTCGCCCGGATGCCGGAGTCGGAGCAGCGGCGGGTGTTCACTGCGGCCGGCGCCGACGCGGTCCGCTCTGGCGCGGATGTGGGTCAGGTGGTCAACGCCCGGCGAGGTATGGGCACAGCGCATCTGGCGGGCCGCTCCTTGCAGACAACGTCCGAGGGGACGACTCGCCGCGGCCTGTACGGCTCTCGCGCGCGGCGCGCGGGCGGGGAGTTCGCCCGCTTCCCGGGCCAGCGCTACTCGCGGGTGACGACGCCCCGCTTGATGCCGGAGGAAATTCTCCGGGTTTCTGACAACCGCGCGGAGCAGCTGCGGTTGCTGCGCCGGTACGGCTACATCGTCTAGCCGATCTTGAGTGTCCCTGCCGTGAGGGTGGGGCGATTGGAAGGAGTCGGCCGCGATGGCTGACGAGAACGGCACCAACCCGGACGCCCAGGAGAAGCCCGAGACGGGCGCGCCTGAGGGTACGGAGGCACCGGCCGCCGAGCGGCCGAACGAGTCCGGCGAGACGAAGATCCCGCCGGAGGTCGAGAGGGCGCTGCGGAAGGCCAACAAGGAGGCCGAGACGCTGCGTCTGAAGCTCAAGGAGTTCGAGGACCGCGACAAAACCGAGGCACAGAAACTCGCCGAGCGGGCCACCGCAGCCGAACAGTCGGCCGCCGTCGCGCAGTCGGAGCTGATGCGGTTTCGAGTTGCGGCCGACAAAAAGCTCCCCGCCGAGCTGGCGGACCGGTTGCAGGGCTCCACACCTGAGGAGATGGCCGCGGACGCCGACAAGCTCCTCGCGCTTTTCAACGCGCAGCAGCGGCAGACGCCCAACTACGACGGCGGTGTCCGACACACGGCGCGCCCGGCATCCATGAACGACCTGATCCGGCAGACGGCCGGTCGGGGCTGACTCACCCCCGGCACGGCACGGTCCGGCCGGTTTCACCGAAAGGATGGGCCGGATCGTGGCCTACAACAACCTGACCTCGCGGACCGACTCGCAGGCACTCATCCCCGAGGAAGTCTCCAACGAGATGCTCGGCAAGGCGACCGAGCAGTCCGCGGTGCTCCAGCTGTTCCGCCGGGTGCCAGTGCAGGCCGGGCAGGTCCGTTTCCCGGTCCTGTCGGCGCTGCCGATGGCGTACTGGGTCACCGGTGACACGGGCCTGAAGCAGACCACCGAGGTCAACTGGACGAACAAGTACCTGAACATCGAAGAGATCGCGACGATCATGCCGGTGCCGGACAACGTCCTCGCCGATGTCGACGCGAACATCTGGGACACGGCTATGCCGCTCCTCGTCGAGGCGTTCGGCCGGGTCCTGGACACCGCCGTGTTCTTCGGCACTAACGCCCCCGCCTCGTTCCCCACGAACATCCTGTCCGCCGCGGCTGCGGCCGGCAACTCGGTCAACGAGGGATCGACCGCCACACAGGGCGGCTTCTTCGGCGACATCGACAAGCTGTACGGCGTCGTCGAGCAGGACGGCTTCGACGTCACCGGCTTCGTCGCCGCGACGTCAGCGAAGGCCAAGCTGCGAGCCGCCCGCGACAGTCAGGGCCGCAAGCTCGACGACGGCCGCGTGTCCGGCAGCCTCGACGCCATCGACGGCTACCCTGTCATGTACCCGATGCGGGGTCTGTTCCCGGTGGCGGGCGGTGTCGGCGTGGATGGCGTGCGCCTCTTCGCCGGTGAATGGAGCCAGTTCATCGTTGGGGTCCGCCAGGACATCACCATGAAGGTGCTGGACCAGGCCGTCATCACCGACAACACTGGGGCGATCGTCTATAACCTGCCGCAGCAGGACATGACCGCGATCAGGCTTACCTTCCGCGTGGGCTGGCAGGTCGCGAACACCCTCAACAACGACCAGCCGACCGAGGCATCCCGCTACCCGGTGGGCGTGCTGAAGACCGTCGGCGCCTGACCGAACCCGCACACGCCGCCCTGATGCCGCCCGGGTGTCGGGGCTTTGTCATGGGAGGTATCGGCCATGGCCGAGTCCAAGAGCACCAGCAGGCAGAGCAAGTCCACCCAGGAGACGCCGGACGACGGGGTCGCCCAGGAGATCCAGAACGCGACCAACGAGGCCGAACGGCAGGGGTACTTCGGTATCGCCGTCGACCCCACGCCGAACGAGAATTACACCCTCAAGGGCGTCACCTCGGGGGCGCCGACCCCTGAGACGGACCCGGAGTACGCCCGCGAGGTCCGGCAGAAGCTCGACGACGACGCCCGCGCGCGCTGACGGAGGGAGGCCGCCGTGGCTGTGCTCCCCTCGCTGGCGACGGTGGCCGACCTTGCCACCCTGCTCGGCAGGACGTTCACGCCTGAGCAGGAGCAGCAGGCGCAGGCCCTGCTGGACCAAGCATCCAGCGTGATCCGGGCCTACGTCCGGCAGGACATCACCCAGGCCACGACGACGGACACGTTCACGATGCGTCGGGCGGATCCAGTGCAGCACCGCTGCAGTGGGCTGGTGACGTTGCCGCAGCGGCCGGTCATCGACATCGCAGAGGTCAAGGTGAACGGCACCGATACGTCGGACTGGTGGCAGGACGGCAATGATCTCCTGGTGCGTCGGTGGACGTGGGATCGCCCACCGGCCGCGCACCGGCCACCGCAGGTGACCGTCACCTACACGCACGGCTGGGACCCGGTGCCCGGGGACATTCAGGCGATCGTGATGCAGGCTGCGAACCGGGTCATCGTCAACCCATCCGGTATCCGGTCGGAATCGGTGGGCGGCGAGTCCGTGACCTATCTGATTCCGGCGGTCGGCGAGTACCTGGGTGTGCTGCTGTCGAAGACGGAGCAGCGCGTGCTGGACCGGTACCGGCGCACGGCGGGCAGCGTGCAACTGCGGAGCCGCTGATGCTGTACCTGCAGGACATCGTCATCGTCCGGCCCGGCACCACCGAGGACGAGTACGGCAACAAGCAGGAGGACTGGGGCGACGGTGCGACCCGCATCCCGGTGTCCGGCGTAAACGTGCAGCCGGAGGGTGGGTCGATCGAGGACACCGACGACAAGCAGGTCGTCGTCACCGGCTGGCGCCTGTACACGCCGCGGGGCGTGGATATCGACCTGCGCGAGACGGACCGCGTCAAGGCGTGGGATACGACGATGCAGGTCATCGGCAAGGTGGCCCGCTGGCCCGCGCCGGGCGGGGGAGTGCACCACGTCGAGGCGGATCTGAGGGTGGTGGCCTGATGGCCCGTACCTCGTTCCGGTTCGTGGCGAACCCCCGCATGTACGACGAGCTGGCCCGGTCCTCGCAGATGCGGGACGCTTTGAAGGATGCCGCGGACCGAGGCGCGGATGTCGCGCGCGCGATCGCCCCCTCGTACACGGGCCCGACCTATGATCCGGCGGTGCAGCGGCACGGCGAGTACCGACAGAGCATCTACTCGGCGGCAAGCATGCGGCCGAACGGATGGCGGGCCGAGTTCGGCGCGACGGCAGGCTGGTGGGGCCAGGTCGAGTTTGGCTCCGGCCGGCCGGCCACATCCCGGGACCGTCCCCAGACGGGCTGGTCCCCGAAGGCCCGTCCGCTGGGACGTGCCCTGGACGCACTGAGGAGTGCCTGATGCGTATCACGCTCGCCAACTGGTACGGGGACAAGGCCCCGGGGGAATCCATCGACGTCGACGAGGCCACTGCGAAGGCTTTGCGCCGGGACGGCCTGGTCGCCAAACCGGCGGAGGAGACCCCGCAGGAGGAGCAGGCTCCGGCCCAGACCGCCAAGGACCCCGCACAGCCGGAGCCTGAGACGGGCCGGAAGAAGCGGTGAGGGGCGGCCTGTCGGCGGCGGTGATGCCGGACGTCGAGCAGGTCACCGTCGCCTACCTGAAGAGCGTCCTGCCGTCCGGCACGACCATCGGCACCGAGTGGCCGGCGAATCTGGCGTCAAGGCTGGCTGCAGGCGTGGTGTCGGTGACCCTGGGCGGGGGCGGATCTCGACTGAAAGCCGTGACCGCGGACCGCACCGTCGACATCGACGTCCTGGCGGCGACGAAGAAACAGGCCCGCGACCTGGCGGCCAGCTGCTCAGCACAACTGATTGCCGCGCAGGGCACCACGCAGGGCGAGGCCCGCATCTACGGCGTAGATGAGACCAGCCTGATTTGGCTGCCGTATCAGGCATCGGCCGAGACGGACACGATCCCGCGGTACGTGCTCGTGATGAGCATGGTGGTCCGCCCCGCATAGCTCGACCAACCCGCATCCCCCTCTGACCATTTCACCCGTCGGCGTCTGGCCGTGCGGGTCCTCGCTATGCCTGGAGGCATCCCGTGGCTCTCGACGCTGACAACGTGCGCGTTGGCCTGAACGGAAACGTTTACATCGCCCCGAAGGGCACCACCGCCCCGAGCGACCTGGAGTCGGCCTGGCCGGCGGGCTGGGTGGATCTCGGCTATCTGTCCGACGACGGCGTCGAGCTGAGCTACAGCACAGACACCGAGGACGTGAACGCCTGGCAGTCCCTCAGCCCGGTCCGGAAGATCCTGACCGGTGTCGACATGACGCTGGGCTTCACCTGCATCGAGTTGAAGACCAGCACGGTGACGCTGTACTTCCCGAGCGCCACCATGACGGACGTCACGACCGGCGTGCACAAGCTGGCCATCCCCGCCGCCCCGGACCCGGACGAGCGCGCGATCGGCCTGGAGTGGACGGACGGCGACATCGTCAACCGGCTCATCGTCTCCCGGGGCGAGGTCACCAACCGCGACAGCATCACCCTGGCCCGCTCGGGCGCTGTCTCCCTGCCGATGACCGTCTCGGCCTACGCCGACGCCGCGCCCGAGATCGCGGTGTGGCTGTCCAACGACCCGGCCTGGGCCGCGGCGTAACCCCTTCTCCCCGGCAGGCACGCACGCGGGTCGCGCCTGCCGGGGTCAACCCGCGAACCCGTAGGAGAAGACCATGACCAGCAAGACCACCGGCACGGAAGTCGTCTCTCTCGACTCCATCGCCAAGCAGCGCCGTGATGCGCTGCCGCAGCCGACCACCTACGAGCTGCACGACGTCACCTTCACCCTGCCGCCGATGCGTCTGCTGCCGTTCGAGCTGCAGGAACGCGTCGGCGACCTGAACAACGTGCCCGGCGTGCTGCGGGACGTCCTCGGCGCGGAGAAGCTGAAGGAGATGTACGCCGCCGGCTTCACGTTCCTCGACATCGAGCTGATCGCCCAGGAGTGGCAGAAGCGGTCCGGGCTGGAGCCGGGGGAATCACCGGCCTCCGCCGCTTCCTGACGGAGTACGGGGAGGCCGTCGAGTGGGACATCGCCCGCTACTGGCCGGGCCGGTCGCTGCTGGAGCTGTACCGCGGGGAGATGTCGTGGCGGGAGCTGCGTGTCTTCCTGCGGTACCTGCCGCAGGACTCTGCGACGGCGCGGGCGGTACGCGGGGCGTCGCCTGAGGAAGAGGCGTGGACGCTGGACCGGCATCTGCTGGCGGCCGTGGTCGACGCGGTCCGTGAGAACACCTTCGCCACGGTGAAGCTCGGCGGCGACCCGAAGAAGACGGGCCGTCTCAAGCCGCCGGACCCCATCCCGCGGCCGGGCGTCGAGCAGCGCACGAAGAGCAACGTCATCCGCTTCGGAGGCAAGCACGGATCCGGAGCGAAACAGCTGGCGGCTGTGTTCGGAAGGCCCGCCGCGAACCAGTAACGGGGGTGCGCGGTGGCCGCTGGCGGTGTCCTCGTCGGACGCGGATACGTCTCGATCCGCCCGGAGTTCGAAGGCGACTGGTCCCGGTCCGTCAACGCCCGCGCGTCCAGTGCCGGCCGTTCGGGCGCAGGTGCGTTCAGCAAGGCGTTCGGCGCGGGCCTCAAAGGGCTTGGCGCGCTGGCCGGTGTGGCGATCGGCGCGAACCTGTCGGCCGCTGCTGCCGGTGCCGCGGCTCTCGCGCCTGCGCTCGCCACTGCGGGCGCGGCTGCAGGCGCGCTGAAGATCGGCCTCAGCGGCGTCGGGGAGGCTTTCAAGGCCGCGTTCGCCGATCACACCGCCGAGGCCAACGCTGCAGCCTCCGCCACTCGTGCCGTCGAGTCGGCGCAGCGCGGCCTGACCAAGGCGCAGCAGGGCCTCGCGGACGCGCGCGTACAGGCGGCCGAGCGCGTCCGTGACGCTCAGCGCGCCGTCGCGGATGCCGAGCAGAACCTGGCCCGCACGGTCGAGGAGTCCGCGCAGCGGCAGACGGACGCGCAGCGACAGGTCCGGGACGCGGAGCAGGATCTCCGCAGCGCCCAGCAGGACGCCCTGCAGGCACAGCAGGCTCTGAACGGTGCCCGGCAGGAGGCGTCTCGGGCACTGCAGGACATGAACGACCGGCTAGCCGAGTCCAAGCTCGACGAGCGTGAGGCCGCGATCCGGCTCACTGAGGCGCAGCGGGAGCTCGCCAAGGCGCGCGCCAATCCGGGGATCACGCCGCAGCAGCTGGAAAAGCTACAGATCGCCTACGAGCGGGCCAAGCTCAACCTCAAGGAGCAGCGCACCGAGACGAAGCGCCTCTCCGAGGACACGAAGAAGGCGAACCGGGACGGCGTCGACGGATCCGAGCAGGTCAAGAACGCCAAGGACCGCATCGCTGACGCCAACAAGAACGTCGAAGAGCGCGAGCGTGCGGTCGGCGATGCGCGGGAGGAGGCCCGCCGGACCGCGGTCGACGGGGCCCGGCAGGTTGCCGACGCCCAGCAGCAGGTCGCTGACGCGCAGGCCGGCGTCGTCGAGGCCCGCAAGGACGGCGCGCGGCAGATCCGGGACGCCGAGCAGGCCGTCGCCGATGCCGCACGGGCGGTGGCCGACGCGCAGGCCGCGGCTGCCGCACAGACAAGCAAGTTCGACCAGGCCATGGCCAAGCTCGCGCCCAACGCGAGGTCGTTCGTCACCACGATCCAGGGCCTTGCCCCGGCCTGGGACGACATGCGCCTGGCGGTGCAGAACGAGCTGTTCAAGGGCCTCGACACCACCGTGTCCGGGCTCGCCCACAGCACCCTGCCGATCCTGAAAGAGCAACTCACCGCCACCGCCGGGATCTGGAACACCATCGCCAAGAACGCGGCGGCCGGCGTGCAGGAGATGGCCAAGAGCGGCATCCTCAAGCAGATCCTGCAGGGAGCCAACGACAACCTGCGAGTCTTCCAGGACACCCCTCGCCAGCTGATCACCGCGTTCGGCCAGCTCACGGTCGCCGCCCAGCCCGCGTTCAACCGGCTCCTGCAGCAGTTCGCCGGCGCCATCACCTCGTTCACCGACGGCCTCGCAGCCTCGTTCAAGAGCGGCGGCCTGCAGGACGCCATCGACACCGCGTTCGGGATCCTCTCCCAGTTCGGCACGCTGCTGGGCAACGCGTTCGGTGTCGTGACGCAGATCTTCAAGGCCGCCTCGGATGCGGGCGGTCAGATCGTCGGCGTGCTCGGATCCGTCTTCGGTGAGCTGAAGAACATCCTTGCCGCACCGGAGATGCAGGCCAGCCTGCGGGAGTTGTTCGGCAGCGTCGCGCAGATCGTCGGCGCGATCGTCCCCGTGATCGGGGCGGTAGTGCAGGCGCTGGTGCCGCTGGTCTCGTCGATCGTCGGCTTCATCGCACAGCTCGCCCAGACCCTGGGCCCGGTGCTGCAGCAGCTGGCGGCTGCGCTCGGGGCAGCCCTGATGCCGATCATTCAGGCGCTTGGCCCGGTGCTCATCACTGTCGGCACGGCGATCATTCAGATCGTCGAGTCGGTGATTCCGCTGCTGCAGCCGATCGCCGACCTGATCGCGGCCGTCATCAACGCGCTGGCGCCCGCCCTGACCCCGGTGATCGACGTGGTGACCGGGCTGGTCGATGTCCTCGTCGGTCCGCTCACCGAAGTGGTGCAGGCGCTGACCCCTGCCCTGGTGATGGTCGGCGACATCATCGCCGCCGTCTTCCAGGCGCTGGAACCGTTCCTCGCGCCGCTCGTCGACCTCCTTGGGAAGGTCGCCGAGCTGATCGTGACCGTCTTCGCCTCGGCACTCAGCGAGCTGCTCGGCGCGTTGCAGCCGCTGATCCCGGTCGGGATGCAGCTCATCACCACTGTGCTCAATGCACTCGCCCCGATCCTGCCGACCCTGGGCGACGCGTTCAGTGTGATCGCGGATGCGCTGCTGGCGATCGTGGGTCCGCTTGGAGACGTGTGGGCGTCGCTCGCGCAGCGGCTCGCACCGATCCTGAGTGACATCGCTCCGATCCTCGGCGAGTTCGCGGGGCTGATCGCGACCACGCTGGCGCAGGCGCTGCCCCCGCTGGCCGAGGCGCTGCTCACCCTCGTCGACGCCTTCATACCGCTGTTCCCGGTGATCTCCGAGATTGCCGGGATGCTCTTGGATATGGCGGCGGGCGTGCTCATGCAGCTGCTGCCGTCACTCCTGCAGCTGGCCGAGGCTGGCGTGCAGCTCGCGCTGGCTCTGCTGCCGATCGTGCCGCCGCTGGCTCAGCTGGTCGCTCTGGTGCTGGAGTTGGCGATCAACGTGCTGTCGTGGCTGCTGCCGCCGCTGATCAGGCTGGCGGACTTCCTTGTGCAGGGTTTCGCTTCGTCGATGGCCTCGGCGATCGGCTGGCTGTCCGGGATGATCACCGTGGTCGCCGACCTTGTCACATGGGTCATCGAGCATCTCGGGCCGGCATTCAGGTGGCTCAACGACAAGATCATCCAGCCTGTCTGGAAGGGCATCCGCCAGACGATCAAGGGCTCGTGGGAGAACGTCATCCGGCCGGCGTTCAATTCGATGAACGCTGGCGTCAGCGGTGTCGCCAGCGTCACCAAGTGGCTCCGCGACAAGATCATTGTACCGGTCTGGGACGGGATCAGCGGTGCCATCAACGGCGTGTGGCGGAAGGGCATCAAGCCCGCGTTCGACGCACTCAAGACCGCCATCGGGCGCGTGGCCACCGCGTTCTCCGACGCGAAGACCGCCATCGGAAAAGCCTGGGACAGGATCAAGGCTCTGACGAAGGCACCCATCAACTGGGTGCTGCGGGTGGTGTGGAACGAAGGCTTGGTCAGCATCTGGCGGAAGATCACCGACTGGATCCCGGGCGTCCCGGACCTGAAGACGCTGCCGCTGCTCGCGCAGGGCGGCACCGTCCCGGTCCGGCCCGGGGTGTTCAACCGGCCCACCGCGATCGTCGGCGAAGGCAGGCCCCAGCACCCTGAGTTCGTCATCCCCACCGACCCCCGCTACCGGGCCCGCGCCCTGTCCCTGTGGGAGCAGGCCGGCGGCCAGCTCATGGCCGACGGCGGCATCCTCGGCAAGCTCAAGGATTTCGGAGGAAAGATCGGAGGCAAGATCGGCGGGTTCTTCTCGTCGGCGACCGCTTTCCTGCGGGACCCGGCCAAGGCGATCCGCAACCTCGTCGGCAAACTCATCAAGCCCCTCGACGACATCAAGAACACGGCGTTCGGCCGGTTGGCCATCGGTATCCCGAAGAGCATGGTCAAGGGCCTGGTCGACCTGGTCACCTTCGGTGGCGACAGCGGCGGAGGAGGGGGCGGACCGATCGGCGGGACGGTCCCATCGGGCCGGCGCCGCAGCATCATCAGCCAGGCCCTCGCCGCCGCGCACGTCCCTCCGCCGGGCGCTGTCGGCCAGTGGCTCGCCGGCATGAACACACTGATCTCGCGCGAGTCCGGATGGAACCCGAACGCGATCAACCGGTGGGACATCAACGCCCAGAACGGCATCCCCAGCCAGGGGTTGGCGCAGGTGATCCCGCCGACGTTCGCCTCCAACCACGTGCCGGGCACGTCGTGGAACATCCTCGACCCGGTCGCCAACGTCGCCGCCGCCGTCCGGTACATCACCCGCCGGTACGGCAACATCACCAACGTTCAGCAGGCCAACGCCAACCGGCCGCCGGCCGGCTATGACGCGGGCGGCTGGCTGCCGCCAGGTGTGACGACGGCGGTGAACGCCACCGGCAAGCCTGAGGCCATCCTGACCAACGCCCAGTGGCAGACCATGACGGCCGCCACGGACCGCAGTCTCGATGGCATGTCGCTGAACGTGTGGCTCGGCAACGAGCCGATCCGGAACATCGCCCGTGCCGAGGTGCGCACGGCGCAGGGTGAGCTGATCCAGGTACTCAACGCCAGCTGAGGAGGTCCCTGAATGGCGATCCCGGGGAACTTCCTCTCCGAGGCCACCTCGTCGATGGACCCGGTGGTGACGGGCTGGGTGCCGCAGCTGAACTGCAGCATCTCCAAGGGCACCGGCGGCCGGGTCGGTGACGGTGTCCTCGCGGTGAAGTCGACGGCGGCCGGGGAGATGCAGGCTCGGATTCTCGGCTCCGTCCTCGTCAACGCCGGGGTCGTCTACTACGCGTTCGCGGACGCCTCGGGGACGGTGCCGGAACGGATCGGAATTCGCTGGCTTGACAAGGCGGGCACCATCCTCGGCACCACCTGGTCACTGACCACGACATCCGCGTCCACGACGTGGCATCGGGTCAGCGTGGCCGGGCAGGCGCCGACTGGGACGACTCGGGCGCAGGTCATCCTGTCGTCCACCCCGGCCGCATCGAACGTCTTCCACTACTGGGAGAACGTGTATTTCGGGCTGCCGATCCGCAGCTACGGCAACCTGTTCCCGTTCAACACCGAGAGCACGGAGATCGACGCATCCGGGTGGACGGCCGAGGTCAACGCGACCATCAGTCGGCAGGCCCCTGTCTTCTCCTGGCCTGCCACCTGGTACTACGCGGGCGGCCACGCCGTGGCCATGACGGTGGTCGCCGCCGGCAACGCCGCTGTGCGGACAACGGAGCGGCCCACGGTAACGCCCGGCGTCGAGTACCTGGCCTACGCTTACCTGATGCCGCCCGTACTGTCGGCGCAGGCGTGGCTGGAACTGCGGTTCTACGACGCCAACGGCAACCAGATCAGCTCACAGCGGGCCTACCTGGCGCCGGTGAGTACGGGCATGCATCGCCAGCTGCTGTCGGCCACAGCCCCAGCCGCCGCTGTCACCTGCGGCATCGCAGCTGGACTCGACGGCGCGTCCGCCGGGCAGGTGCTGCGCCTGGAAACCGTCGCGGTCAAAGTGGCCCCCGAGATCATGGCGGGCACGGTCATCCCCTACGCCAACGGGAGCTTTGAGCAGGACACCGGCGGTTGGGCCACCGTGGCTGGGGTGGCGACGCTGGCCCGTTCCACCCCGTGGGGCGCCGGGGGCTACTACGGCAGCTACGGCCTCGCCGTCTCCTCGGCGACCGCCACGTCCTCGACTATTCGCTCCCCGCAGTTCACTGTGCCGGACGCGCCCGGCCTGAACTGGCGGGCCCAGATTGTCGCCAAGGTCGGATCCGGCTCCTGGGCGACAGTGACGGTGAAAATCCACTGGTACGACGGCAGCGGCGGCGACCTCGGGGCCAGCACGGGCACCGTGTACTCTCTGCCTTCCGGCAGCTGGTACCAGCTCGTCACCGACGCAGTGGCCCCTGACGGCACCGCCCAGGCGGCGGTCGAGGTGGTGGCTGCGGCCGGTAGCACGTCCTCCGTGATGTACGTGGACGCTGTCGCGCTGTGGCAGGTGCTGCCGCAGACCGCGGTCGCCGCGGTCGACTCCGACGGCTACATCCAGCTCACCCTGCGGGAACTGCCGGTCGGCGATCTGATCACCGTGTACCGGATCGGCCCCGACGGCAGTCGCACTCTGGTGCGAGGCGCCGACGGGCTGATCGAGCAGGACGCCGTCGTCTCCGACGTGCTGGTCATCGAGGACCACGAGGCGCCACTCAACACACAGGTGTCCTACTACGTCCAGCTGTACTCGGCGCCCGGGACGCTCGCGTCGACACGGACGTCCACGGTGGTCACGCTCACCCTCGCCGACGCCAACACCTGCTGGCTCAAAGATCCTGGCAATCCGCAGCGGAACGTCCTGGTCATGGTGGCGAGGGCCCCGGACTGGCAGCGGCCGATCGAGCAGGCCAGCTACGTCGTCCGCGGCCGGCGCAACAAGGTCGTCCTCAGTGGCCAGCGGCAGGGCCTGGAGGGCGACCTCGCGATCTGGACCCGCTCTGACGAGGAGCGCAGAGCGCTGCACGCGCTGCTCGACTCCGGCCACATCCTGCTGTGGCAGGCCGCACCTGGCATGGGCGTGGAGGACATGTACGTGTCCGTCGCCCAGGTCGACGAGGCCCGCATCACTGGGCTGGCACAGGAGCTGTGGCGGGCGTGGACGCTGCCCGTGGTGGAGGCCGACATGCCGGTCACGGTGGGCATCGGAGGCGCCCGCGGCCGGACCTGGCAGGACGTTCTCACCGAGTTCGCGACCTGGCAGGACGTCCTCGACACCTACGCGACGTGGGAGGACGTGCTCCTCGACCGCCGAAAGTGAGGTCGCGTGTACCCCGTATCCGACCGCTTCCTCGACCGGCTCGCCGAGTCCCACACGCCGGTCACGCTGGTCGAGCTGTTCCTCACGGACGGCCGGGTCATCGACCTGGAGATCACGGGTGGCAGCGTGCAGGTGGACCGCTCGCAGGCGATCCGCCGTACCTGCACCGTCACCATCGCCGACCCCACCCTGATCCCGCGGACACCGGCCGACCAACTCACCACCTACGGAGCGAAGCTGCGGATCAGCCGCGGCGTCGACTACGGCGACGGCTCGACCGAGTTGGTGCCGCTCGGCATGTTCCGGCTCGACTCGGTGGATGGCGACGTCTCCGACGGGCCCGTCACCCTGCAGGGCAAGGGCCTGGAGGCGATCGTCGCCGACGACAAGCTCACGGCCGTCTATACGGCGACCGGCACCGTCGTCACCGCGGTCACCGCCCTGATCCGCCGCAGCATCCCTGACGCCACCGTGCTCAGCCAGATCACCGACACCACGATCGGCACCCGCACCTGGGACGTCGAATCCGACCCTTGGGCCGCGGCGCAGGAAGTGGCTGCCGCGGCCGGCGCCGAGGTGTACTGCAACGCCGACGGCAGCTTCGTCATCTCCACCCTGCCCGACCTGGCTACAGCCACCCCGGTGTGGTCGATCGAGGCCACCGAGAGCGGGGCGTACATCTCAGCGAGCCGGGCCATGACCAGCGACGGCGTCTACAACGGCGTGCTGGCTCGCGGCGAGAACACCGCAGACAACCGGCCCCCCGTCAGCGCCCTGGTCACCGACAGCGACACCAGCTCACCGACGTACTGGGGCGGGCCGTTCGGCCGGCGGCCGATGTTCTACAGCTCGTCCACACTGACGACCACCGCCGCCTGCACGAACGCAGCCCGCCTCAAGCTCGCCGACGCCAAGGCCCCCAACGCCAGCGGCGACATCTCCAGCCTGCCGAACCCAGCACTGGAGCCGGGCGACGTCATCCGCGTCGTCCACCCGGATGGCACCCGAGAACTTCACCAAGTGGCGTCGTTCAGCGTCCCGCTGGACATCGGCGGAGATTTCCCGATCACCACGATCAGCGCCAAGGAGGACGCGTGAAGTCCGGACACGCTGTCCACCGCGACCTCGCGTGGGCGCTCAAGCAGCAGGCCACCAGGGCGGGGGAGCGGACCCCATCCGTGCGCGGCGCGGACTGGCGGCTCGCCACAGTCACCGCAGTACCAGGCGACGGAACCGTCACAGCGGACGGCATCCCCTGCCGATGCCTCAACACATACGCCGCCCCCGCGGTCGGCGACGTGGCAGTCATCAGCCAGTCCAGCAGCGGCAACTGGATCGCCATCGGCCGGCTCGCCAGCTCCGGCACCCCGCTGTACACGCCGATCTACCGCTACAAGACGGCCAACCTGGACCGGTTCTCGAACACTCTCACCGACGATCCGGACCTTACGATCGCCCTGGACGCGTCTGCCGTCTACAAGGTCGAGATGCACCTGCACTACGCGGCCACCGACGCAATCCGCTTCCGGACCGCCTGGACCGTGCCCACCGGCGCAACCGGCAACCGGTCCGCGGTGGGCCCCGACCAGGGGCAGATCCTCTCCGGCACCTCATCCGGCGGCACAGGCAGGTGGGGCGTCCAAGCCTTCAGCACCGCCTGCATCTACGGCAACCGTGACAGCAGCGTCCTGCAGTGCTTCGCGATGGAAGAGGCCATCGTCACCACCACCACGGCCGGGACGTGCGCCCTGCAGTGGGCCCAGTCCACCACCAGCGCCAGCATCGCCACCCGCCTGGCGGCCGGTTCGAGTATGCGGGTCACCCGCCTCGCGTAGAAAGGGGGGCCTGTGCCCACCACAGACGACTACGGGCAGGGCATCAACATCGCCAGCCTCACCGACGCGCCCGACGCGGAGAAGCTGGCGAAGGAGCTGGCCAACAAGCTGGCGAGCCGGTCGCTGCTACGGTTCGCCAGCTCGTCCGCCCGCGGTGCCACCCTCACTGGGGCCGTAGCCCCGGTCGACGGCATGGCCAGCTACCTGCAAGACGTCAACCGCCTCGACGTCTACAACGGCTCCTCCTGGGTCACCCCCGAGCCGTCCCTGACCAGCACCACCACCGGCCTCTCCGCTGCCTCCGGCTGGACCAGGATCGACTTCTACGGCTTCCGTCAGGGCCGCGTGACCACGATCGACATCTACATCACCCGGACCGGCCCCGACATCAACAGCGTCGGCGGCAACATCGGCGACATCGTGGTCTGCACCCTGCCGTCGGGCTGGCGCCCCACCCACGACACCATCAACGGCCACTGGGACAACGGCGGCGCCTGCGGCGGATGGGTCGTCGGCACCGACGGCATCTGCACCCTCCGCACCTCCAGCGCAGACATCGTCCAGGGGACTGACCTGCGCATGCACGTGGTCTTCATCAAGACCACCTGACCGCACCCCAACCCGCCCGCGCCCCGGATCTGGGCGCCTTTTTCATGCCCAGAAAGGGGCCCGACCATGGTCGATCTGTGGATGCCGGGCGCGACCCGACACTCCCTCGGCAACACCGGAGCGATGAGCGGCGGGCCCGCTCGCGCCGTCTGGCACATCACCAGTAACGCCAAGGACTGGACGTTCGCGCGCGAACTGGGCTGGTTCACCGGCGGCGGCGCCAGCGTAGCCCCCCACCTGCTGTGGGACCCGTTCACCGGCGAGATCGCACAGTTCTTCCCCGCCGACTCCCGCTCGCTGTCGCTGCAGAACGCCGGCACGGTGAAGACGAACCGCACCGGGAAGTACTGCGTGCAGATCGAGATCGTCTTCACCGAAGGCGAGATCGTGAACGGCAAGCGGTACAACTCGGTGCGAGAGACGCCCTGCAAGGGACTCGACGGCATCATGGCGTGGCTGCGCAGCCTCGGCATCCCGGACGTCTGGCCGGGCGGCACCCCCACCGACTTCGCGCGCGACACCGTCAGCCTCGACGCCTGGCTCAAACTCGGCGGCCACTACGGGCACAACCAGGTCCCCGGCAATTCCCATGTCGATCCGGGGCCGATGCCGAACCTGTTCGCCAGTACGCCCACACCGTCGAAGCCGGCGACCAAGCCCAAAGCCAGCCTGGCCCACGTCGTGTACGCGGCCCGCCATGATCCGGCCGCCGCACAGGGCCACACCACGTACAAGAACGAGGTGTTGCTCGTCGAGAAAGCGCTGCACGCCGAGGGCCTCCTCGCCTCCCAGTACGTCGACGGCTCCTACGGCACCAAGACCATCACCGCCTACGCCGCCTGGCAGAAGAAGCTCGGCTACACCGGCACCGACGCCGACGGCATCCCCGGCACGACCAGCCTTACCAGGCTCGGCGACAAGCACGGCTGGACCGTCACGAAGTGACCAGAGAAGAAACGAGACCATCATGAGACTGTTCGGGCGCGAACCGGTCGTCATCCTGAACTGCCTGTCGGCCGTCCTCGGCCTGATCGTCAGCCTGGGCTTCACCGGGCTGACCGCGGACCAGGCCGGGGCCATCGTCGCCGCCGTCTCCGCGATCCTCGGCGCTACCGCCGCCGCCGTGACCCGGCCCATCGCACCGCAGGCGTTCACAGCGGTCGTCGCAGCTGGCGCCGTCCTCGTCGCCGCGTTCGGCTACGACGTCGGCCAGGCCACCATCGGCGCCATCAACACCGTCGTCCTCGCCGGGCTGACCCTGCTGACCCGCGCCCAGGTCACCCCGTCCAAGGACCCGACACCGACCGGCCCGACGGCGGTCTGAGTGCCGTGCCAGGCGGTCCGGCGGATCCGAAAGATGCTGGGCCGCCGTGGCCACTTCCTCCTCATCCTCGGCGTCGGTAAAACGTGCTGGGGCGTCGGGTTCCTCGTCGACCCACCAGGACCCGAGGGGCTCCACCTGCTCACGCACGTCGCCGGCCTGCAGCACTGGGCCTGGCTATGGATCACCTGCGGTCTTGTGACGACGACCTTCGCCTTCTTCAAGGTCGGCCGCGACTGGGCGGGCTTCGTGGCCGCCCTCATCCCCCCCACTGTGTGGGCGATCGCCTACACCGCCGCGGTTGTCAGCGGCACGTACTCCCGCGGCGTCTGGGTCGCGATCTGGTACCTGACCTCGCACTGCGGGGTCATCGTGTGGGCGGCCACGGTGCCCGAGTACTCGGTCCCCCACGTGCCGCGCTCCGCCCGGAAAGGCAGGGCCGCGTGAGCTTCTGGGGCGGGATCGTGGCCGGGTTCGGCACGCTGGGCATGGTGGTGGCGGGCTGGTTCGCCGCGCGGGCCACGAAGGCTGCAGCCGCAGCAACAGCGGAGGCGACGCAGGCAGCAGCGCAAACCCAGGCGGCCCCGGCACAACGGGCCACGGACCTGTCGGTGCTGCAGGCGACCGTGGAGCGGGTGGACAAGGAGAACGGGGAGCTGCGAACTCGGCAGTCCCGACTGGAGTCGGTGCTGCGGGCGTTCTCGTGGAGTGCCGACCGCTGGTGCCGGCAGATGACGCGTGCGGGGATCGAGCCCGAGCCGCCGCATCCCCTGGTGGACGAGTACAACCGAACTGGAGTGTGACCCTTGCCTGAGCCGCCTCGCCCGGTGCAGCCCCGGGAGGATCCCGGCGCCGCCGATATGACGGTGCTCGTCGCCCTCGGCCGCGAAGAGCCGCCGCCCATTCCGGAGCCGGTCACCGACCCGTTCCTTGAGCCTGCCTACTCGGACGGCGCATGGACCGACGGCACCGACCCCGCGTGACAGACGCCCCCGCTTCCCTGCTAACCGGCAGGGGAGCGGGGGCGCTTCGTTTTGTCAGGAGCCGTTCTGCTGGGAGCGGCCCCGGTCGGCGATGCTCTTCACGGTCGGCGCGGACAGTCCGACCTTCCGCGAGAGGATCGCGTTGCCGCCGCGGCCCATCGCGTCGATGGCCTTGGCGAAGGCGACCTGCCGGTTGGCGGTGGCCTCCTTGCACGCGGCCTCGGCCTGGAGGTAGTCGGAGTGGGCCTGGACCGCCTCGGCCTCAGCCTGTGCGCCGGTGTCGTGAGTCTCCACGATGGCCCAGTAGGACTGGGAGTCGAAGTCGTCGATGCTGTTGAGGTCTCCGTCGTGGGCGGCGATCAGGTCGTCGACGATGCCGTCGATGTCGAAGGACTCGATGCTGTCGCCGAGGGTGAGGCTGACCTGGTGGGCGATCTCGGTGCGGTTCATGGTTCCCCCTGGTGTGTTGGGGAGGGGCGCTCCCTCTCGACACCCATAACGTTAGGGGGTACCTAAGGAAAAAGCAAGGGGGGACCTAACGACTCCTCCGGTCGACCTCCATCACCCGTCCACTGGTGCCGAGTTGCGGGTGATTGTCCGACTCTCGCGAGCGCTGCGACTCGCCGTCCAGGGCGCCCCGCTCGCGTCGCCGTCGGGTCACGTAGCGGTGTAGGTCGCTGACGATGACGTCGGTCAGACTGCGACCCTCTGCCTGTGCTTCCTGCTTCGCTGCGATCCATAGCTCGTCGGGCACTCGGATGTTCCGTAGCGGCGTCTTGCCCGTTGCTGGCCTGGCCATCTCTCCCCCTTGTGTGTGTAGGTACAGAAACTAGCATCCATCTCGCCGGACGGCTTGACAAGGGTTCACGGCAGGCGCATTCTGTAGGTACAGAAATGCAAAGCGAGCAGGGGAAACGAAGATGAATAGCAAGGTTTTCGTGAGTGACATCGCAGCCCAGGTCAACGCCACCGACGACGACGTCCGGGCGCTCGACACCCAGTGGCAGCGAATGATCCACATCGACACGGACGGCAACTACTACGTCGACTCCGCCAACCAGAACTACCTGTGGGGCGCGCTCTACGCGACGGTCGACCGCCGCAAGGACAGCCGCATCCAGGCTGCCGACGCGCGACTCGCCAAGACATACGCCGCGCTCAAGGCCTCCACGCCTCCCCAGTCCCGCTCCGGCCGGATCGCATGGCAGGCTCAGATGGTCGGCCTCTTCACCGAAGTCCGTGACGCGCTCGTGGAACTCTGCGACGCCAAGGTCGACGCGAAGAGGATGAAGCCTGCCCTCGCTGAGGCGCTCCGCGCCAAGGCCGACCGCGTGCTCCGGGACGCCGAACACAACGCCAGCCGCGCTGTCCGCCAGATCCGAGCCCTCGCCCGCGGCGTCTGAACAGGCCCGCTCGTGACTGCACCCGCCTGGCATGCTGAAGCCGAATGCCGCCGCGAGGATCCGGAGCTCTTCGAGCCTCGCGGCGAATCCGCCCGCTACGAAGCACAAATCGAGCAAGCGAAGGCCATCTGTGCGCGATGTCCTGTCACCGAAGCATGCCTTGCCTGGGCTCTACAGGCAGAAGGGGATGTTGGCATCACCGACCGGCAGGGCATCTGGGGCGGAACCACACCGCGCGAAAGGTGGGCGATGGGAAGGAAGCAGCCGGGGCAACGCCCGTACCGTACTCGAATGGAGACCGCGTGACCGACCTCGCCCCGCACCAGCCGGATGTCACCCCCGCCGTCTACGACGCTGCGACGCTCGCCGTCCTCGCAGCCATGGAAGAGGCCGCCGACAAGCACCTCGACGCCATCCGCCCCCACAACACGAAACGCAGCTACGCCAACGACTGGGCGCTGTGGGAGGAGTTCCACGACTGGCTGGGGGAGCGCACCGGCAAGCGGATCGCGTCGACCGCCGTCACCAAGGGCACCCTCGTCGGGTTCGTCGTCTGGCTCGACACAATCAAGCTCGCCGCGCCCAACTCGATCGACCGAAGGATCACCGGCGTCACCGTCACCGCGCGGAACGAGCACGGCGTCGAAGTCCCGAAGGCGGCGACCGTCGCCGCGCGGCAGGCCCTCAAGCCGCTGAAGAACGACCCCGAGCGCATGGCGCGCGGACGGGGCAAGGCAGCGGCCGTCACCCCCGAGCAGCTGCGGCAGATGGCCGCCGCTGTCCCCGCAGGACTCGCCGGACTCCGCGACCGCGCCCTGTGGCTCCTCGCCTTCGCCATCGCCGGACGCTCCGCCGAAGTCGCCGCCCTCCGCGCCGACGGCATCACCATCGGCAGCAAGGGGCTCACCATCGACGTCCCCGCCGTGAAGGGCCGTCCCCCGCGCAACGTCGCCGTCGCCTATGGCAAGAACCCCGACACCTGCCCCGTCCGCGCCTGGCTCACCTGGAAAGCCGCAGCCGGGATCGAGACCGGGCCCGCCTTCGTCGCCATCGACACCTGGGGCAACCTCGGCGCCGGCCACCTCTCCCCTGAAGCCGTCCGCGAGATCATCGCCCGCAACGCCGAACGCGCCGGCCTCGCCGTCCGGTTGACTGGGCACAGCATGCGGGCCGGGTTCATCACCGCGTCCCGCGTCGCAGGGAAGCGCGAGGAGAAGATCCGTGCCCAGTCCGGGCACGCCGCCAACAGCCCCGCCTTCTGGGGCTACATCCGCGAAGCCGACAAGTGGACCGACGCCGCTAGCGAGGACATCGGCCTGTAGGCAAGGGTGCGGCCTGCCTGCGGGGTACTCCCCACGCCCCGAAGGGTCGCTGCGAACGAGGCAGGCCGCGCGCTCACGTTACGGGTCGTCCCCCCGACTTGTCACCGGCCGTGCAGCAGTGCATTCATTTTCGGCCGCCGTCTATCCATGTGGCTGGTTTCTGGTGCATGGTGTGCATGCGGGTGATCCATTCAACCCCCGGGTGGGTTCGCCTTTCGGGTCCTGCCGTCCTGGGGGCGGCAGGACCCGCCGCTCCTCCCGGCTTCCCACGGGAGGCTATGCGGCTGCCGTCACCCCTCCAGGTAGCCGAGCGCCGAGTCTGGCCGGCAGTGCGGGCAGGCGGCAACGCCCTCGACGAGCGCCCGGAGCGCGGTCGACCGGTCGACGCCCTTCGACCGCTTGCCCGCATTCCAGCAGCCGCCCTCATGCACGTACACGGCGGGGCTGTCTCGGTTGAGTCCGAGCTCCAGCACCCAGTCCGGCGCTGGCGGCCGGGCCTGCTCGCCGTGCTGCCGCTCCTGCTCCTGCCGCTCGGCCGCGGCGATCTGCTGCCGGACCCGGTCGAGGGTGTAGGCGAGCCAGGTCTCCAGGGTGCGGAGCCGGGGCAGGTCGGGCGGCAGGTCGTGCATGTGTTCGATTCTATGATGGGGGACGTGACGAGCAACCCGGACCCCGGCCGCTACCACCTGCTCCTCTCCTCCGGCGGCCAGCCGATCCAGCACGGCTGGTGGGGGAGTGAGTCGACCGCGCGCCGGAAGTTCACGCGCTGGATCGGCGAGCACGGGGCCCTGCCCGACGCCCAGGTCACCCTCACCGACGAGGAGACCGGCGAGACGTTGACGAGCTGGCCCGAGGGGACGTGAGCGTCTGCCATCCTGGCGCGGACGAAGGAGGCGCAATGGGGTATCGACCGCACCCGAACCGCGACCGCGCGTTGAAGCAGATCGACCGGCACGCCGACGAGGTAGGGCCGATACTGCCGCTGCGCCCGGTGGCCCCCTTCGAGGGAAAGCTGCTCAGCGGCGTGCAGATGGCGGGAGCGGCAGCTGGGGCGGCCATGGCGGCAGCCCTCAAGCGAGCCCAGCCGTCGGCAGGCGAGCTCTTCGCGGCTGGCACCTACCGACTGTCGACGCGCCCCGGCGTTGTCAGTGGCGAGTCGTAAGCTCGTAGCACTATCAGCCCATGCTCTGGCGCTGATCCCGCCCCGTCCGTACAGCGCCGGACGGGGCGGACTGCTGTCAGGCGCCGGGCTCCTGGTGGCGGACGACCCGCTTCAGCGCCATCTCCACCGTGTATCTGTCCAGCCCGGTCGCCTCGGCGAACGCGGTGATGCCGGCCTGCACCTCGGCGGCCTGCTCGGCGGTGAGCTCGCCCTGCTGAGCCGCCTCCCACGCGGAACGCTCCAGCTGCACCAGGTCGTCGGGGAAGTCGATGTCGCTCACGAGTGCGGATCCTACGCCGCGGTCGTCACGCCTCCGCGCACCGCTGCCGCGTACTCCTTGACGAGCGCCTCGTACCGCGCCCGCTCCTCATCCGACAGCCGCTTGTCACGGTGCGTCCACAGTGCACGGATCTCCGCCTGTACGACCGCAGCCGGCCGCGGGCCCGGGGGCGGGGGAGTGGTGGACATGATCCGACTGTATCGGCCGGGTCTGACACTCACCTAGGACTCGGATCGCTGCGGCTGGTCTGTGACGAACGACCCCATCCCGACCTCTGTGTAGATCAGCCCGTCCGCCCGCAGCTGGCGCAGTACCTTCTGTGCGGTCACGTTGGCGATCCCGAACTCACCCATGAGCGCGACCGTCGACGGCACACGCGAACGGGGCGGGTACTCGCCGACCCGGATCCGCTCCACGATCACCTCGTGGACCTGCCTCCACCTGGGGCGATCTACTGCGAACTCCATGCGTCGACCGTAGGCAGCCATGATCAGCTCTGGCGATCGGTAGTACGCCATGGCGTGCTATGTCATGCTCGTGAGCAGCAAGGACCCCCGCGGTCGCGGACACGACCCGGGGGCGTGGCCGACAGCTGCAAGGAGCCGTCAGCGTGGACGAGCGTAGACCCGACACCCCCGCCGTGGACCCGTCCGCGCGAGCAGACCTCAGCCCGGTACAGCAGGCGTACAGCGACTATGTAACCCACGCCGTCGGCTGCGACGACTGCCGAAGCGCCGACGCCCCGCCGTGCACGACGGGGGACGCCCTGTTCGAGATCTACCGGCAGCTGAAGCCCGGACGGCCTGCCGCGCAGGCAATGCCGCGCCGCTGATCGTGCCTGCGGGGTAAACCCTGGCCAGCGCGTGTGCAGTGCGTCACGGAGCGGGTGTAACGGGTCAGATCAATGCAGGCTGAACCCTTGCGTGAACCCTCAACAAGATGTTGTCTTCCGGTAAGCATTGAACGGCGGTCAGTCTCGAAGGAGGTCGGTGACGTGCACGCCAAGCACGGCGGCGATCTTCAGGAGCGTCGTGATGCGCGCGTCGGCGGTGCCGGACTCGACCCCCTGGTAGTCGGAGCGGCTCACGCCGGCGGCGAGGAAGACGGACTCCTGGGTGCGGTTGTCGCGGAGTCGGGTGACGCGGATGCGGTCGCCGATGGCCTGTCGCTCGCGTCGGAGCCACGCGTCGTCATCGGGCAGGGTGGGCACTCGACACACGTTCTGCCGACCATGATCATAAGTCAGCCCGGTTTACCGGGCATTCTTTGATCTTGAAATGGGCTGGCGCCCTGCCCTGCACTGGCATATGCCGCAGGGCTCGATGTAGTGTCCATTAATCGAACATGTGTTCCCTCGAAAGAGTGAACCGGCAGGCCACCCGGCATCCGGTTGCGCCGACCGGGAACCCGAACTCCACCCCCCGCCGCAGAGATAAGCGCGCCCCGACGGGAGACCAGCATGAACCGGCAGCAGATCCTCGACCTCTACGACTGGGCGCTAGGAGTCTGCTTCCGGCATCCCGGCAAAGGGAGGGTGGCCACGGCTCACGCCGTGACGGTCCGGCCGGCCGCGGGCGGCCTCCAGGACGTGCGCGCCTGTGAGGACTGCGTGATCGCGATGGAGGGTGAGCGCGAGAGAGCGGCTCAGCGCGCCGGACGCCCCTACCGACCTGGGCGCCTCGCGGCGGATGAATAGGGCTGGTAGCGGCCATTTCAAGGGGGGCGATTTTGGGGAGTCTCTGGGGAGCGAGCATGCCGCAGGGAGTGCTCGGGGAGATCCAGGATGAGCGAACACGCTCCTCTGTGAACCTCTATGTCAGGCTAATCCTCGCTAAGTCATGCAGGTCAGAGACGATGTGAGGACCCGCCGGGTCGTTCGCGCAGATGGCGCTCAGTTGCGTAGCCATACCGAGAACATCTGGCTCCGGACCAAGCGGTACAACGCCTCCGGCAAGGTCGCCTCCGGTACCGGAGGGGTCTGCTACCTCTACTTCCCCGCCCACCCGACCCCGGGCCAGCGCAAGGCGCTCGCCGCGGTGGGCGTGCACTGACCTTCTCCCGGGCGTGTGACCAAGCTCATCGCCGCAAACGGCCTCGCGGGTGGCATGGTGGACGGAGGTACGGGGGGATTCGACCGTGTACGTCCGACCTCTGCGAGTAACACCATGACCGCACACCCGGCCACCGCCACCCGCGTCCGTACGGGAGGCCCCCAGGAAGACGGCCCGAAGATCGTCGAGCAGGTCATGGGCTGGGTCCTCGTCGCGGTGTTCGCGATGCTCGTGACCCAGCTCGGCCTGCTCTGAACCGACCGCCTCCGCCTGCGGCATGTTCTGACATACTGCGGATGTCCCGCCGCGCCTAGACCGGGGTCGATCTTGAACATGCCGCAGCAGCGTGCCGCCACCCAGGTGCGCGGCACCGAGCGTTCCGCGGCGCGTCGCGCCGAACTCATCGCCATCGGCCGGAAGTTGTTCGCCGACACGTCCTACGACGCGCTGTCCATGGACGACATCGCCCGCCACGCCCAGGTCGCCAAGGGCCTGATCTATTACTACTTCCGGTCCAAGCGCGGCTACTACCTGGCGATCGTCCGGGACTCCGTCGCCGACCTGGTCACCTCCGCGGCCGGCGGCCTTCAACTGCCCGCCGTGGACCGCGTGCACCGCACCATCGACGGCTATCTGCGCTACGCGGAGAACCACCAGGCCGCCTACCGCACCATCGTCAGCGGCGGTGTCGGCTTCGACACGGAGGTGCACGCGATCCGCGACGGCGTGCGCGAGGCCATCGTCGCCACCATCGCCGAAGGGGCCTACGGCCGCGGTGACATCGCCCCGCTGGCCAGGATGGGCCTGCTCGCCTGGGTGTGCAGCGTGGAGGGCGCAACCCTGGACTGGATCGACCGCCCCGAGCTGTCCCGTGACACCATGCGCGAGCTGCTGGTGAAGACGCTCGGCGGGGCCCTGCGCGCCATCGAGGAGCTGGAGCCCGCCTGTCCGGCCCCGCCGCCCGCCCGCCGGGACGGCTGAACGCGAGGGAGCGGAGGCCGGACGCCTCCGCTCCCCGATGCCCCCTCGGGTGCCGGCTAGGTTCTGTCTCTCTGTTAGCGGTGTGCCCAGATGAGGATGGCCCGCAGGATAACCGCACCGATCCCGCGCCGTCTCAGGTGACTGCGGATAGCGCGGGAACGAGGTCAGTGGCGGTGGGTACGGCGGTAGGCGTTGATCAGGCGGGTCCGGTCGGTGTCGTGAAGGCGGCGGACCGCTTCGCGCAGAGGAGGGCTGAGCGGCGGAGCCAGAAGTCTTGGTCGATGGCCCAGCGGTCGAGGACAGTTCCGGCTGCTTCCTTGTGCTGGAGGGTGATGGCACCGGCGCCATGGACGGCGAGGGTGTCCACCAGGGCCCAAGTGCGGGCGCCTCGCAGCATCGCTTGCACCGTCACGAGGTCGGCGGGGCCGAGGAGGGCGTAGTCACGGTCCCAGGCGGCGCGCTGGGCGTGCCGAGGCGGGCGAGCTGCTCGGTGAGCTGGTCGGCCGCCTCGGCGAGTCGTGAGGGGGGCAGGCTCACGCGCCGGTTTCCAAGATGCGCTTGAGGGTGGCGAGCTCGGTGTCGACCAGGGCGACCTGCTCGTCGAAGAAGGCGTCAGTGAAGGCCGGCGGCTGGAAGAACGTGATCATGAATTCGGCGCCGGTGCCGTTGGCCACGACGCGGGCGGGGACCTGCCAGGACGCCTGCTCGTCGACGTAGTCGTGGTCAAGGGTGCCCAGTTCGGCGTTGCCGCGGATACGGAGCCGGGCGGGGCCTTGCGGGGTGGTCATCAGCCACCGGTCCGGCTCGTCGGTGGGCTCGATCGCCTGAATGTTGACGATCGCCCAGGCGGGCCAGTTGGCCGCGTCGGCGAGAAAGGCGTAGACGTCGGGGACGGGGCGCTCGATGGTGACGGTCTTGGTGACCGAGCGTGCGGTGTTTGTGAGCTGTCTGGAAAGAGCCGAGCTCGTCGGGGAGGTCGCGCCAGGGCGAGTTGGTGCGGTACTTCCACACGATGGCTTCGAGCGTGCGGCGATGATCGGCCCACCGCCGCCCGCGGACCGGATCGGCCGGCATCAGCGGCTCGATCCGGTCCCACATCGCATCAGTGATCACTAAGCGGACAGTCACATCCGATCAACTGATGAGTTCACCAAAGAGACACGCTCTAGTTGATCGCCTTGATCAGCTCACCGTTCGCGGTGTCGCCGCTCAGTTCCCAGAAGAAGGTGCCGCCGAGCCCCTGCTGGTTCTTGTACGTCATCTTGGTGGCGACGGTCGCCGGGGTGTCGTAACTCCACCAGTCGTTCCCGCACTTGGCGTAGGCCGTGCCGCCCACGGTGCCGGTCGCCGGGCACTTGGTCTTGAGCACCTTGTAGTCGTCGATGCCCTGCTCGTACGTTCCGGTCGCCGGGCCCGTGGCCGTGCCGCCGGGCGCCGCCTGGGTGACGCCGGTCCAGCCGCGGCCGTAGAAGCCGAGGCCGAGCAGCAGCTTCGAGGCCGGGACGCCGAGGCCCTTGAGCTTGGTGATGGTCGCCGAGGTGTAGTAGTTCGCCTTCGGAATGCCCGAGTAGGAGTTCAGCGGGGAGTGCGGGGCGGTCGGGCCGGCGGTGTCCCAGGCGCCGAAGTAGTCGTACGTCATCGGGTTGTACCAGTCGACGTACTGGGCGGCGCCGGCGTAGTTCGCCGCGTCGATCTTGCCGCCGCTGGTGGCGTCGGCGGTGATCGCGGCGGTCACCAGGTTCCCGGAGCCGAACCTCGACCGCAGGGCGGCCATCAGGTTCTTGAACGCCTCGCGCCCGCTGGTGTCGCAGGTGTTGCCGCAGGCGTTGGGGTACTCCCAGTCGATGTCGATGCCGTCGAAGACGCCCGCCCACTTGGAGTTCTTCACCAGGTCGTAGCAGGACTGCGCGAAGGCGGCCGGGTTCTTCGCGGCCTCGCCGAAGCCGCCGGACCAGGTCCAGCCGCCGAAGGACCACAGGATCTTCAGGCCGGGGTGCTTCTTCTTCAGCTTGAGCAGCTGGTTGAAGTTGCCGCGCAGCGGCTGGTCCCAGGTGTCGGCGACACCGTCGACGGACTCCGCCGCGGTGTAGGCCCGGTCGGTGGCCGCGTAGGCGTCGCCCATCGCGCACTTGCCGCCGGTGACGTTGCCGAAGGCGTAGTTGATGTGGGTCAGCTTGGCCGCGGAGCCCGAGGTCTCGATGTTCTTGACGTAGTACTTGCGGTCGTAGGTGCCCCATTCGGTGAAGTAGCCGACGACCTTGGAGCCGGCCGCGAGCCGCGGGGCGGTGGGTGCCGCCGCGGTCGCCGTGCCCGAACCGGCCAGCAAGCCGGCGCCGAGGGCGGCGGTACACGCGGCCGAGACGAGCGCCCGGACGAGGGAGCGGTGGGGAGTGTGCATCGGGTGTCTCCTCGTGGGGAGAGGGAAACGCGCGCCGATTGGCATGAACGCGGTAAAGCGTTGGGCATGCAGAGTAGGAGGACTAGACCATTCGGTCAATGGTTCGGACCAATATCGCCCCCGTGGGGCCCTGGACTGGATTCCTGAAGTGAGCGGTCGTTAACTGGTGACGGAAGGTCGCCGATCGGGCATACTCACAGCGCATGCCGCTGGTCAGCAGCTTCCGAGACCCGGGAGCGGGCGCCGTCGGCACAGCGGAACGATCAGGCGGAACCGCCCCCACCACGGGCCGTACCGGTGATCCGAACAGGGAGGAGCCCGACGCCATGTCCGACCGCGACCCGCAGCCGGTGGAGCGTCAACTGCCCACGGAGGAGGCGAGGGATCTGCTCGCCCTCGTCCGGGAGATCGCCCAGCGCGAGATCGCGCCGAAGGCGGCGGAGGAGGAGGACGCGGGACGTTTCCCCCGCGAGGTCTTCACCCTGCTCTCGGAGTCCGGCCTGCTGGGCCTGCCGTACGCCGCCGAACACGGCGGTGGCGACCAGCCCTACGAGGTCTACCTCCAGGTCCTGGAGGAGCTGGCCGCCGCCCGGCTCACCGTCGGCCTCGGCGTCAGCGTCCACACGCTCGCGTCCTACGCGCTCGCCACCTACGGCGCCAAGCAGCAGCAGGTCGAGCACCTGCCCGCCATGCTCGGCGGCGGCCTGCTCGGCGCGTACTGCCTGTCCGAGCCGTCCTCCGGCTCCGACGCGGCCTCCTTGCGCACCAAGGCCGTCCGGGACGGCGAGGGCTGGGTGATCGACGGCACCAAGGCGTGGATCACGCACGGCGGCATCGCCGACTTCTACACCGTGATGGCCCGTACCGGCGAGGAGGGCCCGCGCGGGATCACCGCCTTCCTCGTGCCCGGCGACGCGCCCGGCCTCAGCGGTGCGGCGCCCGAGAAGAAGATGGGCATGAAGGGCTCGCCCACCGCGCAGGTGCACTTCGACGGGGTCCGCGTTCCCGACGACCGGCGCATCGGCGACGAGGGCCAGGGCTTCTCCATTGCCCTGTCGGCGCTCGACTCCGGCCGGCTCGGCATCGCGGCCTGCGCCGTCGGCCTCGCCCAGGCCGCCCTCGACGAGGCGGTCCGCTACGCCACCGAGCGTCGCCAGTTCGGCCGGCCCATCGCCGACTTCCAGGGCCTGCGCTTCATGCTCGCCGACATGGCCACCCAGATCGAGGCGGGCCGCGCGCTGTACCTGGCCGCGGCGCGGCTGCGGGACGCGGGCAGGCCGTTCGCCAAGCAGGCCGCCATGGCCAAGCTGCACTGCACCGACGCGGCCATGAAGGTCACCACGGACGCGGTGCAGATACTGGGCGGCTACGGCTACACCGCCGACTTCCCGGCCGAACGCTATATGCGCGAGGCCAAGGTCCTGCAGATCGTCGAGGGCACCAACCAGATCCAGCGGATGGTCATCGCCCGTCACGTGGCGGGGCCAGAAGGTCGCTGAACTGGCCCGTCAGGACCGTCGGGGCCGCCAGCCTGACCCACTCCGGGTCATGGCGGCCCGGCAGCGTGCGGCCCCGGTCGGCCCAGGTCCGCAGGAGATCGCGGTAGATGGGCGGATCCTGCGGCGCGGGAGGCGGAACCGATTCTGCCGGGCGAGGGACGAAGATACGGCGCTGACGCCCGGTCGCCGGGTACGTGGGGGTCATGCCTGGGCAACGCGGCGACGACCGGACAGGTCACCCCCCGAGGGATTCGAGCGTCAGTCCATACACGTCCGGTTCCCCCTCTGGCCTCCTCCAGTCGGCTGACGTACCGTCAGCGGACCATCGACCAGGGGGTGACCGTGGCCGACGACCGTCCCGTACCGCTCGACGAGTACCCCGTGCACCAGGTGCCGCTCTCCATGAAGCACGTGGCGACCGGCGACCGGAACGCCTACGACCGCTGCATCTTCCACGTCCTCGACCACGCGGGCCGCGCCCTGCTCATCTGCGGCCTCGGCGTCTACCCCAACCTCGGGGTGATCGACGCCTACGCCACCCTTCGAGCCGGGGACACCCTGCACGCCGTGCGCGCCTCGGACGCCCTGGGCGAGGACCGGATGCGGCTCGCCGTCGGCCCGCTGCGCATCGAGGTCACCCAGCCGCTCAAGGAGCTGCGCCTGATCTGCGAGGACGACCGGCTGTCCTACGACCTCACCTGGACCGCCGCCTTCCCCGCGCTCTGGGAGCCGCACCACCTCCAGCGCCGGGGCGACCGGCTCACCCTGGAGGGGCGCCGCTACGTCCAGGCCGGCACGGCGGAGGGCGTGATCCGCGCGGGGGGAGCGGAGTTCCAGGTCACCGCCGACGACTGGACCGGTACCCGGGACCGCAGCTGGGGCGTACGGCCGATACCCGGCGAGGACGGCGGCCGGCTCGCCGCGGACCATCCCGCCGAGGGCTTCCACTGGATCTGGAGCCCGGTCCGCTTCGACGACCGCTTCCTGATGGTCATCACCCAGGAGGACGCCGACGGCCACCGCTCCCTGAACGACGCCACCCTCGTCCGCCCCGGCCAGCGGGACCGTCAACTGGGCTGGCCGCAGGCCGAGATCCGCTACCGCTCCGGCACCCGCCGGCCGGAACGGGCGGTCATCCACCTCGGCGACGCGCGGGCGCCGCGGAAACTGGACGTCGAGATCCTGGCCTCCTCGCCGCTCGCGCTCGGCGCGGGCTACCCGCCGGCGGACGACTGGCAGCACGGCACCTGGCGGGGTCCCGGCTGGACCGACCGCCGTACCTACGACATGACCCTGCCCCACCCCCTGGCCGGCTACGGCGTCACCGACCACTCCGCCCGCTTCCGGCTCGACGGGCGGACCGGGTACGGCATCTTCGAGCACGGCTCGTTCGGCCGGCACGACCCGAGCGGCTTCACCGGCTTCGACTCGGTCGCGCCCTGAGGGAGGACGAGATGGCCACGGCACCACGCCCCCGCACCAGCACCCGGGACCCCGGGGAGCTGACCCGGCGCCTCACCGCCTGGCTCGGCACCCGGCTGCCCGGCGCCAAGGCGGTCGGCGTCAGCGTACCGGCCTCCAACGGCATGTCCAGCGAGACCCTGCTGTTCGACATCGACCACCCGCAACCCCCGCTCACCTCCTGCGCGTTGCGACTGGCGGCGGACCCCGCGGCATACACCGTCTTCCCCGAGTACGACATGGGCCGCCAGTACCGCACCCTGCGGCTCGTCGCCGAGCGGACGGACCTGCCCGTACCCCGGGTGCTGTGGCTGGAGGAGGACCCGGGCCCGCTCGGGGCGCCGTTCTTCGTGATGGAACGGGTCGCCGGCCGGGTGCCGCCGGACGTCATGCCGTACACCTACGAAGGCAGTTGGCTGCACGCGGCGAGCGACGCCGAACGCGAGCACCTGGAAGCGGCCACGGTCGGGCTGCTGGCCCGGCTGCACGACCAGGTCCCGGTTTCCGAGGCCGGGTTCCTGGCCCTGCCCGGTCAGGGGGACGCGCTGCGCCGGCACGTCACGGCCCAACGCGCCTACTACGCCTGGGTGATCGACGGTCTCGCCCGCTCACCCCTCATCGAGGCCGCGTTCGAGCGGCTGGAGCGGCTGTGGCCGCGCGACCCCGGCGAGCCCGTCCTCACCTGGGGTGACGCGCGCATCGGGAACGTCGTCTACGACGGCTTCGAGCCCGTCGCCGTCCTGGACTGGGAGATGGCGGCGCTCGCCCCGCGCGAGGTGGACCTCGGCTGGACGATCTACCTGCACCGGTTCTTCCACGACCTCACGGCCGGCTCCGGACAGCGGGGACTGCCCGGTTTCCTGCGCCGCGACCGCGTCGAGGACCGCTACGCCCGCCTGACCGGCCATCCCCCGCGGGACATGGACTTCTACACCCTGTACGCCGCCCTGCGGCACGCGATCGTCATGCTGCGCATCGCCTACCGGCAGGCGTACTTCGGCGAGGTCGCCGTGCCCGCGGACCCGGACACGCTGATCCTGCACCACGACAGTCTGCGCGCCATGGTGCAGGGCAGGTACTGGCAGGGGTGAGGCGGCTCAGGCGGCCTGGCGGCGCATCACCGGCACGTGCATCGGGCGCGAGCCCGGGCCGCCGACGTGCGAGAAGGGCTGCGTCCGCCAGTTCAGACCCTGGGGAAGCGTGAGCAGCAGGGCCGTGTCCTGCTCCTGAGGCTCGACGGACTCGTCCGCCGGGCGGGCGTCGGCCGCCGAACGGCCCGTACCCGCACACACCGTGAGCCCGAACGGGTTCCAGGGCGAGGCGCACAGCGCGTGTTCCGGCAGGAACTCCTCATCCGCCAGCAGCGCGATCGGCTGCGCGCAGTCCGGGCAGATCACCCGGTACATCTCGAAGGTGTCGTACGCATCCGGTTCGTCGTCGAAGGCGTCGGGTTCGACACCCTCCGGCTCGGGCTCGGCGGCCGACTGCTGCCGTGCGGACGCGGATCGACCAGGGCGATGGGCACTCTGCATGGATTTCTCCCCCTAAGGCTGGGCCGTGAAAGGCGCTGCGGCCTCGACCACAGCAAGCACTTCCCGTCCGCTCTCGGCGGTAATCACGAACCCATCACGGAGCCTGTTCGAGTCATGTGGCGTTCGTCACATGACGCGCGCGGGTGCCCTTCCCGGTGTTTTTCTGCCGAACGGGGAATGACCTGCGCCTCTCAGGTATCCGAGGAGATCAGGCGCACTGTAGGTTGTGCCGACATGGAGGAGCTGGACCGTCAAATTGTGCAGCTGCTCGTCAAGGACGGGCGGATGAGCTACACAGACCTGGGCAAGGCCACGGGCCTGTCCACGTCGGCCGTGCACCAGCGAGTGCGCCGGCTGGAGCAGCGTGGCGTCATCCGCGGCTATGCCGCGGTGGTCGACCCCGAGGCCGTCGGCCTGCCGCTGACCGCGTTCATCTCGGTCAAACCGTTCGACCCCAGCGCCCCCGACGACATCGCGGACCGCCTCGCCGGCGTCCCCGAGATCGAGGCGTGCCACAGCGTGGCCGGCGACGAGAACTACATCCTCAAGGTGCGCGTGTCCACCCCGCACGAGCTGGAGGAACTGCTGGCCCGGCTGCGCTCGCTGGCCGGCGTCTCCACCCGCACCACCGTGGTGCTGTCCACCCCGTACGAGGCGCGCCCCCCGAGGATCTGAACCGGCCGCCCCGGTGCCCGGTGCCCCCGCGCGCGAGGGAGCCCCGGTGCCCGGCGTGCCCCGCGCGCGCGAGAGACTTGCCGCATGAGTGAGCAGTCCGCCGAGCCCCAGACCGTCCTGCTGCGCCGCGGGGAGGTGCACAGCCCCGCCGACCCCTTCGCCACCGCGATGGTGGTGGAGCGCGGTCAGGTCGCCTGGGTCGGCTCCGAGGGCGCCGCCGACGCCTTCGCCGACGGCGTGGACGAGGTGGTCGACCTCGACGGCGCCCTGGTCACCCCGGCCTTCACCGACGCCCATGTGCACACCACCGCCTCGGGCCTCGCCCTGACCGGCCTCGACCTGTCCGGCGCCCCCTCCCTGGAGGCGGCCCTCGCGCGAGTCCGCGAGTTCGCCGCCGCCCGCCCCGACGACCGGGTCCTGCTGGGCCACGGCTGGGACGCCGCCCGCTGGCCCGGCGGCCGGCCGCCGACCCGCGCGGAACTGGACGCGGCCACCGGCGGACGACCGCTGTACCTGTCCCGCATCGACGTGCACTCGGCGGTCGTCACCACGGCCCTGCTGGACCTCGTCCCCGGCACCGTCGCCCGGGAGGACGCCCCGCTCACCCGGGACGACCACCATGTCGTCCGCGAGGCCGCCCTCGCCGCCGTCACCCCCGCCCAGCGCGCCGAGGCCCAGCGCACCGCCCTGGCGCACGCCGCCTCCCTCGGCATCGGCACCCTGCACGAGTGCGGTGGCCCGCAGATCTCCTCCGAGGACGACTTCACCGCCCTGCTGCGGCTCGCCGCCGAGGTGCCGGGACCACGCGTGGTCGGCTACTGGGCCGAGCGCGCCGACGAGGGCGTGGCGAGGGCCCGCGAGCTGGGCGCGGCCGGTGCCGCGGGCGACCTCTTCGCCGACGGCGCCCTCGGCTCGCACACCGCCTGCCTGCACGAGCCGTACGCCGACGCCGGCCACTGCGGCACCGCCTACCTGGACGCCGACGCCGTCGCCGCCCATGTGCTGGCCTGCACCGAGGCGGGCCTCCAGGCGGGCTTCCACGCCATCGGCGACGCGGCCGTGTCCGCCGTGGTCGAGGGCGTGCGCGCCGCCGCCGAGAAGGCGGGCCTGGCCCGGATCCGCGCCGCCCGGCATCGCGTCGAGCACGCCGAGATGCTCACCCCCGAGACCGTCGCGGGCTTCGCCGAGCTGGGGCTGATCGCCTCCGTCCAGCCCGCCTTCGACGCGCTGTGGGGCGGCGAGGAGGGCATGTACGCCCAGCGTCTGGGCACCGAGCGGGCCCGTACCCTCAACCCGTTCGCCGCTCTGCTCCGCGCGGGTGTGCCGCTCGCCTTCGGCTCCGACAGCCCGGTCACCCCGCTCGACCCGTGGGGCACGGTCCGGGCCGCCGCCTTCCACCGCACGCCCGAGCACCGCATCTCGGTCCGTGCCGCGTTCACCGCGCACACCCGCGGCGGCTGGCGGGCCGTCGGCCGCGACGACGCGGGCGTCCTGGTCCCGGGTGCGCCCGCCGACTACGCCGTCTGGCGCACGGACGAGCTGGTCGTGCAGGCTCCCGACGACCGGGTGGCCCGCTGGTCCACCGACCCGCGCTCGGGCACACCGGGCCTGCCCGACCTCTCCCCGGGCCGTGACCTGCCGGTCTGCCTGCGGACCGTGGTGGGCGGACGGACGGTGTTCGTACGGCCGGGCGAGTGATCTCCCGGGGTGGCGCGGGGCCGGCCCCCCGCCGCGGCCGGCCGCCCGACCTGCGCATCCTCCGCACGGGCCCCGGTGCCGACGATGACCTGCCAGGCCGGGAGGCTGTTGACAGTCGGCGGCCAGAGGCCGGTAGGTTCGTCCGAGTCCACCACCGGACGCCCGACCGGGGAGCGTTCAGACGGCTCGTCGCAGCGCCGCTGGGTCAGGGACGGTGTGCCGCACCGGGGCACCGTCACTGGGAGCCAGGCTCAGCGTCCGCGCCGACGAGTGAACGTTCCAGCTGGTCGGCCAGGTGTGACCCGGGTGGGGCCCGGGCGCTCAGTAGACAACGGCTTTCGGTCGATCCGCAGCCAGCGGGTCCCAGGTCGGCCCGAAGGGCGCCGGGCCCCCATCCGTCGTGCTGCCGAGGTGCCGGGAGCACGGGGTGTGAAGACGCCGGGAACACGGGGTGCGAAGGTGCCGGACCACCCGAAGTGTGAAGGCGCCGGGAACACGAGGGGAACGGACGGAAAAGCACATCCATACCCCGGTATTTTCAAATCGACACCACCCTGCGCGCGCGATGTCACGTCTTCCCAGGCCGCGGCCATTATGGTGGACCCCTGTGTACGACACGAAGGGGCAGCAGTGAACGACGGCGACGGTACCCTCGCGGCCAAGGCCCACGGGAGGCGGTTCGGCCCGCTCGGCACGGCCTTGGTGATCATTCCGACCTACAACGAGGCGGAGAACATCAAGACCATCGTCGGCCGGGTGCGCAAGGCCGTCCCCGAAGCGCACGTACTGATCGCGGACGACAACAGCCCTGACGGCACCGGCAAACTCGCCGACGAGCTGGCCGCCGGGGACGACCACGTCCAGGTACTGCACCGCAAGGGCAAGGAGGGCCTCGGAGCCGCCTACCTGGCGGGCTTCCGCTGGGGCCTGGAGCGCGACTACGGCGTGCTGATCGAGATGGACGCCGACGGCTCCCACCAGCCCGAGGAACTGCCCCGGCTGCTCACCGCCCTGAAGAGCGCGGACCTGGTCCTCGGCTCCCGCTGGGTGCCCGGTGGCCGGGTGGTGAACTGGCCCAAGTCCCGGGAGTTCATCTCCCGCGGCGGCAGCCTCTACTCCCGGCTCGCCCTGGACATTCCGCTGCGCGACATCACCGGCGGCTACCGCGCCTTCCGCCGCGAGACCCTGGAGGGCCTCGGTCTGGGGGAGGTCGCCTCGCAGGGCTACTGCTTCCAGGTCGATCTGGCCCGCCGCGCGGTCAAGGCCGGCTACCACGTGGTCGAGGTGCCGATCACTTTCGTCGAGCGGGAACTCGGCGACTCCAAGATGAGCAAGGACATCCTCGTCGAGGCGCTCTGGCGGGTCACGGCCTGGGGCGTCGGGGACCGCATCGGCAAGGTCACCGGCAAGGACAAGAAAGCCTAGGGCTGCACCCCCGAGCGTGCCGGGGTCGCGCGGCCCCGGCACGCGGCGTGCGTGCGGTCGCGAGGCCCCGGCACGCGGCGCACAGTGGCCGATCACACCCTTATCCCGCGCTGAGCCGCGCCCAGGCACACTGGGAGCATGACGACTGGCGCTCCCACCTCCCCGTACACCGCCCGCCGCCGGCGCTCCCGGCTGCGCAGGTATCTGCCGCTGGGTCTGGCCGCGTGGCTGGTGCTGGAGATCTGGTTGCTGATCCTCGTCGCGGGGGCGACGGGTGGCCTCACGGTGTTCCTGCTGCTCGTCGCGGGCCTCGTGGCGGGCTCCGTGGTGATCAAGCGGGCGGGCCGCCGCGCCTTCAAGAACCTGAACGAGGCACTGCAGCAGGGCGGCTCGCCGGCGCGCGGCGGCGGCAACGGCCTGATGATGCTCGGCGGTCTGCTGCTGATGATCCCCGGCCTCGTCTCGGACGCGGCCGGTCTGCTCCTGCTGCTGCCGCCGGTCCAGAAGGCGGTGAGCCGTCTCGCGGAGAACGCCCTGGACAGCAGCCTCCGCAAGGCCGCACCGGGCGGACTGGGCGATGCGTTCCAGCAGGCCCGCATGCACCGGCCCGACGGCAAGGTGGTGCAGGGCGAGGTCATCCGGGAGGACCGCCCCGAGCCGGGGGAGCGGCGTCCCCCGCTCACGCGCTGAGCCGCCGCCTCCGGCGCGGCCCGGGCGCCGTGTCCGAGCCCGCCTTCAGGCAGCACGAAACCGCGGGCGCCGTACGTCTTCACGTACGGCGCCCGCGGTTACTGGTGCTGTCGTGCGCGTTATGCGCTCTTGCGGCTGTCCCTCGGGTGGACCGCGATGTTCATCGCTCCCGAGCGCAGAACCGCCAGACGCTCCTCGAGGACCTCTTCGAGTTCCTCACGGGTGCGCCGCTCCATCAACATGTCCCAGTGGGTACGCGCGGGCTTGGCCTTCTTCTCTTCAGGGCCGTCGCCGTCCACGAGGAGTGCTGGGGCCCCGCAGACCTTGCACTCCCACTCCGGCGGAATCTCCGCCTCGACCGAGAAGGGCATCTCGAAACGATGCCCCTTCTCACATGCGTACTCCACGGCCTGGCGCGGAGCCAGGTCGATACCGCGGTCCGTCTCGTAGCTGGTCACTACGAGGCGCGTACCGCGAAGAGCTCGCTCACTCATGAATCGTGCCTCCCGGGCTTGTCGCCCACAGGACAGGTGTCGCTGTCGTCGTCATCCGGTCAACGTCCGGTCGGCGGTAAAGATTCCCGTTCCGGGTCCCGTTCCGGGCCATGCGTCGCCGTCGTAGCCGCCCCTTGTTCTACCCACAGGCGCCCGGTTTGTCACATCTGCTAGCAGATGTCACCCAGCGTTTCGGCATCTTTGACGCGCAGTAACGGTACGCCTGGCAGGCCAAACGCGTACACTACCGCCCTTTCATGCCGAGTGCTAAATCGGCGCTAGATCCTCTCCGGAACGGAGTTACCCGCTTCGCCGATCGCACACCGCACCGGAACCCGCGCGAGCAGGACGAAGCCGAGGACGAAGAAGGCCACCAGCGAGACGATCGCGGAACGGTAGCTGCCGGTCAGCTGGTAGGTCACACCGAACAGCAGCGGGCCGAGCCAGCTCATCCCGCGGTCGCTCATCTCGTACGCGGAGAAATACTCGGCCTCCTTGCCCGGGGGCACCAGGTGGGAGAACAGCGACCGGGACAGCGCCTGGCTGCCGCCGAGGACCAGGCCGATGCCGGCGGCCAGCACGAAGAAGTACACCGGCGCCCCGGCCGGCAGGAAGTAGCCGGCCGCCAGCGTGGCCGTCCACGCCACCAGCGAGCCGAGGACGGTCCGCTGTGCGCCGTACGTCCGCGCCAGCCGGCCCATGGCCAGCGCCCCCGCCACGGCCAGCACCTGCACCAGCAGCACGGCCACGATGAGCGTGGACTGCCCGAGTCCCAGCTCCTCGGAGCCGTAGACCGACGCCTGGGAGATCACCGTCTGGATGCCGTCGTTGTAGACGAGGTACGCCAGCAGGAACGCCAGCGTCAGCGGATACCGGCGCATGTCCCGGACCGTCGCCGCCAGCCGGCGCAGCCCGGGCGCCGTGGCGTGCGGCACGCGCGCGTGACGGTCGCGCAGCCTGCGCAGCGGTACGAGCGTGAAGGCGCCCCACCACAGGCCGGCCGAGGCCAGACAGACCCGGACCGCCGCGGTCTCGGAGAGGCCGAAGGAGTCGTGCGCCGAGTACAGGACCAGGTCGGCCACGAGGACCAGGGAGCCCGCCGCGTAGCCGAGGGCCCAGCCCCGGGAGGAGACCGCGTCACGCTCTTCCGGCGGGGCGATCTGCGGCAGATAGGAGTTGTAGAGCATCATCCCGACGGACTGCGCCGCGTTGGCCACGATCAGCAGCACCCCGCCGAGCAGATAGCGGTCGCCGTCCAGGAAGAACATGCCCGTGGTCGCGGCCGCTCCGGTGTACGCCGCCGCGGCGAGCAGCGGCTTCTTGCGGCCCGAGCGGTCGGCCGCGCTGCCCACCAGTGGCATCAGGACGACCGCCAGGATCACCGACAGGGACACCGAGTAGGCGAAGAAGGAGCCCGCGCGGACGGGGACGCCCAGGGGGTGCACATAGCCGTGGCCGTCCGCGGCCCGCTCGGCGACCGCGGTGAGGTACGGGCCGAGGAACACGGTGAGGACGCTCGTCGAATAGACCGAGCAGGCCCAGTCGTAGGCGTACCAGCCACGCTGCTCGCGCCTGAGTGCGGCGCTCTCGTCCGCCGTCCGTGCCCGCACGGTGTCGGTGCCCACCCGTGCCCTCGCTTCCCCGCTGCCCTGCGAAGGCTCGGGCCGTGCGGCCGGGCGGTCAGACCCAGACGCCGCGGTCCTCCATGACCTTGCGCAACATGTCGATGTGGTCGGTCATGATGCCATCAACCCCGAGGTCAAGTAGCCGGTGCATCCGCTCCGGTTCGTTGATGGTCCACACATGCACCTGCAATCCGCGCGCGTGGGCGGCGCGGACGAAGCGGTGGTCGACGACGGGCACGCCCGACTGGGCCTCGGGCACCTGCGCGGCCACGGCCGACCGGCGTACCGCGGCCGGCAACCCCCAGGAGCGCAGCCGCAGGTTCAGCACCCCGCGCGTGCCGAACGAGGTGGCCAGCCGGGGCCCGGCCAGCCGCTGGGCGCGCAGCACCCGGGCCTCGGAGAAGGAGCCCACACAGACCCGGTCCCAGGCGGCCGTGCGCTCGATCAGGTCGAGCAGGGGCCGCAGTGCCGGCTCCGCCTTGATGTCGACGTTCCACCGCACCCCGGGGAAGGTCTCCAGCAGCTCCTCGAACAGCGGCACCGGTTCCCGGCCGTCCACGCGGGCGTGCTCTATCTGTGCCCACGGCAGGTCGGCGATCCGGCCCGCGCCGTCGGTGATCCGGTCCAGGGTCGCGTCGTGGAAGGCGACCAGCCGGCCGTCCGCCGAGGCGTGCACGTCCGTCTCGATGTACCGGTAGCCCAGCTCCACCGCCCGCCGGAACTGCGCCACGGTGTTCTCCAGGCCGTCGGCCGCCCCGCCCCGGTGGGCGAACGCGATCGGCCCGGGGTGGTCCAGGTACGGGTGGCGCAGGGGCGGTGTCGTGAGGGTCACGGACGCAGTATGACCCGCTCGGGTGTCGCTCCGGCAACGACCGTGCTGCCCGCCGCTGCCGGCGACACGGCGAACACCCGCAGGAACGCCTGCGCCAGCGGGCCGATGGACACGGCGTACAGCACGGTGCCCACCCCGATGGTGCCGCCCAGGACGAATCCGGTGACCACCACGGCCACCTCGACCCCCGTCCGCATCAGCCGGATCGAGCGGCCGGTGCGGCGGTGCAGCCCCGTCATCAGACCGTCGCGCGGGCCCGGACCGAAGCGTGCCGCGATGTAGAGGCCGGTCGCCATGCCGTTCAGCACGATCCCCGCCAGCAGGAGCGGAACGCGTACGGCCAGGGAGCGCGCGTCCGGCAGGAGCGCGAGCGTGCCGTCCATGGCGAGGCCGACCACGAAGACGTTGGAGACCGTGCCGAGCCCCGGCCGCTGACGCAGGGGGATCCACAGGAGCAGCACCGCCGCGCCCACGACGATCGACACGACACCGATGCTCACCCCGGTCAGCTCCGCGAGCCCCTGGTGCAGCACGTTCCACGGCTCCAGTCCCAGCCCCGCCGCCACGAGCAGCGCGGAACTCGCGCCGTACAGCACCAGCCCCGCATACAGCTGGACCAACCGTCGTCCCCGACGGCGGTCGGAAGCGGAGGTGCTGGAAACGGACACGAGGTACCCCCCGGGGTGGTGGCGGTGGCCTGACACATGACACTCTGTGGCTTGGAAACAATCGCCATCCATGGCCAATTCAGGGAAGGTGGACTGATCTTCATGGCGCAGTGGACCTCAGCGGTGGGGGCCGCGCAACTCGCCCGCCTTCTCACCTCCCAGCAGGACCGCCCGGCCGGCCCCGGCACCCGCCGTCCACCCGCCTACCGCGCCCTCGCCGACGGCATCCGGCTGCTCGTGCTGGAGGGCAGGGTCCCGGTGGCCGCGCGCCTGCCCGCGGAGCGCGAACTGGCCCTTGCCCTCTCCGTCAGCCGTACCACCGTCGCGGCGGCCTACGAGGCGCTGCGCGGTGAGGGCTTCCTGGAGTCCCGGCGCGGAGCGGGCAGCTGGACCGCCGTCCCGGCCGGCAACCCGGTTCCGGCCCGCGGCCTGGAACCGCTGCCCCCGGAGTCCCTCGGCTCGGTGATCGACCTGGGCTGCGCCTCCCTCCCGGCACCCGAGCCGTGGCTGACCCGGGCCGTGCGGGGCGCCCTGGAGGAACTGCCGCCGTACGCGCACACGCACGGCGACTACCCGGCCGGGCTGCCCGCCCTGCGCTCCATGATCGCCGAGCGCTACACCGCGCGCGGCATCCCCACCATGCCGGAGCAGATCATGGTGACGACCGGCGCGATGGGCGCCATCGACGCGATCTGCCACCTCTTCGCGGGCCGCGGTGAGCGGATCGCCGTGGAGTCGCCGTCCTACGCCAACATCCTCCAGCTCATGCGGGAGGCGGGCGCCCGGCTGGTCCCGGTCGCGATGGCCGAGGGGCTGTCGGGCTGGGACATGGACCGCTGGCGCCAGATCCTGCGCGAGGCCGCGCCGCGCCTCGCCTACGTGGTCGCCGACTTCCACAACCCCACCGGGGCGCTCGCCGACGAGGACCAGCGGCGCCGGCTGGTGGACGCCGCCCGCTCGGCCGGCACGGTCCTGGTCGCCGACGAGACGATGTCCGAACTCTGGCTCGAGGAGGACTTCCGGGACGGCGGCATGCCCCGCCCGATGTGCGGCTTCGATCCGGCCGGCTCCACGGTGATCACAGTCGGCTCGGCCAGCAAGGCGTTCTGGGCGGGGATGCGCATCGGCTGGGTGCGCGCGGCCCCGGACGTCATCCGCAGCCTGGTCGCCGCGCGGGCGTACGCCGACCTGGGCACGCCGGTGCTGGAGCAGCTGGCCGTGAACTGGCTCTTCAGCACCGGGGGCTGGGCAGAGGCGGTCGAGCTGCGCCGTGCGCAGGCCCGCGAGAACCGTAACGCCCTGGTGACCGCCCTCCGCCGGGAACTGCCCGACTGGGAGTTCGAGGTGCCCCGGGGCGGCCTGACGCTCTGGGTCCGCGCCGGCGGTCTCTCCGGCTCCCGTCTCGCCGAGGCGGGCGAGCGGGCCGGGGTCCGCGTGCCGTCCGGTCCTCGCTTCGGCGTCGACGGCGCGTTCGAGGGCTACGTGCGGCTGCCGTTCACGGTCGGGGGAGCGGTGGCCGACGAGGCGGCGGCTCGGCTCGCCGCCGCGGCGCGGCTGGTGGAGTCGGGGGCGACGGGGGCGGGGGAGTCTCCGCGGACGTTCGTGGCGTAGCCGATAGCCGATAGCCGTAGCCGTAGCCGTAGCCGTAGCCGTAGCCGGGGCGGGGCCGGGGCCGGGGCCGGCCAAGGCCAGGGTCGGGGCTGGGGCCGGCCAGGACCGCGGGGCAGGGCCGGGGTCGGCCAGCGCCAGGACTGGGGCCGGGGCCGGGGCCGCAGCGCGGTGGGCACCGGTCCGGGACGCCCTGCTGACTCCCGGCCGTCATGGCCCCGGTCCTGGCGCCCTGCTGCTGGCTCTCGGCCGTCATGGCCCCGGTCATGGAGCCCTGCTGACTCTCGGCCGCCATGGCCTCCGCCGGCACCGGTGCCCTCTCGGCGGCCGGCTTGGTGAGATCCGCAGGCTCGGCCAGACCCGTCGGCTCCGGACCCGCAGGCTTCAGCCCGGCTCCAGACCCGCAGGCGCGGTCAGACCCGCAGGTTCCAGACCTGCCGGCTCCAGGCCCGCAGGCTCCGCCGGATCCGTCGGCTTCGAAAGATCCGTCGGCTCGGCCTCCCTGGCGGTGGTCCGTGGCGGCAGCAACTCCAGTACCGCCTGCCGGTCGGCGTCGCTCGTGGCGTCGTCGTAGGGGTCGGGCGTACGCGGCACCTGAATCCGGTGCACCGGCCCGGAGCCCAGCCGGGCGTACCCCCGCCCGGGCGGCACGTGCGTCGGCGGCGTCGTGTGCGGCGGCACCCCGAGCACCGCCTCCACCTGCTGGGGCGTCGCGGCCCCCAGGACGACACGCGCGCGCGTGTGCTGCCGTACCGCGTCGCTGAGCCCCTCCGCGCTGTCCAGTTGCTCGGCCACGACCACGGTCACGTTGGCCGCCCGCCCGTGCCGCAACGGCACCTGCAGCAGGGCCTGCGGATCCTTGCGGCCGTCCGTCGCCGCCAGGTGCGCGAAGACGCCGGGCCGGTCCAGCAGGAGCCACAGCGGGCGCCGGGTGTCGGCGGGCGGTGGGTCGCCCACCTGCCGGGCCAGGTTGATCGCGATCAGCCGCCGCTCGGTCTCCTGCGCGGCCCATTCCAGGCTGGCCAGCGCCCCGGCGAGGGCGCACTCGACGGCCAGTACGCCGTCCCGGCCGGTCAGGCAGGTGTACTCGCCGGTGCCGCCGCCGTCGACGATCAGCACGTCGCCGTACTGGAGGGCCTGCAGGGCGATGGAGCGCAGCAGCGTGGACGTGCCGCTGCCGGGATGGCCCATGGCCAGCAGGTGCGGCTCGGTGGAGCGGATGCCGGTGCGCCAGACGACCGGCGGGACGTCGATCTGTTCCTCTCCGTAGGAGAGGGGAAGCGTGCGCTGGACCTCGCTGGGGTCGGTGTAGCCGAGGACGGTCTCGCCGGGCGCGGTGACGAAGCGCTGGGCGGGGACGTCGGCGGGCAACGGGGCGAGGACGGTGACGGTGAGCTGGTTGCCCGCCTCGTCCCACGCGAAGTGGTACTCGCGGTTCCGCCCGGCCTTCGCGGTGAGCAGCTGCTCGATCCGCGCGCGGGCCGCGGGCTCGCCGTCCGGGAAGTAGGCGGGGTAGCGGATCAGGAGGTGACCGAGGCGCCCGGCGTCGTCGAACTCGTGCGCGACGAATGCCTTCTCCCACTCCCCGCCGTGCGCGTACAGCGGCGCCGGGTCCTCGGGGCCGGAGAAGTACGGAACCAGGGCCTCGTACAGCGCCTGGAGCCGTTCGGTCTGGGACTCGTCGGGCCCTTCGGGGGCCGACGGGGCGCGGTCACGGCCCTGCCAGGCCGCTGCCGCCATCACGGTGATGACGGCGAGCAGCGGCCCGTACGGCACCAGGGCCACGACCAGGATCACGGAGGCCACCAGGAACAGCAGCGGCCCGCGCTTGTCCTTGGGCGTGTCCGCCCACCGGCGCCGGCCGGCCGAGGCCAGCAGGCGCAGCCCGCGCGTGACGGTGATCAGCGGGTGGAGGACGTCGCCGGCGCTGTCCGCCGCCGTCCGGGCCAGCTCCCTGCTCCGGGCGATCTGCATCCGGGCGATCTGGGCGCTGTCCTTGCTCAGAATGCGGGGGAGAGGGCGCCGGGCCACTGCTGTCTCCTGAGGGTGCGTGCGGGCGGGACTGGCGGGGTCAGAACTTGATGCCGCCGATGAGACTCGCCAGGCTCTCCCCGCCGGCCTTGATGCTGGGGGCGATGCCTGTGGTCGAGAGGTAGAAGCCGAACAGCGCCGAGGTGCACGCGTGCGAGCCCTTCAGGCCGTCCTTCCGGAAGAAGAGGAAGACGACGGTGCCGAGCAGCAGGACGCCGGACAGGGAGAGGATCATTTCGGGTCTCCTGGTGTCGAGAGGGGACAGTCACCATGGGTTCTTCCAGGATCACAGGATGTATCCATACGATTAAAGGTGCAACTGGGTGAAAATCGCTCTAATTCGCCCAGTTGGCGGAGCCGGTCAATGGCCGGTTGACCAGGTCTTTTGCCGACACCAGGGCCTGTCGCTGATCTTTACCTCGGGCACATCGGGTCATGTGCCGCGCGAGCCAGTACTCTGGCGATTCACTCGTACGGCTGCGTTCCGCTCGCTGCCGTACGCTCGCTCAGTCCCTACAGCAGTCCCCGAACACGCAAGGAGAGGCGGTCCGGCCGATGAGTGAAGCCCCCGACCCCGAGGTCGTGGAGCTGGCGACCAAGATCTTCGATCTGGCCCGGCAGGGGCAGACCGAGGCGCTCGTGGCGTATGTCGACGCGGGTGTGCCGGCCAACCTCACCAACGACCGCGGCGACTCCCTCGTGATGCTCGCCGCCTACCACGGCCATGCCGACGCGGTGCGCGCGCTGCTCGCCCGCGGCGCGGCGGCGGACCAGATCAACGACCGGGGCCAGACCCCGCTCGCGGGTGCCGTCTTCAAGGGCGAGACGGACGTGATCAAGGCTCTCCTGGAGGGCGGCGCCGACCCCTCCGCGGGCACGCCGTCGGCCGTCGACACAGCCCGGATGTTCGGCAAGACGGAACTGCTCGAACTGTTCGGCGCACACTGAACCAGTGTTCTGACCAGCTGCGACAACGAAAACGGGGGAGGCGGTAAAGGGCCGCCGGAAATACGGTCGCGGCAGCACACAGCGCGGGTCATCATGACGACGTGATTCACGGACGCGATGGCCGGGCAGGTGTTGCCGCGCCGCGCGGACCGTGATGCGGTCCGCATGGGCCACCGACGAGAGGCAGAGAGAAATGGTCTACAGCAAGCAAGAGACGGCGGGCGCTCCGACGTTGTGTCACGCGGCCAGGTAGTGCGTGTTTCCCGGTTGCGTCTACGCTTGATGTGAGGCTGTTTCCCATGTTCGATCCGGTCATAGCGCCCAGCGGTACGCTGCTCGGCCTGCTCCAGCGCGGTCGTGGTGACGGCACGCTGCACGCGCTCACGGCCCCGCGCGCCGAAGCGCTCGCGGCCCTGAACCACTGTGTGCTGCGCGACCCCCGCCACGACTGGCAGCTGGAGAACCGCTCCCTCTACTACGCCCGGCTCTACCTCGACCTGAACGGCGAGCTGGACGCCATCGAGGCGCACCTCTTCGCCCCCGAGGACGTCCTCGACACCGACGAGTCCCGCACCGGCCTGACGCTGGCCGTCCTCGGGCACCTCGCCTCCTACGGCAGGCGGGACGCTCTGGTACTGCTGCGCAGGTACGCCGCCCACGGCTCCAACTGGGCCTGGGCGCTGGACGAGCTGGCCCTGCGGGACGACGACGCGGGCCTGCGCGCCCTCGCCGCGCCCGTCCTGGCCCGCTTCACCACCGATCCCGAGGGCGAGGCCGAACTGGCCACCGCCGTACGCGACGCCTTCGAGCCACGGCCCTGGCGGCTGTGGGCCGAGGATCCGCGCGAATCGATCGCCACGCGTGTGCGTGCCGCCCAGGAGACCGGCTGTTTCGACCGCTGGCAGCGGCAGATGCGCCCCACCGGCCCGCGCCCCGGCTGGAGCGTCCGCGCCGTCTTCGAGTGGGCCCAGCAGGGCATGGAGCGCGGCGCCGCCCTCCATGTGCCCGCCGCCCGCTGCCTGGTCGCCGTGGCCGGGCCCGAGGACCGGCCCGAGATCCTCCAGGCCGCCAGGACAGGCATCGACGGAGCCCGCTGCACCGCCCTTCGCTACCTCGCCGACAACAACGACCCCGACGCTCTCGACCTGATCGAGGCCGCTGCGATCGACGGAACGACGGCCGTCGTGGAGGCCGCCGTCGACGCCTTCGAACGGATGCGCAGCGTCGCCGCCGTCGACCGTGCCCGAGGCTGGGCCCAGCGCCCCGACGCGCTGGGCGCCGCCGCCGGCCGCATGCTCGCCTGCCGGGGCGGTGCCCAGGACCGCAACCTGGTCCTCGCCGCCCTCCGCGAGGCCGTACGCGGTGAGGGGCCGGACGCACCCACCCTGTGGACCCTCGTCGACGGCGCCGGACGCCTCGGCATCGCCTGTGCGGCCCCCGTCCTGCGCCACATCTACCGCGAGACGGCCTCCTCCCAGCTCCGCGGCCGTGCCGCCCGCGCGCTGGCCGCCACCGATCCCTCCTTCGCCACCGGCTTCGCCGTCGAGTGCCTGTGGGACTGCGAGGAGACCACCCGTGAGGTCGCCGCCCGGCACGCCGAGACCGGCGACACCCGGGTCGTGGAGCGCCTGCGCCGCCTGGCCGCGGATCCGGCCGAGGAGGCCGAGGTGCAGACGGCCGTACGCAGCCGCTTCGGACCCGACGCGACACTCGGCTGAGCCGCACCCGGCCGAGTCGCCGCGGGGGCGCGGGGGGCGCCCATGGGGCCCGCGTCGGCTGAACTCCGTGTCGGCTGAAACCCCGGCTCGGCCGGGGCGCACGTCGGCCGGGACCCGCTCACGCCGTCGTCCGGGGCGGACGACCGCCCGGCGTGTGAACACCGGATGGCCCGCAGGTCAGGCGGCCATGACGGCAGCCTGACCTGCTCGGGTGCGCAGTCCAACGCTCATGGGACGTTCCCCGCGCGGACAGATCGAAGTTGACGCGGGCACGTCCTGCGCGGCGACAACACCCGTATGCGTGTCGTCATCGTGACCGAATCCTTTCCCCCCGATGTGAACGGCGTGGCCCACTGCGCGCTCCAGACCGCCCGGCACCTCGTAGATCGCGGTCACCACCCGCTCGTCGTCGCCCCCGCCCCCGCACCCGGCAGCGGCCCGGACACGGACGCCCCGTGCCCGGTCGTCCGGGTCCCTTCCCTCCCGCTCCCCGGCTACCCCCAGGTCCGCGTCGCCCTGCCCAGCCGACGCCTCGCCGCGGCCCTTGTCGCACACCGCCCCGACGTGGTCCATCTGGCCAGTCCCTTCGTCCTCGGCGTCCGTGGCATGGCCGCCGCCGCCCGGCTCGGCCTCCCCGCCGTCGCCGTCTACCAGACCGACCTGGCCGGTTACGCCCGCACCTACATGGGTGCCGGAGAGGCCGCCGCCTGGCGGCGGATCCGCTCCGTGCACGTCGCCGCCGACCGCACCCTGGCCCCGTCCACCGCCGCCCAGGCCGATCTGGAGACGCACGGCGTACCCCGGGTACGACTGTGGCCGCGGGGCGTGGACACCGCGCGTTTCCGGCCGGCGCACCGTGACGAGGCGCTGCGCCGCGAACTCGCCCCGAACGGGGAACTGATCGTCGGCTACGTCGGCCGGCTCGCTCCTGAGAAGCACGTCGAACTCCTCTCCGGAGTCTGCGGGCTGCCCGGCGTCCGGGTCGTGGTCGTGGGCGACGGCCCCAGCCAGGCGCACCTGTCCGAGGCCCTGCCCGGCGCCGTCTTCCTGGGCCGTCGTACCGGCGACGAGCTGGCCCGGATCTTCGCCTCGCTGGACGTGTTCGCGCACACCGGCCCCTTCGAGACCTTCTGCCAGACGGTTCAGGAGGCCATGGCCAGCGGCGTGCCGGTCGTCGCACCCGCCGCCGGCGGCCCGCTCGACCTGGTCGCCCACGGCCGCACCGGTCTGCTCGTCCCGCCACGTGATGCCGCCGCCGTCCAGGAAGCCGTCCGTGCCCTGGCCGCCGAACCCGAACGGCGTGCAGCGTACGGCGCCGCCGCCCGCGCCATGGTCGAGGGCCGCACCTGGGCCGCCGTCGGAGACCAGCTGATAACCCACTACGACGACGTGCTCGCGGCACGGAAGACGGCGGTGGCGGCATGACCGGCCGGTCCCTGCGCATCGTCCGCCTCGCCAACTTCGTCGCGCCCGCCTCCGGCGGCCTGCGCACCGCCCTGCGCGAACTCGGCAAGGGCTTCCTGGCCGCGGGCCACGACCCGGTCCTGATCGTCCCCGGCGAACGGCACACCGACCGCCACACCGAGCAGGGCCGCGTCATCACCCTGCCCGGCCCGCTGCTGCCCGGCACCGGCGGCTACCGGGTCCTCACCGACAAGCGGCGGGTGGCCGCCCTCCTGGAGGAGCTGGCCCCGGACCGCCTGGAGGTCTCCGACCGCACCACCCTGCGCTGGACCGGCCGCTGGGCCCGCCGCGCGCGCGTACCCGCCGTGATGGTCTCCCACGAGACCGCCGACGGCGTGCTGCGCACCTGGGGCCTGCCCGAGCAGCTCGCCCGGCGTACCGCCGACTCCCTCAACACGCGGACCGCACACGTCTACTCACGGGTGGTGTGCACCACCGAGTTCGCCGAGCGCGAGTTCGTGCGCATCGGCGCGCGCAACGTCGTACGCGCCCCGCTGGGCGTCGACCTGATGGAACGCCACCCCGCCCTGCACGATCCCGGGCTGCGTGCCCGCTACGCGCGCGCGGACGAGGCACTGCTCGTGATGGCCTCCCGGCTGTCGGTCGAGAAGCGCCCCGGCACGGCCCTGGACGCCCTGGAGGCACTGCTGCGCCGCCGGCGGCGGGCGGTGCTCGTGGTCGCCGGGGACGGGCCCCTGCGGGACCGGCTGGAGCAGCGCGCGCGGGACCGCGGGCTCCCGGTGACCTTCCTGGGGCACGTCTCGGACCGGGCCGCGCTGGGCGCGCTCCAGGCGTCCGCCGACGTGTGCCTCGCGCCCGGGCCCGCCGAGACCTTCGGACTGGCCGCACTGGAGGCCATGGCGTGCGGCACGCCCGTGGTGGCGAGCGCCTCGTCCGCGCTGCCCGAGGTCATCGGGTCCGCCGGTACCACCGCGGCCGGCACCGGTGGGGCGTTCGCGGACGCCGTGGAGCAGCTCCTGGACCGCGGCGAGCCCGAACGGCGGGAGGCGGCACGCGCGCGTGCGGAGTGCTTCGGCTGGGGAGCGGCCGTGGAGGCGTTCCTGGCGGCACACGACGCGGAGGTCCTGCGCCGTACGGGCTCCCGTCCCGCCCTGCCGGGGGCCGCGGCATGAGACCCGTCCGTTTCGTCGCCCTCGGGGACTCGCTGACGGAGGGCGTGGGCGACCCGCTCGGGGCGGGATGGCGGGGCTGGGCCGCGCTGCTGGCGGCCTCCCTCGCCACGGACGGCGAGCACGTGCGGTTCACCAACCTCGCGGTCAGCGGGGCACAGACCGGGGACGTGCTGGCACGGCAGACGCCGGCCGCCCTGGAGCTGCGTCCCGACCTGGTGTCGGTGGTCATCGGTGTCAACGACACCCTGCGCCGCACCTTCGACATCCGCGCCGTGGCCGCCAACCTCGACCAGGTGTACGCGGCCTTCGCCCGCCAGGGCGCCACCTTGCTCACCGCCTGCCTGCCCGACCCCGGCGCGATGCTCGGGCTCCCGGACGTCCTGGCGCGACCGCTGGCCCGCCGGCAGCGGGCCGTCAACGAGGTCGTGCATGCCCTGTCGGACCGCTACGGTGCCGTCCACCTGCACGGGGCGGACGGAGTCTGGGTCACCGACCGCAGCCTGTGGAGCGCGGACCGGCTGCACCCGGGCGAGCGCGGTCACCGGCTGCTCGCCGTCCGCTACCACGCCATGCTCGCCGAAGCGGGCCGGGCGACCGGACAACCGCCTTCGTACGAGCCGGAGTTCCCCGCGCCGACCCGCACGGCGAGCCTGTGGTGGCTGGCCACGGCGGGAACCGGCTGGCTGGTGCGGCGCTGCAACGACCTGTTGCCGCAGCTGCTGCGCCTCGCAGCCGACGAACTGCACCACCGCGCCCGGGGCACCAGCGCCCGTCTGGACCTGCGCGCGTCGGCGGCGGTCTCCGCGGCCCTCGCGGCCCTGCCGACGGCCATCGACGCCGCCGCCGGCCCCCAGCGCCCCGCCACCGGCCCCCAGCGCCCCGCCACCGGCCCCCAGCGCCCCGCCACCGGCCCCCAGCGCCCCGCCACCGAGGCCGCCGGGGCTCAGCGGCGCCGCACCGGAACGAACCGGACCGGCGTGCCGGGCGACGCCTGCGCGGCGGCCGGCAGGTCGGCGGCGCGGACCACCGCGATCACCGGGTAGCCACCGGTGGTCGGGTGGTCGGCCAGGAACACCACCGGACGCCCGTCCGGCGGTACCTGGACCGCACCGAGGACCATGCCCTCGCTGGGGAGTTCGCCGGACCGGGCCCGCTCCAGGGCGGCCCCCTCGGTGCGCAGCCCGATGCGGTTGCTCGCCGCTGAGACCCGGTACGCGCGCGTGGCGAGGTCCCGGACCGCCCGCGCCGTGAACCAGTCGTCGCGCGGGCCCAGGGTCACCCGGAGCACGAGCTCGGCGGGCGGACGCGGCTGCGGTGTGCCGTCCACGCGCGCGGGAGGGCCTGCCGGGGCGCCCAGCGCCAGCACCATGCCGTCCGCGAGCGGGGCGGGGCCCAGGCCGGACAGCAGGTCGGTGGCGCGGCTGCCGAGCACCGGCTCCGCGGCGACGCCCCCGGAGACGGCCACGTAGCCGCGTACGCCGGCCGTGGCGGTACCCACCTCCAGCAGCGCACCGGCCGGCACCACGACCGGGGCGCCCCACGCGGCCGGGCGACCGCCGACGGTCACCGGGCAGGGCGCGCCGCCGACCGCGACGGTCACCGTGGAGCGCGGGCGCAGCGCACAGCCGTCGAGGGTGGTCTCCAGGACGGCGGCGTCCGGCGGATTGCCGACGAGCCGGTTCACCAGCGCCGCGGCGGACGGGTCGAGGGCCCCGGAACGGGGCACGCCGAGATGCGCGTACCCCGGCCGCCCGTGGTCCTGCACAGTGGTCAGCGCCCCGGCACGCACGACGACGAGCGCGCGATCGGTCATGCGCCCTCCTCGGCTGCATCCGCCTGTACGGCGGCCGGTGCGGGTGCCGGTGCGGGTGGCGGTGCGGGTGCGGGCGCCGGTGTCGGGGTCGTGGGCGTCCGCGGGCCGGGGGCTTGCGTGGGAGTGACGGTGGCGTGTGCCGGTCCTGGGTGCGGGGGTGTGCAGGTGGTCGTCCGGAACCCGGTCATGGGCCCTCCACCGGTACGAACCGCACGTGTGTCCCCGGCGCCAGCAGTGCGGCCGGCACGCGCGCGTGGTCCCACAGGACCGCGTCCGTCGTGCCGATCACCTGCCAGCCGCCCGGCGAGGAGCGCGGGTAGACACCCGTGTACGGGCCGGCCAGTGCCACGGCTCCGGCGGGGACCGCCGTGCGCGGGGTGGCCCGGCGCGGGACGTCGTAGCGGTCCGGCAGCCCCGTGAGGTAGCCGAAGCCGGGGGCGAAACCGCAGAAGGCCACCGTGAATACGGCCCCGGCGTGGATGCGGACCGCCTCCCGCTCGGTCACCCCCCAGTGCCCGGCGACCGCCGCGAGGTCCGGGCCGTCGTAGCGCACGGGCAGTTCGATCAGCTCATGCGCGCGCGTGGGCGCCTCCGGCACTCGCACGGTGGTCAGTTCCGCCGCCCAGCGGGCCGGGTCGTCCAGTCCGTCGAGCAGCACCGTACGGGCCGCCGGGACGATCTCGCGGACGGTGAGCGCGCCCGCCGCGCGGCGCCGCGACAGTTCGGTGTGCAGGGCCTGCGCCTCCTCCCCGGAGGACACCTCGACGAGCAGCGCGTCGTCGCCGACGGGGAGCGCCCTCACGCGAACGCCTCCATGCGCACGCCGGCCGCCACCAGCCGCTCGCGCACCCGCCGGGCCAGGCTCACCGCGCCGGGGGTGTCGCCGTGCAGGCACAGCGACCGGGCGCGCACCTGGATCCGCGCGCCGGAGTGCGTGATGACCGTGCCGGAGCGCGCGAGGCTCACCGAGCGCTCGACGACGGCGTCCGGATCGGACACCACGGCGCCCTCCCGGTCGCGCGGGACCAGTGTGCCCTCGTCGGTGTACGCGCGGTCCGCGAACGCCTCCGTGAAGGCCGGCAGCCCCGCCGCCGCGGCCAGCTCCAGCAGCCGCGAACCGGGCAGACCGAGCACCGGCAGCGAGGCATCGGCCAGGCACACGCCCTCGATCACCGCGCGGGCCTGCTCGGCGTCGTGCACGACGCGGTTGTAGAGCGCGCCGTGCGGCTTGACGTACGCCACGCGCGCGCCCGCCGCCCGCGCGAACACCTCCAAGGCGCCGATCTGGTAGGCCACTTCGGCCGCCAGCTCGACGGGCGGCACATCCATCGCGCGCCGCCCGAACCCGGCCAGGTCCCGGTAGGAGACCTGCGCGCCGATCGTCACCCCGCGCTCGGCCGCCAGTTGGCACACCCGGCGCATGGTGGCCGCGTCCCCGGCGTGGAAGCCGCAGGCCACGTTGGCGCTGGTGACGACGGACAGCAGCTGTTCGTCCTCGGTCAGCCGCCAGCGGCCGAAGCCCTCGCCGAGGTCGGCGTTCAGATCGATCGCGGTCATGGCGTTCTCGTGTCTCCGGTTCTCATGGTGCTCTCGTGTCTCCGGTTCTCGCGCGGGTCCCGGGCGGGACGGCCTGCGTCATGGGCGCCGACCGTGGTGACGGGACGGTCCGCCGGCTGGGTCACGCCAGCTCCTTCCCGCGCGTCTCGGGCAGTCCGAGCAGGGCGAGCGCGGCGAGGCCGTAGCCGAGCGCGCCGAAGGCCAGCGCACCGCCCACGCCCCAGCTGCCGGCGAGGAAGCCCACCACGGTCGGGAACACCGCGCCCACCGCGCGGCCCGTGTTGTACGTGAACCCCTGCCCCGTGCCGCGCACCGCCGTCGGGTACAGCTCGCTCAGGTAGGAGCCGAAACCGCTGAAGATGGCCGACATGCAGAAGCCGAGCGGGAAACCGAGCACCAGCAGCAAGGTGTCGGCGCCGTGCGGGATGTTCGCGTACGCCAGGATGCACAGCGCCGACAGCAGCGCGAACAGCCAGATGTTGCCGCGCCGGCCGAGCCGGTCGGTCAGCCGGCCGCCGGTCAGGTAGCCGAGGAAGGCGCCGGAGATCAGGAAGGTCAGATAGCCGCCGGTGCCGACGACCGACAGGCCGCGCTCGGACTTCAGGTACGTCGGCACCCAGGTCGCCAGCGTGTAGTAACCGCCCTGCACACCCGTGGACAGCAGGCTCGCGAAGAGCGTGGTGCGCAGCAGGCCCGGGTCGCCGTCCCGGCCCCGCCGGAAGATCGCCGCGAACGAGCCGCGCCGCGGGTCCTGTTCGCGGGCCGCCGTCGCCGTGGGGGCATCGTGCACCCGCCGGCGCAGCCACACCACGAACAGCGCCGGCAGCGCGCCGGTCCAGAACATCACCCGCCAGGCCAGGTCGTCGTCGGCGAAGGAGAACACCAGCGTGTAGACGACCGCCGCCAGTGCCCAGCCGACCGCCCAGGAACTCTGGACCGCGCCGAGCGTACGGCCCCGGTGGCGTGCGGTCGTGTACTCGGCGACCAGGATCGCGCCGACCGCCCACTCGCCGCCGAAGCCGAGGCCCTGGAGGGCGCGGAAGACCAGAAGGGTCTCGTAGGTGGGCGCGAAGCCGCAGGCGACGGTGAAGACGGCGTACGTGACCACCGTGATCATCAGGGCCCGGACCCGGCCGACGCGGTCCGCGACCACGCCCGCCACGGCGCCGCCGACCGCCGAGACCACCAGCGTGACGGTGGTGAACAGGCCGGTCTGGCCGCTGTCGAGACCGAAGTACGACGCGAGCGCAACCATGCTCAGCGGCAGGGTGAAGTAGTCGTAGGAATCCAGGGCATATCCGCCGAAAGCTCCGGCGAACGCCCGCCGTCCGCGCGGGCCGAGGGCGTGCAGCCAGCCGAACGCGCCGTCCTCGGCGGAGCGTTCGCCGCGCGCCGGCCGGACACCGGCGGGAGGCGCGGACCGAGGCGGTGGAGTCGTGCTCATGGGCACCTCGCAGAAGGGGACGGAGGGTGCGGGGAAGTGAGCCGTGCGGAGCACCGTAGAGGATCGTTCAACGATCCTTCAATACCCACGTTGTCTCGTTCTGGTGTCTGCGATTGAATTCCGGGCATGGCAGAGCAGCTGACGGGACTGGCCGGCGACCGTGCCCTTCTGGGCCGTACCAGCACCGCTGAGCGGGTTTCGGACATCCTCAGGAGCCGCATCTCCGAGGGCTACTTCCCGCCCGGCACCCGGCTGTCGGAGGACAGCATCGGCGGGGCGCTCGGCGTCTCCCGCAACACCCTGCGGGAGGCGTTCCGGCTGCTCACCCACGAGCGCCTGCTCATCCACGAGCTGAACCGGGGCGTGTTCGTCCGGGTCCTCACCGTCGAGGACGTCGAGGACATCTACCGCACGCGCTCCCTCGTCGAGTGTGCCGTCGTCCGTGGTCTGGGTGAGCCGCCGTACCCGCTCCAGGGGCTGGCCGAGGCGGTCGCCGAGGGCGAGCAGGCGGCCGTCGACAGTGACTGGAAAGCGCTGGGCACCTCCAACATCCACTTCCACCGGGAACTGGTCGCCCTCGCCGGCAGCGAGCGCACCGACGAGCTGATGCGCAGCGTCTTCGCCGAGCTGCGGCTCGCCTTCCACGTCGTGGACGACCCGCGCCGGCTGCACGAGCCGTACCTCGTCCGCAACCGCGAGATCCTGCGCACACTGCAGGCCGGCGACCGGCGCGGCGCGGCGCGGCTGCTGGAGACCTATTTCGCCGACTCGCTGGAGCGGGTGGTCGAGGTCTACCGCCGCCGGGTCGGCGAGGACAGCGCGCCATAGGGGGCGCGGAACGCCGCGCGACCAGCCGCGATCGGCGCGCTCCCCGGAGGGCGATCCGCGGTACCCGGCCCCGCGACCAGCCGCGATCGGCGCGCTCCCGGGACGGTGATCGACGCGCGTCCGGGGCGGCGATCCGCGCTGCCCGGCCCCGCGACCAGCCGCGACCATTCGCGATCGGCGCGCACCGGGGACGGCGATCCGCGCTGCCCGGCCCCGGTGGTGCCATCCGCGCCGTTTGGGCCGATGTCAGACCGAGGACCTAATCTGTGCACCGTGACTTCGCCTGCATCGACGGACAGTGTGCCGCCCCAGCTCAGCGCGGGACCGCGCCCGGCTTCGGGTCCGGCCGCCGACGAGGGGCTGGCGCGTCGGCTGCGCGCGCTCGCCTGCACCGCGCCGCTGCACGACCTGGACGCGCGCAAGGCCAACCTGGCCGGCGAGTACTCGGTGTACGGGATGGCCGAGGTGGCGCTGGCCGCCATCGACCTGGTCACCCTGAACATGGACTTCGACACGGGCGCCGACCACGAGCAGATCGTGGCCCGGCTGGTCCCGCGCATCGCCGCCCAGGCCCCGCACCGGGCCGCCGCCGAACACGAGCGCGTGGCCCGCTGGGTCCTGGAGAACCTGATCAACGTCGGCAGCGTCGACCGCGGCTTCCGCGCCGTCTACGGCACCTTCGCGCCGGACGGCACGTACGTCCGCCGTGACTACGACTTCAAGCTCGTCGAAGAGGTCCCCGGCCCCGGCGGCACGGTCTACCTGCGCACCACGGACGAGGCGGTCAACGTCCTGGTCGGCGCCCTCGACACGGACGTCACCAGCGCCCAGATCGCCGCCGAGGTCAAGCTCGAGGTGCTGATCAACCGCGGCCGGCTCGCCGATGCCCAGCTGGCCGCCGAGCAGGCCCGCTACCGCACGGTCCAGTACTCCGAGACGCTCCGCCGGGCCCTGGACGCCACCCGGCGCAACGTCCGCGCGGTCGACTGGCTCAACGCCGTCCCCGACATGATCACCGAGGCCCTGGACCACGTGGCCGAGCGCTACCGTCACGAGAACGCCATCCTCACCAACATCCGCAAGGCCCGCGACGAGACCGAGGACCCCGAGCACAAGCGCCGCGCCGCCGAGCTCGTCGACATCGTCAAGGACTGCATCCGGCGCCACACCCAGCTTCAGGCCCGCCTGCTGGAGGCGGGCCCGCTGTTCCGCGCCGAGCAGGACCGGCAGGCCTTCGCCGCACCGTCCACGACGTCCGGCACCGACCTCTACGGCCACCTTCTCGCCCCCACCCTGCCGCTGCCCCTGGCGCAGGCGATCCGGGTCACGGACGCGTTCTTCGCGCGCGGGACGGGACTGCGCACCCCGGTGTCCGTCCGGGTCGCGGACCTCGTGGACATACTGCTGACGCCGCCCGTGGAGCGGGAGCACCTGGGCGCGGAGATGCCCGAGCCCGATCTGATCGCGACACCGGACGACAGCCGGTTCAGCGAGGAACAGCTGGCCGCCGCGACCGAGCTGCTCGACCTCCCCGCGGACGCGCCGCGGAGACTGTCGGGGCTGCTCGCCGAGGCCCGGCGCACCGGCGACCCCGATCTGGCCTATCTGGTCGCCCTGTTGGCCGTCCACGCGGCCAGCCCCGCCGTCGGCACCGCCTACCGGCAGGGTGAGGAGAAACTGCTGTTCGCCGTGGACGACGGGACCGAACTGGACGACCCCGAGTTCGGCGGCGCGGACCTGATCGTGGGGACCGCGCTGCTGGACGCGGCGGGGATGGCGGCGGACCGGACGGAGGCCGCGTGACGGTTCCGCCGGTGGGTGCGTACGGGTCCGAAACGGCCGGTCGCGCAGTTCCCCGCGCCCCTTTCGGGGCGCCTGTCCCCAGCCATGCAGTCAAGACCGAGGAGTTGTGTCCGTGAGCGAGCCCGTCGAGTGGAGTGAGGCGGAGCCGTCCGCCCCGTCGGCGTCCACCGCCGTCACCCCCGCCGACGCCGCCGACGCGGCGCGGCTCGTCGCCTTCGGGCTCCAGCCCAAGCTGGCGCCCGCGCGCGACCAGGAGTACACCGAGTTGCTGCGCCGCCACCGCGACGACCCGGCGTTCGCCCGGCTCGCGGACGCCGTCGCCGCCGGCCTCGGACTCATCGTGCTGGAGGTGTCCCCGCGCGCGGGGATGGCCGTGACCGCCGCCGAGGACTCCGTCTTCGCCGTCCGCATGGGCGACTACGCGCGTCGCACCACCGCCGACTCCGGCGACCGCTTCCTGCACGGACTCGCCCATCTCGCCGCCGCCGCGCTGGCGTTCCCGCGCCCCGAGGACCTGGCCGACGACGCCTACATCGGCCGGGTCACCGTCAACGGCGTCGACGCCTTCGTCCGGCAGGCATGCCGCCGCCTGGAGGAGCGCGCCGCGGAGCAGGGCGAGAACACCGACCCGGCCACCGACGCCCCCGGCCTGGAGGCCGCCTGGCGGATCTGGGCCAGACGCAGCGCCACCGGCGCCACCAAGGACGCCCGCCGGCCGGCCGCCTCCACCACCGGCATCGTGGCGAAGGCCCTCGCCTTCCTCACCGACTCCGGCTTCCTGCAGCGCACCGGCGACGACAGCGGCGGCACGTACCGCACCACCGCCCGCTACCAGCTCCAGGTCCGCGACCTGGCCGGCAGCGCCGCCCTGGCCGAACTGCTGGAGCTGGGAGTCGTCCCGGTCACCGACGGCACCGCCACCCTGCTGCCCGCCGAGGACACCGACGACCTGGACCTGGTGGCCGACGCCGGCCTGCCGTTCCACTCCTGAACCACCGCACCTGTCACCAGACTTACGAGAGTCCGCCATGTACGAGCTGTCCCGGGTCCGCCTCTACTCCATCGGTCCCGCCGGTGCGCGCTACGCCGACACCGTGCTTGACCTGCGGGGTGTGGGCGAGCCCGTGCCCGACCCGGCGCCCACGCAGGCGGAGTTCTTCGAGGAGGAACCCTCCGGTCCGCCGCGCCGGCCCGCACCCGCGGGCGTGCTCTTCCTGGAGAACGGCGGCGGAAAGTCCGTCCTGCTCAAGCTGATCTTCTCGGTGATGCTGCCGGGCCACCGCAACACCCTGGGCGGCGCCAGCTCCGGGGTGCTGCGCAAGTTCCTGCTCGCCGACGACTGCGGCCATGTGGCCCTGGAGTGGCAGCACGTGCAGACCGGCGAGTGCGTGGTCGTCGGCAAGGTCAGCGAGTGGCGCGGGCGGCAGGTCTCCAACGACCCGCGCAAGTTCGCCGAGGCCTGGTACTCCTTCCGGCCCGGCCCCGGCCTGAGCCTGGACAACCTGCCCGTCGCCGAGGCCACCGCCGTACGGCCGCCCGCCGAGGGCACGTCCGGCGCGCAGGGCCGCCGCCGCACCATGAAGGGCTTCCGCGACGCCCTCATGGAGGCCGGCAAGGCATACCCGCACCTGGAGGTGCACTGGGAGGAGATCCACGACCGCTGGATCGAGCACCTCGGCGACCTCGGCCTCGACCCCGAACTCTTCCGCTACCAGCGCGAGATGAACGCCGACGAGGGCGAGGCGGCCGGTCTCTTCGCGGTCAAGAAGGACTCCGACTTCACCGACCTGCTGCTGCGCGCCGTCACCGACACCCGCGACACCGACGGCCTCGCCGACCTCGTCAGCGGCTTCGGCAACAAGCTGGGCCGGCGCGCCGAGCTGATCGCCGAGCGGGACTTCACCGCCGGCTCGGTCGACCTGCTCGGCCGGATCGTCGAGGCGGCCGAGACGCGTGCACGCGCGCGTGACGTCCACGCGGGCGCCGAGCGCCGTACCCGTACGCTGGCCCGGCGGCTCTCCGCGCGGGCCGTACGGGAACGGGTCCGGGCCGCCGACCTCGCCCAGCGGGTCACGGCCGCCGCGTACGCCGTCACGCACTCCGAGGGCGCCCGCGAGCGCAGCGCCCTGATCGCCGCCGAACTCGCCTACCGGCACGCCTCGCTGGCGCTCGCCGCCGCCGAGAAGTCCGCCGCCGCGCAGAAACGCGAGCTGGCCGACGCCCGCACCCTGCACGCCGCCTGGCAGGCCGCCGAGGTCGTGCTGCGCCACCGCGCCGCCGCCGACCGTGTCGCGCGCGTGTCCGCCGCCATCCAGGAGGCCGAACGGGACGCGGCCCCCGCGCTCGCAGCCCGCGCCAAGGCCGCCGTGGACCTCGTACGCGCCCTGCACGCAGCCGCCGAGAGCGCCGAGACCCTCGCCAACGAGGAGGAGGAGCGTTCCGCCGCTCTGCAGGAGGTCAGCGACTGCGCCTACCGGGACTCCACCTCCGCCGCCACCGAGGCGCAGCGGGCCCGCAGCGAGGTCGGACACCTGCGCCAGCGACTCGCCGAGGTCGAACAGGAGACCGCCGAGGCGGTCCGCGCGGGCTGGCTCGACGACAGCGCCCCGGACGCCGACCCGGCGCGGGCCGCGCTCGCCGCCAGCGACGCCGAGAAGACCGCGGTGGCCGCCTGGGACGCGGCTCGCGAGGCCGCCCGCAAGGCCGCCGAGCATGCGCGCGAGGCCGCTTCCGCCGAGTCCCGCGCGGAGCTGACGGCGGCCCGCGCGGCCGACGCGGCCACCTCCGCCGAGCGGTCCCATGAGGCCGAGCGGCGCCTCGCCGAGGCCCTGGCCGCCGAGGAGCGGCTGGCGGAGCTGCTGAGTCTGCCGGGCGCACCCGCCGCGGTTCGCGTGCCCGGCCCCCGGACCGGAGCGGACGACGGCACCCCGGCCCCCGCGGGGACCCCTCGTGCCGTCGACGAGGACGCGCTCGGGCCCGAGGAACTCGACCGTTTCGCCGACGAGTTGCGCGCACTCCTCGACAACGCCGTGTCGACCGCCGAACGGCACCTGTTCGACCTGCGGACGGCCGCCGCCGACGACTCCCGGATCCTCGGCGCCCTCGGTGACGGCGGCCTGCTGCCGCCCGGCCCCGACGTCCTGGCCACCGTGGAGTTCCTCGGCGAGCACGGCATCCCGGCACTGCCCGGCTGGCGCTACCTCGCCCAGGCCGTCGACCCGGCCGACCACGCGCGCGTGCTCGCCGCCCGCCCCGAACTCGTCGACGGCGTGATCATCACCGACCCGGCCTCGCACGCCCGTGCCCGCGAGGCCCTCGGCGACGCCGCCCTGCTGCCACGCTCCGCGGTCGCCGTCGGCACCGCCGCCGCGCTGCTCGCCCCGCCCCCCGCCGCGGGCGCCACCCCGGGCGACGTGTTCCTCGTGCCGCCGAACCCGGCCATGCACGACGAGCACGCCGCCGACGAGGAACGGCAGGCACTGCGCGCGCGGGCCACCGAGCGCGACGAGGAGATCCGTTCCCTCGCCGCCCGCCTCGGCAAGGACCGCGAACTGGCGGCGCGACTCGCCTCCTGGCGCACCGGCTGCCCCGCCGGGCGCCTCGGCGAGCTGACCCGCGCCGCGGAGGAGACCCGCGCGTTCGCCGAGGAGACCGAGGCCGAACTCGCCGAGGCGCGGACCGTGCGCGCCGAGGCCGACGAGGCCGCGGCCGAGGCCGCACAGATCCGCGACGAGCGCCAGGAAGCCGCGCAGAAGGCCCGGCGTGCCGCCGACGCCCTCGCCGGCCTCGCCTTCCGGCTGCGCGAGCGCGCCGGCTGGCAGGTGAAACTGCGCGAACTCGCCGACGAGGCGGCCGAGTCCGAGGCCCGCGCCCAGTCGTGCCTGGAGCGCGCCCGCGCCGCCGACGAGGACCGCCGTGCCGCCCAGCGGGCCGCCGACGACGCCCGCCGCACCGCGCGCGCCCTGCGCGCCGAGCGGTCCGAGATCGCCGGCGCCCCCGACGACGTACCCGTCGAGGAGCCCGACGCCTCGAAGGCGTCCCTGCCCGCCCTGCGCGAGGCGTACCGGGCCGCCTCCCAGCTGTACGAGAAGGTCGGCGTCGGCGCCGACCTGCGCGCCGAGCAGGCCCGCGCGGAGAGCGACGAGAGCGCCGCCCGCGCCGAACTGGACCGGCTCAGCAACAAGGTCCGCAACCGTGCCGAGCAGTTGCTGGAGTCCCCCGACGGCTCCGACGGGCCCTCCCGGCAGGCCGCCGCCGCGCGCGCGGAAGAGCTGGTGCAGCTCCTGGAGACCCGCATGTCCACCGGGAGCGAACAGCTCGGCCGGCTGCGTGGCGAGGCGGAACGGCACGCGCCCGGGGAAGGCGAGGCGCACACCGAGCTGCCGGCGGAGCTCGTGCCGCGCGACGCCGAGCACGCCCAGGCGCTGCTGCGCACCGCCACGGCCGAACTCGCCGCCCGCACCGAGGCACTCGCGGAGGCCCGGGAGGCGCACGCGGAGCTGCTGGACGCCCACCGCGCCGCCGAGGACGCGGCCGGCGGCTTCGACGAGATCGCCGCGATGCTCCGCGACCTGCTGCGCGAGCACGTCCCCGAGGAGGAGCAGGAGGAGCCAGAGCCGTACCCTGGCAGCCTGGAGGAGGCCCGGCACTCCGCCGCCGAGGCCCGCCGCTCGCTGCGCGGCTGCGCCGCCGACCTGTCCGCCGCCGAGGCGGCCGTGCGCGAGGCGAGCGACGTCCTCGTCCGGCACGCCAACTCCACGCGCTACGAGCAGGTCCGTACCCCGGCCCGGCAGCAGATCCGCGAACTGCCCGCCTCCGCACTGCCCGAGCACGCGCAGAAGTGGGCGGACGCGTTCGCTCCCCGGCTGCGCGTCCTGACGGACGAGCTGGCCCAGCTGGAGCGCAACCGGGACTCGATCGTGGACCGGCTGCGCGGCCTCGTGGAGACGTCCCTGGCGACCCTGAGGTCCGCTCAGCGGCTCTCCCGGCTGCCGGAAGGACTCGGCGAGTGGTCCGGGCAGGAGTTCCTGCGCATCCGCTTCGAGGAGCCCGACCAGGCCACGCTCACCGAACGGCTCGGCGAGGTCATCGACGAGGCCACGCGCGCGGCCGTCCGGAAGAACTCCGACCTGCGCCGCGACGGCATGTCCCTGCTGCTGCGCGGCGTCGCGGCGGCACTCCAGCCCAAGGGCGTGGCCGTGGAGATCCTCAAGCCCGACGCCGTACTGCGCGCCGAACGCGTCCCCGTGGGCCAGATGGGCGACGTGTTCTCGGGCGGCCAGCTGCTCACCGCCGCCATCGCCCTGTACTGCACGATGGCCGCGCTGCGGTCGAACGACCGGGGGCGGGACAAGCACCGGCATGCCGGCACGCTGTTCCTGGACAACCCGATCGGCCGCGCCAACGCCACGTACCTGCTGGAGCTCCAGCGGGCCGTGTCCGACGCGCTGGGCGTCCAGCTGCTGTACACCACCGGCCTGTTCGACACCACCGCGCTGGCCGAGTTCCCCCTGGTCATCCGGCTGCGCAACGACGCCGACCTCAGGGCGGGGCTGAAGTACATCAGCGTGGAGGAGCACCTCCGGCCCGGTCTGCCCCAGCAGCCCCAGGCCGGAGAAACGGTGCGCAGCGAGATCACGGCGACCCGGATGTTCAAGAAACCGGCACCGAGCACCACGTAAGGAGCACAAGAACCAGCGCGATCGCCACGCCCCATGAGCGCACATGGGGTGACGCCCGTGAAGGCGCGCGCGGCGTCGCCCCGTCAGGGGTGCGGGGAACTGCGCGCCCGGCCACAGCCGGCCCGCACTCGCCGCACGGCTTTGTGCGGCGAGCTGGTGGGCGTCTGTGACCGGCCGCGGACGAGGCCCCGTGATGGCGCGCGCGGCGTCGCCCCGTCAGGGGTGCGGGGAACTGCGCGCCCGGCCACAGCCGGCCCGCATTCGCCGCACGGCCTTGTGTGCCGAGCTAGTGGGCGTCGGCCTTCAGAAGATCCGCGCACTTCTCGCCGATCATCATCGTCGTGATGCACGGATTGACCGCGATCAGGTCCGGCATCACCGAACCGTCGGCGACCCGCAGCCCCTCGACCCCCTTGACCCGCAGTCGCGCGTCGAGCGGGGCCGAGGGGTCGCCGTCGGCGCCCATCTTCACCGTGCAGGACGGGTGGTAGACGGTGTTGTGCGTCTTGCGGATGTAGTCCAGCAGCTCGTCGTCCGTCCTGATGTCCGGTCCCGGTGCCAGCTCGGCGCCCGCCCAGCCGCTCAGCGCGGGCTGTGCGGCGATCCTCCGCGCGAGCTTCAGCCCGTACGTCATCACCCGCACGTCGTGCTCGTGCGTGAAGTACCGCGGATCCACCTTGGGTTTGTCCCGGTAGTCCCGCGTCCGCAGCCGTACCGTGCCGCGCGACCTCGCCTTCGTCACGTTGGGCGTGAGGCAGAAGGCGTTCTCCGAGGTCGGGTAGCCCCAGCGCGCGGTGTTCATGTCGAACGGCACGGACCCGTAGTGGAACATCAGGTCGGGCCGGTCAAGGCCGGGCTCGGTGTCGTAGAAGATGCCCGCCTCCCACCACTGGCTGGACGTGGTGGGCATGGGCTGCCGGGCCTCCCACATGATCACTCCCTCCGGGTGGTCCTGGAGGTTCTCGCCGACGCCGGGGGAGTCCGCCACCACCTCGATGCCGGTCTCGCGCAGATGCCCGGCCGGCCCGATGCCGGACAGCATGAGCAGCTTCGGTGAGTCGATCGAGCCGCACGAGACGATCACCTCGCGCCGCGCCCGTACCGTGCGGACGTGCACCAGATCGGGGCCCAGGTACTCGGCGCCGACGCACCGCCGTCCCTCCAGCACCAGTTTCCTGGCCCGCACTCCGGTCCGGACGTCGAGATTGGGACGCTTGCCCAGTACCGGGTGCAGGTAGGCGACGGACGAGGACTGGCGGATGTTGTTCTCGTCGGAGTTGATCTGGAACCAGTTCGCCCCGCGCACCACCGTCCTGCCGGTGTTGAACGGGACCGTCGGTATGCCGGTCTGCGCACACGCCTCCAGCAGGGCGGCGCCGCACGGATCCCCGCCCTTCAGCGTGCGCAGTCGCACCGGACCCGTGCGGCCGTGGTGGTCCCCGGGCGCGTCGTTGTTCTCCAGCCGCCGGTAGAGCGGGAACAGGTCGGCCGCGCTCCAGCCCGCGCACCCCGTGGCCGCCCAGTCGTCCAGGTCCTCCGCGGGCGCCCAGAAGGCGATACAGGAGTTGTGCGAGGAACAGCCGCCCAGCACCTTCGCGCGCGCGTGCCGCATGAAACTGTTGCCGCCGGCCTGCGGTTCGACCGGGTAGTCCCAGTCGTAACCGGATTCCAGGAGCCCCATCCAGCGCTCCAGCCTGAGGACGTCGTCGTCGCCGACGTCGCTCGGGCCCGCCTCCAGCACGCACACCGTCACCGAGGGGTCCTCGGAGAGCCGGGCGGCCACGACGTTTCCCGCGGTGCCGCCACCGACCACGACGTAGTCGAACTCATCGATGCTCATGTGACCTCCTGGTCAGCCGGGATCGGGTCACGTCACTCGGCCGTCGGAGCGGCGACGGAAGTGGCCGGGGCGGCGGACGTGGGTTCGAGACGGTGTTCGGCGAGCACGCCGGTGCGGTGCCGCTGGACGAGCCAGTAGTAGGCGAAGCCGCCGCCCGCGATGACCGCGACGAAGAGGACCGCGCCCCAGCGCAGGTACCAGTGGTACGGCGCGGACGCGTTGTAGACCGAGGCGCGCGGCCAGATGAGGTTGACGGTCATGGCCGCGCCCCACACCACCGCGACGGCGTTGACGGGCAGCCCCCAGCGGCCCAGCGAGAACCTGCCGTCGCCGGCGGGCTGCCACTTCCCGCGCAGCCTGGCCACCAGCATCGGCGCGGTGACGCCCAGATAGGCGAGGTAGATCATGACGATGCCGATGCTGGTGACGACCGTGAAGATCTGCGGCTGGCGGATGTTGACCACGAGGATCGCCAGAGCCAGCACGCCGATGATCACGGCCGGCAGGACCGGGGTCTGGAAACGGGGGCTGACCCGGGCCATCAGCGAGGACGCGGGCAGGTTGGTGTCCCGGGCCATCGCGAACGCCAGCCGGATCGCGGCGGTGTGCACGGCCAGCGCGCAGACGGTGACCGCGATCAGCACGCACCACAGCATCGCCTTCCCGGCCGTCGGGCCGAGCACGTCGAGCACGACGTACTGCAGGCCGTCCGTGGACAGCTTGTCCCCCTTGAGGCTGGATACGCTCATCAGCGCCAGCAGGAGCACCAGACCCCCCAGGACGAACGAGGCGACGATCGCCCGGATGATCGCGCGCGGGGCGTTCCGGGACGGGTCCAGGGACTCCTCGCCGAGCGAGGCGGCGGTGTCGAAGCCGTACATGACGTACGCGGAGGCCAGTGAGGCCACCAGGAAGGCGCCCAGGTAACCCGTTGAGTACCCCGCTCCCGTGTGGTTCGTCTGCATGACGACTTGAGGACCACGGGTGATGTGGACGGCGAACAGGGTGATCAATACAACGGTCGCGATCAACTCAATGAATACACCTGCCGTGTTGATCGTGGCCATCAGCTTGACGCCGAACGCGTTGACCAGCGTCGTGAAGAGGATCAACACGGTCGCCAGGACGACCGCGTTGGTCGCCACGTCGTACTTGCCCGTGCCGTCGCCCACGAACTGGAACACGGACGAGATCTGCGGCAGCGTCAGCTGGTAGGCCAGCGCGACCGCCGAGATGGACACGATGGACGCGATCAGCATCATCCACCCGGCGAGCCAGCCGAGATGCGGATTGCCGATCTTCTTCGACCAGTTGTAGACCGAGCCGGCCACCGGATAGCGGGCGGCCAGTTCGGCGAAGCACAGGGCCACGGTGAACTGGCCGACGAACACCATCGGCCACGACCACCAGTAGGCCGGACCGCCGCTGCCGTAGCCGAAGTAGAACAGCTGGAAGGTGCCGGTGAGGATCGAGATGTAGCTGATCCCGGCGGCGAAGGTGTGGAAGTTCCCCAGGGTGCGCTTGAGTTCGGGACGGTAGCCGAACTCGGCGAGTTCGGTGTCGTCGTGGTGGTGTGGTCCTGGCGATTGCTCGGTGGTCGTCATGAGCGGACTCCTCTGGCTGTCAGTCGAACCAGCCCTGTGGTGCCGGCGCGGTGTTGCGCCAGATGTGCTTCGTCTCGCGGTACTCGGCGAGCCCCGCCGGTCCGAGTTCACGCCCGAACCCGGACTGCTTGTGACCACCCCATTCGGCCTGCGGCACGTACGGGTGGTAGTCGTTGATCCAGACCGTGCCGAGCCGCAGCCGGCCCGCGACCCGCGCCGCCCGGGCCTCGTCGCCGGTCCACACGGCGCCCGCGAGGCCGTAGACGGTGTCGTCGGCGAGCCGGACGGCTTCCTCCTCGGTGGTGAACCGCTCGACGGTCAGCACCGGCCCGAACGACTCCTCCTGGACCACCGACATGCCGCTCGTGCACTCGTCCAGGACGGTCGGCAGATAGTAGAAGCCCTCGTCGTAGCCGGGCCCGGCGGGGCGGGCGCCGCCACAGCGCAGTACCGCACCCTCCGCGAGCCCCCGCGCCACGTACGCCTCGACCTTGGCCCGGTGCGCCGCCGAGATCAGCGGACCGGTCCGCGCCCGCTCGTCGAACGGCCCGCCGGGCCGGATCAGCCGCGCCCGCCGTACGACCTCGTCCACGAACCGGTCGTGCAGCGCGTCCTCGACCAGCAGCCGGGCCCCGGCCGAGCAGACCTGCCCGGAGTGCAGGAACACCGCCGTCAGCGCCATGTCGACGGCCGCCTCGAAGCCGGCGTCCGCGAAGACGATGTTCGGGTTCTTCCCGCCGAGTTCGAGGGCGACCCTCTTCACCGTGCCGGCCGCCGCCGCCATCAGCCGGCGGCCGGTTCCCAGTCCGCCGGTGAAGGAGACCAGGTCGACGCCCGGATGGTCGGCGAGCGGGGCGCCCGCCTCCGGACCGGCGCCCAGCACGAGATTGGCCACGCCCGGCGGCAGGCCCGCCTCGGCCAGCAGCCGGACCAGGTGGATCGCGGTGTGCGGGGTCAGCTCGCTGGGCTTGAGCACAAAGGTGTTGCCGGCCGCGAGCGCGGGCGCGACCTTCCACGCGGTCTGCAGCAGCGGGTAGTTCCAGGGGGTGATCAGGGCGCAGACGCCGACCGGCTCGTGGACCACCCGGCTGTCGACGTCCGTCCGCCCGGTGTCGATCACCCGGCCGGTCTCGGCCGCGGCCAGCCGCCCGAAGTAGCGGAAACAGTTGACGACGTCGTCGATGTCGTACGCGCTCTCCACCAGCCGCTTGCCCGTGTCCAGGGACTCGGCTCGGGCCAGGGCGTCCTTGTCCCGGGCCAGGAGGTGGGCGACCCGCAGGAGCAGGTCGCCGCGCTCGGCGGCCGGTGTGCGCGGCCAGGGCCCGGTGTCGAAGGCGCGCCGGGCCGCCGCGACGGCCTCCACGGTGTCCTTTCCGCCGGCCTCGTCCACGACCCCGACCAGGGAGCCGTCGGCCGGACAGCGGATCTCCCGGGTGCGCTCGTCGAGGGCGCCCCGCCATGTGCCGTCGATGAAGAGATCAGGCATGGGCCTCTCCCAGTCCGGTCAGCAGCCACGCGTGGAAGATGCCGATGTGGTGCTCGTTCGGGACCAGCACCCCGCCCCCGCGGTACGCGCGCGAGGACATCGCCGGCTGGGTGCGCTCGCACGCCTCGAAGTCCTGGACGTTGACGCGGTGGAACAGCTCCACGGACTTGGACACGTCCGTGCCCGAGGCCACCACCTCCGGCGCGTACAGCCAGTCGCACTCCACCACCGTGCGGTCCTCGGCCAGCGGGAACATGCGGTGCAGGATGACGTGGTCGGGTACGAGGTTGACGAACACGGTCGGCTTGATCGTGATCGCGTAGTAGCGGCGGTCCTGGTCGGCGGTCACGTCGGGGAGCCTGGCGAAGCCCGCGCTGCCGTCCACGGTGAAGCCCCTGATCTCCGCGCCGAACTCCGCGCCGTGCCCGACGTAGTACTGGGCCGCGTAGCCGTCAGCGAACTCCGGTAGCACCTCGGTGAGTTCGGGGTGGATCGTCGCACAGTGGTAGCACTCCATGAAGTTCTCGACGATCAGTTTCCAGTTGGCCTTCACGTCGTAGGTGACGCGCCTGCCGAGGGCCAGCCGCTCGGTGCCGTAGTGCGCGATGGCGGCGGCGTCGCCGAGCCGTTCCACGGCCGCGGACACCACCGTGTCCTCGAAGGAGGGCGGTTCGTCGGCGAGGCACACCCAGGCATAGCCCAGCCACTCGCGCAGGGCCACCTTGATCAACCCGTACGCGACTCGGTCAACGTCGGGCATCTTGATCAAGTTGGGCGCCGCGATCAATTTGCCGTCAAGGTCGTACGTCCATGCGTGATACGGGCACTGCAGGCTGCGCCGCACCTCGCCGGACTCCTCGGTGCACAGCCGCGCGCCCCGGTGCCGGCACACGTTGAGGAAGGCGCGCAGCTCGCCGGTGCGGGTCCGGGTGACGAGGACGTTCTCGCGGCCCACCTGGACCGTGCGGAAGGCGCCCGGCCGGTCCAGGTCGGCGCTGCGCACCGTGCAGAACCACAGGGACTCGAAGAGCCTCTCCTGCTCCTGCCGGAAGACCTCCGGGTCGGTGTAGTAGCGGCCCGGGAGCGTCGCGATGAGGCTCGGGGGGAGCGGGCTCGCGGGCGTCGGGCTCGGGGAGATCGGGGGCGTCGTCACGGGCGGGCTCCTCAGGCGGGCGCGGCGGCGAGGCGGGCGGGATCGAACAGGCCGATCGGATGCGGGGTGGAACCGGTCAGGGCCAGGTCGGCCAGGATCTCGCCGACGACCGGCACGAACTTGAACCCGTGCCCGGAGAAACCGCAGGCCACGGTGACCGATTCGGGGTGCTCGGGGTGCCGGGCGATGACGAAGTGCTCGTCCGGGGTGTTGGAGTACATGCAGGTGGCGCCCTTGAGGAAGGTGCCGGGCAGGTCCGGGACGCAGCGGGACATGTGATCCGCCATGGCCCGGATCTCGTCCTCGTGCACCGTCCGGTCGATGGTCTCCGGAGTCGTCGCCTGCCCCTTCCGGAAGAAGGCGACCTTCGCGCCCAGCTCGGGGCCGTCGATGGCCGGGAAGCCGTAGACCTGGACGCCGGCCGCGTCCTCCCAGATGTAGACCGGATGGTTCGCGGGCCGGAACGGCCCGGTGCCGCCCTTCGGCTGGAACCAGTACATGACCTGCCGCTCGATGGTGAACGGCACCCCGAGGCCGGTGAGCAGCCGCGGGGCCCACGCCCCCGGGCAGACCACCAGCCGGGTGGCGGTGTAGGTGTTCTCGGCCGTGTGCACACGCACCCCGTCCCGGTACGGCTCCCACCGCACCATCGGCTCCTCGAAGTGCAGGTCCGCGCCCTGCCGGGTGGCCAGCTGCAGATGTGCGGCGACCATGTTCTCGGGGCGGACCAGGCCCGCCTTGGCCTCGTAGAGGGCGACTTCGTCGTCGTTCGGGGCGAGTGTGGGAAAGCGGCGGTGGATCTCCTTGGCGTCCAGCATCTCGTGGGGCAGGTCCCACCGCCTCGCCGAGCGCAGCGCACCGGAGACGGTGCGGGAGTCCGGCGGGCCGACCATCACGCCGCCGCAGAGGACGGCGACGTCCCGGCCGGTGGCCCGCTCCAGGTCCTCGTACAGCTCGTAGGCGCGCAGCAGCAGCGGCACGTACGCGGGGTCCTCGAAGTACGACTGCCGGGTGATCCGCGAGCCGCCGTGACTGGAGCCGCGGCTGTGGACCGGGCCGAACTTCTCCAGGCCGAGGACGCGGGCGCCGCGGGCGGACAGGTGGTGGGCGGCGGCGCTGCCCATGCCGCCGAGTCCGATGACGATGACGTCGTAAGACGGTGACACGGACGCCTCCTAGCGGCGGATACGGGCCATCTCGGGGTCGAACAGCGGCTCGTCGGCGACCGTGGCCGAAACCTTCTCGCCGAAGTACTCGATGTGCACGCCGGTACCGGTGGCGAGGCCGGCCGGAAGCCAGGCGTAGGCGACGCAACGGCCCAGCGTGTAGCTGTACGACGCGCTGGTGACGTAGCCGGCCGGGGCGCCGGTGGGAGCGCCTCCCGGTCGGGCGGGGCCGAGGACGGGGGCGTAGACGGGCTCCTTGCCGAGGACCACGGCGGTGGGATCGTCGAGCAGCAGCGGGGTGAGCCGGCGGGCGGGCTCCGCGGCCCGCTGGAGTGCCGTCCTGCCGACGAAGTCCTCCTTGTCCATGCGGACCGCGAAGCCGAGGCCCGCCTCGAAGGGGGTGTGCTCGTCGGTCATGTCGGTGCCCCAGGCCCGGTAACCCTTCTCCAGGCGCAGGGAGTTGAAGGCGGAGCGGCCCGCGGCGACCACGCCGAGGTCCTGCCCGGCCTCCCACAGCGTGTCCCAGAGCCTGAGGCCCAGATCGGCGGTGGTGTACAGCTCCCAGCCCAGCTCGCCGACGTAGCTCAGCCGCATCGCCGTCACCGGCACGTGCCCCAGGTACGTCCGCTTGGCCCGGAAGTAGCCGAAGCCCTCGTGGGAGAAGTCGTCACCGGTCAGGGGCTGGACGAGGGCGCGGGCGAGGGGGCCCCAGACGCCGATGCAGCAGGTGCCGGAGGTGATGTCGCGGATCTGCACTCCCTCGGGGGCATGGCGGAGGAGCAGGTCCAGGTCGGCGGGGGAGTTGGCGCCGACCTGGAACCGGTCGGGGGCGAGACGGGCGACCGTGAGGTCGGAACGGATGCCTCCGGTCTCGTCCAGGAGCAGGGTGTAGGTGACCGCGCCGGGTTTCTTGCGGAGGTTGTTGCTGGTCATGCGGTCGAGGAAGGCGAGGGCGCCCGGGCCGGTGACTTCCAGGCGGCGCAGCGGGGTCATGTCGTACAGGGCGACCTTCTCGCGGGTGGCCTTCGCCTCCGCGGCGGCCACGGGTGACCAGTAGCGGGCCGACCAGGCGTCACGCTCGGGCAGGTCGCCGAGGGTGTCCACGAGCGGGGCGTTCGCCTCGTACCAGTGCGGGCGTTCCCAGCCGCCGCCCTCCAGGAAGAAGGCGCCGAGCTGCTGCTGGCGGGCGTGGAAGGGGCTGACGCGCACAGGGCGTGGCTGCTCCATCGGCTGGAGGGGGTGGAGAACGTCGTACACCTCGGCGAACTGCTGTGAGCCGCGTTCACGGACGTACGACGGTGAACGCTGCGCTTCCTCGAACCGCGTGAGGTCGCACTCGTGCACGTCGACGGACGGCCGTCCGTCGACCATCCACTCGGCCACCGCCTTGGCCACCCCGGCCGAATGCGTGACCCAGACGGCCTCGGCGAGCCAGAAGCCCCGCAGCCGCCGAGCCTCGCCGAGCAGCGGCATACCGTCCGGTGTGAAGGAGAAGACCCCGTTGAACCCGGCCTCGATCTCCGTCCCGCGCAGGGCGGGCAGCAGGCGGCGGCAGTCCTCCCAGCTCGGTTCCCAGTCCTCGGCCGTGAAGGGGTGGGAGGACGGCATCTCCATGCCTCGGGCGCGGGCCTCGTCGTAGGCCAGGACCGAGAACGGGTCGACCGGCATCGGCCGGTGCGCGTACGAACCGATCCCGATGCGGTCGGTGTGCTCGCGGAAGTACAGGTCGCTGTCCTGGAAGCGGAGGATGGGGCGGGACGCCTCGGCCGTGGCGCCCCTCAGCTCGGACAGTGGCCGCGTCTTCGCGTACTGGTGGGCGAGGGGCAGCAGCGGTACGTCGAGACCGGCCATGCGGCCGATGACGGGCCCCCAGAAACCGGCCGCGGACACGACATGGTCGGCCGGGAAGGCTCCCCGGTCGGTGACGACCGCGGTGACCCGCCCGTCCTGCTGCTCGATGCCGGTGACCGTGTGCCGGTCCAGGAAGCGGGCGCCACGCGCGGTGGCGCGGTCCATCTGGGCGCGGGCCGCGAGGAGGGCCCGGGCGAGGCCGTCGTCCGGGGTGTGGAAGCCGCCGAGAACGACCGAATCGTCCAGCAGCGGCCACAGTTCCTTGCATCGGGCCGTACTCACGACCTCGCCGCGGATGCCCCAGGAGGCCGCGTAGCCGGCCCTGCGGTGCAGATCGGCCAGGCGTTCGGGGGTGGTCGCGAGTTCCAGGCCACCGACCTGGTGGAAGCAGGGGACGCCGTCGACCTCGAGGGAGCGGAACTTCTCGACGGTGTACTTGGCGAACTCCGCGAGGGTCTTGGACGGACTGGTCTGGAAGACGAGCCCGGGTGCGTGCGAGGTGGAGCCGCCCGGGGCGGGCAGGGGGCCCTGCTCCAGGACGGTGATGTCCGTCCAGCCGCGGGCGGTCAGCTCGTCGGCGAGGGAGCAGCCGACGATTCCGGCGCCGATGACGACGACGCGGGGGCCATGAGGTGAGTCCGCGGGCGGAGGCGAGTGGTCTTCGGAGGCGTGACCGTGGTCTTCGGGGGTGTGACCCTGGCCTTCGGGGGCGGGCGGGCGGTCTTCTCGGGTGCGGAGTCGGTCCTCGGTCGGGTGAGGACGGTCTTCGGGCTGGTGAAGATGGTCTTCGGGCGGGTGAGGACGGTCCTCGGGCGGGTGACGACGGTCTTCGGGTGTGCTGGACATGCCCCTCCTTGTGGTGGTGGGGACGGCAGGTGCGGGGGAGTCGCTCAGGCGGCGGGGATGTTCGGTCGTTCGGCGGCGATCGTCGTGTCCGGACCGTGGCCGGTGTGGACGACGGCGGTGACCCGGGGGCCGGCGGTGGCCCGGTGGACCGCCTCGGCGTCGTGCCCGGCGTCGACCACCAGCACCTCCTCGTCGTCACCGGCCACCCAGACGTTGTCGTCGACCTCGCACGACCGACCGTCCAGGCCGAAGGTGCCCGAGGTGACGACCCGTTCGGCGCGGATGCTCCCACGCACGCTCACAGGACCACCACCGAGCGCAGCACCTCACCGCGGTGCATCTTGCCGAACGCCTCCTCCACCTGGTCCAGGGCGACGGTCTCGGAGACGAACGCGTTGAGGTCGAGCAGGCCGTAGAGGTACTGGTCGATCAGGAACGGGAAGTCCCGGCTCGGCAGACAGTCGCCGTACCAGGAGGACTTGACGGCGCCGCCGCGCGAGAAGACGTCGATCAGGGGGAGTTCGACCTTCATCTCGGGTGCGGGCACTCCGACCTGGACCAGCAGGCCCGCGTGGTCGCGCATGTAGAAGCCCTGAAGAAACGTCTCGGGATGGCCCACCGCGTCGATCGCGATGTCCACGCCGTGCCCGCCGGTCAGCTCCCGGACGGCCTCGACCGGGTCGGTTCCCCGGGAGTTGACGGTGTGCGTGGCGCCGAACTTCTCCGCCTGGTCCAGCTTCCTGTCGTCGATGTCGACGGCGATCACCTTCATGGCGCCGTTCAGGCAGGCGCCCGCGATGGCCGCGTTGCCGACACCTCCGCAGCCGATGACGGCCACCGAGTCACCGCGGCCCACCTTGCCGGTGTTGACCGCCGCGCCGTAACCGGCCATCACTCCGCAGCCGATGAGGCCGGCCGCCTCGGGCCGTGCGGCCGGGTCGATCTTCACCGCCTGGCCCGCCGCGACCAGCGTCTTCTCGGCGAAGGCGCCGATGCCGAGGGCGTTGGTGAGCGGGGTGCCGTCGGTCAGCGTCATGGGCTGTGCGGCGTTGCGGGAGTCGAAGCAGTACCAGGGCCGGCCGCGCCGGCAGGAACGGCAGCTGCCGCACGGCGCCCGCCAGGCCAGTACGACGTAGTCGCCGGGCTCGAGGCCGGTGACGCCGGGGCCGACCGCCTCGACCGTGCCGGCCGCCTCGTGGCCCAGCAGGAACGGGAAGTCGTCGCTGATCGCGCCGTCCCGGTAATGGAGATCCGTGTGGCACACACCGCACGCCTGCACGCCGACGAGCACCTCACCGGGCCCCGGATCGGGGACGACGATCGTCCGCACCTCCACGGGTGCGCCCTTCTTCACAGCGACTACGGCACGGACCTCGTGTGGCACGACAAGCTCCTCTGCTGTTGCGCATTGCACGATGGGTTGCGCGATGGGGAACATACTGAGAACGGCGTCACGGAGCCGTCAAGGGGCGCGCGTTAACCCTTGGCAAAGGGAAGCCGCCGGGCGAAACCTCTCGGACACACGACGGCGCGGGACCGGGGACGCCCGGTCCCGCGCCGTGCCTCGTGCCGTGTGAACCGCCGGGTCCGCGAACGCGCGGGAGGTGTCGAGGGGCGTGCGGGCCGGCCTGTGCGGGCCGTCCTCGGTCAGAAGCCGTACCCCATGCGCCGGGACAGCTCGGCGCCCGCCGCGACCGTCCGCTTGGCCACCTCCGGCAGCCGGTCGGCGTTGAGCCGGTACACCGGCCCCGAGACGCTGATCGCCGCGATCACCTTGCCGTCGTGCGAGCGCACGGGCGCCGCGACGGCGGCGAGCCCCAGCTCCAGCTCCTCGATCGTGACGCCGTACCCCTGCTGGACCACGGCCTCCAGCTCGGCGCGCAGCATCCCGGCGCCGGTGACCGTACGGTCCGTGAACCGCGGCAACGACCGCGCCAGCAGGCCCTCGCGCAGAGTCGGCGGCATGTGCGCGAGGAGCACCTTGCCGCTGGAGGTGGCATGCAGCGGGGTCCGCCTGCCCAGCCAGTTCTGCGCGGTCACGGAGGCGGTGCCGCGGGCCTGCATGATGTTGACCGCCGCATCGTCGTCGAGCACGGCGATGTTGACCGTCTCGCCCAGCTCGTCAGCGACCTCCCGGCAGACCGGGACGCCTTCCTGGGAGATGTCGAGACGCACGGCCGCCGCCCCCGCCAGACGCAGTACGCCCGCCCCCAGGTAGTACTTGCCGCGGTCCTTGGCCTGCGCCACCAGACCGCGGTTCTCCAGGACGCCGAGCAGCCGGAACGCCGTGGACTTGTGGACGTCCAGCTCCTCGGCGATCTCGGTGACGCCCGCCTCGCCGTGCCGGGCGAGGATCTCCAGCACGCTCACGGCGCGGTCCACGGACTGCACCGCACTCGCGCTTCCGCGGCCGTTCTGCCTCTCCGGTGCCCCTGGGTTCCCCGTGGTCTCCTCGCTGCGGTCGGGCTGCTTCTGCGTGCGGGTCATGGCTCAACTCTCACCACCTGTCGGCCCGGTTCGGGCCGCATCTGCGGGAAGCCCTTGACGCGACGGTCGTCCCGCCCGGATTCTGTTGCGCATAGCGCTAGATCGTGCGCCATGCGAAACATCATGGTACCGAAGTGTCCGGATCCCGGAAGGGCGCCGGACCACCCGGACCGGTGACGGTCCGTCACTCCCTTGCCGCTTCACCGGGCCGGACCGACGTGGGTCCGGGCTCCCGGCAGCATCCCTGACGCCTGCACCGAGAAGGTCCCAGACCCTGTGTCCCGGACCGAGAGGGGGGCCCGTGATTCCCGTCTGCCGCCTCGAAAACCTCCCCGAGGGCGAGTCCGTCCGCGTCGCGACCACACCGCCGATCGCCGTTTTCCGCACCGAGGACGGCGAGCTGTACGCCATCGACGACACCTGCACCCACCAGGACGCGTCCCTCTCCGAGGGCTGGCTGGAGGGCTGCCTGGTCGAATGCCCGCTGCACGCGGCCTCCTTCGACCTGCGCACCGGCGAACCGACCTGCCTGCCGGCCCGGCGCCCGGTGCGCACCCACCGCGTCACCGTGGAGGACGGTGTCGTCCACGTCCACCTCGGCGCGGAGGAGGGCACGGCCGCATGAACACCGCCAAGCCCCCCGCCCCCGCCGCCCTCAGCCGTCCGCCCGGTGCGGCACCGGCCCGCCCCCACCGTCCACCGGCCCGCCCCCACCGTCCACCGGCCCGCCCCCACCGTCCCGCCCCCGTACCCGACGTCAGGAGCCGTGCCCTATGAGGACCGTGACCATCGTCGGCGCCTCCCTCTCCGGGCTCCACGCCGCACGCGAGCTGCGCACCCAGGGCTTCGACGGCCGACTGGTGATCGTCGGTGAGGAACCCCACCAGCCCTATGACCGCCCCCCTCTCTCCAAGGACTTCCTCACCGGCCGCGCCGACGAGAGCCGGCTGGCCCTCACCGACGCCGGCGAGACCGCCGGACTGGACGCCGAGTGGCTGCTCGGTGTCCGCGCCCGCGGGCTCGACCCCCGTGGCCGCGCCGTCCTCCTCGACGACGGCCGTACGGTCTCCACCGACGGCGTCGTCATCGCCACCGGCGCCGCCGCCCGCCGACTGCCCGGCGAGGGTCTTTCCGGCGTGCACACCTTGCGCACTCTGGACGACGCCCGTGCCCTGCGCGCCGAGCTCACCCGGGGACCCCTCCGGGTCGTCGTCATCGGCGGCGGCTTCATCGGCGCCGAGACCGCCTCCTCCTGCGTCCACCTCGGCCACACGGTCACGGTGGTCGAGGCCGCTCCGCTGCCCCTCGTGCCACCACTCGGTACCGACATGGCCGCGGTGTGCGCCGCGCTGCACCGCCGTGGTGGCGTGGAGCTGGTCACCGGGACCGGCGTGGCCACGCTCCGGGGCACCGCCGCCGTCACCGGGGTCGACCTCACCGACGGCCGGACCCTGCCCGCCGACATCGTGATCGTCGGTATCGGAGCCGTCCCCAGCACCGCCTGGCTGGCGGGTTCGACACTCGCCGTGCAGGACGGTGTGCTGTGCGACGACGGCTGCGTCACCGCCCTCCCCCAGGTCGTCGCGGTCGGCGACGTCGCCCGCGTCGGCGGCGTCCGGGCCGAGCACTGGACCTCCGCCACCGAGCAGCCCCGCGCCGCCGTCACCAACCTGCTCGCCGGCCGCACCCTGGTGACCGCCCGCACGCTGCCGTACTTCTGGTCCGACCAGTACGACTCCCGGATCCAGTTCGCGGGCCGACACCGCGACGGTGACGCCGTCCGCGTCACCGAGGGCGAGATCACCGAGGACGGCCTCCCCGGCGAGTCCGGCTTCCTCGCCCGGTACGAACGGGACGGCCGCACCGTCGCCGTGCTCGCGGTGGACCGGCCCCGCGCCTTCCTGCGGGCCCGGCGGGAACTCCAGCGGGAACAGCGGCCGGACGAACGAGTGCCGGATGATCCGCAGACGCAGGATCGGCAGACGCAGGATCGGCAGACGCAGGATCGGCAGAATGCGGAGCCTGCCGTGCTGTGACGGACGGGGCGGTATCTTCGCCGTCGCCGTCGCCGTCGCCGTCGCCGGGCCGGCCGGAGTGCGCGCGGAGCCCGCCGCGCCCTGCGCGGAGTCAGGGGTGCGACAGCTGTCCGGCACCGCCGGTCCGGCGTATCCGCTCCTGCTCCCGCATCGCCGCCCGCTCCCGGTGGCGAGCGCGCCGCTCCCGGCGCAGGGCCCGGGCCGTGCTGCTCGGCTCGGAGACCACGCCGTACCGCTGGCTCCACACCTGGCGGGTCACCCACACGTCGACCACGGCCCAGGTGGCCACCACCGTGCTCGCCACGCTGCTGATCACCATCGGGAACGCCAGCCAGGAGCCGGCCAGCGTGCACAGGAACGCCACCATCGCCTGTATCAGCGTCACCGCGATGACCAGAACGGCTCGCACCACCGCCGCACGCACCGGATCGGGTGTGGGATGCCGCCGCGCGGGCTCCTCGACCCACAACGGCCGGTAGCCCTGCCGCTGTTCCTCACCGGCCGGCTCCCCGGCCCGCTCGGACTCCGGTATGCCCTGATCCGGCGCCTTCCGTGCCTGCGAGCGCCTCACCACGCTCTCCCCGGGCGCCTCGCGCCGCTCCGCCGTGCCCATCACCGTGTCACTCCCCACCGCCGGCGGACCGCTCGCCCCCGGCATCCGAAGACCCCGACTCCCCAGTGGCTGCCCGGCTTGCGCTGTTCTACGCCGCCGGGGCGCCGCATGCGGCTCCTGTGGCCCATTCCGCCCCCAATTCCCCTAGAGAAGGACGAACGAGACGGCGCGAAGATTCCCCAGCAGCGAAAAAATCCGGCCAACCACCCCTTCATGAGACCGTCACCGACCGGCCGCGCACACCCGGATCGCGGTGGCAATCTCCCCCAATGCCCGGACAACTCGCCATGTCTCGGCGCCAGTGCGGAAGTTCACCCTCCGGACGTGTCTTCGAGTTATCTGTGAGGCGGTAGTAGGCTCGCGCCGTTTGTTGACGGACATGAGCACCCCCGGCCGGCGGGGGCCGAGCTGGGGGAGGCCATGCGCTTTCGCGGGAAGTCGATCCGCCGGAAGATCGTGGCGCTGCTTCTCGTGCCGCTGGTGTCCCTGACCGCCATCTGGGGCTTCGCCACGGTACTCACGGGGCGCGAAGTGGCCCAGCTGTTCCGCGTGTCCGATGTCGTCGAGAACATCGGTTATCGCACGGAGGACACCGTTCGCGTCCTCCAGCAGGAGCGCCGCCAGACCCTCGTCTACCTCGCCGACCCGCGGGCCTCCGAGGCGCTTTCCGCGCTGCACCGCACCCGCACCGCCACCGACCGGGCGATCACCACGATCCGCAGGAACGCCAAGGACCACCGGGCCGGCATGGACGCCGACGACAGCGAACACCTGACCGCCGTCCTGGACGCCTTCGACGGTCTCGACTCCCTGCGCCGCAGCGTCGAGGAGGGCACCCTCACCCGCGCCCAGGCGCTCAACCTCTACAACCGCCTCGTGGACCCCTGCTACGCGCTGCTCGCAGCCCTCGACGGCGTCGACGACGTCGAGTCCGACAAGCAGGCCCACGCGCTGGTCAACATCTCCCGCGCCCGCGAGCTGCTCTCCCGCGAGGACGCCCTGCTCGGCTCCTCCCTCGTCGTCGGCCGGCTCACCCCCGACGAGACCCGCGACATCTCCGACCTGGCCGCCCAGCGCACCCTCCTGTACGACATCAGCCTCCCGCTGCTGCCCGCCGCCGAGCGCGAACGCTACGAACGCTTCTGGAAGAACGCCGCCACGGCCCCGCTGCGGGTGTCCGAACGGACCGCCATCGCCACGGAAACCGGCATCCCCCGCGGTGTCACCGCGAAGAGCTGGGACTCCGCCGCGGCAACCGTCCTGGACGACCTCGGCACCCTGGACGACCAGGCCGGCGACCGCTTCCAGGACCGCGTGCGCCCCGTGGCCATGGGCGTCATCATGCAGGCGGCCGTCTCGGGCCTTCTCGGACTGGTCGCACTCCTCGTCTCCGTCCTCCTCTCCGTCCGGGTCGGCCGCGCCCTCATCCGCGACCTGCGCCAGCTCCGCCTGGAGGCCCACGAGGCGTCCGGTGTCCGGCTGCCCAGCGTGATGCGCCGGCTGTCCGCGGGCGAGCAGGTCGACGTCGAGACCGAGGTGCCGCGCCTGGAGTACGACAAGAACGAGATCGGCGAGGTCGGACAGGCCCTCAACACCCTGCAGCGCGCGGCCGTCGAGGCCGCCGTCAAGCAGGCCGAACTGAGGTCCGGTGTCTCCGAGGTCTTCGTCAACCTGGCCCGCCGCAGCCAGGTCCTGCTGCACAAGCAGCTCACACTGCTCGACAGCATGGAGCGCCGGACCGAGGACACCGACGAACTCGCCGATCTGTTCCGCCTGGACCACCTCACCACCCGTATGCGCCGGCACGCCGAGGGCCTGGTGATCCTCTCCGGCGCCGCGCCCTCCCGGCAGTGGCGCCGGCCCGTGCAGCTGATGGACGTCGTCCGCGCCGCCGTCGCCGAGGTCGAGGACTACGAGCGCATCGAGGTCCGGCGTCTGCCCCGGGTCGCCGTCACCGGGCCCGCCGTCGCCGACGTCACCCACCTCGTGGCCGAACTCCTGGAGAACGCCACGGTCTTCTCGCCCCCGCACACCGCCGTCCAGGTCATCGGCGAGCGGGTCGCCAACGGCTTCACCCTGGAGATCCACGACCGGGGTCTCGGTATGACGGCCGAGGCACTCCTGGACGCCAACCTCCGCCTCGCCGAGACTCCCGAGTTCGAACTCTCCGACACCGACCGGCTGGGCCTGTTCGTGGTCAGTCGCCTCGCCCAGCGCCAGAACGTCCGGGTCTCCCTCCAGCCGTCACCGTACGGCGGCACCACCGCCGTCGTGTTCCTCCCCGACCCGCTGCTCACCGACGACGTCCCGGACACGAACGGCATCGGCTTCCGGCTCGACCGGGACCGCCCGGAGACGGGCACCGAGCAGGCACCGGGCCGAACCGCCGGGCGGTCCCGGGCACCGCTGCAACTGCCCGGTCTGCCGACGTCCCTCCTGGACGGCCCGGTGGAACTGGAGGCGCCCGTCGATCTCGACGCGCTGAGCGGCTTCCCCGGCGCCCTGGAGGACGAGGAAAGCGAGCGCGGCGGCCTGTTCCGTCCCCGCCGCCCCCGCCCGGGCGACGACGAACAGACGGCCCTGCCGTCTGCCGACTCGCCGTCGCGCGAGGAGACCGGCGACCGCGGAACCCTGCCGCTGCCGCGACGGCAGACGCCCAAGCTGGTCAGCTCGCACGGCAAGCCCGTCACCGACCAGCGGCCCCGCCGCGGCGAACCGGACCGGGCGCCCTCCGCCGCTTCGCACCGCTCCGACACGGGCGGACTGGCCCCGCTGCCCGCCCGCCGCCGTGGAACGGCCTCCCGGCGCTCCACCGGACTCACCGACCGCGTCGAGGACCACGCCGCCACCCCGGCCCAGAGCGCCCAGGAGATGTCCGAGGCCCCTGCGCTGCCCAGGCGCACCCGGCCCCAGCCGCCCGGCGCCGGCGGGCCGGCGGAGGCACCGCCCCGCGGCGGAACCTCCGCACCCGCCGGTGACACAGCCCCGGAGCCGGGCACCGGTCCGCTGCCCCGGCGCGTACGCCAGGCCAGCCTGGCTCCCCAGCTCAAGCAGGACACCCAACGGCGTGCCGAGCCCGACACCGACCCCGCCGACCGCGATGCCGAGGAGGTACGCAGCCGAATGGCCTCGCTCCAGCGCGGCTGGCAGCGCGGCCGGGAGGAGAACGCCGCGGGCGACGGAGCCCGGGACGGCACAGCACAAGGAACGAACGAGGGGGACGGTCGATGACCGCACCGAAGGCCACCGGCCACACACCGACGAACCAGGGGGAGCTGAACTGGCTCCTGGACGATCTCGTCGACCGGGTCGCCAGCATCCGCAAGGCCGTCATCCTGTCCGGCGACGGACTGCCGACGGGGGTCTCCAAAGACCTGACCAGGGAGGACAGCGAGCATCTGGCCGCCGTGGCGTCCGGCTTCCACAGCCTCGCCAAGGGCGTCGGGCGCCACTTCGACGCGGGCAGCGTCCGGCAGACCGTCGTCGAGCTCGACGGCGCCTTCCTCTTCGTCACCGCCGCCGGCGACGGCAGCTGCCTCGCCGTCCTCTCGGACGCCGACTCCGACGTGGGGCAGGTCGCCTACGAGATGACGCTCCTGGTCAAGCGGGTCGGCGTGCATCTGGGCGCCGCCCCACGCACCGATCTGCCCGCAGGCGGGTAGTGGGATGACATGAGCGGAGACGGTCAGGGAAGAAGCCACTGGTTCGACGACGAGGCCGGGCCGGTCGTCCGGCCGTACGCCATGACACGTGGCCGCACCACGAGTGAGGCCCAGCACCGCCTCGATCTGATCGCGGTGGTGGTCACGGAGCCCGGCGCCGACGACCCCGAAGCGGACCCGACGCTGTCCCCCGAGCACGTGGACATCGTCGGGCTCTGCCGGGACGAACCGCAGTCCGTCGCCGAGCTCGCCGCGGAACTCGACCTGCCCATCGGTGTGGTCCGGGTCCTCATCGGCGACCTGGTGCACTCCGAACTCGTTCACGTGACCCGCCCGGTGCCCCCGGCGGAACTCCCGGACGAGAGTATTCTGCGCGACGTGATCAACGGCCTCCGGGCGCTGTGACCGGCGCGGAAGCGAGGTGGTGACGTGACTGGCTGGCAGTTCTGGGTCGACCGGGGCGGCACCTTCACCGACATCGTCGCCCGTCGCCCGGACGGCCGGCTGCTCACGCACAAGCTGCTGTCCGACAACCCGGCCCGGTACGCCGACGCCGCCGTGGCCGGAGTGCGCGAACTCCTCGGTGACTCCCAGGAGCCCGTCGAGGCCGTCCGCATGGGTACCACGGTCGCCACCAACGCCCTGCTGGAACGCAAGGGCGAGCGCACACTGCTGGTCGTCACCCGCGGCTTCCGGGACGCCCTGCGCATCGCCTACCAGAACCGCCCCCGCATCTTCGCCCGCCACATCCAGCTGCCCGAACTCCTCCACGAACGGGTCGTGGAGGTGGACGAACGCCTCGCAGCCGACGGCACCGTCCTGCGCGCCCCCGACCTGGACGCCCTGGCCGGCCCGCTCCAGGAGGCGTACGACGACGGGATCCGCGCGGTCGCCGTCGTCTGCCTGCACAGCCACCTCCACCCCGGCCACGAACGCGCCATCGGCGAACTCGCCGCCCGCGTCGGCTTCCCCCAGATCTCGCTGTCCAGCGAGGTCAGCCCGCTGATGAAGCTCGTCCCGCGCGGGGACACCGCCGTCGTCGACGCCTACCTCTCGCCCGTGCTGCGCCGCTACGTGCGGCACATCGCCGAGGAGCTGCGGGGCGTACGGCTGATGTTCATGCAGTCCAACGGCGGGCTGACGGAGGCCGGACAGTTCCGCGGCAAGGACGCCATCCTCTCCGGACCGGCGGGCGGCATCGTCGGCATGGCCCGCATGTCGCAACGCGCCGGCTTCGACCGCGTCATCGGGTTCGACATGGGCGGCACCTCCACCGACGTGTCGCACTTCGCCGGCGAGTACGAGCGCGTGTTCACCACACAGATCGCGGGCGTCCGGCTGCGCGCCCCCATGCTGGACATCCACACGGTCGCCGCCGGCGGCGGCTCCGTCCTGCACTTCGACGGCTCCCGCTACCGGGTCGGCCCGGACTCGGCCGGCGCCGTCCCCGGCCCCGCCTGCTACCGCGCCGGCGGTCCGCTCACCGTCACCGACGCCAACGTGATGCTCGGCCGCATCCAGCCCACTCATTTCCCCGCCGTCTTCGGACCCGGCGGCGACCATCCCATGGACGCCTCCGTGGTCCGTGACCGGTTCACCGCACTCGCGCGCGAGATCCACCGACGCACCGGCGACGACCGCACCCCGGAGCAGGTGGCCGAGGGCTACCTGCGGATCGCCGTCGCCAACATCGCCAACGCCGTCAAGCGGATCTCCGTCCAGAAGGGCCACGACGTCACCCGCTACGCCCTGACCACCTTCGGCGGGGCGGGCGGCCAGCACGCCTGCCGGGTCGCCGACTCGCTCGGCATCCGCACCGTCCTCGTGCCTCCCATGGCCGGCGTGCTGTCCGCCCTCGGCATCGGCCTCGCCGACACCACCGCCATGCGTGAACACTCCGTGGAGGCGCCCCTGGAAGCCGCCGCCATGCCCGGCATCCGCGAGACGGCAGCGGACCTGGAGGCCGCCGCGCGCGCCGAGCTCCTCGCCGAGGACGTCGAGGAGGACCGCATCCAGGTCATCCGCCGCGCCCAGCTCCGCTACGACGGCACCGACACCACCCTCACCGTCGAACTGGCCGAGCCCGACGCCATGCAACGCGCCTTCGAAGAACGTCATCGCGCCATGTACTCCTTCACGCTCGACCGACCCGTCGTCGTGGAAGCCCTCTCCGTCGAAGCCACCGGCATCACCGCACCCCCCGATCTCGGCTCCCTCGCCCCCTACCAGGGCCGTTCCCGTGCGTCCGGCACCGTCCGTCTGCACACCGGCGGCGTCTGGCGCGACGTACCCCTCCACAGCCGGGAGGCCCTTCCTCCCGGCGAGACCGTCACCGGCCCCGCGATCATCACCGAGGCCGGGGCAACGACCGTCGTCGACGACGGCTGGCGGGCCGCCGCGACCGATGACGGGCATCTGCTCATGGAACGCACGGCGATCACGCAGAGTTCCGATCTCGACACGGAAGCCGATCCGGTTCTCCTCGAAGTCTTCAACAACCTCTTCATGTCGATCGCCGAGCAGATGGGCGCACGGCTGGAGTCCACGGCTCAGTCCGTCAACATCAAGGAGCGCCTGGACTTCTCCTGCGCCCTGTTCGACCCGGACGGCAACCTGGTGGCCAACGCCCCCCACATCCCCGTCCACCTGGGCTCCATGGGCACCAGCGTCAAGGAGGTCATCCGCCGTCGTGGCTCCGCCATGCGGCCGGGCGACACCTACGCCGTCAACGACCCGTATCACGGCGGCACCCATCTGCCGGACGTCACCGTGATCACCCCCGTCTTCGACACCGACCGGGCCGTCGACACGCAGGGTGAGCCGCGGATCCTCTTCTACGTCGCCTCACGCGGGCATCACGCCGAGATCGGCGGCATCGCCCCCGGCTCCATGCCGGCCCACAGCCGCACCATCGAGGAGGAGGGCGTCCTCTTCGACAACTGGCTCCTCGCCGACGACGGCCGCCTCCGCGAGGAGGAGACCCGCCGGCTGCTCACCGAGGCGCCGTACCCGTCCCGCAACCCGCACACCAACCTCGCCGACCTGCGAGCCCAGACCGCCGCCAACCAGAAGGGCGTCGACGAGGTCCGCCGCATGATCGAGGAGTTCGGCCTCGACGTCGTCCAGGCATACATGCGGCACGTCCAGGACAACGCCGAGGAAGCCGTCCGCCGCGTCATCGACGCCCTGGACGACGGCGAGTACGCCTACGAGACCGACTCCGGCGCCGTCATCCGGGTCAGGATCCGGGTCGACCGCACCGAACGCCGGGCGGCCATCGACTTCACCGGCACCTCCGCGCAGCTCGCCACCAACTTCAACGCGCCCTCCGCGGTCGTCAACGCGGCCGTCCTGTACGTCTTCCGCACACTGGTCGCCGATGACATCCCGCTCAACGACGGCTGCCTGCGTCCCCTGGACATCGTCGTGCCGCCAGGATCGATGCTCGCTCCCGAACCGCCCGCCGCCGTCGTCGCCGGCAACGTCGAGACCTCGCAGGCCATCACCGGCGCCCTCTACGCCGCGCTCGGCGTCCAGGCCGAGGGCTCCGGCACGATGAACAACGTCACTTTCGGCAACGAGCGGCACCAGTACTACGAAACCGTCGCCTCCGGATCCGGCGCCGGTGACGGCTTCCCCGGCGCCGATGTGGTCCAGACCCACATGACCAACTCCCGGCTCACCGACCCGGAGGTCCTGGAGTGGCGGCTGCCGGTCAGGCTGGAGGAGTTCGCCGTCCGGCGGGGGAGCGGCGGCCCAGGCCGGTGGCGCGGCGGCGACGGCGCCGTGCGCCGCATCCGATTCCTCGAACCGATGACCGTCTCCACGCTCTCCCAGCACCGCCACGTGCCGCCGTACGGCATGGCCGGCGGCGCCCCCGGAGCGCTCGGCGCCAACCGGGTGGAGCGTGCCGACGGCACGGTCACCGACCTCGGCGGCAGCGGCTCGGCCGACGTCGGTCCCGACGACGTACTCGTCATCGAAACCCCCGGTGGCGGCGGCTACGGCCGGCCGTCGCCCGACACCCATCAAGCAGGAGAAGAGACCAATGATCTTCGGGCGTTCTGAGCGCGGCAAGCCTCCGGTCGAGCCCGTCACGCTCAAGATCCTGGTGGCCGGCGGCTTCGGCGTGGGCAAGACGACCCTCGTCGGCGCGGTCAGCGAGATCAGGCCGCTGCGCACCGAGGAACTGCTCACCGAGGCCGGGCGGCCCGTCGACGACACCAGCGGTGTGGAGGGCAAGCACACCACCACGGTGGCCATGGACTTCGGCCGCATCACACTGCGCGAGGACCTGGTGCTCTACCTCTTCGGCACGCCCGGGCAGGAACGGTTCTGGTTCATGTGGGACGAACTGTCCGAGGGCGCCCTGGGCGCCGTCGTACTCGCCGACACACGCCGCCTGGAGGACTGCTTCGCGGCCATCGACTACTTCGAGCGGCGCTCCATACCGTTCCTCGTCGGCGTCAACTGCTTCGAGGGGGCCGCCCGCTACCCCGACGAGTCCGTCCGCCAGGCACTCGACCTGGACGACGACGTGCCCGTCCTGCTGTGCGACGCCCGGGACCGGGAGTCGGTCAAGGAGGTGCTCATCGGGCTCGTCCGGCACGCGATGGAGTACGCGGCCGACCGCCGCCAGGCCGTCATCGGCTGACCGGCCGGCCGGGGCCGACCGCCTCCGACGCGGCCGACGGGCACGGCCCGTACCCCCGCCGACTGGGGTACGGGCCGTGGTCCTGTGCGGAGCGCCCGCGCGCGCGTGCGGCGACGCGGTACCGCTACGCCCCGTCCTGCTCGAGCCAGCCGAAGCTCTTCTCCACGGCCCTGTGCCAGTTCCGGTACTCGCGGTCGCGGACCGACGCCTCCATCGCCGGTGTCCACTCCGCGTCCTTCTGCCAGTGCGACTTCAGCTCGTCCAGGTCGCTCCACACGCCGGTGGCCAGCCCGGCCGCGTAGGCGGCACCCAGGCAGGTCGTCTCCGACACCCGGGGCCGGATCACCGGTACGCCGAGGACGTCCGCCTGGTGCTGCATGAGCAGGTTGTTCCGGGTCATGCCCCCGTCGACCTTCAGCGCGCTGATCCGCACCCCGGAGTCCTGGTACATCGCGTCCACGACCTCCCGGGTCTGCCAACTCGTCGCCTCCAGCACCGCGCGCGCGAGGTGGGCCTTGGTGACGTACCGGGTGAGACCGGTGACGACGCCGCGCGCGTCGGAGCGCCAGTAGGGCGCGAACAGGCCGGAGAACGCCGGCACGATGTAGGCGCCGCCGTTGTCGTCGACGCTCGCCGCGAGCGTCTCGATCTCGTCGGCGTTCCGGATGATCCCGAGCTGGTCGCGGAACCATTGGACCAACGCGCCCGTTATCGCTATGGAACCCTCCAGGCAGTACACCGGCGCCTCCCCGCCGATCTTGTAGCCCAACGTCGTCAGCAGCCCGCTCTTGGACGGCACCGGCCGGTCACCGGTGTTCAGCAGCAGGAAACTGCCGGTGCCGTAGGTGTTCTTGGCGGTGCCGACGTCGTAACACGCCTGCCCGAACACGGCGGCCTGCTGGTCGCCCAGCGCCGAGGCCACGGGCACTTGGGACAGCTGTCCGACGGCGGTGCCGTACACCTCGGCGGACGACCTGATCTCGGGCAGCACGGCCTCGGGCACGTTCATCGCGGACAGCAGGGAGGGGTCCCACTGGAGGGTGTCCAGGTTCATCAGCATGGTGCGGCCGGCGTTCGTGACGTCGGTGACGTGCCGGCCGCCGTCGATGCCGCCCGTGAGGTTCCAGATCAGCCAGGAGTCGATGGTGCCGAACGCGATCTCACCGCGTTCCGCCCGCTGTCGCAGACCGGGGACATGGTCCAGCAGCCAGGCCGCCTTGGGCCCGGAGAAGTAGCTGGCCAAGGGCAGGCCGGTCCGCTCGCGGAAGCGGTCCTGGCCGTCCGCGCCGCCCAGTTCCTCGCAGAGCGCCGCGGTGCGGGTGTCCTGCCAGACGATCGCGTTGTGCACGGGCTTGCCCGTGACACGGTCCCACAGGACCGTCGTCTCCCGCTGGTTGGTGATGCCGAGGGCACTGAGCTGGCCGGCGCGCAGCCCCGCCCGGGCGAGCGCCCCGGCCACCACGGCCTGCACCTTGGACCAGATCTCGGTGGCGTCGTGCTCCACCCAGCCGGGCCTGGGAAAGATCTGCCGGTGCTCGCGCTGGTCGACGGCGACGATCGCGCCGCTGTGATCGAAGACGATGCAGCGGCTGGACGTGGTGCCCTGGTCGATGGCGGCGACGTAGGTGTCGGCGGTGTCCGTCATGGCTGTCCCTGGGTCGCTGGGTCGGGTCGCTGGTCGCGAGGCCGCGGGGGATCGGGAGCCGGGTCGGTGCAAGCCGGGTCGGCAAAACCGGAGGGTCAGAAGGCCGCGTTGTAGAGGAGGCCGGCGAGCGCTCCGCCGACCAGCGGTCCGACGACCGGGATCCAGGCGTACCCCCAGTCGGACGTGCCCTTGTGGGGGATCGGCAGGAGGGTGTGCACGACGCGGGGGCCGAGGTCGCGGGCCGGGTTGATGGCATAACCGGTGGGGCCGCCGAGGGAGAGGCCGATGCCCACGACGAGCAACGAGACGATCAGCACGGTGGTGCCGGACTCGCCGAGCCCCTTCGTGAGCCCGAAGGCGAGGATCGGCAGGACGAGGGCGACGGTCGCGATGATCTCCGTGACGAGATTGGCGACCGGGTTCCGGATCTCCGGGACGGTCGAGAAGATACCGAGGGTCGGCACGGGTTCGTCGGCGGTGCCCTCGGTGGTGCCTTCCGTACGGACGTTGGCCTGGAACTGGGCGATGTACACAAGATAGGCCAGCACCGCGCCGACCATGGCGCCGACCATCTGCCCCAGCAGGTACACCCAGACCTTGTCCCACTTGCCGGTGTCGACGGCGATGCCGATGGTCACCGCGGGATTGAGGTGGCCACCGGAGAGGGGAGCGGCGGTGTACGCGCCCGCGAGCACACCGAAGCCCCAACCGAAGGCGATCACCACCCAGCCCGAGGCCCGGGCCTTGGAGTATCTGAGGGTCACGGCGGCGCAGACTCCGGCACCGAACAGGATCAGGATCGCGGTGCCGATGACCTCGCCGACGAAGATGTCCGCGTTGCTCATGGCGGCTCCCTTGGCGCCGTCAGGGGCCGATCGGCCCCGGCCCTGTCGTGCAGGAGGGTTCCCTTGGCGACTTCAGCCGAAGGCAGGGAGGGCCCCGCGCCCCGCCCGGCGTCCGTGACGAGCGTGCCGTCGCAGCCGGATCGCCTCGGAGAGCAGGGCCATGGAGCAGGAAAGACCCGTGCCGCGGTGCCTGGTGACGCCGAGAACGTTCGGCGATGCGGGCTGACACCGGGAAGTGTTCACCGGCGTCCCGGGGGCGTCAAGGTTGCCGACGACGACGGTGACACCCGGCCCGCCCGCCGCTTCGGCGGGGCGGGTGTGCGGCAACGGGCCTGTGCGTGCGGGTGGTTCACCACCGTGGCTCGGCGGCCGCGTAACCCGCCGGGGCCGCGGCCGGAGCCGGTCCCGGGCTGCCGCGCCGGACCTCGTGGCCGGGGAACCCGGCGCGCCCGAGCACCCAGCTCGCGCCGTTCAGCGCCTTGGCCGCCTTCTTGAGCGGAGCGAGCTGGGCGGCGGCCTGGTGATGGTCGCTCACACTGCCCGGACCACAGACGACGGTCGCCACAGACAGCGTGACCGGCCGGCCGCCCGCCGCCCAGGAAGCGTCGAGCACCGCGGCCACCAGCGGATGGAGCGCCTCCTCGTCGGCCAGCACCAGGAAGTCGTCCCCGCCGATGTGCCCCACGCGCGCGTGCCCCGCGACCGCCTGCTGGAGCGCGCCGCCCACGGCGCGGATCAGCTCGTCGCCCGCGGCGAACCCGGCTCCGTCGTTGATCTGCTTGAAATGGTCGATGTCCAGCCAGCTGAGCGCGAACGCCCGCCCGTCGGAGATCCGTCGGTCCACCTCGCTCACGATCGCGTCGGAACCGGGCAGCCGGGTCAGCGGGTTGAGCCCGGCCGCCTCCTCGACCCGGCTCTCGGCCAGCGCCCGCACCAGATCGGCCAGCCGTACGACCCCCACGCACCGGCCGTGTTCGTCGACCACCGCGACGTCGTCGGAGGTCCGGTCCCGGCCGCCTACCGCCACCACGTCCAGCACCTGCCAGGCCGTCGCGTCGACACCGACCGTGCGGGGCGCGTCGCCGAGCTTGAAGGCCGGCCGGTCGGCGTACAGGGCGTGCCCGTAGCGGCCGGACATCGACAGCAGGAAGCGCGAACGGTGCACCGACCGGACGGGCCGGCCGGCCGGATCCACCAGCAACACCCCGGAGACCTCCGGAGAACCGGTCAGCAGGGCCCGCACCTGCCCGGCGGAAGCGGTCAGCGGCAGGACGGCCGCGGGCCGCACGAACTCCCGCACCGACGGTCCGGAGCGGGACACGGTCACGGCAGCGGGAGCGAGGGACGGAACGTATACGTCCGCCGCGGGAATCCGGGCCGGCGGCGCGAACAGCTCGCCCTGGGCCAGCTGCGCACCGGCCGCCAGGGCCGCCGCGCACTGGAGCTCGGTCTCCACGCCCTCCACCGCGACCAGAGCGCCCAGTTCCTCGCACAACGTCCGCATGGCCCGCACGGCGGCCGGCCGCGCCAGCAGCGAGGCGTCGAGCTTGACCAGGTCGGGGGAGAGGTCGGTGAGCAGCCTGAGCGGTACGTCACCGTCCCCGATGCCGTCCGCGCTGATCCGGAAGCCCTGCTCGCGCAGCACGGCCACCGCCTCCAGCAGGGCCCGCTGCGGCACGTGCGTGTAGGGCGGGACGATGTCGAGGGTCACCTCCCAGGGCAGGCGCCCGGCCGCGCGGACGGCGTCGTGCAGCGGTGTGAGGCCGCCGAGGTCGGCGAGGGTGGCCGCGAACACGTTCAGATGGAGCGGCAGCAGCGTCTCCTTGCGTGCCGCCGCACGCAGGGCCAACACGGTCAGCGTGCCGTCGAGCTCCGGATCCCGGCGGGCCTCGGCCAGGACGTCGCCGGTTTCCGGGCGGGCGAGTGTCTCCAGTGCGGCGACCGCGCCCGTCCTCAGGTTGACCACCGGCTGGAAGGCGAAGCGGAGAGTATCCGTCCAGGAGTGCACGGGAGCATGATGGCGCTGCCCGTCCACGCCCAGGCCCAGTTCATAAGACGTTCACGCAGGATTCCGGGGTGGTCACACAGCGTGGACGACTCCACGGCTCCCGCTTCCCCTGCACGGCTTCCGCTTCCCCCGCACAGCTTCCGCTTCCCCGCACGGCTCCCGTCCGGCTTCGCTCACCGTACGGCGACCACCGAGGACCCGTGCCCGAACAGCCCCTGGTTGGCGGTGATGCCCACCCGTGCCCCGGCCACCTGGCGGTCGCCCGCCGCACCTCTCAGCTGCCAGGTCAGCTCGCAGACCTGGGCGATGGCCTGGGCCGGCACGGCCTCCCCGAAGGAGGCGAGTCCACCGCTGGTGTTCACGGGTGTCCGGCCGCCCATGGCGGTCGCGCCCTCCCGGAGCAGCTTCACGGCCTCGCCCTCGCCGCACAGTCCGAGGTCCTCGTACCACTGCAACTCCAGTGCCGTGGACAGGTCGTACACCTCGGCCAGGGACAGGTCCCCGGGGCCGACGCCCGCCTCTTCGTAGGCGGCCCGGGCGATGGACGACCGGAAGGTCTCAGCCGGGGGCGACACCGAGGCCGCACAGTCCGTGGCGATGTCCGGCAGGTCCAGCACCGTGTTCGGGAAGCGGGGGGTCACCGTCGACACCGCCCTGATCCGCACCGGCCGGGCGACACCGTGCCGGTGCGCGAAGTCCAGGCTGGACAGCACCAGGGCGGCCCCGCCGTCGGAGGTGGCGCAGATGTCCAGCAGCCGCAGGGGGTCGGCGACCACCGCGGAGGCGGCCACCTCCTCGGCGGTGACCCGTTTGCGGTAGCGGGCGTGCGGATTAAGCGCCCCGAGGGCCGCGTTCTTCACCTTGACCAGCGCGAAGTCCTCCGGTGTGTCCCCGTGCACCGCCATCCGCCGCCGCGCGTACAGCCCGAAGTACGCCGGATTCGTCGCGCCGAGCAGGCGGAAGCGCAGCCGGTCCGGATCGTCGGGACGCTCTCCGCCCGCGGGCCGGAAGAACCCCTTGGGGGCGGCGTCCGCGCCCACCACCAGGACGACGTCCGCGAGGCCGGCGAGAATCTGCGCCCGCGCCGCGGAGATGGCCTGGGCCCCCGACGCGCACGCCGCGTACACACTGGTCACGCTCGCTCCCTGCCAGCCCAGGGCCTTGGCGAAGGTCGCTCCCGCGACGTACCCGGGATATCCGCCGCGCACCGTGTCGGCGCCCACGACGGAGCCGATGTCCCGCCACTGGAGGCCCGCGTCCGCGAGAGCCGCGCGGGCCGCCGCCGTCCCGTACTCCACGAAGCTGCGGCCCCACTTGCCCCATGGATGCATGCCCGCACCGAGCACCGCCACGTCAACCGTCATGCCGCCACCCCCGTCGGCTGCCAGTGCCAGATGGTCCAGGTCGTCTCCGTGTCCTCGTGGAGCACACCGGGGACGACCTCCACCTCCATGCCCACCGTCAGATCGGCGACGGTGATCCCGGGAGCCGCCTGACCCAGCACCACGATCCGTTCGGCCTCCAGCTCCACCGCGATCAACGTGTACGGCACCCACGGAAGTTCCGGATCGCTCACATAGGGTGACGGCGGGCGGTAACGGCTGTCGGTGTACGACCATATACGCCCCCTTTGTGACAGCCGGACCTCCTCCAGGGAGCCGCCCGCGCAGTGCGGGTTGCGGCAGTGGACGTCCTCGCGCGGGAAGAAGACCGAGGCACAGGCCGTGCAGCGGGTGCCCAGGAGGCGGAAGCCGTCACCCTCACCGGTGAACCAGTCGGTGACCGCGGGCTTGCGTGTGTGCGGCAAGGGCCCTCCCCATAAGGTGATCTGACGATGCGTCAGAAGTGTGCCACGGGCAACCGTGAAGGGGCAGGCGGATTCTGTGAACCGAACGGCCCCGGGCGGCGTCGTGGTACACGAGGGGTGGCCGGGACCGACGGGGGTGATTCCGGCCACCCCTTCCCTTTTCCCCTTTCGCCCGTTCCTGGCGTGTCACGGCCCCCCTTCGCCCGTTCCTGGCGTGTCACGGCCGGAACACGCCCCTCCCCTGATCGGATACAGTCCGCGCGTGTCCGAAACTCAGCACCCAACTGTCAACTCCACGCCGAACTCATACTGTTCGAGCTGCGGAGCGCCCTATGGAGAGGGCATTTCCGGCTGGCCGCGCACCTGCCCCTCCTGCGGGACCGTCGCCTACCGCAACCCGCTGCCCGTCGCGGTCGCGCTCCAGCCCGTGTACGACACCAAGGGCACGGCCCTGGTCGTCATCACCCGGACCATCGCCCCCGCGCGCGGAGGCATGGCCCTGCCCGGTGGCTACATCGACGACCGCGAGGACTGGAAACAGGCCGTCGTACGCGAACTCAGGGAAGAGACCGGTATCGACGCAGCCGCCCGCGACGTGCGGCTCGTGGACGCCATGAGCTCACCCGACGGGCACCTGCTGCTGTTCGGACTGCTGCCCGAACGTCCGGCCGACGGACTGCCGCCCTCCGGTCCCACGGACGAGACGGAGGGCCGGCACCTGCTGCGCAGGCCCGAGGAACTCGCCTTCCCGCTGCACACGCTGGCCGCCAAGGCATGGTTCGAGGGCCGCTACGTGTGAGCCGGACGGCTCAGTCGAGCCCCCGCACACGCACCGGGTAGGGCGGCTCCGTCACGCCGCCCTCCCGATCCCGGGTGACCACCACCCGGCCGCCCTGCCGACGGGCCACGTAGCGTTCGATCTCCGGTTCGTCCCACCCGTCGCCCGCGTCCGGCACGACCAGGCCGCCCCCGGTCCGTCCGCGCGCGGGCGCCCACACCTCCAGCTCCAGCCCGCCGTCGTCGCCCCGCACGGGCAGCACCGCTCCCGCGCGCGCGAACACCGGTATCCGCGACAGCGGCGCGTCGACGAGAACCCGCGCCGGCCCCTCGTAGACCTCCTCCGTCACCGTGTCGTACCAGTGGCCCCGCGGCATCTGCACCGCCCGCCGGCCGGCACCGGGGTCCAGGACCGGAGCCACCAGCAGGCTGTCGCCCAGCAAGAACGTGTCCTCGCAGTCGCGCAGGGCCCGGTCCTCCGACGCCCCCCACCACAGCGGCCGCACATAGGGCGCGCCGGTCCGCCGGGCCAGATGTGACAGCGTCACGAAGTACGGCAAGAGCCGCCGGCGTTCGAGCAGCACCACGCGCGCGTGCTCCAGCACCTCGGCACCGAACTCCCAGGGCTCCCTGCGCCCCGCTCGCAGACCCGCGTGCGTGCGGAACAGCGGCAGATAGGCGCCCAGCTGCAACCACCGCAGATACAGTTCCGGTGACGGACTGCCGTCGAAACCGCCCACGTCCGGACCCGAGTACGGCACCCCGCACAGGCCGAGCCCCAGCACCAGCGACAGCGACGCCCGCAGCCCCGGCCATCCCGTCGCCACGTCGCCCGACCAGGTACCCCCGTAGCGCTGCATCCCGGCCCAGCCCGAGCGGGAGAACACGAAGGGCCGCTCCCGGGGCGCCAGTTCGCGCAGACCCTCGCAGGCCGCCTGAGCCATGCACAGCGCATACACGTTGTGCGCCTCCCGGTGGTCGCCGCCGCGCCCCTCGAGGGCGTGCCGGGCCGAGCGCGGCAGCGTCGGCTCACCGAAGGCGCTGAACGACGTCGGCTCGTTCATGTCGTGCCAGAACCCCGCGAAACCCTGCCCCAGCCGCTCCTCGTAGAGCCCGCCCCACCACGCGCGCACGCGCGCGTCCGTGAAGTCCGGGAAGACCGACTCCCCGGCCCACCCGACACCCCGCACCGTACGGCCCCACGCGTCCCGCACGAACGCGTCCACGGCCGAACCGCTCTCGAACACCGTGTTGCCCGGTGCCGCCCGCACCGCCGGACCGACGATCGACACCAGCCGGATCCCGTCCTGGCGCAGTTCCTCCGCCAGCACCGGCAGCTTGGGGAAACGCTCCTGGCCGACGGTGAACACCTGGTGGTCGTCGTAGTGGTCGATGTCGAGGTGCACGGCATCCAGCGGCAGGCCGCGCTCCTGGTAGCCCGCGACGATCCGGCGCACCTCCTGCTCGCTGCCGAAGCCCCACCGCGCGTGATGGTGCCCCAGCGCCCACGCGGGTGGCAGCGCCGGCGCCCCGGTCAGTGAGGCCCACGTGTGCAGCACGCGCGCGGGCGTCCCCACCATCACCCAGCAGCGCAGCGGACCGCCGTCCATGCGCGTCTCACAGCGCCCCGCCCGGTCGTGCCCGGACCCGGCACCCTCCTCACCCTCCCGCAGGACCACCGTGCCGTCCCACGTGGTGTCGTGGAACACCAGATGCGTGCCCGCGTCCGCCACCACCAGCTGCACCGGCATCGTCAGGTACAGCGGATCCTGACCAGGCCCGAACGCACGGCCGGGGTCGGTGTTCCACAGCCGGTACCCGCCGTCCCGCAGCCGGGGACCGCACGCGCGCCCGCCCAGGCCGAAGAACCGTGCGTCCGCCGCCACCTCCGACCGCTGCATCCACCGCGGCGCACCCCCACCCACCGGCTCCCACCAGCGCGGCGGCAGATCCCGCCGAAGCATCACCCCGCCCGGCGTGCGCACCTCAACGGCGCCGTGCCGCGACACGACGACCGTGACCCGCTCGGCCACCACCCGCCAGCCGCCGTCCTTGTCCGGCTCCAGCACCGCCCGCGGATCGGGCTCGGGACCGCTCCCCGCGAGTGCGTACGACGGCCGCGCACCCGCCCCGTCCCACCCCCAGAAGACCGCTCCGTTCACCGCCACGACGATGCGCAGCTCGGAGCGGTCGAAGCGGATCAGACCGCCGCCCGGACCCGGCTCCACGCCCTGCACCTGCCCCGGCACCCGGGCCCGCTCGGGCCCCCGGCGCGGCAACCCCGCCGCGTCGATACGCCTGCTGCGCCACGCCGCCCGTACGGTACGCAACCCCAGAGCCGCCCTTCCCGAACCGACCACACTCACCGAACGCACCAGGTCACGACCGTCCATGCTGCTCACCCTGCCACCGAGCGCCCTACGCGCGCGTGTCGTTCAACTGCCGTTCATCCGTGCCGCGACCACATCTTCATGACGTGGACTGTGTGGGGCGCACCCTGGTGCGGAAGTCGATCACATGGCATCGTCCCTGTCAGCCGCGTCACGCGCACACCCCAGCCCGTGCGCGGACCGACGCCCACGACGCGCACAGCCCGGGAGCCTCCCATGTCGACCGCGAACCCCCAGCCGCTCTGGCAGCCCGATCCCGAACAGGTCGCCCAGGCCCGCATCACCCAGTTCCAGGCGTGGGCCGCCGCACACCACGGCGCGCCGGCCGAGGGCGGCTACCCGGCCCTGCACCGGTGGTCCGTCGACCAGCTGGACACCTTCTGGAGAGCCCTCACCGAGTGGTTCGACGTACGGTTCTCGACGCCTTGCACGCGCGTGCTCGGCGACCGTGCCATGCCCGGCGCCCAGTGGTTCCCCGGCGCCACCCTCAACTACGCCGAGCACGCCCTGCGCGCCGCGACCGACCGCGCCGACCAGCCCGCCCTCCTGTACGTGGACGAGTCCCACGACCCGCGCCCGGTGACCTGGTCCGAGCTGCGCCGCCAGGTCGGCTCCCTCGCCGCCGAGCTCCGCGCACTCGGCGTACGCCCCGGCGACCGCGTCAGCGGCTACCTCCCCAACATCCCGCAGGCCGTCGTCGCCCTCCTCGCCGCGGCCGCCGTCGGCGCCGTCTGGACCTCCTGCGCCCCCGACTTCGGCGCCCGCAGCGTCCTCGACCGCTTCCAGCAGGTCGAACCCGTCGTCCTGTTCACCGTCGACGGCTACCGCTACGGCGGCAAGGAACACGACCGCCGCGAGACCGTCGCCGAGCTGCGCCGCGAGCTGCCCACCCTGCGCGCCGTCGTCCACATCCCGCTGCTGGGCAGCGAGGCCCCCGAAGGCGCCCTGGAATGGTCGGCACTGACGGCCGGGGACGCCGAGCCGGTCTACGAACAGGTCCCCTTCGACCACCCGCTGTGGGTCCTGTACTCCTCCGGCACGACCGGCCTGCCCAAGGCCATCGTCCAGTCGCAGGGCGGCATCCTGGTCGAACACCTCAAGCAGCTCGGCCTGCACTGCGACCTCGGGCCCGAGGACCGCTTCTTCTGGTACACCTCGACCGGCTGGATGATGTGGAACTTCCTCGTCTCCGGCCTGCTCACGGGCACCACGATCGTCCTCTACGACGGCAGCCCCGGCTACCCGGACACGGGCGCCCAGTGGCGCATCGCCGAGCGCACCGGAGCCACCCTCTACGGCACCTCGGCCGCCTACGTCATGGCCTGCCGCAAGGCCGGCGTCCACCCCGCCCGCGCATACGACCTGACCGCCGTGAAGTGCGTCGCCACAACCGGCTCCCCGCTGCCGCCCGACGGCTTCCGCTGGCTGCACGACGAGGTCCGCGACGACCTGTGGATCGCCTCCGTCAGCGGCGGCACCGACGTCTGCTCCTGCTTCGCCGGCGGCGTACCGACGCTGCCGGTGTACACCGGCGAACTCCAGGCACCCGGCCTCGGCACCGACCTGCGGTCCTGGGACCCCAGCGGCAAGCCCCTCATCGACGAGGTCGGCGAACTGGTCGTCGTCAACCCCATGCCGTCCATGCCGATCCACTTCTGGAACGACCCTGACGGCAGCCGCTACCACGCCAGCTACTTCGACACCTACCCCGGCGTCTGGCGCCACGGCGACTGGATCACCCTCACCTCACGCGGGACCGTGATCATCCACGGCCGCTCCGACTCCACCCTCAACCGGCAGGGTGTACGCATGGGCTCGGCCGACATCTACGAGGTCGTGGAGCGCCTGCCCGAGATCAAGGAATCCCTTGTCCTCGGCATCGAACAGCCCGACGGCGGCTACTGGATGCCTCTGTTCGTGCACCTCGCACCGGGAGCCGTCCTGGACGACAAGCTCCTGGACCGCGTGAAGCAGGCCATCCGCGCACAGCTCTCTCCACGCCACGTCCCCGACGAGATCATCGAAGTGCCCGGGATCCCGCACACCCTCACCGGCAAGCGCATCGAAGTCCCGGTCAAACGGCTCCTGCAGGGCACGCCCCTGGAGAACGCGGTCAACCCCGGCTCCATCGACAACCTCGCCCTGCTCGGCTTCTACGAGGAACTGGCCCGCAAGCGCGCCTGAAACCACCGGAAGGTCACCCTCCGCACACGGTCCCGGGCCCACGCCGCGCGGCAACGGCGTCCGGGACCGCCCCCGACAGGTCACTCCGCAAGGATCTGACCTGCGCAGACAAGCACTCATGCTCGATCCACGACCATCTGCGGACGGCCGTTGTCAGTGGCGCCGGTTACGGTGAGTGAGAATTGATCGACTGCGCATTGGGGGAAACATGGCGCACACCGACCACCAGACCATGCGACGCGTCCTGCGCCGCGAAATCGCCGGCACCATCGGCGTGCTCACCGACGACCACGACTTCCGCACCATGCGGCGCTACCGCAGCTTCACCTTCGACGACCACGAGACGTACCTCCAGCAACTGGAGACGGTTCTCCGGGCCCGCGCCGCACAGGGCACCCACACCACACTCGCCCTGTTCGACCCCGAGGACTACGCCGCGTACTGCGCGCACACCGGCGTCGACCCGGAAGCCCCGGCCAGCCGGAGCCGGTTCACCGCCGAACTCGCGGCCACCGGCCCCACCATTCCCTACGACGGCCGCCCGCTCGCCGCCCTCCTGCCCGCCCTCGTCGACGAAGCCCTGCGCCAGGCCACCTGGGAGTACGCCACCACCCTCCTGACCCGCCTGGGCCCCTGCCCGACCTGCGGCGAGGACATCGGCAAGGCAGCCTTCACCCGAGCCTCCAGCCTCCTGGCAGGCATCCTCGACACCGCACCACCCGGCGACCGGCACCTCGTGTGCACCGTCTCCGGACCACCGGACACCCTCATCTCCGTTCTGCACGGCGACCAGGAGCCCCACGGCGCCACGCGCCTGGACGAGGCCGAAGCCCTCGAGTTCACCAGCGTGCTCGCCCTCGGCCTCGCCACCCGCAGCCCCGGCGGACTCGTCATGCGCACCAGCGCCGCCGGCGCGGTCGACCGGGTCTACGGCTGGCGACTGCGCGGCGGCGCCCTCGAACCACTGACAGCGGCCGAGGTCTTCGACGCCTACTGCACCGACGCCGAATCCGGGGACCTCATCTCGCCCGAACCCGGCGTCGACTACGGCGAGCCGCCCGACCTCCCGGAGGCGGGGAGGGCACCGGACCACCGACACTGACGCCCCCACACGCCCCGAAACACACCAGGGGCGCCCCGCCGAAAGGCGGGACGCCCCTGAACCGACACACCGAAGGTGCCGGTACGGCTACTCGCCCGACAGCACCGCCTGAGCCGCGCCGCGCGCCTCCTCGGCGCTGTCCGCCGCACGCGCCGCCGCAGCCGCCCGCTCGCACTGCGCCAGCGTGTACTTCGCCAACGTGGCGCGGACGTACGGAATCGACGCCGAACCCATGGACAGGGAGGTGACACCCAGACCGGTCAGCACACACGCCAGCAGCGGATCGGACGCGGCCTCACCGCACACCCCGCAGCTCTTGCCCTCGGCCTTGGCCGCCTCGGCGGACAGCGCGACCAGGTCGAGCAGCGCGGGCTGCCACGGGTCCTGCAACCGCGACACCGCACCCACCTGCCGGTCCGCGGCGAACGTGTACTGCGCGAGGTCGTTGGTCCCCAGCGACAGGAACTCGACCTCCTGCAAGATCGAACGCGCCCGCAGCGCTGCCGACGGGATCTCGACCATCGCGCCGAACTTCGCCTCGAGCCCCGCCTCGCGGCAGGCGTCCGCGAACGCCTTCGCGTCCCTGCGGTCCGCCACCATGGGAGCCATCACCTCGAGGTAGACGGGCAGACCCTCGGCGGCCTTCGCCAGCGCCGTCAGCTGGGTGCGCAGCACCTCCGGGTGGTCGAGCAGCGTCCGCAGCCCGCGCACCCCCAGAGCAGGGTTCGGCTCGTCCGCCGGTGTCAGGAAGTCCAGCGGCTTGTCCGCGCCGGCGTCCAGCACCCGCACGACCACACGACCCTCGGGGAACGCCTCCAGCACCTGCCGGTAGGCCCCCACCTGCTTCTCCTCGGAAGGAGCGTTCTTGCTGTCGTCCAGGAACAGGAACTCCGTCCGGAACAGCCCGACGCCCTCGGCACCCGCCTCGACCGCCGCCGGTACGTCCGCCGGACCGCCCACGTTGGCCAGCAGCGGCATCTTGTGCCCGTCCGCCGTCACACCGGGCCCCGTCGCAGCGGCCAGCGCGGCCTTGCGCTGGGCAGCCGCGGCCTCCAGCTGCGCCTTCTTCTCCTCGCTCGGATTCACGAAGATGTCGCCCGTGCTGCCGTCCACGGCGATCAGCGTGCCCTCGGCCAGCTCACCGGCGCCCGGCAGCGCCACGACGGCCGGCACACCGAGCGCCCGCGCCAGGATGGCACTGTGGCTGGTCGGACCACCCTCCTCGGTGACGAAACCGAGGACCAGCGACGGGTCGAGCAGCGCCGTGTCGGCCGGAGCCAGATCCCGGGCCACGAGCACGTAGGGCTGGTCACTGTCCGGGACACCCGGCATCGGAACGCCCAGCAGCCGGGCGACAATACGATTCCGCACGTCATCGAGGTCGGCCACGCGCCCCGCGAGGTACTCCCCGGCACCGGCGAGCAGCTCCCGGTACGCGGCGAAGGCGTCGTACACGGCGCGCTCGGCGGTGCTGCCGACGGCGATCCGCCGGTCCACGTCGGCCATCAGCTCGGGATCCTGGGCCATCATGGCCTGCGCTTCCAGCACGGCCTGGGCCTCGCCCCCGGCCAGATTGCCGCGCGCCATCAGGTCGGCGGCCACAGCGTCCACGGCCTGGCGGGCGCGCCCCTGCTCACGCTCGGCGTCCTCGGTGGGGATCTGCTTGGCCGGCGGCTCCAGCACCGCCGTACCCATGTGCCGAACCTCGCCGATCGCCACGCCATGGCTCACGCCGACGCCTCGCAGCGTTGTCTCCATCTCACCCGTCTCCGATAGTGCGGCGGGTCCCGCCGCCGCGATGGTTGTCCTGTTCGCCGTCCTACGACGGCAGTGCCCTTGGTTCCAGAAGAAGACGCTGTCGCCTAGTTCCAGAAGAAGAGGCTGTCGCCGGTCTTCACGTCACCGCTGTCACAGAGGTCGGAGAGGGCCTCCGCGGTGGCTTCGAGCGCGACGATCGGGCATACCGGGGACTTGCCGGCGGCCTCGACGGCCACGGGGTTCCAGCGCACGATGGCCTGGCCGCGGGTCACGGTGTCCCCCTTGTTGACGAGCAGCTCGAAGCCCTCGCCGTTGAGCTGCACGGTGTCGATGCCGAGATGGGTGAGCACCCCGTGCCCGCTCTCGTCGACCACGACGAACGCGTGCGGGTGAAGGGAGACGATGACGCCGTCCACGGGCGACACCGCCTCGGAGGCCTCACGCACGGGGTCGATCGCGGTACCCGGGCCGACCATGGCCCCGGAGAAGACCGGATCCGGCACTGCGGCCAGTCCGATGGCCCGTCCGGCGAGCGGGGACGTCACGGTGGTCATGGGAAGCCTCCCAGGAGTGGAGCTGCAGGTAGGGCCGTCACTGCCTGTCCCTGACGGCACACTGAGCAGCAGGGTATGTCAAAGGAAGCGGCGGTTCCGTATGGAACCTACCAGCAAGTGGTCTAGACCACCAACCCTGTGGATTTGCACGGGCTCGGAGGCCGCGTGTACAGTCGTACTCCTGCTTGGGGCGGAGCGACGCGAAAGCGTCTCCGCTCGGCAGCACTCAAACTCGTCAGATCCTATCTCGGGATCACTTCTGCATGTCTGCAGGGAAGTGGTCAGGGAGACGGAAAAACCCTGATAGAGTTTGAAACACCGAAGGGAAGCCCGGAGGAAAGCCCGAGAGGGTGAGTACAAAGGAAGCGACCGTTCCTTGAGAACTCAACAGCGTGCCAAAAATCAAC